>NZ_AFHG01000049.1 GCF_000214035.2 Methyloversatilis universalis FAM5 | reverse complement strand
TGTGCGCTGCTGGCGTCGATCACCGGCAGCAGCAGTTCCTGTTCCGACCCGGTGCCGTGCGCCTGCGCATCGACCACGATCTGGTGGGCGGCATCGACCGTGGCCACCCCGGTATAGCCCTGGACCACGCCCTTGGCGGTGGCCATCTTGGCCGAGTCATTGTCGGTGCGATTCGACAGGCGCACCGCGCCCCTGGCGCCCTGCCTGTCCTGCGGGTTACGCGCCAGCCAGTCGCGGATCTTCGCCGCCTCGCGGCTCAGACGTTCGCGGGTGCGCTGTGCGCGGGCCACGTCCTGTTCGCCCGCCTGCGCATCGCGCGCCTTCTGCTCGGTGATCATGCGCTGCACGGCCGCCTCCATCTTCGCGGCCTCGCGCTCGAAGTCGGCCCGCGTGCCGCTCTTCGCTTTGGAGGCATTCGACGGCAGCTTCACGCCGTCGATGGCGAAGAGCTCTCGCCCGATCAACCCCTGGCGGTCGCACACCAGCAGCACCTGGGTGAAGAGCGCGCGGGCCTCATCGCCCAGATGGCTGATGAAGTGGGCGACGGTGGTGAAGTGCGGCGCGCTGTCGCCGGAGACGGCCATGAACAGCACGTTGTGGCGGCAGGCGGTAGCGATGGCGCGCGAACCGATCAGCCCGCGCGAGTAGCCGAGCAACACGATCTTGAGC
Organism: Methyloversatilis universalis FAM5; assembly: GCF_000214035.2. GTDB lineage: Bacteria > Pseudomonadota > Gammaproteobacteria > Burkholderiales > Rhodocyclaceae > Methyloversatilis > Methyloversatilis universalis. The sequence goes on along the minus strand of NZ_AFHG01000049.1, from coordinate 117,486 downwards.
AGCACCGCCGGATCGAAGGCCGGGGCACCACCGGCGTCGTTGGCATAGCGGGCGCGGAGCGCGGAAAGATCGAGGTCGTTGTCGACCAGGTGGCAAAGCGCGAACTCGAAGGTGCCGGGCAGCACCTGCTGCGCGAAATCGACCGGGATGAGCTTCAGGCCGTAGTCAGGCGTCTTGAATCGCGGCATCGCGGGGCTCCGGAGAGGCGATGCGAAATCATAACGACGGCATGTGGACGGCGGTGGGGCGGGAGGGGTTTTTCTACAGCCTCAACGCTTGAATTCAGCGGCCGCCGCAGGCGGTCCGCTGGAATGATGGGTTGGGCGTCGCATCACAACTCCTGCTCACGGCCGACTAGGACCACTGCGTCTGGCGAACTGGCTGGCCAAAAAACCAAACCGAACGGTGCGGCTTCGATCATGAGCCCCGGCTCTTTCACATTCCACTGACTCAAGTCCGCATCGGCATCGATCACCTCACGTACGCGCCCAGGTGTTCTACCTCGCTCGATGAGCACACGGTCACCCACTTGCGCAGTCTGTCCTGTCGCGTAGTTCATGACGCTCAACGTTTGAGTTCACCCGACATGCGGCAGCCGCAGGCTGACGCATGTCGGGTGCAACGAAGGGTTAGGCTGCTGCAAGACGCTCGACCCAAACGCGCTCACCGGGATGATGCTGACCAATGGTGTCCAGGGCGCCCTCCAGCACTGATGGATTAGCGATGAAATCATCGAGCGAGTACACGAAACGCGTGACCATGGTTAGGTGCATGCCAGCGAGTTGCTCATGCGAGACGGCGCTTGCTGAGCACCACACGGGGTGGACACCGTTGGCGAGGCGCAGCGCTTCAGTGAAGCCGTCCGGAGTAAGAGCGAGGATCACCATGATTGTGGACGAGCGGCCTAACGTCCAAGTTCAGGGGCGCGCCGCTGATAGGCGGAGCGTCCCTTGCAACGCCGGGTTAGCCCCCATGTTGTGACAGAGGAACGAATACACCCACGTGCCTTTCTATGTTGTATGAGACACCCCCGCCGAACTTGTAGTCGTCTGTGTGCGTTTCAAGTTCCTCCGAATCGGACTCGTACAAAGTAAAGCGGTACTTTTTGCTGAATGAAGCTGATCCGGGCTCTGCATCAACGATAAGCTCGGCAACATACTCTCCAGGCTTCCAGACGAACAGGTCGTTAAACAACTTGGTAAAAGGAGCGACCAATTCTTGTTCGGCGACGACCATCTCATTGTCCTGCACTGTCTTCGCCTTTAGCTTCTTTTGGATATCCGCCCTAAGGGCGGACTCCGCCTCTCGATACAGCTTCTCAGTCGCTCGATCGAATAAGTTGAGGAAGTTTGTGCCATGAGCCCATGTGTCACCTGGCTTTAGCGAAAATGGGACAAACAGAACGGATGCCTGCGAAGATGGTGTTTCAAAGTAGTTTTGTGCCGGAAGCGTCAGCAACGGCGCGCTGTCTCGGGCAATTACGATTCGCAGAGACCGAATTCGTAGTTCTCGCCCACCAGTATTTCGAATGCTGACGAACATTCCGACGTTTGGGTTTCCGACTTTATGAGTTACTTGGATGCGGCTGTGAACTTCCACGTCAAGACGCCGCGGACGGAACCAGAGGTGAACTGGCGGCAATTGAGACAGCACAAGGGCAAGCGCAGCAACGACAGCCGCCCAAAATTGCCAATCGAGATATAGAGGAGTGGGAGTTCCTGTCATACGCGATCCTTTGGGGCTAACTTTGTTTTCTGGCGCAGTTTTGCGCCATAACTACGGAGGCTGCCGGATAAACAGGCAGGGTTGGTCGGACTGAAACGGCTTCCGGTCGTACGTTTCGACGCGTCATGCTGTGTATTCATCCAGTATTAAACAGCGATGAAAAACCTCACCCCTTCAATTTCACCTCTGGGTCATCTGGAATGTACCCGAACAGGCTGCTTCCAACTATGCCATCAGCCTTTCGGCCAGCCAGTCCATCAGCACCCTGACCCGATGCGGCACATGCCGGTTGCCGGGCAGCACGGCATACACACCCAGTTCGGGCGTGGTGCAGCCGGTGAGCACCGGCAGCAGGCGACCGTCGGCCAGCCAGGGGTCGAGGATGAAGTCGGGCTGGCAGGTGAGGCCCATGCCGCGGGCGGCGGCTTCGGTCAGGAGGTCGCCGTTGCTGGCGGTGAGCGGGCTGCGCAGCGGCACGGTGACGGTGCGCCCCCCGGGCGTGGTGAAGGTCCAGCTCGGATTGGCGGCGACCGCGGTGTAGCCGAGGCAGGGGTGGTTCGCGAGGTCTTCCGGGGTGGCCGGGGTGCCGTGGCGGGCAAGGTAGTTGGGTGAGGCGACCGCGATCAGGCGGCTGGTGCCGATGCGGCGGGCAACGGTGGCCGGGTCGAGCTTCGCGGTGACGCGGATGGCGAGGTCCATGCCCTCTTCGATCAGGTTTACGCGGCGGTCGTTGTAGTCGATGTCGAGCGTGACCTCCGGGTAGTGCTCGGCGAAGTCGAGCAGCAGCGGCGACAGCCGTTTGAGACCGTAGCTCAGCGGCGCACCGACCCGGATCGGGCCGCGCGGTGTCTGCCGCTCCTCGGCGATGCCGGTTTCCGCCGCCTCGACCAGATTCAGGATGACGCGGCATTTTTCCAGATAGGCGGTGCCGGCCGAGGTGAGCGACAGCCGGCGCGTGCTGCGCGCCAGCAGCTTGGCGCCGAGGTGGGCTTCGAGCGCGGCGATCTGCCGGGTGACCACCGAGCGCGCCACGCCGAGCTGCTGGGCGACGGCGGAAAAGCTGCCCAGTTCGGTTACGCGCACGAACAGCTGCATAGCGTCGAGCCTGTCCATTGTTGTCAATCCAGCAACGATGATTTCCGGATTGTCGTCTATTTCGATCAAACCGGAATGACTAAGCTGCAGGCATCGCATCAAGGATGTCTGCCATGTCTGCCCGCCCCGCCCCTGCCAGTCTGTTCGTTCCGCACGGCGCACCCACTTTCGCGCTGCGCCCGGGTGCGGCCGGTGCGGCGCTGGCCGCCAAGGCCGAAGCGCTGCCGCGGCCGCGCGCGCTGGTGGTGGTGAGCGCGCACTGGGACAGCGCCCAGCCCACCGTGGGCACCGCCGACCGGCTGGACACCATTCACGACTTCTACGGTTTCCCGCCCGAGCTGTACGCGATCCGCTACCCGGCCACCGGCTGCCGCGAACTGGCCGGCCTGGTCGCCACGGCCATCGAGGACGCCGGCCTGCCGGTGCGACTGGACGCCGAACGCGGCCTGGACCACGGTGCCTGGGTGCCGCTGCGGCTCATGTATCCGGATGCCGACGTGCCGGTGATTCCGCTGTCGCTGCAGAGCCGCGGCGGCGCCGAAGGCGCGTACCGGCTGGGCCGCGCGCTGGCGCCGCTGGCCGCGCAGGGCCTGCGCGTGCTCGGCTCCGGCAACCTGACCCACAACCTGCGCGACTGGCAGATCGTCGCGCACGGCGACGGCCGGCCGCCGGCCTATGTGCGCGCCTTCGCCGACTGGTTCGCCGCACGCTTGGCCGAGGGCGACACCGCCGCCCTGCTCGACTACCGCCGCCGGGCGCCGGATGCGGTGCGCGCCCACCCGAGCGAAGAACACCTGCTGCCCTTCTTCGTCGCGCTCGGCGCGGCGGGCGAAGGCGCGCTGGCCGAGCGCTTTCACGCCGGCATCGACGACTACGTGCTGGCCATGGACGCCTGGGCCTTCACCCCCGCGCAAGGAGCACTGCAATGAGCCTGAAGAACACCGCCGCGAACTACGGCCGCGTCGCAAAGTGGCTGCACTGGAGCACCGCCGCGCTCTTTCTCGCCGCCTACGTATCGGTCTACTACCGCCAGTGGTTTACCGAGAAGCAGACTCCGGAGAACTGGACCGCGCTGCAGATCCACCTGTCGGTGGGCGTGAGCATCGCGGTCATCGTGGCACTGCGCGTGATCTGGCGGCTGATGAACCGGGTGCCGGACGACGAGCCGGGCACGCCGCTGGCGCACCGCGCCGCCCATCTCGGCCATCTGGCGCTGTACGCGGTGATGATCGTGGCGCCGATCACCGGCTACCTCGGCACCGGCGTGAATACGGATTTCTTCTTCCTGTTCGAGATTCCGAAGTTCGAAAGCACCGCACTGTTCCAGAGCGCGGTGGTCGACGGCCTGGGTCTGGATTTCAAGACCTTCGAAAAGCCGATCGATTTCATCCACAAGGATGTGCTCGGCGCGCGACTGATCTGGCTGCTGGTGCTGGGCCATGTCGCGGCTGCGCTGTACCACCACTTCGTCAAGCGTGACCGCACGCTGGTGAAGATGACTTCCGGCGGCTGAGCCGCTTTCACCCTCGCTGCATATATACAGATGTACTTCAACCGGAGAACTGCCATGACCCCGCTCAAGACCCTTGTCGCCTCGCTCGCCTTCGCCGCCGTCGCCGCCCCGGCACTGGCCGCACCGCAAACCTTCAAGCTCGACACCAACCACACCTTCCCGCGCTTCTCGTACAGCCACTTCGGCTACTCGACCCAGCTGAGCCGCTTCGACAAGACCACCGGCACGGTCACGCTGGACCGCGCCGCCAAGACCGGCGCCGTCGACATCACCATCGACACCAAGTCGGTCAGCACCGGCTCGGCGCTGTTCAACGAGCACATCCAGGCACCGGACTTCCTGGACACCGCCGCCTACCCGACCGCCACCTTCAAGTCGACCAAGGTCACCTTCGACGGTGACAAGCCGGTCGCGGTCGATGGCGTGCTGACGCTCAAGGGCGTGAGCAAGCCGGTCACGCTGAAAGTGACCAGCTTCCAGCTGATGCCGCATCCGATGCTCAAGAAGGACGCCATCGGCGCCAACGCCACGGTGACGGTGAAGCGCACCGACTTCAACATGGGCAAGTACGCGCCGAACGTCGGCGACGACGTGACCATCGACATCGCGATCGAAGCCATCAGCGAGTAAGGTGCTGCCCTGCGGCGCCCGGCACGGCCGGCGCGCCGCCCCCCTTGCATCGCCCGGAACCGAAGGGAGAAACCGATGAGCGCCACCCCTCCGCAAGCCCATGTGACCCGCATCGCCCGCCGCCGGGCGAAGCTCGGTTACGAGCAGGAATACGAGGCGGTGATCCGCGAAATGTTCGCGGCCATGCGCGAGGCGCCGGGCTTCATGGGCGCACAGATGATCTCGCCTGAAACCCCGGGCGGCGACTATCAGGTGATCGCCCACTTCCGCTCCGAGGCCGACCTGAAGGCCTGGGACGAAAGCCCCACCCGCGCCGCGCTGCAGCCGCGCCTGTGCGCGGCCGGCGAGAACGAACCGGAGTACCGGGTGCTGACCGGGCTGGAAGCGTGGTTCGGCCCGCAGGTGGTCGCGCCCTCCGCCCACCCGCCGCGCACCCGCATGGCGCTGGTGACCTGGATGGGCATCTTCCCCACCGTGTCGCTCTATCTGTGGCTGGTCGCGCCCTGGCTCAGTCCGCTGCCCTTCCTGCCGCGAGTGGCCCTGCTGACCGGCCTCATCGTGGTCACCATGACCTGGGTGGTCATGCCCCGGCTCACCCGCCTGATGCGCGGGTTCCTGAATCCGGCCTCACGCGCCTGATCAGGCGCTTCACCACGCGGCACAGTGCGGTCGGGACAGGCGCGGGCCTGATCGATCGCGCACCGCCACGCGATCCCTCTCCGGCGGCACGCCCCGAGTGATTCCCCGGATTCGCCCGAACGCCTCATCAGCGCTGGCGCCATAGCGCGGTCCAGGGTGCATGCGGGCCGTGCGGTCGCGACCGCTTCGCACGCGCGCGGCCTCGCCCCCGCCTCACCTTCTCGCCCGACAACCTTCCGCGCGCACGGGGCGCTGCGGGCAGATGTCTGTTTCACGGCTCCGCCGGCGCTCGATCCGGCCCGTGATCAGGTCGCCCGGCTCAGGCAGGCAGTTCGTCCAGCGTACCGTCGAGGTGCGTGACGTCGCCCCAGCGCTCGATGCGCCAGCCGCCGGCGTCGTGCGCGATCCAGTTCAGCGCGCAGTTGGCGATGTCGAAATCGCGCTTGCCGGTGAGTGGCAGACCGCGCACGCGGCGGGCCACGATGTCGAGCACGCCGCCGTGGGTGACCAGCAGCAGCGTGTGTCCGGCGTGGCGGGCGCGCAGCGCCTCGACCAGCCCCCAGATGCGGGCGTCGAACTGGATCAGGCTTTCGCCGGTATCGCCCGGAAAGCGCAGCGCCGGTTCGCGGGCCTCGAAGCGCTGGAAAATGTCCGGATGCCGCTCGCGTGCCTCGCCGTAGGTGAGGCCCTGAAAGGCGCCGTAGTGACGTTCGCGCAGCAGCGGCTCAGGCATCACCGCCTGCCCGCGCGGCACCGCGATGCGGCCGGCGGTCACCCACGCGCGCCCGAGATCGGAGCCGTAAAGGTGATCGATGCGCTCACCCAGCAGCGCCTGCGCGGTGGCCTGCGCCTGTTTCAGTCCGTGATCGTTCAGCGGAATATCGATCTGGCCCTGCACCCGGCGATCGACATTCCAGGTGGTTTCGCCGTGACGGACGAGGCAGATGCGGGTGGTGGCGGTCATGACGGGCAATCCTTGTGCGATGCAGTATTGTAGGTCGCCGCCTCTGCCGGCGGGCGCGGCGCTGTTCTCGCCGCGCCCGCTCAGACGCCTCAGCCGCTCCACCGCTGCAATCGCGACGGGGCGTCGCTCCCACCGGATTGCACCGTTCCCGCGCACGTGGACGCGCAATTGTGGGAGCGACGCCCTCGTCGCGATTCTGCCCAGGACAGCGAACGCTGTCCGATCCACCGCCCGGATCGCGGCGAGGCGCCGCTCCCACGAAACCTGCCCAAAGCCCTCGCCGAGACCCCGGTGGGAGCGGCGCCCCCGCCGCGATACGGCCTCGCACCGCTCACCGCCCCCGCGCACGAGGCCCGCCTTCGCGCAATCGCCGGCACGGCAGACACCGCGGAGCGCCCGCTGCCGGTACCATCGCGCCTTCATCCTTCACCCGCCCGCCATGCGCGCACTGCTCACGCTCGCCGCCCTGATCGACCGCCTGAACGAGGCCTGCGGCCGGCTGCTGCCGTGGACCATCCTCGCGGCGGTGCTGCTGGCGGTGGGCAATGCGCTGGCGCGCAAGTTCGACGCCGGCTCGAACGCGCTGCTGGAGGCGCAGTGGTATCTGGTGTCCGCCGCCTTCCTGCTCGGTGCCGGCCGCGTGCTCAGGCTGGACGAGCACGTGCGCATCGACCTGCTGACCGCGCGCCTGTCGCCGCGCGGCCGGCTGAAGGCCGACATCGCCGCGCTCGCGCTGACCGTGCTGCCGGTATGCCTGCTGATGCTGTGGCTGTCCTGGCCCTGGTTCCTGTCGTCGTGGCTCAGCCACGAAGTATCGGCCAGCGCTGGCGGCCTGCCGCTGTGGCCGGCGCGCATCCTGGTGCCGGCCGGCTTCGCGCTGCTCACGCTGCAGGCCCTGGCGCTCATCGTGCGCCGGGCCGCGGCACTGCGGGAGGCCGACGCATGACACGCCGTGACCGGAGGGTCGTCCGATGACCGCCTGGCTGGCCGCCAATCTGGCCCCGGTCATGTTCGCCGCCATGGTGCTGTTCCTGCTGTCCGGCGCGCCAGTCGCGTTCGCGCTGGCGACCTGCGGCATCGTGTTCGGGCTGATCGGCATCGAACTGGGCCTGCTGTCGGCCTCGCTGGTGCAGGCCATGCCGGACCGGGTGTTCGGCGTCATGAGCAACGACACGCTGCTGGCCATTCCCTTCTTCACCTTCATGGGCCTGCTGCTCGAACGGTCGGGCATGGCCGAAGACCTGCTCGACACGGTGGGCCGGCTGTTCGGCACGCTGCGCGGCGGGCTCGCCGTCGCGGTGGTGCTGGTGGGCGCCATGCTGGCGGCCACCACCGGCGTGGTCGCGGCCTCGGTCATTTCGATGGGCCTGATTTCGCTGCCCATCATGCTGCGCGCCGGCTACGACGCGCGGCTGGCCAGCGGCGTGATCGCCGCGTCGGGCACGCTGGCGCAGATCATTCCGCCCTCGCTGGTGCTCATCGTGCTCGGCGACCAGCTCAACCGCCCGGTGGGCGACATGTACCGCGGCGCGCTGCTGCCCGGCCTGCTGCTGACCGGTCTGTATCTCGTGTATGTGCTGGCCATGGCCTGGCTGAAGCCGCGCAGCGCACCGGCGCTGCCGGAGGCGGACGACCACGACGCCGCCGAACGGCGTGGCGTATGGGCGCTGTTCGCGCTGGCGGTAGCCGCCGGTGTGGCAGCCAGCCAGCTGCCTGCGCTGCAGGCGCATACGGCGGACGCGCGCGCGCTGCTGTCGGTCACCGCCGGTGGCGCGGTGGCCTGGATCGCCGCGCTGGCCGACCGCCTGCTGCGGCTGAACCTGCTGCCGGATCTGGCCCGCCGCGTGGCCTTCGTACTGATGCCGCCGCTGGCGCTCATTTTCCTGGTGCTCGGCACCATCTACCTCGGCCTCGCCACGCCGACCGAAGGCGGCGCAATGGGCGCGGCCGGCGCGCTGCTGATGGCGCTGGCGCGTCGCCGCCTGAGCGGCGAACTGCTGAACCAGGCGCTGGACCGCACGGTGCGGCTCACCTGCTTCGTGCTGTTCATCCTGATCGGCGCGCGGCTGTTTTCGCTCACCTTCTACGGCATCGACGGCCACCTGTGGGTCGAACACCTGCTGCTGTCGCTGCCCGGCGGCCAGACCGGCTTCCTGATCGCGGTCATGCTGCTGGTGTTCGTGCTCGCCTTCTTCCTCGACTTCTTCGAACTGGCTTTCATCCTGGTGCCGCTGCTGGCGCCGGTGGCCGACAAGCTGGGCATCGACCTGGTGTGGTTCGGCGTGCTGCTGGCGGTGAACATGCAGACCTCATTCATGCACCCGCCCTTCGGCTTCGCGCTGTTCTACCTGCGCTCGGTAGCGCCGAAGACGCTGCCGACGCGCGACATCTACTGGGGCGCCGTACCCTTCGTCGGCATACAGATCCTGATGGTGGCGCTGGTGCTGGCCTTCCCGCAGCTGGTGACCGCCAACCTCGGTGGCCCGCAGCGGGCGGCCGGTCAGGGCAGCGTGATCGACGCCGATTACGAACGCACCGCCGGTCAGCTGCTGCTGCCGGCCGGCCATCCGGACGCCGCGCTGGAAGCGGCCATCGAACGCGCCGAGGCGCTGTCAGGCGGGGCCGAGTAAGGCCGCCACCGCCTGCGCGCAGGCCTCCGGCGCCTCCATCGGCACCAGATGGCCGGTCGGCAGTTCGACCCAGTCGCGGCCCCAGAAGCGGCGGTTCTGTTCGCGGCCGGCCAGCCTCAGTTCTTCCGAATCGCGACCGGCAATGAAGCCCACCGGCACGCCGCGCGCGCGCAGCCGCCGCACCGCACGCAGCGCTTCGCGGTGGGCGATGGTGGCGTATACGTCGCGCTCGGTTTCGCGCGGAATGGCCAGCGTGACGCTGCCGTCGGGCAGCGTGTGCAGGCCGGCGCGCAGGAAATCTTCAAACACACCGGGCGCCCAGCGCCGCACGAAGTCCTTTTCGCCGAGGTGGGCGCGCGCCTCGTCTCGCGAGGCCCAGTGCTGGCGCCTGCGCGCCGCCACCGGCGCCGGGCCGACCCGCCAGGTCAGGCCCGCAGCCTTGGCCGCCGACACCAGCGCAGCGCGCCAGCCCAGCACCATCGGTGAATCGATCAGCACCACCCGCACCGGCCGGCCGCGCTGGCGGGCCGCAGCCATGGCCGCCAGCCAGCCGCCCATCGAGTGACCGACCAGATCCAGCGGCCCTTCCGGCAGCCGTTCAACCAGGGCGCACACCTGCGCGTGCAGACGCCGCCAGCCACGGCCCGGACCGTGCTGCGCGTCGGCGCCGAGCGCCTCGATCGCGTGCAGCGTGCGGCTGCCGGCCAGCGGTTCGAGGAAGCGCCGATACACGCCCGCGGGGTAGCCGTTGGCGTGAAGGAAAAGCAGCGGCGGAAGTGATAAGGTCATCGTGCGCCACAGCATAGCGTTGCAATGCAGGTGCCGATACGGCACCCGACAGCGGTTTGAGACACATCAATGCTGCAGCGCACGATCCAGCGCAGACTGGACTCAACTACCCCACCAATCGGAAGGAAGACATCATGAACAAGCCATGGGCCGTCATCGCGCTCTCCCTCTGTATCAGCGCCCCGGTCTGGGCGGACGCGGCCGGCAAGCACGCCGGCGCCGACCACCCGGCCGAGGCGGTGAAGGGCAAGAAGGCCGCCAACATCGCGGCCAAGCCGGCGCTGCCGCCCGGCGTGAGCACCAAGACGAAGAAGGTGCACGCCGGCCAGGAACACCCGGCGATCGAAGGTCACGACCAGCACGTGCCGACCGCGGTCGAGAACACCCCGGCACTGCCGCCGGGCGTCAGCACCCGTACGCATCACGTGCATGCCGGTCAGGAACATCCGGCGGTCGAAGGCCATGACCAGCACGTACCGACCGCGGTCGAGAACAAGCCGGCGCTGCCGCCGGGCGTCAGCACCGCAACCCACCATGTGCACGCCGGTCAGGAACACCCGGCCATCGAAGGCCACGACCAGCACATCCCGACCCGCGTCGAGAGCAAGCCGGCGCTGCCGCCGGGCGTGAAGCCCTGAAGCCTCGCCCGGGGCCACCGCCCCGGGGCGGGCGGACCGCCGCCGGCTCAGATGCCGGCGGCGCGTTCCGCCTCGATCAGCCGCTCACCGGTTTCGGCATCCACGCCGACCCGGGCGAGCACATGCACCCCCATCTGCAGCGCCGCCTCCAGCGCTTCCGGAATGACCTCGCTCGCACCCGCCTCGACCAGCTGGCGGCCGTGCTCGGCATCGCGCGCCCGCGCGATCAGCGGCAGTGACGGAAACTCAGAGCGCAGGCTGAGCACCACGTGGCGGGCCGCCGCGCTGTCGTCCATCGTGACCACGATGGCGCGTGCCCGACCCGCGCCGAGGTGATGCAGCAGCGCCGGCCGGCCGGCGTCGCCGACGATGACCGGCAGGCCCTGTTCGTGATGACGGGTGGCCGCGGCGACATGGCGCTCTATCGCCACCCAGCGCACGCCGGCCCGGTCCAGCAGCCGCGCCACCATCTGCCCGACACGGCCGAAGCCGGCGATGATGACCACGCCGTCGTCGGTGTCCGGCCCGGGCAGCGGCGGAATCGCGTCGTCGCCGCGCGCGTCCAGCCTGCGGTGCAGCGCGTGGCCGAGGCGTGCCGCCAGCGGGGTCAGGAACATGCTCAGCGTCACCACCAGCAGCATGAAGTTGCCCACCGCGCTGACCAGCACGCCGGAGGCGATGGCCATGCCCAGCACGATGAAACTGAATTCGCCGGCCTGACCGAGCAGCAGCGCGGTCTCGCCGGCCTCGCCACGGGTGAGGCCGGCGCGGCGGAACAGCAGATACATGGTGACGCTCTTGATCGCGTACAGGCCGAACACCGAAGCCACCAGCCAGCCAGCGTCGCCGGCCGCCTGCGGCAGGTTCAGGCTCATGCCGACCGACACGAAGAACAGGCCCATCAGCAGGCCCTTGAACGGCTCGATCGCCAGCAGCGCGGCGTGCCTGTATTCGGTTTCCGCCAGCATGAGGCCGGCGAGGAAGGCGCCGAGCGACATCGACAGCCCGGCCGCGCCAGTCAGCGCGGCGACGCCCAGCGTGGCCAGCAGCGTGAGCGCCATGAAACTGTCGGCCTGGGTGGTGACCGACACGCGGCGGAACAGCGGCGTGAGCACCAGACGCCCGAGCAGCAGGATGAGGGCCACCGCGGCGGCGGCCTTCAGCAGCGCGGTCAGCATCAGGGTCAGGAAGTGACCGCCGGTGCCGTCGCCGGCCATCAGGCCAAGCAGGATGAGCATGGGCACCACCGCGATGTCCTGCAGCAGCAGCACCGCGAAACTCATACGGCCGACAGTGGACCGGGTTTCGCCGCGCTCGGCCAGCAGCTGCATCACCACCGCGGTGGACGACATCGCCAGCCCGAGGCCGAGCACCACCGCCGCTTCCTGAGCGTGGCCGAAGGCCAGCGCGACGCCGCCGATCAGCGCACCGCAGCCCAGCCACTGCGCGCTGCCGATGCCGAGCACCCAGCGCCGCAGCGACCACAGCTGGCGCGCCGGCAGTTCGAGGCCGATCACGAACAGCATGAACATGACGCCCAGTTCGGCCAGCACCCGCACGCCTTCTCCGTCGGCGATGGTGAACCAGCCGAGCCAGCGGTGTTCGGCCGCCAGCCGGCCCAGCGCGTGCGGGCCGACCAGCGCGCCGGCGGCCAGAAAGGCGACCACCTGACTGACCCGCGCGCGGGCGAGCAGCGGCATCACCAGGCCGGCGATGGCGAGGAAGAGGAGAATGGGCTGCAGATGAGGCAGGCCGGCGTGCGCGTCCATCTTTTCAGAATGACGGTCAGTACGTCCGGCCGCCTTGATTCAGGTCGTACCAGCGCCGGAACGGACGGGCCGTTCCGGCGTATCGGTCACTCGTTCGGCGCGTAGACGTTGCTCAGCGTGCCGACGCCGCTCACGGTCACCTCGACCGTGGTGCCCGGCTTCATCGGCAGCACGCCCACCGAGGTGCCGCAGCAGATCACGTCGCCCGGCATCAGCGTCATGTCGCGTGAAATGCGGGACACCAGCTGCGCCGGACTGAAGATCATGTCGGTGACCGGATAGCGCTGGCGTTCGCGACCGCCCACCGTGGTAACGATCTCCGCATCGGCCGGCAGCGGATCGGTCGAAATGACCGGACCGAAGCAGCCGAAGCCGTCGAAGCTCTTGGCGCGGGTCCATTGGCCGAAGGACGGGTTCTTGTCCACCAGTTCGAGCGCGCTCACGTCGTTGATGCAGGTGTAGCCGAAGATGGCATCGGCCGCCTGCGCTTCGTCCAGATTGCGGGCGACCTTGCCGACCACCACGCCCAGTTCGCCTTCGTAGAACACGCGGCCGTCGAAACCGGCGGGCTTCGGAATCGGCTGCTGGTGCCAGTTCAGTGCCTGCGGCGAGCGCACGAGGTAGAGCGGGTCTTCCGGGATCGGATGACCGGCCTTCTCCACCGCAGCGCGGATGTTGTGCACGATGATGACCATCTTGGGCGGCACGCAGGGCATGAGCCACTCGATGCCCTCGACCGGCACGGTTTCACCGGTCGGTGTCGGCGCGGCAAAGAGGTCGCCGTCCAGCAGTTCGACCGTGTCGCCGTTCAGGCGACCCAGGCGTTCGGCGCCGTTGTGGCGCAGGCGCAGGTACTTCATGTCTCTTCAGTCTCTCTTCTAGTTATGAAAAACGTGTGATGCGCGATGCGGGCGGCGACTTCAGCCGCGCAGCCGGGATGCAACGTCGACCAGCCGGGCGGTGGTGCGGTCCAGCATCTGCTGCAGCCGCTCGTCCGCAAGGCGGTTGTCCGGCGTGAAGGCGCTGCCGGCACTGCCGACCGCGATCTGTTCGGACAGCACCAGCGCGCCGACCGACTGCAGCACCGCACGCAGATGCACCAGGCCGCGCAGGCCGCCGAGCGCGCCGGGCGAGGCAGCGCCCAGTGCGACCACCTTGTTGGCATAGGGCACGGTGCCCGCTTCGTCGCCGGCCGGGCGCGACACCCAGTCCAGCGCGTTCTTGAGCACCGCGCTGACCGAGCCGTTGTACTCGGGCGAGGCGATGAACAGGCCATCGTGCGCCTTGAACAGTTCCTTCAGCGGGCGCACGCCCAGCGGCAGACCGGCCGAGGCTTCCAGGTCGCCGTCGTACAGCGGCAGCGGATGATCGCGCAGTTCCATCAGCGTGGCTTCGCCGCCCGCTTCCCCGATCGAACGCGCGGCGGCCATGGCCAGCCGGCGGTTGAACGAGGCCTCGCGGGTACTGCCGGCGAACACCAGGATGCGCGCCTTGGCGCCGTCGAGTTCGGAGCTGTCGCGGACGACTGCCAGGGTCTTGCCGTTGCGTGAGGTCATGGGGAATCCAGCCAGTCGATGAGGGGTTGCCACTGTTCGCGGTCGACCTGTGCCCGGGCCCGCGACAGGTCGAAGATCGTCATGCCGTGCGCGGCCGCCTGCACGTAGAGCTGCGAATTGCGCAGATAGGTGAGTACCGGCAGATCGAGTCCGGCACAGAAACGTTCCAGTTCCTGCGCCGCGCGGGTGCGGGTGTCCACCCGCATGCCGACGATGCCTATCCGGACCCGCTTCGCCGCCACCCGCTTGTGCTCCGCCAGTTCGGTCAGGAAATCGCCGGTGGCGAGGATGTCGAAGATGGAGGGCTGTACCGGAATGAGCACCCGGTCCACCATCTTGAGCATGGCTTCCAGCCGCTTGCCGCGCAGGCCGGCCGGCGTGTCGAGCACCACGTGGGTGGTGCCGCGTGGCGGGCGCGCCGGCTGTTCGGGTTCGATGTCCCAGGTGGAAATGGGCGACAGCAGCGGCGAGCGCAGGGCCAGCCAGTGGCGGGCCGACTGCTGGCGGTCGATGTCGCCCAGCATGACGCGCGCGCCCTGGCTCGCCCAGTGGCCGGCGACATTGGTGGCCAGCGTGCTCTTGCCGGCGCCCCCCTTGGGATTGGCAATCAGTACGCTGTGCAGCGCGCGTTCGGTCATGGGCTCCTCTTGGCGAATCGCGGGGTGCTCAGGACAGCACGATTTCGCGGGCGAACTGGCCCGGCGGCTGCGAATGCAGCGTCCAGAAGGCATCGGCCACCCGGGCGGCGTCCAGCAGGCTGCCTTCACGCAGCACGCCGGCGATGGTCACGATGGCGGCATGCACCCCGGCCGGCGACAGCTCCTGGTGCAGGCTGAACACCAGATTGCGCAGCGCCGCCTTCTGCACCGACAGCGAGGCGGCGGCCGCGACCGGCTCCACCGCCAGACCGCCGCCGGTGTACAGAATGCTGCCGTGGCCGTCGGCACGCATCGCCGGCAGTACCGCGCGCGCCGCGCTCAGCGCACCGAGCACGCCGACCCGGAGGTCAGACGCCAGCGCTTCCGGGTCCAGCAGCGACGGCGCAGACTCGCGCGGCACCGAGGCGTTGAACACCAGCACTTCGGGCGGCGGCATGGCCTGACGCATGGCCTCGATGGCGGACACCAGCGACTCGTCGCTGCCGGCGTCGACCACGAAGCCCTGGGCAGTCACGCCGCGTGCCGCCAGTTCGTGCTCATAGCGTTCGAGCTTGCCGGCATCGCGCGAAATCATGGCCACGCAATAGCCTTCGGCCGCAAAGCGGCGCGCCACTGCAGCGCCGACTCCGGAACCCATGCCGACGATGGCACACACCTTGGAACCCATACGCGTTTCTCCCGACCTGCCGAACGGCGTGTCTTTCGTGTGCTTATTTGTTCTTCGCAGCGACGCGCGCCGCGGCCAGCGCGGCGCGACGTTCTTCGTCGGCCTGCGCGATCGCCTGTTTCTGCTCGTCGGTCAGCGCTTCGCCCAGCTGCTTTTCGATCGCCGCAGCCACCCGGGCAGACGTTTCGGTGATGCGGCCGGCGGCCGGCATCGCCTCGCGTACCTGAGACGCAGGCAACTGGGTGATCTCGACAACGCGACGGACGAACTGCTCGTCGATGCGACGGGTTTCCGCCTTCAGGAAACCCGCCTGAGCCGGCGTCTGCGCGAGGGCGGGAGACAGCATGCAGCAGCAGGCGAGCAGCGACAACAGAAACTTCATCAGAATGGCTCCGAAAACGCGCCGCAGGGAAAGGGGCTGCGGCAGACGCGCCCCCGCGCTGCGGTCGGCATTCACTGCGGCAGCAGGATGGTCGAGCCGGTGGTGCGGCGGGCCGCCAGCTCTTCGTGTGCACGGGCACTGTGCTGCAACGCATGACGCTGCCGAACGTTGATCCGTATCGTGCCATCGAGCACGCGGGCAAACAGTTCGTCGGCCGCGGCCACCAGATCGGCGCGGGCGGCGATGTAGTGGAACAGCGTGGGACGGGTCAGGAAGAGCGAACCCTTCTGCGCCAGCAGTCCGGGCTCGATCGCCGGCGCCGGGCCGGAGGCGTTGCCATAGCTCACCATCATGCCCAGCGGCGCCAGACTGTCGATCGAGGCCATGAAGGTGTCGCGGCCGATGCCGTCATACACCACGCGCACGCCGCGCCCGCCGGTCAGCGCGCGCACCTGCGCCGGCAGGTCGGCCGCTGCCACGCCGGTCAGCACGTGTTCGCAGCCGTTGGCGCGGGCCAGTTCCGCCTTGTCCGGCGTGCTCACGGTGCCGATCACGGTGGCACCGAGCGCGCGCGCCCACTGGCAGGCGATCAGGCCGACCCCGCCGGCAGCGGCATGAATGAGTACCGCATCGCCCACCTCGACCCGGCAGGTGCGGCGCAGCAGGTAATGCGCGGTCAGACCCTTCAGCATCAGCGCGGCGGCGGTTTCGAAATCGATGCCGTCCGGCAGCTTCACCAGCTTGTCCGCCGGCATGTTGCGTGCGGTGGCGTAGGCGCCGAGCGGACCGCTGGCGCAGGCGACACGGTCACCGACCGCGAGCCCGGTCACGTCCGGCCCCAGCGCTTCGACCACGCCGGCCGCCTCCTGGCCCAGTCCGCTCGGCAGCGGCAGCGGGTAGAGGCCGCTGCGGTGGTAGATGTCGATGAAATTGACGCCCACCGCGTGGTGGCGCACCCGCACCTCACCGGCCGCCGGCGGCGGCAGGTCCACAGCCTCGTACTGCAGCACTTCGGGGCCACCGGTGCGGTGGAAGCGGACAGCGTATTCGCTCATGTTTGCCTTCCAGATGGACCTTCAAGGGAATCGGCGCTGGATTCTACCGGTCATGGCGCAGGACGGCCGCATTCCGGGCCGCGCGCGCCCTCCTCGGCCACAGCCTGCGCAGCACCGGGCGCACTCCGTTGCCCGGGCGCCGCACCGCTTATTGTGCACTGCACCCAAGGATTTGGCAGAATGCGTCTTTCGGTCGAGGAGCTCGTCATGCGTCGCGTCGTATTCAACCAGAAAGGTGGCGTCGGCAAGTCCACCATCACCTGCAACCTGGCCGCGATCAGCGCGGCCGAAGGACTTCGCACGCTGGTGATCGACCTCGACACCCAGGGCAACTCCAGTCACTACCTGCTGGGCGACGCGGCAGAGCACGTCGAACTGGGGGCCGCCGACTTCTTCGACCAGCTGCTCAACCTGAAGCTGTCGCCGAAGGACACCTCGGAATTCATCACCGCCACCGCCCACCCGCGGCTGTCGGTCATGACGGCCAGCCCTCAGCTGGCCGAGCTGGAAAGCAAGCTGGAGTCGCGCTACAAGATCTACAAGCTGCGCGAGGCGCTGGAAGCACTGGACAGCTTCGACCGCATCTACATCGACACGCCGCCGGCCCTGAACTTCTACTCGCGCTGCGCGCTGATCGCGGCCGAATCGGTGCTCATCCCGTTCGACTGCGACGAGTTCTCGCGCAAGGCGCTGTACCAGCTGATCGACAACATCGAGGAAATCCGCGCCGACCACAACGCGGCGCTGAAACTCGAAGGCATCGTGGTGAACCAGTACCAGGCGCGCTCCAGCCTGCCGGCCCGCGTGGTGCAGGAACTGCGCGACGAAGGCCTGCCGGTGCTCGACGCCACGCTGTCGCCCTCGGTCAAGGTGAAGGAATCGCACGAAGCGGCGCTGCCGCTGATCCACTTCGCGCCCGGCCACAAGCTGGCGCAGGAATTCGTCGCGCTGCACGCGCTGCTGCACCGCGCCTGAACGGTCTCCGCCACGGGCGGCGGCGCGACGCGACACGCCCGAACTCGTGTCCCGGCACACGGTCAGAGCCGCCATGAAACAAGGACTGTGCTGCCTGTTGCTGCTGTCGCTGATCGCCGCTCCGGCGGCGGCGCGCGCGGCCGACCCTGCGGCCGGCCGCTACCGCGCACTGGTCGAACTGGACGCCGGCTGGCCGCGCGGCTGCGGCAGCGCGGTGACAGTGAGTGGCTGGGACATCCGCATCGTGCGCCAGCGGGAGGGCGACGAGGTCACCGCGCGCATCGAGGTGCAGCCGCCGGAGGGCAATCCGGCGCTGCCGCTGCTGGCGCGGCTGGAGGTGGAACAGTTCAGGCCGGCGGTGCTGCTGGTGTCGCGCGACGGTCTGCTGGTGCTGCCCGGTTTCGATTCGGATCGCAAGGTGGACTGGGCCACGCTGATGCGCAACTTCATGTTCTTCGGAGGCCGGCTGGTGCTGGGCGAGGTCGGCGGCGACGTCGAGATTCCGTTCAGCGGCCCGGCTTCGCGTGACGTGACCGGGCAGTACCTGAACTGCGCCGGCGACCTGGCCGCGCCCTTCCGCAACGGCAGCTGACGCCGCTCAGCCGGCGGTGGCCGAGCGCAGGAAGCGGCGCTCGAACTCCTCGGCGCTCAGGGCCGGCGCATACAGATAGCCCTGGCAGGCATCGCAGCCACGCGCGCGCAGCAGGTCGCGCTGGCCGACGTTCTCCACCCCTTCGGCCAGCACCGACAGGCCGAGCTGATGACCCAGCGTGATGATGGTGTCCACCAGTTCGACCGCACTGGCGTCATCCGGCAGGTCGCACACGAAGCTGCGGTCTATCTTGAGCTTGTGCACCGGCAGACGTTTCAGATAGGCCAACGATGAATAGCCGGTGCCGAAATCGTCGATCGCCAGCCGCAGGCCCAGACTGCCGATCACTTCCAGAAACTGCTGGGCGCGCTCGCCCTGCTCCATGGCACCGGATTCGGTGATTTCCAGCTCCAGCAGCGACACCGGATAGCCACTTTCGGCCAGCTGCTGCGCGATGCGCTGTTCCAGCCCGCCGCGACGGATTTCGGTGACCGACAGATTGATCGCCAGCGTGAGTGGCGGCAGGCCGGCATCCAGCCAGGCGCGCCCCTGGCGCAGCGCCTGGCTGCGCACGAAATCGCCCAGCGGCACGATGAGACCGTTGGCTTCCATGATGGGAATGAATTCGGCCGGCGAACTGTTCAGTGCGGCCGCCGGTGACAGCCGCACCAGCACTTCGGCCCCGATCAGCCGGTCGCTGGCGAGATCGATCAGCGGCTGGTAGCGCAGTTCGAACAGTTCGCTTTCCAGCGCACGGCGCAGGCCGGTTTCCAGCGACAGCCGCTGGTTCGCGGCGTGCGTGTACTCGTCGGAATAGAAGCGCAGTGCGTTGCGCCCGCCCAGCTTGGCCTGGTACATCGCGGCGTCGGCATCGCGGATCAGGTCGTCCGCGTCGTGACCGTTGTCCGGATACAGGCTGATGCCCATGCTGGCCTGCAGATAGATGTCCTGCCCGGACGCCAGCCGCACCGGCGAGGCCAGACTGTCGAACACGCCCTGGGCGACCACCGCCGCCTCGGCCGGCGCCTCCACCCCTTCCAGCACCAGCACGAATTCGTCGCTGCCCTGGCGGCCCAGCGTGTCCTGCCGGCGCAGCCGGGCACGCAGCCTATGCGCCACGGCGGCCAGCACTTCGTCGCCGGCGGCGTGGCCCAGACCGTCGTTGATGGTCTTGAAATTGTCGAGATCGAGGAACAGCACCGCCACCCGGGTACCGCGGCGCTGCGCCAGTTCGATCGCGTGCACCAGACGGGCGCGGATCAGTACCCGGTTGGGCAGGTCGGTCAGCGGATCGTACTGCGACAGATGCTGCAGCTCGGCCTCGGCGCGCCGCGCCTGGCTGATGTCGGTGAGCACCAGCACCCGGTGCGTGGGCTGGCCGTCGTCATCGCGCACGCTGGCGCAGGACAGCCAGCCGGACCACGGCTCGCCGCCGGCGCGCCGGGCTGACACCTCGCCCTGCCAGGCGTCGCCGTCGCGCAGCGCGCGGTCGATGTCGGCAAACAGCGCCGCCGCCCCCTCGAATACCGCCTGTTCGGTCAGCGCCCGGCCGACCAGGGCGGATTCATCCAGCCCGGTCTGTTCGCAGAACGCTTCGTTGGCCGACACCACCACGCCGGCCAGATCGATCAGCAGCACGCCGTCGCGGGTGCTGCGCAGCGCGGCCGCCAGCAGGCGCGCCGACTGTTCGGCACTGGCCCGCTCGCGTTCGTCGCGCAGCCTGCGCAGCGCGAACGACAGGTCCATGATGACCTCTTCGAGCAGCCGGGCTTCGTCTTCGTCATCCGGATCGACCTCGGGCGCCAGCAGACAGAGCACCGCCACGGTATTGCCGTCCAGCTGCAGCGGCAGGCCGACGTATCCGTCCAGCCCGGCCGCCCGCGCCGCCGGAATCCAGGCGTCGTCGCCGGCCAGCCCGCCCAGCCGCAGCAGCCGGCCGTCGCGCAGCACGCGGGCAGTCAGGCTGGTGCGCCCGACCGAGGCCTGCCCGGACAGCAGCGCCCGATCGGCCACCGCGCCGCCGGCGCTGGCCTGCAGCACCGGCTGATCGCGGTCATTCAGCCGCATCAGCCAGGCCATCCGGTAGCCGCCGAACTCGATCGCCACCCGGCAGATGCGCTCGAACAGATCATCCTCGCTGGCCGCCCACACGATGGTCTGGTTCACCTGGCTCAGGAAGTTGTACAGCCGGGTCAGCGCGCGTGCGTGGGCCTCCGCCCGCCGGCGCGCGGTCACGTCCCAGCTCGCCCACACCACCCGGTCGCTGCCGGGTACCGGCGACACCCGGGCGTCGAAAAAGAACTCACGGCCGTCGAGGTGCAGCGCGTACTCGTAGGACTGGGTGCGCTGACGCGCCAGCGCCTGCCGGATGACCGCGAGGAAACGGCTGCTGGTTTCCGCCGGGAACACCTCGTCCAGCGTGCGGCCGACCAGGGTGTCCGGCGGCGCGGCCAGCAGCGCGCTCGCGCTGCCGAAGGATTCGAGATAGCGGCCGTTGCGGTCCATCAGGAAGGCGATTTCCGGAAGGCTGTCGGCGAAGGCGCGCAGCCTGGATTCGCTGGCCAGCAGCGCGCCGACCGCCAGGTCACGCCGCCGGTGCGCGACGTACAGGAAGCACAGCACCACCAGCCCGAGCACCGCCACCAGCCCCAGCGTGATCGCGTCGTGGCGCTTCAGCGTCGCGCGCTGGCTGGCGAGATGGCGCAGCAGCGTCTCTTCCACCGCCACCACGCGGGCATCGATGGCGCGCTGGGCCACCAGCAGCGCGCTGCCCCCGGCTTCGAAACCATCGAGCTGGCGCTCCATCAGCGCGCGTGCGTCGGCCAGCGCGGCGACGTAGGCGTCGACCGCGGCCGCCAGATCGCCCGGAATCGGAGTCTGGGCGGAAAAACCGGCAATGGCGCCGCTGCCCTTGCGCAGATCGCGCGCAACGGTGAGGGCGCGGTCGAGATGGGCGAGCACCCGGGTACGCGGAATGGAGGTCTGTCCGGCGAGCAGGCGCTCGGTATCGAGCTGCGCCAGCACTGCGTAGCGCCGTGACTGCGCGAGGTTGTCGCGGGCGGTGATGGCGGCGGCCAGGCCCTGGTCCCAGCGCACATGGGCATAGGTCATCAGCCCCATGCACAGGCAGAGCAGCAGCGCCAGGCCGAACACCGGCGCGCCGCTGGCCATGGCACGCGGGCCATTCACGGCCGCACCTCCGCCGCCAGGTTGTGCGGCGCGAAACCGAAACGGGCCACCAGCGCACGGTGTTCCGCGCTGCCGAGAAAACCGGCCAGTGCTTCGTCCAGCCGGCGGGCCAGCGCCTCGTCGTCGGTGCGCAGTGCAAAAGCCGGCCAGCCCGGATCATCGCGCCCGTCCCGCTGCGGCGGGCGGACGGCGGCGACCGCTTCGATGCCGGTATAGCCGGAGCTGGCCAGCATATAGCCGATGGACACGTCGGACAGCGCCAGCGCATCGGCCCGCCCTTCGATCACGGCCACGACGGCGCCATTGGCATCGCCATGACGCTGCAGGCGGGCCGGCGGTACGCCGGCGCGACGGGCCTGCTGCATTTCGACCGCGCCATCCACCACCGCCAGCACGGCCTCCGGATGGGCGGCCACGTCGTCCAGACCGTGCAGGTCGAGCGGATTGCCGGTCGCCACGACCAGCCCGGTACCGACCCGCGCGGTCGGCCGTGTGAAGCGGACGCTGCGCGCCCGCTCGGGCGTCACGAACAGGCCACTGGCCACCACTTCGGCCCGTCCGTTCATCAGGTCGTGCAGCAGCTGGCCGAACTCGGCGTGAACGAACTCGACATCGCGGAAGCCGGCGCGGCGCGCGACGATGCGCAGCACCTCCGGCGCTTCGCCGGTGACCCGGCCGTGGCTGTCTACGAAAGCGAACGGCGGTTCGATCGCGTACAGCGCGCGCAGGGTGCCGGCGCCGGCGTCACGTGGCGAGCCGGCGAGAATGACCCAGCCAAGTGCGAGCGCGACGACGGCAACCAGCAGGCCGGCGAGCACATAAGGGGTACGCATGACAGACCGCGATCAGGAAGCAGGACACCATTCTAGCGCCGCGTCATGTCGAGTCCATGCAGCGCCGCACGAACGCCGGCGATGACGTCCGGCTCGGTGCGGCCGCCGCGCAGGCGGTCGCTCAGTTCCAGCTGCACACCGGCGCCGCTGCGGCCGCGATTGCACAGATTGAGCGGATCCAGCCCGGGGTAGCGGTGACCGCTGGTGCAGGCACGCACGCCCCGCAGATGAAGCTGATCCGCGATGGCGCAGGCCAGCGTCCGGTCGCGGCCGCCTATCAGCGCGCGCTCGCCGGTATCGGCCACGCCATGCACCGCGACCACCCGCTCGCTGTCGCCGATCAGCGACAGGGCCCGCGCCTCGTCGAAGTGGCGGCTGGTCAGATGCAGGGTTTCAAAATTCAGGGCTGGCAGACAGCCCTCGAACAGGTAGAGATCAAAGTCGTCACCGGCAATCGCGCGCGCGACCTCGGATGTGCCCCGTTCTATGCGTCCCGCGTGCGGCGCGACGATCGCCACGCCGCTGCCGCGACGCAGCACGGTGATGCGGAAGTCGCGCCCCTCGACGTGATGGGCGGCCAGTTCGGCGAAGCAGCGGTAGCGGTCGCGATGCATGGTGTTTCGGTGCGGACGCCGCCCCGCTAAGGCTTGTTCAGGAACAGTTTCTCGATGCGGGCCATGCCCGGGTGGTCGCGACCGGAGCGGCGCAGTTCGGCCAGATCCTCGCGCAGGATGCGGCGGAACTCGTCGGCACCGCGCAACGTCATGTTGGCCGCATACACCTCGCGCGCATTGCCGACCTGTCCGTTCAGCAGCAGCGCGTGCGCATGGTTGATCTGCGCCGCCTTGAATTCGGGCGCGTCCTTCGGCACCTGCTGCACCGCGCGCAGCACCTCGTCGTAACGGCCGAGATTGAGACAGGCCCAGGACCAGGCCACCCACACCGAATTGTCGCGGTAGCCGGCGACGATGGCCTTGTCCAGCCAGCGCGCCGCCTCGGCGTAGTCGGTCTGGCGCCCGGCACCGCTGTACTGGCCAGCCAGATGGACGTAGGCCGGCGGATAGTTCGCGTCAGCCGCGCGGCGTGCCCACGCCAGCGACAGTTCCTGCGCCAGCGGATCGGCTTCGGCACCGATCATCTTGGCCAGCAGCAGCATGCCTTCGGCGTCGCCCGCCTCGGCCGCCTTCTCGTACCAGCGGCGGGCCGCCGCCGGGTCGGTCGTCACGCCGAGGCCACTGGCATAGATCTGGCCGGCCACCACCTGGGCACGCGGCAGCCCCGCCTCGGCCGCCAGCAACGCCCAGCGCGCGGATTCCGCGTCGTCCTTGCCCAGACAGGTACCGAAGAAATGCCAGTCCGACATCTGCAGCATGGCTTCCGGCTCACCCTTGTCGGCAGCCGCGCGCGCTTCGGTCAGCGCGGCATCGCATTCACCGCGCAGATGCGCTGTGCGCCAGGTATCGGACGCGTTCGCCGCCGCGCTCGCGGACAGCAGCACGGCGCAGAGAAGTCGGAGGCGCGCGTTCATGTGTAATCAGGCCGGTGTGAGCTTGGCCACCGCCAGCGCCAGCCACTTGACGCCGTGGGCACCGAAATTGACCTGGACCCGCGCATCCGAACCCGACCCTTCGGCGTTCACGATGACGCCGGCGCCGAACTTGGCGTGCGCCACCTGCTGGCCGATGCGGAAACCGCTGTCATTGACCGCAGGATTCTTGCGGCCGCTGCCGAAGCTGCGCGGATTGCTGCTCGCCGGCGCCGCCGGTACGGCGCTGCTGCTGCCGAAGCCGCCATAGCCGCGCGCGCTGGCCGGCGGCGTGAGCCACTTCATCAGTTCGGCCGGAATTTCGTCGAAGAAGCGGCTGCGCAGGTTGTAGCGGGTCTGGCCGTGCAGCATGCGCGACTGCGCAAACGACAGGTAGAGCCGATGCCGCGCGCGGGTGATGGCCACGTACATGAGCCGGCGTTCCTCCTCCAGCCCGTCGCGCTCCAGCACCGAATTCTCGTGCGGGAACAGCCCTTCTTCCAGACCGCCCATGAACACCACGTCGAATTCCAGTCCCTTGGCCGAATGCACGGTCATCAGCTGCACCGCCGCCTGACCGGCATCGGCCTGGTGTTCGCCCGCTTCGAGCGAAGCGTGCGACAGGAAGGCGGACAGCGGGTCTGGCGGCGCCGTCTCGTCCTCGGCCGCGACCTGGGCGTAGCCTTCCTCGGAAATGAAGTTGGCGGCAGCGTTGATGATTTCGTCGAGGTTGGCCACACGCTCCTGACCTTCCTTCTCGGTCAGGTAATGCGCGCGCAGGCCGGACAGTTCGAGCACCTGCTCGACCATTTCCGGCAGCTTCAGTCCTTCGCAGGCGAAACGCAGCTGGTCGACCAGCTTGATGAAGGCGCCGACCGACTGCGCCGCCTTGCCGGTCAGGAAGTTCAGCGCACCGTACAGACTGGTGGAATGCGCCTGCGCGGCGTCCTGCAGCTGTTCCAGCGAACGCGCACCGATGCCGCGGGTGGGGAAGTTCACCACCCGGGTGAAGGCGGTGTCGTCGTGCGGATTCGCGATCAGCCGCATGTAGGCCAGCGCGTGCTTCACCTCCTGCCGTTCGAAGAAGCGCAGGCCGCCATAGACGCGGTAGGGAATGCCGGCCGAGAACAGCGCGTGTTCGAGCACGCGCGACTGCGCATTGCTGCGGTAGAGCAGCGCGATGTCGTCGCGCGCGGTGCCGTCGTGGATGAGCGCCTTGATTTCCTCGACCACCCAGCGCGCTTCCTCGATGTCGTTGAAGGCCTCATAGACGCGCAGCGGCTCGCCGCTGCCGGCCTCGGTCCACAGGTTCTTGCCCAGCCGCCCGCTGTTGTGCCGGATCACCGCATTGGCGGCGTCGAGGATGTTGCCGTGCGAGCGGTAGTTCTGTTCCAGCCGGATCACGTTGTCGACGTGGAACTCGCGTTCGAAGTCGCGCATGTTGCCGACCTCAGCACCGCGGAAGCGGTAGATGCTCTGGTCGTCGTCGCCGACTGCCATCACCGCCGCCTGACCGTCGGTGCCCAGTCCGGCCAGCAGCTTGAGCCAGCGGTACTGCAGCACGTTGGTGTCCTGGAACTCGTCGACCAGGATGTGGCGGAAGCGGCGCTGGTAGTGCGCGCGTATCGGCTCGTTGCGCTGCAGAAGTTCGTGGCAGCGCAGCAGCAGTTCGGCGAAATCGACCACGCCCTCGCGCTGGCACTGCGCCTCATAGGCCTGGTAGAGCTCGACCCGCTTGCGCGCGAAATCGTCGAAGGCCTCGACCTCGTGCGGGCGCAGGCCCTGTTCCTTGGCCGAATTGATGAAATACATCAGTTCGCGCGCCGGGAATTTCTCGTCGTCGATGTTGAGCGCCTTCAGCAGCCGCTTGATCGCCGACAGCTGGTCGGCCGAATCGAGGATCTGGAACAGCTGCGGCAGCCCGGCTTCCTTCCAGTGCGCACGCAGCATGCGGTTGCACAGGCCGTGGAAGGTGCCTATCCACAGCCCGCGCGCATTCATCGGCAGCATGGCGGTCAGCCGCGCCAGCATTTCCTTGGCCGCCTTGTTGGTGAAGGTGACCGCGAGGATGCCGTGCGGCGACACCTGGCCGGTCGAAATGAGCCAGGCCAGCCGCGTGGTGAGCACGCGCGTCTTGCCCGAACCGGCGCCCGCCAGGATGAGGGCGGACTGAGCGGGCAGCGTGACGGCCTGGAACTGCTGTTCGTTCAGGCCGGAAAGAAGCGGGTTGGAGGTCATGCGCCGGATTCTACCGGGCCGCCTGCCGACGGTCGCGCCCTGGCGGACGCGTAGTCTTCGTCCTACACCGAGGAACGCTGCGGTCGCGACGGGGTCGCCTCCTGTCCCCGCAACGGAAACAGGACAACACCCCGACCCATGAACGACTGGACACAGACCGCGGCATGGCTTTACGCCTGGGCCGGCGAACGCCTGCCCCAGGTGCTGGACCTCACGGTGAAACTATTCCTCATCCTGCTGCTGGCCTGGGCCCTGCAGCAGGCCGCCCGCCGCTCGATACGGCTGATCCACGAAACGCTGCGCCGGCGCACCGACTGCGGAGAGGACATCAAGCGCATCGACACCCTGGTGCGGGTCGCCCGCTACGCAGCGTCGGTGGTCATCCTGGTGCTGGCGGGCGGCATCGCGCTGAGCACGCTGGGCATTTCGGTCGCGCCGCTGCTGGCGACCGCGGGTGTGGCCGGCATCGCCATCGGCTTCGGCGCGCAGTCGCTGGTGAAGGATCTGTTCTCCGGGCTGTTCGTGCTGCTGGAGAACCAGATCCGCGTCGGCGACATCGTGGACATCGCCGGCCACAGCGGCGTGGTCGAGGAAGTGACGCTGCGCTACGTGCGCCTGCGGGACTACGAGGGCAACGTCCATTTCGTCCCGAATGGCGAAATCACCACGGTCACCAGTCGGTCGCGCGAATTCGCCAATGCAGTGATCGACGTGCGCATGGCGCCCACCGACCGGGTGGCCGACATCTACGCCATCATGTTCGATGTCGCCAAGGCGATGCGCGAGGACGCGTACTTCGGCCCCCGCATCATCGGCGATCTTGAAATGGCCGGCGTGAATGAGTGGCTTGAATCGGCGCTGGTGGTGCGCGCGCGGATGCGCGTGCAGCCGATGTCGCAGTGGGAAGTCCGGCGCGAATTCCTCCGCCGGGTGAAGGAGGCGTACGACGAGCGCGGCCAGACCCTGCCGCTGCCGCATCTCACGCTGCGGTTCGCCGACGGTGGCGAACCGGTGCCGCGCGAGCTCGCGCGCGTCGGCGCGGCCGGACGACGGACCGCGTCAGGCTGAGTCCGCGCCGGGCGAACACCGCGTTTTCCGGCGGGCCGTGGTCCGCCGGGCCTATAATTGCGGGTTCGCGTTCATTTCCGCCGCATTCCGCCTCATGTCAGAAAAGCAGACCCCCGCCTACACCCCGTCCGAGGTCGAAGCCGCCGCACGCCGGTACTGGGACGACAGCCAGACCTTCAAGGCTGTCGAGGACACCTCGAAGCCCAAGTACTACTGCCTGTCGATGTTCCCCTACCCGTCGGGCAAGCTGCACATGGGTCATGTGCGCAACTACACCATCGGCGACGTGCTGACCCGCTTCCACCGGATGCGCGGCTACAACGTGCTGCAGCCCATGGGCTGGGACGCCTTCGGCCTGCCGGCCGAGAACGCGGCGATCAAGAACGCGGTACCGCCGGCCAAATGGACCTACGACAACATCGACTACATGCGTCAGCAGCTCAAGGCGCTGGGCTTCGCGATCGACTGGAGCCGCGAACTGGCGACCTGCCAGCCGTCGTACTACCGATGGAACCAGTGGCTGTTCCTGCGCATGCTGGAAAAGGGCATCGCCTACAAGAAGACCCAGGTGGTAAACTGGGACCCGGTTGACCAGACCGTACTCGCCAACGAACAGGTGATCGACGGCCGCGGCTGGCGCACCGGCGCACTGGTCGAGAAGCGCGAGATTCCCGGCTACTACCTCGGCATCACCCAGTACGCCGACGAACTGCTGGACGACCTGGACACGCTGGACGGCTGGCCCGAGCGCGTGAAAACCATGCAGGCCAACTGGATAGGCAAGAGCACCGGCGTGCGCTTCGCCTTCAGCCATGACATCCGTGACGAAGCCGGCGCGCTGATCGACGACGGCAGGCTGTGGGTGTTCACCACCCGCGCCGACACCATCATGGGCGTCACCTTCTGTGCGGTCGCTGCCGAACACCCGCTGGCCACCCACGCCGCCCGCAACAACCCTGAACTGGCCGCCTTCATCGAGAAGTGCAAGCACGGCTCGGTGATGGAAGCCGACATGGCGACCATGGAGAAGGAAGGCCTGCCGACCGGCCTCACCGTGGTGCATCCGCTGACCGGCGAATCGGTGCCGCTGTGGGTGGGCAACTACGTGCTGATGAGCTACGGCGACGGCGCCGTGATGGCGGTGCCGGCACACGACGAACGCGATTTCGGCTTCGCGAAGAAGTACGACCTGCCGATCAGACAGGTGATCGCGGTTGGCGACCACGCCTTCTCGACCGATGCCTGGGCCGAGTGGTACGGCTCGAAGGACGGTGTCTGCGTGAACAGCGGCAAGTATGACGGCCTGGGCTACGCGGCCGCGGTCGATGCGGTCGCGGCCGACCTGTCCTCGAAGGGCGGCGAAAAGAAGGTGCAGTGGCGCCTGCGCGACTGGGGCGTGTCGCGCCAGCGCTACTGGGGCTGCCCGATTCCCATCATCCATTGCGATCACTGCGGTGACGTGCCGGTGCCGGACGACCAGCTGCCGGTGGTGCTGCCGGAAGACTGCATTCCGGACGGTTCGGGCAATCCGCTGCTCAAGCGCGACGACTTCATCAACGTCGCCTGCCCGAAATGCGGCGCGGCGGCGAAGCGCGAAACCGACACGATGGACACCTTCGTCGACTCCAGCTGGTATTACGCCCGCTACTGCTCGGTCGGCAACGACGCGGCCATGGTCGATGAGCGCGCCAACTACTGGATGCAGGTGGATCAGTACATCGGCGGCATCGAGCACGCCATCCTGCACCTCTTGTACTCGCGCTTCTGGTCCAAGGTGATGCGCGACATGGGCCTGATGACGGTGAAAGAGCCGTTCGCCCGCCTGCTCACCCAGGGCATGGTGCTGAACCACGCCTGGCTGCACAAGCCTGAAGGCGGCGGCAAGAACTACTACTGGGAAAGCGATGTAGACGTCCAGCGAGACGCCAAGGGACAGATCACCGGCGGCCGGCTGAAGTCCGACGGCACGGTGCTTGAGCACGAACTGACCACGATGTCGAAGTCGAAGAACAACGGCGTCGACCCGCAGGCGCTGATCGACCAGTACGGCGCCGACACCGCCCGCTTCTTCATGATGTTCGCCAGCCCGCCGGAACAGACGCTGGAATGGAACGACGCTGGCGTCGAAGGCGCGCACCGCTTCCTGAAGCGGGTGTGGAATTTCGCCCAGGACTACAACGCCGAACTGCGCGCGCAGGTGCCGGTGGCGTCGACGCTGGGCAAGGCGAAGCTGCCGGCCGCGCTGGCCGACCTGCGACGCGAACTGCATCTGGTGCTGAAGCAGGCCAGCTACGACCTCGGCAAGCAACAGTTCAACACGGTGGCCTCCGGCTGCATGAAGATGCTCAATGCGCTGGAAAAGGCGCCGCGCGACGGCAGCGACGCCGCCGAGGTGATCGGCGAAGGCCTGTCCATGCTGCTGCGCGTGCTGTCGCCGATCTGCCCGCACATCACGCACGCGCTGTGGCGCGACTGCGGCTTCGGCGACGACATCCTGAACGCGGCGTGGCCGGAACCGGCCGAATCGGCGCTGGTGCAGGACGAGGTCGAGCTGATGCTGCAGGTAAATGGCAAGCTGCGCGGCAGCCTGCGCGTGGCCGCCGACGCCGCGAAGGATGCGATCGAAGCGGCCGCGCTGGCCAACGAGGCGGCGCAGAAGTTCATGGAAGGCAAGCCGGCGAAAAAGGTGGTGGTGGTGCCGGGCCGTCTGGTCAACATCGTGTGCTGAGGCAGGAGAGCCCCGTGAGCGCATCCGTCGATACCTCGCGCCGCGGCCTGCTGCTGGCCGCGCTCGCCACCCTGCCGCTCGCGGCCTGCGGCTTCCGGCTGCAGGGCATACGCGACCTGCCCTTCCAGACGCTGTACGTGAATGCGCCGCGCGGTCAGGCGGAACTGGTGGATCAGATCCGTCTCGCGGTCGTCACCCAGAGTTCGACCCAGATCGCGGACCAGCCTTCAGCGGCCGAAGTCATCCTCGACATTCTGGAAAACAAGTTCGAGAAGGTCATCCTGAGCCTGAACTCGGCCGGCCGCGTGCGCGAATACCAGCTGCGGCAGAAGGTCAGCTTCCTTGTGCGTACCCAGGATCACACCGAACTGATGCCGCGCACCACGATAGAGATCCGCCGCGACCTCACCTACAGCGATGCCGAACTGCTGGCCAAGCAGCAGGAAGAACTGACACTGCAGGGCGAAATGCGGAGCGATCTGGTCCAGCAGCTGCTGCGCCGGCTGCAGGCCCTCAAGCGGCCGCAGGCCAGCTGATCCGCATGCCATTGCGCGCCGACCAGCTGGACGCCCATCTGAAGGGCACGCTCGCGCCGCTGTACGTGCTGCACGGCGACGAGCCGCTGCTGGTGATCGAAGCCGCGGACGCCATCCGGACTGCGGCCCGCGCACGCGGTTTCGGCGAGCGCGACGTGCTGGTGGTGACCCAGTACTTCAAGTGGTCGGCGCTGGCCGAAGCGGCCGGCAACATGTCGCTGTTCGGTGGCGACAAGGTGATCGACCTGCGCATCCCGACCGGCAAGCCCGGCCGCGAAGGCAGCGATGCGCTGGCCCGCTACGCCGCGAATCCGCCCGCAGGCACGCTCACCCTGGTCACGCTGCCGCTGATGGACTGGAAGGCAAAGAAGAGCGCCTGGTTCGCCGCGCTGATCGAACACGGCATCGAACTCGAACTGAATGCGCCCGGTCTGGACCGCCTGCCCGGCTGGCTGGCTGGCCGTCTCGCGCGCCAGCAGCAGAGCGCGACGCCGGAGGCGC
This sequence comes from Methyloversatilis universalis FAM5, assembly GCF_000214035.2. Classification (GTDB taxonomy): domain Bacteria; phylum Pseudomonadota; class Gammaproteobacteria; order Burkholderiales; family Rhodocyclaceae; genus Methyloversatilis; species Methyloversatilis universalis. The sequence continues at coordinate 86,590 of NZ_AFHG01000049.1, read as the reverse complement.
TGGAATTCATGGCCGGCCACGTCGAAGGCAATCTGCTCGCCGCCAACCAGGAAGTGATGAAGCTGGGCCTGCTGCACCCGCCGGGCGAACTGACGCTGGAACAGGTGCGCAACGCGGTGATGGACGTCGCCCGCTACGACGTGGACGACCTGCGCCAGGCGCTGCTCGCTGGCGACGCCGCACGCGCCAGCCGGCTGCTCGACGGCCTGCGCGCCGAAGGCGTGGCGGCGCCGCTCATCCTGTGGATCGTGGTGTCGGAACTGCGCGTGCTGGCCACCGCCCGGGCCGAAATGGATGCCGGCCGCAGCGCCGACGACGCGCTGGCTGCGGCGCGCATCTTCGGCGCCCGCCAGTCGCCGTACAAGCGGGCGCTGCAGCGCCTGTCCTCGTCGGCCACCCGCACCGCGCTGATGCAGGCCGCGCGGCTGGACCGCATGATCAAGGGCGTGGCCCGCGGCGACGTGTGGGACGAATTCCTGCAGATCGCGCTGCGCCTCTGCGCGCGCTGACCGCTCCCGCCGTATCCGGCCGACGCCCCGGCACTGGCACCGCGGCCGGCTTTCTGTTTTCATCTGGGGTTTCCGCGCGCGGCGCGGAGTGAAGCTTTCGGGAATCGTGATGGACATCCAGGACTACATGACCACGCTGGGCCGCCAGGCCCGCGCCGCCTCGCGCATCGTGTCGCAGGCGTCCACCGCCGCCAAGAACGATGCGCTCAACCGCATCGCAGCGCTGCTGCGCGAGCGTGCGCCGCAGCTGCTCGAAGCCAACGCGGCCGACGTCGAGGCCGCGCGCGCCAACGGTCTGGACGCGGCCATGATCGACCGCCTGACGCTGACCGCGAAGGGCGTCGAGGCAATGGCCCAGGGCCTGGAGCAGGTCGCCGCGCTGCCCGATCCGGTCGGTGAAATGACCGACTTCAAGCGCCGCCCGACCGGCATCACGGTGGGCAAGATGCGGGTGCCGCTGGGCGTGATCGGCATCATCTACGAAGCGCGTCCGAACGTGACCGCGGACGCGGCCGCGCTGTGCCTGAAGAGCGGCAACGCCGCCATCCTGCGCGGCGGCTCTGAAGCGGCGCGCTGCAATCAGGCAGTCGCCGCCTGCGTACGCGAAGGCCTGGTCGCCGCCGGCCTGCCGGAAACCGCGGTACAGGTGGTCGACACGACGGACCGCGCTGCGGTCGGTGCGCTGATCACCATGCCGGAATTCGTCGACGTGATCGTGCCGCGCGGCGGCAAGGGCCTGATCGAGCGCATTTCGCGCGAAGCCAAGGTGCCGGTGATCAAGCATCTGGACGGCAACTGCCATGTCTACATCGACGAATTCGCCGACGACGACAAGGCGGTGCGCATCGCCGACAACGCCAAGACCCACCGCTACGGCACCTGCAACACGATGGAAACGCTGCTGGTACACGTGGCCGCGGCGCCCCGCGTGCTGGGCCGGCTGGCCGACATCTACCTCGGCAAGGGCGTGGAGTTGCGCGGCTGCGACCGTGCCCGCGCACTGGTGCCGGCGATGAAGGCGGCGACCGAGGAAGACTGGGGGACCGAATACCTGGCACCCATCCTGGCGGTGCGCATCGTCGATACGCTGGATGACGCGATCGACCACATCAACCGCTGGAGTTCGCAGCACACCGACGCCATCGTCAGCGAGAACCACACGCGCGCGATGCGCTTCATCCGCGAAGTCGATTCGGCTTCGGTCATGATCAACGCCTCGACCCGCTTCGCCGACGGCTTCGAATACGGATTGGGCGCGGAAATCGGCATTTCGACCGACAAGATCCACGCCCGCGGCCCGGTCGGCCTCGACGGCCTCACCAGCCAGAAGTGGGTGGTGCTGGGCGACGGCCACGTGCGCAGCTGAACCCGGCGACGGGGCGGCACGCCGTCCCGTCACCCCCAGCCACTAGCCCCCCGGAATTGTCCGACAGCTTCCTCTCCGCCAGCATCCTGCTCCTGCTGCTGTTTGATCCGTTCGGCAACGCACCGGTCATGACCGTGCTGCTGAAGGACGTACCGAAGGCGCGGCGTCAGCGGGTGGTGCTGCGCGAGTGCTTCTTCGCCTGGCTGGCGCTGCTGCTGTTCATGTGGGCCGGTGAATCGGTGATGCGGGTGCTGCAGCTGTCGCAGACCTCGCTCGGCATCGCCGGCGGCGTGCTGCTGTTCCTGATCGCGCTGCGCATGATCTTCCCGCAGCCGGCCGGCGTGTTCGGCGAGTGGACAGGGGGTGAACCTTTCGTCGTGCCACTCGCGATTCCGCTGATCGCCGGGCCTTCGGCCATGGCCATGGTGATGCTGCTGGTGTCGCGCGAACCCGAACGGTTCTGGACCTGGGCCGGCGCGATGAGCGCGGCCATGGCCGTCACCACCTGCGTGCTGCTGGCCGCCGGCCCGCTGATCCGCCGGCTGGGCGAACGCGGCACCGCGGCGCTGGAGCGCCTGATGGGTCTGCTGCTGTGCGCGGTAGCGGTGGAAATGCTGCTGACCGGTCTGCGCAGCTTCGTCGCCTCGCTGCACGCCTGAAGCGGCGGCCCCCGGTGCGAAGGCGAGCCACCGCCGTCACCGGCCGGGTTCACAGGCTGGGCTGGCTCAGCGAGGTCTGGGTGAATACCGCGGCGCCATTCACCGTGCCCTTGGCGGTGTCGCTGTTGAAGTTGTACAGCATGCCTGCGCGAGCGCCGGCCGGGCCGGCAAAGAAGCCCGAGAAGTCGCCCGACCAGTTGGCGCCGCAGTTGCTGCAGCTGGTGAAGCCTCCGCCAAACACCGCGCCGCCTGCACTGACCGATCCGGTACCCTGAAGTCCGAAAGTGATCGTGCTCACGTTCACATTCATGTTCACGAGCATCGAATACGACGAAAAATCGACGATCATCATGCCGGTCACCGCCCCGCCGGTAATGCCCGAACTGGTGGTCGGCAGCGTGTGGCCGGACAGCGAATAGTTGCCGACCATGCCGGTCAGACCGGCGAGATCGGTACTGGGCCGGCCGACGATGTAGTGAACGTCGGTCAGTGGCCCGGTATTGCAGACCAGGCACTGGGCGCTCGCCCAGCGGCCCCAGCCGACGATGCCGTCCTGGTGCGACTCGGCCACCGATACCGCGGTGTAGTCGGCGCCGCCCTGGGTCGCCCGCACCAGCGTGGAGCCGCTGAATTCGGCGCTGGCCCCGGACAGCAGGATCTGACCGCCGTAGCCGCCGTACTGGTCGGTGTACTGGCCGAACACATAGAAGCCGTCGCCGGTGGTGAGGCCCCCCGCGAAACCGTTCAGCACGTCCAGACCGCCGCCCTCGCCGCGGTTCTCGGACACCAGAAAGGTTTCATCGACCGGCGGCGGCGTCACCATGCCGGCATTCGACGGCGGCGGCGGCGGCAGATCGGTCTTCACTTCGATGATGACCGGCGGCGTGTTCTGGTCGGCCACATAGGCGCTCTGGCCATCGGTCACGGTCAGGCAGCCGCCGCCGTTGCACACGTCGATCGCGCCGTCGCCGGTGGTGACGTTGATGCTGTTGCCGTAAGCGACCGAGTATTCGGTACCGCGTATCCCGATGGTGGCGACCGAGGTGGTGAGCTTGTAGGCATCACGGTTGCCCTTGCCGACCAGACCGGTGATGGTGCGCAACCCGCCCTTGATCAGGCTGAAGAAGCCGCGGTCCTCGGCCGGCTTGCCGGCGAAAGCGTACTGGTCGATGCGGAACTGGGTCTGCGGCTGCAGCGATACCAGTGCGCCGTCTGTAAAGCGCATCTGGGCGCGGCCGCTGCCGGTGTCTATCGTGTCGCCGCTGCCCACCTGGGCACCGCGTGCCAGCACGCGGCTGCTGCCGTCGGCACCCGTAGCCCGTACCTCGCCTGCGGTGAATTCGACGCGGGCGGCCGGGTTGGCCAGTGCGCAGAGCGGGAAGGCGGATGCGACAGCCAGTGCGATGCGCGCGGGTCGGAAGGATTTCGCCATGACGGAGCTCCTAGAACGTGCGACGCACCGCGAACTGGGCAACTCCGCGGCGGTACTCGTTCAGACTGATGTTCGAATCGTTGCGGATCAGCGACACCGACGGCGTCAGCAGCCATTCCTTGGCCACCGCGTAGCTGGCACCGAGCGACAGTGACGTGAGCGTGTCACCGCGCTGCACGCCGAAGATCGGGTCCAGCGCGCTGTAGTCCCGCGCCTCGTGCGACAGCGCCCCGAACAGCTGCAGCCGCTCGTCCAGCGTGTGCTGGGCACCGAAGCGGAAGCCCACGATCTCGTTCGCCGCGATGTTCACGCCGGAGGGCAGATCCTTGCGGCCGGTTTCGGCGCCCAGATAGAAGCTGCCGAACAGCATGGTCTGCCCGTTCGGCAGCACGTGCGCGTGACCCACGCCATAGATGTTGCGATTCACGTCGCGCACGTCGTTCGTGCCTTCGTAGCGCAGGCGGCTCTGCTGGGCGAACACCGTGGTCTGGTTGCGCGCGTCGTGGGTGTGCTGCCACTGCACCGAACCGCCGGTGTAGTCACGCAGCTTGTCGTGATCGACCTCGAACATGCCGAGCTGCAGCACCGCGGTGACCCGATTGGGGCCTCGGGTCCAGGCCACGCCGCCATTGCCGTCCAGCGCCGTGGTGTCGAAGCTCGACGCGCCGCCGTTGAAGCGGGCTGACCCCGACGCACCGGCCACGAAGGCCCACTCCGGATTGATCGGCACCCGCACGTTGGCACCGCCGGACAGCGCGCTGAACCACGCATCGCGGCTGCGGCTGCCCGGTGCGAGCTGGAAGGCGCCCAGCCCGGGAATGGCGACCGACGAATTTCCGGTGGCGCTGTTCACGTTGGTGTCGCGCCCGACCGCCGCTTCGATGTAGCCGGAAAAGGCGGTTTCGCCGCGCACCGGCGCCCGATCCACCGCCGACAGCAGGCGATCGATCGAACGGGCGACATCGGGCGGCACGTTCTGGCGACGCACCGCTTCAAGTTCGCGCCGTGCGCCGGCGGATTCACCGAGCAGCAGATAGGCCCGGCCGATTTCGGCTCGTGCCCGGGCGTTGTCCGGCTGCAGCGCCAGCACGCGTTCGAGTGCGAACACCGCCCGGGTGTGCTGACCGACTTCCAGCGCGGCGATACCCAGCAGCAGATCGAACTGCGGATCGCCGGCCCGTTCGGATTCCTGTGCCGACAGCATCTGATAGGCCGCGGCATAGCGGCCCGCCTCGATGTGTGCAGCCGCGTCCGCGGTCAGTGACGATTGCGCGCCCGCCGCCGCCGAGGCGCCGACCAGCACTGCGAAAAGCCATGGATGAATGCGTCTGTGCGCGCGCATGCGCCTCCCTCGGCCGCCATGCAGCCTGAAATATCCCCAATGGGAGGATGATTACATTTGCCACCAAGAAAAACAACAGCTTGCACAAAATTGTTAATGTGACTTCAGTAACAAGCACTTCATTTAACAGTTCATGCACCCCGCGTATCGGTCGCCATCGGATAATGAATCTCCCGCTGATGTTCGGAGACGTCCGATGTTCCTTCGCCTGTTTGCCCTCGTCGCCGCACTGCTGGCGGCCGCGCCCGCTTCGGCCGTCGACATCGAGGGGGTCCGCCTGGACCCGGCCACCCGCGTGGGCGACGCGTCGCTGCAGCTCAATGGCGCCGGCGTGCGCAGCCGCCTCATCATCAAGGCCTACGTGATCGGGCTCTATCTGGGTGCGCCGGTCGAAACGCCGGAAGCCGCCATGGCCGCGCCCGGTCCGAAGCGAATCGAGATCGTGCCCCTGATGGGGTTCTCGGCCGAGCAGTTCACCGAACCGCTGGTCAAGGGCATGAAGAAGAATCTGCCGCCGGCGGAGTTCGAGGCGATGCAGCCGCGCATCCGGGCCTTCGTCGACGACCTGACTGCGGTGAAGGAAGTGCGCAAGGGCAGCCGGATCGCGCTGGAGTGGCTGCCCGGCCGGGGCAGCCGTGCCACGATAGACGGACAGGAGGTCAGCCGCTTCGTCGAGGGTGAAGACTTCTACCGGGCGCTGCTGGCCATCTGGGTCGGCAACAAACCGACGCAGGACGACCTGAAGCTGCAGCTGCTGGCCGGCAGGACGGCGCGCTGATGAAACCCGGCGGCACCGCCGTGTGGGACGCGGTGGTCAGCGCGCCCGGCTTCGCGCTGGGCATCCTGACCGACGACAGGGCGATCACGCTGATCGAATTCCTGAGCCCGCGTGACGCCCAGCCGCCACGCACACCGCTGGCAGCCGAAGCGGCGGCGCAGCTCGCGCAATACCTGAAAGACGCGACCCACCGCTTCGACCTGCCGCTGGCGCCCGGCGGCAGCGCACATCAGAACGCGGTATGGGCGGTCATGTGCGGTATTCCGCCCGGCGACACGCTGACCTACGGTGACGTGGCACGCCGCATCGCGTCATCGCCGCGCGCGGTCGGCGCCGCCTGCGGCGCCAATCCGCTGCCGGTCATCATTCCCTGCCACCGCATCGTGGGCGCCGGCGGCGCGCTCGGCGGTTTCGCCAACGCCCGCGAGGGCTTCCTGCCGGGCATCAAGCGCTGGCTGCTGGCGCACGAAGCGGCGGCCGCCGGCTTTTCGCTCAGGACCGGGTACCGCGCTCGATCGTGACGCCGACCTGGCGCACGTCTTTCATGATGCCGGTCTTGGCGATCGAAATCTTGACCCAGGACGCGCGGAAGTCCTCCAGCATCATCTTGATCACGAACTCGCCCAGCGTTTCCAGCAGATTGAAGTGGCGCTGCGCCAGTTCCGCGCGGATGCGATTCACCACCTCGGCGTAGTCAATCGTGTCGTTGATGTCGTCGTTCTGCGCCGCGGCATCGGGCACGCCGAAGGTCATGCTGATTTCGAGCTGCTGGGTGTGCGCACGCTCGCGTGCGTAGATGCCGACCGAGGCGGTCACCTTCATGCCTTCGATGAAAATACAGTCCATGTCTGCCCTGCTGGCCGTGTCGAACTAGAATTGCGGGATTCTACGTCCGACCCGCATCCCAACGTGAATTCCGCATCCAGCTTCGTCCTCGCCATCGTTCTCGGTTACGCGCTCGGCTGCATCCCGTTCGCGGTCGTCAGCAGCAAGGTGTTCGGGCTGCCCGACCCGCGCAGCTATGGCTCGGGCAATCCGGGCGCGACCAATGTGCTGCGCTCCGGCAACAAGAAGGCGGCGCTGATGACGCTGATCGGCGATGCCCTCAAGGGCGTGGCGGCGGTGCTGCTGGTACGCGCGATCGGCATGGGTGAGGTGGCTGCACTGCTGGCCGGAGTGGCCGCTTTCGTCGGCCACGTGTTCCCGGCCACACTGGGTTTCCGCGGCGGCAAGGGCGTGGCGACCGCGGCCGGCGTCATGCTCGCCGCCGTCCCCTGGGCCGGCGTGATCGCGCTCGGGCTGTGGCTCGCCGTGGCCTTCATCACCCGATATTCGTCGCTGGCGGCACTGGTCGCCGCCTGCAGCGCGCCGATCAGCGGGCTGTTGCTGACCGGCTCGGCCACCGTGTGTGGCGCACTGGCCGCGATGTCCGGCCTGCTCATCTGGCGCCATGCCGACAACATCCGCCGGCTCATGAACGGCACCGAAAGCCGCATCGGCGGCAAGAAGGCGCAGAGCGCCGGCTGAACCGCCTTACAGCGTATCGAGCGGCCAGCGCGGCCGTACCGCGATCTCGTGGGCGTCGGCGGGGTGGGCCAGACCGGCCGCCAGTCGTTGTGCGCCCGCGAAGGCGATCATCGCGCCGTTGTCGGTGCACAGCGCCAGTTCCGGGTAGAACACCCGCCCCTTGCGCTGCGCCAGTTCCAGATCAAGCCGCTCGCGCAGCCGCCGGTTGGCCCCGACGCCGCCGGCCACCACGAGCTGCTTCAGCCGGGTCTGCCGCAGGGCGGCCAGCGACTTGCCGACCAGCACATCGACCACCGCTTCCTGAAACTCCGCCGCCAGATCGGCGCGGCCCGCTTCGTCCAGCCCCTTGTTAACCGCATTGAGTACCGCGGTCTTGAGGCCGGAAAAACTGAAGTCAAGATCGCCGCTGTTCAGCATGGGTCGCGGCAGCTTCACCCGTCCCGGGGTGCCCTGCTGCGCCAGCGCAGCCAGTGCCGGGCCACCCGGATAGGGCAGCCCGAGCAGCTTGGCGGTCTTGTCAAAGGCCTCACCGGCCGCATCATCCAGCGTTTCGCCCAGCATTTCGTACTCGCCGACCGCCGACACCCGCATCAGCTGCGTGTGGCCACCGGACACCAGCAGCGCGACGAAGGGATAGGCAGGCGGGTCGGCCGACAGCAGCGGCGACAGCAGATGACCTTCGAGGTGATGGATGGGAATGGCCGGCCTGCCGAGCGCGAGCGCGACAGACTCGGCGAAGGCGGCGCCGACCAGCAGCGCCCCGGCCAGACCGGGGCCAGCGGTGTAGGCGACGGCGTCGATGTCGGCCGCGACGATGCCGGCGTCGGCCAACACCTGACGGTACAGCGGCACGATGCGTCGCACGTGGTCTCGTGAAGCCAGTTCGGGCACGACCCCGCCGTAGGCCTGATGCAGATCGATCTGCGAATGCACGGCGTGCGCGACCAGCCCCCGCTGGTCGTGGTACAACGCCAGCCCTGTTTCGTCACACGACGACTCGATGCCAAGAATCCACATGCGCCGCATTGTACTTGGGCGCTCCGAAAATAGGACTTGGCACACCATCCGGCCAGAGATATAATCGCCGGCTTTCCGTTATGCGTCCGCTCACGTTCTGTGGAGCAGGCGCTCATTGCACACATTGCAGGCTGTCTAGAGGGCTGTTGTTATGCCGGGTATCCGCGTCAAGGAAAACGAGCCGTTTGAAGTTGCGATCCGCCGCTTCAAGCGCACCATCGAAAAGGCTGGCACGCTGACCGAACTGCGTTCGCGCGAGTTCTACGAAAAGCCCACCGCCGAGCGCAAGCGCAAGCTGGCCGCCGCCGTGAAGCGCCACCACAAGCGGCTGCGCAGCCAAACCCTGCCGCCGAAGCTGTACTGATCGCCACGCCCTGCCGACGCAGGGCCTGGAACCGAAAAGCCGGATGCGCCCGCGCGCCTTCGGCTTTTTGTGTTTGTTGCCTCCCTCCGTTCAACACCTAGCCACGCGAGCGCCACGATGAGCCTGAAGGACCGGATCAGCGAAGACATGAAAACCGCCATGCGCGCGAAGGACAGCGCACGGCTCGGCGCCGTCCGGCTGCTGCTGGCGGCGATCAAGCAGAAGGAAGTCGACGAGCGCGTGACGCTGGACGACAGCCAGGTGACCGCGGTGATCGACAAGATGCTGAAGCAGCGTCGCGATTCGATCAGCCAGTACGAAGCTGCGGGCCGTCAGGATCTGGCCGACGCGGAGAAATTCGAGCTCGAAGTGCTCAGCGCCTACATGCCGCAGCAGATGAGCGCGGACGAGGTGCAGGCCGCCATCGCCGAAGTGATCGCGGCAGTCGGCGCGAGCGGTCCGGCCGACATGGGCAAGGTGATGGGCCCGCTGAAGGCGAAGCTTGCCGGCCGCACCGACATGACCCAGGCCTCCGCGCTGGTGAAGGCCGCACTCAGCGGCAAGGCCTGAGCGGCGGCGGGATGATCCCGCAGTCCTTCATCCAGGAACTGCTCAACCGCGTCGACATCGTCGACGTGGTGGAGCGCTATGTGCCGCTCAAGAAGGCCGGTGCCAACTACCAGGCCTGCTGCCCCTTCCACAGCGAGAAGACACCCTCCTTCACGGTCAGTCCGGCCAAGCAGTTCTATCACTGCTTCGGTTGCGGCGCGCACGGCAGCGCCATCGGTTTCCTGATGGAATACTCCGGACTGAGCTACCCGGACGCGATCGAGGAACTGGCGCGCAACGCCGGCATGACCGTGCCGCGCGAGGACTTCACGCCGGAAATGGCACAGAAGCGCAAGCAGGCGGCGTCGCTGACCGAACTGATGGCACGCGCGGCGCAGTTCTACAAGCAGCAGCTGAAGAAGAATCCGCGCGCGATCGACTACCTGAAAGGCCGCGGCCTGACTGGCGAGATCGCGGCCCGCTTCGGCATCGGCTACGCCCCGGGCGACTGGCAGTCGCTGCGCGATGCGTTCGATGATTACGACGCGCCGGCGCTGGCCGAATGCGGTCTGGTGATTGACGCCGAAGCGTCGGAAGGTCAGACCAAGGGTCGCCGCTACGACCGCTTCCGCGACCGCATCATGTTCCCCATCCTCGACGGGCGGAACAACGTGATCGGCTTCGGCGGCCGTGTGCTCGACCGCGGCGAGCCGAAGTATCTGAATTCACCCGAAACACCGCTGTTCTCGAAAGGCCGCGAGCTGTACGGACTGTCGCAGGCACGCACCTCGATCCGCGACGACGGTTTCGTGCTGGTGGTCGAAGGCTATATGGATGTGGTGGCACTGGCCCAGTTCGGCGTCGGCAGCGCAGTGGCCACGCTGGGCACGGCCACCACGCCGGACCACATCCACAAGCTGTTCCGCCAGACCGACCGCATCGTGTTCTGTTTCGACGGCGACCGTGCCGGCCGCAAGGCGGCCTGGCGCGGACTCGAGTCGGCGCTGCCGGAACTGGGTGACGGCCGTGCCGTGTCCTTTCTCTTCCTGCCGCCCGAGCACGATCCGGACAGTTTCGTGCGCGAACAGGGTGCCGAGCGCTTCCGCCAGCTCGCGCTCTCGGCGCAGCCGCTCAGCGAATATCTGCTGCACGAACTGCAGACACGCTGCGACACCCGCAGCGCCGAAGGTCGCGCCCAGTTCGTCAGCGAAGCCAGGCCTCTGGTCACCCAGGTGCCGGCGGGCGCGCTGCGCACCCAGCTGCTGCATCTGCTGGCACCGGCGGTCGGACTGTCGGCGGAGGAATTCGCCGAAGCCTGCGGCCTGCGCCTGCCTCGTCGCAACAGCCGCTTCGGCCACAAGGCACCGCCGCCGGCAGCGCCCCGGGTCCCGCCGACCACGCCGGCGCGCAAGCTGCTGTGCATGCTGATGCAGCGCCCTTCGCTCGGCGGCAAGATCGGACATCTCGAGAACATCGAGCACGATCCCTGGCTGCAGGCAGTGCAGGCGGTGGCCGACTGCATCGAGCACGGCGACGCCGACAGCGAACACCCGGCCGCGCTGGTCGAATACTTCCGCGACAGCCCGCACGGCGCAGCGATCGAGAACGCCCTCGCCGCCGCGATCGACGATCCGGTCGACGAAGGCGCGCTGCCGCACATGTTCGACGACACGCTGCAACATCTGAGAAAAACGGAAATCAGCCGTGCAATCAATCACCTGACCGCGCTGAGCCGGCAAGCACCACTGAGCGCGGAACAACAGGCCGAACTGGGACGTCTGTTGCGGGAGAAAGCGCGCAACTGAGTTCACACCTGAAGCCACAACCGAGCCTGAGTCGAGCCCGCATCGGGGTCCCCAGACTATGGCACTTGAAAGACGAGAAGACAGGCCCTAAAACGGGTATAATGTCGGGTTTTCCCTTACGTCCGCTTGCATCGGTCGGGCTGGCAGGTTTGCCGGAAGCGAACCTCGTTGCCGACCCGGATGGAGGGAGTTCGACGCGCACGTACTGGAGCCTGTGGCTCGCTGCCGTGCGTCGTCACGCGGGACACGTTGGACCGAGCACCCTGCTCACGGGCCGACTGCCCGCGCCGCAGGCTACACGCAGATCTGAGGATATACATGGTCGCCAAGGACAAGTCGAAGGATACACGCAAGCAGGCTGAAGTCGTCGCAGAAAAGCCTGCAGCAGCCGCAAAACCTGTCACCGCCCGCGGCGCCAAGTCCGCGAAGGACGCCAAAGCCAAGGATCAGAAAGCCGCCAAGGGCGGTTCCGCCGAAGCGAACGCGCTGCCGATGGACGCTGACCAGCGCCGCCTGCGTCTGAAGACGCTGATCGCGCTGGGCAAGGAGCGCGGCTACCTCACCTACGCCGAAATCAACGATCACCTGCCGGACGACATCGTCGACGCCGAGCAGATCGAATCCATCATTTCGACCTTCAACGACATGGGCATCCGTGTCTTCGACGAGGCGCCCGCCTCGGAAGACCTGCTCATGGGCGAGAACGCGCCGGCCGTGGTCGACGCGTCCGAAGTCGAGGAAGAGGCCGAGCAGGCGCTGTCCACGGTGGAATCGGAATTCGGCCGCACGACCGATCCGGTGCGCATGTACATGCGCGAAATGGGTACGGTGGAGCTGCTGACCCGTGAAGGCGAAATCGAGATCGCGAAGCGCATCGAGGACGGCCTGCGCCACATGATCCAGGCGATCTCGGCGTGTCCGACCACGATTTCCGAAATCCTCGACATGGCCGACCGCGTCGCGCGCGATGAAATGCGCATCGACGAACTGATCGACGGCCTGATCGATCCGAACGCGATCGAGGAAGAGGCGGCTGCGGCCAGCGCAGAAGCGGCCGAGGACGAAGAAGAGGAAGGCGAGGAAGAAGACGAGGACGGCGAAGGTGGCGCGATGAGCGCCTCGCTGATCCAGCTCAAGGCCGACGCGCTGGAACGCTTCGAAAGCATCCGTACGCTGTACACCAAGATGCAGTCCACGCTGGACAAGAAGGGCTCGCAGGACAAGACCTATCTGAAGCTGCAGAAGCAGCTGTCCGACGAGCTGATGAACATCCGCTTCACCGCGCGCATGATCGAGAAGCTGTGCGACTCGGTGCGCAACATGGTCGAGTCGGCACGCAAGCACGAGCGCAAGATTCTCGAACTGTGCGTGGACAAGGGCAACATGCCGCGCGCGCACTTCATCAAGGTGTTCCCGGGCAACGAAACCAATATCGACTGGCTGAAGGGCGAAATCACCGCGGCCAAGGCCAACGGTGCGCAGCTGCTGCGTGCGGCGCCGGCCATCATCGAGGAACAGGGCAAGCTGATCGACATCCAGGACCGCATCGGTCTGCCGCTGAAGGAGCTGAAGGACATCAACAAGCAGATGTCCACTGGCGAAGCCAAGATGCGCCGCGCCAAGCGGGAAATGACCGAAGCCAACCTGCGTCTGGTGATTTCGATCGCGAAGAAGTACACCAACCGCGGCCTGCAGTTCCTCGACCTGATCCAGGAAGGCAACATCGGCCTGATGAAGGCGGTGGACAAGTTCGAATACCGTCGCGGCTACAAATTCTCGACCTACGCGACCTGGTGGATCCGTCAGGCCATCACGCGTTCGATCGCCGACCAGGCTCGTACGATCCGGATTCCGGTTCACATGATCGAAACGATCAACAAGATGAACCGCATTTCGCGTCAGATCCTGCAGGAAACCGGTGCCGAGCCGGATCCGGCCACGCTGGCCATCCGCATGGAAATGCCGGAAGAGAAGATCCGCAAGATCCTGAAGATCAGCAAGGAGCCGATCTCGATGGAAACGCCGATCGGTGACGACGACGATTCCCATCTGGGCGACTTCATCGAGGACACCGCGACGCTGGCGCCGACTGACGCCGCGCTGTTCGCCAGCCTGCGTGACATCACGAAGGAAGTGCTGGACAGCCTGACGCCGAGGGAAGCCAAGGTGCTGCGCATGCGTTTCGGCATCGAAATGAATACCGACCACACGCTGGAAGAGGTCGGCAAGCAGTTCGACGTGACCCGCGAGCGCATCCGCCAGATCGAAGCCAAGGCGCTGCGCAAGCTGCGTCACCCGTCGCGCAGCGAAAAACTGCGCAGCTTCCTCGACACCGAAACCTGATTTTCGTGTGAAACTTGAGCGACCCCATCGTCACGGAATAGAAAAGGGAGGCCTACCGTGAAGACCATCGCTCAGGTGATTGAAGGCAAGACGGGTCCGGTCGCGACCGTCGAGGCGGACAACACGGTCGTCAGCGCGCTGCGCGTGATGGCCAACCGCGGCATCGGGGCCGTGCTGGTGACCGACAACGGCGCACTGGCCGGCATCTTTTCCGAGCGGGATTACGCCCGCAAGGTGGTGCTGCAGGGCAAGGATTCGTCCTCGACGCCGGTGCGCGACATCATGACCAGCAAGCTCATCCACGTGACGCCGGACATGACGGTCGATCAGGCGATGCAGCTGATGAGCGACAAGCGCATCCGCCACCTGCCGGTGCTCGACGGTGCCGGCAGCCTGATCGGCGTCGTGTCGATCGGCGATCTGGTCAAGGAAACGATCGAGTACCAGCAGTACCTGATCAAGCAGCTCGAAAGCTACATCGTCGGCTGATACCGGCACCACCGGGTGCGCGTGCGCGCGCCCGGTCCTCTTTCCCTACCCCAGCGAACACGCCACCAGAGGCACCTGCATTTCCGCCGCGCTGGTGCCGCCGTGCACGCCGATGAGCCGGAACGCGCGTTCGCCCGGCAGCGTATCCCGCAAGGTCCAGTCCGCCTTCATTTCCAGCGTCCAGTCGCCGATGCGTTCGCGCAGGCGCGGATGGGGCGCGCCCGGGCCAAAACGCCCGGCCTCGAGCAGGTCCGCAGATCGCCACGGCGTGCATGCGTCAGACAGATCGGCCAGCGCCCTTTCGAAATCGCGCTCACGCCCCGGTTTCAGATGACAGAACACCGCCCGCCGCTCGCCGGACAACGGTGAGGCCAGGCAATCGGCAAGGGCAGGAAAACACTCCAGTTCCAGCAGGCGTTCGGCCGGTGCGTCGATGAAACCATGGTCGGCGGTGATCAGCAGCTGCACAGGATCGCCCTGCCTGCGCGCCGCCCACGCCTCGAGCGCGGCATCCATGCCACGCAGCAGGGTCTGCGCCTGTTCCGATGCACATCCACGCATATGGGCGCAGTGGTCGAAATCAGGCCAGTAGGCGTAGACATAGGCCGGCGGCGCCGATGCATCGAGCGCGCCATCCAACGCCGCGAACAGGCCGTCCAGCCCCTCGTAAGCGGTGCGCGCCGCGCCTTCGCTGTGCCGGCGGTTGAAGGGCGAATGGGCGATCTCGGCGGGCGATACCACCTGCGATGCAATCGGCAGACCGGAAAACAGCGCCGGCGTGCGGCAGGTCAGCGCCAGCGCATCGTCCGCCGCCATGCCCAGCGGTCCGCCACCCCGCGGTGTCACCGGCAGGATGGCGAGCACACGCCCATCCAGTCCGGGTTCGACACAGCGCACATGCCAGCCGGTCAGCCCGTGCTCGACTGGCGGCCGTGCCGTCATGAAGGTGGTGATCGCGGTCGCGGTGGTGGACGGAAATACCGATGTAAGCGCCCGCACCCCATGCCGGCGCAGGAAGGCGGTGTCAGGCAATGCGTCGAGCTGCTTAAGCCCGACGCCGTCCAGCACCAGCAGCACGACGGTGCGGGCATCCCGCCAGTCGCGCACATCGACACCGCTCACACCCGGGAGACTGCTTCGCCCACCCCGGGCCCGCACGATGTCCTGCATCAGATTGACGATGGACCCGCCTTCGAAGTCCGGCCACACGCGTTTCTTTCTCCCCGCAATCGCCCTGCCCGGCCCGACGCCGCAGCGCTTTGCTATAGTACCGCTCCCTCACGGGCCTCTAGCTCATGCTTGGTTAGAGCAGCGGACTCATAATCCGTTGGTGCTGGGTTCGACTCCCAGGGGGCCCACCATCTCCCTCTCTTCGGAACGCTGTAAGCCGCCCCGACACCCCCGAACAGGGGGCTGTGCAGCAGGCTTGTCGCGGTTAAGGTTCCTCGTCTCCATTCGTCGAGTGAGTCGCCGCCGTGCCTGCCTCCACATCTGCCCCGCACATCCGCCTGCGTCGCCTGAGCGCGCTCTGCGCCGCACTGCTTGCCGGAGCCGGCCTGTCTGCGCCGCTGGCCGCAGCCGACTATGTCTGGCTCGGCCAGGCGGACACGCTGTGGAACACCAATAACCGCACGGTCGGCGGCACCACCTACTGGAACTGGTCGCCGAGCGGCCCGCCGACCAACTACCCGGCATCGCGGGTATTCATCGACAACGACCCGTCACGCAACAGCACGGTGCAGATCGCACCGCCCTATGCGATCACGCCCAGCCCCTACTGCACCCAGCGCATCGATTGCGCGGCCTTCGGCGGCTCGGCCACCCATCTGGCCATCGACGCAGGCGACACGCTCATCATCGGCGGTTCGGCCGCCTTCAATGACGCGATCAACTACAGCTTCGGCGACGCCCGGCTCATCGTCAGCGATCCGGGCGGCGGTGCGTCGCTGATCAACAACGGGACGCTGCGCCTCAGTTCGGACGGCCGGCTGGCGCTGCTGGGCATCAGCGGCACCGTCACGCTGTCAGGCAGCGGCACCACGCTGCTGGGCAACGGCTACACCAACGAACGTGCCACCTTCAACGACAGCCAGATCATCTATGGCGTCAGCACCGACGCCAACACGCTGGTGATCGCCCAGGGACATACGCTGCGCGGCGCCGGCAAGCTCGGCTACAACGGCAATCTCGCCGGCGGTCGTCTGTCAGTGGTGAACCAGGGCAGCGTGGTGGCCGACAACGCCGCCAGCTTCCTGATGATCAGCGGACTGCCGAACGGCAATCCGGCCTCGCCCTACTCCACGCTGCATTCGCTGGTCAATCGGGGTGACATCCGCGCCGAAAACGGCAGCCGCATCTGGATCACCTCGGCCATCGACAATGCCGGCGGCCTGATCGAAGCCCGCAACGCGTCGTCCATCGACCTCGGTGCCGCGGTGTACGGCGGCACGCTGCGCACCACCGGCAGCGGGCGCATCTACACCGACGGCACCAACGGGGTGGCCACCTTCCTGACCGGCGTCACCATCGAAGGCCGGGTCGAGGCGACCTCGGGCAACGAAATGAACTTCGGATGGAACGGTGCCAGCAGCACGATCACCAATAACGGCACGCTGGCTTTCGGGCTGGCGCATCCGCGCGACGTGAGCCCGACCACCTACGCCAAGCTCCGCCTCTACGGCGACACGCTGCTGGCCGGTACCGGCCGGGTCGAATTCAGCGATGACGCCGGCAACGTGCTGGATTACTACGGCAACTACATCAGCCGGGTGCCGGTGCTGACGCTGGGCGCAGGCCAGACCTTCAGCGGTGCCACGCGCATCCGCGGCGCCGTGGTCAACCAGGGACTGATCGAAGCGAACACCGCGGTCAATCCGCTGCTGCTGGACAGCTCCGGTTCGCTGGTCAATGAAGGCCGCATGGTGGTGTCCGGCAGCGCCCCGGTCGGCTTCCAGACCAACGGGCAGTTCCGCAACCAGGGCGAACTGCGGATCGAAGCCGGCAGCACCTTCTCTGGCCTGATGACCCAGAGCGCCGGCACCACCACGGTCATGGGTACCTTCGCCGGCAACATCATCCTGCAGAGTGGTGTGCTCAAGGGCACCGGCAGCATCACCGGCAACGTGAGCAACAGTGGTGGCATCTTCGCTCCGGGCACCTCGCCCGGCACTCTCACGCTGCAGAACTACACGCAGACCGCAGGCGGCGAACTGGTGCTGGAAATCGACGGCGACGCGCCGTCGCAGCGCGATCACCTCATCATTCTCGGCAACGCCAGTTTCTATGGCGGTCGCATCGTGATCGATCTGGGCGAATACGCCGGCACCGGGGCGGCCAGCTTCGCCGACCTGCTGTCGGTCGGCGGCACGCTGCGGCTGGCCCATCCGGTCACCGGTGCCGGCGCGGTGATCGACGTGATCGGCCTCGCGCCCGGCCGCACCGCACAGGCGAGCTGGAACGGCAGCACGCTGGGCCTGAGCATCGCCGCCGCGGTGCCGGAGCCGTCGGCCTATGCACTGATGCTGGCCGGCCTCGGCCTGATCGGACTGGCGCGCCGCCGCACCTGAGCCCGACAGCGGGCGCTTGATGACGATCAAGCGCCCCGGCCCGCCCCGCCTGCACAATCGCGCGCGGTCCGCTGCGGACCTTCATCAGCCTCTCGCGCCACCCGACCGGTCGATCCGCCGGGCGCCCACGCAGGAACGGCGCCGGCTGATGCACGCGTATTATGTGACGTCGGCATCGGCGGGGAGCGAATCATGGCGGTGGAGCTGTTCAACGACGGCAGGCATGTGTGCCTGGCCTTCTACGATCTGGTCGATGAAGGCGCCGACCATGCGGTGCAGTGCAACCAGTTCCTGGTGGTGGATGGCGACCACGGCGCGCTGATCGACCCCGGCGGCAACATGACCTATACCGGGCTCATGATGGCCATGCAGCGCTACTTCTCGTCACGCGATCTCGATCTCATCCTCGCATCGCACGCCGACCCGGACATCATCGCGTCGATGAACAAGTGGATGGTGAGCACCTCGTGCAAGGTGATGATCTCGAAGCTGTGGGCGCGCTTCCTGCCGCACTTCACCACCGGACGCGACTATACCGAACGCATCATCCCGATTCCGGACCAGGGCATGCGCATACCGCTGGGGCAGATGGAAATGCTGGCATTGCCCGCGCATTTCATGCACTCGGAAGGCAACTTCCAGTTCTATGACCCGGTGTCGAAAATCCTGTTCTCCGGCGACATGGGCGCATCGATGATCGGTCATTCCGAAGCGCTGCCGCCAGTGGCCGATTTCGACGCGCATATCCCGCACATGTTCGATTTCCACCGGCGTTACATGGTGGCCAACAAGATCTGCCGCTACTGGGCGCAGATGGTGCGCAGTCTGGACGTGCAGATGATCGTGCCGCAGCACGGCGCGCGCTTCGAAGGCCCGGCCATGGTGAAGCGTTTCCTCGACTGGATAGAGAACCTGCCCTGCGGCGTCGACCTGATGACGCAATCGCACTACACCGTCCCCTGAAGACTCAGCGCCCGGCCAGTTCCAGCGCGTTGTCGACCGCACGCACGCCGGGTACCGAAGCGGCGGTCTGCAGGATGCGCGCGAGCTGCGAGGCGTCCTGTACCACACCACCCAAGGTGACCCGACCGGCATGTGCGCTGACTGCCACATAGCATCCGCTCAGCGAACGATCGGCCGCCAGCGCGCCGCGTATCGCATCGCGCAGGCTGCGGTCCTGGTCATCCGATCCGGGGTCGGGCAGCACCGGGCGCGCCGCTTCGACAAAACCCGCGGCCTGGGCCGGCGGGCAGATGCCATAAGCGAGTGCGGTGGTGGCCAGCAGCGTGGCGATGGTCTGTCTCTTGATCATGGAAGCTCCCACAGTTGACATGCCATGCCTGTACAGCACGGTGCATGCCAGCCCTCTTCCACGCTATGAATCAATGGCTTGGAGCAGTCCGAGCGCTGCGCGTGTCGGGCTGCGGCGACACGCTTCCAGCCCGGAAGGGCCGGTCGGCCAGCGCACGTGGATCAGGCGCGTCGCGCTTCGGCGACGTCGCCGCGGAACAGCCCGGGGTCGAGGTCGTAACGCTGCAGCAGCCGATAGAACTCGGTCCGGTTGCGCCCGGCGATGCGGGCTGCATCGGTCACGTTGCCGGCGGTGAGCTTGAGCAGCTGCACCAGATAATTGCGCTCGAAACGCTGCTTGGCTTCGACGTAGCCCAGGGCCTCCATCGGCCGCACCCGCAGTGCGCGATCGACCAGCGCGCGCGGCACCAGCGGCGTGGTGGCGAGCGCGCAGGCCTGCTCCACCACGTTCTGCAGCTGCCGCACGTTGCCGGCCCAGTGCGCGGTCGCCAGCGCCTCCAGGGCATCGGGCGCGAAACCGCGCAGCCGCTTGCCGTACTTGTCGGCCAGCGTGCGCAGGAAGTGCTCGGCCAGCAGCGGAATATCCTCCCGTCGCTCGGCCAGCGAAGGCAGTGTCAGCGTGACCACATTGATGCGGTAGTACAGGTCCTCGCGGAACTGGCCCTGCTCCAGCAGCGCATCCAGATCGCAGTGGGTGGCCGACACGATGCGCACGTCGACCGGCTCGGCGCGGGTGGCGCCGACCGGTCGCACTGCACGCTCCTGCAGCACGCGCAGCAGCTTCACCTGCAGGGCCGGCGCCATGTCACCGATCTCGTCGAGAAACAGCGTGCCGCCGTGCGCGGCGCGGAACAGGCCGGTGTGGCGCGACACCGCGCCGCTGAAGGCGCCGCGCTCGTGGCCGAACAGTTCGGATTCAAGCAGCGCGTCCGGAATGGCGCTGCAGTTGATCGCGACGAAGGGCGCGGCGGCACGCGGGCTGGCGCGATGCAGCGCACGGGCCAGCAGCTCCTTGCCGGTACCGCTCTCGCCACGTATCAGCACGCTGGCATCGGACGCGGCCACCAGCCGGGTTTCGTCCAGCAATGCCGCCATGCGGGTGCTGCGGCTGATCAGGCCGTCGCGCCAGCGGGTGTCGGCCGGCGAAGGCGATCCGGACGGCGTGGCATGGGCCAGTGCGCGGTCTATGCGCTCCAGCAGCGTGGCGCTGTCGAAGGGCTTGGTCAGATAGCCGGCCACGCCGCGCGAAGTGGCGTCGACCGCGTCCGGAATGGTGCCGTGGGCGGTCAGCAGGATGACCGGCAGTGCCGGATGCTGGGCGCGTATCGCGTCGAACAGCGACAGGCCGTCGCGGTCCGGCAGCCGCACGTCGCTGATCACCAGCGCGAACGGTTCCACCGCCAGCCGCGTCAGCGCGGCTTCGGCAGTTTCCGCGGTACTGACCCGGTAGCCGCTGGCGGTGAGCCGCAGCGACAGCAGGCGCAGCAGATCGGTGTCGTCGTCGACCAGCAGCAGGCGCGGTCCGCTCATCGCGGTACGCCACGCGACGGCACGCGCGCGCCCGGCAGGCTGCGCTCGATGTCGGCCAGCGCGTCCAGCTTGCGCTGCAGTTCGTCGGCGCGCGCCTGACTGTCCTTGGCCTGCTGGCTGCTGCGCTCCAGCTGCTGGGTCAGCTTCTGGTTGGCCGCATCCAGCCGCTGCCGCTCGTTCAGCAGATCCAGCAGCGCCCGCGCGTGCGGGTGCACCGCCTTCGAAGCGTCGCCCTGCGCCGCCATCAGCGCGTCGAGCAGCGCACGCGCACGAGCGGGGTTACCACCGCGCGGCTGAGCGGCCTGCAGCGCCTGCAGCAGCTGGCGCTCGGCATCGGTCTGCGTCGGCTCAGGCTGCGGCGCCGTCTTCACGGCATTCGCAGGCGCGGCCTCCGGCGATGCGGCCGGGCGGACGCCGGCGCAGGCAGCAAGCGCCAGCGGCAGCAGCAGGGCGAACAGGCGCAGGCGGGGGTGATCAGCGGGCATGGGGCAGTTCTATCCTGAAGTGGGCACCGCGTTCAGCGGGCAATACCCGGGCGCTGCCGCCGTGCGCCGCGATGAATTCGCGCACGATGGCCAGCCCCAGTCCGTTGCCCTTGTCCGGCCGCGGCGCACGCCGGCTGCCGCGGAAGAAAGGTTCGAAGATGCGTTCGGTTTCGTCCGGCGCAACGCCCGGCCCTTCGTCGATGCAGTCGATGCGGGCGGCGGCCTCGTCGCTGCTCAGTTCCAGCCGCACCGTGCCGCCGTGCGGGCTGAAGGCGATGCCATTGGCCAGCAGATTGCTCAGCGCGATGCGCAGCTTGGCGGCGTCGCCGCGCACCGGCGGCGCGTAGCCGCTCACGTCCAGCCGCACGTCCTTGGCCTGGGCCTGCAGCTTGAGGTCGGCGGCGACTTCGCGCGCCAGCGCACGCAGCGCGGTGGGCTTCAGTTCGAGGTGACGGGCGTCGAACTGGGTGGCGTTGTAGCCGATCAGCTGTTCGATGCGTTCCTGCAGCGCACGCGCGTTGGCATCCAGAATCCCGCTCACCTCCTGCTGTTCGGCACTGAGCTTGCCGGTCACGCCGTCCTGCAGCAGCGCGATGCCTTCGCGCAGCGACGCCAGCGGCGTCTTCAGTTCGTGCGACACATGACGGAGCACGCGGTTGCGGTGCGCTTCCAGATCGGCCAGACGCTGGCGCAGCCACTCCAGCTTGTCGCCGAGGCGGCGCAGGTCGGCCGGCCCGCCGACCTCCACCGTCTGGTCGAAACCGCCCTCGCCCAGCCGGACGATGGCACGCTCCACCGCCTTCAGCGGACGCAGCACCCACCAGCCGGCCAGTACGGCGAGCAGCAGCGCGAGCACGATGGCGGCCATCACCTCGCGTGCCAGCATGTCGCGGCGCTCATCCAGCGTGTCGAGCAGATCCGCGTTTCGCCGGTCAAGCTGGGTGCGCACGCGCTCGGCCAGTCTGTCGTTCAGTGCCACCAGATCGGGCAGTTCCGCGGCGTCGCCGCTGACCGGGGCATCGAGCGCAGCGGTCAGCGCGGTCGCGGCTTCGCGCCACTGCGCGGTGAGCGGGGTGGGCGTCAGCGAGGCGTCCAGCGTTGCGAGCGCCTCCAGCGCCTGTGTCTGTGCCGCCCGGTAGCGTTCGCGTACCGCGTCGTCGCGCAGTACCAGGTACTGACGCGCGCTGCGCGTCATGTCCAGCGCACGTTCGTCCAGCTGCTGCATCGCGGTGGTGAGGCGCAGCGCGGTGCTGCTCGCTTCCCGGCTCGAACGCGCGAAATCCTGCAGCATGAGCCAGCCGCTGCCGGCGGCCGCGCCGAGTGCGCCGGCGATGAGCAGGACTGTCAGCAGCAGCGTGATGCGGAAGGAAAAGCGGGGCATGCGGAATGCGCGGGGCGGAAAGACGGGCAGCCTCCAAGTCTAGGCAGGCCCGGGGCCAGCCACGGTAAGCCCCGGTTATCGAATGCAACAGAACGTTAAATACGACCGCATGTCGCCGCAGCACGACAGCCGCAGCGCCCCGCCCCGCGCGCCGATCGCCCGCGGCGGGCCGCACGGTGTCGCGCACAGGCGACGGAATGAGCCCGCCGCCCCCTCACTTCTAGTGCACAAGGCGAAAAAATCGGCACATCCCTCTGATTTGTAAAAACAAAGTCATGCAGGCATGCGACTTGCCAAGGGACAGCGCGCATCGATCCATCCGGTGCGGACCCTTTCAAGGAGACGTCATGTTCAACAAGCCCGCCCTGTTCCCGAAAACGTCCGACGCCACCTTGCCGCGCACCCTGCGGCCGGGCGGTGGCAGCACCGGCTTCACGCCCGGCACGTCCGCGTCCCAGAGCGCGCAGACATCCACCGCCGGCAGCCATGGCTCGACCAGCGCGCCGCCGCAGCGCGAGGACAGCCCACCGAACGGCGCACCGCGCGGCGATACGCTGGAGCCCTCCCCGACCCAGGGCAGCCGCCTCATCGTCGGGCCTGACGTGAAACTGCGCGGCGCGGAAATCCTCGACTGCGACACGCTGGTGGTCGAAGGCCGGGTCGAGGCGACGATGGACAGCCGCGTGCTGCGCATCGCCGAGAACGGCGCCTTCGCCGGCACCGTGAGCATCGACGTGGCGGAAATCCACGGTCTTTTCGAGGGCGAACTGACCGCACGCGAGCGGCTGGTCGTGCACGCGACCGGGCGCATCAACGGCAAGATCCGCTACGGCAAGATCCACATCGAGGAAGGCGGCGAACTGTCCGGCGACATCAAGTCGCTGGCGGCGGCCGGTCGCGACGCGACCCGGGACACGCCGCGTGCGGGCGAGCGCAAGGACGATACGCGGCCGCTGGCCGCGATCGCCGGTTGAAAGGCCTCAGTTCGAAGCGGGCGGGGTGGACGCGGCGGCGTCCGGCGCGGTCGCCCCGTCCGCAGCCCATCCACCGCCGAGGGCGGCGTACAGGTTCACCACTTCGGCCAGCTGGCCCTGGCGCGCCCGCACCAGCGCCAGCGACGCCTCGTTCGCGGTGCGCTGCGCGTCCAGCACTTCCAGGTAGCGCGAATAGCCGGCGTCATAGCGCTTCTGCGCGAGCTGCAGGC
Organism: Methyloversatilis universalis FAM5; assembly: GCF_000214035.2. GTDB lineage: Bacteria > Pseudomonadota > Gammaproteobacteria > Burkholderiales > Rhodocyclaceae > Methyloversatilis > Methyloversatilis universalis. Next base: position 62,933 of record NZ_AFHG01000049.1, on the reverse strand, counting down.
TGCGCGTCGCGGCATCGGCCTGCTTCTGCAGCGCCTCAACGCTCTGCGCGTACTGTTCGGCCGACGCCAGCGCGTCGCGCACGTCGGTAAAGGCGTTGCGAATCGCCGACACATAGCCGGCCAGCGCCTGCTTCTGCTGTGCGCTGGCCTGATCCACCCGCGCGCTGCGGCGGCCGCCATCGAACAGCGGCAGATCCAGCGACAGGCCGAGCGACCAGATGTTGGACGGGCCACTGAACAGGTCAGACAGTTCGCGGCTCTGCGAACCGTAGTTGCCGGTCAGCGAAATCGACGGATAAAGCGCAGCCTTGGCGACGCCGATCAGCGCATTGGCCGACGCCAGTTCGGATTCCGCCTGACGCACGTCCGGCCGCGCGTCCAGCAGCGAGGACGGCAGGCCAGCGGGCGGCAGCGGCGGCAAGGGCAGCGCGCGCAGGTCGCCCGGCGCGATCTGCTGGCCGAGCCGGCCGGTCAGCAGCGCCAGCTGGTTCTCGACCAGCGCACGGCTGCGCGCCAGGTCGGCGATCTGCGCCTCGATCTGCGCCTGCGCGGCGAGCGCCTGCTGCAGTTCGAGTTCGTTGGTCAGGCCCCGCTCGACCCGGGTACGCAGGATGTCCGCGTTCTCGCGCCGGGTGGCCAGCGTGTCGCGCGACAGCGCGAGCTGGGCATCGAGCGCGCGCAGGTTCAGATAGTTGCCGGTGACCTGGCTCACCAGCGTCAGCTCGACCGTGTCCTTCGCGTAGCGGGTGCCGAGCGCCTGCGCACGGGCCGCCTCGCTGGCGCGCCGCAGCTTGCCCCAGAAATCGAGCTCGAACGAGGTGGCGATCGCGGTCTGGAAGTTCTTGCGGTACAGCGGCGAACCGGCCGGTATCGGCGCCCCCACCCCGCTGATGCGGGACCGGCTGGCGCCGGCCTGGAGCCCGACGTCCGGGAACAGCGCCGCACCGGCTTCGCGCAGCAGCGCGTCGGCCTGTTCGATGCGGGCAGCGGCGCGCTGCACATCGGTGTTGTCGGCCAGCGCCTGCTCGACCAGCGCATTCAGCGTGTCGTCATTGAACTGCTTCCACCAGCCGCGGGCGATTGCAGCAGGCGCGGCGGCGTCGTTGGCGCCGTACTGCGCCGGCAGCTCGACCGCCGGGCGCACGTAATCGGGACCAACCATGCAGCCGGACAGCAGCGCGGCGCAGGCCAGCGCGAGCGGGGTTTTCACGGACATCATGCGGTCACCTCCGCCGGCGCGTCGTCGCGGCGCGACGCCGCCTTGCGGCCGGCCAGCCAGCTGTAGAACATCGGCACGAAAATGGTGGCGATGAAGGTAGCGGCCAGCATGCCGCCGAACACGCCGGTACCCATCGAACGCCGGGCCGCAGCACCGGCGCCGGTGGCGATCACCAGCGGCACCACGCCGAGAATGAAGGCGAGCGCAGTCATGCAGATCGGGCGGAAGCGCAGACGAGCGGCTTCCAGCGACGCGGCCAGCGCGTCCATGCCCTCCTGCTGCTTCTGCAGTGCGAATTCCACGATCAGGATGGCGTTCTTCGCCGCCAGCCCCACCAGCACCACGAGGCCGATCTGGAAGTAGATATCGTTCGGCATGCCGCGCACCCACACTGCCAGCAGCGCACCGAGGATGGCGAACGGGATGGCCATGATGACCGCCAGCGGCAGCGACCAGCGTTCGTACTGCGCCGCAAGGATGAGGAACACCATGATGATGCCGAAGCCCAGCGCCAGCACCGAGGTGATGCCGGTGCGCTTTTCCTGGTAGGCCTGACCGGTCCATTCCAGGCTGTAGCCGGCCGGCAGCACCTGACGGCCCACCTCCTCGACCACGCGGATGGCATCGCCCGAGCTGTAGCCGGCGGCCGAATTGCCGAGCACCTTGGCGGCGACGAAGCCGTTGAAGCGCTCGACCATTTCCGGACCGATGACCGGCTTGACCGAAATGACCGCAGACAGCGGAATCATGGCGCCGGTGGCGGAACGGACATAGGGCTTGCCGAGATCTTCCGGCTTCATCCGGTAGGGCGCGTCGGCGCTCAGCTGCACCTTGTAGGTCTTGCCCGAGCGGTTGAAGTCATTCACGTACAGCGTGCCCATGGTGGCCTGCAGCGTGGAATAGACCGCGTCGAGCGGAATGCCCAGCGAAATCGCCTTCGGTTCGTCCACCTCGACCGCGAGCTGCGGCGCCGATACCCGGAAGAAGCTGTTCAGGCCGGTCAGTTCCGGCCGCGCGCGCAGCGCGTCGAGAAACTGGCCGGTGATGGCGGACAGCTTGCGCGCATCCGAATCCTCGCGCGCCTGCACGTACACCTCGAAACCGCCGGCCGTACCCAGGCCCTGGATGGGCGGCGGATTGAAGATGAGGCCCATGCCGTCGGTGAGCTTCATGCCGGCCGCGGCGATCTTCTTCTGCAGGTCGTCGGCAGTGGTGGTGCGCTCACGCCAGGGCTTCATGACGACGAAGGTCATGGCCACGCTCGCCCGGTTGTTGCCGGTGATGAAGTCCATGCCGCGCACCATGAACACGTTCTCGACCGACGGGTCGTCATTGATGATCTGGCGCAGTTTTTCGAAGGACTGTTCGGTGCGCTGGGCCGACGCGCCATCCGGCAGCGTGACGAAGCCGAACAGATAGCCCTGGTCCTCGGACGGCACGAAGGCGCCGGGCACCATGCGGAACATGAAGCCGGCGCCGGTGAACAGCGCGACCACCACCAGCGCGGCGACGATGCGGTGACGCAGCGTGGCGCCGACGGTGCTCGTGTAGATGCGGGTGAGCCAGTCGAAACCGCGGTTGAACGGACGGAACAGTTTCGATTCGCCTTCGTGGCCGTTCAGCATCAGCGCGCACAGCGCCGGCGTCAGGGTCAGCGCGACGACACCGGAAATGGTGACCGACACCGCCACCGTGGCGGCGAACTGCTGGTACAGCTTGCCGGCGATGCCGCCGAGGAAGGCGACCGGGATGAACACCGCGTCCAGCACCAGCACCATGGCCACCAGCGCGCCCGAGGTTTCGCGCATCGCCTCCAGCGCCGCCTCCTTGGGCGAGCGGCCGAATTCGCGCATCTGCCGCTCGACGTTCTCCAGCACCACGATGGCGTCATCCACCACGATGCCGATCGAAAGCACCATGGCGAACAGCGTCAGCGTGTTGATCGAGAAACCGAAAGCCCACAGACCGGCAAAGGTACCGACGAGCGACACCGGCACCGCGATCAGCGGAATCAGCGTGGCGCGCCAGCTCTGCAGGAACACGAACACCACCAGCACCACCAGCACCGTGGCTTCGGCCAGCGTATGCGTCACCTCGCGGATGGATTCGCTGATGAAGCGGGTGGTGTCGTTCGGGATGATGAATTCCAGACCTTCCGGCATGCGGGTGGTCAGTTCGGCCAGCTTGGCGCGCACCGCCTTGGCGGTGTCCAGCGCATTGGCACCCGACTGCAGGTAGAGGCCGATGCCGGTCACCGGCGTGCCATTCACCTTGGTCGTACGGTCATAGCTTTCGGCACCCAGCTCGATGCGCGCGACGTCTTTCAGCCGGACCACGCCGGACGGTCCGTCGGCGCGCAGAATGATGTTCTCGAATTCGGCGATCGACAGCAGCCGGCCCTTGGCGCTCACCGTGTAGGTGAGCTGCTGGCCGTTCACCACCGGCTCCTGACCGATGCGGCCAGCCGCGTTCTGCGCGTTCTGCACCCGGATCGCGGCCGCCACGTCGGTGGTGGTGATGCCCAGACGCGCCATCACGTCCGGCTTCAGCCACACCCGCATCGCGTACGGTGCATCGAAGGTGAGCGCGTCGCCCACGCCGGGAATGCGGCGCAGCTCGTCGAGCACGTTCACCGACACGTAGTTGCTCAGGAACAGCGTGTCGTACTTGCCGTCCGTCGACTTCAGCGCCGCGATCATCAGCAGGTTGTTCGAGCGCTTGCGCACCACCAGGCCGGAGCGGCGCACGTCTTCAGGCAGCCGCGACTCGGCCACCGAAATGCGGTTGTTCACCGCGATCAGCGCGGTATCCGGGTCGGTGCCCACTTCGAAGGTGAGCGTGATGCTCACCGTGCCGTTCGAGGTCGAGGTCGAGTTGTAGTACAACAGACCTTCGATGCCCGACAGCTGCTCCTCGATCGGTGCCGCCACCGTGCGTGCCAGCGTTTCGGCGTTGGCGCCCGGGTAGGTGGCGGTGATGATGACCGTGGGCGGCGAGATTTCCGGGTATTGCGCGATCGGCAGCGACAGCGAAGCCACCAGACCCGCGATCATGATGACGATGGAGATGACGCCCGAAAAGATCGGGCGGTTGATGAAGAAGCGGGCCATGTCGCGCGCTCCTTCAGGACTTGGACGGCGCGGTCGCGGCAGGCGCTGCCGGTGCCGCCGGGGCTTCGCCCGGTGCGTGCGGGGCCACTGGCGCGCCGGGGCGCAGCTTGAGCAGGTTGTCGGTGATCACGCGGTCGCCCGGCTGCAGGCCGCCGGTCACCACCCAGTCCTTGCCCTGCCACAGCCCGAGCTTGACCGGCCGCGGCTCGACCTTGTTGTCGGCGTTGGCCAGCATGACCACCGGACCGTTCTCGGTCTGGCTCACCGCTGACTGCGGCACCAGATAGACGTTGTCCTGCTCGCCAGCGATCACGCGTGCACGCACGAACTGTCCCGGCAGCACCCGGCCGTCGGCATTGGCGAATTCGGCGCGCATTTCCAGCGTGCCGAGCGAGGGGTCGATGCGGCTGGCCGAAAAATTGATGCGGCCGCGCTGCGGCAAGACGGAGCCGTCCGGCAGCTGCAGTTCGACCTCGCGGAAACCGCGCACCGCGGCGCGACCGCCAGGCACCGCCACCAGATCGGTGTCGGACAGACTGAAGCGCACCCAGATCGGATCGAGCTGGGCAATGGTGGTGAGCAGGCTGTCCGCACCGGTACTCACCAGCGAACCTTCGGACTTGACCGCCCGGCCGCTGACGCCGCTGACCGGCGCCGTAACCTGGGTGTAGCCCAGGTTCAGTTCGGCCTCGCGCACCGCGGCTTCGGCCGATTTCACCGTTGCGCGGGCCACCGCGGCCGCCGACCGTGCGTCGTCGAATTCCTTCTGGCTGATTGCCCGGTCGGCCACCAGACCGTTCAGACGCTGCGATTCGCGGGCGGTCTGTTCTTCCACCGCCTGCGCTTCGGCCAGGCGCGCCTTCGCCTGGGCCAGCGCGATCTCGAACGGCGCACGTTCGATCTGGAACAGCAGCTGCCCGGCCTTCACCGGCTCGCCTTCACGGAAGCGCCACTTTTCCAGAATGCCGCTCACCCGTGCCCTCACCTCGACCTCACGCATACCTTCCGCCTGAGCCACCGCTTCGACCACCAGCGGAGCCCGGGTGGGCGCCACCTGCAGCACGGTCACCGGCACCGCCGGCGGGGCGGCCTGCGCCTGAGGCGCCGGGCCAGCCTTGTCTCCGCAGCCCGCGACCAGGGCGGACAGCGCGACGGCAAAGGCACAGATGAAGGAGGACGGGGAGGACAGAACGGGGCGCACGGCGGACGCCGCGGCGGTGCGGACAGGCATCGGAAACTCTCCGGAGGTCGGCCTGCGATTATATACAAGCACGAATGTTTGTAAATTTAGCGAACGAATCCTTGTGCGTCCGCACAACCTTGATGCGACAGCCTTTTCACGGTTTCAACGGCGACCTGAGGGCGCCCCGCGCCCGCAGGTCGCAACCCGCTGTGGGCTGGACAATACGGTGCCTAATCAGTTCCACCCGGCTTCGCCGTGGCCCGCGACGCATCCGGAGCGGCGGTCGCGGCTTCTCCGGCATCCGGCGCGGCCGCCGCCTCGCCCTGAAGACGCCGTCTGACCATGTGGATGTGCGCACGCAGCTGATAGTAATAGTCCGAATGGGCCAGCGGCACGGTGATGCGGGATACCGCCATCTCGACACGCTCGAGGTCGTCCAGCCACTCCGCGCGACTGCGCGGCGGATCGTCCATCAGGGCCTGACGTTCGATGTCCTTCAGCTCGCCGTACCAGCGGTACAGCTTGCTGCGCACCCGCCATACATAGAGCTGGGGCAGTATCTTGAACAGCGGCAGCGCCAGGGCCAGCAGCGGTACCAGCAGCACCAGCATGCGGTCGAGCAGGTTGGCGATCGAGAACGGCAGGTAGCGCTGCAGGAAGGGCGGGCCGGCTTCGTAGAAGCGCTTGGCGCGCGGATGCAGTTCGAAGTCGCCGGCGTCCGCCTTCGGAAATTCACCCGGTCGCTGGAAGACGGTCGCTTCGGCGTGCGCCGGCTTCATCGCGCCCAGCATCAGGTCGATCAGCGCAGGATGCGTGTCCTCGCGGGCCGCCACATAGGCCTGGGTGGCGACCAGCGACACGTCACGCGGCGGGATGTCGCGCACGAAGTCGATCGCGCCGCGCGGCAGCGTGAGCAGGCTCAAGTGCGGAAAGCGCCGCGAATAGGCCGGCGCCTGCGCCAGCGACATCAGCGACACGCCGTCGGCGTACAGCAGCGACCAGACCGAGGCCGAATGCACCGCGCCAACCACGATGAGCGCGTCGATGCGCCGGTGCAGCAGCGCCGCCACGCCATCGGTGCCGCCCAGCGGCAGCAGCCGGCGCCGGTCGGTGTCCATGCCGTGGGCGGCCAGCATCTGCAGCGCGAGATGGCGGGTGCCGCTGCCTTCGGCACCGATGCCGATGCGCATGCCCTTGAGCTGGTCCAGCCGCTCCAGCCCGGGCCGGCCGCGATAGAACACCCAGACCGGCTCGTAGTAGGCCGCCCCGAGCGACAGCAGGCCGGGCGGATGATCCGGCGCGCTGCCGCCCTGGATGAAGGCGAAATCCAGCGTCTGTTCCGGATCGCTGATCCGCTTCAGGTTTTCGATCGACCCCGCGCTGTCCCGCGTCTCCAGCGTGATGCCGTACTGCTCGAACAGCGGCTTGTAGCGGGCACAGAAGGACTCGTAGGCCGAACCGGACGCGCCGCAGCTGATGATGGCCTGGTCCGGCGGCGCCGGCTTGATGTAGCGGGCGGCGAACCAGAAACCGGCGGCGATGATGAGCAGCGCCGGTACGCCGAGCGCGAACATGTCGCGGAAGGAGAGCTGGCGAAGCCAGTTGCGCAGGGCCGATGCGCGCAGCGTGTAGGGCATGGGGGCTTTCATGTCGTCGGTAGTACGGCGGTCCGGTGCGTGACAGCCCGTTAAAGTCGCATGCCTTGATGACCGTAATCAAGCAGTGCGGAGGCGTCCCGATACGCGTCCGCCGCCCCTGCACCCGCCGCCGGCCCTCACCGCGCCGCGCCGGCCCGGACTGGGGCTCACACATGGAGTGTCCGGATGAATGTAGTGGTGGTGGATGACGCGCAGGTCAATCTGGTACTGATGTCGGCCCTGCTCGGCAAGCTCCCGGACGTGGACTCGACCACTTTCCAGGTGCCGGCCGAAGCGCTGGAGCACTGCATCCGCACCGATCCGGATCTGGTCATCGTCGATTACATGATGCCGGACATGGACGGCATCGAATTCATCCGCCGCTTCCGCGCCCATCCGGCGCGCGCACAGACACCGCTGCTCATGGTGACCGCCGACCACGAGAAGGAAGTGCGCTACCGCGCGCTTGAATCGGGCGCCAACGATTTCCTGACCAAGCCGGTCGACCGCATCGAATTCACCTCGCGCGTACGCAACATGCTGTCGCTGCGCGCCGGTCAGGTCGCGCTGTCCAATCACGCGCGCACCCTCGCCGCCGAAGTGCGGCGTGCGACCGCCGAAATTTTCGAACGCGAACGGGAAACGCTGAACAAGCTGGCGCGCGCCGCCGAATTCCGCGACCCGGAAACCGGCGCCCATATCCTGCGCATGGCCCACTTCTCGGCACTGATCGCCAACCGGATGGGCCTGGACGCCGACACCCAGGAATCGCTGCTGATCGCCGCCCCGATGCACGACGTGGGCAAGCTGGGCACACCGGATCACATCCTGCTCAAGCCGGGGAAGCTCACGCCGGAAGAGTTCGACATCATGAAGCAGCACGCATCCATCGGTTACGAAATCCTCAAGGGCTCGGCTTCGCCCTACATGCAGCTGGCGGCGACCATCGCGCTCAGCCACCACGAGAAGTTCGACGGCAGCGGCTATCCCAAAGGTCTGGCCGGCGAGGACATTCCGCTGTTCGGCCGCATCGTGGCGGTGGCCGACGTGTTCGACGCGCTCACCTCGGCCCGGCCCTACAAGCCGGCCTGGGAACTGGAGCGTGCGCGCCAGTTCCTGGCGGACGGCCGCGGCAGCCATTTCGATCCGCTGTGCGCCGACGCGCTGCTGGACAGCTGGAACGACGTTCTCGACATCCGCGCCACCTATCGCGACGAAAGCTGAGCGATGCAGCTTCCATTCCCTCGTCCGCGCCGGCTGCTGCACCGGATCACGCTGCTGTTCGCGCTGGTGTTCGGCGTAGGCGCAGCCGGGAATGCGCTGTACACGGCACAGGAGCAGGCCGAGGAAACCCTGCAGCTGCTGGAACGGGTCAGCCTTGCCGAGACGCGCAGCATCGCCACCGGCCTGATGAGCGATGTGGCGCACGACAGCGACGCGGTACTCAGCCTGCGCGCCCGGCTGCCGGAAAACATCGAGTTGCAGGCGGCGGCGCTGATCGATCCGGACGGACGCATCCTGTCGGCACTGGAACATGACGCCAGCGGCCGCTGGCTCACCGCACGCCGCCTGCCGTCAGACCTGCCGCCCGCCGCACTGATCGGACGCGCGCGCGCCGGCTCCACCGGCCCGGACGGGCGGCGCATCATCGTCAGCTGGGTCCCGATCACCGGTGGCGACCGGATCACCTGGCTGCGGACCGAACACGACACGCCGGAAACGCGCGAGGTGCACGCGCACATCCTGGAAGACAGCCTGCTGCACGGGCTGATCGCGCTGCTGCTGGGCGTCGCGCTGCTGTACGGGCTGCTGCGGCGCCCGCTGGCCGCGCTCAATGAATGCACCGACTTCGCCGAGCGGCTCGACCACTCGATGGGCGACACCCTGCCCGCCACCACCAGCGCCCATGAAACCGACCGTCTGGCGCAGGCGCTGAACTGGGCCTCGCTGAGCCTGTACAACCAGCGCAGCGCGCTGGAGGAAAGCGAAGCACGCACCGGTGCCATCCTCGGCGCGGCGCTGGATGCGGTGATCACTTTCGACAGCTTCGGCAACGTGATCGAGTACAACCCGGCGGCCGAGCGCATGCTGGGCTGGACACAGGCCGAAGCGATGCAGCATCCGGTGATCGAGCTGCTGGTGCATGCGGACGAGCGCCAGCCGGGCGAACACGACCTACTGCAGTGGCTGGGCCGCCGCTACGACGCGGTGATCGGCCACCATCTCGACCTCCAGGTGAGCACCCGCAGCGGTCGGCGCTTCCCGGCCCAGATCGCGATCACCTCCACCCACATGAAGGGGCGGGCGCTGTTCACCGCCTTCCTGTCGGACATCGGCGAGCGCAAGGCGGCGGAAGAACAGATGATGGCCGCGCGCGACGCGGCCGAAGCGGCCAACCGGGCAAAGAGCGACTTCCTGGCGAACATGAGCCACGAAATCCGCACCCCGATGAACGCCATCATGGGCATGACCGAACTGGCACTGGACACCGACCTGAGTGCGGAGCAGCGCGAATATCTGTCGCTGGTGAAACAGTCGTCGGAAGCACTGCTGACGCTGATCGACGAGATTCTCGATTTCTCCAAGATCGAGGCCGGACGGCTGGATTTCGAACACATTCCGTTCAGCCTGCGCGACGTGGTCGGCGCCATCGTGCGTACGCTGGCGCCCAAGCCAGGCAAGCCGGTTCAGCTGGGTTGCCGCATCGATCCGTCGGTGGCCGACGGCGTGATCGGCGACCCCACGCGCATCCGTCAGGTGCTGACCAATCTGATCGGCAACGCGCTCAAGTTCACCGAGCGCGGCAATGTCGATGTGACCGTCACGCTCGAGCACAGCGACGAGGACACCCAGCAGCTGAGGTTCGCGGTGCGCGACACCGGCATCGGCATTCCGGAGGACAAGCAGGGCCTCATCTTCGAAGCCTTCTCGCAGGCCGACAGTTCCACCACCCGCAAATTCGGCGGCACCGGTCTGGGTCTGGCCATCTGCACCCGGCTGGTCCGCCGCATGGGCGGCACGCTGGGCGTGACCAGCCGCCTGGGTCACGGCGCCACCTTCCATTTCAGCGTACCGCTGACGCGCGCCCGCGGCGGCGCCCTGACCACGATGTCACCCAGCACGCTGGAAGGACTGCCCCTGCTGGTGATCGAACCGGACAGCACATCTCGCCAGCAGATCGCGGCCCAGCTCGCGCAGTGGCAGGTGAATGCACGGCTGTGTGCCGACCTCGACGAAGGCATCGGCGCCATCGTGTCGGCGGAGGCCGAGGCGCAGTGCTTCCGGGCGCTGCTGGTGGCCGAGGATCTGGCAGCCCGCGACGGCTGGGCGCTGGTGCATACGCTGGCCGGACAGAGCGCGGCGGAACTGCCCATCATCCTTCTGCACGACGGCGCGGCGCCCACCGTCGGCCTGCCGCCTTCGATCAACGGCGTGGTGGCGCGGCCGGTCCAGACCGCGCCGCTGCTGGACGCGCTGATCACCGCCACCGGGGCGGGCAGCGCGCGCTGCGCGTCCGGCGCGTCCGCCCTGTCGCCCAGCGAGCACCGCCCGCTGACGCTGCTGCTGGCCGAGGACAACCCGGTCAATCAGACACTGGCGGTGCGACTGCTGGAACGGCTGGGGCACCGGGTGGACGTGGTCGACAACGGCCTGTCGGCCGTATCGAAAGCGGCCGAACAGCGTTACGACGCCATCCTGATGGATCTGCAGATGCCACAGATGGGCGGCTTCGAAGCCACCCGCCACATCCGCGCGCAGGACGGCGAACGGCACACGCCCATCATCGCGATGACCGCCCATGCGATGGCCGGTGACCGGGAAAAGTGCTTCGCCGCCGGCATGGACGCCTATGTATCCAAGCCGGTGCAGGTGGCTGCGCTGATCCGGGCGCTGGAGGAGGCGCTGAAACCGTCGCCTGCACCGCAGGCAGGCAGCGCCGCGGAAGCGGACCGCCCGGCGCTCCCCGCCGAAAGCCGGGCTGCCGCACCCGCACCGGACAACCGGCCGCTGTTCGACCGCAATTTCACTCTCGGCAATCTGGGCGGCGACGAAACCCTGATGCGCGACATCATCGTGCTGTTCCTGCGCGACTACCGCGGCATGCTGGCGCAACTGCGCACCGCCGCCGCCGGATCGCGCGAAGCGCTGGCCGAACAGGCGCATGCGGTGAAGGGCACGGTGCGCAATTTCGGCGCCAGCCACGCGGCGGGTCTGGCCGGGCGGCTGGAGCGCACCGGCGACAGGGCACCGGACGAAGCCACCGTCGCTGCGCTGCTCGACCAGCTCGACGCCGCGCTGGAAAGTCTGGCCGACGAGCTGCGCAGCGAAATGAAGGCGAACCGGGTCGCCGCCTGATCAGGCGCGACGCCGGCGCACTCTCGCCGACAGCAGGCCGGCGCCGGCCAGCATGAAGGCCCACGAGGCCGGTTCCGGCACCGCGCTGATCGACACATTGTCGAGCGCGGTGGTTTCGATCACGCCGGATATGTACTCCCCGCGAATGCGCAGCCGCTGCAGATCGCCGAGCACCGCCTGCATCTGCGCGGCGGTGGCGAAACTGCCGTCCAGCGTGCCGACACGCCAGCCCCCCGCGCTCAGCGACACCTCGAAACCGGTCCAGTCCGTGCCCGGCTGATTGACGTTCTGATAGACCAGCACCAGCCCGCTGCCATTGACCAGCACCACGTCCGGATCGTCACGCCAGGGCGGCGTCTGCACCGACAGCGTCTGGCTGTAGCGCAGCACGCCGCCGTAATAGGCGGACAGGTCGCCGAGGAAGGATTCCGGCGCCTCGAAGAAGAAGCTCATCGACGACGGATCGGTAAAGCGGATGAACTGCCCCGCCTCGTCATAGTCCGGCGTGAACGAGCCGCCGAAGGAATCGAAGGGCTGGTTGGTGTCGGACACCGTCCAGCCGTCGTTGCCGGCATCGAAGGTGCTCGACGGTGCGGCCTGCACGACCTGGACGGCGCCCAGTGTCAGCAGTGCCAGTGCGATGAGGGATGAACGCATGGGCCGGCCTCCTTGCGGATGATGGAAGCTGGCAACGTAATCCTGCAGGGCGCGCACGCCACGTGAATATCTCACGGACGTGCGCGGCAGACCGCGGCTCAGCCGGCCATCTGGGTACCGCGCTGGATGAACTCGATCTTGTAGCCGTCCGGGTCCTCGACGAAGGCAATCACGGTCGAGCCGTGCTTCATCGGGCCCGCTTCACGCACCACCTTGCCGCCGCGCGCCTTCACCTGTTCACAGGTGGCGTAGGCGTCGTCCACTTCGAGCGCGATGTGGCCGTAGGCATTGCCCAGGTCGTACTTCTCGGTGCCCCAGTTGTAGGTCAGTTCCAGCACCGCCCCGTCGGCTTCGTCCTGATAGCCGACGAAAGCCAGCGTGAACTGGCCGTCCGGATAGTCCTTGCGGCGCAGTTCGCGCATGCCGAGAACCTGGGTGTAGAAATCGATCGAGCGGTCGAGATTGCCGACACGCAGCATGGTGTGGAGGATGCGCATGGAATGTCCTTTCGTCAGGGGGCAACGATGCGGCCCGGATGGTAGGCGCGCAGTTCACGGCGGGCGTCCTCGAAGCCGGGCAGGATGGCCGCCACGGTGTCCCAGAACGCGCGGGAATGATTCAGTTCCTTCAGGTGCGCCAGTTCGTGCGCGATCACGTAGTCGATCACCGCGGGCGAGAAATGGATGAGCCGCCAGTTCAGCCGGATCACGCCCTGCGCGGTGCACGAACCCCACAGCGTGCTGGCCGAACTGAGCACCACGCGCGAGGGCGCCACGTCGATGGCAGCCGCCAGTTCGCCTGCGCGTCGGGTGAACAGCGCCAGCGCCTCCTGCTGCAGGAAGCCGGATACCGCATCGCGGATGCGGTCGTGATCGGCGTCCGCCGGCAGCGGCAGACGCAGTGCGTCGGCCTCGACCAGCGGCCGGGCGCAGGTGTCGCCCAGGCGCAGCGTGACCGGATGGCCGAGGTAGGGAATGCGGGCGCCATCGCGCCAGTCGGTGCGCACCGGCGCGCGCCGCGCGCGCACCTCGCCCAGCTTGGTGAATATCCAGCGCTGCTTCTCGCGCAGCGCCTCCTCGATCTGCGGCAGCGTCACCCAGTGCGGCGCGGTCACGCGCAGGCCGGATTCGCCGATCGAGAAGCCGATGGAATTGCGGCGGCTGCGGCGCAGCGCGTACTCGACGATCTGCTGGCCGAGCACGATATGGCGTCCGCGCACCGGCGGCGGTGCGTTGTCAGGCACGTCGAGTGCCAATTCAAGCTGCTGCGGGCACGGGGGCGTTTTCATAGTGGTGCGGGAACAGCCTGCGCATTTCGCTTTCGATCCATTCCTGAGCCTGCCGGTTGATCTGTTCCGCCGTCAAGCCCCGGGTGTCGATCGCCGGGCCGATGCTCACCGTGATCTCGCCCGCCTGCTTCAGGAAGGCATTGCGCTTCCAGAAGTCGCCGGCGTTGTGCGCGATCGGAATCACCGGCGCGCCGGTCACTTCGGCCAGCCGCGCGCCACCGATCTTGTAGCGCCGGGTCTGGCCCGGCGGCATGCGCGTACCCTCCGGGAACACGGTGACCCAGAAGCCGAGATCGAGCAGCCGTGCGCCCTGTTCCTCGACCTGGCTCAGCGCGTCCTTGCCGGCGCCGCGGTCGATCGCGATCATCGGCATGCAGCCCAGACCCCAGCCGAAGAAGGGAATGCGCAGCAGCTCGCGCTTGAACACGAAGGCCACCGGCGGAAGGATGACCTGCAGCGCCAGCGTTTCCCAGGCAGACTGGTGCTTGCACAGCACCACCGCCTTGCCCTGGGGCAGATTCTCGCGGCCGATCACGCGATGGCGCAGTCCGACCACCCAGTACAGCGCCCACATCACCATGTGGGTCCAGAACCCGATCACCCGGTAGCGCACGCGCGCCGGCAGCGGACGCGCCAGGATGGCGAGCAGCGAGTACGGCGGCGTGAGGACGAACAGGATCGAGAAGAACAGCAGCGAACGGATGAAGGTCATCAGTCGGTATTCACCGTGAGCGCGCGCACATAGGCGGCGAGATTGTCGTGGATGGGCGTGCCCGGCGGCAGCTCCGGATCGAGCGCGGTCTTCTCGCCCTTGCCGGTGCGCACCAGCACCGGCTGCGCGCCGGCGCTCACTGCCGACTGCAGGTCGCGCAGGCTGTCGCCGACCACCGGCACATCTTCCAGATCGACATTGAAGCGCTCGGCGATCTCCAGCAGCATGCCCGGCTTGGGCTTGCGGCAGGCGCACTTGGAATCGGCCGCGTGCGGGCAGAAGAAGATGGCGTCGATGCGGCCGCCGGCCTGCGCCACCGTGCGGTGCATCTTGTCGTGGATGGCCGCCAGCGTGTCCATGTCGAACAGGCCGCGGCCGACGCCGGACTGGTTGGTCGCCACCACCACGCGCCAGCCCCACTGATTCAGCTGCGCGATCGCTTCCATCGAACCTTCGATCGGCCGCCACTCCTGCGGCGACTTGATGAACTGGTCGGAGTCATAGTTGATGACGCCGTCACGGTCCAGAATGATGAGCTTCATGAGCTTCACGCGCGGTCCGTCCTCAGTCCTTCAGTTCGAGGCGCGAAATGTCCGCCACCGCATTCATCGCCGCGGCCAGCTGACCGAGCAGCGCGAGCCGGTTGGCGCGCACCGCGGCATCGTCGGCATTCACCATCACGTCGTCGAAGAAGCGGTCCACCGGCGCGCGCAGCTTCGCCAGCGCGGTCAGCGCTTCGGCATAACGGCCGGCAGCGAGATCGGCCTCCAGCGTCGGCTGCACCGCGGTCAGCGCGGCATGCAGTTCGCGCTCGGCCGCTTCGGCGAACAGCGCGGTATCTACCGTGCCGCCGACCGATTCGGCCTTCTTCAGGATGTTCACGATGCGCTTGTTGGCGGCGGCCAGCGACTGCGCCTCCGGCAGCGCCGAGAAGGCGACCACCGCGGCCAGCTTGGCCGGCACGCGGTCGATGCGGGTCGGACGCTGCGCCAGCACGGCGTCGATCGCACGCGCGTCGTGGCCAGCGTCGCGCAGCAGATTGCGCAGGCGCTCGATCATGAAATCCAGCAGCTGGCTTTCGAAATTCGCGGCCTCGCCCTCGCCCACCTGGCCGGCACGGAAGCCACCGCGCGCGGCGGCGATCAGTTCGGCGAGGTCCAGCGGCAGCGGCGCTTCCATCAGGATGCGCAGCACGCCCAGCGCGGCACGGCGCAGCGCGAACGGGTCCTTGTCGCCGGTCGGGATCTGGCCGATACCGAAGAAACCGGCCAGCGCGTCGACCTTGTCGGCGACCGACACCGCGCAGGCGATCGGGCCTTCCGGCAGCGCGTCGCCGGCAAAACGCGGGCGGTAGTGCTGATCGACAGCCTGCGCCACCACTTCGGCCTCGCCGTCGTGCTGCGCGTAGTAGCGGCCCATCACGCCCTGCAGTTCGGGGAATTCGCCCACCATGTCGGTCATCAGGTCGGCCTTGGCCAGCAGGCCTGCGCGCGCCGCCTGCATCACGTCGGCGCTGAGGCGGGCGGCGATGTCGGTGGCCAGCCGCTGGATGCGCATGACGCGGTCCATCTGGCTGCCCAGGCGGTTGTGATAGACCACCGCCTCCATCTTCGTGATGCGCGAAGCCAGCGGCGCCTTCTTGTCCTGCTCGAAGAAGAAGCGCGCGTCCGACAGCCGCGCACGCACCACGCGCTCGTTGCCGGACACGATGTTGTGCGGGTCGTCCACCTTCATGTTGGACACCACCAGGAAGCGGTTCAGAAGCTTGCCGCCGGCATCGAGCAGCGGGAAGTACTTCTGGTTGGCCTTCATCGTCAGGATGAGGCACTCCTGCGGCACGGCGAGGAATTCCGGTTCGAACTGCGCGACATACACGTTCGGGTTCTCGACCAGCGCGGTCACTTCGTCGATCAGCGCCGCGTCGTCGACATGCTGCACGCCGTCGCCCAGCACGCGGCACGCTTCGGCCAGACGCTGCACGATGAGCGCGCGGCGCGCGTCGAAGGACGCCATCACCGCGCCGCGCTCGTACAGCGCGCGGGCGTATTCGTCGGCATTCGCCAGCGTCACCTCGCCCTCGCCCATGAAGCGGTGGCCGCGGGTGCTGCGGCCGGCGGCGTGACCGAAGGCCTGTCCAGGCACAACGCGGTCGCCGTGCAACAGCACCAGACCGTGCACCGGGCGCACGAACTGGTAGTCGCAGTCGGCCCAGCGCATGAGTTTCGGAATCGGCAGCTTCTTCAGCGCGTCGAGCACGATGCCGGCGAGCA
This sequence comes from Methyloversatilis universalis FAM5, assembly GCF_000214035.2. Lineage (GTDB taxonomy): Bacteria > Pseudomonadota > Gammaproteobacteria > Burkholderiales > Rhodocyclaceae > Methyloversatilis > Methyloversatilis universalis. The sequence goes on along the minus strand of NZ_AFHG01000049.1, from coordinate 46,501 downwards.
CGTCGTCGAGCGCCGCGCCCGGCACCGTCATCGCGTAGAACAGCGTTTCGCTCTTGCCGTCCATGCGGCGCGTGAACTGCGGCAGCGCCTCGACCGGAATGCCCTTGGCCTGCAGCTTCTTCAGCAGTGCGGCGGTCGGTTTGCCCTCGGCATCGAGCGCCACCGCGACCGGCATGAGCTTCTCATCGACCACCGCATCGGGGGCGCGGTCGGCCACGCCCTGCACGGTCAGCGCCAGGCGGCGCGGACTGGCATAGCGGTCCATGCGCGCGTCGGCGGCGACCAGCTTGCGCTCGACCAGCGCCTTGAACACCGCGTCGGCAAACACCTCGCCCAGACGCGACAGCGCCCTGGGCGGCAATTCTTCGGTCAGCAGTTCGACCAGCAATGTGGCTTGCATAGCTCTTCCAGACAGGCCGCCGCAGCGGCCTCAAAACGGTTCGGTCGGATCAGGACGGACGCATGGCCCCTCAGGCCGCGCGCAGTGCCTCGATGCGCTGGCACTCTTCCTCGCCCAGCAGCGCACGCAGGCGCGGGCTGCTCAGGTCGGCCATCGGGAAGCCGCGCTGCTCGCGCGACGCGTAGTAGGCCTGCGCCACCAGTCGCGCCAGCGCGCGCACGCGGCCGATGTAGGCGGCACGCTCGGTCACCGAGATCGCACCGCGCGCATCCAGCAGGTTGAAGCTGTGCGAGGCCTTCATGACCATCTCATAGCCGGGCAGCGGCAGGCCGGCCTCGATCAGGCGCTTCGCTTCCGACTCGTAGTCGCCGAACTGGCGGAACAGCCACTCGACGTTCGAATGCTCGAAGTTGTAGGTCGACTGTTCGACCTCGTTCTGGTGATACACGTCGCCGTAGCGGATGCCCGGTGCCCACACCAGGTCGTACACGTTCTCGACGCCCTGCAGATACATCGCCAGCCGCTCGGCGCCATACGTGATCTCGCCCAGCACCGGCTTGCACGGAATCGAACCCACTTCCTGGAAATAGGTGAACTGGGTCACTTCCATGCCATCCAGCCACACTTCCCAGCCCAGACCCCAGGCGCCCAGCGTCGGCGATTCCCAGTCGTCCTCGACGAAGCGGATGTCATGCTTCGTCGGGTCGAGACCGAGCGCGCGCAGGCTGTCGATGTACAGCTCCTGGATGTTGGGCGGCGACGGCTTCAGCGCGACCTGGAACTGGTAGTAGTGCTGCAGGCGGTTCGGGTTCTCGCCATAGCGGCCATCCTTCGGGCGGCGCGAGGGCTGCACGTAGGCGGCACGCCAGGGCTCGGGGCCGATGGCGCGCAGGAAGGTGGCGGTGTGGAAGGTGCCGGCACCGACTTCGATGTCATAGGGTTGAAGCAGCGCGCAGTTCTGGTCGCCCCAGAAGCGGGACAGACGCAGCAGCACTTCCTGGAATGTGGGTGCAGCGGACATGGAGCCAGACCGTGAGGGAAAGGCGGGATTTTACCGGCTCAGCCCTTTTTGCGCTGCACCGCGGCAACGATGAGGACTGCGAGCGACAGCAGCAGCACCGGCGCATTGCCCCAGCGCAGGAAAGGCGTCAGTCCCTGGTAGCCCTGAAGCTCGACCCGCAGCCCCGCCCGGCTGAAGGGCGGCAGTGCCGCGATCACCCGGCCGTCCGGCTGGATGGCGGCCGTCATGCCGGTATTGGTGGCGCGGAGCATGGGCCGCCCCAGTTCAAGCGCACGCAGCTGCGCGATCTGCAGATGCTGCGGCTGCGCCCAGGAATCGCCGAACCAGGCGGTGTTCGACACATTGACCAGCAGCGTCGCCTCGCGCGCACCGGCGATCAGCTCTTCGCCGAACACGTCCTCGTAGCAGATGTTCACCGCCACCTTCTCGCCCGCCAGTTCCAGCGGCGGCTGCACCGCGGCGCCGCGTCCGAAATCGGACATCGGAATCGACAGCAGCTTCAGCGTCCAGGCGAACAGCGGCGGCGTGAATTCGCCGAAGGGCACCAGATGGGCCTTGCTGTACTGCGCATCGTCACGGCCCAGCGCGCGCGCGCTGTTGAAATAGCGGGCGCGACCGTCGACCTCGCCGACGGTGACCGCGCCCATCAGCACGTCGCGTCCGGTGGCGCGCACCGCCTCCAGCCAGCGCGGATCGATCTCGTCGTAGGGCAGCGGCACCGCGGTTTCCGGCAGCACCACCAGATCGGCCGGCCAGGCGCGGGCCAGATCGAGATAGGCGTTCATCGACTCGGGCAGGCGCTCCGGCACCCACTTCATGCTCTGTTCGATATTCCCCTGCAGCAGGCTCACGGTCAGCGTGCGTCCGGTCGGCGTGGTCCAGCTCACCGCACCGAGCAGTGCGCCGCCCGCCAGCAGGGCGACCAGCGACAGCAGCACCTGGCGCAGCGCCAGGCGCTGCGTGACGAAAGCGGCCAGCAGGCCGGCCATCAGCGCGGCCACGAAACCGGCGCCATGCACGCCGAACACCGGCACATAGCCGGCGAGCGGACTGGGCGCTGCGTGCGCGTAGCCGCTGGCCAGCCAGGGGAAGCCGGTGAACAGCGTGCCCCGCAGCCATTCGCCCAGCACCCACAGGGCGGCGAACAGCACTGGCGCCAGACGCGGCGACGGCGCGAGCGCGCGCAGCGCAGCCAGCGCGGCGGCCGGAAACAGCGCGAGATAGGCGCAGAACAGGAAGGTGGCCAGCAGCGACAGCGGCAGCGGCATGCCGCCGAACTGGCTCAGGCTCACATTGACCCAGGACACGCCGGCCAGAAACCAGCCCAGGCCGAACACATAGCCGGTCAGCGCGGCCGGTCGCGGCGACAGTCCGTCAACCAGCCACAGCAGGGTGGCCAGCGTGAGCACCGGCAGCACGAACACGCCGAAGGGCGCGAAGCCGGCGACGCTCAGCGCGCCGGCGACAAAGGCCGTGGTCAGCCGCAGCGCCGGCTTCATTCGCCGGCGGCGGGCGCTGCCGGCTGCGGGAGGCGGTCCACCATCAGCGCATGCACCCGGCGGCTGTCGGCACGCAGCACGGTGAAGCGCAGCGCGTCGATCTGCACCACCTCGCCACGCTTGGGCAGGCGCCCGAGCTGGTGGATGACCAGACCGCCGACCGTGTCGTAGTCGTCGTCCTCGAAGGCGGTGCCGAACACCTCGTTGAAATCCTCGATCTCGGTCGCCGCCTTCACCCGGTAGCGGCCGGTCTGGTCGGCGCGGATGTTGTCGGCCGACTCGTCGAAGTCGTACTCGTCCTCGATGTCGCCGACGATCTGTTCCAGCACGTCCTCGATGGTGACCAGCCCGGCGACACCGCCGTACTCATCGACCACGATGGCCATGTGGTTGCGGCTGGCGCGGAACTCGCGCAGCAGCACGTTCAGACGCTTGGATTCGGGAATGAATACCGCCGGCCGCAGCATGTCACGCAGGCTGTCGTCATCGCCGGACATCAGGCGCAGCAGATCCTTGGCGAGCAGGATGCCGATCACGTCGTCGCGGTTCTCGCCGATCACCGGGAAGCGCGAGTGCGCGGTACGCAGCGCGGTCTGCACGATCTTTTCGAGCGGATCGTCGATGTCGATCACGTCCATCTGTGCGCGCGGAATCATCACTTCGCGCACCGGCATGTCGGAAACCTGGAGGGCGCCTTCGATGATGGACAGCGCGTCGGCGTCCAGCAGATTGCGTTCGAAGGCGGAGTGCAGCAGCGCCAGCAGTTGTTCGCGATCCTCCGGCTCGCGCATCAGCAGATGCGAAAGCCGTTCGAGAAAACCGGGGCGCTGCGAAGGAGAGGAACTACTGTCCATGCGGACCAAGGGTGACGAACATGCCCCCAGTGTAACCCGGGGAGCGTGTCCGTTTCGAGTCAGCCTCCTGCGGCGAGGGCCCGCCGCGCCCTTACTGGACGCGAATCTCCACCCGGCGCGCCTCTTCCGGCGGGCCGTCGGCGGCGGTCACTTCCGGCTTGCGCAGGTGGATGCGGCCTTCCGCCACACCGGCCGCAACCAGCGCGTCGCGCACCGCCAGAGCGCGTGCCTTGGCCAGTTCCGCGTTCTGCGCGGCATCGCCCGACGGATCGTGGAAACCGGACAGCAGCACGATGGCATCGGGCGCTGCGCCCAGTGCCGCCTGCACCCGCGCGATCGCGTCCGCGGCCTCTGCGGCGAGTTGGGCCTGGCCAATCTCGAAATACAGGCGGGCGAGCGCCTCGCCCACCGGCTCCGGCACCTCGATCTCGACCGCCACCACCTCGGCCACCGGCGCTGCGGCCGGCTTGCCGGCCAGCGACACCGCATAACCCACCACCGCGGCGACCACCGCGGTCACGATGACCGCCACCACCTTCAGGCCGACATCGCTGTCGTCACTCTGATCCGACATTTCAAACCTCCGTTGATTGAATCGAGTAGTCGCCGGCGTAGGGGTCGGCGACCCCGAGGCCAGCGAGGATATGACGTTCTTCGTCTTCCATCGCGTCGGCATCCTCGTCCGACGTTTCGTGGTCCCAGCCCTGCAGGTGCAGCGTACCGTGCACGATCAGGTGGGCTGCGTGGTCGGCGAAGGCCTTGCCCTGCTCCGCCGCCTCACGCACCAGCACCGGCTGACACACCACCAGATCGCCGGCCAGGTGCGCGCCCTGTTCGTACGGGAAGGACAGCACATTGGTCGCATAGTCGCGGCCGCGGTATTCGAGGTTGAGCGCCTGTCCCTCGTCCGCCTCGACAAAACGCACCGTGATGTCGGCGCGCTCGATCACGTCCGGATCGAGCGCGGCACGTACCCAGCGCTTCACGTCCTCGCGCGGCGGGCAGGCCTCGCGCGCGCAGGCGTACTGCACCGACAGATTGAGCCGCATCAGCCGCGCGGTCCCTTGCGCATCGCGTCCTCGGCGTCGCGCTGCGCCTCGAAACGCTCGTAGGCCGACACGATGCGCGCGACCAGCGGATGGCGCACCACGTCTTCGGCGAGGAATTCGGTCATCGCGATGCCGCGCACGTCGGCCAGCACCTTGCGCGCCTCGGCCAGCCCGCTCTTGTGGCCGCGCGGCAGGTCGATCTGCGTGAGGTCGCCGGTGATGACCGCCTTCGAACCGATGCCCATGCGGGTCAGGAACATCTTCATCTGTTCCGGCGTGGTGTTCTGCGCCTCGTCGAGAATGATGAAGGCGTTGTTCAGCGTGCGGCCGCGCATGTAGGCCAGCGGCGCGATCTCGATCACCTGCCGCTCGAAGGCGCGGGCCACGCGCTCGAAGCCCATCAGGTCGTACAGCGCGTCGTACAGCGGCCGCAGATAGGGGTCGACCTTCTGCGCCAGATCGCCCGGCAGGAAGCCGAGCCGCTCGCCGGCCTCCACCGCAGGCCGGGTCAGCACGATGCGGGCGACCGTTTCGCGCTCCAGCGCGTCGACCGCGCTGGCCACCGCCAGATAGGTCTTGCCGGTACCGGCCGGGCCGATGCCGAAGGTGATGTCGTGTTCCTGGATCTGCCTCAGGTACTGCGTCTGGCGCGGCGTGCGGCCGTGCAGATTGGTCTTGCGGGTATGCAGCACCGGCGCGGCCGGCTCGGCCGCCTGCCGGTTGGACAGTTCGATCAGCCCGAGCTGTATGGCATCGATGCTCAGATGCGCGTCGGCCACGCTGTAGAAGTGGCGCAACGCCGCCGCCGCACGCTGCGACTGGCCGGGTTCGCCACTGACGCGGAAGCGCTCGCCGCGGCGGGCGATCTCGACATCGTAGGCGGTTTCGAGCTGGCGCAGGTTCTCGTCGAGCACGCCACAGAGGTTGGCCAGCCGCGTGTTGTCCAGCGGCTCCAGCACCAGTTCGAGCGGACGGGTCTTCAAGCGCTGACCGCCTCGCGGGTGACCACTTCGCCGCGCAGGCTGTGCGGCAGCGCGCTGGTGATGCGCACGTCGATGAACTGGTTGATCAGGCGCGCCGCGCCCGGGAAATTCACCACCCGGTTGTTGTCGGTGCGGCCGGCCAGTTCGGTCGCGTCCTTGCGGGCATGGCCTTCGACCAGGATGCGCTGCACCGTGCCCACCATGGTCTGGCTCACCGCCTGTGCCTGCTCGTCGATGCGCTTCTGCAGTCGCGCCAGCCGTGCAAGCTTCACCTCCTGCGGCGTGTCGTCGGCCAGATCGGCGGCCGGCGTGCCCGGACGGGCGCTGTACACGAAGCTGAAGCTGCCGTCGAAGCCGACGTCGTCGATCAGCTTCATCGTCTTTTCGAAATCCTCTTCGGTCTCACCCGGGAAGCCGACGATGAAATCCGAGGTCAGCGACAGGTCGGGGCGCGCGGCGCGCAGCTTGCGCACCACCGCCTTGTATTCGAGCGCGGTGTAGCCGCGCTTCATCGCCGCCAGCACGCGGTCGGAGCCGGACTGCACCGGCAGGTGCAGCTGCGACACCAGCTTGGGCAGCTTCGCGTAGGCGTCGATCACCCGCTGCGTCATTTCACGCGGATGCGAAGTGGTGTAGCGGATGCGCTCGATGCCCGGTACCTCATGCACGCATTCGAGCAGGAAGGCGAAGTCGCCGATGTCGTCCGAGTCACGGCTGATCGGTGCACGCCAGGCATTCACGTTCTGGCCGAGCAGCGTCACTTCCTTCACGCCCTGCCCGACCAGCGTGGCGATCTCGGTCAGGATGTCGTCCAGCGGGCGCGACACTTCCTCGCCGCGCGTGTAGGGCACGACGCAGAAGGTGCAGTACTTCGAACAGCCTTCCATGATGGACACGAAGGCGGTCGCGCCCTCGACCCGCGCCGGCGGCATGTGGTCGAACTTCTCGATTTCCGGGAAGCTGATGTCCACCTGCGGGCGGCCGCTGGCGCGGCGCTTCGAAATGAGGTCGGGCAGCCGGTGCAGTGTCTGCGGGCCGAACACCAGATCGACGTAGGGCGCACGCTCGACGATGGCCGCACCCTCCTGGCTGGCGACACAGCCGCCGACGCCGATGATGAGGTTGGGGTTCTCTCGCTTCAGGTGCTTCACCCGGCCAAGGTCATGGAACACCTTTTCCTGCGCCTTCTCGCGCACCGAACAGGTATTGAACAGGATGACGTCGGCCTCTTCGGGGCGGTCGGTCTTTTCCAGACCTTCGGCGTCGCCGAGCACGTCGGCCATCTTGTCCGAGTCGTACTCGTTCATCTGGCAGCCGAAGGTCTTGATGTAAATCTTGCGGGTCATCGGGGAACGGGAAAATTACTGTTTGGGCGCCGGCAGGTCGATCTCGTCCGGCGACAGCACCCAGACGCGGAACAGCTGCCCCTGGGCGTCGAGCTGGTAACGCACCACCTGCTCGCTGCCTATCATCACCGGCAGCATGATGCGATTGTCGGTCGAACGGATCTGCGCACCGGGCGCCAGCTTGAATGTGTATTTGCCGACTTCGGCCACGCCGTTCTGGGGCGGTTTCATCTTGGCCTTGATCGCGTCCGGCGGAATCGAACGCAGCTGCGCCGACGCGAGCAGCGGCAGGCACAGCAGCAGGAAGCTTGCGACGGAACGGAACATGGTTGGCGGAAGTCGGCCCATGGATGTCCCGGATTGTAGCGCGCGCCGCCGGACCGGCCCAGAACCGTCCGGCAGCCGCCTGCAGGGGCGGCCTCCCGATTGAGAAGCGAGGCTTCACAGGGCTTGCTGAAACCTACGCGCCCCGGTGGCATTCCACATCCTAGACTTGAGGGCATCAGCGGCCGCATTCCGTGGCCGGCCGATCGCACGCTTCATCCGGAGACCGCCCATGAAGACCTACGCCTACGCCGCCCGTTCCGCCACCACGCCGCTTGCACCCTTCTCATTCGAGCGGCGCAGCCCCGGCACGCAGGACGTCGCGATCGACATCCTGTACTGCGGCGTCTGCCATTCCGACCTGCACACCACGCGCGGCGAATGGCCGGGCACGATCTACCCCTGCGTACCGGGCCATGAAATCGTCGGCCGGGTGAGCGCGGTCGGCGCCGGGGTGACCAAGGTGAAGGTGGGCGATCTGGTCGGCGTCGGCTGCATGGTCGACAGCTGCCGCAACTGCCCGTCCTGCGGCGAGGGCCTGGAACAGTACTGCGAGCACGGCTTCACCGCGACCTACAACGGCCCGGTGTACGGCGGCGGCGAGAACACCTATGGCGGCTACTCGACCGCCATCGTGGTGACCGAACACTTCGTGCTGCGCATCAATCACGGCGAACAGGATCTGGCCGGCGTAGCGCCGCTGCTGTGCGCCGGCATCACCACCTGGTCGCCGCTGCGGCACTGGAAAGTGGGCCCGGGCAGCAAGGTGGGCGTGGTCGGCATCGGCGGACTCGGCCACATGGGGATCAAGCTTGCGCATGCGCTGGGCGCCCACGTGGTCGCCTTCACCACCTCGCCCTCGAAGCGCGACGACGCGCGGGCGCTCGGCGCCGACGAAGTGGTGGTGTCGAAGAACGCGGACGAAATGGCCGCCCACGCCGGCAGCTTCGATTTCATCCTGAACACGGTGGCCGCGCCGCACGACCTCGATGCCTTCGTGACGCTGCTCAGGCGCGACGGCACGCTCACGCTGGTCGGCGTTCCGGCCGAGCCGCATCCGTCGCCCTCGGTCGGCAATCTCATCTTCGGACGCCGCCGGATCGCCGGCTCGCTGATCGGCGGCATCGCGGAAACCCAGGAAATGCTGGATTTCTGTGCGGAGAAAGGCATCACCGCCGACATCGAGATGATTCCGATGCAGGCGATCGAGGACGCCTACGGCCGCATGCTGAAAAGCGACGTGAAGTACCGCTTCGTGATCGACATGCAGACGCTGAAGGACGCCTGAAGACCGGCCGGCGGCGCAGCGGAGCCCGGCTCAAGTTTTGATACGAACTTGCCCGAACGCACTGTTAGCACTCCCTGTCAGAGAGTGCTAATGTTGACCCTCAAGGGAGGAATGAATCATGACCCATGCTCTGATGGTTCCGAATCTGCCGGCGCCCGGCGCGCTGGGCAATATCGACAGCTACATCCAGGCGGCCAGCCGCGTTCCGCTGCTCACCGAAGAGCAGGAACAGTCGCTCGCCCGCCGTTTCCGTGACGACGAAGACCTCGATGCAGCGCGCACCCTGGTCATGTCCCACCTGCGTCTGGTGATTGCGATCGCGCGCGGCTATCTGGGCTACGGCCTGCCGCACGCCGACCTGATCCAGGAAGGCAATATCGGTCTGATGAAGGCGGTGAAACGCTTCGACCCGGACCGCGGCGTGCGTCTGGTGTCCTTCGCCATCCACTGGATCAAGGCGGAAATCCACGAGTACATCCTGCGCAACTGGCGCCTGGTCAAGGTCGCCACCACCAAGGCGCAGCGCAAGCTGTTCTTCAATCTGCGCAGCCTCAAGCACAGCAGCAACACGCTGAATCCGGCCGAAGTGCAGGAAGTGGCGAAGACGCTGGGCGTGAAGCCGGAAGAAGTGGTGGAGATGGAAACCCGCCTGTCCGGTCAGGATGTCGCGCTCGAAGGCAGCAGCGAGGACGACGACCGCGACAGCGCCCGTCTGGCGCCCATCCACTGGCTGGCCGATTCGGCCGCCGAACCGCTGGACGTGATGGAAGCGGCGCAGAACGTCCGTCTGCAGGAAGACGGTCTGCACTCGGCGCTGGCCGCGCTGGACGACCGCAGCCGTGCCATCGTGCAGCGGCGCTGGCTGGTGCAGGACGGCGAAGCGGCCACGCTGCACGAACTGGCTGCCGAGTACGGCGTGTCGGCCGAGCGCATCCGCCAGATCGAAGCCAAGGCCATGCAGAAGATGAAGGCGTCGATGCAGAAGATGCTGGGCATGGCGGCCTGAGTCTCCGGACGCCCAAACAAAAAAGCGACCTCCGGGTCGCTTTTTTGTTGTCCTCGTTCGCCTCCGGCTCAGCCCTGGGCGAGCAGCGCCTTCAGATCGTCGGCGATCTTCTGCGGTGTTTCGCCATGGCGGATGAACAGCCGGACATGGCCCTGCGCATCGTGCACATAGGTGCCTGCGGAGTGGTCCAGCGTATAGCTGTCCGGGGTCTTGCCCGCCACCTTCTGGTAGAAGATCTTGTATTCCTTGGCCGCTGCCGCAGTGGCGGCCGCGTCGCCGCGCAGGCCCACGAAGGACGGGTCGAACTGCGGCACATAGGCCGCCAGCAGTTCGCCGGTATCGCGTTCGGGGTCCAGCGTGATGAACAGCACCTGCACCCGCGCGGCGTCCGGCCCAAGCAGCGTGAGCGCCTGCTTCATGGTGGCCAGACTGGTCGGACACACGTCCGGGCAGTGGGTGAAACCGAAAAACACGGTCACCACCTTGCCCTTGTAGTCGGCCAGAGTACGGGCAGCACCGGTGTGGTCGGTCAGCGAGAAGCCCTTGGCGTACTCGGCACCGGTGATGTCCACGCTGTGGAAGCGCGGCCCGGACCGGCCACAGCCGCCCAGCGCAAACGCCATCGCCCCTGCCAGCAGCGTGGCGATGAAGGAGCGGCGCTTCACAGCTTCACGTAGTGGTCGACCAGCAGCGCTGCGAACAGCAGCGACAGGTGCCACAGCGAGAAGCGGAAGGTTTTCTTCGCCAGTTCGTCCGAGTAGTTCCGCATCAGCCGCCAGGCGTAGACGATGAACATGCCGGACAGCACGGCCGCGGACACCAGGTAGATCCAGCCGCTCATGCGCGACGCGAAGGGCAGCACGGTGACCGCGAACAGGATGAGGGTGTACAGGAAGACCTGCAGGCGGGTGTATTCCGCGCCGTGGGTCACCGGCAGCATGGGCAGACCGGCCTTGGCGTATTCCTGGGTGCGGTAGAGCGCAAGTGCCCAGAAGTGCGGCGGCGTCCACGCGAAGATGATCAGGAACAGCAGCAGCGCGTCCGCGGACACCTCGCCGGTCACCGCGGCCCAGCCCAGCACCGGCGGCATCGCGCCGGAGGCGCCGCCGATCACGATGTTCTGCGGCGTGGCCGGCTTCAGGAACACGGTGTAGATGATGGCGTAACCGATGAAGGTGCCCAGCGTGAGCCACATGGTGAGCGGGTTCACCCAGTGGTAGAGCATGGACAGGCCGACACCGCCGACCACGCCGGAAAAGGCCAGCGTTTCGAAGGAATTCACTTCGCCACGCGGCAGCGGACGGGCGCGGGTGCGCGCCATCACCGCGTCGATCTTCTGTTCCACCAGACAGTTCACCGCGGCGGCAGCGCCCGCCACCAGCGCGATGCCCACGGTGGCCGCCAGCACCACGCCCATGTCGGGCAGGCCGGACGGCACCGCGAGGAACATGCCGATCACGGCACAGAAGACGATGAGCGAAACGACCCGCGGCTTGGTGAGTTGCAGGTAATTGGACAGTTTCAGCTGGAAGGGCTGTCGATCAAGCCGCAGGGCTTTCATGCAGGGCTCCGGGTGTTCAGTACTGCGCGTTTGCGCGAACTCGATAGTTTATCAGCACCATCAGGATCACCAATGCTGCAGCGCCACCATTGTGCGCGGCGGCCAGCGGCAGCGGCAGGCTGAGCCAGACGTTGGCCACACCGAGCGACACCTGCAGCACGAGTACCGCCAGCAGCGCATTGCCCAGCGTGCGGTGCTGGTTGGCGCGCAGCGCGAACGCCAGTGCACCGATCACCAGCGCGGCGATCACTGCGCCCAGCCGGTGCATCCAGTGGATGGCGGTGAGCGCGTCCATGGTGAGCGTTTCGCCATCCGCACTCTGACCCAGCTCGCGCACGATGTGGAAGCCGTTACGGATGTCCATCTGCGGCACCCATTCACCATGGCAGGTCGGCAGATCGGTACAGGCCAGCGCCGCGTAGTTGGTGCTCACCCACCCGCCGAGCGAAATCTGCGCCGCCAGCACGACGAAAGCGAGCGCGGCGAAGGTGCGCAGCCCCGGTCTGGCCGGGCGCCCGCCGGCGCCACGCGCCCGGGCGTACAGCCACACCAGCAGCGTGAGCACGGTGAGGCCACCGATCAGATGGCCGGTCACGATGGCCGGCTTCAGCAGCATGGTGACCGTCCATTTGCCGAACAGCGCCTGCAGCACCAGCACGCCGATCAGGACGGTGGCCAGTACAGGCGACGCGCCCCGCTCGCGACGGTTCCGCCAGGCCAGCACCGCGATGGCGACGATGCACAGGCCGACGATGCCTGCGAAGTAGCGGTGGATCATTTCCTTCCACGCCTTGGCGAAGGACACCGGGCCGTCCGGGTTGGCGGCCTGCGCGGCGGAAATGTGTTCGGATGCGTGGATCACGGTCGGATGCCCGTAACAGCCGGGCCAGTCCGGACAGCCCAGGCCGGCGTCGGACAGCCGCACATAGGCGCCGAGCACGATCAGCGCGAAGGTCATGACTACGGTGGTCAGCAGCAGCGTGCGATAGGTCTTCATCAGCCCAGCCTCGAGTACTTCATCAGTCGTTGGAAATCCTTGATCATCTTCTTGGGGTCCGGATCATCCGGGTAGCGCATCATGACCTGCCCCAGCGGATCGACCAGATGGATGGCGCGCGGATGCGCCGGATCGGTGGCGAAGGCGGCGAGCGTCGCGCTGCCGGCGGCGCGCACCACGTGCATGCCTTCGATCGCCGACAGCAGCTCCGGTTTGGGCTGCGCTCCGTCGGTCAGCAGCCACACGCGCTCGATGCGGTCCTGGTGTTCGCCCTGCGCCTTGCGCACCTGCCGGATGAAGTACAGAAGTTCTTCACACTTGGCGTCACAGGCAGCGCCGTCGGCCAGTACCAGGGTCCAACGTCCCTTCACCGCGGAAAACGCAAAGGACTTGCCGTCCACCGCGGTCAGCGTTTCGCTGGGCAGGGGGCGTGGCGACAGCAGCTGGCCGTAATTGACCGTGCTGTCCGGCCGCCAGAAGAAATACATCGCGTAGGACGCGAGCAGCGGCAGTACGCAGACCGCCGCCAGAATGATCAGAATCTTCCTGCCCTTCAAGACTTGTCTCCAGTTTTTCTCATCGCCGCATACAGACCGGACACCAGGGTGACCAGCGCAAAGCCGTACCACTGGGCGGCGTACATCCAGTGCTTGTTGATGCCGAAATCAGGGCGCACCGCGTCACGGCGCAGTCCGTCGTCCGCGCCTCCGCCCTGAACAAGAATGAAGGGCGCAAGTTCCAACCCGAACGCGCGGCTTGCCCGGTCCACCGTCACGTTCTGCCACACCCGGCCCTGCACCGCGTCGTCCGACAGTTCGACGAAACGGCCGGCGGGCGCGGTCACGACGCCCTCCACCTGCTGATCGCCCTGCGGCGTGCTCACCGTGGGCAGGCGGTCGCGCCGGCCGCCGTGGCCCACCCAGCCGCGCGCCACCAGCACGCAGCGGGTCGCGGTCTGACAGAGCGGCATGTAGACGCCGTACCCTGCCTGTCCGTCCTTCACCTGGTTGTCGGCGAAGATGAGCGCATCAGTCCGCCAGGTGCCCTTGACCGACGCCCGGATGTAGTCGGGCGGCGCATCTGCACCCCATGCGGTCAGTTCGAGCGGCGGCTGCGCCTGCGCCAGCACGTAGGCGTCTTCGAGCGACTGCTTGTAATGCGCCCGCGCTGTCTGCCAGCGTGCCGCCATCAGCGTGAGGGCGATCACCAGCAGACAGGCCACCGCAGGCCAGAAGCGAATGCGGAACGAACGTCCCGCCAAAGTGAACTCAAGCATTGCCGTTGCTCTCCCGGCGAGTAAACTGACTCACCGAGACAAGGATTCCTCTGATGCGCTACCTCGTGATCTTCATGCTGCTGACCGTGCTCGCAAGCCTCGGTTCAGCCCTCTTTTTCCTGTTCCGCGACACCGGCAACTCGACCCGCATGCTGCGTTCGCTGGCAATACGGGTGGGCCTGTCGATGACGCTGTTCATCCTGCTGATGGCCGGCTACCGCTTCGGTTTCATCACCGGCAAGCTCTGACGCCCTCGGCGCCGGCGCTCGCCGGCCGCCCCCGCCCTGTCCGCACCTTCTGCCCTGCCGCATCACCCGGCAGGCGCCTCCTCCCGCCCACACGCCTCAACCGACGACGTGGGCAACGGGACACCGGAATCATTCCCGGCACGAAACCTAGGCACGAAAAAAAGCGCCGCACGATGTGCGGCGCCGAGCGTTTATTTTATAAGGGCTCTTCTTTGCTTACCGGCCCACTCTCCTCCTCGCAGATCCCGATTTGACGTCAGATCCAATACACGACGACGAAAAGCAGCAGCCAGACGACGTCGACAAAATGCCAGTACCACGCAACCGCTTCGAAGCCGAAGTGGTTTTCCGGGCTGAAGTGGCCCGCAAGGACGCGGCACAGTATCACGATCAGCATGGTTGCACCAACAGTCACGTGAAAACCGTGGAAGCCGGTGAGCATGTAGAACACGGAACCGAACACGCCGGTGGTCATCTTGACGTTCAGTTCGGAGTACGCGTGGGCGTATTCGTAGCCCTGCAGGAACAGGAAGACGGCGCCGAGAGCGATGGTCAGGAACAGACCCAGCTTCAGCTGGCCACGGTTGTTGTGCAGCAGGCCGTGGTGAGCCCAGGTCAGCGTGACACCCGAGGTCAGCAGCAGCAGCGTGTTGATGGCCGGAATGCCCCATGCGCCCATAGGCGTGAAGGGACCACCGTCATAGGCCGGACCGGCGTTCGGCCACAGGGCCTTGGCGTCCGGCCACAGCAGCGCCTGATGCTCGAGGCTGGCGAGATCCGGCATGGCCAGCACGCGAGCGTAGAACAGCGCGCCGAAGAACGCGGCGAAGAACATCACTTCCGAGAAGATGAACCAGCCCATCGCCCAGCGGAAGGACACGCCCACGCGCTTGCTGTACAGACCGCCTTCGGACTCCTGGGCGACTTTGCCGAACCAGATGTACATCATGTAGAACAGCACCAGCAGGCCGGCGCCGAGCACGAAGCCGCCACCGCTGATCTTGTTCATGGTCAGCACAGAACCCAGTGCGAACAGGAACAGGGCGATCGACCCGGTGATCGGGTAGGTCGAGGGTGCAGGCACGTAGTAGTACGGGGCCTGCTGTGGCGTATGCGAGCTGCTCATTTGTCTTTTTCCTTCCCGGTTTCTCTCAAGCGATGCTTATCAGAATTCTTACACCCAAGATCACTGCAATCACGAACAGCGCGGCTGCAACCACACCCGTGACTATAACCTGCAGCGGTGTCAGCGAGGCCGCCGCCTCGTCGTGATCGCCCTTACGGCGGATTCCGACGAAGGCGGACAACACCGTCACCACATTTTTCACCAGCCCGGCCAAGCGTCAGCCCCCGGCCTTTTCACTCTGCACGTTCGCCGCGTTTGCGCCCGGCACCTCGAAGAAGGTGTAGGAGAGCGTGATCGTGTTGATGTCCTTGGGCAGGGACGGCGACACGAGGAAGGCGATCGGCATGCGCCGCGTCTCCCCCGCTGCCAGCGTCTGCTGCTTGAAACAGAAGCAGTCGAGCTTCTGGAAATACTGCATTGCCGCGGACGGCGTGTAACTCGGAATGGCCTGACCGGTCACCGCGTTTTCGCGATTGTTCGACACCTCGTACTCGACCGTCACGATCTCGCCCGGATGAACCACCAGCGAACCGGTCACCGGCTTGAAATTCCACGGCAGCCGGTGAAGGTTGGCGTCGAACTCAACGGTGACGCTGCGCGACCGGTCCACCTGGGTGTTCAGCGGCAGCGCATTGTCCTGCTTGTTCAGGTTGTTCACGTCGAGCACCTGGCACAGCTTCTCGTAGAACGGCACCAGCGCGTAGCCGAAGCCGAACATCAGAAAGGCGGACACCACCAGGCGGATCAGTGTGGAGCGGTTGCGGCCGGTGGCCTCTTCCGCTCCTGACCTCGGTTCGGTCATTGGGACGACATTCCGTAACGCACGATGAACATCACGAACACGGCGATCGCGGTCGCCGCCAGCCACAACGCGGTACGCACGTTGCGGCGGCGGAGTTCTTCATCCATTCCGGTCACCTGATTGCTCACTTGACGACCGGCGGCACTTCGAAGGTGTGGTGCGGCGCCGGCGACGGCACGGTCCATTCCAGACCTTCAGCACCGTCCCACGGCTTGGCCGAGGCCTTTTCGCCACCCTTCAGGCACTTCAGCACCACGACCAGGAACACCAGCTGCGACAGGCCGAAACCGAAGGCGCCGATCGACGAGATCTTGTTGAATTCGGCGAACTGCAGCGAGTAGTCCGGGATGCGGCGCGGCATGCCGGCCAGACCCAGGAAGTGCTGCACGAAGAAGGTCATGTTGAAGAAAATCAGCGAGAGCCAGAAGTGCAGCTTGCCGAGCTTCTCGTCGTACATGTGACCGGTCCACTTCGGCAGCCAGTAGTAGGCGCCGGCGTAGGCCGAGAACAGCGCACCCGCCACCATCACGTAGTGGAAGTGAGCCACCACGTAGTAGCTGTCATGCAGCTGCACGTCCACCGCGGTCATCGACAGCACCAGACCGGAGAAGCCACCCAGCGTGAAGAGGAACAGGAAGCCGATCGAGAACAGCATCGGGGTTTCGAAGGTCAGCGAGCCGCGCCACATGGTGGCCACCCAGTTGAACACCTTCACGCCGGTCGGCACCGCGATCAGCATGGTGGCAAACATGAAGTACAGCTGACCGGCCACCGGCATGCCCACCGTGTACATGTGGTGCGCCCACACGATGAAGGACAGGATGGCGATCGACGAGGTCGCGTACACCATGGAGGCGTAGCCGAACAGCGGCTTGCGCGAGAAGGCCGGGATCACCTGCGACACGACGCCGAAGGCCGGGATCGCGATGATGTACACCTCGGGGTGACCGAAGAACCAGAAGATGTGCTGGTACAGGACCGGGTCACCGCCACCGGCAGCGTTGAAGAAGCTGGTACCGAAGTGACGGTCGGTCAGGATCATGGTGACCGCACCGGCCAGAACCGGCATCACGGCGATAACGAGGTAGGCGGTGATGAGCCAGGTCCAGCAGAACAGCGGCATCTTCATCAGCGTCATGCCCGGGGCGCGCATGTTCAGGATCGTGGTCACGATGTTGATCGAGCCCATGATCGAGGAGATGCCCAGGATGTGCACCGCGAAGATCGCCATGTCCATGCCGATGCCCATTTGCACGGTCAGCGGCGGATACAGCGTCCAGCCCGAAGCGGCGGCACCACCCGGCACCAGCAGCGAGCCGGTCAGCAGGATGGCGGCCGGCGGCAGCAGCCAGAACGACCAGTTGTTCATGCGCGCGAACGCCATGTCGGAGGCGCCGATCATGAGCGGCAGCATCCAGTTCGCGAAGCCGACGAAGGCCGGCATGATGGCGCCGAACACCATGATGAGACCGTGCAGCGTGGTCATCTGGTTGAAGCGGTCAGGATCGACCACCTGCAGGCCCGGCTGGAACAGCTCGGCGCGGATAACCAGCGCCATGATGCCGCCGACGATGAACATTGCGAACGAGAACCACAGGTACATCGAGCCGATGTCCTTGTGATTGGTCGTGGTGACCCAGCGCATCAGTCCGCTGGGGTGGTGATCATGCGAATGATCGTGCGAGTGGTCGGCACCGCCCGGAATCGCAGCCATGTATGTCTCCCGAAATCTAGAAATTGACTGAACGTTCAGAGAGGCCGCTTACTCGCGCGCCATCTTGATGTCCGACGGTTGGACCACTTCGCCGGTCTTGTTGCTCCAGCTGTTCCGCGTGTAGGTGATCACGGCGGCGATGTCGGTGTCGCTCATGTGCTTGAACGACGCCATCGCGGTACCCTGACGACCATGCAGCAGCACGTCGATCTGACCGTCCTGCGGACCGAGGACGACCTTGGAACCATCCAGTGCCGGGAAGGCCGGCGGAAGGCCCTGGCCATTGGCCTGATGACAGGCGGCGCAGTTGGCTGCAAAGATCTTCTCGCCGCGCGGAGCCAGTTCTTCAACGGTGTACATCTTGTTCGGATCGTCCGCGGCGGCAGCCTGCTCGGCCTTCTTCTTCTCGGTCCAGGCTGCGTATTCCTCTTCGGTCACGACCTTGACGACGATGGGCATGTAGCCGTGGTCCTTGCCGCACAGCTCTGCGCACTGACCGCGGAAGGTGCCGGTCTTCTCGGCACGGAACCAGGTGTCGCGGATGAAGCCGGGAATCGCATCCTGCTTGACCGCCAGCGCCGGCACCCACCAAGCGTGGATCACGTCGTTGGCGGTGGTCAGGATGCGCACCTTCTTGCCGACCGGCACGACCAGCTCGTTGTCGACTTCGAGCAGATAATCGGTGCCCTTGGCGGCTTCGTTGCGGATCTGCGGCTGCGGGGTCGACAGGTTGCTGGTGAAGCTGATGCCTTCGCCGGCGCCCTTCAGATAGTCATAGCCCCACTTCCACTGGTAGCCGGTGGCCTTGATGGTGATGTCGGGGTTGCTGGTGTCGCGCATCGCCAGGATGGTCTTGGTCGCCGGCCAGGCCATGCCCAGCAGGATGAAGACCGGAACGATGGTCCAGAGGATTTCGACCGTGGTGCTTTCATGGAAGGTGGCGGCCTTGTGACCCGCCGACTTGCGGTGCACGAACACCGACCAAAACATCACGCCGAAAACGGCGACGAAAATGACGCCACAGACGATGGTCATCAGCAGGTGCAGGTCATACACCTTGTGACCCAGTTCGGTGATCGGCTCCTGCAGGTTGAGCCTCATTTCCGCCTGGGCAAGCCCAGCCAGCAGAAACAACCCCATCCCGGCCCATGCCCGACGGGCGATGGACGAGCCACCTCTTGATAGCGCCATATTGCAACCCCAGATATATGTTGTGATTGATTCTGAAACCGCGGTCTTAAAACCGTTTTTCCCGCAATCTAGCCGACAGCTCCCGCGCCAGCAACTCGCGGCCTCCCTCGTCCAGATAGCGCCCCACCACGATCTGGTGATCGCGGCAGCGCACGACAACTTCGGAGCCCAGGCCTACCCTCCGTGTCTCCACCCGGGCCCATGCGGGCACAAATTCATGCCTGCAGACGCGATCCCTCTCGCACAGCTCCACCACGAGACGTTCGTCGTCGAGATGGATGCGCTCGAAGTCACCCACGCGCCTGCCGAACGCGATGAAGGCAATACCCAGCGCACCGATTTCGATTCCCGCGAACGGGAACACCCACCAGACGCCGGCCATTGCCCACGCTGTCGCGATCGTGAGGGACAACACCGCCGTAACGAGGAAGAAAGCCAGAAGCGCACGCGGCGACAACGAACAGTTGCGTCGCGCAACAATGCTGAAACCGTTTGATTGGCTGAACACCGCGGACACTGCACACCGCCCCGAAAGTGTTATCTCCCTTGATACGGCTTCTGCTGGCCGCATAACAGGCATAAGCTAACACGGGTATTGATCCTTATCAATATTGCCCCGCACCATGTCAGTGCCGTCAACGGGTCTGGGCGAGCGCCTGGAGCAGCCTGCCGTGAATGCCGCCGAAGCCGCCGTTGCTCATCACCAGCACATGGTCTCCAGGCCGGGCATCCTGCGCGATCCATGACACCAGCTCATCGACCGAGCTACCCACCTTCGCCCGCTCGCCCAGCGGCGACAGGGCTTCCGCCGCATCCCAGCCGAGCGCACTGCCACCCAGGCAGTAACAGACATCCGCCTTTTCGAGCGCTGCCGGCAGGCGCGCTTTCATGACACCGAGCTTCATCGTATTGGAGCGCGGTTCGATCACCGCAAGGATGCGCGACCGGCCGACAACCGAACGCAGCGCGGCCAGCGTTTCGTCGATTGCGGTCGGGTGGTGGGCGAAATCGTCGTAGACGGTCACACCGGCGGCCTCACCCACCCGCTCCAGCCGGCGACGTATGCCGCCGAACCCGGACAGCGACGCAAGCGCGTGCTCCGGCCGAACGCCTGCGTGGCGCGCGGCCAGCATGGCGGCCAGCGCGTTGTTCGCGTTGTGGCGGCCCGGCATCGCAAGACGTCCGGTCACCCGTTCACCCGCCGGGCCGACCACCGCCAGCTCATCGCCGGTCGATTCGACCTGCCAGCCCGCCGCACCATTGAACCACTCGATTTCGCTCCAAAGCCCGCGCGCGATCACGCGTTTCAGGGCGTCTTCACCGCCATTCGCCACCACCAGGCCAAGCCGAGGCATGGTGCGCACGAGATGATGAAACTGCGTTTCGATCGCGGCAAGATCCGGAAAGATGTCTGCATGATCGAACTCAAGGTTGTTGAGGATGGCGGTGCGCGGGCGGTAGTGCACGAACTTGGAGCGCTTGTCGCAGAAAGCGGTGTCGTACTCGTCGGCCTCGATCACGAAGAAGGGTGCATCACCCAGCCGGGCCGACACGCCGAAGTTCTGCGGCACGCCGCCGATCAGGAAACCGGGCTTCAGACCCGCGGCCTCCAGCATCCACGCCAGCATGGACGTGGTGGTGGTCTTGCCGTGCGTGCCGGCCACCGCGAGTACCCAGCGACCGGCAAGCACGTGTTCGGCCAGCCACTGCGGCCCCGAAACATAGGGCAGGCCGCGATCGAGAATTTCCTCGAGCAGCGGATTGCCGCGCGACACCGCGTTCCCGACCACGAACACGTCCGGCGCCAGACCGATCTGGCCGAGGTCGTAGCCCTCGATCAGTTCGATGCCCAGGCTTTCCAGCTGGGTACTCATCGGCGGATAGACATTGGCGTCACAGCCGGTGACGCGATGCCCCGCCTCCCGCGCCAGCGCGGCAATGCCGCCCATGAAGGTGCCGCAGATGCCGAGGATGTGAATGTGCATGGTGGAGCGATGTGACAGAATGGCCGAGGATTCTACCAACCCGCTTCACCTTTCCCTGCTGCACCCGACCATGCGCCCCAGCAACATCCGACGCCAGATCGCCAGTGCCGCAGCGCGCCTGATCGCGGAAGAAGGCATGCGCGACTACGGCATGGCCAAGCGCAAGGCCGCCCGCCAGCTCGGCATCGGCCCGAACGAGGAATTGCCCACCAACGCCGAAATCGAGGAGGCGGTGCGGGACTACCAGGCCATCTACTTCGCCGACGAGCAGCCTGAACAGCTGCGCACGCTGCGCAGCGCGACGCTCGAACTGATGGTCGAGCTGGATCGTTTCAAGCCGTACGCGACTGGCGGCGTGGTGGACGGCACCGCCGGCCGTTTCTCGGCGATCGAACTGCAGGTATTCGCCGACAGCGCCAAGGAAGTCGAAGTCTTCCTGTTGAACAACGGCGTCGATTTCGACAGCCGCGACCCGCGCCGGCCCGATCGCAACAGCCCGGAAACGACCCTGCTGTTCGACTGGGACGATCTGCCGGTCGAACTTTCGGTCTTCCCGGCCGGTCTGGAGCGTTCGCGCAGCCGCGAACGGATGCGCGCGGAATCGCTGCGCGCACTGCTCGACAAGGAAGAGGAAACCGAATGAACAGATGGACGCGCCGCGGCCTGATCGCCGCGGTGATCGCCGGGGCCGGCGTCGCCGGCATCTGGTTCGGAAAGAGTCGCCTGCCGGCGCTGTCCCCGGCCACCGCTGGCGACGCGGAACGGCTGGAAGCAATGAAACTGGCGGATGCCGAGGGCCGGCCCATGCCCTTCTCCGCCTGGCGCGACAAGGTGCGGGTCGTCAATTTCTGGGCGACCTGGTGCGCACCGTGCCGGGAAGAAATGCCGGCCTTCTCGCGACTGTCCGAGAAGTACGCGTCGCGTGGCGTTCAATTTGTAGGCATCAGCATCGACAATGCAGACAACGTGCGGCGTTACCTGCAGGAAGAAAAGATCGCCTATCCGCTGCTGATCGGCGGCGCCGACGCGATACAGCTGTCGTCGGACCTGGGCAATGCACAGCAGGCGATGCCTTTTACCGTCATCTTCTCGCGCGACGGACAGATCGTCGAACGCAAGCTCGGCGCCTACAAGGAAGCCGAACTGGACGCCATCCTGCAGGCGCGGGCCCGGTAGCGGTCCACCCTGGCGCAGGGCATCAGCCGGCCCGGGATCGCCTCCGCCCCAAGCGTTCCGGAACCGGACAAGGAGCGGCGGTGCCCGCGCGGCGTCGCGGCCCCGGTCGAATACCCTTGCTGGACAATCTGACGCGAATTCCGGCAAACTTGCCGGCATGCAGCCCACAACGCGCCGCAAGGCGACCAAACCTGCCACGCAGCCGGACGCCGCGGAAAGCGGTGCCGGCGCCCGTCGCATCCTCGTACTGCACGGCCCCAACCTGAATCTGCTGGGCACTCGCGAACCCGAAATCTACGGTCATCTGACGCTCGCCGACATCGACGCGAAGCTCAAGGTGGTCGCGCTCGGTGCGGGTGTCACGCTGGAATGCTTCCAGAGCAATCACGAAGGCGATCTGGTCAGCCGGATACAGGCCGCACGCGGCGAGGGCGTGAATTTCATCGTGATCAATCCGGCGGCCTACACGCACACCAGCGTGGCCATCCGTGACGCGCTGGCCGCGGTCGCCATTCCGTTCGTCGAGGTGCATCTGTCGAACGTGCATGCGCGGGAAGCCTTCCGCCATCACTCCTATCTGTCGGACATCGCGGTCGGCGTCGTGTGCGGTCTGGGCGCCTACGGTTACGAAGCGGCGCTCGAGTTCGCGCTGCGGCGTCTCGGCAGCAAACAATAAACACTCGCCGGTCCGACGAGGCCGGCTCACGCGGGGAAACATCATGGATTTGCGCAAACTCAAGAAACTGATCGACCTGGTGCAGGAATCGGGCATTTCCGAACTGGAAGTGACCGAAGGCGAAGAGAAGGTCCGGATCGCCAAGCACCTGCCGGCGCAGGTCGGTCAGACCACTTATGTCGCCGCACCCGCGCCGGTCGCTGCCGCTGCACCGGCCCCGGTAGCCGCCGCCCCGGCCGCACCCGCCGAAAGCGCGCTGCCCGAAGGGCATGTCGTGAAGTCGCCGATGGTGGGCAGCTTCTATCGTTCCGCCACGCCGGGCGGCAAGGCCTTCGTCGATGTCGGCCAGACCGTGTCGATCGGCGAAACGCTGTGCATCATCGAAGCGATGAAGCTGATGAACGAGATCGAGTCCGACGCGGCTGGCGTCGTGAAGGCCATCCTGGTCGAGAACGGCCAGCCGGTCGAATACGGCCAGCCGCTGTTCGTCATCGGCTGAGCGACCGCCCCATGTTCGGAAAGATACTGATCGCGAACCGCGGCGAAATCGCGCTGCGCATCCTGCGCGCCTGCCGCGAACTGGGCATCCGCACGGTGGCGGTGCACTCCGAAGCCGACACCGAAGCCAAATACGTCAAGCTGGCCGACGAATCGGTCTGCATCGGGCCGGCACCGTCCGGCCAGTCCTACCTGAACATTCCGGCCATCATTTCGGCCGCTGAAGTCACCGACGCCGAAGCCATCCATCCGGGCTACGGCTTCCTGTCGGAGAACGCGGACTTCGCCGAGCGCGTCGAACGCAGCGGCTTCGTGTTCATCGGCCCGCGTCCGGAAACGATCACGCTGATGGGCGACAAGGTGTCGGCCAAGGACGCGATGAAGGCGGCCGGCGTGCCATGCGTGCCCGGCTCAGATGGCGCGCTCGGCGACGACCCGAAAGAGATCGTGCGCATCGCGCGCGGCATCGGCTACCCGGTCATCATCAAGGCGGCCGGCGGCGGCGGCGGTCGCGGCATGCGCACCGTGCATACCGAGGCCGCGCTGATCAATGCGGTGCAGATGACCCGCACCGAAGCCGGCGCGGCCTTCAACAACCCGTCGGTCTACATGGAGAAGTTCCTCGAGAACCCGCGCCATGTGGAAATCCAGGTGCTGGCCGATGCGCACGGCAATGCGGTCTATCTGGGTGAACGCGACTGCTCGATGCAGCGCCGCCACCAGAAGATCATCGAGGAAGCGCCGGCCCCCGGCATTCCGGCCCGCCTGATCCAGCGCGTGGGCGAGCGCTGCGCCGAAGCCTGCCGTCGCATCAAGTACCGCGGCGCCGGCACCTTCGAATTCCTGTACGAGAACGGCGAGTTCTATTTCATCGAAATGAACACCCGCATCCAGGTCGAACATCCGGTGACCGAACTGATCACCGGCATCGATCTGGTGCAGGAGCAGATCCGCGTCGCGGCCGGCGAGAAGCTGCGTTTCAAGCAGCGCGACATCAAGCTGACCGGTCATGCGGTCGAGTGCCGCATCAACGCAGAAGACCCGTACAAGTTCACGCCCAGCCCGGGCAAGATCACCGGCTACCATCCGCCGGGCGGCCCGGGCGTGCGTGTCGACTCGCATGTCTATCAGGGCTACACGGTGCCGCCGCACTACGATTCGATGATCGGCAAGGTGATCACCTACGGCGACACCCGCGAGCAGGCGATCCGCCGCATGCGCATCGCGCTGTCGGAAATGATCGTCAGCGGCATCAAGACCAACATCCCGCTGCACCAGGAACTGATGCATGACAGCCGCTTCATGGACGGCGGCACCAGCATCCACTATCTGGAACAGAAGCTCGCGGCTCAGGAAGCCGCCAAGGCGAAGTAAGTGGCGGACGAAAATGCGGGCATGAGCGACGCTCAACAGGGCAGCGGCTGGATCACGGTCACGCTGCTGGCCGATTCCGGCAACGCCGAGGCGCTGTCGGACGCGCTGCTCGAAGCGGGTGCGCTGTCGGTGGACATCGAGGACGCCGACGCCGGCACGCCGGACGAAAAGCCGCAGTTCGGCGAGCCGGGCATGCCGGTGGCGGTCGAACTGTGGCCGCACTCGCGGCTACACGCGCTGTTCGACCGCGACGCCGACTACGCGACCGCGATGGCCGAAGCGGCGGAAGCCGCCGGCCTGACCGCCCCGCCGCCCTACACCACCGCGCCGCTGGACGAGCAGAACTGGGTGCGCATCACGCAGGCGCAGTTCGAACCGATTCCGGTATCGAAGCGGCTCTGGATCGTGCCGTCGTGGCACGCGCAGCCGGACCCGGCCGCGATCAACATCACGCTGGACCCGGGCATGGCTTTCGGCACCGGCTCGCACCCGACCACGCGGCTGTGCCTGGAGTGGCTGGACAGCGTGATCCGCGGCGGCGAAACCGTCATCGACTACGGCTGCGGCTCGGGCATCCTGGCGCTCGCCGCGGCCAAGCTGGGCGCGGCGCGGGTGACCGGCACCGACATCGATCCGCACGCGATGGATGCCGCCCGCTACAACGCCGAACGCAACGGCGCCACGCTCGAACTGCTGCACTCGCGCGAAAACATCGACCACACCGCCGACGTGGTGGTCGCCAACATCCTGGCCAACCCGCTCACCGTGCTGGCGCCGCTGCTGTGCGGGCTCACCCGCAGCGGCGGACGCATCGCGCTGTCCGGCATCCTGGCCGCGCAGACCGACATGGTACGCGCCGCCTACCGCCCGGCTTTCGAACTGGAGGTGGCCGGTGAGCGCGAGGGCTGGGTGCTGCTGACCGGGACCCGCGCCTGATGCTCACCCGCTGCCCGGCCTGCGCCACCGTGTTCCGGCTGGACACGGTTCAGCTCCGGGCACGCGAAGGCCGGGTACGCTGCGGCCGCTGTCATACGGTGTTCGACGCCGTGGACGCCATGGTCGAGCTGCCGCTGCCGCGCAGCGCCGTTGCAGCCCCGCAGGCCGACAGCCATCAGGCCGCCGATGCACCGCCTCCGGAGCACAGTCACGCCACGCTGAGCGTGCTCACCGCCCCGGCCATTGAAACGCCGGCGCAGTCACCCGCCGACATCATCACCGACTGGCCGCCTGAAGACGCGCCGGAAGGCAGCACGGCGGACGCCGGCGAACTGCCGGCTCCCCAGGCGGGCGAAAGCGTTGAATGCCTGGTCGAACGCACCACCGATTACTGGGCGACCCAGGGCGCCAATGAAGCCGTCGAGCCGGACCTGACGGATACGCCGGTCACCACGCAGGACACGCCGCGCGACGACGACCTGGACGACGCCATCGCGATCGACCTGGGCGCGCCGCTGGACGAAGCAGCAGACTCATCACCGCCGGCGGCGGATCCGGACATCACGCAGCCGGTGCCGGTGGTCGACATGCTGGCGGAACTGGAAGCGACCGACGACCGCTACCGCGATCCCGATGCATCGGCACACGACGCCCCGGACACCGCCGCCGACGTTCCACCGGCCGACGCAGCGCCGCTGGCGGACAACACGATTGCAGCGACGCCGGTCGGCACGCTGCAGCCGGCCGAACCCGACCCGCTGCTGGACGTGCCGGCGCGGCTGGAGCCGGTGCGCGACCCAGCAGTCCAGCGCATCCGCCGTGAGCTGTATGGCGACGCGGCCCCGGCCGGCCGCAGCCTGATCGCCACCGTGCTGTGGACCACCGGCTGCACGCTGCTCGCGCTGGCCGCCGTCGCCCAGCTCATCTACGTGTTCCGCACCGAACTGGCGGTCGCCCAGCCGGCGCTCAAGCCGGTGCTGGAGCGCGCCTGCGAACGCCTGGGCTGCAGCGTGCCCGCACCGCGCCGCGCCGACCTGATCAGCATCGAATCGTCGGAACTGAACCCGGACCGTGAGCGCGCGCCGCTGCTCAGGCTGAACGCACTGCTGCGCAATGGCGCCGCCTTCCCGCAGACCTGGCCACATCTGGAACTGACGCTGACCGACACCGCCGACCGGCCGGTGCTGCGCCGGGTGATCGCCCCGGAAGACTACCTGCCGGCGGCGGACCGTCCCGAAACCTTCACCGGAAACTCGGAACATGCGGTCAGCCTGCTGGTCGATCCGGGCGCGACATCGGCCGGCGGCTACCGGCTCTACGTATTCCACCCCTGACCCTCGGGATCAGGGCATACCGCAGTCCGCACGCCGTTCAGGTGCGATCACACCACGCAGGAGGAAAAGACATGACCCAGACCATCACGCTCGGCGGCAACCCCGTCCATCTCGCCGGCCACTTCCCGGCCAAGGGCAGCAAGGCACCGGCGTTCTCACTGGTCGGCACCGACCTGTCCGACGTGTCGCTCGCCAGCCTGGCCGGCAAGCGCAAGGTGCTCAACATCGTGCCCAGCCTGGACACGCCGGTGTGCCAGACCTCCACCCGCAAGTTCAACGAACAGGCGGGCGGCATCGCCAATACCGTGGTGCTGGTCATTTCGGCCGACCTGCCGTTCGCGATGAAGCGCTTCTGCGAAACCGAAGGCCTGCAGAACGTGCAGTCGCTCTCCACGCTGCGCGGCCGCGAATTCATGGCCAACTACGGCGTGGAAATCATCGATGGCCCGCTGGCCGGTCTGACCGCGCGCGCGGTGCTGGTGCTGGATGCCGACGACACCGTGCTGCACGCCGAGCTGGTGCCGGAAATCAAGCAGGAACCGGACTACGCCGCCGCGCTGGCCGCACTCCGCTGAGCCGCTTCCGCCGGGCGGGCCCCTGCGGCGCGCCCGGCTTCACAGGAACACCGAATCCATGCAGGAAAGTCCGTTCAAGGGCAAGACCGGGCTGCGCCGGCTGATCAATGCCGCCGGCTATTCGGCGGCCGGCCTGCGTGCCGCCTTCCGCCACGAGGACGCCTTCCGCCAGGAAGTCGTGGCCGCGGTGGTGCTCATCCCGCTGGCCCTCTGGCTGGGCAACTCCGGCAGCGAGCGCGCGCTGCTGTGCTTCAGCGTGCTGGCGGTCCTCATCGTCGAACTGGTCAATTCGGCGATCGAAGCGACGGTGGACCGCATTTCGCTCGAAAACCACCAGCTCGCCAAGCGGGCCAAGGACATCGGCTCGGCCGCGGTCATGGTGGCGCTGTTCAATGCCCTGCTGGTGTGGGTGCTGGTGCTCGCCGAGCATTTTTGAACAGGCGTTCACCTTTGCGCTCGCAAGAGTAGAACCATGCGATAAAATCATCCGTTAACGAAGCGAGCCGGACGTCAGATCCGGTCCGAACGCATCGCCATCGTGCCGCGCCTGACCCCCGCGCGACATCAGCGACGTCGGAGCTTCCGCACAACGGCATACAGGGGGCGCCACGCATGGCCCGCAGCACACCTATTCCGGTTGCATCCCGGCACGTAGGGCCGGGGGCGACAGGCACCGATTCGGTGCAGGGCGAGGTGCAGCTCGGCCCTCACTATCCCAAGGACATAATCCGGCCCGGCTGGCAGACGCTTTTCGACGGCGTGCCGGACGCGCTGTTCCTGGTGTCTCTCGACGGCGAAATGCTGGACGCCAATGCGGCGGCCGAAGCCCTGCTGGGCTATCGGCGTGACGAACTGAGCGGGCGTCCGGTGTCGCACTTCCATCCTGCCAGCGAAACCGCGCGCATCGCCGACGCCTTCGACCTGCTGCGCACGACCGGCAGCGCCCGCTACGACGACGGCCTCATCGTGGCCCGTGACGGCGAAATCATTCCGGTGGATGTCAGTGGCGCCCGCATCCGTCTCGACGGCGCCGACCATGTGATCGCGGTGGTTCGCGACATCCGCGCACGCAAGCAGGCCGAGGCCGAAATGCAGGCGGCGCAGGAGCGCTTCTACCTGCTGGCCGAGCACATCCGCGAAATCTTCTGGGTCAGCAATCCGCAGACCGGCCGCATCCACTACGCAAGCCCGGCCTTTTCCGAACTGACCGCGCTGTCCGGCCTGCCCGGACAGGATGACATCGCGCTCTGGCGCACCCTGATCGCGCCACCGGACCGGACCCGCTTCGACGCCTTCCTGGCCGCCCAGTCGCGGGGGGAAAGCGCTCAGATCGAGGTCAGGATGGCGGCGCCCGACGGACAGATCCTGTGGCTGCACTGCCGCGCCTTCCCTTGGCAGCCGCAAGGCGGTCAGGTGCAGGTGGCCGGCGTGGCGGAAGACATCACGGTGCGCAAGCGGGCGGAAGCCCAGATGCTTGCGCAGGCGGAACGACAGTCGGAAACGCTGGTACGCGAAGCGCATCACCGGATGAAGAACAGCCTGCAGGGCGTGGTCGGCCTGCTGCGACGCTGCGCTGGACAGCATCCGGGCCTGGCGAGCGCGCTGACCGGCGCCATCAGCCAGGTCCGCTCGATCGCGGTCATCCACGAGCTGCAGGGCAGTCACCCGGGCGAACCGCTGGTACTGGGCGAACTGCTGCGCATGATCGCCGGGAGCATAGAGGGGCTGTTCCAGTCGTCGGTGCAGCTGGAGGTGAATGACCGCAGTGGCGACACGCGCATTCTCGCCGACGCCGAAACGGTGCCGCTGGCCATCGTGCTGAACGAACTGCTGATGAACGCGGTCAAGCACCACCGCGGCGACGACCATGATCCGGAGGGCATCCGCATCGACCTCTCGCTGTGCGGCGAAGGCGCTCTCATCGTCATCGGCAACCACGGACATCTGCCCGATGGCTTCGATTTCCAGGCCCGCTGTCACCTGGGTCAGGGCCTGGAACTGCTGGCGGCGCTGCTGCCGCCCGAACACACGGAGCTGACCTACCGTCAGCACGCCGACAGGGTGCAGGCCCACCTGCTTCTGCGCCCGCCCATCATCACGCTTTGAAGAGAATCCGAACATGAGTACCCCTCAGGACGATGAACCGGACCAGCGCCCGCACCTGCTGCTGGTCGAAGATGACAGACTGATTTCCGCCACGCTGTCCGCCGGCCTGCGCGAACACGGCTATCAGGTCAGCACCAGCCGATCGGCGGAAGAGGCCCTGCCGCTGATCGCCGACAGCACCTTCGACCTGGCCATCCTGGACGAACAGCTGCCGGGCATGTCCGGACTCGAATTTGCCGCGCTGCTCAACGAACAGCTGTCGCTGCCGGTCATCTTCCTGACCGCCTTCGGCGATCCGGGCCGGGTACGCAGCGCGGTGGAGCGCGGTGCGCTGGGCTATCTGGTCAAACCGATCGACGTCGAACAGCTGCTGCCCACGCTGCGTACCGCGCTCGCCCGGTCGGAAGACCTGCGCCGGCTGCACCGCAACGGCCAGAACCTGCAGCGTGCGCTCGACGAGCGGCGGGAAATCAGCATCGCGGTCGGCATCCTGATGGAACGGCTGCGCATCGAACGGCAGCCGGCTTTTGAAATGCTGCGCAAGACCGCGCGCACGCAGCGGCGCAAGATCGAGGACGTGGCACGGGATCTGTTGCAGGCACCGGCCGAAAATCTGGCCAAGATGCGCTGAACAAAAAAAGACGCCGGCAGCGCATATCAGGAGGAGCTGATGTCGCATGCCGGCCCAAGGTGAGGAGAGCCGAGGGCTCCCGGAGTCCCCCGTGTGCGCCGGCCGGATGAAGCGCTGAAGCAGACACGTCTGCCCGGCCTGCCGGGACAGGCCTGCACCGGCCAGGTGCATGAGAAACATTATTGCGAACGCGGCAGTGGCTCACAATTCTCAAGAGGGAGTAAGCCATTGGAGGTAGAAGCGTTCTAAATCACCATGACATCCGGATGACCGCAGCGCGCGGGCCAGCGACGTCTTTCCATCCCGCTTCCCCGGGGCATCCGATCCGCCGCAGGCCGGGCGCCCGCAAAGCAGAAGGCCGTCCGGATTCACATCCGGACGGCCTTCTGTCGTGTCACCTGCGGCGGACCGCAGGCGGCTTCACGCGCTTCAGTACACCGCGAGGTTGTGCGCGACGATCACCACCACCACGCCAGCGGCCAGCGTGACATAGGGCAGGATGCCGGCACGCTTGCCACCCTTGGGCAGCGCATCACCCAGGTGCATGTCTTCGAGCATCGCATCCGGGAACTGGCCCTTGTCCTGCACGTAGTGGCGGTACAGGAACACCGGGATGATGAGCGAGGCGAACACCAGGCCGGCGGTCAGCGTGCCGGCGCCGTAGATGTCGGCACCCAGGCCCATCAGCGACAGGTTCACGAAGCCCAGGATGACGCCCAGTCCGAGCACGATCTTCGGTGCCTTGAAGGGACGTTCCCAGTCCGGACGGTCGATGCGGTGGATCCAGCCGGAGTTCAGGTTCAGGAAGTTGAACATGATGTAGCCGACGTTGGAGCAGGCCAGCACGAACACGTAGTCCGACATCAGCAGCAGGATGAGGTTGAAGCCGAGGTCGGTCCACATCGCGTGGGTCGGCGCACCGTGCTCATTCACGTGCGAGAGGTAGCGCGGCAGCCAGCCATCGACCGACGCCTGGTACAGCGTGCGCGACGAACCGGCCATCGAGGTCATGATGGACAGCAGCACCGCCAGCACCAGCATCACCACCAGCACGTTGGCGACGAACTCACCGCCACCCACCATGTGCGACATCACGTTGGCCACGCCCATGCCGCTGTAGATTTCCGGCGCCAGCATGCCGCTGTAGACCGCGGGGGTCGACACCGTGCCATCCGCTTCCACCACCGGCGGGGTCACCACTTCACCCAGGCCCAGATGACCCTGGAAGGCCAGCGGAACCAGCGTGAACACCACGATGCACAGCAGGCCGGAGTAGAAGATGGCCTTGAAGGTGTCCTTCTTCGGATCCTTGAACTCGCGGGTGTAGCAGACCGCGGTCTCGAAACCGTAGGTGGACCACGCGGCGATGAACAGGCCGCCCGCCATCAGCGTGATGCCGGCCATGTCCCAGGCACCGTCGATCACCAGGCCCTGTGCGTCGCGTGCGATCGGCAGCATCGGCGAGAAGTGCGACGACGGCAGGTCACCGGTCAGCAGCGGCACCAGCGCGATCAGCATCAGCGGGATCAGTGCGACCACACCCAGCACCATGGTGGTCCGTGCCGAACGCAGGATGCCGCCGTGCTGGATGGCGAACACCGCCAGCAGGATGACCACGCCGACCAGGAAGGTCGCGTTGATCCGCAGCGACAGACCGGCCTTGATCGAACTCAGATCGACCAGCGTGAGCTGCCAGGTATTGATCGCGGCATCGGCCGGGAACAGCGCACCGAGAATGTAGCCCGCGGCCAGCCCTGAACCGATGGCCAGCACCGGTGACCAGGCGAACCAGTTGCACCATACCGATACCGGTGCGATCAGCTTGCTGTAGCGCACCCACGCAACGGCGCCGTACACCGACGCGCCACCCGACTTGTGCGGAAACAGGCCGGCGATTTCAGCGTACGTGAAGGCCTGGATGAAACCAAAGCCGATCGACAGCGTCCACACCAGCCAGGACGGCTTGCCCACGGTCGCCGCGATGGCACCGATCGAAAACAGCACCAGCGCGGGTACACCGCTGGCCACCCAGAACGCACCGGTCCAGTCGATCTTCCGGTGCAGCGCGGCATTTTCGGCCCGGCTGGCCGAAGCCCCGCCGGACACGCTGCCGATTACATCTGCATTGCTGCTCATGGTCATTTCCCTCGATACGAAAAGGGCGCCGGCTCAGGCGGGCGCCCAGGGATTCATCAGAAGGTGCGCTTGATGTAGGCCAGCCACTTGCTGTCGCCGGTGTCCTTGCAGCGGATGCCGTTGTCGCAGATGGTGTACAGCGTCTTGTCGGCATTGGTGTCGATGTAGGCCACCGCAGCCTGCCAGCCGCCGTCGAAGCTCTTCGTCACGCCCACCTTCCAGTCGGTGAAGTTGTATTCCTCGTAGTTCTTCACCTTCTGGTGACCCACGTGCAGGTTCAGCTGCCACGTCGGCAGGAACTCGTAGTTCGCGTTCGCTTCCAGATAGTGCGAACCGTCCGAGTCGCCACGACCCAGACCGAAGGTCTTGTCGTTGAAACCGAAGTAGTCGGTCACCGCGTGCGAGTACTTCAGCTGGATGAACTTCCAGGTCACGGCGGCGTTCAGTTCCAGCGTGTTCAGGCTTTCGCCGGACGGATCATACTTGCCGCCCGGGAAAATGAACTGCAGGAAGCCGACGTCGAAGGTCCAGTCGCCGTAGGTCTTCGCGAAACCGCCGTACACGTCGATCTCGCCGGTCGCGTTCGACAGCGCCAGATCGCTCACATTGGTACCCCAGATGCCCAGATAGGCGCCGCTCTCGTGCGCGAAATCGAAGCCGCCCTGCACCGCCGGGTTTTCCTGCGTGTACGAAATGCCGCGGAAGATGTACTGCGAGAACACGCCGATGTTGGACGTGATGGTGTACGAAGGGGCCGGAGCCTCTTCCG
Organism: Methyloversatilis universalis FAM5; assembly: GCF_000214035.2. Lineage (GTDB taxonomy): Bacteria > Pseudomonadota > Gammaproteobacteria > Burkholderiales > Rhodocyclaceae > Methyloversatilis > Methyloversatilis universalis. Next base: position 13,620 of record NZ_AFHG01000049.1, on the reverse strand, counting down.
CCTGCGCACAGAACGGAAAGGCGAACAGCGCAAGAATGGCTGCGCTCAGGGTGCTGCGATGACGTCGATGATTTGACACGGAGTTCTCCCTCTGTTGATCCACGGTTTCGGGCGATTGGAGAAACGGAAGGCCTGCCCATAGCCAACCGGTTATGAGTCGGTCCGCGACCCGACGGCGCTGTCGGATGCGAACCTCGATACTCGGGAACGGGTGAAGCGAAGATGCCTCCGGGTGCGTCGATGCAGCCGGCAGACAGGAAAGGGCGGGCGGAGCGGACGCCGCGAGGCAGTCCGGCGAGCGGTGGTACGAATGGCAGTGGCGCTGCGTCACACTGATCTCCCCGCACTTCGCGACCGGCAGGAGTGCGCGGTGTTGCGATGTCGGGCCGATTATTGGAAGCGCACAGTTGTCGGAACAATTCTCACAAGGGATTACCCACAAAGGGGTAAGCACCTGCCCGGTTTGCCCCTCTGCTGCGATGCCCGGCGCCGCATTTCCATGCAAAAGGAATGGCATGGGGACCGGCAAGCGCGTCAGCGCTTGAAATCCGCACCTTGGCAACTCACGCGACGCGCGTGCGTCACCCCTTCATGCCGCAGCGCGGCAAAGCCCCTTACCCATTTGGGGGTAATCCCTCTTGAGAATTGTGGGGGTCGATCCGCCTTCGCATCATTCGCCGCACCTGAGACGCGGCGACAGTCCTGCGTCCAGCAAGCGACCGCGCGGACAGGAACATGCCGCGGTCGTATCCACACATGGACCACAGAAGAGGGATACAGATCATGAAGAAGCGCGTTGCCATCATCGGTGCCGGCCCCAGCGGCCTTGCCCAGCTCCGGGCCTTCCAGTCAGCCCAGGCCAAGGGTGCCGATATTCCCGAAATCGTCTGCTACGAGAAGCAGTCGGACTGGGGCGGCATGTGGAACTACACCTGGCGCACCGGCCTGGACGAGCATGGCGAGCCGGTGCACGGCAGCATGTATCGCTATCTGTGGTCCAACGGTCCGAAGGAATGTCTGGAATTCGCCGACTACACCTTCGACGAGCACTTCGGTCGCCCGATGGGCTCCTACCCTCCGCGTGAAGTCCTGTGGGACTACATCAAGGGCCGCGTGGAAAAGGCCGGCGTGCGCAAGTACATCCGCTTCAACACCGCCGCCCGCAACGTCACCTTCGACGACGCGACCAAGAAGTTCACCGTCACCGTTCACAACTACGACCAGGACGTGACCTACTCGGAAGAGTTCGACTACGTCGTCGTCGCCAGCGGCCACTTCTCGACCCCGAACGTGCCCTACTTCCCGGGCTTCGAAACCTTCGGCGGCCGCGTGCTGCACGCCCACGACTTCCGCGACGCGCTGGAATTCAAGGACAAGGACGTGCTCATCGTCGGCGCCAGCTACTCGGCGGAAGACATCGGCTCGCAGTGCTACAAGTACGGCGCCCGTTCGATCACCAGCTGCTACCGCACCAACCCGATGGGCTACAAGTGGCCCTCGAACTGGGAAGAGAAGCCGCAGCTGCTGCGCGTCGACGGCAAGATGGCCCACTTCGCCGACGGCACCAGCAAGCATGTTGATGCCATCATCCTGTGCACCGGCTACAAGCACCACTTCCCCTTCCTGTCGGAAGAGCTGCGCCTGAAGACCGACAACCGCCTGTGGCCGCTCAACCTGTACAAGGGCATCATGTGGGAGGACAACCCGCAGCTGATGTACCTCGGCATGCAGGATCAGTGGTACAGCTTCAACATGTTCGACGCCCAGGCCTGGTACGCCCGCGACGTCATCCTCGGCCGCCTGCCGGTGCCGTCGTACGAAGAGATGCACGCCGAGGACATGAAGTGGCGCGAAGAGGAACTGACGCTGGAAGACGCCCAGCAGATGTTCGAATTCCAGGGCAAGTACATCCAGCACCTGATCGATGCCACCGACTATCCGAGCTTCCCGATCCCCGAAGTGAACCGCACCTTCCTGGAATGGAAGCAGGACAAGTACGAAGACATCATGGGCTACCGCAACAAGTGCTACCGCTCGCTGATGACCGGCACCATGGCCACGCCGCACCACACCTCGTGGCTGGAAGCGCTGGACGATTCGCTCGAGGCCTACCTGAACGAGCCGGCATCGACCGAACAGGCCTGACGCGGCGAGGCCAGACGTGTTCGCGTCCGGCCTGCTGATCGATCCATCCTGACGCGACCCGGTCTGTCCGACCTCCCTCGGACACGCCGGGTCGCAGGTGCTTCCAAGACATGAACACGATCGTCGAACCTACGCTGAATCCGGCGACTGCCGCGCGAACGCGTGCACGCCATGTCCGCCACGTCGCCGCCGGCGGCGGCTCGGTCTCCTTCGACCTGGCAGCGGGCGACCGCGTCACGCTGACCGACCCGGAAGGCCTGCAGCCCGGCCACCTCTACGTCGCCGGCCCGGCCGGCGCAGCCCAGGCCCTGCTGCCGGGCTTTGCCGTCGAAGCCGTGAACACCGCATCCGCCCCTGCATTTGCGCAGGCCCTGCTGGCCGCAGCCCCGGCCGGCTGGACGCTGGCGCGCGCAGAGGTGTTCGGTGCCGAAGGCCTGCCCGGCGCGCAGGTGGACCTGAACGCGCCGCGCGCGCTGCGCTGCGCGCTGCACGCACCGGGCGAAGACATGCAGCCGGACGCGCAGAACGCGCCCACCGAGCTGATCGCCGACATCGAGTGCGCCGAACCGGTGGCCGGCATCGCGCCGCCGCCGCTGGCACCGCCGGTGCTCGACCTGCGCATCGGCGCAGGCACCGCACAGGCCTACCGCGTGAAAGCCGGTGACTACATACAGGTGATCGACGTCGACGGCCGCCAGTGCTCCGACTTCCTCGCCTTCGACGCCGCCGCGCTGGCGCAGGGTCAGGAGTACGACCTCGACCCGACCACCACGCGCACGCTGATGGGTTCGGCCAGCCCCGGCCCCGGCCTGCTGAACAAGTACTACGACGAGCGCCAGGTGCCGCTGGTCGAGGTGATCCGCGACACCGTGGGCCGCCACGACACCTTCATGCTGGCGTGCAGCGCGAAGTACTACGACGACATGGGTTACCCCGGTCACGCCAACTGCAGCGACAACTTCAACAACGCGCTCGAACCGCACGGCGTGGCGCGTCGCGCAGGCTGGCCGGCGATCAACTTCTTCTACAACACCATCGTCAATCACGACGACAGCATCAGCCTGGACGAACCGTGGTCGCGCGCCGGCGACTACGTGCTGCTGCGCGCGATGACCGATCTGGTCTGCGCCTCCTCGTCCTGCACCGACGACATCGACCCGGCCAACGGCTGGAACCCCACCGACATCCACGTCCGGGTCTATGACGCCTCGAACAACTTCTCCAAAGGGATCGCACACCGCATGACGCCCGACGCCGCCCCCAAGCTGACCCGCGAGACCGGCTTCCACGCCCGCACCTCCGCGCTCACCCGCCGCATGGTCGAGTACCGCGGCTTCTGGCTGCAGGATTCGTTCTCGTCCAACGGCCCGATCGACGAATACTGGGCCTGCCGCGAACGCGCGGTGATGATCGATCTGTCCGCGCTGCGCAAGTTCGAGATCACCGGCCCGGACGCAGAAGCCCTGCTGCAGCTGGCCACCACCCGCAACATCCGCAAGCTGGCGGTCGGCCAGATCGTCTACACCGCGCTCTGCTACGAGCACGGCGGCATGATCGACGACGGCACCGTGTTCCGCCTGTGCCAGAACAATTTCCGTCTGGTGTGCGGCGACGACTACTGCGGCGTGTGGCTGCGCGAACTGGCGGCCAAGCACAACCTGCGCGTATGGGTGAAGTCCTCCACCGACCAGCTGCACAACCTGTCGGTGCAGGGCCCGAAGTCGCGCGACATCCTGCGCGAGATCGTGGTCACGCCGCCGGGCAATGCGTCGATGGACGAACTGAAGTGGTTCCGCCTGACCGTGGGCAAGATCGACGGCCTGCCGGTCGTCGTGTCGCGCACCGGCTACACCGGCGAACTGGGCTACGAAGTGTGGTGCCACCCGAAGCACGCGGTGCAGGTGTGGGACGCCATCGCCAAGGCGGGCGAGCCGCACGGCATCGCGCCGATGGGCCTGGCCGCGCTCGACATGCTGCGCATTGAAGCCGCGCTCATCTTTGCCGAGTACGACTTCTGCGACCAGACCGACCCGTTCGAGGCCGGCATCGGCTTCGCGGTGGCGGCCGACAAGGAGGATGACTACGTCGGCAAGGCCGCACTGGAGCGCCGCAAGGCCCACCCGGCGCGCGTCATGGTCGGGCTCGACATCGAAGGCACCGAACTGGTGGCGCACGGCGACCCGATCTACAACGGTCGCGCGCAGATCGGCCAGATCACCAGCACCACCCGCTCGCCCATCCTCGGCAAGACCATCGCGCTGGCGCGACTGGACGTGTCGGCGGTCGAACTGGGCGCCACGGTGGAAATCGGCAAGCTCGACGGCCACCAGAAGCGCATCAAGGCTGTTCAGGTGAAGACCTCGCACTACGACCCGACCAAGGCACGCGTGCGCGCCTGATCGAAGACGCAGTCCGCAGGCAGCGGGGCGCGGAGCGGCGAAAGCCGTTCCGCGCCCTTTTTCATTCCGGTGATCGAAATCCGCGCTGCCCTGGCAGACGCACTGACCGCCTGCCCCTACCAGGCGTCGCTGCGCGGCAGATCGTCGTCGATGTCGTAGTAGTCGGCGCGCGAGCCGGCGAAGATGTGGGCCGACAGCCTGAGCCCGGTGGGCCGGTCCAGCGTGCCGGCGGTCACATAGGTCACCTCGCCGCTCGCGTCCTTCCAGAACAGGTTGCCGCCGCACCGTTCGCAGAAGCCGCGCTTCACGTTCGCCGACGAGGCGTACCAGCGCAGGGTATCGGCTGCCGTGATGTCCAGGTCCCGGTCCGCACAGCAGGCCATCACCGCATGGTGACCGCTGGTGCGGGCGCACTGGCTGCAGTGACAGGCGACCGGCGCATCGAGCGTGCCCCTGATCGCGTAGCGCACCCCGCCGCACAGGCACGCCCCCGTGTAACCGCCCGTCCTCGCCATCCTGCGTCTCCGCCATCTTGATGCGTACAGCGTACGCAGCCCATGCGGCGGCGCACATACCACCTAGGGGGTAACCCCTCTTGAGAATTGTCCGCCCCTGCCCCCGGCAACAGAATCAGCCTCAGATCGCACGCGCTGCGCGGCGACACCTCAGACAAGGAGAACCGGGAAATGCAAAGGAATTCGATTCTGAACGAGCGTCACCGTCAGCTCGGCTCGAAGCTGGATGGCGATACGTGGAACAACATGCCGATCCCGTGGAGCTACAACAGCTGCCCGCACGATGAAGTGATTGCCACCCGCTCGCGCGCCGGCCTGTACGACGTGTCCGCGCTGAACATCGTGAACGTGTCCGGCCCGGACGCCGAAGCCGTGATCGACCGCCTGGTCACCATCGACGTGACCAGGCTGAAGCCGGGCACCGCCCGCCTTGGCGGCGAAGTGAACGAAGCCGGCGCGCTGGTCGATGACATCATGATCATCCGCGATGCCGCCGACAAGTTCCGCATCTCGCACGGCAGCGGCGCCACGCCGAAGACCCTGGCCGAACTGTCGGCCGGCAAGAACGTGAAGATCGAAGCCGACCTCGACGTGCACATCCTGTCGCTGCAGGGCCCGGTTTCGCTCGACGTGCTGGCGCCGCACACCCCGGCCAACCTGGCTGCGCTGCCCTACTTCAACCACGTCGAAACCACGCTGTTCGGCAAGAAGGTGACCCTGGGCCGCGGCGGCTACTCCGGCGAGCGCGGCTACGAGGTGTACTGCACCGCCGCCGACGCCGTGTTCCTGTGGGACGCCATCCTCGAAGCCGGCAAGCCGAAGGGCGTCATCCCCTGCTCCTGGACCGCGCTGGACCTGACCCGCGTCGAAGGCGGCCTGCTGTTCTTCCCGTTCGAAATGCCGGAAGGCGACACCACGCCGTGGGAAGTGAACATGGACTGGGCGGTCGACCTCGACAAGAAGGGCGACTACATCGGCAAGGCCGCGGTGCTGGCACTGAAGGGCCGCGAGCGCGTCAAGCAGGCCGGCATGATCGTGACCCATCACGAAGCGGTCGAAGGCGGCGCCAAGATCTATGACGGCGAGAAGGAAGTCGGCGTGGTCACCTCGGCTTCGTACAGCCGCCTGCTGATGCAGTCGCTGGCCATGGTGCACCTGAAGCCGTCGCATTCGAACCTGGGCACCCGCCTGACCATCGCCAGCAAGGCCGGCAAGCTGGCCGCGCTGGTCGTGCCGACGCCGTTCTACGATCCGCTGCGTCAGCGCACCCATCCGGAAAAGAAGCGCTGATCGCGCTCTGATCCACCGCCGCGCGCGCCTCCCCGCGCGCGGCGCCCCGCAACACCACGCATCGAGACGCAGCATGTCCACTCCAGCGATCAAAAGCCAGCCGATCTACGCCGAGCTCGAATGGGACCGTACCGGCACGCACCACATCCTGTTCGTCAGTGCCGAAGACGCCGCGCTCGCGCAGCGCCTGCTGTCGAACCCGCCCGGCGGAACGCTCACGGTCGTCCATCTGCGCCCGGCTGACGACAGCCGCAGCGCATGGTCGCAGAACCTGCCGGACACCGCGCTCTACCTTGAAACGCACACCCTGGCCGAGGCGCTGGAAGTGCTGCGCGACGCCTTCTATGTGGCGCAGATGGGCACACGCATCTACCTCGCCGGCGCCGAAGACGCGATCTGGCAGGCTTCGCAGCTGGCCGACACTTTCGGCGTGAGCCGCGACGAAATCCGCCACGCACAGCTGGGCACCAAGGCGCGCCCGGTGTTCTGCGTCCATTGCCGCACCATCACCCGCGGTGTGCATACCAATATCGTTTCATGCAGCGGCTGCGGCCGATCGCTGTTCGTGCGCGATCACTTCTCGCGTCGCCTGGGTGCCTACATGGGCTTCCAGATCGATGCCGAAGTGCCGGGCGAAGTGCCTGCTGCGGAGGTGGTCTACCCATGAGCAGCGCATCCCTGAACGTCGAAATCCGCCGCATCCGCGACCTGGCGCCGGGCATCCGCGAATTCAGCCTGTCGCGCACCGACGGCGACGACTTCCCGGTCTATTCCGGCGGCAGCCACATCGTGCTGTCGCTGCCGCTGGGCGAGCGTACGCACCGCAATCCCTATTCGCTGCTGGGCGACCCGACCGACCGCAAGACCTGGCGCGTGGCCGTGCGCAAGCAGGAAGATTCGCGTGGCGGTTCGCGCTGGCTGCACGAGCAGGCGCGCGAAGGCATGCGCATCGACATTGCCGCGCCGGTCAACCTGTTCGCGCTGAACCGCCTCGGCCGCCGTCACATCCTCGTGGCAGGCGGCATCGGCATTACGCCGATTCTTTCGCAGGCACGCGAACTGGCTCGCCTCGGCGCCGACTTCGAAGTGCATTACGCCTACCGCGCGCCGGAGTACGGCGTGTTCGTCGACGAGCTCGAAGCGCTGGCACCGGGTCGCATCCATCACTACGTGCAGTCGCGTCGCGAACAGATCGAGTTCTCGTCGCTGCTGGCCGGCCGCCCGCTCGGCACCCACTTCTACATCTGTGGCCCGGGCGGCATGGTGGCCGCCAGCATGAACGCCGGCAAGGCACTGGGCTGGCCGGAAAGCCATCTGCACAGCGAGCAGTTCCTGGCACCGACCGGCGGTGAGCCGTTCGACGTGAAGCTCACCGCGTCCGGCAAGGCCTTCACCGTGCCGAGCGACCTGTCACTGCTGGAAGCGATCGAACAGCAGGGCGTCGATGCGCCTTACCTCTGTCGTGGCGGCGCCTGCGGCCAGTGCGAACTGGAAGTGGTCGATGCCAGCGGCGAACTGATCCATCACGACCTGTACCTGAGCGCCGAAGAGCGCGCCTCGGGCAAGAAGATCATGCCCTGCGTCTCCCGCCTGAAGGGCGGCTGCCTGACGCTGAACCTGTGAGGAGGAGCACATCATGACCATCGCATTCAAGCCGGACGAAACCTTCCGCGGTACCTACACCTACCGCAACTCGCCGAAGGGCATCCGCCGCTTCCCCTTCCCCTTCCATCAGGACCAGTACATGTACTCGGTCAATATGGAGCCGCACACCAAGGGGCCGGAAGGTTCGGTGTTCGAGAACGCCTTCGACATCGACGAGCACTACATCGCCGAAATGCGCGACCGCGCGATCACGCTGGAGCGCGACCCGGGCCGCTGCGTGTCGCTGCCGCACATGATGGACGCCGAGTGGGACACGCTGGAACTGATCATGGAGTCGCTGTCGCGCGACTACCCGGAGCTGTTCACGCTGACCAAGGACGGTGACCGCTGGCACTGGGTGAACAAGCCGCTGGGCATCGACCAGACCTTCACCTTCGGTAACGCCGCAACGCTGCCCTGCCCGCCGTTCGAGTACATCACGCGCCAGACCCAGGGTGACTTCGTCATCATGGACCAGCGTGACAACAACCTGTTTGCCGACTCCGGCATGATCACCTCGCAGGCCGACTGGTCGCTCATGTTCGATGCCGGCATGAGCTTCATGGAATGGCACGGCCCGGTGCCGCTGGCCCACGAACTGGGCGTGTTCGAGCGCGCGCTGAAATACCTGCTCATGCTGCAGCAGGGTCGCCCGGTGCGCCGCCTGAACTGGACCATGACCATCAACCCGCGCCTCGACACCTCGCCGGAAACCTACCCCGAATGGGGTCCGGACCGCGCCAGCGTCACGCCGGACAATGTCGGCGACAAGGTGCATCTGCGGGTCGAACTACAGGCCCTGTTCCGTCTGCCGCGCAGCAACGGCATGCTGTTCTCGATCCGTGGCTACCTCGCCAGCATGAACGAACTGGCCACCTACCCGCGCTGGGCCAAGCGTCTGCATCGTGTGCTGAGCACGCTGCCGAACGAACTGGCCGAGTACAAGGGCCTGGTGCGCTACAAGCCCACCACCCTCGAGTGGCTGTCGAAGTTCGACGACGGAGAAGTGCTGCCGGCCGGCACGCAGCCCGAGTAAGCAGCGCCGCACTGCGGCAGCTCACGGCGGACATGGGGGGTGCCCATGTCCGCCGTTTTCGTTCACCGCTGCTGTCGCCACCGGCCGGCCGCAATGACGCGGCCACCGGCCGGAATGCGTCGGGCATCGTGGCAGCGTCACTGTCGGCCTGCCTTACAGCCGCCGCACCGTACACTTCGCTTCGTACGCAAACCATTGATTCGTATGCGAAGGGTTCGCGGCTGGTGTGCATCTTGCTGCGGGGCACGGGCTGTTTCCGTCGGTCCATGTCCCGCCAGGAGGAACCTGCCCATGCACCCCACGTATGCCCTCATCCCGTCACGTCCGCTGATCGCCGCCGCACTGCTTGCCAGCCTCGCCCTGCCGGCCGGCGCGAGCACCCAGGTGCAGATCTCCACGCCGCCCGGTACCGGCCAGATTGCGCTGGGAAGCGGTCAGCAGTCGCTCAACCTCGCCGAAACGCCCTATGTATCGGCAGGCGGCGTATCAGTAGTGTCCAAGGCCCAGGCCAGCGACGACAGCGGCGTGATCCGCGTCTACAGCGCGATCGACACCCGCGGTGTCGGCGGCATTCCGGACCTGATGCTGGCCACCGCCAACGGACAGACCCTCAGCCAGGGCACGGTGGTGGCGGCGCCGGGCAGCAATCCGCTGATCGATGTCACTTTCGTATTCACCTTCGACGGTGCCTTCCACACCTGGGGCGGCAACGTGTTCCACCAGCTCGGCGCCTCGCTCACGCTGTCGCTGCCGTCGGCCACGGTGCCCTTCACCCAGGTCAATTACGGATCGTCGCTCACCTTCAGCAGCTATCTGCTCGACGACACCGTGGTCAATACGACGAGCAAAGCCAACGTCACCTACTTCGAACCCGGCTTCATCTACCGAGATGTGGCCTACGCCGGCGCCACGCATGCGGTGATCAGCGACGACATGGACAATCTGATCGGCGAAATACGGCTCACCGTGTCGATGGCGGCCGGACAATCGTTCTCGCTGATCTCCAGCATGCACACCCAGGTCAATACCGAGCCGCTCATCCCCATCGTCGGCGCCCAGGACTACAGCCAGTCCTGGGGCGCGGCGGACGGCTTCAACACCGGCCGCCTGAGCATCCTGCTGCCCGAAGGCTATGCACTGCAGGGCGACACCGGCCTGCTGACCGCCACCGTGGTCGCGCCGCCGGTACCGGAGCCGGCCACCTGGGGTCTGATGCTCGCCGGCTTCGCGCTGCTGGGTGTAGCCACCCGCAGACGCACCGCCTGAGCCGCCTGCGCGGCGTCACCGCTCAGGCGGCGGCGTCGCGCTTCGGCAGCACCCAGTTCGGCCGCGGAAAGTGGCAGGTGTAGCCGTTCGGGAAGTGCTCCAGATAGTCCTGGTGCTCCGCTTCGGCTTCCCAGAAATCGCCCACCGGCTCGACTTCGGTCACCACCTTGCCTGGCCACAGGCCGGAGGCATCGACGTCGGCGATGGTGCGCAGCGCCTCTTCGCGCTGCGCTTCGCTGCACCAGTAGATTGCCGACCGGTAGGAGGGCCCGCGGTCGTTGCCCTGACGGTTGGGGGTGGTCGGGTCGTGAATCTGGAAGAAGAATTCCAGCAGCCGGCGGTAGCTCAGCACCGCCGGGTCGAACACCACTTCGATCGCCTCGGCGTGCATGCCGTGGTTGCGGTAGGTCGCGTTCGGCACGTCACCGCCGCTGTAGCCCACCCGGCTCGACAGCACGCCGGGCAGACGACGAATCAGCTGCTGCATGCCCCAGAAACAGCCGCCGGCCAGCACTGCGCGTTCGCTGCTCATCGCACGTCCTCCACCTGGTCGAGATAGTCGCCATAGCCCTCGACCACCATGTCGTCACGGTGGATGAAGCGCAGCGACGCCGAGTTGATGCAGTAGCGCAAACCGCCACGGTCGCGCGGGCCGTCCGGAAACACGTGGCCGAGGTGGCTGTCGCCGTGCTTCGAGCGCACTTCGGTGCGGATCATGCCGAGCGAGGAGTCGCGCAGTTCCACCACGTGCGCCGGTTCGATCGGCTTGGTGAAGCTGGGCCAGCCGCAGCCGGACTCGAACTTGTCGCCCGACGCGAACAGCGGCTCGCCGGACACGATATCCACGTAAATGCCCGGTTCGTGGTTGTGCAGGTATTCGCCGGTGCCCGGGTATTCGGTGCCGTTCTGCTGGGTCACGCGGTACTGCTCGGGGTCGAGGCGGGCGATTGCCTCGGGTGACTTCGAATAGGTTTTCATGCGTCCTCCTGTGGCGGCGTAGACCGCGCAGGTCTGCGCGCGTTCGACGCCTTGGATGATCGGCGACGATAGCGCGAACCACCGGCCGGCGCGCATCTGGCCGCACCGAAATCCGGCAGCCAGATGGTCCGCAGGCATAACAGCGGCCGATCAGGCTTCGGGCGTGCCGGTGTCCTGGAAGCCGCGTCCCATCTCCGCCCGCGCATGGGTGGCGAGCAGCTGATAGCGCTTGCGGAAGGCCTCCAGCGTTTCGTCCTCCAGCTCTTCGAGATCGAGCAGCGCGTTGTGGGCACCGCGGGTCGCGCGTATCAGCTCGTCGAGCTTCACCTGTATCGCCTCGGTGTCGCGGTTCTGCGTGTTCTGGATCAGGAACACCATCAGGAAGGTGACGATGGTGGTGCCGGTATTGATCACCAGCTGCCAGGTGTCGCTGTAGTCGAAGATCGGCCCGGTAACCAGCCAGACCACGATGACCAGCAGCGCCAGAACAAACGTCCGGGGCCGCCCGCAGAAACGCGCGGTCGCCTTCGCGAAATTCGAATACCAGCTGCTTGTGCGCATGAATGCATTCCGGAACAGGCCCGCCGGGAATGAAGATCGCCCGCAGCGCCGGCGGATCGCCGGGCGACGGACGATCATAGCAATGCGAGGTCGTGGGCCGCGCTCTCCGCCGATCAAGCGTCGGGCAAGCGCAAGTCGCCGGTCATCCGGAATCGGCGCAGCGCCACGCCCTGCCGCAGCACCTCCTCTTCACCAACCACCGTCAAACCCTGCCGCTCGAAGAAGGGCCGGGCGGCCAGACTCGCTTCAGTGCTCAGACGCTGCGCACCCGCCCGGCGCATGTCCGCGCAGGCCGCACCGAACAGCGCCGTCGCCACCCCTCGGCGGGCGAACGGTGGCGCGGTGAACAGCAGATCGACATGCCCGCTCCGCGCGTAGCCGATGAAACCCGCCAACTGCTCACCTTCGCAGGCGAGCATCACCTTCAACCCGGACAGCCGGCTGCGCCAGCCCTCCGCATCCGGCGGAATCGGTGCCCACGCGTGGCACTGTTCCGCGGTGTAGGCGCCGCCGGCGAGCGCGTGCACCGCAGTGGTGAACACCACCACCAGCGCTTCAAGATCGGATTCGAGGGCTTGGCGTTTAAGCATTGAAAAATCGTCTGAGAAGGGCACGTACTTCCCGCCACGGGATGGCATGAATCACATCGCCCATCAGGGCCGACTGGGTCACACCCTCAGGACCGCATGCCGACAACCCTTCCGTCAGCGAAACGCGTGCCGCTTGTATCGATTGGCGATCGCCGCGCAGATTCGGTGTCGGCACGGGTCACTCAGAACGTACTACGGATGCCGGATAGATGACTGCAAGTGATCTATCCGGGAAAACCAGACTGTCGGTCAGTCTTGATTTTGGGGGGAGTCCATATACGAGGTGTTAGGCAGCCATCCTGATGAGCACGAAATGTCGTAGTGATCACTGTGGCGCCCTCTGCATTAACTCGACGCCGTCATCGGTGAGATCACTCTCGGCCGGATAGTGGACCAAACCACCGAAATCGGTGTCGATCATCGCGCCGGTCTGGAGATAGCCCCACTGCTCGGCGCTATGAGGGGGCAGATACAAGCCCTCGGCAACGCACGCAACCACCTTACCGCTATGGCGTGTGTTGATCTGGACCGTATCGCCAGGAAGAACTTCTTGACCGGATGGGTATCGCACGTCAGATGCCTAACGACGCTGTAGAAATACCCCGTTCCGGGGCAAGCGGTTGCATCCGGCCTTGGCCGGTCCGAAGTCGTTCATCCTCATTTCAGCCCCGCGATCTTCGTTTCATCGTCGTCTCCTGACTTCAGCCCATGCCCGTGACCGGCGCGATGCCGTCGTCGTGGCTCGTTCGCGAGCTTACCTAATTTGCGTAGCCGTGGTGCCCGAGCTTTTCGATGTTGTGCACCAGGCAGTACAGCTTCCATTGCCCATCCACCTTTGTGCGCCCACGCAGCGTGAAGCGGGCGAGCCGCTTGTTGTGCCGCAGGTTGCCGAACACCGGTTCTACCGTGGCGAAGCGGGCGGCGATCATCCGTTTGCCTTCCGTGGAATCGATGCGCCGCTTCATCCGCTCGGTGTGTGATTCGGCGTCGCCTCGCTTGCCGCGGAAGAAGGCGACCTGCCGCACTTTCGTTGTGTCCGGCGTACGCAGGCAGCGGCTGCGCTGATCGCACGGCACGCAGTCGCGTGCGGCGCCGGTGTATTTGGTGGCCGCGTAGCCGTTGATCGTGCATTCGCCGCCGTTGCGATACAGCCGCTTGCCCGCCGGGCAGAGGCAGTGGCTGCGGTCTTCCGCTTC
>NZ_AFHG01000050.1 GCF_000214035.2 Methyloversatilis universalis FAM5 | reverse complement strand
CAGTTCGCGCACTTCCATCTCGACCAGCTCGAGCAGTTCGGCGTCGTCGACCATGTCGCACTTGTTCAGGAACACCACGATGTACGGCACACCGACCTGACGGGCCAGCAGGATGTGCTCGCGGGTCTGCGGCATCGGGCCGTCAGCGGCCGAGCACACCAGAATCGCGCCGTCCATCTGCGCCGCACCGGTAATCATGTTCTTCACGTAATCGGCGTGACCCGGGCAATCAACGTGCGCGTAGTGGCGGGTGGCCGTTTCGTACTCGACGTGCGCAGTGTTGATCGTGATGCCGCGAGCCTTCTCTTCCGGCGCCGCATCAATCTGGTCGTAGGCCTTCGCCTCACCGCCGAACTTCGACGACAGAATCGTCGTGATCGCCGCCGTCAGCGTCGTCTTGCCATGGTCAACGTGACCAATCGTGCCCACGTTCACGTGCGGCTTGGTGCGCTCAAACTTTCCCTTTGCCATTTTCGATCACCCTGGTTGCTTGATAGAGATCTGCTGACACCCCTGGTCATCACCAGGATGCCGCACGCAATGAATTGGTGGTGCCCATGGGCAGGATTGAACTGCCGACCTCTCCCTTACCAAGGGAGTGCTCTGCCACTGAGCTACATGGGCACTGAAACTGCTTCTTGTCCGGACACACGCCCGGACCGTGGAGCGGGAGACGGGAATCGAACCCGCGTCATTAGCTTGGAAGGCTAAGGTTCTACCATTGAACTACTCCCGCCAAACCACTCCCTACCACTGCACCGCCGCGCCAGGCGCTCACGATGCATTACATCTTTTGCTACCGCATTTCGCCGTCTTCACAACCACTCGACTGGGAATGGTGGAGGGGGAAGGATTCGAACCTTCGAAGGCAGAGCCGTCAGATTTACAGTCTGATCCCTTTGACCGCTCGGGAACCCCTCCGGCGACCAGCGAAACCCGCGATTATGGTGAGGGTTTCTTGTGCTGTCAAACCCCTCAACAAAAAATTCATCGGGAGGCTGTCAGCAACAGCTGGATGTCGAGGAGTCGAGACGCGGTTTGCGCGTCGGCTCCCGACAGCCGCGGAATTATGCCAAGAAATGGCGCGTTGAGGCGAACTTTCAACGCAAAAATCGTCGCATCCTGCTCCAGCATGCCTTCCGGCTGACAGTTAGCCACCCACCCGGCCAGCCTCAGGCCACGGTTCCGGATCGCTTCAGCGGTCAGCAGCGCGTGGTTGATGCAGCCCAGCCGCAGCCCGACGACGAGCACTACGGGCGCACCGATCTCGACCGCCAGGTCGGCCGTCGTCCAGTCATCGCCCAGCGGAACGACGAAGCCACCGACACCTTCCACCACTACATGCGCCGCCTGCCGGCGCAGCCGGGACAGCGCATCGAGCACGACCTCACGCGCAATCGACCGCCCCTCCCGCTCCGCCGCGACGTGGGGCGCCAGCGGACGTTCGAACAGATAGGGATTGGTCAGCGCGGTCGGCTGCACCATGCCGCTCGCCTGCGCCAGTGCGTCGGCGTCCTCGTTGTGCAGGCGACCGTCGGACTGCAGTTCGGCACCGGATGCGATCGGTTTCATGCCCACGGCCGCGATGCCCTGCGCGCGCAGTGCGTGCAACAGTGCGCACGACACCAGTGTCTTGCCTATGCCGGTATCCGTACCGGCGACGAAATGCACGCGTGCTTCAGTCACATCGTTCTCCAGTTACTCCGCAGAGGTCGCGACCACCCACGCAAGCCGGTAGCTCAGCGGCAGGCCATCCGGCGTGCGCAGCGCTTCGAGTCGCGCCAGCACGGTCTGCAGTGCGGCACGCCCCAGCACCGCGCGCCGCCCGCCCGCGGGCACACGGGATGCGCCGATGTCGCGGTTGGACTGCAGCAGTGCGCGCGCATCGGCGAAATGCTCGGTTTCGGTGGTCAGATCCATGCGCTCGATGCGCAGACCCGCGCCGGTCAGGGCGGTTTCCAGATCGCCGGCGGACGGGAAAGCGATCACGTGCCGGTGCGCATCCAGCCCGTGGAAGGCCTGATCGATCTCCCCCAGAGTACCGGTCAGTACGGTGCTGAACGCCAGTGTGCCCCCGGGCGCGAGCACGCGGCGACATTCGGGCAGCGCCACGTCGAGCGCACACCACTGCAGCATCAGGCTGGAGAACACCAGATCGAAACAGCCGTCCGCAAACGGAAGACGATGCGCATCGGCGCACACGCGGGGCACACCCGCGCCCGCCTGATGCGCCGCCAGCATGCCGATGGAAAAATCCGCCGCGATCAGTCCGGACGGGGCGCAGCGCGCCTGCAGGCCGGCGCTCGCGAAACCGGTGCCACATCCGAGATCCAGCGCCCGCGTGATCCGCTGGCCGGACGGCAGGCGTTCGAGCAGACCGTCGCACACCCGGCGCTGCAGTGCGGCCGCACCGGCGTAGCGCGACGCTGCACGTGAAAATGCGGCACGCACACCGGCGTCGCACAGCGAATCCCGCCTGCTCATGCGACGCCCTCCCCGCGTGCGTCGACCAGCCAGCACGCGAGCCGCCCGGCCGCCTCCGGTCGCCAGGGAAGATGGGCGGCGCCCGGCACCGGCATCCACGCTGCGCCGGTCTGTTCGGCGGCGGCGCGGGCAGCGTCAGCCGCGATCACCTGATCCTGCTCGCCATGCAGCAGCGCCACCGGGCAGTCCAGCCGGTTCAGCGCGGCCCGCTCGTCGCGCTGGCAGAGCCAGTCCAACGACGCGACCAGCGCCTCGTCCGTCGGCGGCTGCTCATCGACCAGCGCCGCCAGCGTCGCGCGCACGTGACGCGCCTCGCTGTCGCCCAGCGCCGCCAGCGCGGCGAAACGGGTGCGGGTCTTGCGCGCGTCGTCGCGCACGCCGTCGGCAAAGGCGTGGAAGCGCTCTTCCGCCATGCCCAGCGGCCAGTCCGCGGCCTGCATGAAGCACGGCGAAGCACCCACCAGGGCCAGCCTGCGCACCGGCGCCCGGGCGGCCCAGGCGATGGCGAGCAGCCCGCCCAGCGACCAGCCGACCAGCCTGTCCGCATCCGGCACCGTGGACGCCAACAGATCGACGCAGGCATCGAAATCCGCACAGCGGCGGTCGCGGTTCAGGCCATAGCCCGGCAGATCCGGCAGCACCACCTGCGCGTGGGCGGACAGCGCTTCGGCCAGCGGTGCGAGCACGCGGCTGTCCCAGCCCCAGCCATGGATCAGGGCCACCACCGGCCCGCGCTGGCCGAGCCGTCGCACCCGCAGTGCCTCAGTCATCCGACGCCTCCTGCAGCGCGGAACACAGCGCGTCCAGATCCGTCCCGGTGTGGGCCGCGCTGAGCGAAATGCGCAGGCGCGCGCTGCCGGCCGGCACCGTGGGCGGACGGATGGCCGGCACCCACAGGCCGCGCCGTCGCAGCGCCGCCGACAGCGCCAGCGCGTCGGCGTTACCGCCGACCACGACCGGCTGGATGGCAGTGTCCGACGGCAGCAGCGGCCAGCGCAGCGTGGCGGCAGCCGCGGCCAGCTGCGCGCGGTGGCCCGCCAGCCGGGCGCGCAGCGCGTCGCCCACCTCGATCAGACGCAGGCTGGCCTGCAGCGCGCAGGCCAGCGCCGGCGGTGCGGCCGTGGTGTAGCGGTAGCTGCGGCCGGTCTGCATCAGCCATTCGATGGCGTCGGCGTCGCCCGCGACGAAGGCGCCGGCGACGCCGGCCGCCTTGCCCAGCGTGCCGACGTACACGATGCGTGGCGACGCGAGTCCGAAGTGCGACAGCACGCCCCGCCCCTGCGCACCCAGCACGCCGAATCCGTGCGCGTCATCGACCACCAGCAGCGCGTCATGACGCTCGCACAGCGCCAGCAGTCCGGGCAGCGGCGCGAGGTCGCCGTCCATGCTGAACACGCCATCGACCACCACCACCTTGCGGCCGTCGGCGGACGCCAGTGCACGTTCGAAGGCGGTGAGGTCAACATGTGGCACGCGACGCACGGTGGCGCGCGACAGCAGCGCGGCATCCACCAGCGAGGCGTGGTTCAGGCGGTCGGCGATCACGGTGTCGCCGCGGCCGGCCAGCGCCGGCAGCACCGCCAGATTGGCCATATATCCGGTCGAAAAGAACAGCGCACGCGGCAGGCCGGTAAAGCGCGCGAAAGCCTGCTCCAGTTCTTCATGCGGCCGCTGGTGTCCGCTCACCAGATGCGACGCGCCGGCGCCCACGCCCCAGCGGGCCGCGCCCTCGCGCAGCGCCTCGACCACCTCCGGATGTGCGGCCAGTCCGAGGTAATCGTTGCCGGCGAAGGACAGCAGACGCTGGCCGTCCACCTCGGCGTGCGGTCCGCAGGGTGCATCCAGCACCGCACGCGTGCGCAGCAGATCCTGTTCGGCCAGCGCCGCCAGCCGGGCCCGGAAATCCAGCGCGCTCATGCCAGTGCGGCGTCCAGTGCAGCCAGCGCGCGCTCGGCCAGCAAGGCGGTCTGATCCGGGTCGAGGATGTAGGGCGGCATGAAATACAGCGTGTTGCCGATCGGCCTCAGCAGCAGTTCGCGCGCCAGCGCGGCGCGGTAGTAGCGGCGGCTGAAATCGGCGTGCGGCGTGTCGATGTCGGCCGCCCAGATCATGCCGGCGCGGCGGAAGCGGCGGACCGACGCGTGCGCGGCCAGCGGCGCCAGCGCGTCGGTAAAGCGGTCGCCCCAGACGCGGTTGCGCGCCAGGATGTCCAACGCGTCGAACAGTTCCAGCGTTGCGAGCGCGGCGCGACAGGCCAGCGGATTGCCGGTGTAGGAATGCGAATGCAGAAAGCCGCGCGCCATCGTGTCGTCGAGGAAGGCGGCGTAGATGTCTGGCCGGCTCAGCACCAGCGACAGCGGCAGCGTGCCGCCGGTGATGCCTTTTGACAGGCAGATGAAATCCGGCCAGCCCTCGCCGTCGGCGTCCAGCGACTGTTCGCAGGCGAAGAAAGTGCCGGTGCGGCCGCAGCCGACCGCGATCTCATCGGCGATCAGATGCACTTCGTAGACGTCGCACAGCGCGCGTACCGCACTGAGCCAGCTGGCGTCGTGCATGGCGAAGCCGCCGGCGCACTGCACCCGCGGTTCGATGATGAGCGCAGCGATCCGCGCGTGGTGGGCTTCGAGGAATACGGTCAGTGCATCGAGCGCGTGCAGCGGCGCGCTCGACGCCGGACTGGGCAGCACATGCGCGCCGCGCACCATGGGCGCGTAGGCGTCGCGGAACAGCGGCACGTCGGTCACCGCCAGCGCGCCCACGGTTTCGCCGTGATAGCTGCCGGCGAAACAGATGAATTCGTTCTTGCCCGGCCGCCCGCGGTTGCGCCAGTAATGCAGCGACATCTTCAGCGCGATCTCGGTCGCCGATGCGCCATCGGAGGCGTAGAAGGCATGACCGAGACGGCCACCGGTCAGGGCCGACAGCTTCTCGGACAGCGCCACCACCGGCTCGTGCGTAAAGCCGGCGAGCATCACGTGATCCAGCGTATCGAGCTGGTCGCGCAGCGCCTGCACGATGTGCGGATGACTGTGGCCGAACAGATTGGTCCACCACGAACTGATGCCGTCGAGATAGCGCTGGCCGTCAGGGCCGTAGAGCCACGCGCCCTGCGCGCGGCTGACCGCGAGCAGCGGCAGCGACTGGTCGGCGTGCCACTGCATCTGGGTGCACGGATGCCAGACGGCGGCGAGGCTGCGGGAAACGAGGGAATCTGATGCGGACACGAGCGGATACCGGCTGCGCCCCTGCACGGCGGCAGGGGCATCGAGGCCGGTATTCTAGCGTCCGTCCGGCCGGTCGTCCTGACCGGCCGGACGGGTCGCCGGCTCAGGCGGCTGCCAGCTTCGCCGCCGCGTCGCGCAGCGCGGTGCGCAGGCCTTCTTCCACCACCGGGTGGTAGAAGGGCATTTCAAGCGCGCGCTGCACCGTCATGCCGGACTGCATGGCCCAGGCCAGCAGGTGCGCGAGATGCTCGACATCCGGCCCCATCATTTCGCAGCCCAGCAGGCGACCGCTGCCCTTCTCCGCATACACGTGCAGCAGCCCCTTGTTGCGGAGCATGACCCGCGAACGCCCCTGGTCCTCGAACGACACCTCGCCGGTGACGAAGCTGTCCGGCGCGAGGTCGGCGAAACGCTTGCCCACGGTCGCCAGTTGCGGGTCGGAAAACACCACCGCGATCGGCTCACGACGCAGCCCTGGCTGCACCGCAGGGAAGCGCACCGCGTTCTCGCCGGCGATCCGGCCTTCGTCCGCCGCCTCGTGCAGCAGGGGCAGGTCGTTGTTGGCGTCACCGGCGATGAAGATATGCGTGCTGCCACACTGCATCGTCGTGCGATCGAACTCCGGCACGCCATTGGTACCGAGCGTCACCGACGTATTCTCGAGCCCGAGGTTCTTCACGTTAGGCGTGCGGCCGGTGGCAGCGATCACCCACTCGAAGTCCTTGGTCACCACTCGGTCGTCCGGCAGTTCCTGCATGATGCGCACGCCCTCCGGCCGCTCCTCGACAGACACCACCTTGGCGTCGGCGTGCAGGGGGAACTCCTCGGCGAACGCGTTAGTCGCGTAAGCCTTCAGCGCGGGGTCGGAGAACGGTCCGACGAAATGACCCCGGCCGAACACCTCGACCCGCACGCCCAGACGGTGCAGCGCCTGCCCCAGTTCGAGGCCGATCACGCCCGGGCCGAACACCGCCACCGATTCCGGCAGATCGGTCCAGTCGAACACGTCGTCGTTCACGATGAGCCGCTTGCCGGCCGCCTTCAGCATCGGCGGAATGGCCGGCGACGAACCGGTGGCGATGACCGCACGGCCGAAGGTGACCACGGTATGGCCATCCACCTGCAGGCTGTGATCGTCGAGGAAGGACGCGTACCCGCGGAGCTTGTGCTCGGCCGGAATGCTTTCGACACCGCGCACCACGAAACCGACGAAGCGGTCGCGTTCGCTGCGCACGCGCGCCATCACCGCCTGCCCGTCGATGCGCACCCGGCCGTCGAGACGGATACCGAAGGCGTCCCACTTCTCGGTCACGTGCGCCGCCTCGGCGGCCGCGATCAGCAGCTTGCTCGGCATGCAGCCCACACGGGCGCAGGTGGTGCCGTAGGGGCCGCCCTCGATGATGACGGCCGACTTGCCGCCGGCGATGGCGGCACGGTAGGCGGCCAGGCCGGCGGTACCGGCGCCGATCACCGCCACATCCACGATCATTTCCTTCATTGCGTGCTCCCCTTCATTCGATGAACGATCAGGTCTGCGCACCGTGCGGTACGCACGCCTGATCGCACGGCGGCCGGAGCCGCCGTACGCTGGATCAGGCGCTTACTTCGCGGCAACCCACTGTTCCAGATCCTCCCAGCCGCCGATGCGTTCGCCATTGACGAACACCTGGGGCACCGTCTTCGCGCCGGCAATGGCGCCGAGGGCACGCGAGCGGTCGGTGTGCGGCAGGTTGATCTCGGCGTAGCGGTAGCCACGCTCGGCCAGCAGAGCCTTTGCCTTGGCGCAGAACGGGCAGCCTTCGCGGGTCAGGATGGCCACCTGGTCCGGCTTCTTCGCATCCGGGTTGATGAAGTTCAGCATGGTGTCGGCGTCCGACACCTTGAACGGATCGCCCGGCTCCTGCGGCTCGATGAACATCTTGCTCACCACGCCGTCCTTCACCAGCATCGAGTAGCGCCAGCTGCGCTTGCCGAAGCCCAGATCGGCCTTGTCGACCAGCATGCCCATACCTTCGGTGAATTCGCCGTTGCCGTCGGGAACCAGGGTCACATTGTCGGCTTCCTGGTCCTTGGCCCATTCGTTCATCACGAAGGTGTCGTTGACCGACACGCACAGGATGGCGTCGACGCCGTTGGCGAAGAAGGCCGGTGCCAGCTCGTTGTAGCGCGGCAGGTGGGTGGACGAGCAGGTCGGGGTGAAGGCGCCGGGCAGCGAGAACACCACCACGGTCTTGCCCTTGAAGAGGTCGTCGGTGGTGACGTTCGTCCACTCGTTGTTCTCACGGACGCGGAAAGTGACGTTCGGCACGCGCTGGCCTTCGCGGTTATTCAGGCTCATGTGAAGCTCCTTTCGTAGGGGTGTCGGAAAAATCTCCTGATGCGCGGCTGAAACCGTGTGTCGCGCATCGATGGAACGCATTCTGGCCACCGGCCGAAGAACGGTCCAATGGATTAAAATGATCCTATAAATCGATTTTTTCGATCAAAGGAGCGCATCATGGCCCATGCCCTGCCCTCGCTGCGCCAGCTGCGCTATCTGGTCGCCGTGTCGGACAAGCTGAATTTCACCCAGGCCGCGGAAGCCTGCTTCGTCACCCAGTCCACGCTGTCAGCGGGCATCAAGGAACTGGAGGCTGCGCTCGGCACCTGTCTGGTCGAGCGCGAGCGGCATTCGGTCATGATGACGCCGGTCGGTGCGGAGGTCGTGGCGCGCGCGCGCCGGCTGCTGGCCGAAGCCGAAGATCTGGCCGAGTGGGCGCGCAACGCCGACCGGCCGATGAGCGGCCTGCTGCGCCTCGGCGTCATCCCGACCATTGCCCCCTTCCTGCTGCCGTCGGTACTGCCGTCGGTGCGCGAGCAGTATCCGGAACTGCGGATCGCGCTGCGCGAGGACCTCACCGCGCATCTGCTGAACCGCCTGAATGCCGGTCAGATCGATTTCGCGCTGATCGCCCTGCCCTACGACACCGGCAAGCTGCAGGTGCAGCCGCTGTTCGATGAGGAATTGCTGCTGGTGGCGCCGGCCGGCCGCGAAGCCGACATGCCGCGAGACATCGGCAAGCTCGATCCGGAGGCGCTGCTGCTGCTGGAGGAAGGGCACTGCCTGCGCGGCCACACGCTGGGGGGCTGCCGGCTGGACGAGCCGCGCAGCACCGGCATGGAGGCGACCAGCCTGTTCACGCTGGCGCAGATGGTGGACAGCGGCCTGGGCATGGCGCTGCTGCCGGAAATGACGCTGGCGTCGGGACTGCTCGGTGGCATGAAACTGGTCGCGCACCGCTTTGCCGAACCGCGCCCGCGCCGTACCATCGCACTGGTGGCGCGGAGTTCGAACGCACGTCAGGAGTGCTTCGAACGGCTGGGCGCACTGATCTCCAGCCGCGCGCCGGTGCAGCCGCCGACGGAACCGGCCGCTGCCTCCGGCACTCACACCGATGTCCGTACAACGAAGGGAGAGAGAACATGAGCACGATCAACATCGGCATTCCGGAAGACCAGCGCCGCGCCATCGCCGACGGCCTGTCGCGCCTGCTGGCCGACACCTACACGCTGTACCTGACCACGCACAACTTCCACTGGAACGTGACCGGCCCGATGTTCAACACGCTGCACCTGATGTTCGAAGGGCAGTACACCGAACTGGCGCTGGCGGTCGATCTGGTTGCAGAGCGCATTCGCGCGCTGGGTTATCCGGCACCGGGCACCTACTCGGCCTACGCGAAGCTCACGTCGATCAAGGAACCGGACGGCGTGCCCTCGGCCAGCGACATGATCCGCCAGCTGGTGGCCGGCCAGGAAACCGTGGTGCGCACCGCGCGCAGCATTTTCCCGGTGGTGGACGAAGCGCACGACGAGCCGACCGCCGACCTGCTGACCCAGCGCATGCAGATCCACGAAAAGAACGCGTGGATGCTGCGCAGCCTGCTCGAGAACTGATCCGGCGCGCGCCGGACCGGGAAGAAAAAGGCGGCCTGCGGGCCGCCTTTTTCATTGTGCCGCCACAGTGGGGGCACCCATCTGCAAGCGCCCCTGCTTGAAGGCCATCGCCGCAGTCTGGTAGTAGGCGATCGCCTCCTTCATCCGTTGCGGATCGGGCTCGGCCGGCGTCGATTCCAGCGTCTGCGGATCCACCCGGTAAGCCTTTACCCCGCGCCGCGGCGACAGCACGGTGAGCAGATCGCCGCGCAGATAGCCCAGATCCTGATAGTTGGAAATGAAGGCGCGGTCCAGCGGCGGCGTGTCCTCGAAGAAGGAGCGACCGAAGAAATGGTCATCGCCGCGCTTGTTCATCACCTCCAGCAGCGTGGGCGCCAGATCGATCTGGCTCACCCGGTCGGCGTAGACGCCAGGCTTGAGCAGCGCAGGCGCATAGAACACCAGCGGAATGCGGTATTTCGCCACCGGCAGACGGGTCTTGCCGGCGACCGAGGCGCAGTGGTCGGCGACGAACACGAACAGCGTATCGTCGAACCAGGGCTGCTTCTTCGCGTCACGGATGAACTGTCCGATCGCCCAGTCGGTGTACTTCACCGCGCCGTGCCGGCCGCCCGGTGAAGGAATGTCGATGCGACCATCCGGATAGGTGTAGGGCCGGTGGTTCGAGGTGGTCATGAGCTGCGCGAAGAAGGGCTTGCCGGCCGCCGCCTTCGCATTCATCGCCGCCAGCGCGTTGGCGTACAGCGACTCGTCGGCCACCCCCCACACGTTCTCGAACACGATGCTGTCTTTCGGGAAGTCGGTCCGGTCCACGATCAAGTAGTCGTTGCCGCGGAAATAGCTGTTCATGTTGTCGAAGTAGCCGTAACCGCCGTAGATGAACATCGGCACCACGCCTTGCGGCGCGAGGATTTCGCCCACGGTCGACAGGTGGTTGTTGTGGGTGCGGCGCACGATGGCCTGGCCGGGGACCGGCGGCGTGCCCAGCGACAGCGCCTCCAGCCCGCGTACCGTGCGTGTACCGGTGGCGAACACGTTGGCGAAACGCAGGCCTTCTGCGGCCAGGCGGTCCAGTTCAGGCGTCAGACCCTCCTTCGCGCCGTAGGCGCCGACGTATTCCGCCGACAGGCTTTCTATCGTCACCAGCACCACATTGCGCGGACGGCGCGAGAAGGGCACGACATCGCCCGGTTCGTCGTCCATCGCGCTCGGCCGGTCGTCCGCGGTCAGCGGCAGGCGCTCGACGTGCAGTCCGGCCAGAATGTCGTCCGCCTCCTCCTGCGGCAGCGTGGCGTACCAGCGGCCGTAATCCAGCTCGTTGCGCCTCATCGCGGCGGCGAAGGTGAACAGCCCGTTGCCGGCCAGTTCGTCCGCCTGCGCATCGCCGCTGCCTTCCATCTGTTCGATCTCGGCCAGCCGGTCGGCCGCCAGCGGCAGCAGCAGCGCTGTCGCCAGCATCGCCAGGCGCGCGCGGCCGCTGCGCGGCGCGTCTGCAAAGCGCACGATGCGGCTCACGGCCCAGCACAGCGCGCCCGCCAGCAGCGCGATGCCCGCCAGCAGCCGACCGACCGGATAGGACTCCAGGATGTTGCCGATCACCTCCTGCGTGTAGACCAGATAGTCCACCGCGATGAAGTTGAAGCGGGTCGAGAACTCCTCCCAGAACACCACCTCGGACAGCGCGCCGAACAGCAGCAGCGCGACCACGCCACCGAGCGCAACCCAGCGCAACCGGCCGAAGGCGGCGCTGGCCCGCAGGCGGGCAGGCAGCAGCGCCGACAGCAGCAGCAGCGGCGACACCATCCAGGCCAGCGTGGCCAGATCGAACCAAAGCCCGCGCGCGAATACATGGACCGCGTGTCCGCCGCCGGTCGCAAGCCAGAGCCCGGCGCGCAGCAGCGTCCAGATGAGCAGTGCGGCGAGCGCGGCCACAGCCAGCCAGGGCAGGGTCGGACGGGAAGACGGCATGGCGGACTTGGGCATCGGGCAGGTTCAGGCAGAGATGGACGACTGACTGAAGCGTTTGTACAGGATGGGCAGCAGCACCAGTGTTAACGCGGTACAAGACACCAGTCCGCCGATCACCACGATGGCCAGCGGCCGCTGGATTTCCGAGCCCGGACCGGTGGCGAACAGCAGCGGCACCAGACCGAGGGCCGCCATCGACGCGGTCAGCAGCACCGGCCGCAGCCGGCGCTGGGCGCCCTGCACCACCACCTCGTGCAGCGGCAGGCCGGCGGCGTGCAGCTGGTTGAAATAGCTCACCAGCACCACGCCATTGAGCACCGCGATGCCCAGCAGCGCGATGAAACCGACCGACGCCGGCACCGACAGGTATTCGCCGGACAGCGCAAGCGCGAACACACCGCCTATCATCGCGAACGGCACATTGGCCATCACCAGCGTGGCCTGACGCAGCGAATTGAAAGTGCTGAACAGGATGAGGAAGATGAGCACCAGCGCGATCGGCACCACCAGCGCCAGCCGCTGCGCGGCGCGCTGCTGGTTCTCGAATTCGCCACCCCAGGTCAGACGGTAACCCTGAGGCAGTTCCACCTTCTGCGCCACCCGCGCCCGGGCGTCCTCGACGAAGCCGACCAGATCGCGGCCGCCGACATTGGCGATCACCACCATGTTGCGGCTGCCCAGCTGGCGGTTGATCTGCACCGGCCCGTCCACCCGCTCGAAGCGGGCCAGCTGGCCGAGCGCGATGCGGCCGCCGCCGGGCAGCGCTACCGGCAGCTGCGCCAGTTCGTCGGTCGCGCCGGCGCGGCCGGTCGAGCGCACGATGAGCGGAATGCGCCGCTCCTGCTGCTGGATCAGCCCCACCCGCTCGCCCTCGATCTGCGCCCGCAGCGCGGCCGCCAGCGCATCGATGTCCAGCCCGGCGCGCGCCAGCGCGTCGGTGTCCGGCAGCACGCGCAGATACTGCACGCCCGCGTTGCGCACGAAGAACACGTCCTCCGCGCCCGGCGTGCTCCGCAGCACCTCCGCGATCTCTTCGGCCTTGCGGTTGAGCACGTCGAGGTCCGGGCCGAAGATGCGGATGGCCAGATCGCCACGCACGCCGAGAATCATTTCCGACACCCGCATTTCGATCGGCTGGGTGAAGGCGTAGGCCACGCCCGGAAACTCCTTCAGCAGGGTGCGGATGCGTTCGGTGATGGCCGGCTTGTCCACGCCCGGCGGCAGGCTGACGAAGGTATCGGTCTGGTTCAGACCCATCGGGTCGAGGCCGATCTCGTCCGAACCGGCACGCGCCACGATCTGCTGCGCCTCCGGCACCACGTCCTTCAGTGCGCGCTGGAAGCGGGTGTCGATGTCCAGCGACGCGTCGAGGCCGATGGACGGCAGCTTTTCCAGCTGCACGATGAGGCTGCCCTCGTCCATGGTCGGCATGAAGGTCTTGCCCAGGCCGATGTAGAGCACCACCGCCACCACGCCCAGCGCGCCGGCGATGCCGCCCACCACGCGCGGTGCGGCCAGCGCCTTCTGCAGCAGCGGCGTGTAGAGCCGCGACAGCGTGCGCGGCAGCCAGGGATCGGCGTGGCTGTCGGCGCGCAGCAGCAGGCGGGCCAGCAGCGGAATGACGGTGAGCGACAGCAGCAGCGAACCGGCCAGCGCGAACACGATGGTGAGCGCCACCGGACCGAACAGCTTGCCCTCCAGCCCCTGCAGGCTGAGCAGCGGCACGAACACCAGCGCGATGATGACGATGCCTGCGGTGGTGGGCACTGCCACCTCGCGCACCGCCTCCAGCACCACTTCGTGGCGCGGCCGGCCTTCCGCCGACCGGTCGTGCAGATGCGCCACCACGTTCTCGACCACCACCACCGCCGCATCGACCAGCAGGCCGATGGCGATCGACAGGCCGCCCAGACTCATCAGGTTGGCCGAGAGCCCGGCCTGACGCATCAGCAGGAAGGTCCACAGCGCGGCCAGCGGCAGGATGACCGCCACCGCGATGGCCGCCCGCAGATTGCCGAGGAAGAGGAAGAGCAGCACCAGCACCAGCACCACCGCCTCGATCAGCGCCTTGGACACGGTGCCGACCGCACTGGCCACCAGTTCACCGCGGTCGTAGAAGGGCTCGACCGTGACGCCGGCCGGTAGGCTGGCCTTCACCTCTTCCAGCCGCGCACGGACGCCGGCCACCACCTGCTGCGCATCGGCGCCGCGTAGGCCGAGCACCAGCCCCTGCACGGTTTCGCCGCGTCCGTTATGTGTAACGCCGCCCATGCGGGTGAGCGCGCCGAGCCTCACGTCGGCCACGTCCGCCACCCGGATCTGGGCCGACGGGGTGGCGTGCACCACCAGCCTGCCGATGTCGTCGAGCGAGGTGAGACGGCCCTGCACACGCACCAGCAGGGTTTCGTCGCCCTCGTTGATGCGGCCGGCGCCGTCGTTGCGGTTGAAGCGCTCAAGCGTCGAACGCAGTTCGTCCAGCGTGACGCCGGTGGCCGCCATGCGTGCAGCGTCCGGCACCACCTCGTAGGCGGCCGCCTCGCCACCCAGCACGTTCACGTCGGCCACGCCGCGCACGGTGCGCAGCGCCGGGCGGATCACCCAGTCCAGCAGCGCGCGCCGCTCGACCAGCGGCAGATCGCCTTCGACCGTGAACATGAACATTTCGCCCAGCGGCGTCGTGATCGGCGCCAGACCACCGGTCAGGCCCGGCGGCAAATCGCCCATGATGCCGTTCAGCCGCTCGCTCACCTGGTTGCGCGCCCAGTAGATGTCGGTACCGTCCTCGAAATCGATGGTGATGTCAGACAGGCCGTACTTGCTGGTCGAGCGCAGCATGGTCTGCTTGGGCAGGCCCAGCATTTCGATCTCGATCGGCGTGGTGACGCGCGCCTCCATCTCTTCCGGCGTCATGCCCGGCAGCTTGACGATGATTTTCACCTGCGGCGCCGACACGTCGGGGAAGGCGTCGATCGGCAGATTCATCGCGGCGTGCAGGCCGCCGGCGATCAGCAGCAGCGCGGCGAGCACGGTGAGCAGCGGCCGTGCGAGGGCGCTGCGGGTCAGGGCGTCCAGCATCATTCGCCTCCGTGACCGAGCCACACCGCCTTCAGCGCCGCCACGCCGCCGACCGCCACCGGGGCGGTGGCATCGAGCGCGCCGCTGACCGTGGCGGCGGTGGCGTCCTGCGCCAGCACGGTCACCTCGACCGCGCGATAGCCGCTGGCGGTGCGCGCGAACACCCAGTTGCGGCCACTGTGATGGCTGAGCGCGGACGCCGGTATGGTCCAGGCGTTGCCGGCCGGCACGCTGCGGCGCGCCTTCACCCACTGGCCCGGGCGCAGCCCGGCCTTGCCGGCCGGCAGTTCGGCGCGGATGCGCACGGTCTGGGTGGCATCGGACGCGCCCCAGCCGATCTGCGTCACGCGCGCTTTCGCGTCCATGCCGTCGAGCGCCAGCAGGTCGCCTTCGCGCACGGTTTCCGCGTGCAGCACCGGCAGATTCAGTTCCAGCATGAGCTTGCGCGCGTCGGCCAGACGCAGCAGCGGATCCGCTTCATTGAGCCGCTGACCGGGCAGCGCCATCCGTTCGAGCACGGTGGCGGCCGCCTGCGCACGCACCTGCACCCGGCCGGCCGATGCGTCGCTGGCCGATACGCCCAGCAGCCGGAGCCGCGACTGGGCCGCACCCAGCGCCGCTTCGGCCTGCAGCGCGGCGGCTTCCGATTCGCGCAGCCGGCGTTCGGCGATCAGACCTTCGGCATGCAGCGCGCGGTCGCGGTCGCGATGAGTGCGCGCCAGGTCGGCCGCCGCCTTCGCCTGCGTAAGCGCAGCGCCCATTTCCGGCAGCTCTGCGCTGCGCAGTTCGGCCAGCACGGTGCCCGCGGCCACCTGCTGGCCCTCGACCACCGGTACCCGGACGACCACGCCACCGGACGGCGCGGTCACGACCCATTCGGCGTCAGGTGAGGCCACCACCCGCGCCGACCAGGCGGCGGCGCGCGCGTCCTTGGCCGCCTGCAGCTGCGCGTCGCGGATGCCGAGACGCTGGATCTGGGTGGCGTCGAGCGTGATGTCGGCGGCCTGCAGCGGCAGTGCCGCGCTGAGAAGGATGGAAAGAACGGCGGTACGGAGCTTCACGGCAGGATTCCCAGGCTGTGGTTGTAGCGCGCGATAGCGCGCGACCAGGCGATGTCGGCCAGCGCGGCGGCGCGGCGTGCGCTGGCAGCGCGCGCCTCGACCAGCAGGCGCTCGGCCAGCGACGTTTCACCGATGCGGTAGGCGCGGCGGGCCAGTTCGACCTCGCGCTCGGCCACCGCCTTCTGTTCGGAGGCGAGGCGGCGCACCTGTTCGCGCGCATGCAGTTCGTGTTCGGCCTCGTGCAGCGCGAGCGTGGCGCTGCGCAGTGCCCAGGCCAGTTCGTCCTCGGCGCGCGCCAGTTCGAGATGCAGCGGCGACTGCGCTGCCGCGCGGTGAACCTCGCCACCGAAAGGAATGGACAGCGTGGCGCCCACGCTGTCGGTGGTCGGCGTGTCGGTGGCGCTTTCCGAGCGCACGCCTATCAGCACACGCGGCGCGCCGCTGCCCTGGGCCTGCACGCTGCCCAGCGCACGCCGCACCCGCTCGACCGCGGCGCGGGCGATCAGCACCGGCGGGTAGGCGGAGGGGTTGTCGTCCGACGCACTGGCGGCGGGCTCGGCCGGGCGCTCGCGCACCACCGACGGCAGCGCCTTCAGTCCGGTCAGCGCGCTCCAGCCGAACAGGCTGTGCGCCAGTTCGACCTGTGCCTCGTACAGCAGCGCATCGCGCTCGCGGCGCGCGGTTTCCGCGGCCAGCTTCTCGACCGGTGCCGCATCGCCGCCGCGCACCCGCTTCGCAACGTCCTCTTCCAGCGCACGGTACAGATCGACATCGGCATCGGCCAGCGTCACTTCGGTTTCGGCCGCCAGCACCCGCCACAGGTTTTCGCGCACCTCGCCGGCCACCCGCCAGCGGAAACTGCGCAGCTCCTCTTCCGACTGCAGCCGGCTCGCGTCCGCCTCGCGGCGCAGCGCGTCGCGCTGGCCACCGCGCCACAGCGGCAGTTCAAGGCCGGCTTCCAGCTCGCGCAGGCCGCCGCCGCGACCGGGCAGGCGATCGGTCTGGTAGCGCATCTGCACGGCCGGCGGCGCGGACAGCAGGCTGTCGGCGCGCTCGGACAGCACGCGGGATTCGTTCTGGCGCGCCTGCGGCAGAGCGCTGCCCGGCGCGCGGGCGACCGCACTGTCGAGCGCGGCGGACAGCGTCAGCGCCGGGTCACGCACCACCGGCTGGTCATGCTCGTCGGCATGCGACGCCGCCAGCTGGGCGGAGGCCGGCAGCGCAGCCAGCAGAAGCGCCGTCAGAATGAGAGGTCGGAACATGGAAGCGGCATGGTGTAGGGACGATGCAGTGTGCAGTGCTCCGCCTTGCCGGCGGGTGAACACAACATGAACGATGATTCATGTTGTGGACAGCTTGCTGCAAACCGCCCGGGCGCAGTCTGACCATCATCATGGGCCCACCGCAACAGGCCCGCTACACAGGGAGACCTTTCATGCACAGCGATACCCCGGACACCGATCACAGCCGCTGGAGCCTGCCGCGCCGTCTGGCGCACGGCGCGCTCGCGCTGACCGTGCTGTTCCAGACCGTCAGCCCGGAATGGATGAGCAAGCCGTGGCGCGAAGGCGACGCCGCCGGCCGCCTCATGTTCGAACTGCACGAATGGGGCGGACTGATCGCCGGGCTGGCTGCGCTGGCGGTGGCGGCCGGGCTGTGGTGGCGCCGCCGCGCCGCCGGCCCCTCCGGCCTGAACGCGGTGCTGGCACAATCGCGCCTCGTGCTGACCGGAGCGGTCGCGCTGCGTCTGCCGCCGGCAAGCGCCACCCATGCCCTGGCACGGGCGGTCCAGATCATGGGGCTGGCGCTGATCGGCTGGTTCTGTGTCACCGGCGCGGCCATCTGGTGGGTGGGCGCGGCCAGCGACACTGCGCACCGCATCGGCGAACTGCACGAACTGGCTGCACCGCTGCTCTACCTGTACCTCGGCGGCCACATCGGCATGGCGCTGCTGCACCGGCTCGCCGGCACCGACTGACATCGACGGAACAACCATGCGCATCCTGGTGGTCGAGGACGACAACGAAATCGCCGGCTTCATCTGCCGCGGCCTGCGCGAGTCCGGCCATGTGGTCGATCACGCGCCGAACGGCCGCGAAGGCCTGTTCCTGGCCACCGGCGAACAGTACGACGCCATCGTGCTCGACCGGCTGATGCCGCAGATGGACGGACTGGCGATGCTGGCCGCGCTGCGCGCCACCGGCTCGCGCGTGCCGGTACTCATCCTGAGCGCGCTGTCCCATGTCGATGAACGCATACGCGGCCTGCGCGCCGGCGGCGACGACTATCTGGTCAAGCCCTTCGCGATGTCGGAACTGGAGGCGCGGCTGGAGGTGATCACCCGGCGCGGCCTGATGCCGGCGGCCGAATCGGTGCTGCGGGTGGCCGATCTGGAGCTGGACCGCATGACCCACCAGGTCAAGCGCGCCGGCGAGGACATTCCGCTCAAGCCGCAGGAATACCGGGTACTCGAATTCCTGATGCGCCACGCCAACCAGCTGGTCACCCGCACCATGCTGCTGGAAGGCGTGTGGGACTACCACTTCGATCCGCAGACCAATGTGATCGACGTCCACATTTCCCGGCTGCGCGCCAAGATCGACCGCGCGCCCTGGGCACCGCTCATCCACACGCTGCGCGGCAGCGGCTACTGCCTGCGCACGCCGTCATGATGCCGGAGCGCAGCGCCGAAGCCGGCCAGCCCTATCTGGTCGAACAGGACGGCCAGCTCACGCTGGCCTTCAGCGAACTGGCGGTGCAGAGCACGATGGACGCGGCCGACCCGCAGCGTCTGGTGCTCGAGTATTCGCGCCTGATGCTGGCGTCGCTGCTGTTCGTGCCGTCGCCGCGCCACATCGGCCTGATCGGTCTGGGCGGCGGTTCGCTGGTGAAGGCGGCGCACCGCCTGCTGCCGCAGGCGTGCATGACGGTGGCGGAAATTTCGCCCGAAGTGATCGCGCTGCGCGACCGCTTCCGCATACCGCCGGACGACGCGCGGCTCACCGTGCTGCAGGCCGACGGGGCCGACTGGGTGGCCACCCAGGACGGCGCGCTCGACCTGCTGTGGGTCGATGGCTTCGACATCGGCGGCATGGCAGCGGCGCTCACCACGCCCCGCTTCTTCGACGACTGCCACGCCGCGCTGGCCGACGGTGGCGTGATGGCGATGAACATGTATGCGCGCGATCCGCTGGTCGGCGTGTGGGTCGAACGCATCGCCGCCAGCTTCGCCCGCTCGGTCAGCGTGGTCATCACCGCCGACGGCGACAACCGCGTGGTGTTCGCCGCCCGCGGCGACGCCTTCAGGCTCAGCGAAACCCGGCTCGCGCAGCGCGCCGCCGCGCTCGAAGCGCATACCGGCTGCGCACTGCCCGGCATCGCCCGCGCGCTGATCGACGGCCGGCGCCGCGCGCTGGCCGAGGCGGACGCATGAAACTCGGCACCGCCGCCCGGCTCACGCTGGCCAACGCCGCACTGCTGGCCAGTGGCTTCGCGCTGCTGCTGGTGCTGGTGAGCTGGCTGGCCGGCCAGTACATGCTGGGTCACGTCGAGGAAAGCGTGGAAGCGGAACTGGACATCCTGGCCGCCGAATACCGGGTCGACGGCGTGCGCGGCATCACCGGCCTGATCGGCCAGCGGCTGGACATGCGCTCGCCCGACCACGACCGGCTGTACCGGCTGGAAGACGCGCAGGGCCGCGCGCTGGTCGGCAATCTGGATCACTGGCCGGCCGAGGCCGGACGCGAAGGCGAACCGCTGCGCCTGCCCAGCCTGCGCCACGCCGGCCACACCGACATCGTCGCCCGCTGGCAGCGCCTGCCGGACGGCAGCCGGCTGCTGGTGGGCTTTGACGAATATGAAGTCGAGAAGGTGCGCAGCGACATCCGCCATGCGGCACTCGCCAGCTTCGGCATCATGCTGCTGCTGTCCCTGGCCGGCGGCTGGCTGCTCACCCGCGCCGCGCTGAGGCCAGTCGAAACCATACGGCGTGCGGCGCAACAGATCATGGACGGCGACCTGCAGCACCGCATTCCGCTCGGCGCCGAAGGCCGGGAGAAGGACGAGTTAAAGGACGAGTTCGACCGCCTCGCGCAGACCCTGAACGCCATGCTGGACCGGATCGAAGGCCTGATCGCCAGCGTGCGCGGCGCCACCGACAACATCGCGCACGACCTGCGCTCGCCGCTCACCCGGCACCGCGCGCGGCTGGAGGCGGCGCTGCGCCACCCGCCGGCCGCCGACGAACTGCCGGACTGGCTGGAGCGCAATCTGACCGACATCGACCAGGTGCTGTCCACCTTCCAGTCGCTGCTGCGCATCGCCCGGGTCGACTCCGGTCTGCTGCGCAGCGAATTCACCGACATCGACCTGGCGCGGCTGGTGCGCGACGCGGCCGAACTGATGGAGGCGCTGGCCGAGGAACGCGGGCTGACGCTGGACCTGTCGGTGCCGCCGCAGGCACCCTGCACCGGTCACCGCGACCTGCTGTTCCAGGTGCTGCTCAATCTGATCGACAACGCGATCAAGTACAGCCCGGCCGGCGGCCAGGTGCGGCTCGCGCTGACGCCGGCGGGCGAGGGCTGGCGCATCGAGGTGAGCGACCAGGGGCCGGGCATTCCGGCGGCCGAACGCGAACGGGTGTTCGAGCGCCTGT
Organism: Methyloversatilis universalis FAM5; assembly: GCF_000214035.2. Taxonomy (GTDB): domain Bacteria; phylum Pseudomonadota; class Gammaproteobacteria; order Burkholderiales; family Rhodocyclaceae; genus Methyloversatilis; species Methyloversatilis universalis. The sequence goes on along the minus strand of NZ_AFHG01000050.1, from coordinate 44,307 downwards.
ACCGGCTGGACAGCGCGCGCAGCACACCCGGCCTGGGTCTGGGCCTGAGTCTGGTGCAGTCGGTGGTGACCCTGCACCGCGGCCGCATCCTGCTGTCGGATGCGCGGCCCGGACTGTCGGTCACCCTGCTCCTGCCCGGCCGGACGGTGGCGGGCGAGCGCCTCGGCGGCGGCTGAAGCGGCGCGGCGGGCCGACGTCTCTAGACGCCCGCGAAGCCCTGATCGTCGTCCGGCGGTTCGGGGCTGCGGAAGCCGCCCACCCAGTCCTGGAACTGTTCGGCCGGCATCGGCCGGGCGATCAGATAGCCCTGGGCCACGTCGCAGCCGAGCGCGGCCAGCGCATCCCAGTGCTGCCGCGTTTCAACACCCTCGGCCACCACCTTGCGGCCCAGGTCGTGCGCCAGATCGACGGTAGACCGCACGATGACCGCGGACTCGCTGCTGCCGGTCATCGCGCGCACGAAGGACTGGTCGATCTTGATGCAGTCCACCGGCAGCTTGAGCAGATAGCTCAGCGACGAATAGCCGGTGCCGAAGTCGTCGATATAGAGTCGCAGGCCTTCCGCGCGCAGACCGTTCAGCACGCCCAGCGCGAACTCGGCATCCTCCATCAGCGCGCTTTCGGTGATTTCGATCTCCAGCAGCCCGCTGCGCGTGGTCCAGTGGCCCAGCATCTGCCGGATCCGGTCCACCAGATCCTCGTCGCGCAGCGAACGGGCCGACAGGTTCACCGCGATCGGCAGCGCGCGCCCGACCGCCTCCCACCCGGCGTTCAGCTGCAGCGCGCGCTCGAGCACCCATTCGGTGAGTGGCTGTATCAGGCCGGTCTGTTCGGCCAGCGGGATGAATTCGGCCGGCGGTATCAGGCCTCGCTGCGGATGCTGCCAGCGCACCAGCGCCTCGGCACCGCATACGCGACCGCTGCGCATGTCGACCTTGGGCTGCAGATGCAGTCTCAGATCGCCCGCCTCGATCGCGCGCCTCAGTTCGCCGGCCATGTTCAGCCGGTGCGACGGCCCCTGATAGCAGTCCGGGTCGAACACCATGCAGTCGACACCGCGCTTCTTGGCGTGCCGCACCGCGATGTCCATATGCCTGAACAGGTCGTGCGGTGTCGAGCCGTGGTCCGGATACAGCGCGATGCCGATGCGGGTGGACACCTCGATCGGCAGTTCGGCCAGCGCGAAGGGCTGCGACAGGACGGCGCGCAGCCGCTGTGCCATCGCCAGTGCGGCCGCGCGCCCGCTGGCCGGCAGCAGCAGCGCGAACTCGTCGCCGCGCAGACGGGCGATGCTGGCACCGGGCGGCGCCACCTCGCCCAGCCGCCGGCCGAACTCCTTCAGCATGTCATCGCCCTGACCGAAGCCGAGCGCGTCGTTGATTTCGCTCAGCCGCTCGATATTCATCTGCAGCAGCGCGAACGGCCGCGCCATCCGCAGGCTGTCTTCCAGTTCCGCCGTCAGCAGTTCGCCGAACAGCATCTGGTTCGGCAGCCCGGTCAGCGTGTCGTACTGGGTGAGCCGGTACATCTGTTCACGGGTGCGCAGGCTGGTCACGCCATAGGCCAGATCGTCCGCCGACTCGCGTATCAGCGACCGGTCCTCCCGGCCGTCACCGTCCGCCGGCACGCGCACCGCCAGCACGCCGATCAGCTGGTCGCCCGCCCGCAGCGCACACGCCATCACCGGACCGCCCTCCAGCGCGTCAAGCGGTAGCGGCAGACAGTCCTGAGCGAAGCAGGCGATGCGGTCTCCTGCCTGCAGCGCCTCGATGACCGGCGCCGCCTCGGCGGCGGAGGCGGCGATCAGCGCGTCCATGCCGCCCGGATGCCCGCACTGCGCGGTCGGCACCAGCGCCCCGCCGGCATCGCTGAGCCACACCGCGGCCATCGGGTAGCCGCCCTTGTCGACCAGTTCGCGGCACATGCTGTCCAGCAGATCGTGCTCGCCGGTCGCGCGCAGCATGGCGCGGTTGCCGGCGCTCAGCGTGCGCAGCGCACGACTCACCCGCTCCAGTTCACCGACGCGCTGTTCCAGTTCGCCATTGAGCTGGCGTATCCGCGCCTCCGCCCGCTTGCGGCCGGTAATGTCGGCCCCCAGTACGTAGTAACCGGTCACCTGGCCCCGTTCATCGAAGCGCGGCAGATAACTGATGAACTGCCACTCGCCTGGAAAGGGCTCCCAGTCATAGTCCTGCGGCTCGCCCTGCAGCACGCGCCCGATCAGCGGCGCCACGACCGCGTAGCGCGCTTCACCGATCACCTCGCGCACGGTCAGGCCGGTCAGGTCGCTGCGTCCGGGTGCAAACCGTTCGAGATATCGGGCATTGACATACACGTATCGCTGACGTGCATCCACATGAGCAATGATGGCCGGCGTCCGGCTGATCACGTTGCGCAGGTGATCCTCGCTGTTGCGCAGCCGCTGACGGATCAGCACATAGGTGGCACCGAGCAGCGCACACAGCAGGATGACGACCGCAACACCGGCACCGACCAGCGCGTCGCGCGTCCTCAGCTGGGCGGCGGTGCGCTGCCTGAGCTGGCGGCGCTGCGCGTCGTCCATGTCGCCGAGCAGCCCGTCGATGCGCTCACGCGTCTGCTTCAGCGGCGCGGTAGCGACGAAGGCGCTCGCCGCGGCCTCGCCCCCGGTCTTGCGCAGCATCTCAATCTGCCGCGACAGCGCGATGCGCTGGTCGATCACCGCCTTCAGGTCGGCCCAGCGTGCGCCTTGCACCGGATCATCGGCAATCAGTTCGCGCACCCGTGTCATCACCTCTTCACGCCGGAGCATGGCACGGTCACGCTCCGCCAGCCGCGCCGGATCGCCGGTGAGCCTGAAGCCCTGGGTGCTCAGTTCCACCTGCAGCGTTTCGGCCCGGGTGCGGGCCAGTCCGTTCAGCAGCTCGTGGGCGGACGCCAGACGCAGGGCGGCGACGTGGGCGTCATGCACCACCGTCCACGCGGTGACCGACATGCCGGCCACGACGAGCACGGCCAGCAGGAACACGATGCGTATCCGCGCTTCGAAACGGGCGTGTTCCGGCGCGGGACTCATCCGGCGCTCAGTCGCCTGCCGCAACGGGCTTCACGTCGAAGGCGATGCAGATGCGTTCCTCGTTCGACTGGAAGGGAATCGTGCGGTGGAACAGCGAGGACGGGAACAGCACGATGTCGCCCACCTCGGGCAGCAGGGTCCTGCGCGGAAAGTCGTCGTGCTCGCGCGGGTAGTCGTCACCGTCGGTGCTGAATTCGATGCCGCCGGCGGTGCTGCCCTCGGGCCGGTCCGACGGCATGGCGAGATAGAGCACGCCGGACAGCCAGCCCTCTTCGTGGATGTGCGAGGTCAGATGGCCGCCCCGACTCATTTTCACGTACCAGGAACTGGCGAATTCGGTGGTCGGCGGAAAGTCCTGCGCGTACACGCAGTCCTCACCAATCAGCCGCTGCCGGTAGCGCTCGATCTCGTCGCGGATCAGCTCGACCAGCCGCGCGATCGAGGCTTCCGGCCGGCGGAACAGGTGGCCGGACGACTGCACGCCGTAGTGCAGCCGGCCCTGCTTGCGCGCCTGGATGTCGGCCTGCGTGATGTCGCGCAGCAGATCGCTGCGCAGGCTGTCCGCCGGATCGGTCAGCGGGTCGAGACGGGCGTGATGCACCAGCGCGATCGGGTCCGGACAGAAGCGGTAGGGGTCGGGCCGGCGCCGGTTGGTCGCGTGATGGGCCGACAGCGTGGCCAGCATCGGCGAGCGGTGGCGTTCGCCCAGACGGGCCTGCAGCCGCGCCTCGAATTCGTCGCTGCGGCGCAGCTTGTACAGGCAGTACAGCACGCGGTCATCGGCATCGAGCACACCCGCCTTTTCGAAACAGGGCAGCGCCTTGTCGTACTCGTGCAGGTCGTGATGCAGCAGACCGAGGTTGTAATGCGCGCCGCCGTGATCGGGGTCGATCGCCAGCGCGGCACGGAAGGCGGCCAGCGTGCCTTCGCCGTCGCCCTGGTCGCGCAGGATTTCGCCGAGATTGCTGTGCGCGTCGGCATATTCCGGCGCCAGCGCGATCGCGCGGCGATAGCTTTCGGCGGCATCCATGATCAGGCCGAAGGCACGCTGCGCGGTACCGAGGTTGAACCAGGCGGTGGCGGTGGGCTGGATGTCCAGCGCCTTCTGGTAGCAGCGCACCGCCTGTTCCGCCTCGCCCGACTGCTGCAGCGCCGCGCCGAGATTCGACCAGGCTTCGACGAAGCCGGGTTCGGCCTCGACCGCGCGCCGGTAGACCTCGATCGCCTCGCCGCGTGCGCCCTGGCGGTCGAGCACGCTGCCCAGATTGAACAGCGCCACCGCGAAGCGCGGCTGCAGCGCGATCGCGCGCCGGTAGCTGGTCGCGGCCTCGTCCAGCCGGCCCAGCGCGTCCTGCACCACACCCAGGTTGTACAGCAGTTCCGGAAAATCGCGGCGGATGGCGAGCGCCCGGGTGTAGGTGCTCAACGCCTCCTGCAGCCGGCCGCGCTGCTGCTGCACCAGGCCGAGGTTGGACAGCAGTTCGGCCGAGCCGGGATTGGCCTTCACCGCGCCGGCGAACGCCTGCTCGGCCTCGTCCAGCCGGCCCAGCGCAGCCAGCGCGGAACCGAGCACGCTGTGCACCACCACCGCAGCCGGGTAGCGGGCGGCCAGCTGGCGCGCGGCAGTCACCGCCTCGGCCAGGCGGCCTGCGTTGTACAGATTGAACAGGGGCTGTAGTTCGCCCGGTCCGGGCTGGCGTGCAGTGGCGTTCATGACGGTTCTCGTGTGGTCGTGCGCGGCGCCGCGACGACGCCGGGCGCATATATATAGCGCCCCGCGGCCCGGCGCCAGTTGACCGCGCTCAGTCCGCGTCCGATACGGCGACGCAGCAATCGGGCGCCACGGTCTGCGATGCCCGGAGCACGGGCGATCCGTCCACACTCACGACGCCGGCATCGACCAGCCGCTGCGCCGCAGCACGCGACGGCGCCAGACCGCGCGTCACCAGTAGCGCGTCAATGCGCACCTGACCGCCGCGGTCCGGCGGCGCCTTCACGGCGGCTGCAGGCTGCGGTGCCGGTCGTGCGGTACGACGGTGAAAGGACTTCATTTCAGCACCGACGGATAGGGCGCACCGGGCAGCACCGCGGTCGGCACACCGAAGCCGCCGGCCGCCGGGGCCGCGTAGCCAGCGGGTGGATCGCCGGTTTCCAGCTTCACGATGCGGCGCTGCGACGCTTCGTCCGCCACGTCCTCGACCCAGGTGATGCGCAGCCACTGACCGTCGTGCAGATCCAGCGGCGGCGTCTGCGCGTTGGTGAAGCCGGGCTGCTGCGCACCCGGCGGCCAGATGAAGGTGACGCCACCGACCACCACCCGCTCCCAGTGCCGGTAGCGACGCGTGCTGTCACGCCGGCTGTCGGTGATGTCCTCGCGCCAGCGCGCGTGGGCGAACACCGCACCCTCGACCGTCTGCACCTCGCCTGCCGCCAGGTGAGTGGCCAGCCGGTTCTGGTCCCAGGTGTTCACGCCATAGCCCAGCACCGCCACCAGCACGCCGAAGCCGGCCACCACCTTGGCGGTGGGCGAACGCTCGCCGCGCCGTCGCGCCCGCCACAGGAAGCCGCCGGCCAGCACCAGCATGCCGGCGCCGAACAGCACGAAGCCGATGTACTCGTGGGCATCGGCAGTCGAAAGGTCATAGACGGTGTGCCAGTTCATGGCAGGTCCTCGCCGTCGGCATTGAATTCCGCCAGCCGCCAGCGGCGGTCGGCGCCGGTGCGCAGGTAGAAGGTATAGGGCGCGCAGTGCAGCAGGCGGTCCTGCCCTTCGGTCAGCGGGCGCGCCTGCGCCAGACAGCGGCTGAGCCGCGCGTCGAACAGTACCGGCACCGCGCGGATGAAGGTGGCGCGGTCAAGCCGGCGCCCTTCGTACAGGAAGGGCAGTTGCGTGAGGTCGGCGATGGCCGCGGCATCGCGCGCCATGAGCGCGCTGCGGAAGCGGCCGAGGAAAGCGTCGACATCGTCCGCCTGCACCGGCAGCGCGACCAGCATCAGCAAGCACAGCGCCAGCCGCTTCATTCGGGATCGCGCCGGCAGGCCGGGTGCTCCGGCTGTTCTGTGCAAAGCCGCGGCCAGGTCGGCAGGTCAGGCGCGGTCAGCGGATTGCCTTCGATGCCGCCACAGCCGGGCGCGTCGAAGGGGCGGACGCAGGTGCGCGCGCTCTGGCCGCCGCGGCCGTCGAAGCCCTGTACCGCCTCCAGGCGGCCGCCGGGGAAGTAGAGCCGCATCAGCAGCGGCGTATCGTCCGCCGACTGCATCACCCACAGCGTGCGGCAGCCGCTGTAATCGCGGGCAAAGCCAGCGTTGCGCGGCCACACCAGCAGGAAGCCGCCGGGCGTGACATAGGCACCGGCATCGGCTGGCGGCCGGGTAAGCCCGCAGTGGCGACCGTCGGCGGGAATGCCCGCGGCGGCGACCGACAGCCACGACAGGCAGGCGCATGACAGCAGCAGACGGATTTTCATGCCGGCTCCGGGATGACGACGTGATCCCTGAAGTGTAGGGCCTGCCGTGATCCGTTTCATGCCGATCGCGCAGTCCGGAATCCGGACGCTTCCACCTCGTCGCTCGTTCGATTCCTGTCCGCCTGCTGCCGGCTGCTGATCGCCCGCCGGACTTCAGGCATGCGCGTCGAAAGCACATCCACACTGGTTCTTCGGCAATCCGACGTCATCAAACGGGATGCTTTCCCGTCACTGGCACAGCGCTTGCGCAGTCGCTGCGTCCGCGGTCGCCGAGCCGCCCCACTGGAGACAGGAAGATGAAACCGCATGTCCTCGCCGCCTTCGTGCTGGCCGCCCTGACACAAGGCACGCCGGCCCACGCCGGCGTCACCACCGCCGACATCGAGAACGACGCCCGCAGCACCGGCGACGTACTGACCTGGGGTCTGGGCACCGAAGGCCAGCGCTACAGCCCGCTGGCGAAGATCAACGCGAAGAACATCAAGCGGCTGGTGCCGGCCTGGTCCTTCTCCTACGGCGGCGAGAAGCAGCGCGGCCAGGAAGCGCAGCCACTGATCGTCGGCGGCAAGATGTTCATCACCGCGTCCTACTCGCGGCTGTTCGCGCTCGACGCCAAGACCGGCCGCAAGCTGTGGTCCTACGAGCACCGGCTGCCCGAAGGCATCATGCCCTGCTGCGACGTGATCAACCGCGGCGCCGCCGTCTATGACAATCTGGTCATCTACGCCACGCTGGACGCCCAGCTGGTTGCGCTCGACCAGAACACCGGCAAGGTGGTGTGGAAGGAAAAGATCGACGATTACCAGGCCGGCTATTCGTCGTCCGCCGCGCCCATCATTGCCAAGGGTCTGGTGCTGACCGGCGTGTCCGGCGGCGAATTCGGCATCATCGGCCGGGTCGAGGCGCGCGACGCGAAGACCGGCAAGATGGTGTGGGTACGCCCGACCATCGAAGGCCACATGGGCTACAAGTTCGACGAGTCCGGCAACAAGGTCGACAACGGCATCAGCGGCACCACCAACGCGAGCTGGCAGGGCGACCTGTGGAAGACCGGCGGTGCGGCCACCTGGCTGGGCGGCACCTTCGACGCGAAGACCGGCCTCGCCTATTTCGGCACCGGCAACCCGGCGCCGTGGAACAGCCATCTGCGCCCGGGCGACAACCTGTACTCCTGCTCGACGGTGGCCATCGACGTCGCCACCGGCCAGATCAAGTGGCACTTCCAGGGCACGCCGAACGACGGCTGGGACTACGACGGCACCAACGAATTCGTCACCTTCGACGCCGGCGGCAAGCGGCTGGGCGCCAAGGCTGACCGCAACGGCTTCTTCTACGTGCTGGACGCGAACACCGGCAAGTTCGAGCGCGGCTTCCCCTTCGTGAAGAAGCTGGACTGGGCCAAGGGTCTGGACGAGAACGGCCGCCCGATCTACGACCCGGCCAAGCGCCCGGGCGACCCGACCGCCAGCGAGGACGGCAAGAAGGGATCGTCGGTGCACGTGTCGCCGTCCTTCCTCGGCGGCAAGAACCAGATGCCCATGGCCTACAGCCCGGACACCGGCCTGTTCTACGTGCCGTCCAATGAATGGAGCATGGACATCTGGAACGAGCCGATCAGCTACAAGAAGGGCGCGGCCTATCTCGGTGCCGGCTTCACCATCAAGACCGCCGACCCGAAGGACATCGGCGGCGACTACATCGGCGCGCTGCGCGCGATCGACCCGAAGACCGGCAAGATCGTGTGGGAAGTCACCAACAACGCGCCGCTGTGGGGCGGCGTGCTGACCACCAAGGGCGGTCTGGTGTTCTGGGGCACGCCGGAAGGCCTGCTGAAGGCGGCGGACGCGAAGACCGGCAAGGAGCTGTGGTCCTTCCAGGTCGGCACCGGCATCGTCGCGCCGCCGATCACCTGGGAACAGGACGGTGAGCAGTACGTCGCAGTCACCGCCGGCTGGGGCGGCGCGGTGCCGCTGTGGGGTGGCGACGTCGCGAAGAAGGTCAATTACCTGAACCAGGGCGGGTCGATGTGGGTGTTCAAGCTGATGAAGAACTGAGCACCCGCAGCCGCCGACCCGGCGCCGCGCGACAGCGGCCCGGGGCAACGTCTCCTCATGGTGTTCGTCCGTACCGGGCGAACGCAACCGGCGCCCCGTGCGCCGGTCTTTTTTTCCGCCACCGACATCCGCCCCAGATGAACATGAGCACCCGCACCGCCGCCGCCCTGTTCGGGCTGGCCCTGCTGATCGCCTGCCTGCCCGATCTCGCGCGCGATCCGTCACCCGACCTGGCCACACGTCCGCTGGGGGCGCAGCAGGCCGGCAAATAACTGTTTCGCCGCTTCAGGAGTACGGAAGCCCTGCCGTTGTTCGGACAGCCCGAAGATTTCACGGGTGAATCAAAAGCACCGTGTCATGATGCGCGCCGCATCAGACCGTCCGTTCACACAGGGATTATCCGAACCATGAAAAAAGCCGCCCTGATCGCCGCGATCGCCCTTCCCGTTGCCTACACCGGCAGTGCCTGGTATCTCGGCCAGCGCATCGAAACCTCTCTGAATGACCAGGCAAAACAGGTCGAAGGCATCCCCAGCATCAAGGTGGTGAAGCGCGACTACCAGCGTGGTCTGTTCTCGTCGACCGAAACCGTCACCTTCGAACTGATGGGCGATGTCACCCGCGCGATGCAGCAGGCCGGCGGCCCGGCAATGGAGGCGGTGAAGATCACCGTGCGCTCCGACATCCGCCACGGCCCGTGGCTGGGCGGCGCCGAATTCGACGCCGGCGTCGCGCAGGCCGAACTGGTGCTCGAAGGCGAAGCGAAGGAATGGGTGAAGAAAGTGTTCGGCGACCGGAAGCCGATCGAGGTCCGCACCGTCTATCACTTCGCCGGCGGCGGCCGCTCGGATTTCAGCAGCCCGGGCTTCACCTTCGATCTGCCGGTCAGCGATCCGTCGGACGCCCTGCGCGTGGTGTGGGACGGCATTACCGCCCGCGTCGATTTCGCCGAGGGCATGGCCCGCTACACGCTGCAGGGCAGCGCACCGAAGATGGAAATGACCGACGCCAAGGGCGGGCGCATCGTGATGCAGGGCCTGAATTTCAGCGGCGACCAGGCGCGGCTGTTCGCCGACGATCCGCTGCTCTACACCGGCACCCAGCGCTTCACACTGGACAGCTTCGGCATTCATGATCCGAGTGGCACGCTGCCGCCGGTGGAACTGGCCAAGGTCGTCTATGAGGTCGACATTCCGAAGCAGGGCGATTTCATTGACCTGATCGCCCGCATCGGCAGCGAAAAGCTGACCGTGGCCGGCGCGAACTACGGGCCGGCGCACTACGACTTCTCCTTCCGTCACCTGCACGCCCAGACCGCCTCGCGCATGTACCGCAGCTTCGTCGCGATGTCGTCCGACCCGCAAACCATGCTGAATCCGGAGGCCATGCAGGCCCAGATGGGCCAGCTGATGGGTCCGGCGCTGGAACTGCTGGGCCATGCGCCGGTGATCGCGATCGACCGCCTCGCCTTCAACACGCCGCAGGGCCCGGCTTCGCTGAACGCCCGCGTCGCGCTTGCCGGCATCACGCCGGATGACCTGTCGAATCCGCTCGGCCTGCTGGCCAAGCTCGACGCTGCCGGCGAACTGTCGCTGCCCGAAGTACTGGTGCGCGAAACCGTGTCCGGCCGCAACCAGGGCCAGATCTACGCCAGCTACGGCGAAGAGGCGGACCCGCAGGAAGTCGCCGCGATGGCCAACGCCCTGTTCGACCAGCAGCTCACCACCTTCGTCGACCAGGGTCTGGTCAGCCGCACCAACGGTCAGCTCACGGTGAAGGCCGCCTTCAGCAAGGGCCAGTTCACGGTGAACGGCCAGCCCTTCAATCCGGCTGCCATGGGCGCGATGCCGCAGTAAGCCCTCGCCCCCTTCCCCGGCGCCTCAGCGCGGCGGCGCTCGCTCAGGCGGGCGCCCAGCCACAGCATAGACAGGCCGGCCAGCATGAGCAGCGACATGCGCGGCTCCGGCACCGGCGCCACCTCGACCGCGTTCAGCACGAAGTTGTTGCCCTGGCTGGCGCCCGGCGGCAGCTCGGTGATGAAGCCGCGCTGCAGCGCGAAACTGCCCGCAGCCCAGCTGGCCGGCACGTCGTCACCGGTGAGCGAGGACGACGGCGCGGCGGTGCTGTTGCCGAAGGTGAGCTGGAAGAAGCGCGGCAGATCCGGCGTCGCCGCCTCGACCACCGCCACGCGGAACAGCAGGGTGTCGCGATACAGACCGAGCACGAACTCGTCATTGATCACGTCGATTTCGCTGTTCGGCGCCTGCGCGGTGTACTGGGTGTAGTGCTGCGACCCGAGGGTGGCGCTGAAGCCGGTAATGGCCCCAGGGTAGTAGCCCATCCAGTTCAGCGGCTGGCCGTCGGCCACCGCCGGATCGAACAGCAGCGAGCCGGACACCGCATCGCCGACCGCGATGCCCGGAATCGCATCACCTGCGCTCAGGCTGTCCACCACGCCGGAAAAGGTGAGCCGTGACACCGCGCCGGCCGGACCGCTGACCGCCAGCATCGCAGCCAGCGCCAACCCGGCGGCCACAGCCCGACCCCTGCATGCGCGACCGAGTGTGCCACCGAGTGCACGACCCCTAGCGCCCTTCGGCCCGCACCGACGCTTCGCTCCATCCTTCATGCCCTTCTCCTCGCTGAGTGGAACTTCCAGTCAAGCAGCGCAGGGCGGGACCGTGTTGACGCGGATCAGACCGGACCCGGATCGCCCGGCGCCGCTGCTGCGACCAGCGCGTCGGCCAGCTCGTCGGCCAGCACTGCGGCCCGCTCGTACAGCCGCTGCGCTTCGTCCTCGTCGAATTCGCCGTGCTGACGCTTGCGCACGCCGTGTTCGTGCAGCCGCAGGTGACGGTCCGGCTGCAGATCGTGCCGCGCCAGGCTGTGGCGCACGCATTCCAGCGGGCAGCCGTCGAGCGCCAGTATCGGGCGGCCTGACAGCGCGACCCGCAGCAGCGGTTCGACGTCGCCGCCCACGCCGGCGATGCAGGACATTTCCGCCCGTTCGCTGCGGTCCAGCTTCACCGCGATGTGATTGGCCATCTGCGCCGCGCTGGAACAGCCGGAGCAGGCATAGACGAGGGGCAGCTGACGGTGACGGGCGCTCATGGCGGGCCTCCTTGCCGGCGAAGTGCGCGGATGCGGACGCGCCAGTCTGTGCCTGCGCCTGCCGCCCCGCCTTGCGCTGGCGCAAACCTGACGCGAACCGATGGCGCGTGGCCGCTGTCATCCGGATGGAGCCTTCCGGCAGAAGCACCGCGAAGGACGCGTCGAAGGAGCAGGCCATGAACGACTCCGCCACCGCATCACCCGCCACCCCGTCACGCGTGCCGCAGGCGAGCGCGCAGCGCATACGCGCCATCCGCCGCTGGACCGCGGACCTGTGGTCGCTGCGCATCGAGCGGCCGGCCGGTTTCCGCTTCCAGCCCGGCCACTACCTGCGGCTGGGCCTGCCGGTGGAGACGCCGGCCAGCGCGGTGTGGCGCCCCTACTCCATCGTGTCCGCGCCGGACGACGAGGCGCTGGAAATCGTGCTGGTACGGGTGCCGGACGGCGCCTTCACCTCGCAGCTGGCGCGGCTGGGCGAGGGCGACCCGGTGCTGCTGGAACAGGCGGTATTCGGTTTCTTCCTGGAAAGCCAGCTCGCACCCGGCGACACGCTGTGGATGCTCGCCACCGGTACCGGCATCGGGCCCTACGTCTCGCTGCTGCGTACGCCGGGTGCGCTGGACCGCCACCGTCGCGCGGTGCTGGTGCACAGCGTGCGCCGGGCCGACGAACTGAGCTACCGCGACGAGATCGAGGCGGCGGTGGCCGCGTCCGGCGGACGGCTGCACTACCTGCCGGTGGTCACGCGCGACACCGTGGGCGGCACGCTGAGCGGCCGCATTCCCCGGCTGATCGATGACCGCCTGCTGCAGTCGGCGGCCGACGCCGCGCTGGAACCGACCGGCAGCCGGGTCATGGTGTGCGGCAATCCGGCGTTCACCACCGACATGCGGGCGCTGCTGTCGGCGCGCGGCTTCACGCCCTGCCGGCGCGGCAGCCCGGGCACCATGCTGTTCGAGAAGTACTGGTAGGCGCCGACCTCAGACGGTGCGCGGCACCCGCCACAGATACCAGCTGGCGGCGGTGCGGTGCGGCGACCAGGGCAGCGCCAGCGCGCTCATCTGCCGCGGTGTCGGCGGTCTGTCCAGCCTGCGCAGCCGGCGGTAGCCGTCGCGCACGCCCAGATCGTCCGCCGGCAGCAGGTCGGTGCGGCCCAGCGTGTAGATGAGCATCATGTCCACCGTCCACCGGCCGATGCCGTGCAGCGGGGTGAGCCGGGCGACCAGCGCGTCGTCGCCCAGCGTGAGCGCCTCGGCCAGCGACGGCACCGTGCCGTCGAGCGCGGCCGCCGCGATGGCGCGCAGCGTGTCCGCCTTGCGGCCGGAAAAGCCGCATGCACGCAGCGCCTCGACCGGCGTGTCGCACACCTGCTGCGGCGACGGAAAGGCGACGTCGCCATAGAGCGCAAGAAAGCGCGCGATCATCGTGTCGCCGGCGCGCACGCTGAGCTGCTGGTAGGCGACCGCGCGCAGCAGCGCCTGCCAGGGCTCGCGCAGCGGCTTGGGCGCGTGCAGGCAGGGACCGACGGTGGCGACCAGCGCCGCCCAGTCCGGGTCCAGCGCGGCGAGGAAGCGTTCGGCTTCGCGGAAATCGGGCGCGTTCATGGCGACCGAGTATCGGCAGCCAGGCCCGGCGCGGCAAGCACGAATTCGAAAGCAAGCCGCGGAGTGCGCGCCGGACATGCGACGATTAAGGTCCGTCCATCGGCACCCTGCGTGCCGCTACGGAACGATGGCATCACGATGAACACGACGACGCCGCCCCTGCTCTCTCCTACCGGCTCGCAGCCGGCCTCCGTCCGCGCGCGCGCCGCCGCCACACTGGCCGATCCGCGCTGGGCCGCGGTGCGCACGCGCGACGCCACGGCCGACGGGCGCTTCTTCTACTCGGTCCGCAGCACCGGCGTGTATTGCCGCCCGTCCTGCGGCGCGCGTACGCCGCGACCGGAAAACGTGGGCTTTCACGCAAGCGCGGCCGACGCGGAAGCGGCCGGCTTCCGCCCCTGCCGGCGCTGCCGCCCGGATCTGCCGCCGCTGGCCGAAAGGCAGGCGGCGCTGGTCGCGGCCCTGTGCCGGCAGATCGACGCCGCCGACACCGTTCCGTCGCTGGACGCGCTGGCCGCGTCGGCCGGGCTCAGCCGCTTCCACCTGCTGCGCGTGTTCAAGGCGCACACCGGCCTGACCCCGCGCGCCTGGGCGGCCGCCCGCCGTGCGGAGCGGCTGCGCGCACGTCTGGCCGACGGGGCCTCGGTGACCGCAGCCATCGTCGACGCCGGCTACGGCTCGACCAGCCGCGTGTATGAAAAGTCGGCGCAGCCGCTGGGCATGACGCCACGCCGCTACCGCGCGGGCGGCGCCGACACCGACATCCGCTTCGCGATCGCGCAGTGCGCGCTGGGCGCCCTGCTGGTGGCCGAGAGCGGGCGCGGCGTGTGCGAGATCGCGCTCGGCGACGACCCGGACGCGCTGGCGCGTGCGCTGCAGGACCGCTTTCCGCAGGCGCGCCTGACCGGCGACGATCCGGCCTTCGCACGCCGGGTGGCGGAAGTGGCCGGCTTCGTCGAGGCACCGGGCATCGGCCTGGCGCTGCCGCTGGATATCCGCGGCACCGCCTTCCAGCAGCGGGTATGGGCGGCGCTGCGCGCGATTCCACCGGGCGCCACCGTGAGCTACAGCGAACTGGCACAGCGCATCGGCGCACCGGCCGCGGTGCGCGCGGTGGCCAGCGCCTGCGCCGCCAATACGCTGGCGGTGGCGGTGCCCTGCCACCGCGTGGTGCGCACCGACGGCAGCCTGTCCGGCTACCGTTGGGGCGTGGCGCGCAAGCGGGCACTGCTGGACCGGGAACGCGGCGACTGATGGATCTGTTCGACGAGCAGGAGCGCGAAGCCGGTCTGCAGCCTCTGGCGCCGGGTGCGGCGCTGCTGCGCGGTCACGCGCGCAGTCGCGGCGACGCGCTGGTGGCCGCGGTGCATGACATTGCGGCGGCGTCGCCCTTCCGTCATCTGGTCACGCCGGGCGGCCATCGCATGTCGGTCGCCACCACCAGCTGCGGCACGCTGGGCTGGCATTCGGACGAAGGCGGCTATCGCTACACCGCGCGCGACCCGCACACCGGTCACCCCTGGCCCGCGCTGCCCGAGCTCTTCGTCGCGCTGGCGCGGGACGCCGCCGAACGTGCCGGCTTTCCCGGCTTCGTACCGGACGCCTGCCTGATCAACCGCTATCAGCCGGGCACCCGGCTCACGCTGCATCAGGACCGCAACGAGCGTGACGAGTGCGCCCCCATCGTATCGGTGTCGCTGGGCATACCCGCGACCTTCCTGTTCGGTGGCCTGCAGCGCAGCGACCCGGTGCGCAGACTGCGTCTGGTCCATGGCGACGTGGTGGTGTGGGGCGGCCCCTCACGCTTCGTGTTCCACGGCGTGCAGCCGCTGATGCACGCGGAACATCCGCTGACCGGCGCCTGCCGCATCAATCTCACCTTCCGCCGCGCCGGCTGAGCGCGGCCGGTCGGCCGCTCAGGCCAGCAGCGCCTGCATGATGCGGCGATGCACGCTGCGCGGCGTGAAGCGCGTCGACCATGCGGACAGCTTGTTCATGACGCCGGGCACCACGCAGGCGCGCCCGGCCTCCAGCGCGCGCAGGCCGGCTTCGGCCACCGGCCGGGGCTTCATCCGCATCAGCGCGAGCGTGGCCGACACCTTGTGGCCGGCGGTGCGGGTGAAGGCGGTATCGGTCAGGCCGGGCGCCAGCACGGTGACCGTGACGCCGTGCGGCGCCAGTTCGTCGTGCAGCGCCTCGCCCAGGCTGAGCACATAGGCCTTGGTCGCGGCGTAGGCGGCATAGACCGGCGAGGCCATGAAGCCAAGCAGACTGGACACCAGCAGCATGTGACCGCGGCCGCGCCGGCGCATGTCCTCGCCGTACAGCCGCGCCAGCCGGGTGAGCGCCGACACGTTGAGATCCAGCATCTGCTGCAGTCGCTGCGGATCGGCCCCGGCGAAATCGCCATGCACGCCGACGCCCGCGTTGTTGATCAGCACGTCGATGCGCAGCCCCTGCCGGTCGGTGCGCCGTTTCAGCTCGGCCGCTGCGTCCGGCAGCGCCAGATCGAGCACTTCCACGTGCACTGCAACACCGTGCGCGCGGGCCAGCGTCTCCGCCAGCACGGTCAGCGCCTCGGCGCTGCGTGCCACCAGCACCAGATTGCATCCGCGCTCCGCAAGCAGCTGCGCGAACTCGGCGCCCAGTCCACCGGATGCACCGGTCACCAGCGCCCAGCTTCCCCTGTCGAGGGCCGTCATGTCGTCTCCTGTGCTTCGTGCACCGCATTCCGTCGTCTGCCAGGCGGCTGCGATGCGTTTTCTGATTCTGCGGTGTTCTTCGGTATAGACCGGCGCGGGCCGCGCTGCTGCTAATCTGCGTGCATGCGCGGCCGGGCCGGTCTCCGGTGCGCGTTCAATCGAGTCACACCCCGTGCATCTACCCATCCTCCTCGACCCGTCGCTCGGCAGCACGCTGCAGGCGCAGATCGTTGCGCAGATGCGGGCGCTCATCGAGCACCGGATGCTGCCGCCGGGCGCGGCCGTACCGGCCACGCGCGACCTCGGCCGCCAGCTCGGTGTGTCGCGCAACACGGTCACTGCCGCCTACGACGAGCTGATCGCGCAGGGCTACCTGTATACCGAGCGCGCGGTCGGCACCTTCGTTGCCCGCACGCTGCCCGACCACCTCATCCGCTCGCCGGACAGCCACGACGATCTGCGCAGCGGCGCCGAGCACCGCGCACTCAACCTGCCGCTGCCCTACGGCGGACGCGGGCTGACCGGCCTGCACCGGCCGGCGCAGCCCGAACTGGACGCCGACTTCGTGTTCGGCCGCATCGACCCGCGCAGCTTCCCGGAGCGCACCTGGCGCAGGCTGATCACCGAATGCCTGGGCGGAGCCGCCGAGCGCATGAGCGAGTACAGCCACCCGGCCGGCCTGCCCGAACTGCGCCAGCTCATCGTGAACCATCTGGCCAGCACGCGCGGCATGGTCGCCTCCGCCGAACAGGTGATGCTGGTGGCCGGCTTCCAGCAGGGCATAGACCTGGTGGCCCATCTTTTCGTCGGCACCCGCACGCCGGTGGTGATGGAAGCGCCCACCTACCGCGGCGCGGCTTTCCTGTTCGAAAGCTATGGTGCGCAGGTGATTCCGGTCACCGTGGACGCGCATGGCGTGGAAGTGCGGCAGCTGCCGCAGCGCCGGGTGAAGCTGGTCTATGTCACGCCCTCGCACCAGTTTCCGACCGGTGTCACCATGCCGCTGCACCGCCGGCTGGCGCTGCTGGAATGGGCGGCGCGCAACGGTGCCTACATCCTGGAAATCGACTACGACGCCGACTTCCGCTACGAAGGCGCGCCGCTGCCCACGCTGCAGTCGCTGGACCGCAACGGCTGCGTCATCTACGTGAATTCATTCACCCGCTCGCTCGGACCCGGCCTGCGCATCGGCTACATGGTGCTGCCGCGCGATCTGGTGCGCACCGCCACCACCATCAAGTCGCTGATGGACAACGGCCTGCCCTGGCTTGAGCAGGCGGCACTGACGCAGTTCATCCGCGACGGCAGTTACGACACCCATCTGCGCCGGCTGCGCACCGCGCACGAAGCGCGCCGTAACGCACTGATCAGCGCGCTGCGCGCGCGGCTGCCCGACGTCCGCGTGCAGGGGGCGGACGCTGGCCAGCACGTGCTGCTGCATCTGCCCGACGCCTGTCCGCCGGCAAGCGAGGTACAAACGGCCGCGCGCCGCCTCGGCACCGGCGTCTATCCGCTGGCCGACAGTCCTGCCTGGTTCCACGAACTGCTGCCGGCACACGAACGCTGCCTGATGCTGGGCTATACCCATCTGGCCGAAGCGCAGATCGAAGGCGGCATCGACGCGCTGGCGGCAGCGCTCGGCCACTGAGCCCGGCGCGGGCGAGGCCGCTGGCACCATCGTTTTTTCTCGAACTGGCCCTGTCTCCCTTCCGCAGCGCTGACTAACTTTCATCCGGCAGACATCGGGACCGGGCTCCGCAGAGGGCCCGTCCATCCACCCCTTGTCACCTTTTCCACCGGGAGAAAGCCATGTCCACCCATTCGAGCGAAACCCTTGTCGTACGGGGCGCCTGTCCGCAGGACTGCCCCGATACCTGTGCCTTCCTGTACCACGTCGAGGACGGCAGGCTGGTCGAGGTGACCGGTGATCCGGATCACCCGATGACGCGTGGCGGGCTGTGCGTGAAGCTGAAGAACTTCGCCGAGCACCACTACAACCCGGACCGCCTGCTCTACCCGATGAAGCGGGTCGGGCCCAAGGGTTCGGGCATGTTCGAGCGCATCAGCTGGGACGAGGCGCTGGCGACGATCAAGTCGAGGTGGACCGACATCATCGCCGAGTACGGCACCCAGGCCATCATGCCGCACGCCTATCTCGGCCATCAGGGCACGCTGAACGGCCTGACCGCCGGTGACGCCTTCTTCAACCGGCTGGGTTCGACCGTGGCCGAGAAGACCTATTGCGAATCCGGTTCATCGACCGCCTGGATCATGACCGTGGGGCCGACCGGCGGCATGGACGTCGAAAGTCTCGCGGTGTCGAAGTACATCATCGTGTGGGGCATGAACATGCTCAACACCAATCTGCATGGCTGGCCCTTCGTGCTGAAGGCCAAGGCGGCCGGCGCCAAGATTGTGGTGATCGACCCGGTGCGCACCCGCACCGCCAAGCAGGCCGACTGGCATATCCGCATCAGGCCGGGCACCGATGCCGCGCTGGCGCTGGGCATGATGAACGTGATCATCAGCGAGGACCTGTACGACCACGACTACGTCGAGAAATACACGCTGGGCTTCGACCAGCTGAAGGCGCGCGCGGAGGAATTCCCGCCCGAGCGGGTATCCGAGATCACCGGCATTCCGGTGGTCGACATCCTGACGCTGGCGCGCGAATACGCCGGCACGCAGCGCTCGGCGATCCGGCAGGGCGTGGCGGTCGAGCGCAGCCCGGGCGGCGGCGACGCGGTGCGCGCCATCACCTGCCTGCCGGCGCTGACCGGCGCCTGGCGCTACCCGGGCGGCGGCACCATCGAAATGCCGATCTGGGAATTCCCGTTCAAGTTCGACTTCATGTGCCGGCCGGACTGGATTCCGCCGGGCACCCGCGTAATCAACGAACTGGAGCTCGGCGCCGCGCTGACCGGCGCGATGCCGCTCGACCCGCCGATCAAGTCGCTGTTCGTCTACAACTCCAACCCGGTGTCGCAGGCGCCGGGCGCCGGCACCATCGTCGAAGGGCTGCAGCGCGAAGACCTGTTCATGGTGTGCAGCGAACTGTTCATCACCGACACCGCCAAGTACGCCGACATCCTGCTGCCGGCGACCATGCAGGCCGAACAGCTGGACATCATGGTGACCTGGGGCCACCTCTACATGCACCTGAACCAGCCGGCGATCGCGCCGCCGGGCGAATGCGTACCGAACGTCGAACTGTTCCGCCGGCTGGCGAAGACCATGGGTTTCACCGACGAGCACTGGGACCTCGACGACTGGGACATGCTGCGCCGCTGCTACGACTGGGACGCGCCGGTGATGAAGGGCATCACGCTGGAAGCACTGAAGGAAAAGGGCTGGATGCGGCTCGACGTCGGCCTGCCGGACGAGCGCACGCCGCACGCCACCGGCGACTTCAGGACGCCCTCGGGCAAGTGCGAATTCGCGTCCAGCCTGGCCGCCGGCGGCAACTTCGTCGTACCGGTGTGGCGCTCCGGCTACGAGGCGATGCAGCCGGGCACGTCGGTCGATCCGGTGCCGAACTACATCCCGTCGGTCGAAACCATGCTGCCGGACGGCGCCAGCGCCTTCCCGATCAATCTGGTGTCGCCCAAGCCGCACGCCTTCCTGAACACGCAGTACGCGAACGAGCCGACGCAGCAGCGCCGCCAGGGCGAACAGATCATCGTCATCCACCCGATGGACGCCGGCCCGCGCAGCATCGAACAGGGCAGCTATGTGAGGGTGTTCAACGAGCGTGGCGCCTTCGAGGCGCGCGCCGAGGTCAGCGAGGACGTGTCACCCGGCCTGATGATGACCAATGTCGGCCACTGGCCCGGGCTGAACCGCAGCGGCACCGCGGTCAACTCGACCACCTCGACCCGGCACTGCAATCTCGGCCAGGCCGGCACCTATTCCGACAACCGCGTCGACGTGCAGAGGGTCTGAACCATGACCCATGTCGTGACTGACAACTGCCGCGGCTGCCGCTATACCGACTGCGTGGCGAGCTGCCCGGTGGCCTGCTTCCACGTGAACGAGGTGCGCGTCTATATCGACCCGGCGGTGTGCATAGACTGCAGCGCCTGCATTCCGGCCTGCCCGGTGCACGCCATTTTCGAGGAATTCGACCTGGCGGACGACCAGCAGCACTGGATACGCATCAACGCCGAGGCGGCGCAGCGCTATCCGGTCATCCGCACGCGCCTGGCGCCGCTCGACGGCGCCGACGCGCGCCGCCAGCAGCTCGGGCTGTGATGCGCGATGTCGATACCCGGAACTGAAGGCCAGCCACTGCGCGTGGCCATCGTCGGCAGCGGGCCCGGCGGCTTCTACGCCGCCGAAGCCCTGCTGGAAAGCGGCCTGCAGGTGGAGGTCGACCTGATCGAACGCCTGCCGGTGCCCTTCGGCCTGGTGCGCTTCGGCGTCGCGCCCGATCACGCAAAACTGAAATCGGTCACCGCGGTATTCACGCAGATCGCCGAAGACCCGCGACTGCGCTTCTTCGGCAATGTCGAGCTCGGGCGCGATGTGTCGGTGCGGCAGCTGGGCGCGCTCTACCACGCGGTCATCGTCGCCACCGGTGCGGCCGGCGACCGCCGGCTCGGCATAGCCGGCGAACACCTGCCGGGCGTGCACGCGGCCGGCGATTTCGTCGGCTGGTACAACGGCCGGCCGGAATGCGCCGACATCCAGTTCGATCTCGACCAGGAGGTCGCCGTGGTGATCGGCCAGGGCAATGTGGCGATCGACGTCTGCCGCATCCTCGCGTCGCCGATCGACGCGCTGCGCCGCACCGACATCGCCGCGCACGCACTCGACGCGCTGGCGCGCTCGCGCGTCCGCGAAATCCATCTGGTGGGCCGGCGCGGCCCGGTGCAGGCGAAATTCACCCCGAAAGAGCTGCGCGAACTGGGCGCCCTGCCCGGCTGGCAGCCGCGCGTCGATCCAGGCGCACTGGTGCTCAACGACGCCAGCCAGGCCGAACTGGCCATGCCGGGCTTCGTTCACGCCCCGCGCAACCTGGACATCCTGCGCGGCTTCGCGCAAGCGCCGGTCGAAGACGGGCGGCGCCCGCTGCACCTGCATTTCCACCGCGCGCCGGTGGCGCTGAGCGGCAGGTCGCGCATCGAACGGATCGAACTGGAAGCGCAGGTGCTGTCGGGTGAAGCCGGCGCGCAATCGGCCACGCCGACCGGCGAGCGGCTGAGCCTGCCGGCCGGGCTGGTGCTGCGCAGCGTCGGCTACCGCGGCACGCCGCTGCCCGGCCTGCCCTTCGATCTGGTGCGCGGCGCGCTGCCGCATCGCGACGGTCGCATCGTCGACACCGGCGGCACGGTGCTGCGCGGCTGGTACGCGACCGGCTGGATCAAGCGCGGCCCGACCGGCGTCATCGGCACCAACCGCGCCGACAGCGTGGACACGGTGGCGGGCCTGCTGGCCGACCTCGCACAGCTCGACACGCTGAAAGCCGGCCGCGCCGGCCTGCTGGCGCAACTGTCAGCCGACCGCAGAAAGGTGATCGATTTCGCTGGATGGCGCGCGATCGCGCAGGCCGAAGCCGAGCGCGGGCGCGCGGGCGGCAAACCGGCGGAGAAGTTCGTCCGGGTCGACGACATGCTGGAGGCCGCCGTGGTGGCCGGTGCACCACGGTCGTGGGAGCGCGCCTGATCGCGCCAGCGGCCGGAATCAGCGCCCATGGCCTGCCAGCGCTGCATCGCGACCGGAGGCTGCTCCCACCCGGAATGCGCCCGATCCATGGCTGGCGCCAGGGCCGGTTTTCTGTAGGAGGGGTCTTCTGACCCCGACAGCCACCTCGATCGACGCCTGCGGACTGCCGCGGCCGTGTCGCGGCCAAGGCCGCTCCCACCAAAGCACTCGCGAATCGCGGCTCGGGCCGGGGTTCGTGGAAACGAGCCTGCCCGTGATTCCGACCCGACCGTCAGACGCTGCCGTAGCGCTGGCGTGCCACCACGGCGAGACCGCAGCCGACGCTGCCGTAGAGGTCACCCTCGACCGCCTCGGCATCGGGGAAGCGGGCGGCCAGCGCGCGGCGCAGCGCCGGCACCCCGCTGGAGCCGCCGGTGAAGAACAGCGTGTCGACCGCGGCCGGCGTCAGCCCGGCCTGGGCCACGCAGTCGAGCGCGGCGTCGCCGACCCGGGCGATCTCGGCGGCGATGGCGTCCTCGAACGCGGCGCGGCTCACCGGCACGTGCAGGCCGGCTTCGGCCACGTCCAGATCGAGGTCGACCGTCGGCGCATCCGACAGCGCGATCTTGGCGGCTTCGGAGCGGATGGCGAGGTGGTGACCGCTGCGCTCGCGCAGCACCCGCAGCAGGCGCTCGAAGCGACGGCCGTCGACCACGTCACGCGCCATGTCCTGCAGGCCGGGCAGCACGTCGCGCCGGTAGGCCAGGTGAATGGTGTGCCAGGTAGCGAGATGGAAATAGGTGCTGTTGGGCAGCACCGCACCCTTGATCAGCAGGCCGCCCATGCCCAGTTCGGGCATGACGCAGGCCAACGACAGCCGCTTGTCGAAATCGGTGCCGCCGATGTGCACGCCGGTATTGCCCAGCAGGTCGGCCGAGCGGTCGACCTGCGCGCGGCGGTCGGGCGACAGCCGTACCAGCGAGAAGTCCGAGGTGCCGCCGCCGATGTCCACCACCAGCACCAGCGATTCGCGCTGCACCGTCTGTTCATAGGCGTGCGCGGCGGCGATCGGCTCGAACTGGAAGCTCACGTCGCTGAAGCCGGCACGGCGCACGATATCGGCCAGCGTGTCCTCGGCCAGGCGGTCGGCGTCGGCGTCGTCGTCGACGAAGCGCACCGGCCGGCCGACCACGACCTGGTCAAAGCGCGTGCGCGCCGCGGTTTCGGCACGCTTCTTCACCTCGCCGATGAAACCGCCGATCAGGTCGCGGAAGGCCAGGTGACGGCCGCCGACATCGGTACCGGCGTCCATCAGGCCGCTGCCGAGCAGGCTTTTCATCGAGCGCATCAGCCGGCCTTCGTAGCCTTCGAGGTATTCGGCCAGCGCGGCGCGACCGACCGCCATCGAGTCTTCGTCCAGATTGAAGAACACCGCCGACGGCAGAGTGGGCTTGCCGTCTTCCAGCGGGAGCAGGCGCGCCGGCCCGCCATCGACGATGGCGACGGTGGAATTGGACGTACCGAAGTCGATACCGCAGGCGGAGATGTTCATCGGGCGGGGGGATGCGGCGAGGGCGCGCAGGGTAAGCGGCCTGCGCCGGCGGTGCAAGCCCGGCGCAGGCCTGCGCGGACGCTCAGGGCGCCGCCCGCAGCGCCGCCGCCAGCCGGTCGGCGCTGCCCGGCGCGGTGTCGAGGAAGAGCGAGGGCTCGATCAGTTCCAGTTCGATCAGCACCGGACGAGCGTCCAGCCTGAGCATGTCCACCCGTGCGTAGACCCAACCGGCCGGGGCGGCCGCCAGCGCCGCCTCGGCCAGCGCGCGTTCGTCGGCGTCCGGTTCGTGCGGCAGCGCGACGCCGCCGTACAGGTCCTGGCAGCGGAAATCGCCGGCCTGCGGCACCTTGCGGACCGCGTGCGAGAACCGGCCGCCGAAAAAGATGAGCGACACCTCGCCGTCCGCGATGGCGGGCAGGAAGGGCTGCAGCAGCACGTCGCCCTCGCTGGCCAGCGCCCGCAGGTGATCGGCCATTGCACCGCTGTCGGCAGCGCCCCGCAGCGCGCCGAAGGCGCCGATGGACACCGCCGGCTTCACCACCACCTCGGCGCCGCCGAACGCGGCCAGCGCGGCCGCCGCCGCCGGCTCGTCGCGCTCGATGAAGCGGGTGGGCACGATGGCCACGCCCTGGCGCTGCAGGTCGAACAGATAGCGCTTGTGGCTGTTCCACTCGATCACCGGCAGCGGATTGAGCAGCCGGCTGCGGGCGGCCACGCGACGGGCCCAGGCCAGGAATTCCGGCAGGCGGGTGTGGTAGTCCCAGGGCGAGCGCAGCACGACGCGGCTGAAGCGCGACCAGTCGGCGTCAGCGTCCCAGGACAGCAGTTCGACCGGCTCGCCGAGCGCCTGCATCAGCAGCGCGCCGTCGCTGTCCGGCTTGGGCATGTCGGCGCAGGTGATCACCGCAACCGGCTCAAAGCCCGCCCCGGCGCGGTTCCGCGCGGGATCGGGACATTCATGGGGCATTTGCATCAAATGACTTTTCAAAACAAGGGGATGAAGTTCAAGTCGGGACGGCGGAGACCGTTAACCGACACTCACGATCTCCCGGTTTTCAGGCTCCGGATTCCGGACCTCATCTTATACGCGCCACGGCACACGCCCGATCATGAACACCCCCGACCCCGACGGCTGCGGCCGTCTGCCGCCCGAAGACACGCGGACCGAAGCGCGTCGCCTTGAAGCGCTGCATCTGTACCGGATCCTCGATACGGTCCGCGAAACGCACTACGACCGCATCACCGCGCTGGCCGCCTCGATGCTGGACATGCCGGTGGCGCTGATCAGTCTGGTGGACCGCGACCGCATCTGGTTCAAGTCGGCGCACGGGCTGGAGGTTGGCGAAATTCCGCGCTGCGAGGGCTTCTGCGGTTCGGCCATCCGGCAGGACGGCGTGTATGAGGTGCCGGACACACTGGACCATCCGGTCACCCGGCACGATCCGCTGGTCACCGGCGCGCCCGGCATCCGCTACTACGCCGGCGTACCGCTGCAGGTGGAAGGCGGTCACGCGGTCGGCGTGCTGTGCGTGCTCGACTTCCGGCCCCGCCGGCTCGACGAAGAAGGCCGCGCCCGGCTCATCGCGCTGGCCGAACTGGCACGCGACCAGATCGAGTTCCGCCACGCGCTGAGCCGCCTGCGTACGCTGGCCGACGCGGACCGTCGCTTCCGCGTGCTGTTCGAGAAGATCGCCGATCCGATGCTGCTGCTGGACGTGGAATCCGGCGTCTTCACCGACTGGAATCCGGCTGCGCTGCGCATGCTGAACTATCCGGACCGCGCCCAGGTGATCGCGCTGAGGCCCGCCGACATTTCGCCCGAGTGCCAGCCGGACGGTCGCCCGTCGGCGGACAAGGCGATCGAAATGATGGCCATCGCACGGCGTGAAGGCAGCCACCGTTTCGAATGGGTGATCCGCAGCCCGTACAGCGCGGAGCGTTCGATCGAGGTGCTGCTGACCGCGGTGGTGCTGGATGGCCGCGACGTGTTCATCACCACCTGGCGCGACCTGAGCGCACACAAGCAGGCCGAGGCCGAACTGGCGGAAAGCCGTGTGCGCCTGAAGTTTGCGCTGGAGGGCACCGGCGACGGCGTGTGGGACTGGGACGTGGTGCACAGCACCGTGTTCTTCAGCCCGCGCTGGAAAGGCATGCTGGGCTACGCCGAGGACGAGATCGGCAACGGTCTCGACGAATGGTCGAGCCGGGTTCACCCGGACGATATCGGTCAGGTGATGGCCGACGTGCAGGCCCACCTCGAAGGCCATACCGAACAGTATGTGAACGAGCACCGGGTGCGCCACCGCAACGGCGACTACCTGTGGATACTGGACCGCGGCAAGGTGGTGGCACGCGACGCTGACGGGCTGCCGCTGCGCATGGTGGGCACCCACACCGACGTGACCGAAAGACGGCGGGTGATGAACGATCTGGCGCAGTCGGAACTCGCGCAGCGGGCGCTGCTCGACGCCATGGCCGACGGCGTGTTCGTCGCGCAGGACTTCCGCTTCGTGTTCGCCAACACCGCGCTTCCGCGCATCCTGGGCTACAGCCGCGACGAGTTCATCGGACTGCACTTCACTGACGTGGTGCACCCGGATTTCCTTGAACTGTGGTGCGAGCGCTTCCGGCTGCGCATCAGCGCCGGCCCGGAACCGCTGCGCCGCTACGAGGTTCAGTTCATGCACAAGAACGGCCAGCGGCCGGTGTGGATCGAACTGATCGCCTCCCGCTTCGTGCACGAGGGCGATCCGGCGGTGCTGGGCATCGTGCGCGACATCAGCGAGAAGAAGATCAACGAACAGATGATCTGGCGCCAGGCCAACTACGACGCGCTCACCGGCCTGCCCAACCGGCACATGCTGATCCACCGGCTGGATCAGGAAATGAAGCTGTGCCAGCGCCACAGCTGGTCGCTGGCGCTGCTGTTCATCGATCTCGACCGCTTCAAGGAAGTGAACGACACGCTGGGACACGCGCTCGGCGACCGGCTGCTGAAGCAGGCCGCCCAGCGCATCAGCGGCTGCCTGCGCGAAACTGACGTGGTGGCCCGCTTCGGCGGCGATGAATTCACCGTGCTGCTGGGCGCGATCGAGCAGCCGGAAGTGATCGAGGCCATCGCCGCGAAGATACTGGACCGTCTGCACCAGCCCTTCCAGCTCGATCAGCACATGGCCTATGTGTCGGCATCCATCGGCATCACGCTCTATCCGGGCGAGTCGGACAGCGTGGACGATCTGATGATGCATGCCGATCAGGCCATGTACGAAGCCAAGCGCGCCGGCCGCAACCGGGTGAGCTACTTCACCCGCTCGCTGCAGGACGACGCCGAGCGCCGCATGAGACTGGTCGCCGACATGCACGCGGCGATCGAACAGGCGCAGTTCAGCCTGGTCTACCAGCCCATCGTGCACATCGCGTCCGGCAAGGTACGCAAGGCGGAGGCGCTCATCCGCTGGCAGCATCCGGAGCGGGGCCATGTGTCGCCGGCCGACTTCATCCCGATCGCCGAGGAAACCGGCCTCATCCTGCCGATCGGCGACTGGGTGATGCGCACCGGCATCAAGTTCGCACGCGACCTGCAGGCCCGCCTCGGTGAAACCGTGCAGATCAGCCTGAACAAGTCGCCGGTGCACCTGCGCAACCGCAAGCCGGGCTATCCGTCGGTGGTCGAACTGCTGGCCGAATACGGGGTGTCGGGCAGCCTGATCGCGGTGGAAATGACTGAAGGCATGCTGATCGAGGCGGACGAGCAGACGCTGCAGCGCCTGTATGCGCTGCGTGACGCCGGTGTCCAGGTGTCGCTGGACGATTTCGGCACCGGCTACTCGTCGCTGTCCTATCTGAAGAAGTTCGACATCGACTACCTGAAGATCGACCAGTCCTTCGTGCGCGGGCTGTCCGCGCACTCCAGCGAACGGGCGCTGTGCGAAGCGATGATCGTGATGGCCCACAAGCTGGGCATCGAAGTGGTGGCCGAGGGGGTGGAAACCCATGAACAGCTCGCACTGCTGCGTGAAGCGGGCTGCGACTATGCCCAGGGCTATCTGTTCTCGCGCCCGCTGCCGGCCGAACACTTCGAAGTCTGGTTGCGCGAGAATGGCTGAAAGGACGTCCGTACCCCGGGCGGACCGCCCCTGAGCATCCGCCGGGAGACCGGCGGAAACGACCGCAGCAACCGAACACGACCATGGCACTCGACCTCATCAAGGCCACCGCACTGCTGCTGGCGCTCAGCCTGCTGGTAGGACTGAACGCCCGCGTCTGGCGCCAACGCCTGCTGGCGCGGCAGATCGTCGAAGGGCTGATCTACGGCGGCATCTGCGTGGTGGGCATGATGATGCCGATCACGCTGGCGCCCGGCCTCATCTTCGACGGCCGCTCGGCGGTACTGTCCATGGGCGCGCTGTTCGGCGGACCGGTCGCGGGCGGCATCGCCGGTCTGATCGCGGGCAGCTACCGGCTCAGCCTGGGCGGCACCGGGGCCACCGTCGGCTTCAGCGTGATCGCGCTGTCGGTGCTCAGTGGTCTCGCGCTGCGCCTGCTCATCCGGGGTGGCAAGGTGCGCGAGGGCTTCTTCGCCTTCCTCTGTCTGGGCACCGTGGTGCATCTGGCCGCGCTGCTGCTGTTCATGACCTTTCCGTCGGCACTGGCCCGGCAGGTGCTCGACGAACTGGCCCTGCCCTATCTGCTGACGCTGGCGCCGGCCACCGCGCTGCTGGGCATGCTGCTGCTCGACCTGGAACGCCGGCGGGCGACCGACGAAGCGCTGGTGGCCAGCGAGGCCCGGATGCGGGCGATTACCGAAGCCATCCCGGACGTGCTGATGGTGATCGACGAGGACGGCCGCTACCGCAAGATCCGCGCGCCCGACAGTTCGCTGCTCGCCGCCGGCATCGACCGCCTGGACGGTCAGCTGATGTCGGCGGTGCTGCCGCCGGACAAGACCGCGCTGTTCCAGCGCTACATCGAGCGCACGCTGAAGTCGGACGCCACCGAGGTGCTGGAGTATTCGCTCGATACGCTGGCGGGCCCGCGGGTATTCGAGGCCCGGGCGCGGGCGCTCGACATCACCTTCGAAGGGCGGCGCGCGGTGGTGCTGCTCACCCGCGACATCACCGAGCGGGTGCGGCTGGAGCAGGAACAGCGCATCGCGGCGATCGCCTTCGAATCGCAGCAGGGCATGATGATTACCGACGCCTACAGCGTCATCATCCGGGTGAACAAGGCCTTCACCGCCATCACCGGCTTTTCCGCCGAGGAAGCGGTGGGCAAGCGCACCAGCCTGCTGTCCTCCGGCCGCCACGACGCCGCCTTCTATCGCGCGATGTGGGCACGGCTGCACGCCGACGGCGCGTGGGAGGGCGAAATCTGGAACCGGCGCCGCAACGGCGAGGTGTTTCCGGAGCGGCTGTCGATCAGCGCGGTACGCAGCAGCCAGGGCCTGGTCACCCACTATGTGGCCGCCTTCATGGACATCACCTTCAGCAAGGCGGCCGAGGACGAGATACGCAGGCTGGCCTTCTACGACGCGCTGACCGGCCTGCCCAACCGCCGGCTGCTGTCGGACCGCCTCGGCCAGACCATGGCGGTGAGCGCGCGCAATGGCCGACACGGCGCGCTCATGTTCATCGACCTCGACGACTTCAAGAACGTGAACGACCTGCTGGGCCACCACAACGGTGACCTGCTGCTGCAGAAGGCCGGCGCGCGGCTGCGTGATCTGGTGCGTGAAACCGATACCGTCGCCCGCTTCGGCGGCGACGAGTTCGTGGTGCTGCTGGCCGATCTGCCGGAGCGGTCCATCGATGCCGCGCAGCAGGCGGAACGGGTGGCCGAAGCCATGCTGGCCGCACTGAACCGCCCCTATGTGCTGGACGGCCAGACGCGGCAGATCAGCGCCAGCATCGGCATCGCGATGTTCGCTGGCACCACGCACAGCATCGACGAAATGCTGCGCCGGGCCGATCTGTCGATGTACGAATCCAAGCAGCTGGGCAAGAACCGGCTGCAGTTCTTCGATCCGGTTATGCAGGAAACGGTGACCGCACGGCTGCGACTGGAGGACGAAATCCGTCTCGGTCTCGAACGCGACGAGTTCGTGGTGTTCTATCAGCCTCAGGTACGCGACGGTCAGGGCATCGTATCGGCCGAGGCGCTGGTGCGCTGGCGCCATCCGGGCCGCGGCTTCGTGCCGCCGGTGCAGTTCGTGCCGGTGGCCGAGCGGGCCGGGCTGATGCCCCAGCTCGGCCGGGCGGTGATGGACGCCGCACTGGCACAGCTCTCGGAGTGGTCGCGCGCACCGGCCACTTCCCACCTGTCGGTGGCGATCAACATCAGCGCCGCCCAGCTCTATCAGGACGGCTTCGCCGAATCGGTGCTCGACGCGCTGAAGCGGACCGGCGCGCCGCCGACCCAGGTCATGCTGGAGCTGACCGAATCCATCCTGCTTGGCGACATCGAAGGCGCGATCGCGGTCATGCAGACGCTGCGCAGCCACGGCGTGCGCTTCTCGATCGACGACTTCGGCACCGGCTATTCCTCGCTCGGCTATCTGCAGCACCTGCCGATCAGCGAACTCAAGATCGACCGCACCTTCGTGCGCGACCTGCCGGACAACGAAAGCAATATCGCTATCGTGCGCGCCGTGGTCGGGCTGGCTTCGGCCATCGGGCTGAGCGTGATCGCCGAAGGCGTCGAAACCGAAGAACAGCGGGCCAGCCTGGCCGCCCACGGCTGCCACGTGTTCCAGGGCTATCTGTTCGCGCGGCCGCTGCCGGCGGACGAATTCGCGCAGCTGCTGCAGGACGGCGCCCGGGCCGACGCCTGAAGCCGCCGCCGGCGTTGATGCCGGTCAACGCCCGGGCGCGCCCGGAGTGCCAGCATGTCCGCACGGAGGACATCGACATGGCACGACACACCCTGAATCCGGCCGATCTCGACCGGCTGGCCACCCGCCTTACCGAGCGCCGGCGCGCACTTGTCGCGCAGCGCCACCAGCACCTCGGCGGGCAGAGCCGCGCCGAGCACGCGCACGAGGTGCTGCAGCAGGACGGCGATGACGCGCCCCAGCGCGCGGCCGACCGCGAGGTCGACCTGATGCTCACCGATCAGGAAGAGGTCGAACTGGGCGCCATCGACGCCGCGCTGGAGCGGCTGGCCGATGGACGCTACGGCCTGTGCGAGGACTGCGGCGAAGGCATTCCGCTGCAGCGGCTCGAACTGGCGCCGCAGGTACAGCACTGCGTCGGCTGCCAGTCGGTGCGCGAACGCGGGCGCCTGCGCAGCGCCAGCCTGTAGGCGGGGCCAGCGGCCTGCCGGCGCCGGCTCAGGCAGCCGGCCTTTCCAGCACCGGGGGCAGTTCGCTCACCGGCTTCGGCCGGCTGAGCAGATAGCCCTGGAAGGCCGGGCAGCCGTGGCGGGCCAGAAACGCCAGCTGTTCCGCCTTTTCCACGCCTTCGGCCACCACGCCCAGCTCCAGGCTTGCAGCCAGCGACAGGATGGTGCGCGCGATGGCCGCGCTGTTGGCGTCGCTGAGCACCTCGTCGACGAAGGTCTTGTCGATCTTGAGCTGATCCAGCGGCAGCTTCTTCAGATAGCTCAGCGACGAATAGCCGGTCCCGAAGTCGTCCAGCGCGAAACGCACGCCGCGCTGCTGCAGCGCCCGCATGGTCTGCAGCGTCATGTCGAGATCCCGGTGCAGCATGCTTTCGGTCAGTTCGATGCGCAGCCGGTGCGGATCGGCGCCGGTGTCGGCGAGCGCCTTCTCGACCTTGTGCAGGAAGGCCGGGTCGTGGAACTGGCGCTCGCTGACATTGACCGCCACGGTCCAGCAGGCGCGCAGCGGATCGTGCGCCCAGGCCGCGAGCTGGGCACAGGCGGTTTCCAGCACCCACTGCCCCACTTCCAGGATGAGGGCACTCTGTTCGGCCAGCGGGATGAACACGCCGGGCGGCACCATGCCGCGTTCCGGATGACGCCAGCGCAGCAGCGCCTCCACGCCGAGGATACGCCAGCGCGCGTCAGCCACCGGCTGATAGTGCAGTTCCAGTTCACCGCGCGCGCCGGCACCGCGCAGTTCGCGCAGCAGCGTGGCGCGGCGGGTGGTTTCCGCCTGCAGCCCGGGGTCGAAGAAGCACACCCGGTTGCGGCCGGCCTCCTTCGCCTTGTACAGCGCGATGTCGGCCTGCTTGAGCAGTTCGTCCGGGTCGTCGCGGGCGTCGCGGAAGAACACCACGCCCATGCTCACCGTGCTGCCCACCATCTGGCCGCCCAGTTCGCAGGGCTGGGCCAGCGCCTCGCGCAGCGCTTCGCAGATGTGGCCCATGCGTATCGACGCCTCGTCCAGCTCCGCCCCCAGTTCCTCGACGATGACCACGAACTCGTCGCCGCCGAAGCGCGCCACCGTGTCGCTCGCACGCAGCCGCGCCAGCAGCCGGGAGGACACCTGACGCAGCAGCGCGTCGCCCTGGGCGTGGCCCAGCGTGTCGTTCACTTCCTTGAAATTGTCGAGATCCATCAGCAGCAGCGCGCCGTACTGGTGATCGCGGTCGGCGCCGTCGATCGCGTGGCGCAGCCGGTCGCTCATCAGCCGCCGGTTGGGCAGCCCGGTCAGTTCGTCGTGGAAGGCCAGGCGCTGCGCCTCTTCCTCCGCCCGCTTGCGCTCGGTGATGTCGGCACGGATGGCGATGTACTGCGCCGGCTGGCCATCGGCGTGCGACAGCGGCACGATGGTGGTATGCACCCAGTACAGCGAGCCGTCCTTCGCCCGGTTGCAGATGTCGCCGTGCCACACCTGCCCGGACGCGATGGTGCGCCACAGGTCGTCGAAGAAGCTGCGCGGATGGTGGCCGGAATTGATCACCTTGTGGGTGCAGCCGATCAGCTCGTCGCGCGGGTACTGCGAAATCTGGCAGAACTTGTCATTCACCCGGGTAATCACGCCGCGCGCGTCAGTCACGGCGACGATGGCGTGCGCGTCGAGTGCCGCCTTCAGCTCGCGCACCTCTTCCAGCGACTCAAGCCAGTGACGTCGTGCCCGCTCGCGCTCGGTAGTGTCGGACAGCATGATAAGCAGGCTGCGCGGCTGGCCTTCGGTCGCCGGCTCCGGCACCAGCGTGACCGCCAGATGCAGCCCGGCGCCCTCCGGCTGGGCGGCGTCGAATTCCACCCGCTCACCGGCCAGCGCGCGCATCAGCGCCGGCTGCAGCGGCTGCAGCAGGAAGGGCGGAAAGGCCTGCTCGACCGGTCGATCGACCAGCGCGTCCTCCGGCAGGCCGATCAGGCCAGCGCACACCCGGTTGGCGTAGCCCACCCGCAGATCCTGGCCGATGCGCGCGATGCCGACCGGTACATTGCCCAGCAGCGCATTCAGCTCCGCCTTGCGGGCGCGCAAGCCGGCTTCCGACAGCCGCAGCAGCTCGTACGGCTCACGCAGCCCGAGCACGAAACTGGCGCGGAACACGAAGCCGTAGGCCACGATCTTGTAGACGTGGCCGAACACGTTCAGGAAATCCGACGGCGTGACATAGCTGGTGAATGACAGCTCGCCCACCCCCATGACGAAACCGGCCACCGCGAAATGCAGCGTGCGCGGATCCGGGTTTCGGCGGTACTGCGCGAACAGCCACACCGCAGCCAGCACATTGCCGGCGCACAGCAGATACTCGGTGACCGCCTTGAAGCGGGTCACGCCCTGCCCGGGTACGAAGGTTTCGGGGAACAGGTGCAGGCCGAGACTGCCGAACAGGAAGGCACCCAGCAGCGTGAGCGCCCCGAGGGCCGACCACAGCGTACGTCCTCCGGGCAGGCGCACCCGGGCGGCCAGCATGAGCACGGTCAGCAGTTCGAAACTGCGGCCCAGCAGCCAGAAGAAGATGGCGCGCGAGGTGCTGCTCTCCACCAGCAGCGGCGGCATGCCTTCGTAGGTCAGTGCGTGAATGAGGTCGGCGCCCGCCACCACGCTGAAGCCGTAGATCAGTATCCTTGAGGCATCGTCGGCGGTGCGGTCGAGGCGGTGCCAGGCCATGACCACCACCATCGACGACACCATGACCGAAAAGATTTCCAGCACCAGGTGGTTCGCCAGCATCAGGCCATGCCGCCCCTGGAACAGTGCGACCGGCGGCAGCATGATGGCTGCCGCCATCAGCAGCACCGAGGCAAGGCAGACCGCAGGCACCCAGAAAGGCACCCGCGCAGGGGTGTTCGCTTTTATTGTCATGGTCATGGCGGAAAAGGCCGGGCCGGTCGGGCGGGCTGCTTTGCCGGCGATGAAAGCACGCTAAGTCCTCACCCGCAGCCGGTCAAGCCGTACAGGACGCAGGAGCGCGCTCGCGCGCCCCGGCTGTCGTTTTTGTCGATATGCGCACGCGCCGTTCGTCGTGTCGGGAAGCCGGCACCCCGCCGGCCCCGAACCCGAAGGAGCACGACCATGAGCGAACATCCCGCCGGCGCCCTGCCGGCAGACATGCATGCCGTCACCCCGCATCTGCTCTGCCGCGACGCGGCCGCCATCATCGACTTCTGCGTACGCGCCTTCGGCGCCACCGAAACCCTGCGCCTGCCCTCACCCGACGGCCGCATCATGCACGCCCAGATCCGCATCGGCGACTCGGCCGTCATGCTGGCCGACACCCATCCGGACTGCGGCAGCCGCGACCCGGACGGCCTGGGCGGCACGCCGGTGGTGCTGCACCTGCAGGTGCCGGACGTGGACGCGACCTATGACCGCGCGCTCGCCGCCGGCGCGGTGCCGGTCATGCCGCCGCAGGACATGTTCTGGGGCGACCGCTACGGCCAGGTGCGCGATCCGAACGGCCACGTATGGGCGCTCGCCACCCGGGTGCGCGAGGTATCGGTGCAGGCACTGCACGCCGCCGTTGCCGCCTTCGGCGCCGGCAATGCACCGAAGGAGGCCTGAATGCCCCACATGCTGCTCATCATCGAACCGGTCGGCCAGCGCGCCACCCGCACCGAAGCCGAAGGCCGCGCGGCCTACGACAGCATGACCGCCTTCGCCGGCGAACTGGCCGCGGCCGGTCTGCTGGCCGGCGCCGAATCACTGCGGGTGGAGGCCAGCCGCGTGCAGGTGCGCGGCGGCCGCACCGAAGTGGTGGACGGCCCGTTCGCCGAAGCCAGGGAAATGATCGGCGGCTATTTCATGCTGGCCACCGAGGACAGGCAGCAGGCGCTGGACATCGCGGCGCGCTGCCCGGCCGCCGCCTGGGCCACGGTGGAAGTGCGCAGCTTCGGCCCCTGCTTCGACGACAGTCACGCGCCCGGCTGACCCGGCCCGCGCCGTGTCGAAAACCGGCGCCGTCGTCCGTCGTGACGATGACGGCGCCCACCCGACCTTCGCGGGCGCCACTGCCGGGGAGACCGCACCATGCGTTACATGATCATCGTCAAGGCCAGCGCCGACAGCGAAGCCGGCGTCATGCCGGAGGCGCCGCTGCTCGCGGCCATGGCCGGCTATCACGAAGAACTGGCCCGCGCCGGCGTACTGCTCGACGCCAACGGCCTGCAGCCCAGCGCACGCGGATGGCGCATCCGCTACCGCGGCGGCGAACGCAGCGTGACCGACGGCCCGTTCGCCGAATCGAAAGAAATGATCGCCGGCTACACGCTGATCCAGGTCGGCTCGCCGGAAGAGGCGCTCGAATGGAGCCGCCGCTTCCCGAATCCGGCCGGAGAGGGGCGTGACGCCGAAATCGAGGTGCGCCGCGTATTCGAGCTGGAGGACTTCACGCCCGGCGCCGAGATCGAGCGCTTCCGCGCGCTCGACGGGCGCGCCGCCTGAGCATGGCCTGCAGCGACCTGCACCGCACGCTGGACGCGGTCTGGCGCATCGAGTCGGCGCGCATCATCGGCACGCTGGCGCGCATGGTGCGCGATGTCGGCATCGCCGAAGAACTGGCGCAGGACGCACTGGTGGCCGCGCTCGAACAGTGGCCGCACAAGGGCGTGCCGGACAATCCGGGCGCCTGGCTCACCGCCACCGCCAAGAACCGCGCGCTCGACCTGCTGCGCCACCGCAGCATGCAGGCCGGCAAGGCCGACGCGCTGACCTGGGAAATCGAGACCCAGATGCAGGACGGCGCCCCGCCGGCACCGGACGCCGGCGTCGACAATCCGGTCGGCGACGACGTGCTGCGCCTCATGTTCGTCGCCTGCCATCCGGTGCTGTCACCGGAAGCCCGGGTCGCGCTGACCCTGAAAATGGTCGGCGGTCTGGCGACGCCGGACATCGCGCGCGCCTTCCTGCTGCCGGAAGCCACGCTGGCCCAGCGCATCGTGCGCGCCAAGCGCACGCTCAGCGAAGCGCGCGTGCCCTTCGAACTGCCGGGTCCGGCCGAACTGGGCGAGCGGCTCGACGCGGTGCTCCGGGTGATCTACCTCATCTTCAACGAAGGCTACGCCGCCACCGCCGGCGAGGACTGGACCCGCCCCGCGCTGTGCGACGAGGCGCTGCGCCTGGGCCGGGTGCTGGCCACGCTGGCGCCGGGCGTGGCCGAGGTGCACGGGCTGGTCGCGCTGATGGAAATCCAGGCCTCCCGCCTGCGCGCGCGCACCGATGCTGCGGGTCGACCGGTACTGCTGCTGGACCAGGACCGCGGCCGCTGGGACCGCCTGCTCATCCGCCGCGGCCTAGCCGCGCTGGAGCGGGTGGACGCACTCGGCGGCGCATATGGCCCGTACGCGCTGCAGGCCGCCATCGCCGCCTGCCACGCGCGGGCCGCGCAGGCCGGCGACACTGACTGGCAACGGATCGCGGCGCTGTACGACGCGCTGGCCCAGGTCGCGCCGTCACCGGTGGTCGAGCTTAACCGGGCGGTCGCGGTGAGCATGGCCTTCGGCCCCGCCGCCGGCCTCGACATCGTCGACGCGCTGCGGGACGAACCGGCCTTGCGCCACTACGCCCTGCTGCCGGGCGTGCGGGGCGACCTGCTGGCCAGGCTGGGCCGGCATGCCGAAGCGAGCGAAGAATTCCGCCGCGCCGCCGCGCTGACGCAGAACGAAAGCGAGCGCACGCTGCTGACCGAACGCGCCCGTCTCAGCGCGGACGCCGCCGGCTGACACCGGGGCGGGGGCTGCGCGGCGACGGCGGCTTGCGGGCCGACGAAAAAAAAGCGGCCCGGAGGCCGCTTTGGAGAACTCACAGCCATTGCTGTGGAGGAGGAGCGCGCAGTATCGCCGCACTTCATCCGCCCGCAGCGCCGTCACGGCCGCGTCCATCCGCCGCTGTTCCGCCCTCGGCTCAGGGTGCGCAATCGCCGCCATCGATGTGATCGAGGCCTGATGCACTGCGCCCCGGCCTGCCGCGGTGTGGTGCAGCAGGCGCGGCGACGCAGGAAGGTGGGGCACTGCCCCGCCCCGCCGCGCGGTGTCCGGTCCGCACGCTCAGGGCGTGAAGAAATAGCGCGTCAGGTGGAAGAACACCGGTGCGGCGAAGCTGACCGAATCCATGCGGTCCATCATGCCGCCGTGGCCCTGGATCATGCTGCCCCAGTCCTTCGCGCCCAGGCTGCGCTTGACCGCCGACAGCACCAGCCCGCCGAGGAAACCCATCACGACGATGGCGGCCGACATGCCCGCCGCCTGCAGCGGCGTGAAGGGCGTGATCCACCACATCGCGGCACCGACCGCGGTGGCCGACAGCGCGCCGCCGACGAAACCTTCCACCGTTTTCGACGGGCTCACCACAGGCGCGATCTTCGTCCTGCCGAACAGCTTGCCGAACACGTACTGCAGCACGTCGCTCAGCTGCACAACGAGCAGCAGGTAGAACAGCAGCAGCGCGTTCTGGCCGGCGTAGTCGGGAATGTCGAGCAGCAGCAGCGCCGGCACGTGGCTGATGCAGTAGATGGTGAGCATCACGCCCCACTGGATCTTGGCGGCGCGTTCGAGAAAGTGTTCGACGTCCTGCGCGAGCACCGACAGCGAAGGCAGCAGCAGGAAGCCGTAGACCGGAATCAGGATCGAGAACAGCGCGTACCACTGGTCGGCGATCAGCGCGTACTGCAGCGGAATCGCGATGAAGAAGGACACCGACAGCGCGCGGTGGTCGCCCGGCCGGGTCGGCGTCAGCGTCATGAATTCGCGCAGCGCGAACCACGAGATGAGCGCGAACATGACGATGGTGGCCATCCTGCCGAGCATGAAGGCGACCGCGAACACGGCCACCATGATCCACCAGGCCTTGATGCGCGCATTGAGGTTGTCGACCACGGCGCGGCCCGACTCGCCGCTGACCCGCCGCGACAGCACCCAGCCGATCAGCGACGACAGCAGCAGCACGGCACCGATGCCGCCCATCAGCCAGTAGAACTTGTCCTGTGCGCTCATTCCGTTTCCTTTTTGTTGTCGCGCGGCAGGCCGGCCGCGTCGGTTCAGGCCAGATCGATGACCGCGCGCCGGGCGCGCTCCAGAAACGCCGTTTTGTCTTCACCCTCGATACGCGCCAGCGGCGCACCGAAGCGCACCGTGCAGATCAGCGGCACTGGAAAGAAGGTGCCCTTGGGCATGCAGCGGTGCAGGTTTTCCAGGTACACCGGCACCAGTTCGACCTCGGGGAAGCGCTCGGCCAGATGGAACAGCCCGGCCTTGAACGGCCCCGGCAGCGGCTGCAGATTGCGCGTGCCTTCCGGAAAGATGATCAGCGAATCGCCGGCGGCGAGCGCTTCGGTCAGCGGTGCCAGCGGGTCTTTCGTCGCCTCGCTGCGCTGGCGCTCGATGAATACCGCGTTCAGCCCGCGCACCGCGATGCAGCGGCGCACCGCGTCGGTGTTCCAGTAGTCGGCGGCCGCCACCGGTCGCGTACGGCGACGAAGCGCGCGCGGCAGGGCCGACCACAGCGCCAGCGTGTCGATGTGGCTGGAGTGGTTGGCGAAGTAGATGCGCTGCGCCGGCGACGGCGCGCTGCCCTGCCAGCGCGGTGCGGCGCCCACCAGCGCGCGGGTGATTCCGATCAGCAGCGCGGAAATCAGCATGACGGCCCCGCCGCGGTGAGCTGGCGGGCGATGCCCTGCGTGCGCGTGACGCAGGTGATCACCGAACCGGCGGCGATGACCACGCAGGCCGCCTGCAGCGCCCAGTGACTGCCGGCCCAGGCCAGTTCGCCGGCGCCGATCAGGCAGGCGATGGTCATCACGGCCATGCGGTGCTGCTTGGCCATCGGCCCGCGGAAGCTCTGCGCCAGACCGAGCGCGCCGCCGAACACGCGGATGTAGGCGGTCAGCGCCGCCGCCAGCGCGCCGAACCAGCCGAGCGCCGGCCAGCCGACCGCGTAGCCGAGCGCGATGATGAGCAGAGAGTCGGCGACGCGGTCCGGGAATTCGTTGTACAGCGCACCGAGCGCCGATTTCTTGCCGCCCTCGACCGCCACCATGCCGTCCAGCAGATTGCAGATCAGCCGCCCCTGTATCGCCAGCGCGCAGCCGACCAGACCGCCCGGCGTCGGCCACCACAGCAGCAGCGCCGCACCGGCCGCAGCGAACAGGATGCTGATGACCGAAATCTGGTTCGGCGTGACCGCACCGCGCGCAAGCGCCGCCGCACTGCGCTGCGCCCAGCCGGCCGAGCGCGCGGCGATCGGCCGCCGGTTGTCCTGCACATCGTTCGTCACTGTCGTCTCCCGCCAGACAGAAGGTCGCACGCAGCGCCCGCCGCACGCGCAACGACGGATTGTGCCGGCAATGCACCCTTTCGTCATGAGCGCACGTCCGCGCTGTCATCGTCAGCGGAAGCGGAGGGAGCGCATCGCTGCGCGCAGGAAACGGGGAGGAGGAAGAGAAAGGCGGGAAAAGCATCCATCGCCCCGGGGCAGGACGATGGATCAAGAACCACAGCAAGGCTGTGGAGGAGGAGGCCGCCAGTGTGGCCCGGCAACGTGACGCGCGTGCGACAGGCGCGTGCGCCGCTCAGCCCGCGGCCGCCGGATAGAGCGGAAACACGATGAAGCCGCAGCCGGCCAGCAGCCAGAACACCGCCGAAAACGCGTAGGGCGCCACCATGGTCAGCACAATCACGCCCTTCCAGCGCTCGTGCCCCGGCGGTCGCGGCAGCGCGCCGGCTGCGTAGGCGGCCTCCTGGTAGAAAGTGACCAGCCGCGATATGCGCAGTTCGGCCAGCAGGAAGAGCACCGACAGCGCGCCGCCCGCCGCGGCCAGACCGACCCGGTGCGGCGCGTGCGCGATGAACAGCGTGCCGCCCTGCGAAAACGCGAACGACAGCAGCGCGCCCAACACCGCGGAAAACACCGTGAACATGGCGAAACGCATGGTGCCGTAATGGCGGGCAGTGTCACCGGCGATGCGCGCCAGTTCGAGGCGGGGATTTTCGTGTTCGCCACTCATGGTCGGCGCCTCAGTACGGAATGACGGCACGATACACGCAGCCAGCCCGACATCGGCACGTCAGCCGGTCAGCACAGCCCGCAGCGCATGCGGCGTATCGCACAGCCGCACGCCGGGCAGGCCGGCGAAGCGCGCCGGCGCGGTATAGCCCCACGCCACCG
This sequence comes from Methyloversatilis universalis FAM5, assembly GCF_000214035.2. GTDB lineage: Bacteria > Pseudomonadota > Gammaproteobacteria > Burkholderiales > Rhodocyclaceae > Methyloversatilis > Methyloversatilis universalis. The sequence goes on along the minus strand of NZ_AFHG01000050.1, from coordinate 4,603 downwards.
CGATGAAATCCAGCCCGAGCGTGCGCGCCACGTCGAGGTCGCGCAGCTCGTCGCCCACGCTCACCGTGCGTGCCGCAGGTACGCCGGCCGCCTTCATCACCCGCCGGGTGAGCGCCGCCTTGCCGAACAGCGAAGCACCGCAGCCCCAGTGCGCGACCAGCGGCCGGCAGCCGGGGCCGAGCACCCGCTCCACCGTGTCGCGCGTTCGACATGACGATGCCGACCGGCACGTCCGCCGCCTTCAGCGCCTGCAGCAGTTCGGGCACGCCGTCGAACAGCGCGATTTCGTCCGACCGCCGGCGCACACAGTCGCGCATCGTGCGCGCCACCCACGGCAGCTTCCAGAACGGAATGCCCGACTCCGCGACGATTTCGCGCGCACTGAGCTGGCGCAGGCGCTCAAGCTCCGCATGCTCGAAGCAGCGGAAGCCATGCCGCTTCGCCGCGTGGGTCCAGGCATCGAGGAACAGATGGAAGGAATCGGCCAGCGTGCCGTCGAAGTCGAACAGGACGAGGTCGGGCTTCATGATGATGACCGGCTGACTGCGGCAGACCGCATCCGCCGACCTGCCGTGACGGGATGAAAGGCCGGCCGGACGAACCCGCCCGCGCTCAGCGTTCGAGATACCACACGTCAATCAGCGGGCCGACAGTGGCTTCGCTCACCTCGGGGCGCGCGGCGAGCCAGGCGCGAACCGCCTCGCGGTGCGACTCCTCCGCCGAGCCGCGCTTGCGCAGACAGGCCATGCCGTCGGTCGAGCCGCCGTAGAGCAGCCCGTTGGCTTCGATCGCGTCACCGATGAAGGCGTCCCAGAAGACGCCCATCTGTTCGGCGGACAGGCCGGCGTTCAGTCTGAACGTGACCTCGAAACCCATTTCCTGAAACTCGTCGACATGCAGCTTCTTGCGCAGGCGGCGCGAACGGTGGCGTGACATCCAGTACTCCCGAATCGTGAAAACAAAGAGGGCCTCGAAGCCCGGACGGCTGTTCGACCAGCCCCGCGGCAGGTCCGGCGCGACATCGCCGGGCCGACAGTATCGCCCGCCCGCGCGGGTCACGGCACGTTCGATGACGCTTTCAGCGCCCGCCCCTGCTCAGGTGAGCGTGATGACGAGCCCCGCGCCCCGCTCCGCCGCCCGCGTGACGAAGGCCTTCAGTTCGCTGAAGTACTCCAGGCAATAGCCCAGGCTGTCGTCTTCGGCCGGGTCGCGGTCCCAGATGCCGGGGTAGATGTCGAGCTGCATCATCTGCGCCGGGTCGAAGCGCGCGCGCATGAACGCCTCGTCGATGCCGGCGAGCGCGCCGGCCACCGCCTTCACCTCGGCCGCCGTCATGCCGCGCGCCGGGCCATAACCGACCTCGACCTCGCCGATCTCCGTACCGCCGTGCAGCAGGAAGTTCAGCGGCGGCGCGCCCTCCCAAGCGGTGCCGGTCAGCATGAAATGAATGCCGTGCCAGGCCTTGTCGAGATCAATGGTGTCGACCTCGCCCGGGGCCAGCGAAAAATCCACCGCAGGCGGCCTTGCGCGCGCAGGCCAGCCGAACAGGCGCTGGAAGAACCCGGCCTCCGCGCCACCCGCCTCTGCGCGCGCCGCGTCGTACAGCGTGTCGTCGTCCGGCGACACCACCTTCCACACCAGCGGCGGATCTGCCAGCACGCGGGCCAGGCTGGCGTCGCTGACGGTATGCAGTTCGAGAATCATGCTCATGGAGGGGGCTCACTCGGGGCAGGCAGCAGGGGAGAAACCGGCACCGACGGCGACACGCATGTCCGATGACAAATCAGGATCGTCGCTCGCCGTGCGCGGGATGGCGGCTCTGGTACCGAACCACCAGCACCTGCAGGCCGTAATCCTTCCTGCAATAGATGATGACCGCGTAGGGAAAGCCGACAAGCGGATATGCCCGGCGATCAGCGCCAGTAGGCGTGCCGAGGTCCGGGTATTCGGCAAGAAGCTTCGTTACGCGCTCGAACTCGGCCAGAAACCGGCCCGCCACACGGCTACCGGCCTCCGATCTGTAGAAGCGGAAAGCATCGGTGAGATCACGATCCGCACCCGGGTGAATCGAAACCTTCACTCCAGTTCCGCACGAAGGCGGGCGAGCGTCTGCTCGACCGGAATGGCCACTGCCTCACCGGATTCAAGCTCGGCGTCCCGCTCCGCGGCCAGCGCATCCCAGGCGGCATCACGGGCACGATCCGCATCCAGACTGGCCACCACACGGTCGAGCAGCCTGGCCCGTGCTTCCGGCGCAAGTTGGAGCACTTCTTCGGCAAGGGCTTCCAGCGGACGGGGCATAGCAACCTCCATATTCATCTGCGTAGAGTGCCACAACGGGACGGAACAGCCATGAAGCAGGACAGCTGCGGGGCCTGAAAGCGAGCGATGAAAAGAACCTTCGTACGCACGTGTTCACTACCGCGTGACCAGCACAAAAGCCGCGATGACCGCCATCGCAACGCACACGCCCCGCAGCGGATACAGCGACCACGCATTCAGCAGCACGAACAGCCCGAGCAGGCAGCGGCCGCGCAAGCGTCTGTCCTGCCGAAGCCGCCCGAAGTTCGCCTGCAGCGCATCGCGCTCACCCTGACAGGCGAAGAATGCGTGGTAAAGCGGCAGGCCGATCAGCCATAGCGCGGCGAAGAAGGCGCACAGGAAGAACAGGGTCATGTGGGCGGTCTCCGTCGCGGCGCAGTGAAATTGACGGGAATCAAGATGCATCACCACATCAGGCCTTGCGCTCGCCTGAAGCGTGCGGCGCATACCGGGGCCAGTCGGCCGGAACCACCAGAGCCCGCCCGATGAATGGCCCGAACGCGACCAGGGCCATCGAGAGCAGCGCAAGCGACAGCGGCGTCTTGACGCCGAACAGCAGCGCTCCTCCATTGAGTATCGCAACCCCGATCAGTACCCACCGCGAGGCAGCGCATTCAAAGGGGTGAGGATGCAGTTGCAGCGCGCCGGTGCAGGCCGGACATTCGAGAAACCATCTGAATGCCAGCCATGACGATTCGCCGGGAAGTGCCACCTTCTTCAATCGTCGGCGCGAGATGTTCTCGCCACACAGTGGGCAATTACAGTTCATGCCGACATGCCCTGCGATGGCACCTGGGGTTATGCGAGGTGTCTTGAGCCTGTCCGTCATGGAGCCATGAGTGTTTGAAGTTCATTCCCTATCCACCCCGACCCGGTCGGCGCGCCCGGGGGAATCGAAGCCGACCACCAGCGCGCTGTGCCGCCAATCCCAATGGCACTGGCCGAGACCATAGCGCAGCGTCTCCGCAGCGCCTTCGTCCGGCACACCGAGCCGCGCAATCACCTCGGCGCGGGTGCGTCTGGGCATCGCATCAGTGCGCACGAGCGCCAGCGCCATGCCGCCCCGGACGCAGCCCGGATCGTTGAGTCGCACCTGATCGCGCAGCCGCGGCCACCGCGCCGCATCAAACGGCTCTTCTGCCGCCCCGACGGACTGGGCACACCAGACAACACTGGCTACCAGGACGGCGATGGACACGTCGATTACGACGAGGCGCTTGCTCCGCATGGCGCAAAAGATTGGCATGAAGGCGACCGAACGCACTTCAGCATGCGTTCACCGCCATTGCCATCGGCATTTCGTATGACTGCGTGGCTCGCGTCTCCGCACGTCACACGAATCCCGATGGCCGTTGCGGTTACCCGAGCAGAAAGAGCTTGAGCCGAAGTGCTGATTTGAAAGCCGAGGCGCCGACTGCCTCGTTCGCGTATTCGGCGTGCGGGGCAGACTGATCGAGGTCGTTGTCGACCAGATGGCAGAGGGCGAACTCGAAGGTACCGGGCAGTACCTGCTGCGCGAAATCGACCGGGATGAGCTTCAAGCCGTAGTCGGGCGTCTTGAATCGCGGCATCGCATGGCTCCGGAGAGGCGATGCGCAATCATAACGACGGCATTTGGACGGCGGGAGGGGTGGGAGGGGTTTCTCTACAGCCTCAACGACGCTGTAGAAATACCCCGTTCCGGGGCAAGCGGTTGCATCCGGCCTTGGCCGGTCCGAAGTCGTTCATCCTCATTTCAGCTCCGCGATCTTCGTTTCATCGTCGTCTCCTGACCTCAGCCCTTGCCCGTGACCGGCGCGATGCCGTCGTCGTGGCTCGTTCGCGAGCTTACCTAATTTGCGTAGCCGTGGTGCCCGAGCTTTTCGATGTTGTGCACCAGGCAGTACAGCTTCCATTGCCCATCCACCTTTGTGCGCCCACGCAGCGTGAAGCGGGCGAGCCGCTTGTTGTGCCGCAGGTTGCCGAACACCGGTTCTACCGTGGCGAAGCGGGCGGCGATCATCCGTTTGCCTTCCGTGGAATCGATGCGCCGCTTCATCCGCTCGGTGTGTGATTCGGCGTCGCCTCGCTTGCCGCGGAAGAAGGCGACCTGCCGCACTTTCGTTGTGTCCGGCGTACGCAGGCAGCGGCTGCGCTGATCGCACGGCACGCAGTCGCGTGCGGCGCCGGTGTATTTGGTGGCCGCGTAGCCGTTGATCGTGCATTCGCCGCCGTTGCGATACAGCCGCTTGCCCGCCGGGCAGAGGCAGTGGCTGCGGTCTTCCGCTTCGGTGAAGTCGGT
>NZ_AFHG01000051.1 GCF_000214035.2 Methyloversatilis universalis FAM5 | reverse complement strand
CAGTTCGGCGTCGTCGACCATGTCGCACTTGTTCAGGAACACCACGATGTACGGCACACCGACCTGACGGGCCAGCAGGATGTGCTCGCGGGTCTGCGGCATCGGGCCGTCAGCGGCCGAGCACACCAGAATCGCGCCGTCCATCTGCGCCGCACCGGTAATCATGTTCTTCACGTAATCGGCGTGACCCGGGCAATCAACGTGCGCGTAGTGGCGGGTGGCCGTTTCGTACTCGACGTGCGCAGTGTTGATCGTGATGCCGCGAGCCTTCTCTTCCGGCGCCGCATCAATCTGGTCGTAGGCCTTCGCCTCACCGCCGAACTTCGACGACAGAATCGTCGTGATCGCCGCCGTCAGCGTCGTCTTGCCATGGTCAACGTGACCAATCGTGCCCACGTTCACGTGCGGCTTGGTGCGCTCAAACTTTCCCTTTGCCATTTCTCTAGCCTCTGATTACTGATTACTTCTTGTTGATGATGGCGTCAGCGACGTTCTTGGGCGCTTCCGCGTAATGCTTGAATTCCATCGAGTAGGTCGCACGACCCTGGCTCAGCGAGCGCAGCGTGGTCGAGTAGCCGAACATGGCGGCCAGCGGAACTTCCGCCTTGATCGCCTTGATGCCGCCCGGCAGATCTTCCATGCCCTGGACGATGCCACGACGACCCGAAAGGTCGCCCATGACGTTGCCCATGTAGTCTTCCGGCGTCTCCACTTCCACAGCCATCATCGGTTCGAGCAGAACCGGGCTGGCCTTGCGCATCGCATCCTTGAAGGCCATAGAGGCAGCCATCTTGAACGCGTTTTCGTTCGAATCGACGTCGTGGTAGGAACCGTCGAACAGCGTCACCTTGACATCGACAACCGGGAAGCCGGCCAGCACGCCATTCGGCAGCGTTTCCTGAAGGCCCTTATCGACCGCCGGGATGAATTCGCGCGGGACGGTACCGCCCTTGATCGCGTCGACGAATTCGTAACCCTTGCCCGCTTCGTTCGGCTCCAGCTTGATCCAGACATGGCCGTACTGACCGCGACCACCGGACTGCTTGACGAACTTGCCTTCCTGCTCGACCGCCTTGCGCACGGCTTCGCGGTAGGCCACCTGCGGCGCACCGACGTTCGCTTCGACGCCGAACTCGCGCTTCATGCGATCCACGATGATTTCGAGGTGGAGTTCGCCCATACCCGAAATCACGGTCTGACCGGACTCTTCATCGGTGCGCACGCGGAAAGACGGATCTTCCTGCGCCAGACGACCCAGCGCCAGGCCCATCTTTTCCTGATCGCCCTTCGTCTTCGGCTCCACCGCGACGTGAATCACCGGCTCCGGGAACTCCATGCGCTCGAGCGTCACTTCCGCATCCGGATCGCACAGCGTTTCGCCGGTAGTGACCGACTGCAGACCGATCGCTGCCGCGATGTCGCCAGCGCGCACTTCTTCGATCTCCTGGCGATCGTTCGCATGCATCTGGACCAGACGGCCGATACGCTCCTTCTTGCCCTTGACCGGGTTGTACACCGTATCGCCAGACTTCAGCACACCGGAGTACACGCGAATGAAGGTGAGCTGACCGACGTACTTGTCGGACATCAGCTTGAACGCCAGCGCGGAGAACTTCTCGTCGTCCGCCGCCTTGCGCTCGACCTGCTCTTCGTTCTCGCCCAGACCCTTGACCGGCGGAATATCGACCGGCGACGGCAGGAATTCGACCACGGCGTCCAGCATGCGCTGCACACCCTTGTTCTTGAAGGCGGTACCGCACAGCATCGGCTGGATTTCGCCGGCGATGGTGCGGGTGCGCAGACCCTGAATGATGTCAGCCTCGGTCAGCTCACCGCTTTCCAGGTACTTGTTCATCATCTCTTCGCCGGACTCGGCGGCGGCCTCGACCATCTTTTCGCGCCATTCTTCGGCAGTTGCCTGCAGATCGGCAGGGATGTCTTCGTAGGCAAACTTGATGCCCTGCGAGGCCTCATCCCAAATGATCGCCTTCATCTTGATCAGATCGACGACACCCTTGAAGTTCTCTTCCGCGCCGATGGGGATCACGACCGGCACCGGATTGGCGCTCAGACGCGTCTTCAGCTGCTCATAGACCTTGAAGAAGTTGGCGCCGGTACGGTCCATCTTGTTCACGAAGGCCAGACGCGGCACGCCGTACTTGTTGGCCTGACGCCACACCGTTTCCGACTGGGGCTGAACGCCACCCACCGCGCAATAGACCATGCAGGCGCCATCCAGCACGCGCATCGAGCGCTCGACTTCAATGGTGAAGTCAACGTGGCCCGGGGTGTCGATGATGTTGACGCGGTGCTCGGGGAAGTTGCCGCCCATGCCCTTCCAGAAGGTGGTCACGGCAGCCGAGGTGATGGTGATGCCACGCTCCTGCTCCTGCTCCATCCAGTCCGTCGTGGCTGCGCCGTCGTGCACTTCGCCCAGCTTGTGATTGACGCCGGTGTAGTAAAGAATCCGCTCGGTCGTCGTCGTCTTGCCAGCGTCAATGTGCGCCGAAATGCCGATGTTCCGGTAGCGCTCGATCGGTGTCTTGCGTGCCACGATACAGTCCTTTGAAACAAGAGGCCGCCACAAGTGGCGGCCAGGTCAATTAAGCAAATCTTTGAATCAGAAGCGGAAGTGCGAGAACGCCTTGTTCGCGTCAGCCATCCGGTGAACTTCGTCGCGCTTCTTCATCGCAGCGCCCCGACCTTCAGCCGCTTCAAGCAGCTCAGCCGCAAGACGCAGGCCCATCGACTTTTCCGAACGCTTGCGGGCGGCTTCGCGCAGCCAGCGCATCGACAGCGCCATGCGACGGGACGGACGGACTTCAACCGGCACCTGATAGTTGGCACCACCCACGCGACGGCTCTTCACTTCAACAACCGGCTTCACGTTGTTGATCGCCTGGGCAAACACCTCGAGCGGATCCTTGCCACTCTTGGCCTTGATCTGGTCGAAGGCGCCATAAACAATGCGCTCCGCAACCGACTTCTTGCCGGCGGACATCAGCACATTGACAAACTTGGACAGATCAACACTGCCGAACTTCGGATCCGGCAGGATGTCACGCTTCGGTACTTCGCGACGACGCGGCATATTCTTTACCCCTCAATCTCTGCTGTTACGCTTTCTTCGGACGCTTGGCGCCGTACTTCGAACGGGACTGCTTCCGGTCCTTCACACCCTGAAGATCCAGCGAACCGCGAACGATGTGGTAGCGGACACCCGGAAGATCCTTCACACGACCACCGCGGATCAGCACGACCGAGTGTTCCTGCAGGTTGTGGCCTTCACCGCCGATGTACGAAATGACTTCGAAACCGTTGGTCAGACGAACCTTGGCGACCTTACGCAGCGCCGAGTTCGGCTTCTTCGGGGTCGTCGTATAGACGCGGGTGCAGACACCACGCTTTTGCGGGCAAGCTTCGAGAGCCGGCACCTTGGACTTGCTTACCGGCGAAGTGCGCGGCTTGCGTACAAGCTGATTGATGGTTGGCATTTTTTCGAGATTCCAAAAGACCGGAGGCGACGCCTATCCAGTGGCCCGCCTCCGTGACTCGTTCGCCTCGGGCCCGCTACGGTTGGCGGACCCACAAAGAGGCCGGATTATAGGCACATAAAAACAACCGGGTCAACCCTGGGCACCGTGCTGGCTACCTTGGGCTGATCCGGACTGCAACACTCAGACTACTTACTGCTGCGCCTCACCGGCATCGGCTTCGGCGGTCACCGGATCGTCGCCGAACAGCAGGCGATCCGCGGCAGCGGCATCGTCCCCGGAAGCCTGAGCACGGCGGGTCCGGTGGTAAGCCAGACCGGTACCGGCCGGAATCAGGCGACCGACGATGACGTTTTCCTTCAGGCCGCGCAGTTCGTCGCGCTTGCCCATGATGGCCGCCTCGGTCAGCACGCGCGTCGTTTCCTGGAAGGAAGCGGCGGAGATGAACGAATCGGTCGACAGCGAGGCCTTGGTGATACCGAGCAGCATGTACTGGTACTCGGCCGGGCGCTTGCCTTCGGCGACCAGACGATCGTTCTCGTCCAGCACTTCCGAACGCTCGACCTGCTCTTCACGGATGAACTTCGAATCACCCGCGTCGATGATGACCACGCGACGCAGCATCTGGCGGACGATCACCTCGATGTGCTTGTCGTTGATCTTCACGCCCTGCAGACGGTACACGTCCTGCACCTCGTCGATGATGTAGCGCGCCAGTTCCTCGACGCCCTTCAGACGCAGGATGTCGTGCGGCTCGACTGCGCCGTCGACGATCACTTCGCCCTTGTTCACCACCTGACCGTCGTGCACCGTTACGTGCTTGTCCTTCGGGATCAGGAACTCGTTCACCGTGCCGTCAGGCTCGGTGATGACCAGACGCTGCTTGCCCTTGGTGTCCTTGCCGAACGACACCGTACCGGTGACTTCGGCCAGCAGGCCGGCGTCCTTCGGCGAACGGGCTTCAAACAGCTCGGCCACGCGCGGCAGACCGCCGGTAATGTCGCGGGTCTTGGCCGACTCCTGCGGGATGCGTGCCAGCACGTCACCCACCGAAACCGCCTGACCATCCTTCACCGTGATGATGCAGCCCACCTGGAAGGTGATGGACACCGGCGTGTCGGTACCGGCGATCTTCACTTCGTCGCCCGACTCGGTCAGCAGCTTCACCTGCGGACGCAGACCCTTGGTGCTGGAGCTGCGACGCTTCGGGTCGATGACCACCAGCGTGGTCAGGCCGGTCACGTCATCGACCTGCTTGGCCACGGTCACGCCTTCTTCGACGTGCTCGAACTTCACGATGCCCGAGTACTCGGTAATGATCGGGCGGGTGTGCGGATCCCAGGTCGCCAGTCCCGTACCGGCCTTGATGGTCTGGGCCTCGTCCACCTGCAGCGTCGCACCGTACGGCACCTTGTGACGCTCGCGCTCGCGGCCGTGGTCATCGGTGATGATGACTTCGGCACTGCGTGCGATCACGATCTTCTCGTTCTTGGCGCTCGTCACGTAACGCATGTTCTGCGTGAAGCGCACCACACCGGCGCTCTTCGCTTCGACGCCGCTGGCGGCTGCCGCCCGAGAAGCCGCACCACCGACGTGGAAGGTACGCATGGTCAGCTGCGTGCCCGGCTCACCGATCGACTGCGCAGCAATCACACCGACAGCCTCGCCAGCATTCACGATCTGGCCACGGCCGAGATCGCGACCGTAGCACTGGGCGCACAGGCCGTAACGGGTTTCGCAGGTCAGCGGTGTACGCACCTTCACTTCATCGACGCCAAGCGAATCCATCAGGTCACAACGGTCTTCGTCGATCAGCTCGCCGGCGAAAATCACGGTTTCCTGGGTTTCAGGATTGACCACGTCAGCGGCCGTCACGCGACCCAGCACGCGCTCGCGCAACGGCTCGATCACTTCACCACCCTCGACCAGCGCCTTCATCACGAAACCTTCGGTCGTGCCGCAGTCGTCCTCGGTCACCACCAGATCCTGGGTCACGTCGACCAGACGACGGGTCAGGTAACCGGAGTTCGCGGTCTTCAACGCCGTATCGGCCAGACCCTTGCGGGCACCGTGGGTCGAGATGAAGTACTGAAGAACGTTCAGACCTTCGCGGAAGTTGGTCGTGATCGGCGTTTCGATGATGGAGCCGTCCGGCTTCGCCATCAGGCCCCGCATGCCGGCCAGCTGACGGATCTGGGCAGCGGAACCGCGGGCACCGGAGTCGGCCATCATGTAGATGGAGTTGAACGACTCCTGCTTCACCGTGTTGCCGTTGCGGTCGATCGTGTCTTCCTGACCGAGCTGGTCCATCATGGCCTTCGCCACCTGATCACCGGCACGACCCCAGATATCCACCACCTTGTTGTAGCGTTCGCCGTCGGTCACCAGACCCGAGGTGTACTGCTGGGCGATTTCCTTCACTTCCGCTTCGGCCGCACCGATGATGGTGTGCTTGGCGTCCGGCACCAGCATGTCCTTCACCGCGATCGAGATGCCGGCGCGGGTGGCCAGTGCGAAGCCCGACTGCATCAGCTTGTCGGCGAAGATGACGGTTTCGCGCAGGCCGCAGCGACGGAAGCTGTGGTTCACCAGCTTCGAGATTTCCTTCTTCTTCAGCGGCTTGTCGAGCACCGAGAACGGCAGGCCCGGCGGCAGGATTTCTGCCAGCATGGCGCGACCGACCGTGGTGTCGTAGCGCGTGATCTTCTCGCGCTTCTCTCCATCGACGACTTCGACTTCGCGGATGCGCACCGACACCTTCGAGTGCAGTTCGACGAAGCCGTTTTCGTAGGCGCGGCGCATTTCGTTCACGTTCGCGAACATCATGCCTTCGCCCTTGCCGTTGATCTTGGCGCGGGTGGCGTAGTACAGGCCGAGCACGATGTCCTGCGACGGCACGATGATCGGCTCGCCGTTGGCGGGCGACAGCACGTTGTTCGACGCCAGCATCAGCGTGCGCGCTTCCATCTGCGCTTCCAGCGACAGCGGCACGTGGACGGCCATCTGGTCACCGTCGAAGTCGGCGTTGAATGCCACGCAGACCAGCGGGTGCAGCTGGATGGCCTTGCCTTCGATCAGGGTCGGTTCGAACGCCTGGATGCCGAGACGGTGCAGCGTCGGCGCGCGGTTCAGCATGACCGGATGTTCGCGGATCACCTCTTCGAGGATGTCCCACACTTCCGGCACTTCCTGCTCAACCAGCTTCTTGGCGGCCTTGATGGTGGTCGCCATGCCGTTCAGTTCGAGCTTGTTGAAGATGAAGGGCTTGAACAGCTCGAGCGCCATCTTCTTCGGCAGGCCGCACTGGTGCAGCTTGAGCTGCGGACCGACCACGATGACCGAACGGCCCGAGTAGTCGACGCGCTTGCCCAACAGGTTCTGACGGAAACGACCGCCCTTGCCCTTGATCATGTCGGCCAGCGACTTGAGCGGACGCTTGTTGGCGCCGGTCATCGCCTTGCCGCGACGGCCGTTGTCGAGCAGCGAATCCACCGCTTCCTGCAGCATGCGCTTTTCGTTGCGCACGATGATTTCAGGCGCCTTCAGTTCGAGCAGACGCTTCAGGCGGTTGTTGCGGTTGATGACGCGGCGGTACAGGTCGTTCAGATCCGAGGTCGCGAAGCGGCCGCCGTCCAGCGGCACCAGCGGACGCAGGTCCGGCGGCAGCACCGGCAGCACTTCCAGAATCATCCACTCGGGCTTGATGCCCGAATGCTGGAAGCCTTCCAGAATCTTCAGACGCTTGGAAATCTTCTTCATCTTCGCTTCGGAGCTGGTCGCTTCCAGCTCGCCGCGAAGCTTCTCGACTTCACGATTCAGGTCGAGCGAACGCAGCATGCCGCGCACGCCTTCCGCACCCATGAACGCGGTGAAGTCGTCACCGTACTCCTCGACCTTGGCCAGGTAGTCATCTTCGGACAGCAGCTGGCCGCGGTTCAGCGGCGTCATGCCCGGATCGACGACGACATAGCCTTCGAAATACAGAACGCGCTCGATGTCGCGCAGCGTCATGTCGAGCACCATGCCCAGACGCGACGGCAGCGACTTCAGGAACCAGATGTGCGCGGTCGGGCTGGCCAGCTCGATATGGCCCATGCGCTCGCGACGCACCTTGGACAGCGTGACTTCAACGCCGCACTTCTCGCAGATGACGCCGCGGTGCTTCAGGCGCTTGTACTTGCCGCACAGGCACTCGTAATCCTTGACCGGGCCGAATATCTTGGCGCAGAACAGACCATCCCGCTCCGGCTTGAAGGTGCGGTAGTTGATGGTTTCCGGCTTCTTGACTTCGCCGTAGGACCAGGAACGGATCTTGTCCGGCGACGCGAGACCGATGGTGATCGCGTCGAACTCTTCTTCCTGCGTGACCTGCTTGAAAAGATCCAGCAATGCTTTCATGGCAACTCCTTTGGGGCTAGTGGCTAGGGGCTAGGCGGAACGCTTTCGCGCCCAGTCCTAGAACCGCTCCAAATCAATGTCGATGGCCAGAGACCGGATTTCCTTCACCAGCACGTTGAACGACTCCGGCATGCCGGCGTCGATCTTGTGCTCGCCCTTGACGATGTTTTCATAGACCTTGGTACGGCCGGTCACGTCATCGGACTTCACGGTGAGCATTTCCTGCAGCGTGTAGGAGGCGCCGTAGGCTTCCAGCGCCCACACTTCCATCTCACCGAAACGCTGACCACCGAACTGCGCCTTGCCGCCCAGCGGCTGCTGGGTCACCAGCGAGTACGGGCCGGTCGAACGGGCGTGCATCTTGTCGTCGACCAGGTGATGCAGCTTCAGCACGTGCATATAACCCACGGTGACCTGGCGCTCGAAGGCTTCGCCGGTGCGGCCGTCGTACAGCGTCATCTGACCGCCGGCCGGCATGTCGGCCAGTTCCAGCATGCGGCGGATTTCGGCTTCGTGCGCACCGTCGAACACCGGCGTTGCGAACGGCACGCCATGCTTCAGGTTGCTGGCCAGTTCCATCACTTCGCCGTCGTTCAGCGAACCGATGTCTTCGGCGCTGCCGCTGCGGTTGTAGATCTCGTCCAGGAAGGCACGCAGTTCGGCGATGTTGGCCTGACGGCGCAGCATGGCGTCGATCTTCTTGCCCAGACCGCGCGCGGCCATGCCGAGGTGGGTTTCCAGGATCTGGCCGATGTTCATCCGCGACGGCACGCCCAGCGGGTTCAGCACGATGTCGACCGAAGTGCCGTCTTCCATGTAGGGCATGTCTTCGATCGGCGTGATCTTGGACACCACACCCTTGTTGCCGTGGCGGCCGGCCATCTTGTCACCCGGCTGCAGGCGACGCTTCACGGCCAGATAGACCTTGACCATCTTCTGCACGCCCGGCGGCAGCTCGTCGCCCTGGGTGAGCTTCTTCTTCTTCAGCTCGAAGGCGAGGTCGAAGTCGGTGCGGGTCTTTTCCAGCGATTCACGCAGGCTTTCCAGCTGCGCCGCGATGTCCTCTTCGGCCATGCGGATGTCGAACCAGCTGTGCGGCTCGACGCCGTCCAGGTATTCGCGCGTGATGGTCGCACCCTTGGCCAGACGCTTCGGACCGCCGTTGGCGACGCGACCGATCAGCAGACGCTCGATACGGGCGAAAGTGTCGCGCTCGACGATGCGCATCTGGTCGCCCAGATCCTGGCGGTAGCCGCGCAGCATGTCGTCGATGATGCTCTGCGCGCGCTTGTCGCGCTCGATGCCTTCACGGGTGAACACCTGCACGTCGATCACCGTGCCGTTCATGCCGGACGGCACGCGCAGCGAGGTGTCCTTCACGTCCGAAGCCTTCTCGCCGAAGATGGCGCGCAGCAGCTTCTCTTCCGGCGTCAGCTGGGTTTCGCCCTTCGGCGTCACCTTGCCGACCAGCACGTCGCCGGCTTCGACTTCGGCGCCGATGTACACGATGCCGGATTCGTCCAGACGGCCGAGCTGGGCTTCACCGAGCGACGCGATGTCGCGGGTGATTTCCTCGGGGCCGAGCTTGGTGTCGCGCGCGACCACGGTCAGCTCTTCGATGTGGATCGACGTGAAGCGGTCTTCGGCGACGACGCGCTCGGACAGCAGGATCGAATCCTCGAAGTTGTAGCCGTTCCACGGCATGAAGGCGACCAGCATGTTCTGGCCGAGGGCCAGTTCGCCGAGGTCGGTCGAGGCGCCGTCGGCCACCACGTCGCCCTTGGCGATGATGTCGCCGATCTTCACGACCGGACGCTGGTTGATGTTGGTGTTCTGGTTCGAGCGGGTGTACTTGACCAGGTTGTAGATGTCGACGCCGACTTCACCCGGGACGGTTTCCTCGTCATTGACGCGGACCACGACACGGCTGGCATCAACGTAGTCAACCACGCCGCCCCGCAGCGCCTGCACCGCGGTACCCGAGTCGACCGCCACGGTGCGCTCGATGCCGGTACCGACGAAGGCCTTTTCCGGACGCAGGCAGGGCACGGCCTGACGCTGCATGTTGGCGCCCATCAGCGCACGGTTCGCATCGTCGTGCTCCAGGAACGGAATCAGCGACGCAGCGACCGACACGATCTGGCCCGGCGCGATGTCCATGTACTGGACCTGGTCGGGCGTAGACAGCATGAATTCGCCCTTGTGACGGCAGGACACCAGTTCGTCGCTCAGCGCGCCCTCGCCGTCCAGCGAAGCGTTCGCCTGTGCGATCACGTACTTGCCTTCCTCGATCGCCGACAGGAAGTCGATCTGGTCGGTCACACGACCTGCATCCACGCGGCGGTACGGCGTTTCCAGGAAGCCGTACTTGTTGGTGCGGGCGTACAGCGCGAGCGAGTTGATCAGACCGATGTTCGGGCCTTCCGGCGTTTCGATCGGGCACACGCGGCCGTAGTGGGTCGGGTGCACGTCACGCACTTCGAAACCTGCGCGCTCGCGGGTCAGACCGCCCGGGCCCAGTGCGGACACACGACGCTTGTGCGTGATCTCCGACAGCGGGTTGGTCTGGTCCATGAACTGCGACAGCTGGCTGGAACCGAAGAACTCCTTGATCGCGGCCGAGATCGGCTTGGCGTTGATCAGGTCATGCGGCATCAGGTTGTCGGATTCGGCCTGCGACAGGCGTTCCTTCACCGCACGCTCGACACGCACCAGACCGGCGCGGAACTGGTTCTCTGCGAGCTCGCCGACCGAACGCACACGACGGTTGCCGAGGTGATCGATATCGTCGATCTCGCCCTTGCCGTTGCGCAGGTCCACCAGAATGCGGATCACATCGACGATGTCGTCGTTGGACAGCGTGGCGGCGCCCTCAATCTCGTCGCGACCGACGCGACGGTTGAACTTCATGCGGCCGACCGCCGACAGGTCGTAGCGCTCTTCCGAGTAGAACAGGCCGTGGAACAGCGTTTCCACCGCGTCTTCCGTGGGCGGTTCGCCCGGACGCATCATGCGGTAGATGGCGACGCGCGCCGACCACTGGTCCGCGGTTTCGTCGGTACGCAGCGTCTGCGAAATGTAGGGGCCGCGGTCCAGGTCGTTCGTGTACAGCGTGCTGATGTCGCCGACACCGGCGGCCGACAGCTTGGCCAGCAGGTCTTCGGTGATTTCGTCGTTGGCGTTGGCCAGGATTTCGCCGCTGTCCTGATCGACGATCTGGGTGGCGATGACGCGGCCGACCAGGAAGTCTTCCGGCACGACGATGGATTCGGTGCCCGACTCGGCCAGTTCACGGATGTGCTTGGCGGTGATGCGCTTGTCCTTGGCGACCACGGTCTTGCCGGACTTGTCGACGATGTCGAACTTGGCGATTTCGCCGCGCAGGCGTTCCGGCATCAGCTTCATTTCGATGCCGCCCTTGGCGGACAGATTGAAGCCGTCGAAATCGAAGAAGGTCGCGAGGATCTGTTCCGGCGTCATGCCGATGGCCTTCAGCAGGATGGTCACCGGCATCTTGCGGCGACGGTCCACGCGGAAGTACAGGTAGTCCTTCGGGTCGAATTCGAAATCGAGCCAGGAACCACGGTACGGAATGATGCGGGCCGAGAACAGCAGCTTGCCCGAGCTGTGGGTCTTGCCGCGGTCGTGCTCGAAGAACACGCCGGGCGAGCGGTGCAGCTGGCTGACGATGACACGCTCGGTGCCATTGATGACGAAGGAGCCGGTGGTGGTCATGAGCGGAATCTCGCCCATGTACACTTCCTGTTCCTTCACTTCCTTGATGGTTTCCTTCGGTGCTTCGCGGTCCATGATGACCAGACGCACGCGGGCACGCAGCGGGCTGGCGAAAGTCAGGCCGCGCTGATGACATTCCTTCACGTCGAAGGCCGGCTCGCCCAGCATGTAGTGCACGAACTCGAGGCGGGCATTGCCGGAGTGCGAAACGATCGGGAAGATCGACGTGAAGGCAGCCTGCAGGCCCTGGTTGCGACGGTGCTCGAGCGGCACATCGGTCTGCAGGAACTGGGTGTAGGACTCCAGCTGGGTGGCCAGCAGGAAAGGCACGTCGAGCACCGCATCGCGTTTCGCAAAGCTTTTGCGAATGCGCTTCTTCTCGGTGTAGGTATAGGCCATGAAATCTCCGGACAAAGAGTGCGATGGCCGCGGAAAACGGATCGTGCGCCACCCGGCGCCCGCCCCGTGTTTCACCACGGAATGCAATCAGGACAGCGTGACCGGCGGTTGGCCGCTACCAACCCCTGGCTGACAGCGAAAGCGCGGGTTGAACACCCGAGGCGGGACTTTCGCTCGACCGGTGACGGTCTTCCGTGATCGCTTCGGAAGACAAGGAAAAGGCAGTTCGTGGCTGCGTTTTCCTGGTATTCCCAGGCGTTTCCGGCTGCTTCTGCCGCTCCTTCTGAAACGACAACGGGAGCGCGTGCCCGGAGGCACGCACTCCCGCGGGACCAGAGTCGAATTACTTCAGTTCGACCTTGGCGCCGGCTTCTTCCAGCTGCTTCTTCAGCGCTTCGGCGTCAGCCTTGGCGATGCCTTCCTTGACCGGCTTCGGAGCACCGTCAACCAGGTCCTTCGCTTCCTTCAGGCCCAGGCCGGTGGCAGCGCGGACGACCTTGATGACTTCAACCTTCTTCTCGCCGGCAGCGGCCAGAACGACGGTGAATTCGGTCTTCTCTTCAGCGGCCGGGGCAGCGGCGCCAGCGGCAGCCGGGGCAGCCACGGCAACGGCGGCAGCAGCCGACACGCCGAACTTCTCTTCCATGTCCTTGATCAGTTGCGACAGTTCGAGAACGGTCATCGCCGAGATCGCGTCGAGGATTTCTTCCTTGCTAACAGCCATTTCTAAACTCCTGATTCATGCGCGACACAGGGGTACGCGCGGATGGTTTGCTTGATCTGAGGGGTGATGCTGAAAACTTATGCGGACTGCTTTTCGCGTTCGTCGCGCAGCGCCGCAACGGTCCGGACGAACTTGCCCGGAACTTCGTTGAGGGTCTGAACGAACTTGGCGATCGGCGCCTGCATCGTGCCCAGAAGGGTGGCGAGCAGCTGTTCGCGGCTCGGCATCGAGGCCAGCGCCTTGACGCCTTCGGCGTCCATGACGTAGTTGGCCAGTGCACCACCACGAATCACCAGCTTGTCGTTGCCCTTGGCGAAATCCTGAATGACCTTCGCGGCCGAAACCGGATCGGCCGACATGCCGTAAAGCAGCGGACCGGTCATTTCCTTCGCCAACCCCTCGAAAGGGGTGCCCGCGACAGCGCGGCGTGCCAGCGTGTTCTTCAGAACACGCAGGTAGACGCCCTGTTCACGAGCCTGAGCACGCAAGCGGGTCACATCGCCCACTTCCAGACCTTTGTTCTCGGCGATCACGATTACCTGTGCGCCCGCAACAGCGGCGGACGCGTCGGCAACCACTTCCTTCTTCTGATCGAGATTGAGTGCCAAGGTCTTGCTCCCATGATTACAGTCGTCCTTCCGGCATCGCTGCCTTCCGGATCAACCACTTGCGGCGACCGTATCAGGAGAGAGAACGTCCTTGCGGACACCATCCGTCCTGTGTCGGGTAACGCCATCTGCGCAGGCGGCACATGCATGCCATTAGACCCATGCGGGCACCTGCGGTCTTTGACAACCCGCTGCGCCATACCGGCCGCAGCGGCCCAAAGTACTGTTGTCAGACGCCCGGCGTACCGGGCGTGAAAATCACTGCACCGTCGCCTGGTCGACGCGGATGCCCACGCCCATGGTGGTCGTCACCGACACCTTGCGCAGGTAGACACCCTTGGCGGCTGCCGGACGTGCCTTGTTCAGCGCGTCGATCAGGGCCTTGATGTTGGTTTCCAGCTGTTCCGGGGTAAAGGAGGCACGACCCACGGTGCACTGGACGATGCCGCCCTTGTCGGTGCGGTACTGCACCTGACCGGCCTTGGCATTCTTGACCGCAGTGGTCACGTCCATGGTCACGGTGCCGACCTTCGGGTTCGGCATCAGGCCGCGCGGACCCAGGATCTGGCCCAGCGCGCCGACCACACGCATCGCGTCCGGCGTGGCGATCGCCACGTCGAAGTTCAGATTGCCTTCCTTGACCTGGGCTGCCAGATCGTCGAAACCGACCACATCGGCGCCGGCAGCCTTGGCTTCCTCAGCCTTGGCACCCTGGGCGAACACGGCCACGCGCACGCTCTTGCCGGTACCGGCCGGCAGCACGACCGAACCACGCACCAGCTGGTCCGACTTCTTGGCATCGATGCCCAGATTCACGGCCAGATCGACGGATTCGTCGAACTTGGCGTTCGCGGTTTCCTTGACCAGCGCCAGCGCGTCAGCCAGCGGGTAGGCGCGATTGCGATCAACCTTGGCGCGCAGCGCCTGAATACGCTTCGAGAGCTTTGCCATGATTACAGGCCCTCCACCGTGATGCCCATGCTGCGGGCAGAACCGGCGATCGTACGGACGGCGGCGTCCAGATCGGCAGCGGTCAGATCCTTGTTCTTCACCTTCACGATTTCTTCAAGCTGGGCGCGGGTGACCTTGCCCACCTTGTCGGTGTGGGGCTTCGGCGAGCCCTTGGTGATGCCGGCAGCCTTCTTGATCAGGATGGTCGCCGGGGGCGACTTCATCACGAAGGTGAAGGACTTGTCCGCATAGGCGGTGATCACCACCGGGATCGGCAGACCCGGCTCCATGCCCTGGGTCTGCGCGTTGAACGCCTTGCAGAACTCCATGATGTTCAGACCGCGCTGACCGAGCGCGGGACCGATCGGGGGCGACGGGTTCGCCTTGCCGGCCGGCACTTGCAGCTTCACGTAGCCGACGATTTTCTTCGCCATGATGACTCCAGTTGCGAGTGATAGCGTGACCGCACCCCGAGGGGGCCGGACCACTCCTCATCCGGCGCCGAGGCGCCGGAAAGCAATCGCGCGGCACCACCCGAGGCGGTACCGCGCACCAGGCAGCGCCAGCGGCGCTGCCAAATTCTTCAGGTCAGACCTTCTCGACCTGGGAAAACTCGAGTTCGACCGGCGTTGCGCGCCCGAAAATGGTCACCGACACATGCAGGCGACTCTTTTCGTAATTGACGCTCTCGACCGAACCATTGAAGTCGGTGAAGGGGCCTTCCTTGACCCGAACCAGCTCACCCACTTCGAAGAGCACCTTGGGACGGGGCTTCTCCACCCCTTCCTGCATCTGCTGCATGATCTTGTCGACTTCCTTTTCGGAAATCGGCGTCGGCTTGTTGGCGGAGCCGCCGACAAACCCGGTCACTTTCGGCGTGCTCTTGACGAGGTGCCAGCTGTCCTCGTCCATGTCCATTTCAACCAGCACGTAGCCCGGGAAGAACTTGCGTTCGGACACGGCCTTCTGGCCGCCGCGCATTTCAATCACTTCCTCGACCGGCACCAGAATCTGGCCGAACTTGTCCTGCATGCCCGAACGCGCAATGCGCTCGGTCAGCGCACGCTGAACCGACTTCTCGAAGCCGGAGTAGGCGTGAACAACGTACCAACGCTTGCTCATGATTTCTTCCAGCCCAGGATGAGGTCGTACAACACCCACTCGAGGCTCTTGTCGGTGACCCACAGGAACACCGCCATCACCACGACGAAACCGAACACGATGGCTGTCGTCTGCAAGGTTTCCTTGCGACTCGGCCAAGCCACCTTCTTTGCCTCGGCCACCGACTCGTTCGCGAACACGATGAAACGACGACCGGGCTCGGTGTACCAGGCGACCGCGACGCCCGCCGCCAGACCCGCGACCACGGACAGGACGCGAACCACCATGATCTGGTCGGAAAGAACGTAAAAGCCGGCCACGCCCGCCACCAGCAGGGCAATGGCCAGCGCAAACTTCAGCTGGTCGGTCATGAATATCCGGAAGTGCGCACGCACTCCGCAAAATTACCCGGCTAGGCCACCGGAGTGGCAGGGGCAGAGGGAATCGAACCCCCAACCTTCGGTTTTGGAGACCGACGCTCTGCCAATTGAGCTATGCCCCTGCAA
Organism: Methyloversatilis universalis FAM5; assembly: GCF_000214035.2. GTDB lineage: Bacteria > Pseudomonadota > Gammaproteobacteria > Burkholderiales > Rhodocyclaceae > Methyloversatilis > Methyloversatilis universalis. Next base: position 505 of record NZ_AFHG01000051.1, on the reverse strand, counting down.
AACACGAACCGGGCCGCTTTCGCAGCCCGGGATACCGCAACTTACTCGATGATCTTTGCAACCACGCCGGCGCCGACGGTGCGGCCGCCTTCGCGGATCGCGAAGCGCAGACCTTCTTCCATCGCGATCGGGGCGATCAGCTTCACCGTGATCGAAACGTTGTCACCCGGCATCACCATCTCGGTGCCTTCCGGCAGATCGATCGCACCGGTCACGTCCGTCGTACGGAAGTAGAACTGCGGGCGATAGCCGTTGAAGAACGGGGTGTGACGACCACCTTCATCCTTCGACAGCACGTAGATCTCGGCCGTGAAGTGGGTGTGCGGCTTGATCGAACCCGGCTTGGCCAGCACCTGGCCACGCTCGACTTCTTCACGCTTGGTGCCGCGCAGCAGCACGCCCACGTTGTCACCTGCCTGACCCTGATCCAGCAGCTTGCGGAACATTTCCACGCCGGTGCAGGTGGTCTTCACGGTCGGCTTGATGCCGACGATTTCGATTTCTT
>NZ_AFHG01000052.1 GCF_000214035.2 Methyloversatilis universalis FAM5 | reverse complement strand
GATCATCCTCTCAGACCAGCTACAGATCGTTGCCTTGGTAGGCCTTTACCCCACCAACTAGCTAATCTGACATCGGCCACTCCAATCGCGCGAGGTCTTGCGATCCCCCGCTTTCTCCCTCAGGACGTATGCGGTATTAGCACTTCTTTCGAAGTGTTATCCCCCACGACTGGGCATGTTCCGATGTATTACTCACCCGTTCGCCGCTCGCCACCAGGGTTACCCCCGTGCTGCCGCTCGACTTGCATGTGTAAAGCATTCCGCCAGCGTTCAATCTGAGCCAGGATCAAACTCTTCAGTTTAATTCCCAAAACTCGTCAGAATTCACAGGTATAAGCTTTCGCTTAAAACCTTTGATTCGTATGAGCACTTCAATTTAGTTGTCATGCGATCAACCACCGCCCCAAGTTACCCTGAAACGACAGCTGCTCGCCATCTCAACTACAACGTGCCCACACCTATCGGCTGTTTGTTTTGTTAAAGAACGTTCGCTGCGTCGCGCTGTTTGTTTCGCTGCAGCAGAGAAACGAGACTATAGCGACGTTTTCTTCGTTGCGCAAGCTTTTTTGAAAACTTTTTTGCAACGCACTCGACGCCGAGTGAAGAGTCCTGCGTTTCTCTATGTGTTCGATATCGCACTGCGACATCGAACCAGGCCACTCCGCTTTAGAACCACTTTCCGAACCCGACCGCAACGCGGATCTCAGAAAAGAATCGGCCCGCATGTCCCTAGGACTGAGCGGGCCGTCCTGAATCTGGCGGAGAGGGTGGGATTCGAACCCACGGTAGACTTGCGCCTACGCCTGATTTCGAGTCAGGTACATTCGACCACTCTGCCACCTCTCCGGGGTACTGCACGACTTCGTGGTCTCGAAGCGGCGCGCAGTATAGCACCGGGCCGCAGTGAATTGCTACTTTCAGTCGCGGAGGCGGCTCATTCGCGTACCTGCGGACTCAGTGACTCAGACGCTGATGCGCTCCACGCCGCCCATCCAGGGGCGCAGCGCCTCCGGCACAACGACCGAGCCATCCGCCTGCTGGTAGTTCTCCAGGATGGCCACAAGCGTACGGCCGACGGCCAGACCCGAGCCGTTAAGCGTATGCAGGATTTCATTCTTGCCCTGTTCGTTCTTGAAGCGTGCCTGCATGCGGCGCGCCTGGAAGGTTTCGAAGTTCGAGCAGGACGAGATTTCGCGGTAGGTGTTCTGTGCCGGCAGCCACACTTCGAGGTCGTAGGTCTTGGCGGCGCCGAAACCCATGTCGCCGGTGCACAGCGCCACCTTACGGTAAGGCAGTTCGAGTTTTCGCAGGATGGTTTCGGCGTGTCCGGTCAGCTCTTCAAGCGCGGCCCAGGAACGATCCGGGGTCACGATCTGCACCAGCTCGACCTTGTCGAACTGGTGCTGACGGATCATGCCGCGCGTGTCCCGCCCGTACGAGCCCGCTTCGGAACGGAAGCACGGCGTGTGGCAGACGAACTTCAGCGGCAGCGCCGATGCGGCCTGCACGGTATCACGCACGATATTGGTGACCGGTACCTCGGCGGTCGGAATCAAATAGAACTTCCCGCCGTCCCCACGAGGCACCGCGAAGAGGTCTTCTTCGAACTTCGGCAGCTGACCGGTCCCGAACATGCTCTCCGCGTTGACCATATAAGGTGCGTACAGCTCGGTATAGCCGTGATCGGTCGTGTGGGTATCCAGCATGAACTGGGCAAGCGCCCGGTGCATGCGGGCAATGCCTGCACGCAGCAGCGTGAAGCGGGCCCCGCTGATCTTGGTCGCGGTCTCGAAGTCGAGGCCGCCAAGCCCGGTGCCGACATCGACATGGTCCTTCACCTCGAAATCGAAGCTGCGCGGCGTACCCCAGCGCAGCACCTCGACATTGTCAGCCTCAGACTTACCGACCGGAACCGATTCGTGCGGCAGGTTGGGCAGTGAGGCAACGAAGGCCTGGATGTCAGCCAGCAGTGCGGCGAGGCGTTCTTCGCCCGCCTTCAGCGCGTCACCCAGGCCTGCAACCTCGGCCATCACGGCCGAAGTGTCTTCGCCCTTCGCCTTGAGCTGACCGATCTGCTTTGACGCGGCATTACGCTTCGCCTGCAGGTCCTGGGTGTCGGTCTGGATGCGCTTGCGTTCGGATTCCAGCGCCTCAAAGCGGGCAACGTCGAGCACGAAACCCCGAGTGGCAAGGCGTTCCTGAACGAAAGCGAGCTGGCTGCGCAGCAGTTGGGCGTCTAGCATGAAAAGAACCTGTGGCTGATGGAACGGGGCCTGTCCAAGCATTCGGGACAGGCGCTGCAATGTAAAATTCTAACAGCGCACCGTGCCACGGGCGTTATAGTTGCCCTGCCAGCCACCTTCACGCAAACGTCATGCTTTCACTTCGCGACTGCCTCGATCACAGCAATCTGAGCGAACTGGAAGTCGGTGTGCTTGCTGACTACACCGGCCTGTCGCCGATGCTTGCCGCCACGCTGGCCGGTGCGATGCTGCAGAGCGAAGGGGGGGCGGACCTGATGCTGCGCCTTCTGCAGGACGCGGAGAAGCAGGCGGCCCAGCGGCTCAACATGGATGAACGTGCCCGCACCCGGGCTGCGGTAGAGCGCTTCCGCGCAGTACACAAGCCGGATCTGCACTGAACCGGTTCAGTCTGCGGCACGGGCAGTTCGCGGCATCGCAGGCTCGATCAGGCGCAAACAACGGAACGCAGCCCGCCCACAGACGACGGGGCAAGGACCCGGCAGGGCATGAGGCCCGGTCTGCGGGCGCCGACCTGGCCGCCGCACACATCAGTCACCCCTCGCCTTGCGGTCCTGCTCTCGCAGCCAGTTCAGCTTTTCGGCAATCTTCGCTTCCATGCCGCGGTCTGTCGGGCGATACCACTGCACGTCCTTCATGCCGTCCGGAAGGTAGCGCTCGCCGGCAGCGTAGCCACCCTCCTCGTCGTGCGCGTAGCGGTACTCCGCGCCGAAGCCCATGTTCTTCATCAGCCTGGTCGGTGCATTGCGCAGATGCAGCGGCACAGGGCGCGAACCGTCATCGGCGATGAAGCGGCGCACTTCGTTGTAAGCCATGTAGACCGCGTTCGATTTGGCCGCACAGGCAAGGAAGATGACCGCCTGTGCCAGCGCCAGTTCACCCTCCGGGGAACCGAGCCGCTCGTAGGTCTGACAGGCCTGCAGCGAAATCTCCAGTCCGCGGGGGTCGGCCAGGCCGATGTCCTCGATCGCCATGCGGACGATGCGCCGTCCGAGGTAGAGCGGATCGGCGCCGCCGTCCAGCATGCGTACGAACCAGTACAGCGCGGCATCCGGATTGGAACCGCGCACCGATTTGTGCAGCGCCGATATCTGGTCGTAGAAGGCGTCGCCGCCCTTGTCAAAGCGGCGCAGATTGCGCGACAGCGTGCTGTCGACGAATGCTGCGGTGACCGGATCCACCTTCGCGGTACGGGCAGCGGTATTGAGCTGTTCGAGCAGGTTGAGCAGCTTGCGCGCATCGCCGTCAGCGAAGCCGATCAGGCGGGCCCGGGCGTCCTCGTCGAAAACGAGGCCGTTCAGCGCACCGCTGCGTGCGCGCTCGAACAGCGCCACCATTTCGTCCTCGTTCAGGCTCTGCAGGACGTAGACTGAAGCCCGCGAAAGCAGCGCGGAATTCACCTCGAAACTGGGGTTCTCGGTGGTGGCACCGATGAAGGTGACCAGACCGGATTCGACATAGGGCAGGAAAGCGTCCTGCTGAGCCTTGTTGAAGCGATGGACCTCATCCACGAACAGGATGGTGCGCCGGCCGGTGCTGGCATTGACCGCTTCGGCGCGCTGCATCGCTTCGCGGATGTCCTTCACGCCGGAAAACACCGCGGACAGCGCGATGAATTCGGCGTCGAAGGCTGTCGCCATCAGACGCGCCAGCGTGGTCTTGCCCACGCCGGGCGGCCCCCACAGGATCATCGAATGCGGGATGCCGGATTCGAAAGCCAGACGCAGCGGTTTGCCCGGCCCGAGAAGATGCTGCTGGCCGATCACTTCGTCCGGCGTCTTCGGGCGCAGCAGCTCTGCCAGCGGCGCGTTGGCGGGAGGGCTGGCCAGCGTGCGCACCTCGGCGCCGCCCGCCGTGGCGGCACGTCGCACAGGCGCCGGTTCGTCCGGGATGCCGAACAGGTCGCTCACCGTACCCTGCTCACTTCTTCGCGTCGTCGCTGATCACGTCCGCGCCCGCCGGCGGCGTGAAACGGAACTGCCCGGGATCAATGGCCGGATTGCGCTCGAATGCGGTGAAACGCAGCTTCGTCGTCTGGCCGAAACTGTCGCGCAGCACCATACCACGCAGCAGACCGTCCTTGAATCCGATGCGCACCGCCTCGAAGCCGCCCTCGGTGGCTTTCGGCTTCGCATCGACCCAGTCCAGCCCGTCTTCGGCGCCGCCTTCGGTGAGATCGAAATTCTTTTCCAGCTCGTTGCGGCCGGCCAGCAGTGCTGCGGGCGTGGACGCGAGTGCGTCGCCCAGCCTCTTCACCGTCACCTGGTTCAGGTCGCGGTCATGCACCCACAGCCTTTCGCCGTCACCGACCAGCAGCTGATAGTAGGGCTTGTCGTAGGTCCAGCGGAACTTGCCCGGACGCGAGAACGCCATCGTGCCGCTGGCGTTCTGCGGCTTGCGGCCGGATTTCGCGGTCACCTGCTGTTCGAAGGTGGCGCGGCCGGACTGCGTCGATTCGACGAAAGCACGCAGCTGGTCGATCGCGCCGGCAGCGAAGGCCGACACGGGCAGCGCCAGCACGGCGGCGGCAATGCAGCTTCGGAAACGTGAAATCATGGTCATTCCTCGCGGGCGGGCGCGATCACCTCGCGGCCGCCGGTGGCATTCATCGGGGTTACCAGACCCGACCGTTCCATCTGTTCGATCAGTCGCGCCGCCCGGTTGTAGCCGATGCGCAAGTGGCGCTGAACCAGAGAGATCGACGGACGCCGGGTCTTGAGCACGACTTCGACCGCCTGATCGTACAAAGGGTCCGACTCGCCGTCGGCGCTCCCGCCGCCTGCGCCTTCCAGCGAGAGATCGCCGCCGTCGTCATCGCCGGCTCCGCTCAGGATGCCTTCGACGTAATCCGGCGCACCGGTGGTCTTCAGATGCTCGACCACCTTGTGCACTTCGCCGTCGGCGACGAAAGCACCATGCACCCGGATCGGCACCCCGGTGCCCGGTGCGAGGTAGAGCATGTCGCCCTGCCCCAGCAGCGCCTCGGCGCCCATCTGGTCGAGAATGGTGCGCGAGTCGATCTTGCTCGACACCTGGAAGGCGATGCGGGTCGGTACATTGGCCTTGATCAGGCCGGTGATCACATCGACCGACGGCCTCTGCGTCGCGAGGATCAGGTGGATGCCCGCCGCGCGCGCCTTCTGTGCCAGCCGTGCGATCAGTTCCTCGATCTTCTTGCCGGCAACCATCATCAGGTCGGCCAGTTCGTCGATCACCACCACGATCATCGGCATGGTCGACAGCGGCTCCGGCGTTTCCGGCGTGATCGAGAACGGATTGGTCAGCGGCGTGCCGGCCTTCTCGGCGTCGGCGATCTTGCTGTTGTAGCCGGCCAGATTGCGCACGCCCATCGCCGACATGAGCTTATAGCGGCGGTCCATTTCGCCGACGCACCAGTTCAGCGCGTTGGCGGCGTGCCGCATGTCGGTCACCACCGGCGCCAGCAGATGCGGAATGCCCTCATAGACCGACAGTTCCAGCATCTTCGGGTCGACCATGATGAGCCGTACCTTGGACGGGTCGGCCTTGTACAGCAGCGACAGGATCATCGCGTTGATCGCCACCGACTTGCCGGAGCCGGTGGTACCGGCGACCAGCACGTGCGGCATGCGGGCGAGATCGGCCACCATGGGCTGACCGCCGATGTCTTTGCCCAGCGCCATCGTCAGCGGACTGGACATGTCGTGATACACCGCCGAACCGAGGATTTCCGACAGCCGCACGATCTGCCGTCGGGTGTTCGGGATTTCCAGGCCCATGCAGCTCTTGCCCGGAATCGTTTCGACCACGCGGATGCTCATGACCGACAATGCGCGCGCCAGGTCCTTCACCAGATTGACGATCTGGCTGCCCTTCACGCCGGTGGCCGGCTCGATTTCGTAGCGCGTGATGACCGGGCCGGGATAGGCGGCCAGCACCTTTACCTCGACGTTGAAGTCGGCCAGCTTGCGTTCGATCTGGCGCGAAATGAGCTCCAGCGACTCGGGGCTGGGCGGGTCGATCTCCGCTTTCGCCTCGTCGAGCAGCGCCAGCGGCGGCAGCGAACCCGGCAGGTCGGCGAACAGCGTCTGCTGGCGTTCCTTCTCGACCCGCTCCGACTTCTGGACCTCGACTTCCGGCACCTCGATCCGCACCGGCTCGCGCCGGCGGGTCGGCTTGCGGCGCTCGGCCTCGACCACCGCCTCGCGCTGTTCCGCCACCTGCTCGCCGATGCGGCGGTCACGCCAGCGGACGATGGCATGCAGCGCCGCGAACCAGCCGGCCTCGAGCGCCGCCCCCACCCGCTCGGCCGCGCGCAGCCAGGTCACCCCGGTCATCGCACTCAGGCCGACACCCAGCGTGACCAGCAGCAGCAGCGTGCTGCCGGTGAAACCGAAGGCGCCACTGAGCAGTCGCCCGAGCTCCATCCCGACCATGCCGCCGGGTCCGACCGGCAGTTCGGCCTGCAGGCTGTAGAAACGGATGGCTTCCAGCGCACAGCTGGCCAGCAGCACGACCAGGAAGCCGGCCAGCGCGACGAACAGCGGGCGGCGGTCCTCCCGGCGTTCCGCGCTGCGCGCCAGCCAGACACAGCCGCCGATCAGCATGGCCACCCACCACCAGGCGGACAGGCCGAACAGGAAAAGCGCCAGATCGGACAGCCAGGCGCCGAAGCGGCCACCCGGGTTATGCACGTGCTCGACGACCGAGGCATGCGACCAGCCGGGGTCGGCGCGGTCATAGCCGCCCAGTACCATGACCAGATAGAGCGCAAGCGCGCCCAGAATGAGCCAGCGTGCTTCGTGCAGCACGGCGGCAATGCGTTCGGGAAGGGGAAGCTGCTGAGCGTCTTTCGCCACAGGGGAAATGGCGCGGGGCCGGGGGAGAAACAAAGCCGGATTATATAAGCGGCACGGGCCGCATCAGCGGCCCGTGTGCATCAGGGGGAAACAGTCGGGTCAGACGGTTTCGAGCCGCTCACGCAGCAGGATCTTGCCGTTGGTTTCCTCGATCAGGCCCTGCAGGTGCAGGTCCTTCATCACGCGCGACACCATTTCGCGCGATGCACCGATCATCTTGGCGATGTCCTGCTTGGAAATCTTGCGGTTCACCACCTTCTCGCCATTGACCTCATCGGCCATTTCCAGCAGCAGGCGGGCGACACGGCCGTACACGTCCATCAGCGCCAGGCTCTCGATCTTGCGGTCGGCGGTACGCAGGCGGGCCACCAGATTGCGCATGATGAACATCGAAACTTCGAAGTTCTCCTGCAGCACCCGCTTGAAATCGCTCTTGGCGATCACGATGAGGTCGCTGGGCACCACGGTGACCACGGTGGCGGAGCGCGGGTTGTCATCCAGCACGCCCATTTCGCCGAACAGTTCGCCCGGGCCGAGCATGGACAGGATGACTTCGCGACCTTCCTCGTCGCTCACCAGCACCTTGAGACTGCCGGAAAGCACCAGATATACGAAATCGGTCTTGTCACCGGCACGCACCACGATGGAACCACGCGGCACGCGCCGCATGTTCGAAACCTTGGCGATCGGCTCCAGGCTCGCGTCAGCCAGACCGCTGAACATCGAAAACGTCCGCAGAGCGGTAATTGAAACGGGGTGAGCCGTTACCATCAAAAGACCTCCTGATACGGGCATGCCGGACGGGGCAACAGGCTGCGCCGCTTTGAATGGATCGTCGCGCCTGTGGTCGGTGCCGAGGGCCGCGCCAGTGCGGCCGTTCAGCGGAATCGAGCCACAAACACTGAAGCGGCCCTGATTATAGGTAGTTTTTCACGGCGGAAACAAACTGACCCATTATCTGTCACCTGTATCGGTCCCGGATCACCCGAACTTGAGCCCCGACGGCCGATGCAGGCCGGCTCGTTATAATCGCCCGACTCCTTTTCAATACAACGAACGGAATTCCGCCATGGCTGTACGTCACTCCCGCCTGCTCATCCTCGGTTCGGGCCCGGCCGGCTACACCGCCGCCGTCTATGCCGCCCGCGCCAACCTCAAGCCGGTGCTGATCACCGGCCTGGCGCAGGGCGGTCAGCTGATGACCACCACCGACGTGGATAACTGGCCGGCGGACGCCGACGGTGTCCAGGGGCCGGACCTGATGTCCCGCTTCCAGCGCCACGCCGAGCGCTTCGAAACCGAAATGGTGTTCGACCACATCCACACCGCCCACCTGAAGGAAAAGCCGATCCGTCTGGTCGGCGACAGCGGTGAATACACCTGCGACGCGCTCATCATCGCCACCGGCGCCAGCGCCAAATACCTCGGCCTGCCGTCGGAAGAGGCCTTCGCCGGCAAGGGCGTGTCGGCCTGCGCGACCTGCGACGGCTTCTTCTACCGCAACCAGGACGTGGCGGTGATCGGCGGCGGCAATACCGCAGTCGAAGAGGCGCTCTACCTGTCGAACATCGCGCGCCACGTGACCGTGGTGCATCGCCGCGACAAGTTCAAGTCCGAGAAAATCCTGCAGGACAAGCTGTTCGAGAAGCAGGCGCAGGGCAAGGTCACCATCCGCTGGAACAGCACGCTGGACGAAGTGCTGGGTGACAAGACCGGCGTGACCGGCATGCGCATCAAGTCGACCCATGACGGCAGCACCGAGGACATCGCGCTGGCTGGCGTGTTCATCGCCATCGGCCACCAGCCCAACACCCAGCTGTTCGAAGGTCAGCTCGAGATGGAGGGCGGCTACATCGTCACCCAGGCCGGCCGCAACGGCAATTTCACCGCCACCAGCATTCCCGGCGTGTTCGCCGCCGGCGACGTGCAGGACCACATCTACCGGCAGGCGGTCACCAGCGCCGGCACCGGCTGCATGGCGGCACTGGACGCCGAACGCTATCTGGACAGTCTCGGCCTGGCCTGAGTGCGGTCGCAAGACCCGCTCCATGTCATCGAAGAAGCGGCGCCACCCTAGAGCGCCCGCGCTGCCCAGCGAAGACGACATCGCGCTGTTCCGGCAGGCGGTGGTCGGCGTGCAGCCGATCACCACCGACCGCGTGCTGCTCGAACTTCCGCCGCCGCGCGCATGGCCTGCCCAGCGTGAGGCCGACGACCTGTCGGTGCTGGCCGAATCGATACGCGGACCGCTGTCGATCGACCTCAGGCTGGAGGGCGGCGAGGAGCCGTCCTTCCTGCGCGCCGGACTGACGCGGCAGGTGCTGCGCGACCTGCGCCGCGGGCGCTGGGTATCACAGGGCCAGATCGACCTGCACGGCGCCACGCGCGACGTGGCGCACGATCTGGTGGTCGAATTCCTGCACGACGCGCACCGCCGCGGCATTCGCTGCGTGCGGGTGATACACGGAAAGGGACTGGGTTCTCCCGGACGGGAGCCGGTACTGAAAGGACTGGTGCTGCGCTGGCTGATGCACCGGCCGGAGGTGCTCGCCTTCTGTCAGGCCCGGCCGCACGAAGGCGGCGCCGGGGCCCTGATGGTGCTGCTGAAGCCGGCCACGCGCGACTGAGTCAGGCCTTCGCCTGACTGCGCGCCGCCGGCCGCGGCGGAGTTCAGATCGCCGCTTCGCCCGCTTCGCCGGTGCGGATGCGGATCACCTGCTCCACCGGCATGACGAAAATCTTGCCGTCGCCGATCTTGCCGGTGCGGGCCGCCTTGATGATGGCCTCCACAGCCTGTTCGACCGTCTCGTCGGCGACGATGACCTCGATCTTGATCTTGGGCAGGAAGTCGACCACGTACTCGGCGCCGCGGTACAGCTCGGTATGACCCTTCTGGCGACCGAAACCCTTCACCTCGGTCACGGTAAGGCCGGTCACGCCGACTTCGGACAGACCTTCGCGGACTTCATCGAGCTTGAACGGCTTGATCACTGCTTCGATTTTCTTCATGGAACGCTCTCCTCGCTGAGGCGGCGAAGTATAAAGGTTCGGACGCTTCATCAGGGTGCATTGTGCGGCTGCATGCGCCGCAGCCAGTCGTACATCGCGGACCGGCACGCGCGCTCAAGCCTCTGATCCGTCAGCTGACAACGGCGTTCGCGACAGGCGCGTGCGAGGTCCGGATGAAGGGTGTGGTGTTTGCCAAGTTCATCGACATGGTGGAGCAGCGCTGCACGCCGGAATGGATGGACGAGGTGATCGAGGCGGTCGCGGAGCCTATACCGCGGTCGGCCACTACGACCACCGCAAAAGGGTGAGCATGGTGGTCGTACTGTCGGCCCGCACCGGCGCGCCCGTGTCCGGTCCGGTAAACACCTTCGGCGAATACCTTTTCGGACGCGTCCACAAGGGCTTTCCCCAGCTGTTCGCCGGCGTGAAGATGCGTTCCAGATGCTGTCCAGCATCCACCCGGAAGTACGCAGGCTCTATCCGGATGCCCGCCGCATTTCGACATCGGCGGCGACGGCGTGAATACCCTTGAAATGACCTGCCGCTCGGTCCGTCACTTCGGCGAACGGGTCGCGGTCCGTCGTGAAGACCTGACCGTGACGTCGGGCAGCACGATCCGCTTCACGCTCTCGCGCACCGGAACATGAACGAAGAGGACGTCGCGGAGAAGGCGCGCGAACCGTTCGACAGCAATGCTGCGCGCGTTCGCCACCACGCTGGAGGCCCAGGTCGAGGAGCGCACACGCACACTCGCCGCCGCACTGGCCCGGGCCGAACAGGCCGACCGCGCGAAATCGGCATTCCTGGCCACGATGAGCCATGAAATCCGCACGCTGATGAATGGTGTGACCGGCATGGCCCTGCTGCTGGCGTCGTCGCCGCTCGACGCCGAACAGAGCGCCTGTGTCGATACACTGATCGAGTGCTGCAAAAGCCTGCTGGAGCAGCACGGCATCCGCGCCGAAGTGGCCTGCGATGGCGGGGAGGCGGTGAGCCAGTGCGGCCTGCAGCCGTTCGAAGTGGTGCTGATGGACATGGCCATGCCGGGCATGGACGGTCTCGAAGCCACGCGCCTCATCGGCGGCTGCGGCATGCACCCGCCGCACATCATCGCGCTCACCGCCAATGCCTTCGAGAGCGACCGGCGCGCCTGCCTGGACGCCGGCATGGACGATTTCCTGGCCAAGCCGATGGACGCCTGCCAGCTGGCGGCCAAGCTGGCTCTGGCCGTGCCCCGGCCAGCCTGAAACCTGCGTTCAGACCGCGGTCAGATCCGTGCGCAGTGGCATCGTGATGACGAAGCGCGCCCCGCCCCGCTCGGACGCATCCGCGACCAGCGAGCCGCCCTGGCGGACCACCAGCGCGTGGGCGATCGACAGACCGAGACCGGATCCGCCGGTGGCCTTGGAGCGCGAGCGATCGGTGCGCATGAAGCGCTGGAACAGATGGCGCCGCGCTTCTTCGGACAGCCCCATGCCGCCGTCGCTGACTTCGATCCGCGCATGCCGGCCGTCCGTGTCCGCGGCCACCCGCACGCCGAGCCAGCCGCCGTCGTGCGCGTGACGCAACGCGTTCTCGATCAGATTGACCAGCACCTGGCGCATGCGGTCGCGGTCGGCATGTACCCAGGCCTCGTCCAGCTCGTACCGGATCTCGGTGGCCATCGCATGTTCCATCAGCCGACCTTCGAAGGTGGCCAGCACCTCGCCGACCAGGGGCACCAGATCCAACCATTCGAGCTGCATGGACAGCCGGCCCGCGTCGGCCAGCGACAGCGTGTGCAGATCCTCGACCAGCCGGCCGAGATGCTCGACCTGATCCAGCAGGGTATGGAATTCGTCCGGACCGGGCGTGATGACACCGTCGCACAGCGCGTGCAGCCGGGCCCTGAGCACGGTCAGCGGCGTGCGCAGCTCGTGCGACACCGCGGCCGCGGTCATCTTGCGCTCGCGTTCGAGCATTTCGAGCGCGTCGGTCATGTGGTTGAAGTGGCGCACCATTTCCGCCAGTTCGCCGCGATAGCGGCCGGTCTGCGCCCGCACCGAAAAGTCGCCGGTCGCCACCCGCTGCGCCGCTTCAGCCATCGATGCCAGCGGCAGCGTCACCAGCCGCGACACCATGAAACCGGTCACCAGACCGACCGGCAGACAGACCAGCAGGCCGATCACCAGCGACCATTTCTCGCCGAACAGAATGTCGCCGGTCCAGTACTCGCCGTAGATCGCCATCGCCCGCGGGCTGTCTTCCAGCCCGGCGCCATGCAGCGCATCGAGTTCGTGCCGCACCGCTTCCGGCAGACTCTTCTGGAACTCGCTGTACTCATGCTGCGCGAACAGGCCCACGCTCACGCTGAGCACCGCCACCGTCACCAGCACCGTGGCGGCGATCCACAGGCCGAAGCGGATCCAGATGCGGTCTAGGCCTCGGGCCACAGGCGGTATCCGATGCTGCGTACGGTTTCGATCAGGTCGCCCAGCCCGGCCTGCTGCAGCTTGCGCCGCAGCTTGCTCAGATGGGAGTCGATGACGCGGTCCATCGCGTCGCTCTCCGGCAGACAGGTCTCGATCAGGTGGCTGCGCGAGAAGCACTGCCGCGGCTGTCGCGCCATGCAGGCGAGCAGCCGGAACTCGGTCAGCGTGAGCGGCAGCGGCAGCTGGTTGCCCTGCTCGTCCTCGACCAGCGCACAGTGCGCGCTCATGTCGACGATCAGCCGCCCGACCCGGATCAGTTCCTTGCGCGCCCCCTCCTCGCGCCGGGCAGAGCGGCGCAGCACCGCGCGCACCCGGGCCACCACCTCGGCCGGGCTGAAAGGTTTCACCACGTAGTCGTCGGCGCCCAGCCGCAGGCTGAGCAGCTTGTCCACGTCCTCGGCGCGCGCGGTCACCATGATGACCGGTACCTCGCCGGCTGCCCGCACGCTGTTCAGCACGTCGATGCCGTCCATGCCCGGCAGCTGGATGTCGAGCAGCACCAGATCCGGCCGGATGCGCGCGAACATCTGCAGCGCTTCCTCTCCGGACAGGGCATGCACCGCGCGCAGGCCGTCGCGCTTCAGGTAGGCCAGCAGGATTTCGGCGATCGCCGGCTCGTCCTCGACGACTAGGACGAGCTGAGAGGACGGGGACGCATCGTGGGTGGCGGACATCTGCAAACGGACCTCGGCTGCCTGCGCCGATGGATGAAAGCGGCATCCGGCGCACAGGAATGACGCGCAGTGTAGCGCCCCGTCCAGCCGGTGTGGCAGGCCTGCGTCGTCTCCACGAAACCTCCACACAAGCCGCACGGCGGCTCAAGGTTGCCGCGATCCAATAGGCCCCCTGAACTGATCCGGACTACGCATACCTTGCTGCTGCACCGATCTGCCACGCTGATGACGATCGCCCTCGCACTGAGCGGGCTGGCCGGCTGCGCCACAGTGGACCTGCCGTCGCTGCCCGACGCGGTACCGGCGGCCTGGCGTGATCGTCCGGTGCTGCACGCGGGCGCCCCGGCGGCCGACCCTGCGCTGTGGTGGACCGGACTGAAGGACCCGGTGCTGGACGACCTGGTCAGCCAGGCACTGCGCGACAACCTCTCGCTGGCCCAGGCACACAGCCGGCTGCGACAGGCCGCCGCAGTGGCCAGCGGCGGCGACGCGCTGTACCGCCCGGCGCTGTCGCTGTCCTCGCGCACGCTGCAGGACGTGTCGGCCACCGACACCTATCTGCACGTCGGTCTGGACATGGTGTGGGAGATCGGTGCGTTCGGCGCACGCGAGGCGCACCAGCGGGCGGCCCGAGCCGATCTCGACAGCGCGGACACCGACGCCCGCCTGGCCCGCGTCAATACGGTGGCCGGCGTGGTCCGCACCTATGCCGAACTGCGCACGGCCAGCCGGCAGGCCGCGCTGTTCGGCGATCTCGCCGCGGTCGATGGCCGCAGCCGCGACCTGCTGGCCGTACTCGAAACACAGCGTCTGGGTACCCATGGCGCGGTGCTCGAAGCCGCCGCCCAGCTGGCCCGCACCGAAGCCGGCCAGGCCCCGCCGGAACAGCAGCGCGACCGTTCCGCTCAGGGTCTGGCACTGCTGCTCGGCCGCACCGAGCCGGATCCGTCCTGGCTTCAGGGTGCGCCGGCACCGGTGGTGCCGTCCTTCTCGCTGACCCGGCTGCCGGCCGACCTGCTCCGCCAGCGCCCTGAAATCCGCCACGCCGAAGCGGGCGTGCTGCGGGCGGCCGGCGAACTGGGTATCGCACGGGCCGACCTTTACCCCAAGCTGTCGCTGGGTGCGTCACTGCTCTACGCCTACAACATCACGAAGAGCATCGGCACCCGTACCGACCATCTGCCGGCGATCGGGCCGACGATAGACATTCCGCTGTTCGACTGGGGACAGCGTCGCGCCGCAGCCAGCGCCCGCGAAGAAGCGCTGCAGGGCAGCCTGCTGGCCTACCGCCAGACCGTGCTCGAAGGCGTCGCCGAAACCGAACAGGCACTGGCCGCGCTGCAGGCGACCACCGCCCGCCGCGACCGGCTGGCCGACGCGCTGGACCTGCTGCGCAGCCGCGAACAGGCGGCCATCGCCCGCCGGCAGGCCGGCCTGTCGAGCGAACTTGCGGTGCTGGGCGCACACCGGGACGCGCTGCTGGCCGAACTGGACCTGTCCGCCGCCGAACTGGACCGCACGCTGTCCTTCGTCGCGCTGTTCCGTTCGCTCGGCGGTGCCGCGCTGCCGGCGGAGGCCACGCCGTGATTCCGCTGGCGCGCAAGACCCTGTTCCACGAATGGCGGCGCTTCGTACCCGCGCTGTTCGCGGTCGCCTTCTCCTGCGTGCTGCTGGTGGTGCAGGCGGCGCTGGTCGAGGGCATCTTCGGCAGCGCCGCGCTCTACATCAACGCGTCGTCAGCCGACCTGTGGGCCGGCTACCCCGGTACGCAGAGCGTGAACTTCGGCCGCGAGATCGGGCCGGACGTGGCGCTGCACCTCGGCATGGACCCGGCAGTGAGCGCGGTCGAATCCTATCTGTGGGTCGAGGGCGACTGGTACAACGCGCAGCGCTCCGGCGGCGGCGTGTCGGTCTTCGTATCCGGCATTTCCACCGCAGCCGACGCGCTGATGTTCTCGCGCATCCTGACCCCCTATCTGCGGGCGCTGCTGCGCAGCCCGGACACGGTCATCGTCGATCGCGCCGATCTCGAACAGCTGGGCACCGGTGTCGGCGCTACCGCCTGGCTGAACGGCCGGCGGGTGCGCATCGCCGCCGCGGTCACCGGCCTGCGCGCGCTGGGCGGCGTGAACGTGCTGGCATCGCAGGACACCGCCCGCCTGCTGCAGCCGGGCGATGCCGGTACCGGCAGCACTTATGTGGTGGCCCGCCTGCGCGATCCGGAGCAGGCCGTCGCAGTGCGCGACCGGCTGGCCGGTGCCGCCAGCTTCGGCCCCTATGAACTGTGGACCGCTCAGGAATTCGCGCGCCGCTCGCAGCTGTACTGGCTGCTCGATACCGGCGCCGGCATCGCGGTGCTGTTCATGGCGGTCATCGTCTGCATCGTCGGCGCCATCGTCACCAGCCAGTCGCTGACCGCGGTGGTGATCGCGTCCGCCCGCGAGTACGCCACGCTGAATGCGCTGGGCGCCAGCCTGCGCGCGCTCAGCCGGGTGGTGCTGGAACAGTCGTGCTGGATAGGCGGGCTGGGCCTGGCGATCGGCGGCATGACCAGCGCAGTGCTGCTGTTCATCGCCGCGCGTAACGACGTGCCGGTCCAGCTCACGCTGCCGGTGGCCGGCGGCTGCGCGCTGGCGGTGCTTGCACTGGCGCTGGGTTCAGGCCTGTTCGCGGTACGCGGCCTGCTGCGTGCCGACCCTGCCCTGCTGCTGCGCTGAGGACACACGGCTCATGAATGCACGCACATCCGCCCCGGTCAGCCTCGAAACGCATACCGTCAGCAAGGCCTTCCGCTCGGGCACGGTGACGGTGCACGTACTCGACCGGCTGTCGGTCGCCATCCACGCCGGCGAACTGACCCTCATTTCCGGTCCGTCCGGCTGCGGCAAGAGCACGCTGCTGTCGCTGCTCAGCGGCCTGCAGGCACCGGACGACGGCGATACGGTGGCGCTCGGCGAGAACCTGTCGCGCATGGGCAAGGGCGCGCTCGAGCGCTTCCGGCTGCGCCACACCGGCTTCGTGTTCCAGGGCTTCAATCTGTTCCCGGCGCTGACCGCGTGCGAACAGGTGCAGCTGCCGCTCGGCTACATGGGCGTCAGCGCGCGTGAATCGCTGCGGCGGGCGCAGGAGGCGCTGGAAGAAGTGGGCATGGCGCACCGGCGCGACGCCTTTCCGGCCCAGCTGTCCGGGGGCGAGAAGCAGCGCGTCGCGGTCGCGCGGGCGCTGGCCAAATCGCCCCGCCTGCTGTTCGCCGACGAACCCACCAGCGCGCTCGACGCCGAGAACGGCCAGCGGGTGACCGGCATTCTGAGACGCATCGCGCACCAGCACGGCACAACCGTGCTGTGCGTGAGCCACGACCCGCGCCTGGTGCGCCAGGCGGACCGGGTACTGACCATGGAGGACGGACGCATGCAGAGCGACTGGCGACCGCCGGTGCAGGACGATATCGGACCCGGCGCCGGGCGCGCCTGCATCGAGGACATCGCATCGTGACGGCGGCATCGCACGGACGATGGCGCGCCCGGGGCCTGTCCTTCGGGCTGACGCTGGGCCTGGCGCTGACGCTCGCCGGCTGCGACGGCAACGAGGGCAGTGCCAGCGCGGCCACCGCGACGCCCGTGATGCCGGCGGCGATGGCACGCGGCAAGGTCGAGGTGGAAGGCGGCCTGTTCGAGGTGCTGGCGCCGGTAGAGGGCACGGTAGAGAGCGTCACGGTGAAGGAAGGCGACAGCGTGCGCCGCGGACAGGTGCTGCTGCAGCTTCAGGCCGATCAGGCCCGGCTGGACGTCGACATGGCCGAAGCCGAACTGTCGCTGATCCAGTCGCGCGAACACGCGCAGCGCGCCCGCCAGCCGGCCGCACGGCAGCTGGCCGAGCGCACTGCCGCGGCGGCGCGCGCCGGCGCCTTCGAACAGCAACGCGCCGACGAGGCGCACCAGGCGCTGCAGGACATCGAGTCGGGCATCTCGGTGCTGGAATCCGAACAGGCGGTGGCACGGCAGAAGCTGCGCCAGGCCCGGCTGGCGGAACAGCGGCTCACGGTTCGGGCAGCAGCCGACGCCAGCGTACTGAAGCTCGCGGTGCAGCCGGGCGCCCGGGTCGGGCCGCAGGCGGGCCGCGCGCTGATGGTGCTGCTGCCGCACCGGCCGCTGCTGGTGCGCGCCGAGCTGAACGAAAGCTTTCTCGCCAGCGTGCATCCGGGCATGAGCGCCACGGTCACACCGGACGTCGATCTGCATCCGGGCGAGCACGCGCCGTCGCAGCAGGCGCGGGTGGCCCGCCTCAGTCCCGCCTACAGCGGCAGCCGGCTGGGCGAAGACGCGGTGCGCGGCAGCGTGCGGGTGGTCGATTGTTTCCTCGAACTGGATCCGGCCGCGTCATCGGCGCTGCGCCTGGGTCAGAACGTGAAGGTGAGTTTTCATGAATGACGCATGCAACCGTGCGCTGTACGCCCCGCTCCGTCAGGCGTTCGCGACGCCCTCCATCGCATGGGCGGTGCAGTGCGATTTCGACGGCACCATCTGCCTGACCGACGTCGCCGACTCGCTGCTGCAGCGCTTCGGCCGGCCCGGCTGGGAGGCGCTGGAAGAGGACTGGGAGGCGGGCCGGATCGGCTCGCGCGCCTGCATGCAGGGCCAGGTCGCGCTGCTCGACATGAGCCAGGACGAACTCGATGCGCATCTGGACCGGCTGTCCATCGATCCCGGCTTCCCGGCCTTCGTCGCCGCCGCGGAGCGCCTCGGCGTGCCGCTGCAGGTGGTCAGTGACGGTCTGGACTACGCGATCCACCGCATCCTCGCCGCACACGGGCTGGATCACCTGCCGGTACTGGCCAACCGGCTGCTGCGCACCGGCGAGCGCAGCTGGGCGCTCGAATGCCCGCACGGCAGCGACGCCTGCGTGCGCGCCAGCGGCAACTGCAAGTGCGCCCGGCTGGCGGACGTGAAACCGGTCCGTGCCCGGCAGGTGCTGTTCGTCGGCGACGGCAGTTCCGACTTCTGCGTGTCCGGCCGTGCCGACCACGTGCTGGCCAAGGCGCGGCTGATCGACCACTGCCGCGAACGCGGCTATCCGCACACCCCCTTCGCGCAGTTCGACGAGGCGTGCGCGATGCTGCAGCAGCTGGCACTGCCGGAAGGAGCCTGCGCATGAATGCCCGCGTCGACGACCCGCTGCTCAACGCAGCCCTGGACGCACCGCAGACACCCTGCGTCACGCCGCACGAATTCTTCCTGCCCGGCAGCGGCGAGGCGGGCCGCACCGGCGTGCTGCTGGTGCACGGCCTCACCGGCACGCCGAACGAAATGCGCCTGCTGGCCAAGGGCCTGAACCGGGGCGGCTTTGCGGTCTATGCGGTGCAGCTGGCCGGCCACTGCGGCACGCCGGACGACCTCATCCGGGTGCGCTGGACCGACTGGACCGCCAGCGTGCACGCCGGCGCCGAGCGGCTGCGCGCCCAGGTCGACCGCGTGGTGGTGATGGGCCTGTCGATGGGCGCCGTGCTGGCGCTGGAACTGGCCATCGCACGCCCGGATCTGGTGGACGGCGTGGGCGCCCTGTCCGCCACCTTCCGCTACGACGGCTGGAGCATTCCGCGCTACACACGCCTGTCCTTCCTGCTGCCGCTGTTCCGCCTGCTCGGCATCGGCCGCCGGCGCGCCTTCATGGAACAGCCGCCCTACGGCATCAAGGACGAGGCGCTGCGCAAGCGCGTGGTCGAACAGATGAACAGCGGCGACAGCAGCGCCGCCGGGCTGCCGGGCAACCCGTGGTACGCGGTGATCGAAATGCACCGCCTGTCGTCCCACGTGCGCCGGCGCCTGCAGTCGGTGCGCGCGCCCTGCCTGGTGCTGCATGCGAGCGAAGACGACATTTCCAGCGTGAACAACGCCCGCCTGATCGCTCGCCGGGTACGCGGACCGGTCAGTCTGGTGCTGCTGCACGACAGCTATCACATGATCACGATAGACCGCGAACGGCGCACCGTGACCACACTGGCCACCGAATTCGTCGGCCGGCTGGCGGTGGATGCCGACGGCACCGCCGCCGCATGAGTGCGCCCGCCGGATGGCTGGTCGCGCTGCTGTGGGCACTGAACGTGGTGGTCGATACCGCCGGCCAGCTCGCCTTCAAGGCGGCCGCCCACGACGCGCACGAAAGTGACGGCCTGCAGCGCTGGCGGCACATGGCCAGCCGCCCCTGGCTGTGGCTGGGCATAGGCTGCTACATCGCCGAATTCCTGGTCTGGCTGGCCTTCCTGTCGCTGGTGCCGCTGTCCGAAGGGGTGCTGCTCGGATCGATCAACATCGTGGTCGTCATGCTGGCCGGCCGCGTGCTGTTCGGCGAACGGCTGTCGCGGATGCGCACCGCCGGCATCCTGCTGATCGCGACCGGCGTCGCGCTGGTGGGCCTGCCCTGATGCGCCGCTTCTATGTCATCGGCTTCGGGCTGCTGCTGCTGTTCGACACGCTGGCCCAGATCAGCTTCAAGCTGGCGGGCGATTACGCGCTGCCGCTCGAATTCGGCCCGGCCTGGCTGCTGCGGGTCTTCGGCGCGCCGTGGATCTACGGCGCTTTCGTCGGCTATGTCGGCGCCTTCTTCACCTGGATGACGCTGCTGCGGCACGCGCCGATCGGCCCGGCCTTCGCCGCCTCGCACCTGGAAATCGTGTCGGTGCTGCTGCTGTCGCACGGGCTGTTCGACGAGCACATCGGCACGCTGCAGCTGCTGGGCGCGCTGTGCATCGTGGCCGGCATCCTCTGTCTGGCAGTCGGCGAAACCGAAAGCGAACGCGCCGGCGCCACGCTGGAACACCTGCCGCCGGCGCCACATGAGCCGCCACTTGAGCCCCCACGTGAGCCGCCCCGCTGAGCGCTGCGTGCCGCCGACCGCGGGGCTGCCGCTGGCACTGTCCGATCTGTTCGGCCGCGTGCCGGGTGCGGACTCCGATCTGGCCAGCGGGCTGGCGCGCGCATTCAACCTGCCCTGGGCGCGCATCGAATGTTCGGGCACCGCCGCGCTGGTGATCGCGCTGACCGCGCTGCAGCGCCTGCAGCCGGGGCGCAACGAGGTCATCGTGCCGGCCTACACCTGCCCGCTGGTCGCCATCGCGGTGGCGCACTGCGGGCTCGAACTGCGGCTGTGCGACCTGCAGCCGGGCCGGCCCGACATGGACCTCGACCATCTGGAAAGACTGTGCGGCGCGCGCACGCTGGCGGTGCTGCCCACCCACCTCGCCGGACGGGTGACTGACGTGGCCGGCGCGGCAGCCCTCGCCCGCCGCACCGGCGCCTTCGTGATCGAGGACGCCGCGCAGGCACTGGGGGCCCGGATCGGAACCGAAAGCGTGGGCACACAGGGCGACATCGGTTTCTTCAGCCTGGCGGTGGGCAAGGGTCTCACGCTCTATGAAGGCGGCGTGCTGGCCGCGCGCGACCCCGCGCTGCGCGCGGCCTGTACCCGGGCGAGCGAGGCGCTGGCCCGCAGGCACGCCGGCTGGGAACTGCGCCGCACGCTCGAACTGGTCGCCTATGCGCTGTGCTACCGGCCGGCGCTGCTGGGCGTGGTCTATGGCCGCCCGCTGCGCAACGCGCTGCGGGCCGGCGACCGGGTGGATGCCGCCGGCGATCTGTTCGACCTCCGCATACCGCTGCACCGGCCCGGACGCTGGCGCCAGTCGGTGGGCCTGCGCGCGCTCGGCCGCCTGCCCGCCTTCATCGCCGGCTGCACCGACCGGGCACGGCGGCGCCGCGCGCAGCTGGAAAGCCTGCCGGGCATCGAAGTGCTGGGCGACAGCCCGGTGGTGCCCGGCGCTGCCGGCATCTGGCCAGTGCTGCTGCTGCGGGTCAGCGACGCAGCGCGGCGCGACCGGCTGCTCGATCGTCTGTGGGTCGCCGGCTGCGGCATCGGGCTGCCGTTCGCACACGCCCTGCCGGACTACCGGCGCTATGCCTCGGTCGTGCCCTGGCAGGACGCCGGCGCCCTGCCGAACGCACGCGACTTCGCGGCGCGCGTACTGTCGCTGAGCAACAGCCCATGGCTGGACGACGAACGCTTCGAGCGCCTGTGCGCAGCGCTGGTGGCGGACTGATCAGCCGCCCGCCGCGGCGATGCGGGCGATCAGCGCGCGGTTCACCTCGTGCTGGCGACCCTGACCGCCGTCGATCGCGGCGGCGGTCAGATCGATGTCCTGCCCGTCCAGACCGCTCAGCAGGCGCTTCCACAGCGTGGCGTAGCGGTGACTGGAAATTTCGCCGGTGATGTCGCTGCCTTCGATGCAGCCCGTGAGCACGTCGATCACCGCGCCGGCCTGCTCCAGCGTGAGCACGCCCTGATCCCAGTTGGTCTGGACCACGGCGGTGGACAGCACGTCCTTGTCGATGGACAGATAGGTGGGTTCGGGTCGCGCCACCAGATGGGCGGTCAGCGCGGCCACCAGTTCGGCGCCGTCGCGGTGCGCGTGAAAGGCATGGTCCAGCCCGAGCCAGCGCGCCCAGCGGGTGTCGACGCCACAGCTCCAGTAGCTCAGCTTGCCGGCCCGCAGCGGCTGCAGCCGGTTTTCCCAGCAGTGGGCGACGCTGATGTCGGCCGAGGTGATGCCGGCCACATGGACGTGGCTCACCGCCTCATCCATCGCCACCTGCCGAACCCACGAGCCGCAGTGCACGCCGAACGGGAAACGCATATTGTCCGGATGGTTGTCGAGCACCACCACGCGCAGGCGCTGGCCGGTGCGCGCGTGCAGCGCCCGTGCGCAGCGCAGGATGAGCGGCACGCTCAGATGATGGAAATCGCCGCTGCCGATGAAGGTGGTGCCGGTGCGCCGGACCGCCGGCAGCAGCTGCGCGAGGTCGCGGGCGAGCTGGTCCAGCTGGCGCGCGGAACAGCCGAAGCGCAGCGCTTCCTGCCGGTCGCTCAGCGCAATCCGCAGTTCGCCGTCGAGCGCACCGACCGCGCCGTCCACGTCCAGCACCACCGGAATGCGGGACTGCAGCGTCACGCCGCGTCTCCTTCCCGTTCCGCCTGCCAGATGCGGTCGCTTTCGAAATGACCGGCAAAGCGCCGGGCCAGCGCCCGCAGCAGCGGATTGCGCACGTGCACCGCGTGCCGGGTGAAGGTGAAACGCGCGCCGAGCTGCGCCTTCACGCCCGGGTCGCTCCAGCCGGCCACATAGGCGGTGAGGCCGCGCTCGAGCGCGTATTCGAGATTGACCATCCAGCTCACGAAATAGAGATTGCAGTCGCGCGCCTGCGGGTAGCGCAGACCGATGTACTTGTCGACCAGACGGCCGTCATGCTCGAAACACAGATTCCAGCCGACGAGTGCGCCGTCCAGCCAGTACTCGAACACGATGCCGCCAGTCGCGGCGTCACGCAGCACGGTGGCGAAGAAGTCGCGGGTCAGGCGGTCGAAATGCAGTTCGCTCTGCGCATAGACCGCCTCGTACAGCGCGTAGTACGCATCGACAGCGACCTCGTCCGCGAACGCGGCATCGCCGCAGGGCCGGCGGCGCACCTCAAGCCGCGCACGCTGGCGCAGCTTGCGCTTCAGATCCTTGCGCCGGCCGGCCGACAGCCGCTGCAGATAGGCGTCGATGCTGTCGAAATCGATCGGTACGTAGGCCAGCGCCTGGCCTTCGACCAGAATGCAGCCGGCCTGCACGCAGGCCTGCGCGAGCGCTTCGGCAAAGGCGTTGTCGCGCGGCCCGAGCAGCGGCGACGCGAGCGGCAGGTCCTTCACGATGAGCAGCGGATAGCGCGGCGCCCAGTCAGACAGCACGCGGCGCAGCTGCGCCTGCGCGCGGTCGGCGCGCGGCCAGGGCAGGTACTCGGACACGGTCGCACCGAAGAAGGCGGTACGCAGACGCAGCAGCCGTGACCACAGACGGTAAAGCGGCAGCCGCGCCAGCCGGCGCTTAAGCGCGGGGTCGGCGGTGGTGAGCAGATCGAAGGGCGCGGCGAACAGCAGCGGCCGCCCGGCGAGCACCTCGAAACCTTCCGGCGGATGTGCACGGAAGGCTTCGATCAGCGCGTCGGGTTCGAGCTGGAAGGCAGTGTGCCCCTCCTCCCGGGCGGTGCTCACGGACGCTTGGCGTACACCAGCAGCTGGTCGAGCAGCACCATGGCTTCGTCGATCTCGGCGCGGGTGATTTCGAGCGAGGGCGCGAAGGTGATGACGTTCTTGTAGTAGCCGCCGACATCCAGCACCAGTCCGGCGCGCCGGCCCTGGTATTCGAGCCGGCCGCTGAGGCCGATGTCCACCATGCGATCGAGCAGCGCACGGTTGGGCGTGAATCCGTCGGCGGTACAGATTTCGGCGCGCAGCGCCAGACCCAGACCGTCGACATCGCCGATTTCCGGGTGCCGCTTCTGCAGGTCCTTCAGGCCTTCGAGGAAGTAGGCACCGCTGGCGCGCACCTTGGCGCCGTAATCGACCTCGGCGGTCATCTTCAGCACTTCCAGACCCAGCGCGGTACCCAGCGGGTTGGACGCGAAGGTGGAATGGGTCGAGCCGGGCGGGAACACGGTCGGGTTGATCAGTTCCTCGCGCGCCCACAGGCCGGACAGCGGATTCAGGCCGTTGGTGAGCGCCTTGGCGAACACCAGCACGTCCGGTTCGACGCCGAAGTTCTCGATCGACCACAGCTTGCCGGTGCGCCAGAAACCCATCTGTATTTCATCCACCACCATCAGGATGCCGTGCTCGTCCAGCACCTTTTTCAGGCCGGTGTAGAAATTGGCCGGCGGCACCACATAGCCGCCGGTGCCCTGGATCGGTTCGACGTAGAAGGCGGCGTATTCGCACTGGCGGGTTTTCGGGTCCCACACCGCGTGGTACTCGTTCTCGAACTTGCGCGCGAACTCGGCGACGATGGCGTCCGCGTATTCTTCCGAGGTCATGCCCTTGGGGCGACGGAAGGGATAGGGGAATGGAATGAACTGCGCGCGGTCACCGAAGTGACCGAAGCGGCGGCGGTAGCGGTAGCTGGAGGTGATGCTTGAGGCGCCCAGCGTGCGGCCGTGATAGCCGCCCTCGAAGGCGAACATCAGGCTCTTGCCCTGGCTGGCGTTGCGCACGATCTTCAGCGAATCCTCGATCGCCTGCGCACCGCCGACGTTGAAATGCACCCGGCCCGGCCGGCCCCACTTGCGCTGCGCGTCCTGCGCGATCCACTTCGCCAGTTCGATCTTGGTCGGATGCAGGTACTGGCTGGCGATCTGCGGCAGCGTTTCGAGCTGCCGCTTCATCACGTCTTCGAGGCGCTTGTTGCGGTAACCGAAATTCACCGCGGAGTACCACATCTGGAGGTCCAGATAGGGCGTGCCCGCCTCGTCGAACATGTAGCTGCCTTCGCATCCGGCGAACACCTTGGGCGGGTTCACATAGTGGACCGTGTCTCCGAAGGAGCAATAGGTCGCTTCGTCAGCCAGCAGCTGTTCATTCATCTCTCGAGCACTCCATATCCAGATCATGCGGGGCGGCCGCCGGCGGTGCCGGGCGCGGGCCGGTCATCCGCAGCACCGGGCGCGATGCGCCGGTGTGCGGAGCCTGCAGTCTGGACAGGGAACCTTGAGTGACTGTCGAGCGTATGTGTGCGAATTGTGGAGACGGCCAGCGGCGCTCAGGTGGCGTCGCTCAGCTGGCGTCGTACTCGTCGGCGTAGCGGTTGGTGATCGGGTAGCGCCAGTCCTTGCCGAAGCCGCGTTCGGTCACCCGCACGCCGGGCGGTGCCTGCCGGCGCTTGTACTCGTTGCGCCGGAGCAGGCCGATCACGCGGCGCACGTCCGCCTCTGCGAAGCCGCGCGCGATGATGTCGCGCGGCGACTCGTCGCGCTCCATATAGGCTTCGATGATGGCATCGAGCACCGCGTACGGCGGCAGACTGTCCTGGTCGGTCTGGTCCGGACGCAGTTCGGCCGACGGCGCGCGGGTCAGGATGTTGTCCGGAATGTCGTGCCGCACGCTGTTTCGCCAGTCGCACAAGCGATAGACGAAGGTCTTGAAGATGTCCTTGATCACCGCGAAACCGCCGGCCAGATCGCCGTACAGCGTCGAGTAGCCTACCGCCATTTCGCTCTTGTTGCCGGTGGTGAGCACGATGGCGCCGGTCTTGTTCGACAGTGCCATCAGCATGATCATGCGGGCGCGGGCCTGCACGTTCTCTTCGGTGGTGTCGGCCGCCGCGTCGCCGAACAGCGGCTTCAGCATCTGTTCGAAGGTGGCCATGGCCGGCGCGATCGACACTTCGTCGTACTGCACGCCGAGGTTCTTCACCAGCGCGCGCGAATCGTCGAGACTCATCTGCGCGGTGTAGGGCGAGGGCATCATGACCGCGCGCACCCGGTCCGCACCCAGCGCGTCGACCGCGATGCACAGCGTGAGCGCCGAATCGACACCGCCCGAAAGCCCGATCAGCGCGGACCTGAAACCGTTCTTGCCGAGGTAGTCGCGCACGCCCAGCACCAGCGCCTCGTAACAGTCCTGTTCCACCGTGGACTGCTGCGGCAGCGGCTGCGGCAGCACATCGCCGTCACGCAGTTCGACCAGCGCGAAATGCTCCTGGCAGTGCGGCGCGCGCCAGACCAGACGAGCGCTGCGGTCGAGCGCGAACGAGGCGCCGTCGAACACCAGCTCGTCCTGTCCGCCGACCAGATTGCAGTACACGACCGGCAGACCGGTGGCGGCGATCCGCTCGCCCACCACCTGTTCGCGGGTAACCGGCTTGTTCAGGTGCCAGGGCGACGCATTGAGCACCGCCAGCACCTGGGCCCCGGCGGCGGCCGCGGCTTCAGGCGCGCCCGGCTCCCACACGTCGGCGCAGATGTTCACGCCCACCTTCACGCCGGCGATGTCGACCACCAGAGCATCGGTGCCGGCATCGAAATAGCGTTCCTCGTCGAACACCTCGTAATTCGGCAGCCGCATCTTGCGATAGGTGGCCTCGACCTGCCCGCCCCGGATCAGGCTGGCGGCGTTGTACAGGCGGTCGTCCTCACGATGCGGATGCCCGACCAGCAGCGCCAGTCCCGCCGGCGCGCCGGCCGCGATGCGGGCGAGCTGGCGCGCGCAGGCGCGGTGGAAATCCGGCCGCAGCAGCAGGTCTTCCGGCGGGTAGCCGCACAGCGCCAGTTCCGGCGTCAGCAGCAGATCGGCGCCCTGCTCCGCCGCCCGGCGGGCGGCGTCCAGGATGAGCGCGGCGTTGTGGTCGAGATCGCCGACCACGCAGTTCAGCTGGGCCACAGCGATGCGGAGCGTGCTCATCGCCTCATTCCATGCGCAGGAAGTGTTCGCGGTAGAACTTCAGTTCGTCGATCGATTCGTAGATGTCGGCCAGCGCCTCATGACGCTGCGCCTTCTTGAACTGACCCGACAGCTCCGGACGCCAGCGCCGGCACAGTTCCTTCAGCGTGGACACGTCCAGGTTGCGGTAGTGGAACCACGCTTCCAGTCCGGGCATGTGGCGCGCGAGGAAGCGGCGGTCCTGGCAGATCGAATTGCCGCAGATCGGGCTGCTGCGTTCCGGCACGTACTGGCTCAGGAAGGCGATCATCTGCGCTTCGGCGGCCGCCTCGTCCAGCGTCGATGCGCGCACGCGGTCGGTCAGGCCCGACTTGCCGTGAGTGGAGGTGTTCCACTTGTCCATGCCGTTGAGCACCTCGTCGGACTGATGCACCACCAGCACCGGCCCTTCGGCGATCACTTCGAGCTGCGCGTTCGTGACCACGCACGCCAGTTCGATCACGCGGTCGTTGTCCGGATCCAGACCGGTCATTTCCATGTCCAGCCAGACGAGATGGGAGGGGTCCTGTGCCATAATCGAGAAAATTTCCAAGCGGGATTAATGCGTTCGTCCGAACGCGGAGCGGCCCGATTTTGTCACACTCGCGTGACCTGGACTGAGTCTAAATTCAGTCCCGACACCCAGTCTGGCAATTGAGTCGGCAATCAGTCCGACAACCGTTTCCTACCCGAGGCCACCCCATCATGCTGACCGAAATCTTCGTCGTCGCCCTCGTGCTGACCAGCGCCGTGCGCCTGTGGCTGGCCACACGCCACCGCTCGCACGTGGCCGCTCACCGCGGCGAGGTGCCGCTTGCCTTCCGTGACGCGATTCCGCTCGAAGCCCACCAGAAGGCGGCCGACTACACCGTCGCCCGCGCCGGCCTGGCGCGGGCCGACGTGATCATCGGCGCGCTGTGGCTGGCGGTGCTGACGCTGGGCGGCGGCCTGCAGTGGATGTTCGATGTCGCCACCGGTCTGGCCGGCAGCGGCATGCTGCGCGATCTGGTGTTCATCGGCATCGTCACCTTTGCGTCGTCGCTGATCGAGCTGCCGGTACTGCTGTGGCGCACCTTCGTGATCGAACAGGGCTTCGGCTTCAACAAGATGACGCTGGGCATGTTCTTCGGCGACCAGATCAAGCACGGCCTGGTCGGTGCCGCCATCGGTGCACCGGCGGTGGCCGCGGTGCTGTGGATCATGGACAGCCTGGGCGTGGCCTGGTGGGTGTGGGCCTGGGCCTTCTGGCTCAGTTTCAGCCTCGCGCTGATGGTGATCTATCCCACCTTCATCGCGCCCATGTTCAACAAGTTCGAGCCGATGCCGGCCGGCGAACTGCGCAGCCGCATCGAGTCGCTGCTCGAGCGCTGCGGCTTCCGCTCCGACGGCCTGTTCGTGATGGACGGCTCGCGCCGCTCGGCGCACGGCAACGCCTACTTCACCGGCTTCGGCAAGGGCAAGCGCATCGTGTTCTTCGACACCCTGCTCAACCGCCTCGGCGCGGACGAGATCGAAGCGGTGCTGGCGCACGAACTGGGCCACTACAAGCACCACCACATCTGGAAGCGCGTCGGCTGGATCGCCGCCGGCAGCTTCGCCTTCTTCGCGCTGCTCGGCTGGCTGGTCGATGCGCCATGGTTCTTCACCGAACTGGGTGTGGCGGAACCGGCCAGCTGGGGCCACGCGATGGCGCTCACGCTGTTCGCGCTGGTGATTCCGGTGTTCAGCTTCCCGCTGTCGCCGCTGCTCAAGCTCATGTCGCGCAAGCACGAATTCGAGGCCGACGCCTACGCGGTCGCCCAGACCCGGGCCGACTGGCTGGTCGCCGCGCTGGTCAAGCTGTACCGCGACAACGCGTCCACGCTGACGCCGGACCCGCTGTATTCGCAGTTCTACGATTCCCACCCGCCGGCCGCGCTGCGCGTGGCCCGGCTGCAGTCCGCCTGATCCATGACCCGACAAGAACTTGCACAACAGCAGTGCGCGCCGCAGAAGGGCGCGCACCGCCGCATCGAGGGCGAAGCGCTCGCCCTGGCCCTGAAGGACCTGCACGGCTGGATAGAGGTCGACAAGCACCTGGCGAAGGACTTCCAGTTCGGCGACTACGATCAGGTGGTGAACTTCGTGAATCAGGTTGCCGCGATCGCGAAGTCGCAGGACCACCACCCGGACATCATGTTCGGCGCCAACCGCGTGCGCGTGGTGTTCACCACCCACAGCGTGCGCAGCATTTCGATCAACGACCTCATCTGCGCCGCCCGCATCGAAGCGATGCGCGACGCCGGCTGACGGCTTGAAGAAGACCGCCCAGCCGGCCGCCCGCATCGTGTCGGCCCACGGCCGGCACTACGTCGCCCGGCTGGAGGACGGCCGCGAACTGCAGGCCTTCCCGCGCGGCAAGAAATCGGACATCGCCTGCGGCGACCGCGTGCTGCTCGACATCCAGGGCGAGGACCAGGCGCGCATCGCCGAAGTGCTGCCGCGCACCAGCCTGCTCTACCGCAAGGACATGTGGAAGCAGAAGATGGTGGCCGCCAATGTGGATCTGGTCGCCATCGTGGTGGCCACCGAACCGTCGTTCAGCCCGGAACTGGTGGCGCGCATCCTGGTGGCCTGCGACGCGCAGCAGGTCGACGCGCTCATCGTGCTGAACAAGTGCGACCTGACCGCGGCACTGCCGGCCGCCCGCGCCGCGCTCGAACCTTTCCGCCGCCTGGGCTACAACGTCCTTGAACTGAGCGCGCTGCAGGGGGCGGACGCACTGCGCCCCCACCTTGCCGGCCGCACTGCGGTCTTCACCGGCCAGTCCGGCATGGGCAAATCGACGCTGGTCAATGCGCTGGTGCCGGACGCCCGGGCCGCGACGCGCGAAGTGTCGCAGGCGCTCGATTCGGGCAAGCACACCACCACCTACGCCAAGCTGTACGACCTCGCCGGCGGCGGCGCGCTGATCGACAGTCCGGGCCTGCAGGAATTCGGCCTGGCCCAGCTCGACGTGAACGATCTCGAACAGGCTTTCCCGGATTTCCGCGCCCATCTCGGCAGCTGCCGCTTCCGCGACTGCGCGCACGACAGCGAGCCGGGCTGCGGCCTGCGCGATCACGTCGCGCCCGATCGGCTGGCGCTGTACCACCTGCTGCGCCACGAAATCACCACGGCAGCCGCCCCGCAGTACTGAGCTGCAAGCTGCAAGATTCAAGCGGCAAGACAATACGGAGCCTGCGCGTCTTGAACCTTGCCGCTTGAATCTTGCAGCTTGCCTCTCTACTGCAGCATGAAGGTTTCGTACTCCAGCCGCCCCAGCTTCCGGTCCAGCGTCCACAGGCCCAGCATCAGCGTGAGCAGCACCGACAGCGCATAGCCGTAGCCGTAGAAGCTGGCGCCCAGCTTGAACGACAGCGCGGTGAAAGCGATATTGGACAGGCAGAAGAAGCCGCACAGCGCGAGGATGATGCGCCGCTGGTCGAGGTAGAAGAACACGTTCAGCAGCGCCAGCAGCCCGACCTGCAGGCTGGCGGCCAGGGTCTGGATGTAGAGCAGCGGCAGGTTCAGCTCCGAAATGTCCAGCACCGCGAACACCGCCGGACCGGCGACGATGGCGGCCAGCATGGCCAGCGTCTGTATCTTGCCGATCTCCGCCAGGCCCTGACGTATCGACAGCACCATTTCGTCGCGCATGTCCTCGATGTATTCGAGCGAACCGCCGGTGCGCACCGCGTCGAAGAAGCGGTCGTAGTACTCGACGAAATCGGTTTCGATGCGCACCAGAAACACCGCCATGCCCGGAATGATGGACAGATAGGCCATGAACACCGGCAAGTCGTAGATGACCGACGCGCGCAGCGGCCCGATGATGGCGTCCGACGTTTCCTGCCAGCTCCAGAACATGAACTTGTCCACCCAGACGCCGAGGTTGTACAAGAGGCCAATCAGCATGAGCGAGGGGTAACGGGTTTCCGCGCGCGAAAACTCGTACGAAATCGTGACCCGCGAGCGGTAGTGCCAGGCGGTGATGAGCCACATGCCGATGAACAGCACGAAATGGCCCAGCACGAAGCCGCCGAGCAGGCCTTCCAGCCCCCAGGGGCGCGCCAGCAGCGCGGTGATGACGGTGACCGCATAACCCAGCGCGTACAGCAGCAGAATGGCGCGGTACATCTTGAGGCCGGACAGGAAAATGGTGGCGACCCAGATGCCACACAGCAGCACGAAGCCGGACAGCATGAGCAGCCGGTAGATGACCGGCAGCCCGGCGAACAGCGTGAATGCCAGCATCAGCCCGAGCACGCCGGCCACGCCGATCACCCACAGCAGCAGGCCGTTGAAGTTGGACATGACCAGATCGTCGCGCTTCTCGAACAGGCGGTCCGAAATGAAGCGGGTGAAGGCCAGTTGCACCAGCCCGGTCAGGATGAGCGAACTCGAGATCAGATAGGTGACCGACACCTGGAACTGGGTGATCAGGAAT
The DNA here is from genome assembly GCF_000214035.2 of Methyloversatilis universalis FAM5. Taxonomy (GTDB): domain Bacteria; phylum Pseudomonadota; class Gammaproteobacteria; order Burkholderiales; family Rhodocyclaceae; genus Methyloversatilis; species Methyloversatilis universalis. The sequence continues at coordinate 624,961 of NZ_AFHG01000052.1, read as the reverse complement.
TCCGGCACCACCACCGCGCGCGACAGCAGACCCACCATCAGGATGCCGACGATGGACAGCACCCACGGTCCGGAGCCGATCACGCCGGCATAGCTGTAGGCCTGCACCAGCCCGAGCAGGCTGTCCTTCTTCAGCAGTTTGCGCAGTTCGAAACCGATGCCGGCCATCAGCGCGCTCCGTGTCCGAAGGGGCAGCCGCCGGCACGGCGCGTGTCGTGCTCGAATGCCCCGGCATAGACCTCACGGTAGCGGTCGAACATCAGCGTGTCGGCGTAGTAGCGCTCGACCCGTGCGATGCCCGCCTGCTGCGCCGCCTGCCAGGCGGCGCCGTCATTGAGCAGTTCCAGCGCGGCGTCGGCCAGCGACTGCGGATCGGCGATGCCTACCACCCGGCCGGCGGCGCCCAGCGCCTCGTCCTCCGCGCCCAGCCCGTACATGAGCTGGCGGCAGGAGCCGACGTCGGTGGCCACCGCCGGCACGCCGGCGGCAAACCCTTCCAGCAGCACCAGCGGCAGCGCCTCGGAAATCGACGACAGCACCACCAGCCCGATCTTCGGCATCAGCTCGTCGATCTTCTGCATGCCCAGAAAGCGCACGTTGTCGGTCAGACCCAGACTGTCGACCAGATTGCGACACTCCTCCGCGTAGGCCGGATCCTCGTCCGCCGGGCCGGCGATCCAGCCCTGAGCTTCGGGCATCCGGTTCACCACCCGGCGCATCGCGCGCACGAAGGTCTTGATGTCCTTGATCGGCACCACGCGGCCGATCAGGCACAGCACCGGCGGCGCGTCGGCCGGCCGCTGCGCGCGCAGCGGCGCCAGCCGGCCGATGTTCACGCCATTCGGAATGTTGCGGGTGCGCGCCGCGTCGGCGCCGTCCGCAACCTGACGCAGCCGGTTGGTTTCGTACAGCGCGACGATGGGATCGGCCGCCGCGTAGGTGAGCCGGCCCAGCCACTCGAAGAAACGTATCCAGAGCTGGCGGAAATAGCTCAGTTCGGACGCGTCCTTCTGGAACACGTTGCGGTTGTCCCGTATCCACTCGTTCTGGTACAGGTCGATCTTGCGTTCCTTGGTGTAGATGCCGTGTTCGGACAGCACCAGCGGCCGGCCGGTCGATTGCGCCAGCAGCGCGCCGAGGAAGCCGGCGTAACCGGTAGACACGCTGTGATAGACCCGCGCCGGCACCAGCGTGTGCGCGATGCGGGCCAGCTGCCACAAGGGCTGGTGCATGATGCGCACGGTCCAGAAGTAGTCGACGAAGCTGGGGTCGCTGCAGTAGGTGCGGTAGCGATCGGTCACCACCTCCCACGACGCCTCGCTGCGCAGGAAGGCCTCCAGATCGATGCGGCCGCCCGGCGCGATGTCGCGGCAGGCTTCGCCGAACAGCGACAGCACATCCGGATCAGCGCCGCGACGGAAGGCGTCGTGCAGCGCCGCCATCTGCGCGAAGGCGCCCGCGTCTCCCTTCAGCCCGCGCTTGCGCTCGTGCGCGGTGGCCACCGTGCCGAGATCGTCATGCAGGTAGTGGGTTTCCAGATGCACCACGTTGTCCGGCAGCGCATAGCGCATGTCGCCGTAATCGCCGTGCCGGCTGCCGATGAACACCACGCCGAAGCGCAGGTCCGGAAATGCGCGGATGATCTGGTTCACCCAGCTCGATACCCCGCCCGCCACATAGGGGAAAGTGCCCTCGAGCAGCAGCGCGACATCGACCCCTTCCGGCGCTCGGCGGACGACTTCGCTCATGCCTGCCCCCAGAATTTCAGCACCGGCTCCAGCCGCGACAGCCCTTCCCAGTCCTGCATGGACTGCAGCAGCGCCCGCACGCGCGCGAAGTCTCGCCGCGCGAACGCCAGTTCCGCCAGATAGGGCACCACGCGTGAGGCCGGCAGACCCAGTTCGCGCGCCCGCTGATAGGCGGCATCCGCCTCGTCCAGCCGGCCCATCTGCTGCAGCAGGCGGCCGTGCTGCAGATGCAGCGCCGGGTCTTCGCGCAGCGCGGCCAGCGCAGTTTCGGTGTGGCGCAGCGCCTCGCCGACCGCGTAGTCGAGCAGATCGCCCTGCACCAGCCCCTGATAGATCAGCTCCCAGTACAGCGCGGCGAGCTGCTGCGCCACCCGGCCGCGTTCGTCGTCGCTGCGGCAGGCGGCCAGCTTCTGGCGCGCGGCGTGGATGTCCGCGTTGAGCCGTTTCTCGCGGTTGTCGAGCAGACCGTAGGCCAGCAGGCGCAGGTCGTCCTCGGCGTCGCCCAGCAGTTCGCGCAGCACCGGCGAGCCGATGCGCGACGGCGCGTGCGACAGCGCCACCATGGCGCGCAGCCGCTGCGGCACCGGCGCCCGCTCGTTCTTCAGGAACTGGCGCACGCCGGCCTGACGGAAACCGGCGCCGGATTTCTGGCTGCTTTCGTGAATGTCCAGATCCGGCAGCCGCACCGCCGAAAAGCGGCTGGGAGCCTCCAGCCGCGGCAGCAGGTGGCGCACCAGCGCACCGACCAGCACGCCGACGAAGCCGAGCACCGGCACGAAGAAGATGCAGCAGAACAGCAGCGACAGCACGCTCAGCCGCGGCTTGGAGCGCGCCAGCGGAATCAGCAGATAGACTGCCAGCGCCAGCAGCAGGCTGGCCGGCGCATGGGCGGCCAGATAGGCGGACAGCGCGAGGTCGGGCGACTCGATGTGGCCCAGGCCGTAGAAGGCGGCGAGTTCGGCCAGCAGCGCGGCCAGCGCGAGCTTGCTACTGCCCATTGCGCGCCCCGAGCAGACGGGCCAGCAGTTCGGCCGGCGCCTCCTGATCCAGCATGCGGGTGCGGCTGTCCACCCGGCAGTGGTCCAGTCCGCCGCCGCGATGCTGGGTAAGCCAGTTGTCGATGCGCGCCAGATAGCCTTCGACCGCGGCCGGGCCGGCCAGCGGCATCAGCGTGAGCAGGCGGGCACCGTCCGCGCGTTCGATCCGCCACACCACGTCCAGCGAGCGCTGCATGCGCGCGATCTGCAGCGCCAGATCCTGCCCCGCCTCGCCCGTCGGAAAGCTGAGCATGACGAGCGCGCTGCTGACGCCGGACTCGACGCGTACCCGCCACATGCGGGCCATTTCAAAAGCGAAGTCCAGCGGGCAGTCCGGCAGTTCCGCACGCAGCGGCGCGGCGAGCGCGCTGGCCGACAGCCCGTCCGCGTAATAGCCCAGCAGCAGGTTGAGCATCTGCAGGGTTTCGTCATGCAGCGCAAAGAAAGGCATGCGATCAACCAGCAGCAGCGCGCGCAGGTCGCCGCCCAGACCGGTGAGCGGCGCCACCACCAGATAGCGCGAACCGGCCGGCGCACCGCCGCCGTCGAGCGCGACGTGGGCCAGCCTGCGGTGTTCGAGCGCGAAACGGACCAGCGGATCGCCAGCGTCCACATCGAAGGAGGTGCCGAGCCAGGCCGGCGCATCAGCGGCCGGCCGGCCGTCGGCATCGACCGCCACCAGCGCGGCGCGCTCGATCTGGCAGTACTGCGCCACCAGTCGCAGCAGATCGGCCGCGCCCGGCAGCGCCTCGCCGATCGCTGCGGGCGAGGCCGCCAGGCCGCGCAGGCCGACCAGCGCGTCGCGCATGGACACCGGGCGTGAAATGAGATCCTGCTCCAGCCGGTCGTGCGACAGGCGCAGCAGATAGTGCTGATGGGTCAGGTATTCGAGGCGCTGTTCTAGATAGGACTGCACGCTTTCGGCACGCCGCACCCGGCCGCGCCACAGCGAGGAGAATTCGCCGCAGATCATGACCGCGATCAGCCAGCCGAGGAAGTACAGCTTGGGCAGTTCGCCCAGCGCCACGCCGATTTCGCTGAACACGAACCAGGCGGAAAACAGCAGCGCGCTGGCTGCCAGTCCGGGCACCGGACCATAGCGCAGCGCCACCAGCAGCGGCCCCAGCCACACCCAGGCGAACTGGGCGCGCAGGAAGAAGGGATCGAGCGGATTCAGCCAGAAGGCCAGCAACAGCGACAGCGTCGGCAGCGCCACGGTTTCCGCGAGCGCGGCGGGGCCCGCGCCGGAACCGGTCGGCGTGATGCGCGCCAGCAGGCGCCGCCACAGCGGCTCGGCAACCCGCCGCAGGTGCGGGCGATCGCCGGGCGAACGGGCGTCGTTCATTTGAGCGCCGGCACCAGCAGCGACTTGATCAGTTCCTGCGCCACACCGGACAGCGATTCACGGCTCCAGCCGCTCTTGCCACCGACACCGCTCCACAGCACGCGACCGCTGTCGACCTCGACGATCTGCAGCGCGACACCGACCGCCGGCTCGCCATCGACGCCCACCTTGTAGCGCCACTCATCGACCGTGCCGGTCACCGCATAGCGGGCGCCCTGCTCCTTCGCCCATTCAAGCGCGCGCGCGGCGTCCTTGGGCTGGCCGCTCTCGAACAGCGTGTCGTTCTGCAGGCTGGCCGGATAGCGCTGCACCCGGGCCACGCCCAGGCTGCGCAGCAGATTCTCGGTCACCGCTTCGGCGCGCTGGCCGGCGAACGGCGTTTCGGTCGCGTTGCCGAAGGGCAGCAGCACCCATTGCGCGGACTTGTCCGCGCCCGACGGGGCCGAATGGTCGATCACCGCGCAGCCGGAAAACAGCGCGACGGAGGCCACGAGGGCGCAGAAGAGCTTGATCAGGTGTTTCATGCGAACGCTCCCGGTTCAGAAAAACAGTCGGTAATGCAGTGCGAATTCGGTGGTGCGCGCGAAGATGCCACCACCGCCCTTGTCCTGTCGCCAGGACAGCGAAAAATGATCGGTGCCGAGCACGCTGCCGGCCACGCCCAGAGACACGTCGTAGCCGGCGCCGGCCACGCTGTTGTTCGATACGCCGATCGAGCCGAAAGGCCGCAGCGCCTTCGTGTAATCGCGCAGCAGCCGGATGTTGTGGGTGAGCCGCACGCCCTGCAGCGTGAAACTCTGCGGCCGCAGCGCGGTGGCATCCAGCCCGCTGCCGGCGAACAGCCGCTGCCGCACCTCGACCGCGCGCGCATCGGCCAGATCGATGTCGGCGCGGCTGAACTGGTATCCGGCCACATAGGCGCTCACTTCCAGATCCGGCAGTTCGGTGCGGATCGCGTGCGCAGCCTCCACCTGCCACAGCCGGCCGCGACCGATGTCGAGGCCGTTCTGCGCCTGATAGCGGTAGCTGCCGAACTGCAGGCCGATGCGGTCGTCGCGCGCCACGCGGTAGTTCGCGCGCAGGTCGATCTGGTCGCGCATGCCCGCCATGCGCAGGCCGAGGTTCTCGGTTGCGGGCATGTGCAGCCCGATGCCGACGGTGGCGCTGAGCCGGCTGTCGATGCGCTGTTCGCGTTCGAGAGCGAGCGGATGGATGGTTTCGAAGCCGTCGCGCTGGCCGATCAGGATGCGGGTGACGCCATCATCGTGCTGCCAGGCGAGCCGCGCCAGCAGATAGCCGCTTTCGCCCGGGGTGGCGCTGAACTGCGCGTTGTCGCCCCGGTCGCGGGTGATGGAGCCGAATTCCAGACTCATGCGCAGGTCGGGCGCCACCGCCATGTCCAGCGTGGCGCTGCTCTGCCGTTCGTCGACGCCGCCCAGCGTGCGCTGCGCGATGTCGAGGTCGAAGCGGTGCGAAAAATCGAGCAGCGCGTCCGACAGCTGCAGATGCAGCGGCGCGTCGTCGCGCTGCGCGTCCAGCGTGTCGAAAGCGGCGCTCTGCGCAAGACGCAGGTCGCCCACCATGCGCGCACTGTTCACCCGGTCGTAGCGCGGCAGGCGTTCGTCCCAGGTGTCCAGCAGCGCGCCGACCGCCGCCACGTCGCCCTGTGCCAGCGCCGCGGTGATGTCGGCCCACAGCGGGCGGTTCAGGCTGCGGCCGTACTGCTGCCACAGGAATCCGCGCACCGCGTCGAATTCGCCGCGGTCGATGAAGGCGGACAGCGCCAGTTCGCGTGCCGCCGGCAGCCAGCGGCCATCCGGGTCGCGGTCCAGCCGCATCACTTCGCGCAGCAGCGCGTTCGCCGCGTCGCCCGGCGCCAGCGTGCGCGCCAGCCGCACCCGCGCCTGACGCTGCAACCGGCCGACGTCGTCGGCGCCCAGTTCGGCTAGCCGCGGGCGCTCCTTTTTCCACAGCATCTGGCGCACCCGCCAGGCACGGTCGACGTCGCCGTTCTGCTCAAGTGCGTCGGCCACGTTCATCATCCACAGGAAATCGTCGCGCCGCGCACCGATGCGCGGCAGCAGATAGCGGTCTAGCGCCACCTGCGGGCGCGACAGCGCCTGCCACGCGGCCGCCAGCGCGTCGTGCAGCGCTTCATCGCGCGCCCACACCTGTTCGTGCCGGGCCAGCAATTCGCGCAGCATGCGGGTGTCGTTGCCATCGATCAGCAGCCACAGCAGCGTGGTGCGCACCGATGCGGACTCGGGTTCCACCTTCAGTGCCGCCGACAGGTCGGCGAAGGCCTCGACACGGCGGCCGCCATCCAGATGCCACTGCGCGCGCCGCTGCAGGAAAGCAGCACTGCGCTCGGCTTCGGCGCGCTGCGCCGCCTGTGCAGGCTGCTGCAATTCACCGAACAGCCGCGCCAGCTCGGCCGGCTGGCCGGCGGCGGCATACAGTTCCAGCGTGCGCAGGAACCAGACGCTGCCGCCGAAACGGCGCCAGCCGCGTTCGGCCTCGCGGGCCGCGGCCAGCGGCGACACATCGCTCAGCAGATCGACCAGATCGCCCTGTTCGAAGGCGTCGGAGTCATCGAAGCGGGTCACCCGCTCGAGCGCGCTGCGGGCGCGGTCGTCGTCCTGCACCAGCTGGGCCAGCGCCACGTACAGCCGCCAGAAATCGCGCTGGTCGTCACCGGCGGCGACCTTCGCCGTCTCCATCACCTGCAGTGCATCGTCGAAACGGCTGTCGAGAATGAACAGCGCCGCACGGCGGGCGGCCCGCGCCGGGTCCGGCGGCAGCAGCGCGTCGAGCCGGGCCAGCGTGCGTCGGGCCAGTTCGATGTCGGCCGCGCGTTCGGCCAGATCGGCCAGCATCTGCAGTTCGGCCACCGACGGCGTGTCGCCGGCCGCCCGCTGCAGGAAGGCGATGGCTTCGCGCGGCCGGCCGGCACGTTCGTGCAGCGCGACGATTTCGCCCATGAACCTGAGGTCATGAGGGCGCTGGCGCAGCCGGTATTCGAGCGCCGGCAGCAGCGCGTCGTCGTCGAGCAGGCCGGGCGCCAGTCTGAGCACCGCGTCCCACGCGTCCTCGCGGCCGCTGCGGCGGGCGATCTGCGACCACTGGTCGAGCGCCTCCTGCGGCTTGCCCATCCATTCCTGCACCGTGGCCAGCCGTTCGCGCCAGCGCAGATCGTCCGGCGCCTGCCGCACCGCCGACTGCGCCACCCGCTCGGCATCCTCCAGCTGACGGTTGCCGAGAAAGGCTTCGTAGCCCAGCGTGTAGATGCGGTCGTCGAAGGGCAGCTCCGGCCCGCCACCGGCCGCCACCCGCCAGGGCAGCACATCGAGACCGGCAGCCGCGAACTGGCTGCGGCGCAGCTGCCGCTCCAGCGACAGCTGCAGCATCCGCTTCGCGTAGCGCGCAGCGGCGTCCGGCCGGTTGGCGGCGCGCGCCAGCGTGACCAGGAAGTACATCACCTCGGTGTCGTTCTCCAGCTCGCCAAGCTCGCGGTCGGCGATGTCGAGCGCGAGGTCCAGCCGGTTGCCCGACTGCAGGGTGCGCAGCGCCTGCAGGAACAGCGCCCGGCGCTTCGCGGCATCCGGCTCGCGGCTGCGCTGCAGCAGCAGCATGCGCGCAGCCCCCTCGTACTCGCCATGGCCCAGCATTTCGGCAGCCGCCTGGCCGTACAGACGCGGATCGATGTCGTCGCCATTGCGCCGGAAGGTGGCGATCAGTTCGAGCGCGAGCAGGGCCTGACCGCGCGACAGCGCGCGCTGCACCAGCGACATCCGGTTGTCGTCGGTCAGTCCGTCCACCGTCACCGCATTGCGCAGCCGCTGCGGCAACTGCGCTTCCAGCTCGGCGTGACGCGCGGAAAAGGGCGGCGCGGACAGCAGTTCGCTTTCGTACAGCGTCCATTCGACCCAGCGCGCTTCGGTCAGCGTTTCGCGGTCGGCCGGGCTGGCCAGCAGCGGCGCAAGATCGGCACGGGCCTGTTCGTAATCGCGGCGTGCAATCGACTGGCGGACCAGGGCCAGCCTCAGCTCAGGATTGAGCGGATCGGTGCGCAGCAGGTTGCGCAGATAGGCCAGCGTCAGCGCGTCGCCGCGGGTGGCGTTCAGCGTGTACTGGACCAGCGCGCGATACGGAAACAGCACCGTGAACAGCACGCCGACCAGCAGGCCGATGGCCAGCAGCACATGCGGGGCGACCAGGCGCGGCCGCTCAACCGACGCGGCAGCGTAGCTCGATCGTCGCAGCATGGGCGTCCAGACGGAAATGTGTGAGACCGGCCTCGCTGCGCACCGGGCCCAGCGCGCGGCCGTCGGCGGTGACCCGGCACTGGCTGGCGCCGGACAGCGCGAATTCGAGCGGCACCTGGCCATTCAGACGGTAGCGCTGAACGCCCTGCTCCACACTGGCCGACTCCAGCCGCGCGTTCGCTTCGGCCAGCACCGGGGTCGCGTCGGCACGGTCGCCGAGTACCAGCGTCGCGGTTTCGCCGGTCAGGTGGGCGTAAATGCCTTCGGCGCCGTCGCGCCAGCCGCCGATGCCTGAGGAGGCGCCGATGTCCGGCAGGCCCAGTCCGCGCGGCAGGCGCAGCGTGCGCAGATGGGTGGCGTTGCGCACCAGATAGCGCCCGCCGTCCAGCGTGCGCGCGAGCACGACGTCGTTGAAATTCATCGCGATGCGCACGTATTCGCTCGGATAGACCGGATGCACCGGCTGCGCCAGCGCGTGCCGATACACCTTGTGCAGCACCGCCAGCGAGGCCGGCTTGCTGGCCGAATAGGTGTGGAAGTAGAGATTCACCGGCTTGAGCCGGCGCGGCGTTTCGGTGAAGGCCAGCGTCTGCGTCACCCGCTCGAAGCCGTAGTACGGACCGGTCCACAGATTGGTGTAGACGTTCTCGTTCATGATGGGCGCGTGCACATGGAAGTGCCGCCCCTGCCAGGTGCCCAGCGACGACACCGCCGCCAGACTGGGATAGAGCGTGCTGGCAACGGTGTAGCCGCCATTCATCTGCACCATGCCCAGTCGCTCGACCCATTCCAGCGCCGCCTCGGTCGGCGCCGCGTCGCCGGTCCACAGCATGAGACCGACCGGCTTGCCGGGCGGCGCGAGCCGGCTGCGGATGTAGTCGACCGAGCCGGCGATCTCGCGCTCCAGACTGGGCGTGTAGCCGGCCGGTGCGAGCGAGTAGCCCTGCGCGGCTTCCTTCGCCTCGCCGCGCTCGACGCTGTCCCAGTAGAAAGGGTGGGTGTAGCTGTGCGAAGCGATCTCGACGTGAGGCAGCGCGAACATGCGGCGGGCCACCGCCTCCATTTCGGCGGAATCGCGTGCGAACGGGCCGCGTTCGCTGGTTTCGATCTCGATCACCGACATCGCGTGCGGCACCCGGTAGCGCTTGAGCACGTCTTCCAGCAGCACTTCGGCCGCCAGTCTGCGGCCCTTCATTTCGGCGCGCGAGGCGAAGCCGTCGCCGTCGATGTGGGCGAAGAACATGCGGCGGCCGGTCAGCGTGGTGGTGTCGGGCACGGGCAGCGCCGGCAGCGCCAGCGCATCGCGGATGAAGGCGAAGGGTTCGATCACCCAGCGGGTCTGCGCGTCGTCCAGCGGCAGTACCCGCACCGCGAACGGATGCAGCGCGAAGCCGCCCCAGGCAGTCTGCGCCACCGCGTCGTAGCGGTTGCCGGCGCTGTCGTTCAGGCTCAGCAGCACGCGGGCATCCGGCTGTTCCACCCGCAGTCGCTGCAGCCGGCCGCGGTCGGGAATGGCCGGCGTTTCGAAGCCGACCGCCGGATCGCGCAGCGCGATGTCGAGCCGGCCTTTCGCGGGGGGCGCCTGGGCCAGGCCGGCCGCCCGCAGGAAATCCGCGTCCGGTTCGAAACCGAAGGAACCGAACACCGCCAGCCGCGTGCCTTCGGCGATGCGCGCGACCATCCAGTCCATCAGCGCACGGGCGCGCTCGCCCGGCACATAGCCGTCGAACCACAGCACCGCACCGGCATATTCACCGGCCGGTACCGACTCCGGCAGCGGGCCGGTCACGTCGACATACTCGGCGACATAGCCCAGATGATTCACCGGCATTTCCGCGTAGCGGTGCGGGCTGGACACGTTCACCCGGGCCGCCTCGCGGCTGTTGTAGAGAAACATGAGCTTGCGCGGCAGCACCTCGACCAGACCGACGCCCAGATGCTTCAGGTCGCCGTCGGTCACATAGGGCACGATGCCGTGGGCGTGAATGCGCCGCGCGGTGTCGCGCGCGAGTTCGCGCGCGGCCGGCGCGACATAGTCGATCGCGATCGCGATCACGCCGTAGCGGTCGCGTGCGGTCTGAAGCTGGCCGAGCAGCCATTCGCGGTCATTGGCGGGCACCTCGACATAGCGCTTGCGCTTCGCGTCCCAGCCCCGGTAGAGCGACTCGGCGGCCACGGCATGGACCTCGCCGCGCAGTTCGGGCAGCAGTTCGAAGCCACGGTTGAAGATGAGCCGGATGCCGGGATAGCGCTTGCGCAGCATGCGCACTACGGCCACCAGCCCGCGCTGCTGAGCGGCGACGTCGACATCCTTCACCAGATGGTAGGAATCCAGCGTGTCGAGGAAGAAGCCGCGATAGCCGCGCGCCCACAGCGGCCCCACCACCTCGTCGGCGAAGAAGGCGGGCCAGGCCGGCTGGGCCTGGTCGATCACCAGCGAGTGCCAGGTCGCGTTGCGGCCGATGCGCCAGGCGTCAGGGATGCGGGCGGCGTAGCTCCGCGTCGGGTGAACTTCGCCCACGCTCACGTAGGCGAACAGTTCGGAGCCGCCCTGCCCCCTGTAGGCGAGCGGATCGAAACCGTGGTCAGGTTCGACCACCGCGATATCGAAGGCCTTCATCGCGGCCAGCGGCGCGTCCTTGCCGTAGTGCAGCGCCACCGAAGGCAGGTCGGCGGCATGTACCGCAGGGATCAGGACGCCGAGCAGGGCCAGTGCGCAGACGATGCAGAACCGGATCCGGCCCGGCCAGGATGGACGGGACTGCGGCACGAAGGCGAAGCGGTGCGGAAATGCGGGCATACCGGTCATGGGCGGGGTGAACGGCCCATTCTAGGGAACCTTTAGCTTTGTGGCCCGATCGCCGGCCGGCACCGGTCGCGCGGGGCGATGGCCCACGCGCTAGGGCCATCGGAAACGGCACGGGGAGCCGGCGCAGGCATCCGCCGGTGCGGCGCCCGGCATGCCGCTGCGCCGCGTGTCCGCCGCAGACGAGGAAAGGCCTGCCGGGTCGTCAGTCCGCCAGCCAGTCGGGCGACGGCAGCGCGTGGAAAGCTTCGCGCAGACTGTCACTCCAGCGCTTGCGGATCATGTCGAAGTAGGCGTTGTCGGCGTCGATGCGGGTATGAGAGGCCACTTTCAGCGCACCGGTGCGCAGCACCAGCAGGTCCAGCGGAACGCCCACCGACAGGTTGGACCGTATGGTCGAATCCATCGAGATCAGTGCGCACTTGGCGGCTTCGTCCAGCGCGGTGTCGGGACGGATGACGCGGTCGATGATGGGCTTGCCGTATTTGGCCTCGCCGATCTGGAAGTACGGCGTATCGCGGGTGGCTTCGATGAAGTTGCCGGCGGCGTAGATCTGGAACAGCCGCGGCTCCTCGCCCAGTATCTGGCCACCGAGGATGAAGCTGGCGTTGAACTCGATGCCGAATTCCTTCAGTGCCTCGGCATCACGCGCGTGCACTTCGCGCAGGCAGTCACCGACATGCCGCGCCGCCTCGAACAGATTGGGCACCGTGTGCAGGCTGGGGCCTTCGGCGGCAAGCCGCTCGCGCAGCAGGCTCATCAGGGTCTGGGTGAGCGCCAGATTGCCGGCGCTCATGAGCACCAGCACCCGTTCGCCCGGACGTTCGAACACGGTGAGCTTGCGGAAGGTGTTGATGTGATCGACACCGGCGTTGGTGCGCGAATCGGAAAGGCACACGATGCCCGCATCGAGCAGCATGCCCACGCAATAGGTCATGGCGGAGTTCAGTCAGCGAAAATTGAAGGATGGACGGACCGCACGCACGCTGCCCGCCGGTACCCGCTTCAGTGTGCGTGCACCGACACCCGGGTCAGCGTGCCCTGTACCGACTCGCCGCCGGCCACGCGGACCGGGCAGGCGTCGAGGTGATCGCGCCCGACCGCGAGGCGGCAATAGCCGTGCCCGGCCAGCGTGCGCTCAAGCACGTCCACGCTCACCCAGCCGGCTTCGCCGCCGGCCGCCGGGCCGCTGGCAAGCCAGACGTCTACCCAGCTGTGCGGCACCGCCCATTCGCCTGCGGCGTCGATCAGATAGCCGCTGACGAAGCGCGCCGGCAGACCGGCGGCGCGGCAGCAGGCGATGAAGGCGTGGGCAATGTCGGCGCTGCAGCCGACACCGGCGGCGAGCGCGCTCAGCGCGCCGCCGGGCGGCAGGCGTTCCGGCAGATGACGGACCGCGCCGCACACCGCACCGCTCAGATCCAGCAGTTCGCCGACCGTGTCGCGCCGGGCGCGCAGATGGCTGGCGGCCATCGCGTGCGCCTGTTCGTCCGCTTCGGTCAGCCGCGTGCCGGCCAGATAGGACAGCGGCGACAGCGGGCCGGCGTCGCGCGGCATCCAGGCGTCGGCGTCGGTCAGGCGCACGGTGCCGCTGACCACGATGGTCAGTTCGCTGTGCGGGCGGTCCATCGTGAGCAGGTGGCCGACATTGCCGTGCGCGTCGATCGCGCGCCGCGCGCTGCCGGGCGCCTGCACCCGCCAGTTCAGCGGGCGCTGGGTCGATTCCTCGCGCGGCGTCAGCCGCAGCTGCTGGATGCTGTAGCTGACCGGGCTGGCGTACTGCACCGTGGTTTCATGATGAATGTCGAGCAGCATGGCGGTCTCCTCAACTGGCGGACATCGGAACCAGGAAGTCGTTGGAAATGCGGTTGCCCAGCTCGTTCACGCGCACGATGAACTGGGTCAGGTACTCGTGCAGGCCGCGGGCGAACACGTCCTCGATGCGACCGAACTTGAGGCTGGCCTGCAGTTCGCCGGCACGGCGCTGGGTTTCCTTCGAGCGGTAGTTGGACACCGCCTGCAGGTTTTCGTACACCTCGACCATGCTGGTGCGCAGCGAACGCGGCATCTGCTCGTTCAGGATGAGCAGTTCGGTCACCTTCACCGGCGTGATCAGGTCGCGGTACACCTTGCGATACACCTCGAACGCCGACACCGAGCGCAGCAGCGCGCTCCACTGGTAGTAGTCGGCGGCCGCGTCCGGCGGCGCCTTGCCATCGACCAGCATGTGGTACTTCACGTCGATGAAGCGCGCGGTCGCGTCGGCCCGCTCGAGGAAAGTGCCCAGCCGGATGAAGTGGAAGGCCTCGTCGCGCAGCATGGTGCCCAGCGTGACGCCGCGCGACAGGTGGGAGCGGAACTTCACCCACTCGAAGAACTCGCCGATCTCGCTGCCGGCCAGCTTCCAGCGCGGGTAGTCGCGCATCCTGAGCCAGGTATCGTTGGTGGTTTCCCACATTTCCGAGGTGATGGTGCCGCGCACCGCGTGCGCGTTCTCGCGCGCCATGCGCAGGCAGCTCAGGATGGACGACGGGTTGTCGCCGTCGAACACCATGAAATTCAGCACCGCCTCGGCAGTCGCCTCGTCGTGCTTGGCCCGGAAGGCCTGTTCCAGCCCGTTGATCGACAGCGTGGCGCCCCAGCCGGCGTCGCCTTCCGGCACCATGGACATGCGGTAGTTCACGTCCAGCATGCGGGCGATGTTCTCGGCACGCTCGATGTAGCGCGCCATCCAGTACAGGTGGTCTGCGGTTCTGCTCAACATGGGAACACCATCCGGTTATCTGCAATCGCGATGAACGAAGCGGCCGACGCGCCCGCGCTGCGCCGGCTCTGTGCGAACGAAGTGAGCGTGGGAGCCATCATCACTCCTCCAGTACCCAGGTGTCCTTGGTGCCGCCACCCTGCGACGAATTCACCACCAGCGAACCTTCGCGCAGCGCGACCCGGGTCAGGCCACCCGGCACCATGTTGATGTCCTTGCCCGACAGCACGAAGGGCCGCAGGTCGATGTGGCGCGGCGCGATGCCCTGTTCGACGAAGGTCGGGCAAGCCGACAGCGACAGCGTGGGCTGGGCGATATAGCCCTCCGGGTTGTCGGTCAGCAGCTGGCGGAAGCGGGCGATCTCGTCCTTCGATGCACGCGGGCCGATGAGCATGCCGTAGCCGCCCGCGCCGTGAACCTCCTTCACCACCAGTTCGTCGAGGTGAGCCAGCACATAGGCCAGGTCCTCCTTCTTCCGGCACATGTAGGTGGGCACGTTGTTGAGCAGCGGCTCCTCGCCCAGATAGAAGCGGATCATGTCCGGCACATAGGGGTAGATGGACTTGTCATCCGCCACCCCGGTGCCGATGGCGTTGGCCAGCGTGACGTGGCCAGCGCGATAGACCTGCAGCAGGCCCGGCACGCCCAGCATCGAATCGGCGCGGAACGCGAGCGGATCGAGGAAGTCGTCGTCGATGCGGCGGTAGATCACGTCGACCCGCTGCGGCCCCTGGGTGGTGCGCATGTACAGGTGCTCGTCACGCACGAACAGGTCCTGCCCCTCGACCAGTTCCACGCCCATCTGCTGGGCCAGGAAGGCGTGCTCGAAATAGGCCGAGTTGTAGGCGCCGGGCGTGAGCACGATGACGGTCGGGTCGACCACGCCCTGCGGAGCCACCGCGCGCAGGTTCGCCAGCAGCATGTCCGGGTAGTGCTCGACCGGCGCCACGCGGTGACGCGAGAACAGTTCCGGGAACAGCCGCATCATCATGCGGCGGTCTTCCAGCATGTAGGACACGCCGGACGGTACGCGCAGGTTGTCCTCCAGCACGTAGAACTCGCCGGCGCCGGCGCGCACCACGTCGACACCGGCGATGTGGGCGTAGATGCCGCCCGGCACGTCCACGCCCTGCATTTCCGGCCGGTACTGGCTGTTGGACAGCACCTGTTCGGCCGGAATGCGGCCCGTCTTCAGGATGTTCTGGTCGTGATAGACGTCGTGCAGGAACATGTTCAGCGCCTTCACCCGCTGGCGCAGGCCGGCGGCAAGCTGCTTCCATTCCTGCGCCGGGATGATGCGCGGCACGACGTCGAAGGGGATCAGGCGTTCCTTGCCCTCTTCCTCGCCATAGACCGCGAAGGTGATGCCGACCCGGTGGAACACCAGGTCCGCTTCGGCGCGCTTCTGCGCAATGCGCTCAGGCGGCGTTTCAGCCAGCCACTTCTGGTAGCCGGCGTAATGAGCGCGCACCGTGCCGTCGGCGCCGTTCATTTCGTCGTAGATCGAGGACGGATGGACCATGATCGGGTTTCTCGTGTTGTGTGGCGCATTTTCCTATCAGCGAAAAATGTGCCACCCGGGAAACCCGCGCCAGTGCTGGAAACCCTGCTTACCGCAGGGTCTTGCGCACCAGTGAGGTGCAGACGCGGAGTGCATCTGGTGCAGCCCGTACAAAACAAAACGCCCCGCACGAAGGCGGGGCGTCAGTGCGCGAAAAGCGCGGGCGCGATCAGAGGCGCTCGATCACTGCGGCAATGCCCTGGCCGCCGCCGATGCACATCGTGATCAGACCATAGCGGCCGCCGGTGCGCTGCAGTTCGTACAGGCACTTGACGGTCAGGATGGCACCGGTGGCGCCGACCGGGTGGCCGAGGCCCACCGCGCCGCCATTCGGGTTCACCTTGGCCGGGTCCAGACCCAGTTCGCGGGTGCAGCACATCGCCTGCACTGCGAAAGCTTCGTTGGACTCGATCACCGACAGATCGTCCGCCTTCAGGCCCGCGCGCTGGAGCGCCAGCTTGACCGCAGGGATCGGGCCGGTGCCCATGATGGTCGGATCGACACCGGCCACCGCGTAGGACACCAGACGGGCCAGCGGCTTGGCACCTGCGCGGGCGGCCGCACCGGCTTCCATCAGCACCACGGCACCGGCGCCATCATTGATGCCGGAGGCGTTGCCGGCGGTGACCGAACCGTCCTTCTTGAACACCGGCTTCAGCTTGGCCATGCCTTCGACCGACGCGTCACGGCGGAAATGCTCGTCAGTATCGATGACTGTGGTGCCCTTCTTGGTCACCACTTCAAGCGGCGCGATCTGCGACTTGAAGTGACCGGCATCGGTCGCCGCCGCCGCCTTCTGGTGCGACGCCACTGCGAAGGCATCCTGCTCTTCGCGGGTGAAGCCAAACTGGCTGGCGATGTTTTCGGCGGTGATACCCATGTGCACCGTGTCGAACGGGTCGGTCAGCGCGCCGACCATCATGTCGACCATCTTGGCGTCGCCCATGCGCGCGCCCCAGCGGGCGCTCGGAATCAGATAACCGCCACGGCTCATCGTTTCGACGCCGGCGCCAACCGCACACTCGGCGTCGCCGAGCTGGATCGCGTTGGCCGCCGACACGATGGCCTGCAGGCCGGAACCGCACAGGCGGTTCACGCCCATCGCGCACGATTCCTTGGACATGCCGCCGTTGATCGCGACCACGCGCGAAACGTACATGTCACGGGCTTCGGTGTGGATCACGTTGCCCAGCACCAGGTGCTGCGCTTCCTTCGCGTCGACGCCGGCGCGCGCAAAGGCGGCCTTCACCACGTGCGCGCCCAGATCGCAGGCCGAAAAATCCTTCAGCGAACCACCGTAACCGCCGATCGGCGTACGCGCTGCACCTACGATCACCACTTCTCTTTTGTCAGCCATCAGAACCACCCTCCCGTAGAAATCAGCTACCGACATAGCCAGCCAGCGTAAGCAGGCCCAGCAGAAGAAGACAAAATATAAGTGTGCGCCAGACCAGACCGATCGCGCTCTGCATCAGGTCAACATCCGCTTCATCGCCCATGCCCAGTTCGGGCCGGTCGGCGACTTCGCCCAGTTCGAACAGCGGGGCACCGAGCTTGACGCCCAGCGCGCCGGCACCGCTGGCGAGCAGGATGCCCGCCGCCTGTTCAGGCCATTTTGCGGCCTGCGTGCGCCAGCAATGCACCGCGTCCTCGAAGTCGCCGACGATGGCGAAGGTCGCTGCAGTCATGCGCACAGGGATGAAATCCAGCCATTCGTACATGTTCCGCGCAAAGCGGCCGAAGGCGCCGAACTCGATGTTCTCGCGCCGCGCCCAGGACCACGACAGGCGTTCGGTCAGGCGGTAGATCAGCGGGCCGGTCGGGCCCGGCAGCAGCGCGAACAGTGCCAGCGGTGCGAACACGTGGCGATGGGCGGCCAGCAGGCCCTGCTCTATCGCCAGGCGCGCGATCTCTTCGGTGCGCATGCGGTCGGTGTTGCGCGACAGCCAGTTGCCCAGTTCGCGGCGGGCGGTCTCGGTATCGCCCTCACGCAGCGCGTGCGCGGTCGCTTCGAAATGGTGGCTGAACTGACGGAAACCCATGGTGATGTAGAGCACCACCACATTCAGTACCCAGCCCAGCAGCGGATTGATCCACACCAGCAGCAGATAGAGGAACCAGACGGCGGCGACCGGCAGGCCGACCGCGAGCGACCACGCGACCACGCCATGGCGGGCCTCGCCTGCATTGAGGCGCTGTTCGAACCATGTCGCATAGCGGGCAAGGGGCCCGGCGACCACGCGCTCGTAGGACAGCGGCTTGTACTGCTCGATCAGCAGCGCAACGAAAAGGGACAACCAGGTCATTTAAAGCGTGTTTGCCGTGCGAGCTTCGGGACGATAACACAGCGAAGCTTGCGGAATCCTTTCAGCGAGGGGCTTTCAGCTTTCCAGCACCTGTTCGGCCAGCGACACGATCATGCCGGCGGTCGCCCCCCAGATGTCGTAACCCTGCCAGGGCATGGCCCAGAACTCGCGCACCACACCCTGATGCTCGATGCGCCCGCGCCGGCGGTTGGCCGGATCGAGCAGGAAGGACAGCGGCGGCTGGAAGGCCTCCGCCACCTCGAAACTGTCCAGCCGCAGCGTCAACGGTGCCTGCACCAGACCGACCACCGGCGTGACACGGAAGCCGGTGGCGGTGATCGCGTACTCGGGCAGACGGCCGATCAGTTCGACACGGCCGGGCGCCAGACCGATTTCCTCCTCCGCCTCGCGCAGCGCGGTCGCTTCCGGCGACACGTCGCCGGCATCCACCCGGCCGCCCGGGAAGGCGATCTGGCCCGGATGGTCGTGCAGGTGGGCGGTGCGCCGGGTCAGCAGCAGCGTGGGCTCGCCCGCGCCCAGCACCAGCGGCACCAGCACCGCGGCCGGGGTGTAGCCGGCGTGAAGCGGATCGGCCGGGCGCGGCGGCAGCGCGGACAGCCGCCTGCGCAGCCGCTCGATGTCCAGACCGCGCAGGGTGACCGAAGACAGGCTGGTCTCCATCAGAAGCGCTGCCTCAAGGTCATGACCTGGCCGTTGCGCTGCATGTCCATCCGGTTCAGGAAACTCATGCCCAGCAGCACGCGCGGCATGTCGGCCTCCATCACCGCCGCGTCGATGTCGGTGAGCAGCACGCTGCCCACCTTGACGCTGGCCAGCTTGACCCGCCAGGCGCGCACCACGCCGTTGGCGGTCTGGACCTGGATTTCCGCCCCTTTCGACAGATCGACACCTGCGCGGCGCGCGTGGTTGCGGTCCATCGCCACCACGGTGGCGCCGGTATCGAGCAGGAATTTCATCGGCACGCCGTTGATCGCGCCCGGCGTTTCGAAATGGCCCTGGGCGTCGGCATTCAGGTGGATGACCGAAGACGATTCCGCGACGCCCCTGATCGACGCCACGTTCTCACCGATGCGCAACGCGGTACGCCGTCCTTCGATCTCCACCCAGGCGCGGTCGCCCTCGACCGACAGCAGCTTCACCCCCTCCGGCGACCGGGCGCCGACCGCCAGCGTGCGCGGCGCACCGCCGTCGATGACCAGCACGGCCTTGCCGCCGAACACGCCGGCCAGCGACACGTCGAGCGCATCGGCGGGCAGTGCGAGCACACCGAGCGCGAGCGCCGCTAGAATGCGGCGAGGAGGTGTTTCAATGAAACCCATTGCAGTATTCCGTCACAGTCCGACCGAAGGACCCGGTCATTTTGCAGCATACGTCGCCGGCCTGGGCCGCGAAATCCGGCTGTACGCGATGGATTGCGGAGACCCGGTACCGGCCGATCCGTCCGCCTTCGCCGGCCTGTGCTTCATGGGCGGCCCGATGAGCGTGAACGATCCGCTGCCGTGGATTCCGCCGGTGCTCGAACTGATCCGCAAGGCGGTCGCGGCCGACATCCCGGTGATCGGTCACTGTCTGGGCGGCCAGCTCATGTCCAAGGCGCTGGGCGGTACCGTCGGCGCCAATCGCTGCAAGGAAATCGGCTGGCTGGACGTCCATGCCACCGACCCGAAGACTGCGGAATGGTTCGGTGACCGCGCGCGCTTCCCGTCCTTTCACTGGCACGGCGAAACCTTCACGCTGCCCGCGGGCGCTACCCGCATCCTGGCATCCGACGGCTGCGACAACCAGGCCTGGGTGATGGGCAAGCATCTGGCGATGCAGTGCCACATCGAAATGACCGAGGATCTGGTGAAGTCGTGGTGCGCCGGCGGTGCCGATGAAATCGCGGAAGCATCGGCCCAGCCTACGGTGCAGCAGCCGGCGGACATCCAGCGCGACCTGGAAGCCAGGGTCGCGGCCCTGCATGCGGTGGCGGAAACCGCCTACGCGAAATGGGTTCAGGGTCTGAAGGACTGAAGACCCGAATGCCCCGTCCTGACCGCCCGTGATCCATGATGGCGCGGGTGGAAGCAGGCGCGGGATGGCCGGAGAAAAGCGGGGCTGGGTCCCTGGACGGGCCCATGCGCGGGGCAGGCCGGGGTGACAGGGCGCCACGCCGGTGATCGCAGTGCTGCCGGGGCAGAGTATCCCGCCGCCGGCGCCCATGCTCAGTCGCGGAAGTTGCCGAACTGCAGCGGAATGTCGGTCACCTGCTTGCGCAGCAGCGCGATCGCTTCCTGCAGCACGTCGCGCTTGGCGCCGGTGACGCGCACTTCCTCGCCCTGGATGCTGCCCTGCACCTTGAGCTTGCTGTCCTTCAGGATGCGCACGATCTTCTTGGCGGACTCGCTCTCGATGCCGACCTTGAGCTTGAGTTCCTGCTTCATCTTGTTGCCGCTGATCTTCTGCGCGTCGCCGCGCTCGACCGAGCGCACGTCGATGCCGCGCTTGGCGAACTTGCCGACCAGCACGTCGAACACCTGATCCAGCTTGAAATCGTCGTCGGCGAACAGCGTGAGCAGCTTTTCACCCTGTTCCACCCGCGCGTCCGAACCCTTGAAGTCGAAGCGGTTGGTAATTTCCTTGTTGGCCTGATCGACCGCGTTGCGCAGTTCGACCATGTCGATTTCGGAACTGATGTCGAAGGACGGCATGCTGGGCACCTCGTAAACGGCGAAAGGACGCACGCGGAGCGGAAGGCCCGTGTGCGTCCGGTGATGCATGGCGAAACCGGCGCCGGCCGGATCGCCGTCGGCTGACTCAGCGTCAGCCCGCTGTGATCAACCGAAATGGCAGACGTAGTGGTAGGGCTCGCCGCTCACTTCGATGTCGAAGGACGAATTGCCCGGCACGTTGTAGGACTCGCCCGCGCCGTAGGTTTTCCACTCGGTTTCGCCCTTCAGGCGCACGCGGCAGCTGCCCGCCACGCCTTCCATGATTTCCGGCGCGCCGGTGTTGAAAGTGAGCGTGGCCGGCAGGATGACGCCGACCGACTTCTTGGTGCCGTCGGCGAACTGGATGCTGTGGCTCACGCACTTGCCGTCGAAGTAGACGTTGGCCTTCTTGACGACGCTGATGTTGTCGAACTGGGACATTTTCTTTTCCTGGAATGAAGTGAATGCCGCGCGCCGGTGCGGGGGCGTGCGGCGGGCGCGGACCTCGTGGGCCCTGCCCCGCTGCGCCCTCCCGCGCCTGTCCGCGGCAGATCGACGCTTACTTGCCGCGCTTGATCGCCGCGTTGGCGGCAATGCGCATGCGCAGCGCGTTGAGCTTGATGAAGCCGGCCGCGTCCTTCTGGTCGTAGGCGCCGGCATCGTCCTCGAAAGTGGCGATGGTCGGGTCGAACAGCGAATCGGTCTTGGAATCGCGTGCGACCACGATGACATTGCCCTTGTACAGCTTGAGCCGCACCCAGCCATTGACGGTCTGCTGGGTGTGGTCGATCAGTGCCTGCAGTGCGCGGCGCTCCGGGCTCCACCAGTAGCCGGTGTAGATGATGCTGGCGTAGCGCGGCATCAGGTCGTCCTTCAGATGGGCGACTTCGCGGTCCAGCGTGATCGACTCGATGGCGCGGTGGGCGCGCAGCAGGATGGTGCCGCCCGGGGTTTCATAGCAGCCGCGCGACTTCATGCCGACATAGCGGTTCTCGACCAGGTCGAGACGGCCGATGCCGTGCTTGCCGCCGATCTGGTTCAGCGTGGCCAGCAGTTCGTGCGCCGGCATGCGGGTGCCGTTGATGCTCACCAGGTCGCCGCGCTCGAATTCGAGGTCGAGGTATTCGGCGGCATCCGGTGCCGCTTCCGGCGACACGGTCCAGCGCCACATCGATTCTTCGGCTTCGGCCGACGGATCTTCGAGGTGACGGCCTTCGTAGCTGATGTGCAGCAGGTTGGCGTCCATCGAATAGGGCGAACCGCCCTGCTTGTGCTTCATCTCGATGGGGATGCCGTGGCTTTCGGCATAGGCCAGCAGCTTTTCGCGCGACAGCAGGTCCCATTCGCGCCACGGCGCAATCACCTTCACGTTCGGCATCAGCGCGTAGGCGCCCAGTTCGAAACGCACCTGGTCATTGCCCTTGCCGGTGGCGCCGTGCGAAATGGCGTTGGCGCCGGTTTCGCGGGCGATGTCGATCAGGCGCTTGGCGATCAGCGGACGGGCAATCGAGGTGCCCAGCAGGTACTCGCCTTCGTAGATCGTGTTGGCGCGGAACATCGGGAACACGAAATCTCGCACGAATTCCTCGCGCAGATCGTCGATGTAGATGTTCTCCGGCTTGATGCCCAGCTTGATCGCCTTGGCGCGCGCCGGTTCGAGCTCCTCACCCTGGCCGAGATCGGCGGTGAAGGTCACGATTTCGCACTGATACACATCCTGCAGCCACTTCAGGATGACCGAGGTGTCCAGGCCGCCCGAATAGGCGAGGACCACTTTCTTGATGTCGCTCATCGTCGTCAGTCTTTCAATAAGAGTCGTCGGTTCAGCTGCCGGACACGCGTCCGAGCAGCAGGAATTCCATCAGCGCCTTCTGCGCGTGCAGGCGGTTCTCGGCTTCGTCCCACACCACCGAGTGCGGGCCGTCGATCACGTCGGCCGACACTTCCTCGCCGCGATGCGCCGGCAGGCAGTGCATGAACAGCGAATCAGCCTTGGCCACCTTCATCATGTCGGCATCGACCTGCCAGTCGGCGAAGGCGGCGCAGCGCGCCTCGTTCTCCGCTTCCCAGCCCATCGAGGTCCACACGTCGGTGGTGACCAGATCCGCGCCGCGCGCCGCATCCATCGGGTCGGCGAAGCACTCGTGGTGGCTGCCGGCCACGCCCACCTTGTCCGGCTCGACTTCGTAGCCGGGCGGGGTGGAAATGTTGAGCTTGAAATCGAAAATCTCGGCCGCCTGCATCCAGGTGTGGCACATATTGTTCGAATCGCCGATCCACGCCACGGTGCGGCCGCTGATGTCGCCGCGGTGCTCGATCCAGGTGTAGATGTCGGCCAGCACCTGGCAGGGGTGATATTCGTTGGTCAGGCCGTTGATCACCGGCACGCGCGAGTTGGCGGCGAAGCGCTCGATGATGGTCTGTTCGAAGGTGCGGATCATGACCACGTCGCACATGCGCGAAATGACCTGCGCCGCGTCTTCCACCGGCTCGCCGCGGCCCAGCTGGGAGTCGCGCGTGTTCAGATAGATCGCGCTGCCACCCATCTGGTGCATGCCGGCTTCGAACGAGAGCCGCGTGCGCGTGCTCTGCTTTTCGAAAATCATCACCAGCGTGCGGTCCTGCAGCGGCCAGTACTGTTCGTAGCGCTTGAACTTGTCCTTGATCCAGCGGGTGCGCGCGAACACGTAGTCGAGTTCTTCGCGCGACAGGTCCTTCAGTTGCAGAAAGTGTCTGGGTTCAGTCATTTCACGCAGCGGGTCAGGCGCCCGCGAGGAAGTTGCGGATGAGCGGCGCAAGCCGGTCGACCAGTTCGCGGCTGTCCGCGTCGGAATAGACCAGCGGCGGCACCAGGCGGATGGTGCTGTCCTGGGTCACGTTGATCAGCAGGCCGGCCTCCAGCGCGCGCGCCACCAGCACGCCGCAGGGGCGGTCAAGTTCGATGCCTATCATCATGCCGGCACCGCGGATGTCCTTCACGCCGGCGACGTCCTTCAGCGCTTCTCGGAAGCCGGCACGGATGGCATCGCCCTGCCGTACCGCGTTGCCACGCAGATCGTCGCGCGCGACCACGTCCAGCGTGGTGAGCGCGGCAGCGCAGGCAAGCGGATTGCCGCCGAAGGTCGAACCGTGGGTGCCCGGCTTGAACACCCCGGCCGCCGGGCCGCGCGCGAGGCAGGCACCGATCGGCACGCCGGAGCCCAGTCCCTTGGCCAGCGTCATCACGTCCGGCTCGATACCGGCGTGCTGGAAGGCGAACCAGCTGCCGGTACGGCCGATGCCGCACTGCACTTCATCCACCATGAACAGCCACTGCTGCTCGGTGCACAGTGCGCGCAGCTCGCGCATGTAGGCCAGATCCGCCGCGTGGATGCCGCCCTCGCCCTGTACCGGTTCGAACAGCACCGCAACGATGTTGCGGCTGTGCTCGGCAATCGCGCGCACCGCGGCGATGTCGCTGAACGGCACCCGGTGGAAGCCCGGGGTCAGCGGCTCGAAGCCGGCCTGCACCTTGCGGTTGCCGGTGGCCGACAGCGTGGCCAGCGTGCGGCCATGGAAAGCGTGTTCCATCACGATGATGCCCGGCAGTTCCACGCCGCGCTGATGACCGTACAGGCGCGCCAGCTTGATCGCCGCCTCGTTCGCTTCGCAGCCCGAGTTGCAGAAGAACACTTCGTCCATGCCGGACAGTTCGGCCAGCCGGTCCGACAGCTTTTCCTGTGCCAGTACGCGGTACAGGTTGGAGCAGTGGATCAGTTCGCTGGCCTGGCGCGACACCGCCTGCACCAGATCAGGATGGCCGTGGCCCAGCGTATTCACCGCCACGCCCGCCACCGCGTCCAGGTATTCGCGGCCAGCCTCGTCGTACAGCCGTACGCCCTTGCCGTGGGTGAAGGCAACCGGCTGGCGGCCGTAGGTATTCATCAGATGCGTCATCAAAACGGCTCCGGGACGCTGCTGCCCGCCCGCAGGCGGCACAGCGCGGAAAACAGAAAGCACGGCGCGAAAAAAACACGGCGGCTTGCGCCGCCGTGCTTGATTGAAAACGGATTTTAGTTCAAAGCCCGCCTGCTGTGTAGCAGAGGCCGCTCATGTTGCGGCGCACATTGTCACCCGCCGGGTGGCGCACTCCTGTTGGTACGCACGGCACCCGGTGTCGGGGCCGATGACGCGAATGGATGCAGGAACATGGACTTAGGGCTGTCGCCGTCCCGGCAGCACACCGACCACGGCCTCTGGCACGAAGCGTGCTATCACCGAGCAGCCCATATAGATCTGCCTGAGCTTGCGTTCGGCTTCTTCGGCACTGACCCCCGGAATGGCGAGATTTTCGATCAGTACGCCACTGCGGGTCCGGATGCTGAAACCGAAGCGGGCCATCGGCGGCGGAAGGGCCGGAGACGACGGTTCACTCACTGCCTGGTGCCGTCGCGACCGAAGACTTGAATAGAGCATAAACGCCGTCTCCTCATAGGGATAGGCGGAGTATAGAAATACAACTTGAGCTTTACAACAACTTACTGTTGTTTTTAAAAGAAAAACGAAGAGTACTGTCTGACGCAACACCGCCCCGGAGCCGCACCTGCCACAAGCACATCGGTGCAGCCCGGGCCCACGATCCGCCGGAGGCCCCTGAACAGAACATGAGTGCGATCCCTCAGCCCCAGCTCCAGCCCGCCGCTACCCCGGCGCCGGCCAACGAAACGCTTGTCCGGCAGGCGGACGATCCCCGACGTGCCCGCAGCTTCACCATCATCGGCGCCACGAGCAAGGGCAAGACTTTCCGTCCGAGCGACTGGTCCGACCGCCTCTGTGGCGTCATGTCGTCCTTCGGCAGCCAGCGCAAAATGCGCTATTCCCCCTTCGTACGGCCCGGTTGCTGGATTACCGGCGAAAAATGCGTGTTCGTAGACGCCCGCCTCTATGAGCTCGAACCGCTGGCCTACAATTTCCTGATGCACTTCGCGCGCGACAATGACCTGAAGGTCGATTTCGAGGTCGGCGCGGCGGAGCTCTGACACCGCCCTTCCGGCAGACTGCCGGGCGCGTCAACGCAGGCACACGGCGTCCGGAAGCATCCTTTTTCCGGACGCCTGCGTCCCGATATCGATCATGGCCGCACCGAAGGGCCGGATCGGGCGGTGACGGAATGACGCCGCAGACCTGACGACAAACAGAAAACAGCAATAAAAAAGCCGACCACATGGTCGGCTTTTTTTTGCGCGCCCTTCAGGGCGCTGCATCCACAGCTCAGGCAGCCAGGCCCATCGCCTTGATGGCGCCGGACAGGCGGCTCTTGTGACGAGCGGCCTTGTTCTTGTGGATGATGTTCTTGTCAGCGATGCTGTCGATGGTCGCCTGTGCCTGCACGAACACGGCTTGCGCGGCTGCCTTGTCGCCGGCCAGGATGGCCTTGCGAACGTTCTTGATGGCGGTGCGCAGCTCCGAGCGCTGGCTCATGTTGTGATCACGACGAACGATCGCCTGACGGGCGCGCTTGCGTGCTTGTGCGGAATTGGCCATGTTTCTTGCGAAGTGGTATTCGGGAAAACGCGCGAGTATACGCATCCGGCGCGCGCCGCGCAAGTCCTGTCACGTTTGCCGCACCGCATCCGGCAGCAGCCGCCTCTGGTAAGGTGCGCGCTGTTTCGCAACGCCCTGCCCCGATGAACCTGCTCCGCGCCCTCGCGACGGTCAGCAGCATGACGCTGCTGTCACGCATCCTCGGTTTCGTCCGCGACTTCTTCATTGCCCGGGCCTTCGGTGCCGGCATGGCCACCGACGCCTTCTTCGTCGCCTTCCGGCTGCCCAACCTGCTGCGGCGCATGTTTGCCGAAGGCGCCTTCTCCCAGGCTTTCGTGCCGATACTGGGCGAATACCGCAACCGGCGCGGTACCGACGATACCCGGACGCTGATTGACCACGTTGCCACGCTGCTCGCGCTGGTGGTTGCCGCGGTGACGGTGATCGGCATCGTCACCGCGCCGGTCATCATCTATGTGACCGCGCCCGGCTTCGCCGCAGACGCCGACAAGTTCGATCTGACGGTGACGCTCACCCGCATCACCTTTCCCTACATCCTGTTCATGTCGCTGGTCGCCATGGCCGGCGGCGTGCTGAATACTTTCAGCCGCTTCGCGGTGCCCGCCTTCACGCCAGTGCTGCTGAACCTCAGCTTCATCTTCATGAGCCTGTTCGCGGCACCGTGGTTCGACCCGCCGGTGCTGGCGCTGGCGTGGGCGGTGTTCATCGGCGGCGCGCTGCAGCTGGCGATGCAGCTGCCTGCGCTGGCGCGCATCGGCATGCTGCCGCGCCCGCGGCTGGACCTGCAGGACCCGGGCGTGCGCCGGATCTTCAAGCTCATGCTGCCGGCGATACTGGGTGTATCGGTGTCGCAGATTTCGCTGCTCATCAATACGGTGTTTGCGTCCTTCCTCGAAAGCGGATCGGTGTCCTGGCTCTACTACGCCGACCGGCTGATGGAATTTCCGGCCGGCCTGCTGGGCGTCGCGCTGGGTACCATCCTGCTGCCCTCGCTGTCGCGCAGCCACGCCGATGGCAACGGCACTGAATTTTCTGCGCTGCTGGACTGGGGCCTGCGCCTGACCCTGCTGCTCACACTGCCGGCAGCACTCGCGCTCGGCCTGCTCGCCACGCCGCTGATTGCCACGCTGTTCCACCACGGCCAGTTCTCCGCCCACGACGTGATGCAGACCCGTTCAGCACTGCTGGCCTACAGCGTCGGGCTGACCGGTCTCATCCTGGTCAAGGTGCTGGCGCCCGGCTTCTATTCGCGGCAGGACATCCGCACCCCGGTCAAGATCGCGCTCGGCGTGCTGGTGCTCACCCAGCTGATGAACCTCGCCTTCATCAAGCCTTTCGCGCACGCCGGTCTGGCGCTGTCCATCGGGCTGGCGTCGCTGGTCAATGCCGTCTTCCTGTATCGCGGACTGAGGCGGATCGGTGCTTACACGCCCGCGCCCGGCTGGCGAACCTTCTGGATCAAGATGCTGTCCGCGCTGTCCGTCATGGGCACGGTGCTGTACTTCGGTGCCCGACTGCCGGGTGACTGGCTGCAGATGGGCACACTCGTCCGCATCCTGCACCTGTGCTGGCTGGTGCCTGCCGGCGCCGGCGCCTATTTCGCGGTGCTGTTCGCACTGGGTTTCCGGCTGCGCGATTTTTCCCGTCGCGCGGCCTCGTAACGAGGAGCGTGACCATGAAACTGACGAGCAGGACCTTCACTGACGGTGCCCGCATTCCGGGCGACAACGCCTTCTGCATTCCGGACGGTCAGGGCCGTGCGCAGCTGGGCGGCAACCGCAATCCGCATCTTGCCTGGTCCGGCCTGCCGGCCGGCACCCGTTCGCTGGTGCTCACCTGCCACGATCCGGACGTGCCCACGCGCGGCGACGACGTGAACCAGGACGGCCGCACCGTGCCGGCCAGCCTGCCGCGCGGCGACTTCACCCACTGGATACTGGTGGATCTGGCGCCCGAGGGCGAGATCGCCGAAGGCGAGTTCTCGTCGTCGGTCACACCCGCCGGCAAGCCCGGCCCGGCCGGTCCGCGCGGCACCCGTCAGGGCATCAATGACTACACCGCGTGGTTTGCCGGCGACGAACAGATGAAAGGCGACTACCACGGCTACGACGGTCCCTGTCCGCCGTGGAATGACGAAATCCTGCATCACTACGTATTCACGCTGTACGCGCTGGATGTCGACCGGCTGCCGGTCGAGGGGCGCCTCACGATGGACGCGGTGAAGGCCGCACTGTCCGGCCATGTGCTCGGTCAGGCCAGCCTGACCGGCGTCTATGCGCTGAACCCCTCAGTCGCGGGCTGAGCCGGGCCTTGCGAAAGCGGCCGCCAGCACGGCGGCCAGCAGCGCCCAGGCCAGCGCCTGTGGGTTGCGCCAGTCGGCCAGCCATGCAAGCGTGCTGCCGGTGACCGCGACCAGCGCGAACAGCCGTGTTTCGGGCAGCGCCGGCATCAGGCCGAAGCCGGCCCAGCGCGCCGCCAGACCGAACTGCAGCGCCGGCAGCGCGAACAGCAGGAAGGGGAAGTCGCGGTAACGGCCGTCGACCGCCAGCAGCAGACCGGCCACCGCCAGCCCGAACAGCAGCACCCGCAGCGCCGCGCGCAGCGCGCCCAGCGCACGCCCGGTCAGCGCGAAGGGCAGCAGCGCCC
The DNA here is from genome assembly GCF_000214035.2 of Methyloversatilis universalis FAM5. Classification (GTDB taxonomy): domain Bacteria; phylum Pseudomonadota; class Gammaproteobacteria; order Burkholderiales; family Rhodocyclaceae; genus Methyloversatilis; species Methyloversatilis universalis. The sequence goes on along the minus strand of NZ_AFHG01000052.1, from coordinate 596,229 downwards.
AGGCCGCCCAGCCAGCCAGCGCGACGGCGCCCATGCCCAGCCATTCCGGCAGGTTGCGGCAGGCGAGCAGCAGATACTCCCACTGCAGCAGCGCGACCAGACCGGCCAGCGCGCCCGACAGTGCGCACGCCGCCGCGGCGCCCGATCGGCGCACCCGCGCCGCCAGCACCACGCACACCCCGATCAGCAGGCCGGCGGCACCGGCGGTCAGCGGGGTCGCGCCGTCGTTGCGCTCGGCCTGTGCGCCGTGCCAGCCGAACTTGGCGTGACCGGCCGAATCCAGCACACCCCAGTAGCCACCCACCGTACCCTCCAGCAGGCGCTTCCACGGCTGGTCGTAGGCCTCGATCACGTTGTACCGCCAGCCGTGCGCCTGCGCCGCCAGCAGGAATTCACGCAGATAGCGCGCCTGTTCGACCAGACCCGGGCGTGCGCCGTCGCGCTGCTTGCCCTGGCTGGGCCAGCCGGTCTCACCGATCAGCAGCGGCTTGCCGAGATCGGCGGACATGCGGTCCATCACCGTCTCGACATGCATGATCGCGTCGTCGATGGCCTGCGGATGGTCTTCCCAGTAGGGCAGGATGTGCACGGTCGCGAAATCGACGCTGTCGGCGAGCCCGCGGTGCCTGAGCCAGAACTCCCACACGTCGGCATAGGTGACCGGCACCTCGGTTTCGCGCTGCGCGCGCTCGATGTAGGCCCGCATGGCCGCTTCGGTCTGTTCCCGCCGCAGCAGCACCTCGTTGCCGACGATGAGGCCGCGCACCACGTCACGATGGCGGTTGGCCAGCGCGATCGCCTCGCTCAGTTCCGCATCGTTGCGCTTCAGGTCGCCACCAATCCAGGCACCGACCAGCACTTTCAGCCCGTGCTTGCCGGCCAGTTCGGGCACCGCGTCCAGACCCTGATCGACCGAATACAGGCGGACGCAGTCGGTCACCCGGGCCAGCCGGGCCAGGTCGGCGTCGATGCGCTCGCGCTCGACCCGGAAACCGGGCACCAGCGGCGACTCGCCCGGCCGGTAATAAGGCGCGTAGGACACGCACTGCAGCCGAGCCTGGTCTGGCGGCACCTCGGCCAGCGCCTGCGGCTGGTTGGCGCGCCACAGCCAGAACGCCATCAGCGCCAGTGCAACCAGATGCACCAGGGCATAGCGCGCCCAGCGCGGCGCGCGGTTCAGCGGTTCGATCATCGCGTCAGGCAACCTGGGCCTTGGCCGACGCTGGCGCCGGCTTTTCCGGCAGCTGTGCGATGAACTGGCAGGCCAGCGCCGCCCAGTAAGGCAGCGACTGCAGGCCCAGCATGGTCACCCAAAGCAGCACCTCGACGCTGTCGGTGCCGCGCAGCGCCAGCATGGCGCCACCGGCCGACAGCAGCGCGAGCAGCAGATACATCTCTTCGCGTATCGGCTGGAAGAACTTGGCCAGCCCGCCCTCGGCCTTGCCCTTGGCGGTGCGCAGGAACACGCCGCGCTTGTGGGTGAGGCCGGCGATGATGCCGCGCGCGATCGCGTGCGACAGGCCCAGGCTGACCAGCGAGGCGCCGGCGATGTCGGCCCACGGGCAGTCCATCGCGCGCCGGTACAGGATGGGCCCCATCGCCGCCTTGGCGACCAGCAGGCCGAGCACCGGTGCCAGCATGATGGTGACCGGCAGCGAGAACATCTTGGGCCAGATCAGCATGGCGGCAGTCCAGCCGATGGCGCCCAGCGCGAACATGAACTGCAGCGCGTCGCCGAACCACGAGAACCAGCCGGTGATGAAGTGATAGCGCTGACCGGCGGTCAGCTGGCTCTTGCCCACCAGCGCATGCCAGTGGCCCTTCATGATCTGCATCGCACCGAAAGCCCAGCGGAAGCGCTGCGACTTCAGCGCCGCGAAACTGGCCGGCGTCAGGCCGCGGCCGAACACGCGATCGATGTAGCGCAGTTCGTCGCCGCGCTCGAGCAGGCGCAGCCCCAGTTCGGTGTCCTCGCAGATGCACCACTCCGACCAGTTGCCCGATTCCTCCAGCCGCGCACGGCGCACCAGCGTCATCGTGCCGTGCTGGATCAGCGCGTTGCGCTCGTGCCGGTGGTGCATGCCGATACGGAAGAAGCCGTCGAACTCCCAGTTGCACATGCGCTTGAAGAAGTGGCGTTCCCATTCGCGGTGCGCCTGCGGCGCCTGCACCACCGCCACCTTCTGATCGCGGAAATGCGGCACCAGCGCGCTCAGCCAGTCGGGGGTAACCACGTAGTCGGCATCGACCACGCCGACCACTTCGGTGCGCGGATCGATCTGCTTCATCGCGAAATTCAGCGCACCCGCCTTGAAGCCCGGCCACTGCGGCAGATGGAAGAAGCGGAAGCGCGGACCCAGCTCGGCCATGCGCGCCTCGACCGGCTTCCACAGCGCCTCGTCCTTGGTGTTGTTGTCGACCACGATGACTTCGAAGTTCTGATAGTCCATCGCGGCCAGACTGTCGATGGTGGCGATCACCATGTCCGGCGGCTCGTTACAGCAGGCCAGGTGCACCGACACGAAGGGCTGCTGCTCCGGCGGCAGCGGCTCGGCCGGCTTGTAGGCCCGGCGCCAGCGCGGCTTGAAGAACACCTCGGCGAACTCGAACCCGTTGGTGAGCAGCACGCCGGCGGTCAGCACCACGCCGAATACCAGTCCGACCAGCGCGGTCAGGTCGCGCAGCGTGAAGTAGTAGTCCGCCGGCAGACGGGCGGCAATCACGATGGCGGTAACGCAGGACTGCACCAGCACGCACATCCACAGCTGGCCACCAACGCTCATGCCCCGCTGCACCAGACACAGCAGCAGCATCGGCACCAGCGCGAACACGGTGGCCAGCAGCGCGTCGTCCATCCAGCCGCTGTTGCGGTCCACCGTGCCTTCGAGCGGGAACTTCAGTTCGCGGTCGGCGTTGAACATGCCCCAGTAGGCGCCGGCCCAGCCTTCGATGTCGATCTTCCACGGCTGGTCGTAGGCTTCGATCAGGAAGTAGTCGATGTTCTTGCACAGCGCACGGTGCAGGAACTCGCGCACGAAACGGGCCTGATTCTGTTCCGACGCCACCGCGGCCTGCAGCGTCGGCCCCTTGCTCGGCCAGCCGATTTCGGAAATCAGGATGGCACGACCGGGGAAGGCCTCGACCAGCTCAAGGTAGCGCGCCATCGCGTAATCGACCGCCTTCTCGACCGGCACGCCCTCGTGGTACGGCAGCAGATGCACCGCGAGGAAGTCGACGTGGTCGGCCAGTTCCGGATTCTTCAGCCACACGTGCCAGGGCTCGGCGGTGGACACCGGCAGGTCGGTCGCGTTGCGCACCTCGTCGAGATAGGCGTACATCTCGGGGAAGGTGAGGTCGTCGCGCAGCAGCACTTCGTTGCCGACGATGATGCGGTCGATGTTGTCGTGCAGCCGGGCATCGGCCAGCACCGCACCGATCTCGCGCCGGTTCTTCTCCTTGTTGCGGTCCAGCCAGGCGCCGGCGGTCACCTTCAGGTCGAACTGGCGCGCCAGATCCGACACTTCCGGGTTCTCGGTCGAGTTGTAGGTGCGGATGCGGTGGGCGATGCCGCCCAGCTGCTTCATGTCCGCCTCGATGTCGGCGTAGCTCGGATACTTGCCCTTGAGCGGGGTCTGGTCGCGGCGGTAGGGGCTGTAGGAAAAACCGTCGATGTAATCGAGCGGCTCGATCACGCTGACCGGGCGGTTGCTCACCGCCCACAGCGCGAAATGCGCCGCGGCCACACCGCCTGCAATCAGCAGCGCGATCATCACGCGGGCGAAGGAAATCTGTCTTTTCATGCGCGTCGGGTCCGGCAGTCGGGTCCGGCAGTCGGGTACAGCACGGGAGGCGGTGGGCCGCGATCGGTCGTCGGGCGGTGTCTGGACGGCGATGCGGCATCGGGCTGCAAACCCTGGCCGGATCACGGCAGAATGTTGCAGCGCGGCGATGCTAACACAGCGAAAATCCCGCTTTGCACCCTGACAGACGCCACCTACACAGTATGGATATTCAGTCTTCCCCCCTCCTGCCCGCGACCGTCGGCGCCGACCTGCGCCTGCGCATCGGTACCGGACTGCTGTGGGCGCTCGCGCTGACCGTCCTGCTCGCGGCCGGCCTGCGCCACGGCATCATGGAATCGGATCTGCTGCACACGCAGTGCGCGACCGCGGTCGAGGACTGGCGGTGCGTGGTGCGCCAGTGGGCGCCGCAGCTGTTCATGCACGAACGCATCGGCCTGACCGCGCTGGCGCTCGGCGTGCTCGCGCTGCTCACCCGGCTGCGCCCGCTCGCCGCGCTGGCGGTGCTTGCGGGTGGCGCCGGCCTGGTGCTGTATGCCGCCGACTATGCTGCGGTCGGCCTGCTGCTCGGGCTGTTCGTCCGCCTCGGCGGCGGCCGCGCTGTAAACGCGAGGTAAACGAATTGTCCGGAATTGTCCGGATCGCCCACCGCGGCGGCGCGAGCGGCTAAGCTGCGCTGCATGAACGGACCGAATGCCCGCCCCCGCATCCTGGTGGTCGACGACGACCCGGACCTGCGCGACCTGCTGCGCGACTATCTCGGCAAGCAGGACATGGATGTGCGCACCGTCGCCGACGGTGACGCGCTGCGCGTCGCGCTCGAGCGCGACGGCTGCGACCTGCTCATCCTCGACGTCATGCTGCCGGGCGACGACGGCCTCACGCTGTGCCGGGAAATCCGCGCCAGGTCGCGCCTGCCCATCCTGATGCTCACCGCGCGCGGCGACGAGCTGGACCGCATCATCGGTCTGGAAATGGGTGCGGACGACTACCTGCCCAAACCCTTCCACCCGCGCGAACTGCTGGCCCGGGTGCGCAGCATCCTGCGCCGCGCGCCGGAACATCCGGACGGCGATGGCAGCGTGCGCGCGCTCAAGTTCGCCGGCTGGACGCTGGACCTCGGCGCCCGCCACCTGGTGGACGACGCCGGCGTGGTGACGCCGCTGTCCAGCGGCGAATTCCGCATGCTCAACGCGCTGGCCGAAAATCCGAACCGGGTGCTGTCGCGCGACCAGCTGATGGACGTGCTGGCCGGCCGCGACGCGGGCCCCTTCGACCGCACGGTCGACGTGATGATCAGCCGGCTGCGCCGCCGGCTCGGCGACGACGGCCGCGAGCCGCGCATCATCCGCACGCTGCGCAACGAAGGCTATGTGCTGGCCGGGCCGGTGGAGAAAGTGCTTTGACCCTGCTGTCGCGGCTGTGGCCACGCACGCTGTTCGGCCAGATCCTGTGCGCGCTGCTCGGCGGCCTGCTGGTCGCCAATTCGGTCGGCCTGTGGCTGGTGGTGGATGACCGCGAGCGGCTGTCGCGCCACATGCGCAGCGAATACGCCGCCACCCGCGTGGCCGAATCGATCGCCCTGGTCGACGACACGCCGCCGGCCGGCCGCGCCCGTCTGGTGCGGCTGCTGGAAAGCCCGAGCACCCGGCTGTCGCTGGAAGAACCCTGGTACGACGACGCACCGCCGGTGCCTGACGAATTCGACGTATTCGCCCGCGCGGTCGGCGACCGGCTCAAGGGACGCTATATCCATCACGTGGTGACGCGCGCCCGGCCGGTCAGCCCGGCACTGGCCGAAGCCAGCACCCTGCGCCCGCCGCCACCACCGCCCGGCGTACTGGCGCGGCTGCTGGGCCGTCCCACGCTGAGCAATGTATCCACCCAGGCGCGGCTGTCCGACGGCAGCGTGCTCACCTTCCGCTACGCGCCGCCGCCGCCGGCGGTCGAGCGGCCGGCGCGCATCGTGATCAGTCTGCTGCTGGTGGCGCTGGCGGTGGGCCTGCTGTCGGTCTGGGTGGTGCGGCGGCTGACCCGGCCGCTGGCGATGTTCGCGCGCGCCGCCGACGGTCTGGCGCGCGACCTCGAACAGGCGCCGATGGACACCGCCGGACCGCGCGAAGTGGCCGGTGCGGCGCAGGCCTTCAACCGCATGCAGTCGGCACTGCGCGCGCTGATACAGACCCGCGCCCAGGCACTGGCCGGCGTGTCTCACGATCTGCGGCTGCCGATCACCCGGGTGCGTCTGCGTCTCGAACAGTTGCCGGAAAGCCCGGTGCGCGACGCGATCGAACGCGATCTGGCCGAGATGGAAACGCTGATCGACGACACGCTGGCCTTCCTGCGCGCCGGCGACAGCGCCGAAACCGCGGCGCCCACCCGTCTCGACGCGCTGGTCGAAGGCGTGGCGGACGACATCGCCGCACTGGGTGCGGACATCGAGGTCGAAGGCGGCCTGTCGCAGCCGGTGGTGCTGCGCCCGGTGCAGACCCGCCGCGCACTGGTCAATCTGATGGACAACGCGCGCCGCTACGGCGGCGGCCGGGTAACGGTACGGCTGTCGGAAGCCGGCGGCCGGGCGCGGGTGGACATCGAGGACGGCGGGCCGGGCATTCCGGATGCCGAGCTGGAGCGGGTGTTCGAGCCCTATGTCCGGCTGGAGGCCTCGCGCGCCCGCCATACCGGCGGCAGCGGGCTCGGCCTGGCCATCGCCCGCGCCATCGCCCGCGCCCAGGGCGGCGACATCACGCTGTCGCGCCGCCCCGAAGGCGGCCTGCGCGCCTCGTTCTCGCTGCCCCTGGCGCGCGGCTGATCAGGCCGCGGCCGGCGACGCCGCAAGCGGCAGTTCAAGCAGCACTTCCAGTCCGCCCTGGGGCGCCTGCCGGCGCAGCAGCACGCCGCCCAGCCGGGCCGCCCGCGCATCCATATTGCGCAGGCCGCGTCCGCCCGGACCGCTGCCCGGGGTGGCTGCGGCCGGCTCACCGTCCTTGAGCCCGACGCCGTCGTCGCACACCCGCAATGCCAGCCGGTGGCCGTCGCTGCCCAGTTCTATCCACACGCCGCCGGCCTGCGCGTGGCGGATCACATTGGTGACCGCCTCGCGCAGCACGCGGCCGACGTTGAGCACCTGCGGCTGGCTCAGTTCGACCTCGCCCAGCGCGCCGTACTGCGACCAGTCCAGCGGAATCGCGGCCTCGGCCAGCCGTTTCTCGCACTCGGCACGCCAGTCGGCGGCCACCTCGTCCATGCGGAAGCGGTCGCTGCCGCTGCGCGACACCACGTCGCGCAGATCCTGCAGCGCCGAGCGCGCCAGATCGGCCGCCGACGGCGAACCGGCGCGATACACCAGCGACAGCAGCTTGGCGCCGACGTCGTCGTGCAGGTCGCGGTAGATGCGCTCGCGCTCGTCGGTCACCGCCTGTTCCATCTCCATCTCGCGCACCCGGGCGAAAGTCTGTTCCAGCTGCGCATGCTTGAGCCGCACCCGCGCCTCCAGTTCCTCGTTCAGCCGCTCGAACTCGTTCAGCACCCGCACGAAACGCGAGGTCATGATGAGCCCGACCGCGAGAAAGAGCAGCGGCGCGCCGTAGTGCAGCAGATACACGTCGTCCAGCAGCAGATGGTGGCCGCCGGGCAGCAGGTGGCGGCTGTGCATCAGCCAGTCGTGCGCGGCCAGCACCACCACCACGCCGAGCGCGCCGACCAGCAGGCGGGCGTCGCGGTTGTGCCAGCGGATGGCGGCGCGCAGCAGGAAGGCCAGCGTGGCCGCCGCGCCCGCCAGCGTGTACAGGTGCCAGAAAGCGCTCACCCGGATCGCCTGCGCGTCCGGCGCCAGCCACATGGTGAGTGGCCCGAGCAGCGCCGACAGCATCAGCGCCGGAATCAGCGGCCGGCCGCCGGCTTCGGCGAAGCGCAGCAGCGACACCATGAGCAGCGCCGAGAACACCTGGAAGCTGGCGTTGATCAGCACCTCCCACTGCGCGGTGGTGAAGGGCACGTCGCGCACGTACAGATTGACCGACTGCGCCGCCCACACCAGCGCCGAGGCGGCGAACCAGGCGTAGGCGGTGTCCTGCCGCCGCTGCAGCCACAGCGCCAGCATGAGCACGCCGACGCTGGCGATCAGCAGGCTGGCGGTCTGGTTCAGCGTGATGCGCAGGAAGTGCTCGCGCTCGTAGATCGGCCGCAGCACGCTGTCCGGCCCGATCTTCAGCGGATGCAGCGAAGCCTGGGTGTAGGCGTGGCCGCGCACGTGGATGTAGAGCGCGTTGGCGCCCGGCTTCAGCGTGCCTGGCGGCACCAGGAAAAGCAGCGGCCGGTTCCAGTTGCGCGAGATCGGGTCGTCGAAGCGGCCGCCGTCGCCGATGAAGACGCCATTCAGCCAGACCGCGGCATTCAGCCCCAGCTTAGGCAGGAACACCGCCTGCAGTGGATCGTCGCCCGGGGTGACCATGAAGCGGAAGCGGTACCAGCCGCTGGTGTGCAGCTCCGGATGGCTGTCGCGCCACGCGTCCGGCAGTGCCTGCGGCTGCCAGTCGGCGCGGTCCGGTGGCGGGACCGCATCGCGTGCGGTCAGCGGTGCGACGACAAAGTCCGCCCGCTCCAGCGTGATCACCGGAAAGTCGGCACGCACAGCCGCGGCAGCGGACAGCAGACAGAACAGGGCGAGGCGGAGCAGGTTCATCGCACTCAGAAGAAGCTGGTCACCTGCACATACACGTCACGCACTTTGGGAAAGTTGCGTCCGCCATAGGTGTCCTGCATTTCCAGCTTCACCACCACCGGCAGTGGCAGCGCGCCGCGCAGGAAGGCACCCACGCCGCTCCAGGACAGGCCGGCGCGCCACTGGTCGGCGCGGATATGGGTGTTCGCCTCCAGCGCCGACACGTCGGTACCGCGCGACGAGCGGTAGTGGTCGCCGCTCTTCTCGTACAGATGCCAGGTCAGCGAGCCGCGCCAGGCGCCGATGCTGTGGCCCAGTTCGATGTCGTATTCGCGGTAGTCGCCAAGGTCGCGCTCGACCCGTTCGCGGGTCGAGAACGGTGCCAGGATTTCGCCCGGTCGTGGAATCCGGCGGGTCACCCGGTCCGCGGTCTGTTCGCGGTGACGGGCGAACAGCCGCAGATCCCAGCCGGCGCCGAGGGCGCGGAAATACTCCAGCCGCGCCTCAAGGTCAGTGCTGCCGTCGCTGGCCTGCACGTCGAACAGGTCGTCCGGGTCGTCGTCGCGCGCCCAGCCCGCGTGAACGCCCAGACCGAGCACCGCGCTGTCGTGCGTGCCCTTGTACAGCCGCCACAGGAAGCCGAAGGTCGGGTCGCCGATGCCGCTGGTGGCCACGCTGCCCACCGGCTTGTAGCGGTAGCCGAAAGCCGGGTCGGTCAGCAGGCGCTGCACGCCGGCACTGCCCATCGGCGCCACCGGCCCGCCGACCGGCGCGAACGGGAAATTGCCGGGCCCGATCGGCAGCCCGGCATTGAAGGCCGGGTTGAAGCCGACATTGCCGCCGCTCATCGCGAAACCGACCCCGGTGTGGATGTGCGAGTACGGCAGGATGAAACCCACGGTCAGGTCATCGCTGATGCCGTAGCCCATGGTGAGCGCGGTGAAATCGATATTCACCCGCGAGCGCAGCCGGGTGGTGCCGAGCGTGGCGCCCGGCCCGAGCAGCGCCAGCGCCGGAAAGATGCCGGCGTTGAGGTCCACCCGGTCGAATTCGCCGCCCAGGCCGCGCATGCGGCCACGGTCGTCGAACCACAGGTCGTAGCCGTTGCTGCGCATCTCCAGCCGCGCCGCCCAGCGCCCCCGCGGAGCCATGGTGTCGAGCGCGTGCAGCCGGCTGTCCTGCAGGCCGGCTGCGGGATCGGGCAAAGCCGCGGAGGCGGCGTCGGATACCGTTGCGGGCGGGGCGGCAGCGGCGGCGCCGGACAGCAGGCCCGAAGCCAGAAGGGTCAGCAGACGGCCACGCAGGTGCGGGCGCTGCGCGCGCGCGATGCGCACGGACGAAGGTCGCTCGATCGGCGGCGGCTGCATCGGGCTTTCCGTTGTGTTTGTTGTTGGAGGATGCGGCCCGCGCGGCCGCCCTGACCCGCGCATTGTCCTTGAAGCGGGGCGGCTTGCCAGCCCCCGCGATCACGGGGGTGCGCGGCGGCGACCCGGCGTTATGATGTCCGGGCACTGCAACAGCCGGGGCGCAGGCCCCGCCGTCCCCGATGAAGACCGGATTCATCCTCGAAGATCTGCCGGAATCGCAAGCATGGCTGCGCGATGCGCTCGAACAGAGCTTTCCGGGCATCGCCATCGACAGCGCCTATTCGCTGGCCGAAGCCGCGCACAAGCTGGCCGCCGGGCCGGCGCCCGACATCGCGCTCATCGATCTCGGACTGCCGGACGGCAGCGGGATCACGCTGATCGAACAGATACAGCGGCGTTCGCCGGCCACGCTGTGCATCGTGGCCAGCATCTACGACGACGATGGCCACATCTTTCCGGCGCTGCGCGCCGGCGCCCGGGGCTATCTGCTGAAGGACCAGCCGGTGGCCGGCATCGTGCAGGCGCTGACCGGCATCGCCGCCGGCCAGCCGCCGCTGTCGCCGGCCATCGCGCGCCGCATGCTGGCCTTTTTCCAGCCGGCGCCGTCGGCGCCCGGCCCCGACCTCACCGAACGCGAAACCGAAGTGCTGAGGCTGATCTCGAAAGGCCTCACCCAGGCGGAAACCGCACGCCTGTTGGGCATTTCGCAGCACACGGTGGCCGGCTACGTGAAGGAGCTGTACCGGAAGCTCAATGTGTCGTCGCGCGCCGAGGCCGCGCTGATCGCACGCGATCTCGGCCTGGTTTGACGCAGGGGCTCAGTTGCGCGCCTGCAGCGCCTGTATCGCCGGCGGGTAGTTCTGGCCGGCGGACGCACGCAGCCAGCGCAGCGCCTCATCGCCGTTGCGGACCTGACCTGCGCCGGTGTCCAGCATCACCGACAGCGCGTACTGCGCTTCCGCGTCGCCCTGCTCCGCCGCCACCCGGAACAGCCGGGCGGCTTCGGCCAGATTGCGCTCCACGCCACGCCCGGCCTCATACGCCCAGGCCAGACGGGTGACCCCGCGCACATCGCCGAAATCAGCCAGCTTGCGGTACATCGCGGCCGCATCGGCGTGCCGGCCTTCGGCCTCGAAACGGCGAGCTTCGGCCAGTTCGCGATCGCGCACGCTACCACCGCCCTGCGGGTCATCCAGAGCGGCCAGATGGGTCGCCGCTTCGGCGTCGCCCTTGTCCGCCGCGACCTTCAGCCAGCGCCGCGCACCGTCGAGATCGCGCTGGCCGAGCTTGCCGCCCTGCAGCAGCAGCCCCAGCCGCAGCGCCGCGTTGCGGCTGCCGGCTTCGGCACCGTTCTCGTACAGCCGGCGCGCGGCGTGCGCGTCCCGCGGCTCGCCAAGCCCGTCTTCGGCAAGGATGCCGAGGTTGAACCAGGCCTCGCCGTTGCCGCGCTCGGCCAGCGCGCTCCAGATGCGCTTGGCGTCGGCGTAATGCGCCATCTTGAATTCGGCGTAACCCTTGTACAGGCCCCACGACGGCTTCTGCACCGCCTCGGCGATGTCTTCGTCGGTGACGGCAAGCGCCGCGAACGGCAGGCCGAGCGCGACCACGGCAAGCAGGGAGGGCAGCGCGGACGGAATCAGGGACATCGGAACACTCCGGAAAACATGCGGCGGACGCGCACTGTACGCGCACCGACCGCCGGACGCGGGCGCCGGTTTCGGGCAATTTCCATGCGTCCGCCCGGCATCGCCGCGTTTAGCATCTGCAGCCACTTCGAAGGCCCGCCGGAACGCCCTCATGCCGCCCCCGATCCGCCGTCTGTTCGCCCTTCTGCTGCTCCTGCTCTGCGCCTGTGCGCAGGCGGGCGAGCTGACGCTGGATGCACTGCAGCGCCGCTTCCAGCCCCCGCTGCATGTGCAGCCGCAACTCGATGATCTGCCGGTGTGGCCGATCACCAGCGAACTGGAACCGGAAGCCGGCCCGGTCGGCTATGTGTTCGAATCGATCGACCTCGCACCCATTCCCGGCTTCGAAGGCACGCCGATGAATCTGCTGGTCGCCATCGACCGCAAGGGCGGCTTCATCGATGTCGAAGTGCTGCGCCAGCACGAGCCGGTGTTCCTGAGCGGACTGGGCGAGGCGCCACTGCGCGAGTTCGTGCAGCAGTACGCCGGAAAAAGCCTGAAACAGGAAATCACCGTGTCGTCTGCCTACGGCAACACGCGCGCCGGCGGCAGCGAAACACGGGTGGTACTCGATGGCGTGACCAAGGCCACCGCCTCGGTGCGCATCGTGAACCAGACGGTACTCGCCGCCGGTCTGGCGGTGGCGCGCGCCAAGCTGGGCTTCGCTGATCCCGGCGCGCGCGGACCGACCGCCCGCGCGCGCGCTGACCTGTACGAAAGACTCGATTTCGCCACGCTGCTGAAACGCGGGCTGATCGGCCATCTTCGGGTCACTCACGCGCAGGCGGAAAAGCTGTTCGCCGGCACCGATGGCGAAGGCGCAGACGAGGGGGCGCTGGCCGAGCCGGGCGGCACGCTGGTCGATCTCTACGTCGGCTACCTGAACGCACCCACTGTCGGACGCGCGGTGCTCGGCGATGCGCGCTACGGCGACCTGATGAAGAAGCTGGAAGACGGCCAGCACGCGCTGTGGCTGGCCACCGCCGGCCGGGTGGCGCTGATCGACGACCAGTTCGTGCCGGGCACGCCGCCGCCGGCGCTGTCGCTGACCCAGAGCGGACTGCCGGTGGAAATGCGCGATCTGGTGTTCGAGCACCCGGCGCCGGACGGCGCACCGGCGTTCAACGCGTCCGGCGTGTTCCGCGTCTATGCGCAGGCCGGGCTGGACCCGGCGCGACCGATGCAGTTCACGCTCACGCTCACCCGCGCCAAGGGCATGATGCTGCCGCGCATCACCCACCAGACGGTGACGCTGGACTACCGGCCGGAGGCGGCGCTGTTCGTCTATCCGCCGGAGCCGCCGCCGGAGTGGCTGGTCGCCTGGGCCGGCCGCTGGCCGGATCTGCTGGCCATCGGTCTTGCGCTGACGCTGCTGTCCGCGGTGCTGGCCCGGCCGGACTGGGTCGCTCGCGACGCCCGCCGGCTGGCTCTGTTCCGCAACGTCTTCCTCGCCTTCACGCTGGTGTTCATCGGCTGGTATGCCCAGGGCCAGCTGTCCATCGTGCAGATCACCGGCGCGATCAAGACGCTGACCGCCGGCCAGAATCTGGCGAGCTTCCTGTACGACCCGGTATCGCTGCTCATCATCGCCTTCACCGTCGTGAGCTTCTTCGTCTGGGGCCGCGGCACCTTCTGCGGCTGGCTCTGCCCCTTCGGCGCGCTGCAGGAATTCGTCGCGCTCGCGGCGCAGAAGCTGCGCGTGCCGCAGATGCGCCTGCCCCGCGGCGTGGCGCGCGTGCTCGACCGCGGCCGCTACGCACTGCTGGCCGCACTGGTGCTGTCGGCCGCACTGGCGCCGCGGCTGGCGGAAAGCATGGTCGAGGTCGAGCCGTTCAAGACCGCCATCACCGTCGGCTTCGACCGCTCATGGCCCTATGTCGCCTGGGCGGTCGGCCTGCTCGCGACCGGCGCCTTCAGCTACAAGTTCTTCTGCCGCTTCCTGTGCCCGCTGGGTGCCGCAATGACGCTGGGCGGCAAGCTGCGGCGGCTGGACTGGCTCACCCGCCGCGCCGAATGCGGCCAGCCCTGCCAGACCTGCCGTCACCGCTGCCAGTACGACGCGATCGAGCGCAGCGGCGCCATCCGCTACGACGACTGCTTCCAGTGTCTGGACTGCGTCGGCATCCACGCCGACCCGCAGCGCTGCGCGCCGGTGCTGCTGTACATGAAAAAAGGGCGCACGGTGGCGCCCTTCCCGGTTCCGGTGCGCGCGGCTGACGCGCGGCCCTGAACGCTCAGCCCTGCTGCATCCAGCGCTGCGCGGCGCTGTCATCGGAATCGCGCGCATCCACCCAGCGGCTGCCGTCCGGCGTGTCCTCCCGCTTCCAGAACGGCGCGCGGGTCTTCAGGTAATCCATGATGAATTCGCAGGCGGAGAATGCTTCGCCGCGGTGGCTGCCGGCGACGATGACCAGCACGATGCGGTCGGCCGGCTGCAGCGTGCCGACGCGATGGATCACCCGCACCGCCAGGATGTCCCAGCGCGCCTTCGCCTGCGCGACGATGTCCTCCAGCGCCGCCTCGGTCATGCCGGGGTAGTGCTCCAGCGTCATCGCATGCACGCCGGAGCCGTCGTTGATGTCGCGCACCAGACCGGTGAAGGTGGCCACAGCACCGACGTCGGTCCGGCCGGCCAGCAGCGCGTCGATCTCGGCGCCGATGTCGAAGTCGGCCTGCTGCACGCTCACGCTCACGCTCATGCTTTTCTCCTCAGTGCCGGCTCAGCCGCCGGTGACCGGCGGGAAGAAGGCCACCTCGTCGCCATCGGCGATCGCGGTGTCCGGCTCGGCCATGCGCTGGTTCACCGCCGCGCGCAGGTTCTTCATCTGCGCCAGCCTGTCCCAGTCGCCGCCGCGGTTGGCGATCAGCGCACGCACGCCGGCCAGCGTGGTCACGCCCGCGGGCAGTTCCAGGGTTTCACCGGATGAACCCAGCGCCTCGCGCAGCGCGGCGAAGTACAGCACCTTGATCTTCATGATGTTCAGTAAAGCAGGGATTCAAAGGACAGGAAGGGTACGGCATCGCCCTGCTTCACCGGCTGGCCGGCGGCGATGTCGGCCAGACCGCTGCCCCACACGGTGGAGGTGAGCACGCCCGAACTCTGGTTCGGGAACAGGTCCAGTCCGCCTGCGGCATTGCGGCGCACGCGCAGGAATTCGCGCCGGCGGTCCGGCTTCGGCCAGTCGAAGTCGGCACGCACCGCGAACGGCTGTGGCGTCACGTCGCTCACGCCCATGCGACGCAGGATGAAGGGTCGCACCAGCAGCAGGAAGGTGACGAAGCTGGACACCGGATTGCCGGGCAGGCCGATGAAGTCGGCGTGATCGCCCTCGCCCCGGCGCACATGACCGTGCGCCAGCGGCTTGCCCGGCTTCATCGCGATCTTCCAGCTGTCCAGACCGCCTTCGGCATGCAGGGCCGGCTTGATGTGGTCCTCTTCGCCGACCCCGACGCCGCCGCTGGTCAGGATGAGGTCACAGTTCGCCGCCGCTTCGCGCAGCGCGGCGCGGGTGGCGTCCAGACGGTCGGGCACGATGCCCAGATCCAGCACTTCGCAGCCCAGCGTTTCGCACAGCGCGCGCAGCGTGTAGCGGTTGGAGTTGTAGATGCCGCCCGGCGGCAGCGGCTCGCCCGGCATCACCAGCTCGTCGCCGGTCGAGAACAGCGCCACCCGCGGCCGGCGCACCACCGGCAGTTCGGCCAGCCCGATGGTCGCGGCCAGCCCCACTTCCTGCGCGCGCAGCCGGGTGCCTGCCGCCAGCACCACTTCGCCGGCGCGGATGTCCTCGCCGGCGCGGCGTATCCAGGCGCCCGGCTTCGGAATCTCGTCGAAGCGCACGCCGGTATCGGAGGCGTGGGTCGACTCCTGCATCACGATGGCATCGGCGCCCTCGGGCACCGGCGCACCGGTGAAAATGCGGGCACAGGTGCCGGCGGCCAGCGGCGCGCCGACATGGCCGGCCGGAATGCGCTGGCTCACCGGCAGGCAGTCGCCGGGCGCGGTCAGGTCAGCCAGACGGACCGCGTAGCCGTCCATGCTGGAGTTGTCGTGCGGCGGCACGGTGAGCGTCGAGCGCTGGTCGGCCGCCAGCACCCGCCCGCTGGCGGCGGCCGTGGGCACGGTGTCGGTATCGGTGATCGGGCGCGCGGCGGCGAGCAGACGCTCCAGCGCAGCGTCCAGCGTAAGCATTTCGTTCATCGGATCGTTCCTCGAAACCCCTGATGTCGGAGGATGAAGTCGGCGATGCCGTCCACGTCGTTCAGGTCCAGCCGCGGCAATGGAAGTTCCATCGGCTCGTCGGTCGCCACCGCCACGATGTGCGGATTGTCCGGATGCATCAGCGGACGGCCGTAGGACGGCCGGTGAATTTCGAGCTTCGGAATCGGCGAAGCCTTGTAGCCCTCGACCAGCAGCAGGTCGCAGTCGCCCATCGCCGCGATCTGCTCGTCCAGCGTTGGTTCCGGCCGGCCGCGCAGTTCGTGCATGAGCACCCAGCGGTTGTTCGACACCAGCATGACTTCGGTGCAGCCGGCTTCACGCAGGCGATGCGAATCCTTGCCCGGCCGGTCGATGTCGAATCCGGCATGGGCATGCTTGATCAGCGACACGGTGAGCCCGTCCAGCACGAAGCGCGGAATGAGCTGCTCGATCAGCGTGGTCTTTCCGGAGCCGCTGTAGCCGGCAAATCCGAAGACTTTCATGGAGAGGGGCGCGCGGGAAGAGCGACGAAGTGGACGACGAGGTGGACGATTATCGCCCAGACCGCGGCCGTGCCGCGTACGGATGCCGGACGCCGCCGGACGCGATCGCGTCCGGCGCTGACCGCCCCGCCCGGTGTGCCGGACGGGGCGCAGTCCGCTCAGCCGTTGTTGCGGATGCGGGCGACCAGCGCCTCGGTGTACTCGCGGGTGCTGGCCTTGCCGCCCAGGTCGCCGGTGCGCACGTTGTCCACGTTCAGCGTGTCGCTGACCGCCTGGCGGATGCGGTCGCCCTTGTCCTGCTGCTTCACGTGATCCAGCATCAGCGCGGCCGCCAGCACCAGTGCGGTCGGGTTGGCGATGCCGCGGCCGGCGATGTCCGGCGCCGAGCCATGCACCGCTTCGAAGATGGCCGCGTCGGCACCGATGTTGGAACCGGGCGCCATGCCCAGACCGCCGACCAGACCGGCGGTCAGATCGGACAGGATGTCGCCGAACAGATTGGTGGTGACCAGCACGTCGAACTGCCAGGGGTTCATCACCAGCTTCATGCAGCATGCATCGACGATGACCTGTTCGAACTGGATCTTGCCCTTGTAGCGCTCCTCGAACATCTGTTCGGCGGTTTCCAGGAAGATGCCGGTCAGCGCCTTCATGATGTTGGCCTTGTGCACCACGGTCACCTTCTTGCGGCCGAGCGCGATCGCGTGGTCGAAGGCGTATTCCAGAATGTGGCGCGCGCCCTGGCGGGTGTTCACGCCGGTCGACATGGCGACCGCGTGCGGGTCACCCTCGATCGGGATGAAGTGCTCGTAGCCCATGTACAGGCCTTCGAGGTTCTCGCGGCAGACGATGAGGTCGATGTTGTCGTAGCGGCCACCCGGAATCAGCGTGCGCGCCGGACGGATGTTGGCGTACAGCTTGAATTCCTCGCGCAGGCGCACGTTGATCGAGCGGAAGCCGCCGCCGACCGGGGTTTCCAGCGGGCCCTTCAGCGCCAGCCGGGTGCGGCGGATGCTGTCCAGCGTCTTGCCCGGCAGCGGATCGCCTTCGCTCTTCAGCGCGCCCATGCCGGCCGGCATCTCTTCCCACTCGAACGGCGCCCCCACCGCCTCCAGGGCCGCCAGCGCGGCCTCCATGATTTCCGGTCCGATACCGTCTCCGGGGATCAGTGTGGCGGGAATTTTCTGCGCGCTCATGCGGGGTCTCCTGTCGGGTTGTCAGCACTACCGGACCACGCCGCCGGGTCGGCGACGCATCCGGAAATGTCCGGCCGCCGAAGCAAGAAACCTGCCTCGGCTCGGGGACGGCCGGTCGCCCCTGTATTCATCCGGCCGCGGCCGGTTCGAGCTTGCGCCACACGGTGGCGCCGCCGCTGGCCTTGTCGATCTCGGCCAGCAGCTTCTGGTGTTCGGCGATCTCGGCCTCGCTTGCCTGCACCCGGCGCAATGCACCGCGCGGGCGCGCTGCGGCGGCGGCACGCACCGCCGAGGGCTCGGGTTCGAGATCGATGATCAGGCTTTCCTGGCCGCGCGTCATCGCCAGATAGACCTCGACCAGCAGTTCCGCATCGAGCAGCGCGCCGTGGAATTCGCGGTGCGAGTTCTCGATGCCGAAACGCTCGCACAGTGCGTCGAGGTTGGCGCGCTTGCCCGGGAACATGTCGCGCGCCATGCGCACCGTGTCGATCGCAGGCCACACGCAGATTTCGCGCAGCGGCGGCCGGCCGACGATGTTCAGTTCGTTGTCGATGAAGCCGGTGTCGAAGGCCGCGTTGTGGATGACCAGTTCCGCGTCGCGGACGAAATCGACGATCTGGTCGACCACGTCGCGGAATTTCGGCTTGTCGGCCAGGAATTCTGTGGTGATGCCGTGCACCGCCACCGCGCCCTCGGGCACTTCGCGCTCCGGATTGCAGTACAGGTGCAGCTGACGGCCGGTGCGCTTGCGCCCGACCAGTTCGACGCAGCCGATTTCGATCAGCCGGTCGCCGTTCTGCCATTCCAGGCCGGTGGTTTCGGTATCGAGGATGATCTGACGGGTCATGTCGGTGCGGGCGCTGAAAATGTCGCGCCGGGCGGCGCCGGGCGCGGGGTGCTTGCGGATGAGGCGGGCCGCATTGTACCGGCGGCGCCTTGCGGTTCGCTGACAGCGGTCAACGGCGGGTCGGAATCGCTTCGCGGGCCAGCCGGTCCACGCGTTCGTTCTCCGGGTGGCCGGCGTGGCCCTTCACCCACTTCCATTCGACCTGATGCACGCCGGCGGCCGCGTCCAGCGCCTTCCACAGATCGACGTTCTTGACCGGATCGCCGCCGGCGGTCTTCCAGCCCTTGCGCTTCCAGCCGTGTATCCACTCGCTGATGCCTTTCTGCACGTACTGCGAGTCGGTGTAGACCACCGCGCGCACCGGCTTCTTCAGCGCATTGAGTGCCTCGATCACCGCCATCAGTTCCATCCGGTTGTTGGTGGTCGAGGGTTCGCCGCCGGACATTTCCTTCTCGTGCGTACCGCTCTGCAGCAGCGCGCCCCAGCCGCCGGGGCCCGGGTTGCCGCTGCAGGCGCCGTCGGTATAGATGATGACTTCGTCCAAAAGGATCTCCGGAAGGGTTCAGTGCGGTCGCCGGCTCACTGGCCGGTCGACCTGTCTTTCTGCGCGCGCGGACTGACCGCGGCCAGCGCACGCGCCGCGGCCCGGCGGTCGCGCCAGGCCGGCATGATGAGCCGCATGCCGCGCACGCGCTTGATTCCCTGCAGCACGTAGGCGCCGCCGAGAAAGGGCCACCAGCGCTCGCCGGCGACCTCGATGAACTGCCAGCGCGACAGCCAGGTGTCGCTGCGCACCGGCGGCCGGTAGCAGCCGAAACAGCCGGCCTGGGTGTCCAGGCTGAGCAGCTTGAACCAGTCGCGCAGCCGCGGCACCGACAGCCAGTCGCCGTTCCACGGGAAGGGATCGCGCTCGCGCAGGCGCCGCCGGGCTCCCCACAGGCTGAACGGGTTGAAACCGGTCACCAGCACCTGACCCTCCGGCACCAGCACCCGCTCCACCTCGCGCAGCACCGCGTGCGGATCGCTGGCGAATTCGAGCACGTGCGGCAGCACGACCAGATCGACGCTGGTCGAGGCCAGCGGCAGCTGCACCGGATCGCAGATCAGCGCACGCACCGGACCCGGCTTCGCGTCCTCGCAGTACAGCTTGTACGGCATCCGGTTGGCGCGCAGGTAATCGTGCTCCAGCAGGCCTATCTGCACCGCGTTATAGCCGAACACGTCGGCCACGATCTGGTCCACACATGCCTGTTCCCAGCGCTGGACGTACTGTCCCTGCGGGGTGTCCAACCATTCGTGCAGACCGGGAATCGACATGGGCGGGGCGGATCGCGACGGGGGAAAAACGGCGGGGCGCATTGTCAACGCGAGGCCCAGCCGCCAGAATCGGGCGGATGAAGATATATCCGATCCCCGCATTTGGCGACAACTATCTTTGGCTCGCCGCCGCAGGTGACCGGGCGCTGGTGGTCGATCCGGGCGATGCCGCCCCGGTTCGCGCCGCTCTCGACAAACATTCGCTGCGCCTGGACACCATCCTGATCACCCACCATCACGCCGATCACACCGGCGGCGTGGGCGAACTGAAACGACTGACCGGGGCCCGCGTGTACGGGCCGGACGACGGACGCATCGAGCACATCGACCAGGTGGTGCGCGAGGGCGACCGCATCGCCCTGCCCTGGCTGGATGCGCCGTTCGCGGTACTCGAAGTGCCGGGCCACACCCGCAGTCACATCGCCTATGTCGCCCGCGACCGGCTGTTCTGCGGCGACACGCTGTTCGCGGGCGGCTGCGGCCGGCTGTTCGAGGGCACGCCGGAACAGATGTGGCATGCGCTGTCGCGGCTGGCCTCGCTGCCGCTGCACACCCGGGTGTACTGCGCCCACGAATACACCGAAGCCAACCTGCGCTTCGCGCTGGCGGTGGAACCGGACAACCAGGCGCTGCTCGCCCGCACCCGCCGGGTGGCCCGTCAGCGCGCGGCCGGCGAACCGACGGTGCCGAGCGCGCTGGCCGACGAACTGGCCACCAATCCCTTCCTGCGGGTACGCGAACCGGAGGTGATCAGGGCCGCCCAGGCGCACGCTGGCCGGCCGCTGAACACACCGGTCGAGGTGTTCGCGGCCCTGCGGGCGTGGAAAAACGATTTCTGACCGGCCGGGACGGCCGGCGCTTCAGCCGGCCACGGTTTCCGGCTGGCGGAAGCCGACCCGGTCTCGGCCGCCGGACTTGGCGTCGTACAGCGCCAGATCAGCTTCGGCGATCAGGTTCTGCGGGCCGCCGGTACCCGGCGTCAGGCTGGCCACGCCGACGCTGATGGTGACCACGCCGCTGGGCGACGCACCGTGCGGCAGCTGCAGCGCACGGATCGAGTCACACACGCCTTCGGCCACGTTGCGCGCACCGGCGAGATCGGTTTCCGGCAATACCAGCGCGAATTCCTCGCCGCCGTAGCGCGCCACCAGATCGCTCGGGCGGCGCGACACCGCCTGCAGCGCGTTGGCCACCGACTTCAGGCACTCGTCGCCGGCCAGGTGACCGTAGGTGTCGTTGAACAGCTTGAAGTGATCGACGTCGATCAGCGCCAGCGCCAGCGGCCGCTTGTAGCGCGCGGCACGACGCCACTCCCGCATCAGGGTTTCGTCGAAATGACGTCGGTTGGACAGCCCGGTCAGGCCGTCCAGAGAGGTCAGACGGGTCAGCTCCTGGTTGGCCGCGTCGAGCTTGCGGGTCAGCACCACCAACGAGTAGCGCATCTGCAGGATGCGCTGCATGGCGCGCACTTTGGCGGCCAGCACCACTTCGCTGATCGGCTTGAACAGGTAGTCGTCGCCGCCGGCGGTGATGCCCTGCACCAGATCCGTGTCGGCGGTGCGGGCGGTCAGGAAGATGATGGGCGTCCATTCGCCGGACTGTTCGATGGCGCGGATGCGGCGGGCGACTTCGTAACCGTCCATGCCCGGCAGCACCACGTCGAGCAGCACGATGTCCGGGTTGTGCTCACGGAAAAGCGCCACGCCGCTCTCCCCGTCGGTGGCGGCGATCGGCTGTATGCCCATGCGCTCCAGATGCTGGCTGACGACCGCAAGCCCCGTCTGAGAGTCCTCGATGACCAGCGCTTTCATGTGAACACCCGTTTTTTTGCCCGCCATCATAACGCTGCCTACGCCAACGGCAAGCGGCAGTGCAGCGGGCCCGCTCGCCCCTGTCTTCACGGCGCCTGAAACCGATGGCCGGCAGCGGGGTCGATGCACCGTCATGCACTTTACCTGCCGTCCCCTGCCCGCACCCCGGTTTGACGCTGCACCGTCAGGCTGGCTAGCATTCGGGGTTTGGCTTCTGCGCCACAATGCCGTCTTTCATCGCATCCCTGCTGCGCCGCTCGCTGATCGTGCTTGCGGCCGCCACGCTGGCTGGCTGTGCCGCCACCGGCGTGGTGACCGAGGACAGAGCCGACCCGCCGCCGGGTGCATCGGCCAGTCCGGGTGCCCGTTCGGGCGAACGCCCTGCAGCCCGTCGACCCGCGGACGGGGCCGCCCGCACCACGCCGGGCATCAAGCCGGGCAGTGCCGAACCCATCCCCTTTCCCAAGGCCACCGAGGTGGTCGATGGCGCGACCGACGCGGTCAAGCCGGTCGATCTGACGGTGCCGCCGGACGACCTGTGGGAGCGCATCCGCAAGGGTTTCGGCATGGCCGACCTGAACCACCCGCTGGTGGCCGAGCATCAGGCCTGGTACCTGAACCGCCCGGACTACTTCCGCCGCATCACCGAGCGCGGCCGGCGCTACATGTTCCACATCGTCGAGGAGATCGAGAAGCGCGGCCTGCCGACCGAACTGGCGCTGCTGCCCATGGTGGAAAGCGCCTACAACCCGGAAGCGCTGTCGGTAGCCAAGGCCTCCGGCCTGTGGCAGTTCATTCCGTCGACCGGCAAGCTGTACGGGCTCGAACAGAACGCCCAGCGTGACGACCGTCGCGACATCGTCGCCTCCACCGCCGCCGCGCTGGAATATCTGCAGAAAATCTACGAAATGCACGGCGACTGGCATCTGGCGCTGGCCTCCTACAACTGGGGCGAGGGCGCGGTCGGCCGCGCGGTGATGCGCAATCAGGCGGCCGGCCTGCCCACCGACTACGCCTCGCTCAACATGCCGGCGGAAACCCGCCACTACGTGCCCAAGCTGCAGGCGCTGAAGAACATCATCGCGCAGCCCGAACTGTTCGGCATCGAGCTGGACCCAGTGGCCAACAAGCCGTATTTCGCGCTGGTGGCAGAAGCGCCGACCATGGATCTCGCCACCGCCGCGCGGCTGGCCGACGTGCCGGTGGCCGAGATCAAGGCGCTCAATCCGCAGCACAAGCGGCCGGTCATCCGCACCGGCGAGGGCGGCGCCCAGCTGGTGCTGCCGGCGCACGCGGTCGACACCTTCATGTCGAATCTGGAAAGCCGCGACACCAGCGCGCCCAGCGGCTCGGCCTGGCGCACCTACACGCTGGGGCCGAAGGAAACGATGGCGTCGGTGGTCCGGCGCTTCGGTGTCAGCGAATGGCGTCTGCGCCGCTTCAACGGCCTGTCACCCACGGTCAAGGTGGGTCCGGGCAGCACGCTGCTGGTGCCGGAAGAAGGCACGGAGCTGTCGCCGGAAACCGGGCTCAGCGTCGAGGAAGCGCCCCGGCTGTCGGCGGACAAGGTGCAGACCCGCCGGGTGAAGCGCAACGGCCGCTGGGTGACCGTGCCGCTTGCGCCGACACCCGCGGTGAGCGGCAAGGCGGCATCCGGCAAGCAGGTGGCCAAGCCGGCCGCCCCGCGCAAGAGTGCGGCCCCGGTCACGAAGAAGCAGGGTGCGGTGCCCGCGAAGAAGACCGCCGCACCGGTGAAGAAACCGGTCGCCAAGCCGGCGCCGAAAAAGACCGCGAAGTAAGGTTCAGGCACGCACGGGTGCCTGGCCACCGCCTCACCCGGCGCTGCCCGCCCGCGCGAGGATCAGTCTTCCGGGAACCAGCAGGCCACCGTGTGTGCTGCCCCGGTGTGCCCCGCCCCCGCATGCCCCACTCCATTCCCGGCCGGTTCGAGCAGCGGCGTTTCGCTGCGGCAGCGCGCGCCGGCCTTGGGGCAGCGCGGATGAAAGGCGCAGCCGGACGGCGGATTCGCCGGTGAAGGCAGGTCGCCGGCCAGCTTCTGCGCCTGCATCACGCCATCGATGCGCGGCACCGCGGACAGCAGCGCACGGGTGTAGGGATGGCGCGGCGCGCGCAGCACCTGCTCCACCGGCCCGCTCTCGACGATTTTCCCGAGATACATCACTGCGACGTCGTGCGCGAGGTGCTCGACCACCGCGATGTTGTGAGTGATGAACAGATAGGCCAGACCCAGCTCGCGCTGCAGCCGCCCGAGCAGGTTCAGGATCTGCGCCTGCACCGACACGTCCAGCGCCGAGGTCGGTTCGTCGCACACGATGAGCCGGGGCTGCACCGCCAGTGCGCGCGCGATTGCGATGCGCTGGCGCTGGCCGCCGGAGAACTCGTGCGGATAGCGGTCCGCCATGTCCGGCCGCAGCCCGACCTGGCTCAGCAGCGCCGCCACATCGCCCGGCCGGCCCAGCGTTTTCATGCCCTCGGCGATGATTTCACCCACCCGCATGCGCGGATTCAGTGAGCCGTAGGGGTCCTGGAACACCATCTGCACCTGGGCGCGCAGCGCGCGCAACTGATCGCCGCGGGCGCGGGCCAGATCCACCCCATCCAGCGTGATGCTGCCCGCGGTGGCGTCGATCAGTTTCAGCAGTGCCTTGCCGGCAGTGGTCTTGCCGCAGCCGGATTCGCCGACCAGTGCCAGCGTGCGGCCGGCACGGATGTCGAGCGAGATGCCATCGACCGCCCTGACATGGCCCACCGTGCGCTGAAGGATGCCGCGGCGGATCGGGAAGTGAACCTTCAGGTCGCGCACTGTCAGCAGCGGCGCCCCCGCTTCTGCCGTGGCGGCCGGCGCGCCTCGGCGATCCATGCCGTCGAGTTGTACCAGACGCGCGGCTTCCGCCGGGTCGTGGAGGTGGCAGCGCACCCGGTGTGCCTCACCGGCGTCGTGCCAGGCCGGCAGCTCCTCGCGGCAGCGTGCCCAGGCGCGCGGACAGCGGTCGGCAAAGCGGCAGCCCCGGAAATCGGTGGTGAGCGGCGGCACCGAGCCCGGAATCGTCGCCAGCTCGGTGGCCACGCCGCCGCGGCGCGCGGTGTCCGGCAGCGCGGCAAACAGCAGCTGCGAATACGGGTGCGCAGGATGCGCAAAGAAGGCGGCGCGCGGCGCGCGCTCGATCAGCTGACCGGCGTACATGACGCCCACCTGGTGCGCCATGCGCGCCACCACGCCGAGGTCGTGGGTGATCAGCAGCATGGACATCTCGCGGTCGCGCTGCAGCGCGGCAAGCACGTCCAGCACCTGCGCCTGTATGGTCACGTCCAGCGCAGTGGTCGGCTCGTCGGCGATCAGCAGCTTCGGTTCGCCGGCCAGCGCCATCGCGATCATGACCCGCTGCTTCATGCCGCCGGAGAACTGGAAGGGGTATTCGTCGAGCCGGCGCGCGGCGTCCGGAATGCCCACCGCCTCCAGCAGTTCGCGCGCCCGGGCGCGTGCCGGCGCGCCGCGCAGGCCGCGATGCACCGCCAGCACCTCGCCGATCTGCTGCATCACGGTGAGCACCGGATTCAGGCTGGTGCCCGGCTCCTGGAAAATCATCGCCATGTCGCGCCCGCGCGCCTCACGCATCTGCGCTTCGGTGAGCCCGGTCAGTTCGCGGCCGGACAGGCGCACGCTGCCAGCGGCGAGATAGCCGACATCCGGAAGCAGACGCATCAGCGCGGCAGCAGTCATCGATTTGCCGCAGCCGGATTCACCCAGCAGAGCGAGCGTTTCGCCGGCCTGCAGATCGAGATCCAGCGCGTCCACCGCGCGCGCGATGCCGGCCGGCGTATCGAGTTCGGCGGTAAGCCCGCGCACTTCGAGCAGCGGCGCATTCATGCGGTAGCCCTCCTCGGCATGCGGCGCGCCCGCCACTGGAAGCGCGGATCGAAAGCGTCGCGCACCGCGTCGGCGAACAGGTTGGCGGCCAGCACCAGCGCCAGCATGAGCACGAAGGCGGCGGCCAGCGACCACCACACGACCGGCTCGCGCGACAGCTCCAGCCGCGCAGCGTTGATCATGGTGCCGAAGCTGTTCTGGGTGCTGTCCACGCCGATGCCGATGTAGGACAGCACCGCCTCCGACAGCACCAGGCCGGAGAAGTCCATCACCAGCGCGATCAGCACGATGTGCATCAGATTGGGCAGCAGATGGCGCGCCATGATGCGCGCGTCGGCCACGCCGAAGGCGCGCGCCGCCTGCACGTAATCGAGTTCGCGCAGCTTGAGCGTTTCGGCGCGCAGCAGCCGGCACAGGCCGGTCCACGAGGTCAGCCCGAGGATGAAGCACAGCGCCAGCAGCCGCGCATCGGCGCGCTCGGCGGCGGTTTCGAACCACTCCGGATGGGTGTCGATCACCACCTGCATCATGAGCACCATGGCGGCAATCAGCAGCACGCCGGGTATCGAGTTCAGCACCGTGTAGAGATACTGGATGGCGTCGTCCCACCAGCCGCTACGGAAGCCGGCGATCAGCCCGAGCGCGATCGACAGCGGAAGCGTGACCAGCGTGGTGAGCGTGCCGATCAGCAGCGCGGTGCGTACCGATTTCAGCGACAGATAGAGCACGTCCTGCCCCACCTTGTCAGTGCCGAACACGTGATAGCCGTCGGCCCAGCCGGCCATCACGCCGCCGGCGACGCACAGCACTGCGGTGGTCAGCAGCACCGCACGCCAGGCCACCGGCCGGCTCGCGGAAAGCGCCGGACGCCACACCGCGCGACAGGTGTCGGCGTAGCGCGTGCGGCGCGACAAC
The DNA here is from genome assembly GCF_000214035.2 of Methyloversatilis universalis FAM5. Lineage (GTDB taxonomy): Bacteria > Pseudomonadota > Gammaproteobacteria > Burkholderiales > Rhodocyclaceae > Methyloversatilis > Methyloversatilis universalis. Next base: position 570,038 of record NZ_AFHG01000052.1, on the reverse strand, counting down.
GCGATCAGCCCGACCACGATGCCGGTAAAGGCCGCCCAGACCAGCGCGCCGCGGAAGGCGCCGGCCGCGGCGCGGGCGATCAGGTCATCGCGATGCTGCGCGAGGTCGTCCAGATGCCGGCCGGCGTGCTGCAGGCGCGGAAAGTCGCGGGTCTGCACGCCGTCGCGTTCCACCGTTTCCTTGGCGAAGGCGTGGGTGGCCAGCGGCGCCGAGTAGGTCTTTTCCTTCTTGAGCCGGAGGTCGGCCAGCAGCGCGTCGAGCGCCGACAGCACCTCGGGTGCGTACTGCACTTCGGTGCTGCCCTCCTTCGCCGGCAGGCGCGGCTGGTAGTGCAGCGAGTCGAGCAGGCCGACCGCGATGAAGGCGGTCAGCAGCGTGGCCGACGCCATCGCCGCCGACGACTCGCCGACCCGCCGCCAGGCACGGCGCAGGTAATCGTGCCGGCGACAGTAGAACGCCAGCACCACGCAGCCGGCCAGCAGCGACCAGAGCAGGATGTCGGACCACAGGAACAGCGGCTTGAAGCTCATGATTGCAGCCAGTTGTCGATCTTCAGTGCATCCACCCGCCCCAGCTCCCGCACATTGTCGGTCACCAGCACGGCACCCAGCGCGCGCGCCTGGGCGGCGATCCACAGGTCGTTCGCACCGATGGGCGTACCGCGTCTTTCCAGCACGGCGCGAATGTCGGCGTAGTGATGCGCCGCCTCGGCATCGAGCGGAACGACGGTCAGGTGCTGCACCACGTCGGCGAGGCGCGCGCGATTCCGTTCCGGCCACGCACTTTTCGCGACGCCGAGCTCCAGTTCCCCCAGCACCACCGGCGACAGCAGCAGGTCCGCGAGCGGCAGCCGCTGCAGGCGCGTGCGCACTTCGCTGCGCCCCTTGAGCGCAGCGATGAAGATGTTGGTGTCGAGCAGATGACGCATCAGTCGATCGGCGCTACGTCAGCGGGCGGCCTGTCCTGCGGCGCTTCGATATCGAACGCCTCGTCGCTGTCCCAGACCGAAGCGAACGCGTCGGCCGCTCGTCGTTCGGGTTCGGGGATCAGCCGGGCAATCACCTTGCCATGCCGGGTGATCGCGATTTCCTCGCCACGCGCCACATCGGCCAGCAGGGCCGCGAGACGCGATTTCATTTCAACGATCGGTACGGTACGCATGACGCCCCCTAAAATTCTGACCATATGGTCAGAATAGCAGTTCCATCATTTCAGCCTCACCCGCGGATCCACCAGCGTGTAGGACAGATCGGTCAGCAGCAGGCCGACGATGTAGAGCACCGAACCGATGAACACCATGGAGCGCACCACTGCGAAGTCCTGCGCATTGATGGCGTCTATCGTGTAGCTGCCCAGACCGGGGATGCCGAAGAAGCTTTCCAGCAGCAGCGAACCCATGAACAGCATCGGGATGACCACCACCACGCCGGTGAGGATGGGGATCATGGCGTTCTTCAGCACGTGGCGGAACAGCACCCGCAGTTCGGACAGCCCCTTGGCACGGGCGGTGCGCACGTAGTCCTTGTTGATCTCTTCCAGGAAGAGCGTGCGGTACCAGCGCGCCGACGAGCCGATGCCGCCGATCACGCTGATCAGCACCGGCAGGATGAGGAAGCGTCCGGCGTCCAGCCCGGGCGCGTACCCGGAAATCGGCACCAGATTCCACACCTTGCTCACCAGGTACTGGCCGCCGATGATGTAGAACAGCCCGGAAATCGACATCGCCACCACGCACAGCACAACGCCGCCCACGTCGAGCGCGGTGTGGCGGAAGAACACCAGCAGCAGCGCGAAACTGACGGTGACGAACAGGCCAAGCAGAAAGGTGGGCAGCGCGATCGCGAGGCTGGGCCCCATGCGGCTGCGGATTTCCAGCGCGATGTCGCGACCGTCATCGGCACGCCCGAAGTCGAAGGCGAACATGCGCACCGACTTGTCGAACAGGATGGTGTCGGTCGCCTTCGCCAGTCCGGGCGCATCGGCATTCCACACCAGCGGCCGGTCGTAGCCGCGCTCGGCCTTCCATTTCTCGATCGCTTCCGGCGTCACCCGCTTGGCGCCCAGCTGCATGCGCGCCATGTCGTCCGGCGAGTTCACGACGAAGAACAGCACGAAGGTGATCAGGTTCACCCCGATCAGGATGGGAATCGCATAGAGCAGCCGGCGGACGATGTAGGCGATCATGCCTGCCCCTCCACCGCGCGCGCCTGTTCCGAGCGTTTCCAGTGCCGCCAGGCCGGCCACACCAGCGCCAGCAGCAGCGCCGCGAAGGCGAACAGCGGCCAGCGCACCGGCCGGTTCCACTCGGCGCGCTTCGCGTCGCGCAGCGCCGGATCGACCCGGGTGTATTTCATCGTGTTGTTGGCGACGTTCGACGGCTTGCGGTTATGCACCCAGCTGTGTTCCAGCCCGTAGCTCTTCGGGTGGAAGCCCCACACCCAGGGCGCGTCGTGACGCAGGATGTCCAGCATGCGGTCGAGCACCGCCTGCCGCTCCGGGCCGTTCTCCATCGCCTTCATCCGCTCGAACAGACGGTCGAATTCCGGGTTCTCGTAGTTCGACGCGTTCTCGCCCTGCGCCTTCACCTTGGACTGCGGGCCGTAGAGCAGGAACAGGAAGTTCTCCGGGTCCGGGTAGTCGGCGTTCCAGCCCCAGAAAAAGAGCTGGGCCGCGCCCTTGCGTATCTTGTCCTGGAAGCGGTTGTAGTCGGTGCTGCGCACCACCAGCTGCACGCCCAGCTTTTCGAACTGCTTGGTGAGCCAGTCGATGCGCGCCTTGCTGCCCAGCCCGGTGCCGGTGGTGTCCAGATTGATCACCAGCGGCTCGCCGGTCTTCGCGTCCCGGCCGTCCGGCCAGCCGGCTTCGGCCAGCAGCTTCTTCGCCACGTCGATGGACTTGCGCTGCGGCTGGCCGTCGACCCAGTCGTACATGTAGCCGTTCACGCCCTCGCGGCCGTCGCGGTGACCGAAGATGCCCGGCGGCAGCGGCGACTGCGCCGGCAGGCCGCGGCCGTTCAGGAAGATGGAAATGAATTCCTCCTGATCCAGCGCAATGCCGATGGCCTGGCGCAGCTTGCGTCCGCGCTCGCCCAGCCCGCCGACCAGCGGATCGGCCATGTTGAAGCCCATGTACATGGTGGAGGTGGACACCGAAGTCTGCAGCTCGATGCCCTGCGCCTTCATGTCGTCGCTCAGACTCACCTCGCCGGTCTGGCCGAACTGCACCGCCTGGTCGAAGGAATCGGAACTGATGCCGGAGGCGTCGTAATAGCCCTGCAGAAACTTGTTCCAGTACGGAATCTGTTCCTTCTCGCGCGTGAACACGACCTGATCGGTCAGCGGCAGCGGCTTGCCGCAGTCGGCCAGCAGGCCGGCCTCGCGATCGCCCGGCTCACCCTCGCACGGGTAAGTTTCGCCGCCGAAGTTCGGGTTGCGCGTGAGCACCATGCGCGCGTTCGGGTCGTTCTGGCTCAGCATGTAAGGGCCGGTGCCGATCGGATACCAGTCCAGCGTCAGATTGCGCTCGGCCATGCCCGGCTGGCTGTGGAAGCGGTCGGCTTCCCACGGCACCGGCGCGAAGAAAGGCATGGTGAGCCAGTACAGGAACTGCGGGTACTTGCCTTTCAGGCGGATGCGGTAGGTGTGGCGATCGATCACCTGTACGCCCGGCAGGTCGTACTGGCGCAGGTCCAGCCACTGGCCCGGCGGCAGAGACTTCGCCGCCGCCTTCAGCGTGTCGCCGTATTCCTTCAGGCCGACGATGTAGTCGCTCATCAGTCCGAACACCGGCGAATGCAGCGCCGGATGCGCCAGACGCCTGATCTGGTAGGCGTAGTCCGCGGCCTCCAGTTCGCGCGTGCCGGTGCGCTCGAAGTCGTACAGCGTGCGCCGCTCGCCCGGTCCGCCCTCGTGGTACAGGTAGTGCCCTGCTTCATCCCGCGCCAGCGCCGGATGCGGCTGGTAGCGGATGCCGGGCCGTATGCGGATTTCGTAGACCGATTCGGCGATGTCCACCGCCGGCGCGTCGGCCGGCAGTTCGCGGCCGGCCGCGTCGTAGAAACGCGGCACCGGAATCGCTTCGGCGGTGGCCGGAATCAGTTCGAACGGGCGCTTCAGGTAGTGGTACTGCAGCGGCGCCTGGTAGATCTGCGCAGTGAAGGTGATCTCGTTCTCGCTGTACGACTGCACAGGGTCGAGATGCTTGGGCCGGTCGGTGAAGGCGGTGTAGAGGATGTTCTGCCCGCGCTCGGCCGCCGGATACGGATCGTTCCACACCTCGCCGCAGCCGCCGGCGAGCAGCACGCACACGCTGGCGAGCAGCCCTCGCAGCGGTCGGGAAATCGGTCGGCGCATCAGGTCAGGCGTCGGGCGCGATCGGGTCATGGGCGCGATTGTAGGCGGCGGCGTTGCGTCTGGGAGCGGGCGCGCGGAAAAAGGTTGCAGGCGAACCTGACCGCCTGTCGCCGGTCTAGGGGGTGTCCCGCTTCGATCGAGCGCCATGCGTCCGCGCCCTCCCCTTGCCCTGCTGTGCATGCTCACCCTGCTTCCGCTGCTGCTGGCCGCCTGCAGCCTGGTGCAGATGGGTTACGGCCAGGCCGACCGCCTGATCGCATGGCGGCTGGAAGAGTACGTGCCGCTCGATGCCGCCGGCCGCGCGCGGCTTGAGCCGGCGCTCGCGCGGCTGCACGGCTGGCACTGCCGCACCCAGCTGCCGGCCTACGCCGCCTGGCTGCGCGACGCCGGTGCCGAGCTGGGCCGCGGCAGCGACGCGGCGCGCATCGACCGCCACATCGACACCCTGTTCGCGCTGTTCGGCCAGACCGCCGCCGAAGCGGCGCGCGACATCGGACCGGTGGTGGCCGGCGCCACGCCGGCCCAGCTGGCGGCGCTGAACCGGCGCTTCGAACGGAACAACCGTGACTATGTCGAGGACTGGGTGCGCCCGCCGGCGGCCGAACTGCAGCGCGAGCGCGCCGAACGTCTGCTGTCCCGCCTGGAAGACTGGATCGGCCGGCTCAGCCCGGCGCAACGCGCCCGTGTCGAGACATGGGCACGCGACATCCGCAGCCCGTCGGGCGACGGGCTGGACAGCCGCCGCCGCTGGCAGGCGGCGGTGAGCGCGCTGCTCGCGCGCCGCGACCTGCCCGCCGACGCGTTCGCCCGCGAACTCGAAGCGCTGTTCGTACAGCCGGCACGGCACTGGACAGCCGGCTACGCCCGCGCCTTCAATGACAACCGCACACTGGCGGCACAGGCGCTGGCCGACCTGTCGCTCACGCTGACCGACACGCAGCGCCGCCACCTCCAGCGCGAGATCGACCGCCTCGCCGGCGACCTCGAAGCGATACGCTGCCGCCCGACGAACGAGGACACCACACGCTCATGACCCTGCCCCCCAATGACCCCTCGCTGTCCGACCAGGCACTGCCGCTTTTTCCGCTGGGCACCGTGCTGTTCCCGGACGGCCGGCTGCCGCTGCGCATCTTCGAGGTGCGCTATCTGGACATGATCAAGAAATGCCACCGCGCCGGCCGCGAATTCGGTGTCGTGTCACTGATCGAGGGCAGCGAGGTGAAGCGCGCCGGCCCCGGCGCACCGGAGCGTTTCCACGCGGTAGGCACCCGCGCGCGCATCGAAACCTTCGCCCAGCCGCAGCCCGGCCTGTACGAAATCGTCACCCGCGGCACCACCCGTTTCCGGATCACCGCGCAGGCGCAGACCCCGCACGGACTTTGGATGGCCGAGGTCGAGGACATTCCGGCGGACGCGCCCTGCCCGCTGCCGCCCGAGCTGGCCTATGTCGCCGGCAATCTGGTCAAGCTGATGGACCTGCTGCGCGCCACCGACCTGTGGCCGGCCGACGGCAGCCGCCGGCTGGACGACGCCGGCTGGGTGGCCAACCGCTGGTGCGAACTGCTGCCGTTGGAGGGCGACGACCGTCAGCGCCTGATGGAAATGCGCGACCCGCTGCTGCGCCTTGAACTGGTCGGCGACCTGCTGGACCGGACCGAATTCGGTCAGGGCTGAGGCGAAGCCGGCCGACCGGCACAAGCCCTGACCGCAATCAGGCATCGAACAGCCTGGGCGCCTTTCCACCGCAACGCGAGGATGCGTGGGAGCGGCGCCCCCCCCCCCGCGATAAGGTCTGGCAACCCCGGCTGTACGTCAGACGGAGCGCTCCGTCAGCGCAGCAGCATCCAGAGGCCGGTCGCCAGCAGCAGGAATGCGAACAGCGTGCGCATGCGCGCTTCCGGCAGCCGGTGGGCGAGCGCGACGCCGGCCGACACGGTGAGCAGGCCGCCGATCGCCATCGGCAGACCCATGGCCCAGTCCACCCGCTGCGCCTGCGCATAGGTGGCCAGCGCGACGGCAGCGCTCGGCGTGACCAGCGCCAGCGCCAGGCTCTGCGCCACCGTCTGCCGCTGGCGGAACAGGCGCACGAACAGCGGTGCGGCCAGCAGGCCGCCGCCCACGCCCAGCAGACCCATGCTGCTGCCGCCGATCAGACCGACCAGCGGAATCAGCCGCTCGCGCCGCCCGGGCCGGGGCGTGTCGGCGGCGGCACCTGTGCGCCACATCAGCGACAGCGCCAGCGCGCTCATGAACACACCGAACAGCACCCGCAGCACCGCCGGATCGAGCCGCGCGGCGAAATGTGCGGTCAGCGCAGTGGTGGCGGTCGCCACCGCGGCCAGCGCAGCAACCCGGCGCCACGGCACCGGATGGCGCTGCTGGTAGCGCCACCAGCCGATCACCAGATTGGGCACCATCATGACCAGCGCGGTGCCCTGGGCCAGCGCCTGATCCATGCCGAAGGCGAGGCCGAGCAGCGGAATCGCGATCACGCCGCCGCCGATGCCGAACAGACCGCCGAAAAAACCGAGCGCCGCGCCAAGCGGCAGCGTGAACAAAAGATCGGACGCAGACATGGCCTTCCACCGGCAGCACGGAAAAGCCGGATGCTAGGCGGTCGGCAGAGAACTACAATGATCATCAATTCAAACAATAATTGCATTTCAGATCATCAATGAAGGATGCCGCCGATCTGCTGTTCTTCACCACCCTTGCCCGTCAGCCCAGTCTGGTGGCGGCGGCCCAGCAGCTGGGCGTAACGCCGCCGGCGGTCAGCCGGCGGCTGGCCACGCTGGAGGCTCGGCTGGGCGTGCGGCTGCTCAACCGCACCACCCGGCGGCTCAGTCTGACGCCCGAAGGCGAGCGCTATCTGCAGGACGGCGAACGCATCCTGCGCGACATCGAGGCGCTCGAACGCGGCCTGTCCGCCCGCGGCGACGCGCCGGCGGGCCTGCTGCGCATCAACGCCTCCTTCGGCTTCGGCCGGCGGCATGTCGCACCTGCGGTGTCCGATTTCGTGCGGCAGTGGCCGGAGGTCGAGGTGGTACTGCAGCTGACCGACCGGCCGCTGGACCTCGAACAGCACGGCCTCGACCTGGGCATCCGCTTCGGACCGCCGCCGGACGGCCGGGTGCACGCACAGCGCATCGCCGGCAACCGCCGCCTGCTGGTGGCCGCGCCGACCTATGTCGCCGCCCACGGCGAGCCGGACTCGCCGCAGGCGCTGCGCGGCCACCGCTGCATCGTCATCCGCGAGAACGACGACACCTTCAACATCTGGACGCTGTCCGACGGCACGCGCGAAGTGCGGGTGAAGGTGGACGGGCCGCTCAGCGCCAACCATGGCGAGGTGGCGGCGGACTGGGCGCTGGCCGGCCACGGCATCGTGCTGCGCTCGGAGTGGGATGTGGCGCCGCTGCTGTGCGACGGGCGGCTGGTGCGCGTGCTGGCGCCGTGGGTGGGGGCGGCCGCCGACATCCACGCGATCTGGCCGCCGCATCACCGGCAGTCGGCCCGGGTGCGCGCCTTTGCGGACTTCCTCGCGGCGCGCTTTGCGGCACAGCGCACGACCGATGGCGAAACCGCGACAGCGTGGTAACGGTCCGATCCGCTGCCCGGTGCTAACCTCGCACCCGCTGCATCCGACTACACGCCTTCATCCGTGACCGCCGCACCGCTCCCCCTCATAGACCAGCTCACCACACGCCGTCCGCGCATCCCGGTCACCGTGGTGCTGATCGCGCTCAATCTGGCGGTGTTCGCCGCGATGCTGGCGGGCGGCGCCGGCCTGTGGCATTCGCAGAACGGCGTGCAGCTCGCCTGGGGCGCCAACTTCGGTCCGGCCACGAAGGACGGCCAGTGGTGGCGGCTGGGCAGCGCGATGTTCCTGCACTTCGGCCTGCTGCATCTGGGCATGAACATGGCCTCGCTGTTCGACGGCGGCCGGCTGGTCGAGCGCATGTTCGGGCCGCTGCGCTTTCTCGCCATCTATGTGCTGAGCGGCCTGACCGGCAACCTGCTGTCGCTCATCGTGCAGGGCGACCGGGCGGTGTCCGGCGGTGCGTCGGGCGCCATCTTCGGCGTCTATGGCGCGCTGCTGGCCTTCCTCTGGCAGCAGCGCGACACGCTGGACAGGCGCGAATTCGTGCGCCTGTTCTGGGGAGCCGGGCTGTTCGCGGCCATCACCATCGTGCTCGGACTGAACATTCCGGGCATCGACAACGGCGCCCACATCGGCGGTTTCATTTCCGGCCTGCTGGCCGGCGCCGCGCTGGTGCGGCCGCTCGATGCCGACAGCCTGCTCGGCCGCTACCGCCAGCCGCTGGCGTCGCACGGACAGTGGCTGGCCGGTGGCGCGCTGGCGCTGCTCATCGCGGTGCTCATCGTCGCCATTCCGGCCCCGCGCTACCGCTGGAGCGAAGAACTGATGGCGCGCAACGAAATCAGCGACTTCATAGGTCAGGACCGCCAGCTGGTGCGGCGCTGGCAGGCGCTGATCGGCGATGCGCAGCGCAGCGGCGCGAGCTTCGACGAACTGGCCGGCCGCATCGAGAACGAGATCGCCGCACCTTATCAGCAGGGCTTCGACGACCTCAGCGAGCTGCAGCTGAGCCCGTCCGCCCCGTCGGCGCCGACGCTGAGCGCGCTGCGCCAGTACGCCGAAGCCCGGCGCGACGCCTCGCGCGCGCTGGTCGATGGCCTGCGCGCGCACGACATGGCGGCGGTGCGCGATGCGCTGGAGGCCGCCAGCCGGGCCGGTTCGCCGGCCCCTCAGTCACCGTCGCCCCGTACCCCCGCACCGCGCCCCCGCTGACATCGCCATGCGCCGCTGGATCGCCCATCTGGACATGGACGCCTTCTTCGCGTCGGTCGAACTGCTGCGCTACCCGGAACTGCGCGGCCAGCCGGTGGTGGTGGGCGGCGGCAGCCGGCACCCGCCGCTCGTGCAGCCGGACGGCACGCGCCGCTTCGCGCGGCTGCGCGACTATGCAGGCCGCGGCGTGGCGACGACTGCCACCTACGAGGCGCGCGCCTTCGGCGTGCATTCGGGCATCGGCCTGATGAAGGCCGCCGCGCTGGCCCCCGACGCGGTGCTGCTGCCGACCGATTTCGACGAGTACAAGCGCATGTCGCGGCTGTTCAAGCAGGCGGTACTGGAACACGTGGCGCAGATCGACGACCGCGGCATCGACGAAATCTATTTCGAACTGACCGACCTGCCGGGTGCGCAGGACGCCGTCGGTGACGACCCGCACGGCGGCGTCAGGGCGATCGCCGCACGCATTCAGCAGGCGGTGCAGGCGGCGACCGGCCTCAGCTGCTCGATCGGACTGTCGCCGAACAAGCTGCTGTCGAAAATCTGTTCCGATCTGGAAAAGCCGCGCGGCCTCACGGTGATCACCGAAGCCGACATCGCGGCCCGCATCTGGCCGCTGCCGGCGAAACGGATCAACGGCATCGGCCCGAAGGCGAACGCGAAGCTGGACAGCCTGGGCCTGCGCACCATCGGCGACCTCGCGGCGGCCGACCCGCAGGGGCTGATCGAACGTTTCGGCCGCAGCTACGGCAGCTGGCTGACCGAAGCGGCGCACGGCCGCGACGACCGGCCGCTGAGCTACAGCCGCGACCCGAAATCGATCAGCCGCGAAACCACCTTCGAGCGCGATCTGCACGCGAAGCACGACCGCGAGGAACTGGGCGCGCTGTTCACACGGCTGTGCGAGCGGCTGGCCGACGACCTGAAACGCAAGGGGGTGGTGGCCAAATCGGTGGGCGTGAAACTGAGGCAGGACGACTTCCGCATCGTCACCCGCGAACTGACGATGGACCGTTACACGGCCGACGCCGCGGTCATCCGCCGGCATGCCGGGCTGTGTCTGAAGCGCATGCCGCTGGAGCGGCGCTTCCGTCTGCTGGGCGTGCGAGCCGGCCATCTGCTGGCGGCCGATCAGGCCGCCGAGATGCCGGCCGGGCAGGAAGAAGGGCAGCTGGCGCTGCCCTTCTGAAAGGGCGGCAGCGGGTCAGCCCCGACACCGCCCACTTGCCGCCTGCAGACCTCAGATCGGCAGCGCCTGACGCCGGCGACGCACCATCAGCGCGATCGCGCCGAGACCGGCGATCATCATCGCGTAGCTTTCCGGCTCCGGTACCGCGGCCACCGGGCTGGTGAGCGCGAAGCCGAGCTGGGCGCCGGCCAGATTCGGAATGCCGAGGAAGCTGTTCAGCGCCGCACCGGCGCTGTCGGACAGGAAAAGGTTCAGGCCGGACAGCGTGAACAGCGGCACGTCGTTCAGCACGGTGGCGCCGACCGTCACCTGACCGAATATCGTGTCCTGGGCCAGCGTGGTGTCGATCAGGAAGTTCTCCAGATCGACATCGACGCCGTTGCGCGACAGCCGCAGGCCGCTGCCCACGTGTTCGACCTGGGCGTTTGACAGGTCCGGGTCGAGATAGCCGCCGGTGATCGGAAACAGCCCGACCGCGTTGCCGGAGGCATCGAAGGTCAGCGTGCCGCTGCCGAGCGCGGCGACGCCGACGCCCGCACCCAGCAGCGTGGGCGTGGCGGTGAGCACGGTGACGGTGGGGCCGACCGGGGCGATCGGCGTGGCGGCGGACGCGGCCAGCGGGACGGCGGTGAAGGCGGCAAGGGCCGAAGAAAGAACCAGCTTCTTCATCATGAGGTGGACGCTCCTGTGGATAGATGGATGGATGCCGGTCGGGCCGGCCTTGTTGTGTCTATCCTCCCTGCGTAGCCGGCCCTCAGCGTCGACGGCCGCTACGACTTCGTGAGCACACGAAGCGATCCATAGAGCAGGTCACCCGCGCGGCGGTTCCTGAGCCGGATGTCATGTCGGATTCCGCCTACACGGAACCGGTTTCGCCGTCGCCGGTCGATGTGCACCGTGAAGATGCACAGACGCCAGCGCACGCAACTGCCGCCGCTTCCGGTCGCGCCGGCGCGCGCGGACTGTCCGCTGTGCGGGCGCCCTCTGATACCGGGCCCGGCGGTCGATCTGCACCACCTGATACCGAAATCGCAGGGGGGTCGCGAAACCGTGGCCATGCACCGCATCTGCCACCGCAAGCTGCACGCCCTGTTCAGCGAGACCGAACTCGCGCGCGACCTGCACACGCTGGAAGCGCTGCGCGCGCACCCGTCGGTCGCCGCCTTCGTGCGCTGGGTCAGGCGACGGCCGCCGGAGTTCGACGACACGCATCACCGCCCGCGGCGCGCGCCGCGCTGAGCGCCCATGAAGCAAAAAGGGGAGACCGCGGTCTCCCCCTTCTGCAGCGACGTGGCTGCGGCGTCAGATCTTTCCGTCCAGGCCCATCTGGTAGTACTTGTGGGTGATCTTGTCCTGGTTCTCCAGCAGCCAGTCGATGTCCGGCTGGTTGTTCATCGCCTTCTTGATCGCCTTGGCCATGGCCTGACGATGGATGTCGAACAGGATCTTGTGGTCCAGATCCTTGGCGGTGCTCACCATCGGGTTCAGCCACACCGACACGATGATGCCGAGGTCGTTGGCCTTTTCCTTCGGAATGTCGCCGGCGCGCACCGCGTCCAGCACGCCGTTGGCGATGGCGGCCTGCACCGTGCCCATCAGGATGTTGGTGTAGCGGTCGTCCTTCACCGTCACCTTGCTCACCATCAGCGTCAGCGGGCGCACCTGGATGTCGGTGTTCAGGATGGCGAACACGCGGGTGTGACCCTTCACCTGATCGCCGGTCAGCGTGGCCAGCGCGGTACCGACCGGGCCGTCCAGTTCGCCGATGATGACTTCGGGTTCGGCCGCGGTGCCCGGGGGGCCACCGGCGACCAGTGCTTCACCGCTGCGAAAGACGATGCGTTCCGACATGGCTGGGTCTCCTCTGTTGTCGTCCGTGATGTCGTCCTGCGCACCACCTGTGCGCGGACTCATGTGAAACCGAAGTTTCACATGATACAACTTTGATTCACGAAAGAAAGCAGGCCCGGCCTCACCGCGCCCGCACGCCCCGCGCAGGGCCCGGGCCGCACCGGTCGCTCACACCGTTCCGATGCGCATGTTCAGCGGCCACACCACGGTGCGGGGCGTGTCCGCATCGCCCCACAGCGCGCTCAGGTCGCGGGCGAAATCCCGCAGCAGCCGCTCGCCGCCGGCTTCACGCGCCGCCCTGACCGAGGACCAGGTGAGCAGATAGCCGAGAAAGCCGTCGAGCGGCCACTCGACGCGGATTTCGAGGGCCGGGGCGGGGATTTTCGCGAATGGAAAATCGAGGCTCGCATAGCCGCTGTCCACCCGCGCGCGCTCGGGCGGCCAGAAAGGGCCGATCTCGTCCCGATAGAAACGCTGGAAACGTGCGTCGAGCGCCGGCTCCAGCCTGAGCACGCCGTAGCTGATCAGCGCGATCACGGCACCCGGCACCGCCACCCGCCTCACCTCGCGGTAGAAGGCCGGCAGATCGAACCAGTGCGCTGCCTGGGCGGCGGTGATCAGGCTTGCGCTGCGGTCGGCCAGCGGCAGGCGCTCGGCCGGCGCGCACCGGTAGCGCACGCGATCGGCCGGCGCGGTATGCGCGATCTGGTCGGCGCTCGGGTCCACGCCGAGCACCGAGTCGAAATGGGAGGCCAACAGCCGCGTGAACTGGCCATTGCCGCAGCCGACGTCCACCGCCTGCCGGGTATCCGGCGCCCGCGCGGCAAGACGGGCGGCCAGCGCCGGCGGATAGTCGGGCCGGAAGCGGGCGTAGGCCTGTCCGCCTTGGTCAAACCAGTTGCGGCTGCCTGCTTCCGGCGGCTGCCGGTTGCCGTCATTCATCGGCATCTCCCCGGACGGCGGCAAGACGGGCGGAAAAACTTTCGCGTTCCAGTGCCCGGGCCGCCGCGTCCAGCACCTGCCGCATCGGATGGCCGATTTCGTCCTCCAGCCGCGCGATGGCGTCGAAGGTGGCCGCCCAGTGCCGGTCCAGCTGTTCGACCAGCGCCCCGCCCGCCGCCGTCAGCGCGATGCCGCTCTTGCGTCCGTCCTGCAGCGGATGGCGTTCGACCAGACCATCGGCTTCCAGCAGGGCCACCGTCTGACTGATCGCCCCCTGGGTCAGACGGGTGCGCGCGGTGAGGTCGGTCACCGTCGTCGCCCCGGCCTGCAGCGCGCGCAGCACCGGCGTGTAGCGCGCGCGGTAGGGCGTGCGCAGCGGCAGCGTCATCGTGCGGTAGTGCGCCTCCGCACCCTGTTCGACCAGTTCGCCGACATGGCGCAGCAGTTCGCCCAGACCGGGTTCTTGCCTATCCATGCCCGTAAATTACATTAGCAGTAATGCAATTTCAAGGCGGGACGCCGTCGCGTCGGCGCGGAACGAACGTCGGTCAGAACTCGGTGTGCAGCCGGAGCGCGTAGAAACTGGCCGGCCCGCGGTCGGCGTTGTAGCCGGGATTCCACATGCGCTGGTAGTCGGCGGTGACGAAGGTGTGCGACCACGCGTGGAGGCTGTAATAGGTTTCGAACACCTGCTCCGGCCGGTAGTCGAGCGCGCCATCGCCCAGGAAGAATGAAATGCCGCCCGCTTCGAGATAGCGCCGGCGCTCGCGCGACAGCATGTTGCGGACGTAACCGACCCCCAGCGTATCCAGCCCGCGCCCCCACAGCCCGCCATTGACCGCCAGGCCACCGGCCAGCGAAGCATCGGTTTCGGTGAAGGCAAAGGTTTCGCTGCGGCCGTCGGCCTTCATGCCCCGGAAGAACAGGCCCACGTGATCGGACAGCGCCTGTTCCACATTCACGCCGACACCGTACTTGGTCTTCTCGCCGTTGCGCACCGCGAAAATGGCCTGCGGATCGCCGCCCGGATTGGCGCGCAGCGCCTGCAGCGCGTCGTCGAAGGAGGCCAGCACCGCGCGGTTGCGCCAGCCGAGCAGACGCACCCGGCCCGGCCGACCGTCCAGCGTGTGCGCATGCTCGATCTCGATCTGGTCGCCGTAGTGACGCAGGATGCGGTAATCGACTGGCAGTTCGTTCGGCCGCTTCGGGCCGGTCATCCGGCCCAGCCGCAGCACCCAATCGTCCTGGTACCACTCCACCGTCGCGCCCCAGCCAAAGCCGCGCGCGTCGGCCGCGTAGTCGTAGGCCAGCGGTGCCATGAAACCGGCGTTCATGAAATGCACGCGCGGGTCCTTGGCATAGGCGTTGTCGTCGAACACGTCCAGCACCGAAAAATTGCCGGCGGTCAGCACCACCCGGTTGCGGTCGACCGTGCCGGCCATCTGGTTCAGATCGGATTCGGTCCGTTCGTCGCCACCGCCCAGCCCCCAGGTCTGGCGCAGGAAAAGCCGCTGCCGGTAGAGCTTGGGCGAATGTCCGGCGGTGCGCGTCAGTTCGCCATTGGTGAAGGCGGCCGAACCGTCCAGCCCGGAAAACGGCACGCCCTGCGTGATTTCCGGATTCAGGTAAAGCTCGCCGCCCTGCCACGGACGCAGGCCGAAATAGCCGGTCGCGGTGGCGGTGTAGCTGCGTTCGCGCGCGGCGAGCAGACTTTTCGGACCGCTGTAGTCGGCGTCCATCCGCGGTTTGACCTGCCAGCCATAGGTGCCCTGGAAGCGGGCAGTCCAGGTCTCGTACTCCGCCGGCACCGCCAGCGCGGACCCGCCGACAGTCAGCGCCCCTATCACCGGCAACACACGCCACAGCCGGTCCGCCGCAAAAACTCCAGATCCCACGTCCGTCTCTCCAGTCCGTTCCAGCCGGAAAACGCCGCGCGGCCGCAGGGGCCGGCGATCCAGCATCATCGATTTCCATTGCAGCCGTGCGCGCGTGCGACGGCCGCCGGTCAGACCACCTGCACGCCCCGCCTGCGCCGCGGCCGGCCCCGCCCGGGCACCGGTGCCGGCTTGTCCGGCAGCCCGAGGGCCGCGCGCGAAAGGCGGTCGGCATCACGGTTACGGTGGCGCGGCACCCAGCGCAGCTCGACCTGTTCGAAACCGGCCAGCGTCGTCGCCACCGCACTCAGCTGACTGCACAGCGGCTCGACCGTGGCCCGCCTGTCGCCGTTCAGATGGCGCAGCACGACATCGCTGTCGCCGGTCACCTGCAGCCGCCGCGCCCCTTCGGCCCACGCCCGTTCGAGCGCCATGCGCAGCGCGTCCAGCTCGGCTTCGTTGTTGCAGCCGTGGCGGCTGCCGGCCTGCGACAGCTCGATGCGCCGGCCGTCCGGCGCGACGATGAGGGCGCCCAGGCCGAGACGCCCCGGATTGGGCCAGGCACAGCCGTCGAACCAGAGCTGCCAGCGGTCGGGAGGGTCGGATTCGGGAGGCGGTGACACGGCAGGCGACATGCGGGCAAAGCGCGATGGTGCCACGCAGCGGCGCAGGCTGCCGGTCCGCGTGGCGCCCGGGCCGGCTTCCCCTATAATCCGCCCTCCCCCAACCGGCCGGATGCCGGAATTCTGGAGACGCACATGGGCTTTCTCGCCGGCAAGAAGATTCTGATCACCGGACTGCTGTCCAATCGCTCGATCGCCTACGGCATCGCGCAGGCCTGCCACCGCGAAGGCGCGGAACTGGCGTTCACCTATGTGAGCGACCGCTTCATAGACCGCGTGGCCAAGATGGCCGCCGAGTTCGGCTCCGACATCGTGCTGCCCTGTGACGTGAACGACGACGCGCAGATCACCGGCCTGTTCGACGAACTGGCGAAGAAGTGGGACGGCCTCGACGGTCTGGTGCACTCGATCGCGTTCGCCCCGGGCGAAGCGCTGGACGGCGACTTCCTCGACGGCCTGTCACGCGAAGCCTTCCGCACCGCGCACGAAGTGAGCGCCTACAGCTTCCCGGCGCTGGCCAAGGCGGCACGCCCGATGATGCAGGGCCGCAACGGCTCGGTGCTCACGCTGTCGTATCTGGGCGCAGTGCGGGCGCTGCCCAACTACAACATCATGGGTCTGGCCAAGGCCAGCCTGGAAGCGTCGGTGCGCTACCTCGCCGCCAGCCTGGGCCCGCAGGGCATCCGCGCCAACGCGGTGTCGGCCGGCCCGATCAAGACGCTGGCCGCCTCCGGCATCGGCAACTTCGGCAAGCTGCTGGCCTACAACGAGAAGGTCGCCCCGCTCCGCCGCAACGTGACCATTCAGGAAGTGGGCAATGTCGCCGCCTTCCTGCTGTCCGATCTGGCCAGCGGCGTGACTGGCGAAGTGACCTATGTCGACGCCGGCTTCAGCCAGACCGCGCTGGGCGCGGTGGACTGAGCTCCGCGCCGGACCGGCGCAGCCGCTGCTGATGGCCCATCCAGACGGTGTCTGCCGTCCGGATGGGCCGTTTTCTTTGCGGCCCTGCAGGCGCGCTCCGCGGTCCGGCCCGTCTGGCAGGCCGGCTCCGCAACGCGCTGGGCTGGATCAGACGCCGCCGCCCGATCGCCGAAACACGCGGCAACGCCTGCGGCGGCCGCAGCGTCACATCCGGCCTGTATCCTTCTTGCATCCGGGGGCCTGCGCCCCCATCTTCGACCGCGTCGGAAGATCAACTGGAGGCAGGAAATGCGCAAGCTGTGGATGTCTTTGCTCGCCCTTCTCACGGTCACGCTGCTGTCCGGCTGTGGCTACAACACGCTGCAGACCGGTGACGAACAGGTCAAGGCGGCCTGGGCCGAGGTGCTGAACCAGTACCAGCGGCGGGCCGACCTGATTCCCAATCTGGTCAATACGGTCAAGGGCTTCGCCGAGCAGGAGAAGGAGGTGCTGACCCGGGTGACCGAAGCACGCGCGAAAGTGGGCGCCATCCAGGCCACGCCGGAACTGATCAATGACCCGCAGGCCTTCCAGCGCTTCCAGGCGGCACAGGGCGAACTGGGCGGCGCGCTGTCGCGGCTGCTGGTGGTGACCGAAAACTATCCGCAGCTGAAGTCGGACCAGAACTTCCGTGACCTGCAGGCCCAGCTCGAAGGCACCGAGAACCGCATCGCGGTGGCCCGCAACCGCTACATCAAGGCGGTGCAGGACTACAACGTGACGGTGCGCTCCTTCCCGAGCAACCTGACCGCCATGGTGTTCGGCCACCAGGTGAAGCCGGGCTTCACGGTCGAGAACGAAGCCGAAATCTCGCGCGCGCCCAAGGTGGATTTCGGCGGTGCCGCACCGCGGCCTGCCCAGTAAGCGATGAATCCACTGCACGCACTGCGCACCGCTCTCGGTGCGCTGCTGCTGTTCGCGCTGCTGCTGTGCGGCAGCCCGGTGTCCGCCGAAGTGGCGGTGCCGCCGGTCGCGCGCGTCAGCGACCAGACCGGCACGCTGACACCGGCCGACGTCGCCGCGCTGGAACGCACGCTGGCCGATTTCGAGGCGCTGCGCGGCAGCCAGATCGCGGTACTGATGGTGCCCAGCACCGCGCCCGAAACCGTGGAACAGTACGCGCTGCGCGTCGCCGAGGCGTGGAAGCTGGGCCGCAAGGGCGTGGACGACGGCGCCCTGCTGCTGGTGGCGAAGAACGACCGGGCGCTCCGCATCGAGGTGGGCTACGGACTGGAAGGCGTGCTGACCGACATCGCGGCCAAACGCATCGTGTCCGACGTGATCGCGCCGCGCTTCCGCGAAGGTGACTACGCGGGCGGCCTCCGCGCCGGTGTCGATCGCATGATGCGGCTGATCGAAGGCGAGCCGCTGCCGCCGCCCAAGCGCGCCTCGTCGGACGGTCAGGGCGGGCTGGAACAGTACGCGCCGCTGCTGCTGGTGGTGGCTTTCGGCCTGGGCGGCGTGCTGCGCGCGATGCTGGGCCGGCTGCCGGGGGCACTGGCCACCGGTGGCGTGGTGGGCTTCATCGCGTGGATCGTGATCGGCCTGCTGCCGGTCGCGATCTTCGCCGGCATCGTCGCGCTGTTCATCACGCTGTTCGGCGGCGGACGCGGCATCGGTGGCGGAGGCTGGGGGGGCGGCTACGGCGGCGGTGGAGGCGGTGGCGGTTTCAGTGGCGGCGGTGGCGGCTTCGGCGGCGGCGGCGCCTCGGGGCGGTGGTGACATCGGTGACGACATGATTCAGCGTCTTTTCAGACATCTGTGCGCCTTCGCCTGGCGCACGCGGCGCGCACTGCCGCAGGCCGCGCTGGAGGCGATCGAGATCGCGATCGAAGCCAGCGAGGCGCGCCACGCCGGCGAACTGCGGGTGGTGGTCGAACACGCACTGCACCCGGGTGCCATTCTGCGCGGCCAGACCGGCCGCGAGCGGGCGGTCGATCTGTTCTCGACACTGCGCATCTGGGACACCGAGCACAACAGCGGCGTGCTGATCTATCTGCTGATGGCGGATCACGACATCGAAATCGTGGTCGACCGCGGCATCCGGGCGCGGGTACCCGACGCGCGCTGGGCGGAACTGTGCCGGCAGCTGGAGATCCGGCTCGCGCAGGGCGAGTTCCGCGACGGGCTGCTGCAGGCGGTGGCCGCCATCACCGACGAACTGAGCCGCCATTTTCCGTCCGCGGACGCCCGACACAACGAACTGCCGGACCGCGTGCTTGTCCTGTAGCTTGTGCGCTATGGTCGCGGGTCGCAGCGGGCCGCCGAGGGCCGGCTGCACGCGGAGAATGCCTTGCTGAAGTTTTTCGAGAACCGGATCGACCCCTACCCCGAAGGCACGCCGCCGGTGCCGCCTCACGGGCTGTTCCCCTTCCTGTGGGCCTGCACCCGCGGCATGCGCGGGTATATCGCGGTGATGACGCTGTGCACCGCGGCCATCGGCGTGTTCGAAGCGCTGCTGTTCGCGATGCTGGGCGACATCGTCGACTGGCTTGGCAAGGTCGAGCCGGCGAAGCTGTGGGAACGGGAAGGCGGCACGCTCACGCTGCTGGCGGTCATCCTGCTGGTGAGCCCGCTGGTGATCGCGCTGCAGACGCTGCTGAAGCATCAGGCGCTGGCCGGCAGCTTTCCGATGCGGCTGCGCTGGAACTTCCACCGCCACATGCTCGGCCAGAGCATGAGTTTCTATCAGGACGAGTTCGCCGGCCGGGTCGCCACCAAGGTGATGCAGACCGCGCTGGCGGTGCGCGACACCTGGATGATCGTGGCCGACATTCTGGTGTTCATCGTCATCTACTTCGTGACCATGGTGAGCGTGGTCGGCGGCTTCGACCTCGCGCTGCTGCTGCCCTTCGGCGGCTGGCTCGCGCTGTATGTCGCCGCCATGTTCTATTTCGTACCCCGGCTGGGCAAGGTGGCGCAGTCACAGGCGGATGCGCGCTCGCTGATGACCGGGCGCATCACCGACGCCTACACCAATATCGCGACCGTCAAGCTGTTCTCCCACACCTCACGGGAGGCGAACTACGCGCGCGAGGCGATGCGTGAATTCATGCGGCCGGTGCAGGCACAGTTCCGGCTGGTGAGCGGCTTCGAAGTGGTGAATCACATGCTGAGCATGGGGCTGATCGCTTCCACCGCCGGCATGACGCTGTGGCTGTGGACCCACGGCCAGGTCGGCATCGGCGCAGTGGCGGCCGCCACCGCGATGGCGCTGCGGCTGAACGGCATTTCGCACTGGGTGATGTGGGAGCTGGCGTCGCTGTTCGAACAGATCGGCACCGTGCGCGACGGCATCAACACGCTGTCGCGCGCGCACGCGGTGGTCGACCGGCCGGACGCGCAGCCGCTGCGGGTGACGCACGGCGACATCCGGATCGAGGACGTCACCTTCAACTATGAGAAGCCGCGCACCCCGGACGGCGGCGCGGTGATCGACCGCCTCACGCTGCACATCCGCCCGGGCGAGAAGATCGGCGTGGTCGGACGCTCGGGTGCCGGCAAGACCACGCTGATCAATCTGCTGCTGCGCTTCCACGACCTGCCGGCGGGCCGCATCCTGATAGACGGGCAGGACATTGCCGGTGCCACCCAGGACAGCCTGCGCGCGCAGATCGGCATGGTGACCCAGGACACCTCGCTGCTGCACCGCTCGGTGCGCGACAACATCCTGTACGGACGGCCGGACGCGAACGACGCCGA
The DNA here is from genome assembly GCF_000214035.2 of Methyloversatilis universalis FAM5. Lineage (GTDB taxonomy): Bacteria > Pseudomonadota > Gammaproteobacteria > Burkholderiales > Rhodocyclaceae > Methyloversatilis > Methyloversatilis universalis. The sequence goes on along the minus strand of NZ_AFHG01000052.1, from coordinate 549,729 downwards.
CATGGTGGCCGCCGCGAAACGGGCCGAAGCGCACGGTTTCATCCAGGGCCTGGTCGATCCCAAGGACCGTCGCGGCTACGACGCGCACGTCGGCGAACGCGGCGTGAAACTGTCCGGCGGCCAGCGCCAGCGCATCGCGATCGCGCGGGTGATGCTGAAGGACGCGCCCATCCTGCTGCTGGACGAAGCGACCAGCGCACTCGATTCCGAAGTCGAAGCCGCCATCCAGGACAGCCTGTACCGGCTGATGGAAGGCAAGACCGTGGTCGCCATCGCCCACCGGCTGTCCACCATCGCCGCGATGGATCGCCTCATCGTGATGGACCGCGGCCGCATCGTCGAAGAAGGCGACCACCGCAGCCTGCTGGCCCACGGCGGCCTGTACGCGCGGCTGTGGGCGCACCAGAGCGGCGGCTTTCTGGCCCCGGACGTGGACGACGCGCTGGCCGTGCGGGCCGAAACCGTCTGAGTGCGCGGCGATGCCGCTCAGGCGGCGCGGCGGTCCGGAAAGCCGATCACGTCCGCACGGCGGCGGCGCTCGATGCGGGGCGGCACGCTCATCAGGCAGGCGCCGTCGTTGTCCGCGTTGCCGCCGGCTGCCTGCCAGGCCTCCGCTGCCGCCAGCTGACTTTCCCATGACAGAAGGTGCTCGCGATGGGACGCCGCCACTTCGAGCGGCGGAATGAACTCGGATTCGAGTGCGTAGGGCAGGAAATCAGCGTGGACTGCACGTGACATCGTCATCTCCTCCTGTGTGGATGTGCGGATCAGGCACCGACTCAAGATTGACACGCCGGTTTGACGGAAAGATTTCAATGTAGGCACTGGCGCCCTCAATGTCCTGATGCAGCGCAATGAAAAGCCGTCTTCAGGGAAATTTCCCGGCCCGCCACAATCGCCCTCTTGTGCCGAGGCCGCCGGCCGCGATCCCGCCGCGAAGGCAAAAAAAAGCCCCGTCGATGGACGGGGCCTTTTGCTTCGGCTCGGGTGCCCGGGCACGCATGCCGATCACTTCACGCGGTTCTTGTATTCACCGGTGCGAGTATCGATTTCGATCTTGTCGCCGATTTCGCAGAACAGCGGCACCGCCACTTCGTAGCCGGTGTTGATCTTGGCCGGCTTGAGCACCTTGCCCGAGGTATCGCCCTTGACGCCCGGCTCGGTGTAGGTGATTTCACGCACGACCGAGTTCGGCAGTTCGACCGAGATCGCGCGGCCTTCATAGAACACCACTTCGCAGCCCATGCCGTCTTCGATGTAGTTCAGCGCGTCACCCATGTTCTCGGCTTCCACTTCGAACTGGTTGTAGTCGGCGTCCATGAACACGTACATCGGGTCGGCGAAGTAGGAGTAGGTCACTTCCTTGCGGTCGAGGATGACCACGTCGAACTTGTCGTCGGCCTTGTAAACCGTCTCCTGACCGGAGCCGGTCAGCAGGTTCTTCATCTTCATCTTGACGACGGCAGCGTTGCGGCCCGACTTGTTGTACTCAGCCTTGAGCACGACCATGGCTTCGCTGCCGATCTTCACGACGTTGCCAGCGCGCAGTTCCTGTGCGGTTTTCATGCGGTGTTCCTGTGGGGATGGAGGCCGGCCGGCAAAGCCCCGTGACCCGTCAGTCGGGCCCCGGAGCTCCTTGCAACCCCTGTTGCAGTGCCCGTCGCGGCAAACCCGGCATTATATAGGTGTCTGATTAAACGAAACAAGCTGGCTTGCAAGGTCGGGCTGCCGGGCGAGGCAGGTCGCCCAGGCCTCCGCGTGCTTCTGCAGCGCGGGCAAGGCCAGGAAAAGCGCCTGCCAGCCGCCGGGCGACAGCGGAAGATCGCGGTTCCAGGCCGCATGGGCCGCGCGCAGCGCCTGCGCCGGGGCCGGGTCGAGATCCGCGCACAGACGGTCGAGGAAGGCATCCAGCTTCACGAGGTGGGCATCGTCCTGCTGGCGGTAGATGTGCCAGAGCAGCGGGCGGGCGGCCCACTGGGCCCGCACGAAGGAATCTTCGCCGCGCACGATGTTCAGGTCCGCGTGCCAGAGCAGCGCGTCGTAATCGTCCTGGTCCATGAAACGCAGCGGGCGCAGTTCGAGCGCGCCGCGCCGGTAGGCCTCTCCTGGCCGGAGCGCCCGCCCGTAAAGGGCTTCGATCGCGGCCAGGGCCCGGCCTTCCGGTACCCAGAGCTGGGCGGGCCGGGAGCCCGCCGCCAGCGCGTCGAGGAGCGTGGCGATGGCCGGACTTTCGTAACTGAACAGCGACAGCTGCAGCGCGCCCGGATCAGGCTGCATGCCAAGGCGGGCGAAGGTCGCCTGCTGCAGCGCCCCATCTCCGCGCCATGCGTCACGCCGTGCGAACAGATCACGCTCGCGCAGCAGGCCGCCGGTACGCGGCGTGAAACCGGGAAAGAAGAAATGCTTGGCCAGGCCGGTCGCCGGATCGCGCGAAGCGAGACCGTGGCAGCCTTCGACCCAGTCCTCGGCGCTCAGATATTCCAGATTGAACCAGCGCGGTGGCTGTGGACGCGCGGCCATCGCATCTATATAGCTGCGCGGCAGCTCGCAGGCGAAGGCCTCGATCACGCAGGCGGCCGGTTCGATGTCCGCGGGCAGCGTGGTCCATTGCCGGACTTCGATGCCGCCCTCGTCCCAGCCGCCCGGCTTGATCCGCGCCAGCGCTTCCGGCGCGTCGATCCATAGCCGTATCCGCCAGCCATGGTCGGTCGCCAGCGCTCTGGCCAGGCGCCAGCACACGCCGGCGTCACCGAAGTTGTCAATGACGCGACAGAACAGATCGGCGTCCGGCCCTCGCCCGGCATGCATGCGTGAAAAATCTCCAGTCAGGGGTGCGACAAGCCTTCAAGTCGGCGAACCCGATGTCGTAATCAGCCTTGCAGCTGCGATCGACCACACGTAACAGTATCAGGAGTCCCGACATGTCCATGCCGCGCCCGACGTCCGAAGCACTGGGTTTTCGCCATACGCACCGCCCGCTGAAATCGGGTGAGCCCATCCCCTCCATGCCCAGCCTGTTCGACCAGATCGCGCAGATCAACGCGATGGCGATGGTGGCCGAGGCCGGCGGCGAAGCCGACAACGACAGCCTGCGGGTCGACAGCTACGATGAAGAAGACGACCTGAACGACTGAGCGTACGGCGCGGGAGTCATCCCGCCTTCAGGAAGGGTGCCGTGCCGCCGTTAACAGGTCATCGCAACGAGGACCTGACGATGCGCGACGCGTCCACTGCAACGCTGGAAGGCTGGGTCGCCTACATGGGCGACAAACCCCTGCCGGTGCTCGCCCGCACCACCCGGGAGCTTGCCCTTTTGCGCGAGACCGAAAACACGGTCAGCGCGCGCACCATCGCCCAGGTCATCCTGCACGATCCGCTGATGACGCTGCGGGTGCTCGCCTTCATCGAGGCGCGGCGCGGCCGCAGCCAGCATACCGACATCACGACAATAGAGCGGGCGTTGATGATGATAGGCATCACGCCCTTCTTCGCTCACTTCGAGTCGCTGCCCACGCTGGAGGACCACCTGCACGGCCATCCGCAGGCCCTGCTCGGCGTGATGCGGGTCATCGCGCGCGCGCGCAAGGCCTCCGCCTGGGCACGCGAGTGGGCACGGATGCGGCACGACATCGACGTAGATGAAATCACGGTCGCCACGCTGCTGCACGATGTGGCGGAAATCCTGTGCTGGGTGTTTGCCCCGAAACTGTCGCTGAAACTGCGCGACATCCTGCGCGCCAACCCGACCATGCGTACGGCGGCTGCGCAGAGAGCGGTCTTCAACGTCACCTCGCACGATCTGCAGCTCGCGCTCGCGCGTGCCTGGAAACTGCCTGCACTGCTGGTGGAACTGATGGGCGGCGCGGCCAACCCGTCACCCCGGGTGCGCAACGTGCAGTACGCCGTCAATCTCGCTCGCCACAGCGCCAAGGGCTGGGACGATCCGGCGCTGCCGGACGACTTCAAGGACATCGAAGAACTGCTGCACATCAGCCACGAAGCCCTGCTCGGCCGGCTGGGCCTGCCGATGGACGGTTCTCCGCCGCCCACGCTGCCTGAGCACGCGGAAGACGTCGGGCTGCCGGCGGACACCGCGGGCAGCGAACCCGACACGAAGCTGTAAGAAGAAAAAAGCCACCGCATGCGGTGGCTTTTTTCCTGGGGGAGGCGGCAATCAGCCGAGACGGCGACGTGCCCAGGCCATTGCGCCGAGCGCAGCGGCGGTCAGCGCGATCGCGCCGGGTTCCGGTACCGGATTGTCCGGCGTCACCGCCTGGGTACCGAGGAACAGCTTTTCGTCACCGCCGTTCAGCGCGTACTTGTCCGGGCAGTCGCCCACGGTCTGGTTCTGCTTCGGCTGCGCACGGATGGCGCTGAAACCGGTCTCGCTGCCGCAGCCCAGACGGTAATCGACGTGTATCGCGTAGTCGGCCAGATTTACACCCGGGGTCTTCATCAGGTTGGTGACGATCTGGTCCAGCTCCGGCATCACGATGGCGTAGGCCGCGCGGTCGCCGCCGAGGTTGTGCTCGACCTTGCGGGTGTAGCTGCCCGCGCAGTCGACGATGATTTCACCGCCGGGCACCGACTGCAGACAGACCGGGCCACCGGAGCGCACGAAATCGGCCAGATAGGGGTCCTGCCGGCCGGCATCGGTCAGCGCCCCCGGTGCCGTGTACAGGCCGGTATCGCCCAGAATGATGCCCGACCCCCCTGAACCGTCGAAGGTGGGCAGACCACCGTAGGTCGACACGTGGTCCTGATTGAAATCGTTGCTCAGGTCGAAACGGCCGAGGATGGAATTGGTGCTGATCTGGGTGATTTCGACCCGCATCCAGGCCGCGAGGCTGGCGCGGTCTTCGCCACTGCCGATTTCGTTGTTGGCGAAGAAGAACACCAGCGAATTGGAACTCAGGTTCAGTTCGGCATTCAGCGCCGAGAGACTGGCATCCCACCAGCCCGGGCGGTCCCAGTTGCCGTCCAGCTGCCCGGCCAGACTGTTGGGCTCGTTGGCGGTCGTGGTGCGGAAACCTTCGACGGTATTGGCGTTGGGCGTTTCGAAGGCGTCATCGACACCGGCATTGGTATTGCCGAGCTGGCCGTCCGCACCCAGGCCCAGCTTGGTGAACACGCTGATCTGACCCGGGCCGGACATCACCTCCAGACCGGCAATCGGCAGCGAATAGGAGCGTGCGTCGCCGTAGGTGACGTAACCGACATTGCCGAGATTGACGGTCGGCGCCGCAGTGGCGGCCATCGCCGCCGACAGCGCAGTCAGCGCGGTAGCTGCCCGCAGCCTCCGGGTGTAAGCACGCTTGTCCATGATCTGTCTCCGATTATTGTTTGCCCGAAACCCGGGAAATTTTCCCGACCGGTATCGCAGCTATAGCAAATCGTGAGCCAGACAATGGGGCGCACACGCAGCCTCATGATTTTGTTTCAGAAATACTACACGGGAAATTTACCCATTAACTGCGTCACGAAGACTGTCAAAATCGCCGACATGGCCGCACGCGCACCGGCTGTCCGGAACACGTTCACCGCGGCACAGTACTCGCGTCGTGCGGCGGGGCATACGCCCTAGCGCCGCGACTCCAGCTCTTCCCAGCGCAGCATCGCGGCGTCGATCTCGGCGGCCAGTTCGCCCAGACGGGTCGACAGCTTCGCGGCATCCTGACCGCTCACCGTGCCGCCGGACAGGCGATCGGTCAGCGTCCCCTGCTCAGCCTCCAGCGTGGCGATGCGGTCCGGCAGCGCATCGAGTTCCTTCTGTTCCTTGAAGCTCAGTTTCGTCTTCTGCGCGGCGGCCGGCTTGTCGGCCTTGACCACCGGGACGGCCGCCGCGGGCTTCGTCGCCGCATTCGCGGTCACGTTCGCCGGTACGGCCGGCGCCGTGGCGCGCTGCGCCACCCAGTCGCTGTAGCCGCCGACGTATTCACGCCAGCGACCCTCGCCTTCATAGGCGATGGTCTGGGTCACCACCGCGTCGAGGAAGGCGCGATCGTGCGACACCAGCAGCACGGTGCCGTCGTAGTCCTGCAGCAGCTGCTCCAGCAGATCCAGCGTTTCCATGTCGAGGTCGTTGGTCGGCTCGTCCAGCACCAGCACATTGGCCGGCCGCGCGAACAGGCGCGCCAGCAGCAGCCGGTTGCGCTCGCCGCCGGACAGCGATTCGACCTTGGCGCGTGCGCGCTGCGGCGGGAACAGGAAATCGCCCAGATAGCCGATCACGTGGATGCGCTTGCCGCCGATCTCGACGAAGTCCGAACCCGGGCTGATCACTTCGGCCAGCGTGGCCGATTCGTCGAGCTGGGCGCGGAACTGGTCGAAATAGGCCACCTGTATGCGGCTGCCGGTGCGCACCCGGCCTTCGTCCGGCTCCAGCTGGCCGAGGATGAGCTTGAGCAGCGTGGTCTTGCCGGCGCCGTTCGGGCCGATCAGGCCCACCTTGTCGCCACGCACGATTCGGGTCGAGAAGTCGCGCACGATGGGCCGCTCGCCGTAGCGCTTGCTCACGCCTTCAAGTTCGGCCACCAGCTGACCCGATGCTTCGCCGCGGTCCAGTTCCAGCTTGGCTCGCCCCATCTGGTCGCGGCGCGCCTCGCGCTGGGCGCGCAGTTCGTCGAGCCGCTTTACACGGAACTGGGCGCGGGTACGGCGGGCTTCCACGCCCTTGCGTATCCATACCTCCTCCTGTGCCAGCAGCTTGTCGGCGCGCGCGGATTCCAGCGCTTCGGCCGCCAGTTCGTCCACCTTGCGCGCCACGTACTCGGCGTAGCGGCCGGGATAGCTCCGCAGCACGCCGCGGTCCAGCTCGATGATGCGGGTGGCGAAGCTGTCGAGGAAGCGGCGGTCGTGGGTGATCACCAGACTCGCACCGCGGAAGTCGTTCAGCAGCGTTTCCAGCCAGGCGATGCCGTCGAGGTCGAGGTGGTTGGTCGGTTCGTCCAGCAGCAGCATGTCCGGCTCCGACACCAGCGCGCGCGCCAGCGCGACGCGCTTTAGCATGCCGCCGGACAGTGACTCCACGGTTGCGTCGCCCGGCAGGTTGAGCTTCACCAGCGCCTGTTCGATGCGCTGTTCGAAGCGCCACGCCTGGTGGTGTTCCAGCGCGTCCTGCAGTTCCGCCATGCGGTCGAGCTTGCCTTCGTCGCCATGGGCCACCGCCTCGGCCACGTCGTGGTAGTCGATCAGCAGCTGCGACAGTTCGCCCAGCCCTTCGGCGATGGCGTCGAACACCCGGGCGCCCGGCGCGAACTGCGGTTCCTGCGCGACATAGGCGATCCTGATGCCCGGCTGCCGCCAGGCGGTGCCGTCGTCCAGCCGGGCGTCGCCGGCCAGGATCTTGAGCAGGCTGGATTTGCCGGTGCCGTTGCGGCCGATCAGCGCCAGACGTTCGCCTGGCTCGACCACCAGCACGGCGTGGTCCAGCAGGGGCAGGTCGCCGAAGGCAAGGCAGGCGTTATCGAGGGTGATCAGCGGCATGACGGAATGAGGGCGATGCGAAGGCGGGCGCGCAGTATACGCCCCGCCCTCTCCCGGCCCTCACTTCACGCGGAAGTCAGCCGGCGCCGGGCGCCGCGCGACGCGCGAACATGAGGCCGCCAAGCGCGGCCTGCGTCAGGCCGTACAGGCCATAGATCAGCGCAGCCCCGACCGCCTGCGCCGCCGGCACGCCGAAAGCCGCCAGCGCGACACCTGCGGCCGCTTCGCGCGTGCCCCAGCCGCCGACGCTGACTGGCAGCGCGGCCATCAGGAAGATGGGTGCGGCGGCGGCGATCCACACCGAGGCCGGGAGGTCGAGACCGACCGCACGGCCACCGAAAGCCAGCGCCGCGATCGACAGCGCCTGCACCGCCAGCGAAGCGCCCATCTGCAGCGCGTACTGGCGCAGCGCCTGCGGCCGCATCAGCCGCGACTGCACGCGGGCCAGCGCGGCCATGATGCGCCCGCCCGCCGGGTCGAGCCGCAGCGCGATCAGAGCCAGCGGGGCGACCAGCAGCACGACACCGCCGGCCACCGCGAGCACGTCGAGCAGCACCGGCGGCCACGGCAGCGCGATCACCAGATGGTCCTGCGCGAACGGCAGCGCGAACGCGCCGATGGACAGCAGCACCCACAGGCCGCTCACCCGGTCCAGCACCACCGACAGCCCGGCATCCAGCGAAGGCAGGCCGGCCTGCCGCAGTGCCAGCGCGCGGAACAGGTCACCGCCGACCACCGCGCCCGGCAGCAGCGCATTGAGCGCCATCGCCCTGAAGTAGGTGGTCAGCGCGAACAGCGGACGCACCGCCGCGCCCAGCCACTGCGTAAGCAGACGCCAGCGCAGCGCGGAGGCGATGTTGGACGCCAGAGCCAGCGCAAAACCGGCGGCCAGCCATCCAGAGTCCGCCCCGGCGAGGGCGGTCTGCAATGCGGCCGGATCGGCCAGCCGCACCACCGCGAACAGCAGCGCGGCGGCCGCGACGACGCGCAGCAGCGCAGCGCGCGTCATCGGGCGTGATCGTCCTTCACGTGGTACTGCGGCCGGCCGCGCCCCTCGTGATAGATGCGGATGAGCAGTTCACCGACCAGACCGGCCACGATGAGCTGCAGGCCCATCAGCAGCAGCATGACGCCGGCCATCAGCAGCGGGCGGCCGCCGATGTCCTCGCCGGCCAGCTTGACCAGGCCCAGCCAGCCGAGAATGCCCAGTCCGGGCGTGGCCAGCCACAGGCCGAGCGCGCCGAAGGCGTGCAGCGGCCGCTGGCGGTAACGCATGAAGAAGATGATGAGCACCAGGTCGAGAATGACCCGGAAGGTGCGGTCGATGCCGTACTTCGATACACCGCGGGTACGCGCGTGGTGGCGCACCGGCACTTCGTCGATGCGCGCGCCGGCGTCGCGCGCCAGCGACGGAATGAAGCGGTGCAGTTCGCCGTACAGCCGGATGCGGTCGATGATGTCGCGCCGGTAGGCCTTCAGCGCGCAGCCGTAGTCGTGCAGATGCACGCCGGTCGAACTGGAAATGAGCTTGTTGGCGATCACCGACGGCAGGCGGCGCGACAGCGCCTTGTCCTGCCGCTGCTTGCGCCAGCCGGAAATCATGTCCACGTCCGGATCGGTGTCCAGCCGGTCGATCAGCGCCGGAATGTCCAGCGGGTCGTTCTGCAGGTCGCCGTCCAGCGTCACCACATAGCGGCCGCGCACCCGGTCGAAACCGGCCTGCAGCGCGCTCGACTGGCCGTAGTTGCGCACCAGCCGCACCGGTTGCAGCCACGGGCGGTCCTTCGCCAGTTTCAGCAGCAGCCGGCCGCTGCCATCGCGCGAGCCGTCATCGACCAGAATCAGTTCGAAGCTGCGGCCGGTCGGGGTGAGGGCCTCATCGACACGGCGCACCAGATCCGGCAGGTTTTCCGCCTCGTTGAACACCGGAATCACGACGGAAATATCGACCGCGTAGCTGCGCGCCGCGTCATCCGCGGTGACGACCGTGGGGGATTGATACAATTTCGACAACCTTTCAAAAACACGCCGGTCGCGTCGCGACCGGCTCAAAATATTCGCTCACGGGCACCCGCCTGACCACGATGCCCTCATCCCGCACATCCGTATCGAATGGCTGGACGCTGTTCGGTCTGCTCGCGCTCTACTTCGCCGCCCACCTGGCCGCCCGCGTGTTCGCGTCCGACGCGCTCGAACTGGACGAAGCCGAACAGGTGCTCTGGACCCAGCAATTGGCCGCCGGCTACGGCGCGCAGCCGCCACTCTACACGTGGCTGCAATGGACGTTCTTCCAGATTCTCGGCGTATCGGTGCCGGCGCTCGCGCTGCTGAAGAACCTGCTGCTGGCCACCACCTACACCTGCACCTGGCTGGCCGCCCGCCGTCTGGTCGCGCCGCCGCTGGCGGTGCTGGCTGCCGCCTGCATGCTGCTCATCCCGCAGATCGGCTGGGAATCGCAGCGCGATCTCACCCATTCGGTGCTGGTCACCTGTCTGGCCAGCGCTTCGCTCTACGTCGTGGTGCGCCTGCTCGACGAAGGCCCGCGGCCGGCACTGTACATCGCGCTCGGGCTGCTTGCCGGCTTCGGCATGCTGTCCAAGTACAGCTACGCGGTGTTCGCCGCGGCGCTGGCGCTGGCCGTATTGCTGCGGCGCGACGCGCGCGCGGTCTGGCTCAACCCCTGGCTCATCGCCAGCGGCGCGGTCGCACTGCTGGTTTTCCTGCCGCACGGCCTGTGGCTGATCGACCACTGGCAGGCCGCCAGCGCACGCACGCTGGAAAAGCTCAACACCAGCGGCGGTGCGGTCGCCGGCGGTCCGCTGCGCGGGCTGACCAGCCTGGCCGGTGCGATCGCCGCCACCGTGGCCGGCCTCTATCTCATCCTCGCCCTGGTGTTCGGCCGCGCCGCTTTCCGCCGCGATGCGGCCAGCCCCTGGCCCCGCTTCTGGCGCCATTATCTCATCGGGCTCGCGCTGTTCATGCTGGCCATGGTGTTCGTCGGCGGCGCCACCCATTTCAAGGGTCGCTGGCTGCAGCCGCTGCTGTTCGTCGCACCGCTGATGTTCTTCAGCAGCCGGCCGCATCTGGCCGACAGCCCGCGACTGGGCGTGCTGCGCGGCGTCCTGGTGGTGTTCGGCCTGCTCTACCTGTCACTGGCGGCCGGCCGGCCGCTGCTCGATGGCTGGCGCGACCGGCCGGACGAACTGAACGAGCCGGCGCTCGAACTGGCCACCGCGCTGCGCGCTGCCGGCTACGACGGCCACCTGCCCATCGTGACCGACACGCCCGTGTTCGGCGGGGTGCTGCGCCTGCGCTTCCCGGATGCACCGGTGACCGTCTGGAAGGCAGGCGCCCCGGCACCGCTGTTGCCGGAAGGCCCGCGTCTGGTGATCGGCCGGGGAGCGGCGGCGGGCGAGCTGCTCGAGCGGAGCGGCGTAGGCGAAGGCACCCGGCTTGCCCTGCCCTACCGCCACGTGCGCCCGGACCTTCCGCCGGTCGAATACCGCTACGTGCTCGTGCGCTGAGCCGCCCCGCGGTTACAATCGCGGCCCTGCGGCTCCATAGTTGAATGGATACAACAACCCCCTCCTAAGGGGTAGGTACAGGTTCGATTCCTGTTGGGGCCGCCATTCAATCAATGACTTGGCGGCGACCGGTTGTCTGAAGAACCGGCCGATCACGGTACAGCACCGCGCGCTGCGGCACACACCGGGGTAGAGGTGCGGTCGGCAATCGACGCGGTAAGGCCGCCCGGGGCACTCCAGCCCCCCCTCTCGAGCCGGATCTGCGGGCCCGCCACGCCCTCAGGCTTTTTTCGGTCCGCCGGTCTATACCGTAAAGGCGCCGGCGCTGCGGCGCGACCTGTCCGGTGTCGACCATGTCGCTTTCAGCCCTGTCCTCATCGCTGTCCGCCACTGCTCCGATCGCGGCCGGTACCGGCAACCGCTCGTCCCTTCCCTCAGCAACGCAGGCGCTGAGCGCGGAAGACGAAGCGGTGCTGCGCAAGCTGCAGGCCCGCGACCGTGAAGTGCGCCAGCACGAACAGGCGCATCTTGCGGCGTCCGGCGGACTGGCGACCTCGGGCGCGCGCTTCAGCTATCAGCGGGGACCGGACGGCGTCGACTACGCGGTGGGCGGGGAAGTGAGCATAGACACGGCCCCCGGCCGCACGCCGGAAGAAACACTGCAGCGGGCACGGCAGGTGCGTGCCGCTGCGCTTGCGCCGGCCCAGCCCTCGGGCCAGGACCTTGCGGTGGCCGCACAGGCGACGCGCATGGCACTGGATGCCCAGACCGAACTGGCGCAAGACACCCGCGGCAGCACGCCACCCGCACGCGAGGTCACCACGGACGTCCAGCGCGCTGCGGACGCCGCGCTGGCGATGTACGCCCGTACGACGCAGGACGCCCCTTCACGCGTCACCGACAGCTACGCCTGAGGGCGCCGACCCGGCCCGGCTCAGTAGCCGCGCCGCGTCTCGACCACGCCATCGACGTCGCGAATCAGCCCGAGCACTTTCTGGATCTGGCCGACGCCGACGATTTCCACCGTGAAGTTCATGCGCGCCATGCCGGCCTTCGATTGCGTGCTGACCGCAGTGACATTGATCTTCTCGCGCGACAGCACTTCGGATATGTCGCGCAGCAGGCCCTGGCGGTCGTGCGCCTCGACGTGGATGTCGGCAGCGAAGCGCGCGTCCGGATCGCGGCCGGCCACTTCGCCCCACTGCGCGTCGATCACCCGCTCCGGGTTGCGCGCCACCATATTGATGTAGTTCGGGCAGTCGCTGCGGTGGATGGCCACACCGCGGCCGCGGGTGACGAAGCCGGAGATCGGGTCCGGCGGCGCCGGCTTGCAGCAGCGGCCAAGCTGGGTGAGCAGCTTGCCCACGCCTTCCACCAGCACGCCGCGCTCGCCGGTAGCACGCGGTGCGCGCGGCTTGATTTCGGGCTCTTCGGGCGGCAGTTCCTCGCCCTTCAGCGCGACATGGATGGCGCGCGGGCCGACCTCGCCGTGCGCGCAGGCGATGTGCATCGCATCCACGCTGTTGTAGCCCAGCTTGTGCGACAGCTCTTCCAGACTGGTCTGGGTGGCGCCCTCGCGCGCCAGTTCGCGGGCGAGCCAGGCACGGCCCTGCGCCAGCGTTTCGCCTTCCTCGATCTGGGCGAACCAGCGGCGCACCTTCTGGCGGGCGCCGTGGGTGGAGATGTAGCCCTGCTGCGGCACCAGCCAGTCACGCGAAGGGCCGCCCTGCTTGGCGGCGATGATTTCCACCCGCTGGCCGTTGTCCAGCGGCGTGTTCAGTGGCACCAGCTGGCCGTTGACCCGGGCGCCGCGGCAGCGGTGGCCGAGGTCGGTATGCAGCCGGTAGGCAAAATCGACCGGGGTGGAGCCGGCCGGCAGATCGATCACCTTGCCCTGCGGCGTCAGCACATAGATGGTGTCGTCCAGCGCGGCGCGCTTGAACTGTTCCACCCACTCGGAGTGGTCGGCGATTTCGTCGCGCCAGGACAGCAGCTGGCGCAGCCACGCGATCTTGTCGTCGTAGTCCTTGTCCTGCCCGGACCCTTCCTTGTAGCGCCAGTGTGCGGCCACCCCCATTTCGGCGTGGCGGTGCATGTCCCAGGTGCGGATCTGCACTTCCAGCGAACGGCCGTCCGGCGCGATCACCGCGGTGTGCAGAGACTGGTAGTTGTTGCCCTTGGGCTGGGCGATGTAGTCGTCGAACTCGCGCGGCAGCGGGTGCCACAGCTGGTGCACCACGCCGAGCGCGCCGTAGCAGTCGCGCACAGACTCGACCAGCACGCGCAGCGCGCGCACGTCGTACACCTCCGAGAACTCGAGCTTCTTGGCCCGCATCTTGTTCCAGATGCTGTAGATGTGCTTGGGCCGGCCCTGGATGTCGGCCTGGATGCCGGCGGCCTGCAGTTCCGCCTTGAGCCGCGCCATGGATTCGGCGATGAAGGCTTCGCGCTCGACCCGTTTTTCGTCCAGCTGCCTGGCGATGCGCTTGTAGGTGTCCGGCTCCAGGAAGCGGAAGGACAGATCTTCCAGTTCCCACTTGAGCTGCCACACGCCCAGCCGGTTGGCCAGCGGCGCGTAGATGTCGAGCGACTCGCGCGCAAGCTGCAGGCGGTCATCGTTCGGATGCGCGGTCAGCCAGCGCAGGGTCTGCACCCGTGACGCCAGCCGCAGCATGACCACGCGCACGTCGGCCACCATGGCGAGCACCATCTTGCGCAGCACTTCGGCCTGGTTGCCGCCGCTGTCCTGGCCGGCGACCTGCTGCGACGCGTGCGCGCGGGTGATCAGCCGCAGATTGTCCAACCGCTGCAGGCCGGCCACCAGTTCAGCCACCGCCGGACCGTAGGCGGTGGCGATCTGTTCGCCGGCGTCCTCCTGCACCTCGTGCAGCGGGAACAGCAGCGCCGTCAGCCGGGTTTCCAGATCGAGGCGCAGCGAGGCGCAGATGAGCGCCTGGCCGAGCACGTGCTCGCCGATCGGTTCGCCGGTGCCGAGCGCGCGCTCGGCGTACAGCGGCATCACGCGGTCATGCGCGGTGCGCAGCAGTTCCGCTTCCGCGTCGCCCAGACCGTCGGTCAGCAGTTCGAGGGTGGTGCGCGCCGCGTCGGCGCTGGAGAGGGAGTGCACAACTGAAACCATGACGCGATTATCCCGGATTCGCACGGCAGCCGCTTGCGGCGCAGCAACATGCGGCCCGGCGACCGGGCTTCAACTCGCCAACGGAATCTTGTACCGTCGCCGGACAGCCCACCCGACGGGAGTCCTTCATGCGCCTGCTGCTCGCCATTTTCCTGCCCTTTACGGTGTTCTTCACGATAGGGCGGCCGTTCGCCGGCATCCTGTGCCTCATCCTGCAGCTCACGCTGATCGGCTGGCTGCCGGCCGCGCTCTGGGCGGTGTATGCGCTGAGCCAGTACAAGACCGAAAAGAAGATCGAAGAGGCGCTGAGCCGTCGCTGACTCCGACACGCCCCGGCGTCCGCGCCGCCCGCCCCCAGCGCGCGAAGCGGCGGCCGGAAATCGGGCCCTTTATCCGGTCTATTCCCGGCCTGATTCACGCCCCGCCCGCGCTACGCTGGCGCCATGAAATCCGTATCACCCCTTTCTGCGTCGCTTCTGCTGTCCCTCGTCGCCCTGCCGCTGCAGGCCGCCGAGCCTGCCGCGGCGGCCGCACCGGCGAGCGGCGCGGCCGCGGTGGTGCAGATGCTGGGTGCACTCGGCGTGGTGCTGGCGGTGCTGCTCGGCGCGATGTGGCTGCTGCGCCGGCTGTCCGGCAGCAAGCTGGCCGGGACGGCCGCGATCCGCACCGTGGGCGGCATCGCGGTCGGTACGCGCGAGCGCGTGCTGCTGCTGGAGGTGGGCGAGCACTGGCTGGTGGTGGGCGTGGCGCCCGGATCGGTCACCGGCATCGCCACGCTGCCGCGCGGCGAACTGCCGGAAGGCCCGCAGGCGTCCGCGCCTGATTTCGCCAGCGTGCTGGCACGGCTGAAAGGCGGTCGTCCGTGATGCGCCGTCCCGCGCTCGTGCGCAGCATGCTGCTGCTCGCACCGCTCATGCTGGCCGGCAGCGAGGCGCTGGCGCAGGCCATGCCGACGCTGACCAGCACGCCTGCACCGGGCGGCGGCACGAACTGGTCGCTGTCCATCCAGACCCTGCTGCTGCTCACCAGCCTGTCCTTCCTGCCGGCAGTGCTGCTGATGATGACCAGCTTCACCCGCATCATCATCGTGCTGTCTCTGATGCGGCAGGCGCTGGGCACCCAGAGCAGCCCGCCCAACCAGGTGCTGATCGGGCTGGCGATGTTCCTCACCTTTTTCATCATGGCGCCGGTGGGCGAACAGATCTACACCCAGGCCTACCTGCCGCTCAGCGAAAACCGGATGAGCTTCGAACAGGCGCTGGACGTCGGCAGCAAGCCGCTGAAGGCCTTCATGCTGAAGCAGGTGCGCGAGCCGGACGTGGAGCTTTTCATGCGGCTGTCGAACACGCCTAAGGTGAATAGCCAGGACGAACTGCCGATGCGCGTGGTGGTGCCGGCCTATGTCACTTCGGAACTGAAGACCGCCTTCCAGATCGGCTTCATCGTATTCATCCCCTTCATCATCATCGACATGGTGGTGGCGTCGGTGCTCATGTCCATGGGCATGATGATGATGTCGCCGGTCATCGTGTCGCTGCCGTTCAAGCTCATGCTGTTCGTGCTGGTCGACGGCTGGAACCTGCTGCTCGGCACGCTGGTGGCGAGCTTCGGACAGAACTGAAGGAGTCCATGACATGACACCGACCACTGTCGTCGACATCGGCCGGGACGCGGTCGAAGTGCTGCTCATCGTATCCGCCCCGATGCTGGGTGCCGCACTGGTGACCGGCCTCATCGTGAGCATCTTCCAGGCCGCGACCCAGGTGAACGAGATGACGCTTTCGTTCATTCCCAAGCTGGTGGCGGTATTCGTGGTCATCATCGTTGGCGGCCCGTGGATGATCACGCTGATGACCGAGTACATCCGCCGGCTCTACTCCGCCATTCCATCGCTGATCGGATAGGGCCCGCGGCGTGATTTCGCTGAGCGCCGCCCAGCTCGACCTGTGGATGGCCGCCTTCCTGTTTCCGCTGGCACGGGTGCTGGGGCTGGTTGCCGCCTCGCCGCTGTTCAACAACCGAGCCTTCCCCGCTCGCATCCGGCTGGGGCTGGGTGCAGCCATGACCGTGGCGCTGATTCCGGCGCTGCCGCCGTCCGGCCTGACCGTGGGTTCCTGGCCCGGCATGCTGGCGCTGGTGCAGCAGATGCTGATCGGCATCGCGCTGGGCTTCTCGATGCGCATCGTGTTCACCGCCATCGATCTGGCCGGCGAACTGATCGGCCTGCAGATGGGTCTCGGCTTCGCGATGTTCTACGACCCGGACAACGCGGCCCAGTCGCCGGTGATCGCCGAGTTTCTCGGCCTGCTCGCGATGCTCATCTTCCTGTCGATCAACGGCCACCTGATGATGCTGGCGGTGCTGGGCAACAGTTTCGAATGGTGGCCGGTCGGGGCTGACCTGTTCCCGGCCAACGGCTGGGCCGCGATCGCCCGCTGGGGTGGCACCGTGTTCTCGGCGGGCGTCATGCTGGCACTGCCGGTGATCGCGGCTCTGCTGGTGGTGAACATCGCGCTGGCCGTGCTCACCCGCGCCGCGCCGGCGCTGAATCTGTTCGCGATCGGCTTCCCGGTCACGCTGATCGCCGGCTTCGTCATGCTGCTGCTGTCACTGCCCTTCATGGCGCCCTCGCTGGAGCGCCTGTTCGACTACGGCCTCCGCACCCTAGCCCAGCTCGCGATGGGGTGAGGCAGGGGTTTCGCGGCGCACTGCGCCGCGCCTGCCGAACCGTCCGGCTGTGCAAAGCCGGACGTGGGGCCAAGCGGGGGTTTCGCGAAGCACCGCTTCGCGCCCGCTGAACGGGCTGGCTGTGCAAAGCCAGCCCTGGGGCGGCGGATCGGCGCGGGCATCCTCAGAAGGGAGATTCTTCGCTCGCCGCCTCCCCGAACCGGCCAGCGGTGCAAAAGGGGAATTTCGCGGGTAACGGATCGGCGCGGGCACAGCCAGAAGGTCGATCCGCGCAGACAGCCCGCCGTCCGCGCCCTGCCCTCAGACCCTAAAGCAGCACATCCCGCGACACCCCCGCCCTGCGGAGGATCTTGCGCAGCTGCGCCAGCGCCTCAAGCTGGATCTGGCGCACGCGTTCGCGGGTCAGGCCCAGCCGCTCGGCCAGCTCTTCCAGCGTGGCAATCTCGCTGCCATTGATGCCGTAGCGGTACTCGATCACCGTGCGCTGCTTCTCGCCGAGCTGGCTGATCCAGGTCTGGACCAGCGAGCCGATCTCCGCATTCTGGATCTGCACGTCCGGACCTTCCTGGTCGTCGTCGGCCAGCGATTCGCCGATGGACAGCGACGGGTCGATGTCCAGCGGCGCATCCAGCGAGGCGGTGTGCTCGTTCAGCGACAGGATGTGGCGCACGTCCTCGACCGGCTTGTCCAGCACCTGCGCGATGTCCTCGGCGCAGCAGTCGCCGCCGCTCTTCGATTCCAGATTGCGCATCGTGCGCAGCACCTGGTTCAGTTCCTTCACCACGTGCACCGGCAGCCGTATCGTGCGCGACTGGTTCATGATGGCGCGCTCGATGTTCTGCCGTATCCACCAGGTGGCGTAGGTCGAGAAGCGGAAGCCGCGCTCCGGGTCGAATTTCTCGAGCGCGTGGATGAGGCCGAGATTGCCCTCCTCGACCAGGTCGAGCAGCGGCATGCCGCGGTTCAGGTAGTGCTTGGCGATGTTCACGACCAGGCGCAGATTGCGCTCGATCATGGTCTGACGCGCCTCGAAGTCGCCCAGTCGCACCCGCCGCGACAGCGCCAGTTCCTCCTCTGGCGTCAGCAGCGGGTTGGCGCCGATCTCGTTCAGGTAGAGCTGGGTGGCGTCGCCGAGGAATTCGGCTTCGGCAGGTTCGACCGTTTCGGCCGCCGCTTCCGGCGTGTCGATGTCGCTGATGGCCGCGTCGTCCTCGATCGGTTCGACGGGTTCGGCATCCTCGGGCAGCGACAGGTCGGACATGGCGTCTATCTCGGCGGCAGGTACTTCAGCGGATCAACGGGTTTGCCCTGGCGGCGTATCTCGAAGTGCAGCCGGGGCTTGCCGGCTTCGGTGTCGGTGTCACCGAGCTCAGCGATCTTTTGTCCGCGTTTCACGTTGTCGCGTTCCTGAACCAGGATTTTGCTGTTGTGCGCGTAGGCGGACAGATAGGTGTTGTCGTGTTTGATGATGACCAGTTTGCCATAGCCGCGCATGGCCTCGCCGGCATACACGACACGACCGCCTGCGGCGGCCAGCACCGGGTCCCCGCTCTTGCCGGCCACGTCTACGCCCTTGTTCGATCCTTCGCCGAAACGGCCGATGATGCGGCCCTGTGCCGGCCAGCTCCAGTCCAGCCCCTCTTCGGAGCGGGTCGAGTCGGGCGCGCCGGCGGCGGGCGTGGTCGCTGCAGGCGCGGCGGCGGGGGCAGCCGCCGCGGCCGGTGCAGCGACACCGGCCGCGACCGGCGTCGTCGGGGCCGTTGAAGCGCCCTTCAGCCTCGCGAGCGCGGCTTCCGAATAGGCTTCGACGCCGCCGCGCGGCTCACGCTTCAGCTGGGCGCTGTTCGCCGCATCCGCGGGCGCAGTCTGGGCCGGCTGCTGCACAGGCGCAGGCGCGGTATCCAGCGGGCGCGACTCGACCGCCCCCGCACCGAGGACCGGGCGGGTTTCCACCGTCCCTTCGGGCGGCGACACGCGCAGTTCCTGGCCGATGCGGATGAGGTTGGGATTGTCCAGCTTGTTCCAGGCCACCAGATCGCGCCAGTCCTGGCCGTACTCCAGTGCGATGCCGTACAGCGTTTCGCCCTTGGACACGATGTGGAAGCCGCTGCGCGCCGCGGGTGCGGCGGCCGTGCCGGTGACGGCCGGCGTCGTGGCGGCGGAAGATGGCGGCGTACCCGCAGTCGTGCGGTCCTCGACCGGAGCCGGTCGCGTGCCGGCGCAGGCGGCCAGCAGCAGGCTCACGGCGGACAGCGCACACAGCGTTCTTTTCATTCAACCCCCGGCAGGAGCGGTACGAAGCGCACCGCATCCAGTTTTGATTCGACAAAGCGGTGCTGCGGCTGATGCTCGATCATGCGCAAAGTCTGATCACCGGCACCCACCGGCAGGATCAGACGCCCGCCCTCGGCCAGCTGTTCCAGCAAGGGCATGGGCACCGTGGTCGCCGCAGCGGCGACGATGATTGTATCGAAGGGCGCCTCGGCGGCCAGACCCACCGTGCCATCGGCATGTTTCAGCCGCACGTTCGGCAGGCGCAGCGGCCGCAGGTTGCGCTTGGCCAGCTCGAGCAGCGGCGCGATGCGCTCAACCGCGTAGACGTCCTTCGCCAGCTTGGACAGCACCGCCGCCTGGTAGCCGCAGCCCGCGCCGACCTCCAGCGTCTTCCCCAACTGACGCCCGCCGGCGCGCAGAAGTTCGATCATCCGCGCAACGATGAAGGGCTGGGAGATGGTCTGCTGGTAGCCGAGCGGCAGCGCCGTATCTTCGTAGGCCCTGCTGCGCAGCGCCTCTTCGACAAACTGATGGCGAGGAATGGCCTGCATGGCCGCCAGCACGCCCTCGTCGCGGATGCCCGAGGCCCGCAGGCGATCGACCATGCGCGCGCGGGCGCGGGTCAGCGCGAGGCTCGCGTCCGCCGAAATCATGCGCCCAGCCAGTCCCGGATCTGCCCCATCTGGGCCACATGGGTCAGATCGATCTGCAGCGGCGTGATCGACACGTAACCGTTGGCCGTGGCATTGAAATCCGTGCCCTCGCCCGCGTCCTGCGCGGCACCTGCCGCACCGACCCAGTACACCGTCTCGTTGCGCGGGTTGATCGTGCGCACCACGGGTTCCGCCTTGTGACGGCGGCCGAGGCGGGTGATCTGCGTGCCCTTCAGTTCTTCGGTCGGCAGATCGGGCACATTCACATTGAGCAGCACCGGCGCCGCAAACGGACGCTCGGTCAGCCGCTTCACCAGATCACGGGCGATGCGCGCCGCGGTGTCGTAGTGCGCACTGCCCTTGCGGGTCATCGACATCGCGATGGCCGGTACACCGAGCAGATAGCCTTCGGTCGCGGCCGCTACCGTGCCGGAATAGATGGTGTCGTCGCCCATGTTGGCGCCGTCATTGATGCCGGACACCACGATGTCCGGCAGGTGATCGAGCATGCCGGTCACCGCCAGATGCACGCAGTCGGACGGCGTGCCATTCACGTAATAGAAACCGTTGCGCGCGCGGCGCAGGATGAGCGGGCGGTCCAGCGTGAGCGAATTGCTGGCGCCGCTGCGGTCGGCCTCGGGCGCGACCACGGTGACGTCGCCCACTTCGCCGAGCGCGCGTGCGAGCGCTTCGAGGCCGGGAGCGAAATAGCCGTCGTCATTGGACAACAGGATGCGCATGGAAAGGTGCGATGAAGTGTGCGACCGGCCATCGCTGACCGGACAGGGACCCCGGCGAGGGGCCGGAAGAAGGCCGCTCATGCATCGGATGCAATGCCGTCACGACCGGCGTCCGAGACGCCTGAACAGCGCTGGAATATAGCACAGGCGCGCCTTGCAGCCGGCAGGCGGAGCGCCCGGGGTCGACGCGCTGGCGTTCCGGCGAACGTCCGGTTGTCGGACCGGACAGGCCGCGGAAAAGAAAAAGGCCACTTCGAAAAGTGGCCTTCATCCGTGATTCAAATGGTCGGGGCGGCGGGATTCGAACTCGCGACCCCTTGCACCCCATGCAAGTGCGCTACCAGGCTGCGCTACGCCCCGACTCAGCCAACGAGTATAACAGCGCTGAAGCGCTTGAGCGCACATCGGCATGAAAAATGAAGGTGCCGTCAGCCCAGCAGATCGAGCAGTGCCTGCAGTTCACCGCGCAGCGCCGCGATGTCGACAGCCGATTCAGGCGGCTGTTCCGGCACGCCGGAACGGGGGTCGTTGTCGTCCAGCCGGTTGCGTGCGCCGCTGATGGTGAAGCCTTCTTCGTACAGCAGCTGGCGTATGCGCCGTACCAGCAGCACTTCGTGGTGCTGGTAGTAGCGCCGGTTGCCACGCCGCTTCACCGGCTTGAGCTGGGTGAATTCCTGCTCCCAGTAGCGCAGCACGTGCGGCTTCACCCCGCACAGCTCACTCACTTCGCCGATCGTGAAATAGCGCTTGGCAGGAATCGCAGGCAGCGCCTGCGGTTCCTTATTCGTCGTTTCCATCGTAGGCGATGCCCTCGACTGCCGACTTCAGTTTCTGACTGGCATGGAAAGTGACGACACGCCGCGCGGTGATCGGAATTTCCTCTCCGGTCTTGGGGTTGCGACCCGGGCGCTGCGGCTTGTCGCGCAGCTGGAAGTTACCGAATCCCGACAGCTTCACGCCGTCGCCGCTTTCGAGCGCGTCGCGGATTTCGTCAAAGAACGCTTCGACCATATCTTTGGCTTCGCGCTTGTTCAGTCCTACCTGTTCGAACAGCATCTCAGCCAGTTCGGCCTTGGTCAGTGTGGTCATGCGGCTTCCTCTTGCTCCCTTCGCCCCGCCGCCTCAGGCACGCAGCCTAGCGCCGAATTCACGCTGTGCGTGGTTCACCAGTTCCTGCACGGCGGCATCGACTTCCGCGTCCGCCAAAGTACGTTCAGTATCTTGCATAAGTATACGGAAAGCAAAGCTCTTTTCCGACTCTGAGATACCCTTGCCCTGATACAGATCGAACAGCGCGATGTCCTGAACGATGGCTGGCGCCTTCGCCTTCAGACCGTCCATCACCGCCTGTACCGAGGTCATGCGCGGCAGCAGCAGCGCGATGTCGCGACGCACCGAAGGCTGGCGCGACCGGGTGCGGTGGCTGGGCATGGGGCGGTCGAGCAGCGGCTCGACATCCAGTTCGAACAGCACCGGCGCGCTGCCCAGTTCGTAACGCTGCACCAGTTCCGGATGCAGTTCGCCGATGTGGCCGATCACTGCGCCATCCAGCGTGATCGACGCCGAACGGCCCGGATGCAGCGCCGGATGTACAGCCACCGCGAAGGTCGCCTGACGCGGCCAGAGCAGCGCTTCGACATCGGCCTTCACATCGAAGAAATCGACCGCGCGGGTGGGCGACCCCCACTGTTCGGCATGCACGCCGCCCCAGGCGAGCGCGGCGATACGCAGCGTCTGCGCGTAGCCGGCCACCGGACGCGCCTCGGCATCCTTGGCGAAACAGCGACCGATCTCGAACACGCGCACGCGGTCGATCTGGCGACGGCGGTTGGTTGCGACGTTGTCCACCAGGCCGCCGATCAGCGACGAGCGCATGACCGACATCTGGCTGGCGATCGGATTGGCCAGCACCACCGGCGCATCGTTGCCGGCGAAATCGTGCTCCCACGCCTTCTCGACGAAGGCGAAGTTGATCACTTCCTGATAGTCGCGACCGGCCAGCAGATGGCGCAGCGCGAACGCGCCACGGCGCGCTTCCGGCAGCTCGGGCATGGCCAGCCGGCCGGTCGGCGGCACGGTCGGAATGTTGTCGTAGCCGTGCAGGCGGGCCAGTTCCTCGATCAGATCGACCTCGATCTCGATGTCGAAGCGCCAGCTCGGCGGCTGCACCACGAAATCGCCGCCGTCGCGCTCGAAGGCGAGCCCGAGCCGGCCGAGCAGCGTAGCGATCTGGTCGTCGCTGAACTTCACGCCGAGCACGCGCGCAGCGCGGGCCGGGCGCAGGCGCACCGGCGTGCGCGGCGGCAACTGCGTGGTCTGGTCATCGACCGGCCCGGCTTCGCCGCCGCACAGTTCAAGGATGAGCTGGGTCACACGCTCGACACCGGCCACGGTGTCGGCGAAATCGACGCCGCGTTCGAAACGGTGGGCCGCTTCGCTGGAGAAGCCATAGCGGCGGGCACGCCCCTGGATTGCATCCGGATGCCAGAAGGCGGCTTCGACATACACGTTGCGGGTGTCGTCGGTGCAGGAGGTCGACGCGCCACCCATGATGCCAGCGAAACTTTCAACGCCGGCGTCGTCCGCGATCACGCCACAGTCGGCGGTCAGTTCTATCGTCTGGTCGTTCAGCAGCTTCAGTGTTTCGCCCGGCTTCGCCCAGCGCACGGTGAGTCCGCCCTGCACGCGGTCGAGATCGAACACGTGGTTCGGCCGGTTCATTTCCAGCATGACGTAATTGGAAATATCAACCAGCACAGACAGCGAACGCATGCCTGCGCGTTCGAGCCGGCGCTTCATCCAGTCCGGCGTCGCCGCCCGCGCATTCACATTGCGGATGACACGGCCGGAAAAGCGGCCACACAGATCGGCATTCTCGATCTTTACCGGCAGACGGTCGGCAATGCTCACTGGGGCCGCCTGGATTTCCGGCAGACGGACGGGGGCGCCGGTCAGCGCCGCCACTTCACGCGCGATGCCGGTCATGCCGAAACAGTCGGCGCGGTTGGGCGTGAGCTTGATGACGAACACGCTGTCATCGAGGTCGAGATAGTCGCGGATGCTGGTGCCCACCGGTGCATCGGCCGGCAGTGCGAGCAGACCGGACGCTTCGTCGGAAATGCCCAGTTCGCGCGCGGAACACAGCATGCCGCTGCTCTCGACACCGCGCAGCTTGGCGCGCTTGATGTCGATGCCCGGCAGCTTCGCGCCCACGGTGGCGCACGGCACCTTCATGCCAGCGGCCACGTTCGGCGCACCGCACACGATCTGCAGCGGCTCGCCGCCGGCATTCACCTGGCACACGCGCAGGCGGTCGGCGTCCGGATGCGGCGCGACCGCCAGCACTTCGGCCACCACCACACCGGTGAAGGCGGCAGCGGCCGGTTCCAGTTCCTCGACTTCGAGGCCGGCCATGGTCAGCAGATGGGACAGGGCAGCGGTGTCGATCGCCGGATCGACGAAGCTGCGCAACCACTTTTCGGAAAATTGCATGTCGGTGAACCCTCAGCTGAACTGGCTCAGGAAGCGCACGTCGCCGTCATAGAACAGGCGCAGGTCGTTGATGCCGTAGCGCAGCATGGTCAGGCGGTCCGGCCCGAAGCCGAAGGCGAAGCCGGTGTAGCGTTCGGCGTCGATGCCGCAGTGACCCAGCACGTTCGGATGCACCATGCCGCAGCCGGCGATTTCCAGCCAGCGGCCGGCCAGCGGACCGCTCATGAAGGCGACGTCGATTTCGGCCGACGGCTCGGTGAAGGGGAAGAAGGACGGGCGGAAACGCACGTCCAGCTGGTCGGTTTCGAAGAAACGATGCAGGAAGTCGCTCACCACGCCTTTCAGGTCGGCGAAGCTGACCGATTCGCCCACCCAGAGGCCTTCGACCTGATGGAACATCGGCGAATGGGTGGCATCGGAATCGACCCGATACACACGACCGGGCGCGATGATGCGGATTTCCGGCATCGCCTCGGCACCGCCGTGCCGGGCTACATGCGCCTGCATGTAACGTACCTGGATCGGGCTGGTGTGGGTGCGCAGCATGACGTCGCTGGCGCCTTCAAGATAGAAGGTGTCATGCATCGAACGGGCCGGATGGTTCTCCGGCGTGTTCAGTGCGGTGAAGTTGTGGAAGTCGGTTTCGATTTCCGGGCCGTCGGCCACATCGAAACCGATGCCGCGGAAGAGCTGTTCGATGCGTTCCAGCGTACGCGATACCGGGTGCAGACCACCCCGCAGCTGACCGCGTCCGGGCAGCGTCACATCGAGCGCCTCTTCCGCCAGCCGCGCCTCCAGCGCCGCGCGACGCAGTGCCTCGCGACGCGCTTCCAGCGCCGCTTCGACCTTCTGCTTGACCACATTGATGGCGGCGCCCGCTTCCTTGCGCGCCTCGGGGTCCAGCTTGCCCAGCCCCTTGAGCTGTTCGGTCAGGCTTCCGGATTTGCCCAGATAACGCGCCTTCGCCTGTTCGAGCGAAGCGGCGTCAGCCGCGGCAGAAAAATCGGATTCAGCTTGCGAAACAAGGGCTTCCAGATCACTCATCGACGTCTACCCACTGAATTCAGGAACAAAAAAAGGAGGCCAGGCCTCCTTTTTTTGCGTCTTGCACGCTCAGGCGGCGAGCTTGGCCTTGGCTTGGTTCGCAATCGCTGCGAATGCAGCCTTGTCGAACACGGCGAGGTCAGCCAGCACCTTGCGGTCGACCTGGATCGAAGCCTTGTTCAGGCCGTTGATCAGGGCCGAATAGGTCATGCCCAGTTCGCGGGCGGCGGCGTTGATACGCACGATCCACAGCGAACGGAACTGACGCTTGCGCTGACGACGGTCGCGGTAGGCATACTGCCCCGCCTTCATCACCGCTTCTTTGGCGATGCGATATACGCTCTTGCGACGGCCGCGGTAACCCTTGGCCTGATCGAGGACTTTCTTGTGACGGGCGCGCGCCGTTACACCACGCTTGACTCTCGGCATCTCTGGGTCTCCTTAAGCGTAGGGCAACATGTTGCGGACGCGTGCGTCGTCCGTGGCGTGGACCGCCGTCATACCGCGAAGCTGACGCTTCGACTTGGTGGTCTTCTTGGTAAGGATGTGGCGCTTGAACGCCTGCGAACGCTTGATGCTGCCGCTCGCCCGGACCTTGAAGCGCTTTGCAGCGCCCTTCTTGGTCTTCATCTTGGGCATGACAAAACTCCATTTATGTCATCTTCACAGGTGGCGGCGAACCTATCGCTGCACTTTCGGACCCGTGAACACTTTTTTTGCCGGCGCTTTCACGCCGGCGACGCGAAGCCGGAGCTTCGCGCATCGCCGGGTTTCCCCGGCAGATCCTTCAGTCCGTCTCAGGACTTTTTCTTCTGCGGCGCCAGCACCATGATGAGCTGACGGCCTTCCAGCTTCGGGAACTGCTCGACCACCGCGATCGCCTCGAGATCGTTCTTCACGCGTTCGAGCAGTCGCATGCCGAATTCCTGGTGGGCCATTTCGCGACCGCGGAAGCGCAACGTCACCTTCGCCTTGTCGCCGTCCAGCAGGAAGCGGTTCAGATTGCGCAGCTTGATCTGGTAGTCGCCCTCATCCGTACCCGGACGGAACTTCACTTCCTTGACCTGGATCTGCTTCTGCTTCGACTTTGCCTCGGCAGCGCGCTTTGCTTCCTGGTACTTGAACTTGCCGAAATCCATCAGACGACAGACCGGCGGCTTGGCCAGCGGCGCAATTTCGACCAGATCGAGCCCGGCTTCTTCCGCCATGGCCAATGCCTGGCGTGAAGACATGATTCCGAGCTGCTCACCTTCGTCGCCTACGAGGCGGATTTCAGGTGCGTTGATCTCCGAATTGGTGCGCTGCGATTTTTGCTGACTGATGCTCATGCTCCCGAGACGAAAAAAATCAAGCCGTGCGATCGATGCCCCTGCTCGCGATTTCATCAGCCAGACGCTGAATCAGGTCGCTGAGAGACATCTGCCCGAGGTCAATATTGCCGCGGGCACGCACGGCCACCACGTTGGCTGCCTTCTCCTTGTCGCCGACGACAATCTGGTAAGGCAGCTTTTGCAAGCTATGTTCGCGGATTTTATAGTTTATTTTCTCTCCGCGCAAATCGCATTCGACCCGGAGACCGGCTTGGCGTAGCGCGTTTGCAACGTTTTGCGCGTATTCGGCCTGTGCTTCCGTGATGCTCATCACCACCACCTGCACCGGCGCCAGCCACAACGGGAAGTTGCCGGCGTGGTTCTCGATCAGGATGCCGATGAAGCGCTCGAGCGAACCGAGCACTGCGCGATGCAGCATGACCGGGCGCTGGCGGGTGTTGTCTTCCGCAACGTATTCGGCGTGCAGACGCTCAGGCAGCACGAAATCGAGCTGCAGCGTGCCGCACTGCCAGGAGCGGCCGATCGCGTCCTTGATGTGGTACTCGATCTTCGGACCATAGAAGGCGCCCTCGCCCGGCAGCTCTTCCCACTGCATGCCGGACGCCGACAGCGCATCGCGCAGACCGGCTTCGGCGCGGTCCCACACGTCGTCCGAACCGGCGCGCTTGGGCGGACGCAGCGACAGCTTGACCGCCACATCGGTGAAGCCGAAATCGCGGTACACCGTCTGCAGCAGTTCATTGAAGGCGATCACCTCCGACGTGATCTGGCCTTCGGTGCAGAAGATGTGGGCGTCGTCCTGCACGAAGCCGCGCACGCGCATCAGGCCGTGCAGCGCACCGGACGGCTCGTTGCGATGGCAGGAGCCGAATTCGGCGATGCGCAGCGGCAGATCGCGGTAGGAATGCAGCGAGTTGTTGAAGATCTGCACGTGGCCCGGGCAGTTCATCGGTTTCACCGCGTAGTCGCGCTTTTCCGACTCGGTGGTGAACATGTTCTCGCGGTAGTTCTCCCAGTGACCCGATTTCTCCCAAAGCACGCGGTCCATCATCAGCGGCGTCTTCACCTCGCGGTAGCCGGCGCGGTCGAGCGCAGTACGCATGTACTGCTCGATCTGCTGCCACACCACCCAGCCCTTCGGGTGCCAGAACACCATGCCCGGCGCCTCTTCCTGCATGTGGAACAGGTCGAGCTGCTTGGCCAGCCGGCGGTGATCGCGCTTTTCTGCCTCTTCCAGCATGTTGAGGTAGGCGTCCTGCTCGTCCTTCTTCGCCCAGGCGGTGCCATAGACGCGCTGGAGCATTTCGTTCTTCGCGTCACCGCGCCAGTAGGCGCCGGCCACCTTCATCAGCTTGAACACCTTGAGCTTGCCGGTGGACGGCACGTGCGGGCCGCGGCACAGATCGATGAAATCGCCCTCGCGGTAAAGCGACACATCCTGATCGGCCGGAATCGACGCGATGATTTCCGCCTTGTAGTGCTCGCCGATGGACTTGAAAAAGTCGACCGCCTTGTCGCGCGGCCACACCTCACGGGTCACCGGAATGTCCTTCTTCGCCAGTTCGGCCATGCGCTGCTCGATCGCCACCAGATCTTCCGGCGTGAACGGGCGCTTGTACGAGAAGTCGTAATAGAAGCCGTTGTCGATCACCGGACCGATGGTGACCTGCGCGTCCGGGAACAGCTCCTTCACCGCGTAGGCCAGCAGGTGAGCGGTCGAGTGGCGGATGGTGTCCAGGCCGCCGGCATCCTTGTCGGTCACGATAGCCAGCTGCGCATCGCGCTCGATCACGAAGGAGGTGTCGACCAGCTTGCCGTCCACACGGCCAGCCAGCGCCGCCTTGGCAAGACCGGCGCCGATCGAGGCGGCGACGTCGCGCACCGACACGGCGGATTCGAAACTGCGGACCGAACCATCAGGCAGGGTGATGTTGACCATGGCGGTGCTCCGGAAATCGGTAACGGGGATGTAATGGAATCTATGGACGAAAAAAAAGTGCGGCCTTGGCCGCACTTTTCTGTCTGCGCACGTCAGAACGTGCGTCTTTGGCTGCAGGCCTCAGGCAGTGATCGATACCGGGGTGAAACGAGTTCGCGGTGTCATAACGCTGCCTTTCAAGCCCTGCAGTGTGTGTTGGTAGGCGCGATTGGACTCGAACCAACGACCCCCACCATGTCAAGGTGGTGCTCTAACCAGCTGAGCTACGCGCCTGAAGAGAGGGCGCAAGTATAGCGAAATCTCGCGCCTGTTCAAGACATTTTTTCAAGCAGCCCCGATCAGGCGGTTTTCCATGCCGCCAGATACTCCTTCCAGTGCTCGCCAGGCTGGGTCGCCAGCCACTCGCGCACGAAGGCGATCTCGGCGTCGTACTGCGCGCGGTCGAGCACGCCGCGCATCAGCTGGAAGCGCTGGAACACCAGGAAGGTATTCAGCACATCGGTTTCGCAGTAGTCGCGGATGCTGGCGATCTCGCCGCGCTGCCAGGCGCCCCATACCGCCGATCCGTCCATGCCCAGCTTGCCCGGGAAACCGATCAGCTTGGCCAGGTCGTCGAGCGGCGCGTTGCCGCGGCCCTGGTAGAGCGCAAGCAGGTCCATCAGGTCGAGATGGCGCGAGTGGTAGCGGCTGATGTAGTTGTTCCACTTGAACTCGCGCGCGTCCGGGCCGTCGCCCTCGCCCATCTCCCAGTAGCGCGGCGCGGTCACGCCGTGGATCAGGCCGCGGTAATGCAGCACCGGCAGATCGAAGCCGGCGCCGTTCCACGACACGATCTGCGGCGTAAGTTTCTCGATGCCTTCGTAGAAGCGCTGGATGATCTGGCCTTCGCTGTTCTCCGGCTCGGACAGCGACCACACTTTCAGCGACTTCGCGTCGCGCAGCGCGCACGAAATGACCACCACCCGCTGCAGATGCAGCGGCAGGAAATCGTGCCCGACCGCAGCGCGCCGCTGCTGAAAGGCGAATTCCGCCACTTCGGCGTCGGACAGTTCGTCCGGCAGATTGTTGAGCGTGCGTATGCCGGCGATGTCCGGAATGCTTTCGATGTCGAATACGAGTACGGCAGCCATGTGGAATATCGAATGACCTTGTGTTGTTCGTTGAGTTACTTGCGTGACCACTGGCCGCCCGACTGGACATACCAGCCGGGCTGGGCGCGTTCGATCCAGCGCTGGGCGAAAGTGTTGCGGATGTCCGCCTCCCATTCCGGATGACCGTTGGCGCGCGCGATCTCGCGGTAGAGCGCGGCGCGATCCGCGTTTTCCTGCGCGACCAGACCCTGCACCGCCTGCCGTTGCGCCAGCGGTACCGCGCTGGCATCGCGCAGCGCGACCGTGCCATCGGCGCCGAGGCCGACCGCACCGGAGGCGTAGTGCGGCGCGAGCTGCGCGTGCCGCGCCTGCATGCCGGACTTGATCTGGCTGATCGCCGGCGTGTTGATTTCAAGATTGCCCTGGGCCCAGGCGGCAGACGCCACCAGCGCGGCGAGCAGCGCGATGCGCTTCAGTGCGTTCATGGCTGCTTCCCTTCCGGCTTCGCGCCCTGTTCCTTCTTCAGCTGCCACACCTCGTCGATGATGCGGTCAGCCGCCTTCTCGGCTGCGGCAGCCGGGAAATAGATGTTGATGGTGACGCAGCCGGACAGCATCGCGGCCGCGATCAGCAGTGCGTACAGCGCTCTGTTCATTGCATTCCTCGTTTCACGGCCGCTCACCTGACGACCGGTGTTGCGCCGGTCACCCGCGACAGCCTGTCCAGCAGTTCGGGCCAATCAACGCGCCGATTGTAGCCAACCACGCTCAGCGCCGGGACGCCGCCGCCCTCGATCAGTACGAAGCCCCCGCCCTTGTGGTCCAGTCCATCCATGTCGCACACGCCATCGCGCAGCACGCAGCTCAGCCCGATGCGACGGTAGCCGAAGCGCTCGAAAAAACCGAGAAAGCTGCGCTGTATCGCCGCGGCTGCACCGGGGCCGCCCAGCGCGGTGATGTTCTGCACTGCGCGCTGGCTGATGACGCGAGGGTAGTCGCCTTCACTCGATCTTATGCGTGCGTCGAAAGCCACCGGCCGCCAGCGCAGCAGTTCCAGCCCGGTCACGTCGCCGTCCAGCCGGCCGGTCACCCGTCCGAATTTCACCGTGTCGGTCAGCGCTTCCAGATCGATGTAACGCATCTGCAGGTCGGCAAGCACACGCGGGGTGGCACCGAAAGGTTCGACCAGTTTCAGGCCAGTGGCGGCGACATAGCCGTCGAACACCCGGATGAGCATCTGGCCGTCGAGCGCCAGCACGCCGTCGCGCCAGCGCACCCCGGGCACGCTGGCGGCGAAGCTGCCTGCCATGCGCGGCAGCCCGAGTGCCTCGCTCAGTGCCGGCATCGACACCGGCTCCAGATCGAAGGACAGATCGCCACGCCAGCGCCCGTCGTCCTGTACGAATTCGAGCTGGTTGAGCCGCAGCCCGGCATCGAGCACCGGAATGCGCACCGGTTCCATCGATACCCGGTCAGGCGACAGCACCGCACGCAGTTCGAACGGGCCGAGCGGAATGCGCCCGAAGTGCGCGCCGGCCACGGCTGCGCGCGCTGCGGTCGGCTGTTCGCGCTGCCAGGGCAGATCGGCATCCACCCGATCCAGGGACCAGCGGCCCGCCGCGTCAGCCAGTGCCACGCCGTGCAACTGCAGCCGCGCGGTCTCGGGCCCCTGCGCATCGACCGACAGCGTCATGTCCGCGCGGCCGGACAGCGCCAGCGCAGGCCAGCCGTGTACCGCCGACAGCGGCGCGATGAAGCGCCCGTTCAGCGCCTCGAGGTCGAAGGCCTGCCCGTCGATCCGGGCGCTGCGCAACGCCGGCGCACCGGCTGCGGACCGGCCCCAGTCCGCAAAAAAGCTCAGCCGCCCCACCTCTGCCAGATCCAGCGCACCGTCGCTCAGCGTCAGCTGCCCGGAATCGAGCGCAAAGCGGCTGGCCAGCGCGGTCCCGCCGCCCTTCAGATAGACCGCATCCCACAGCAGCTCGCCGGCATGCCAGTCTGCAGACAGTTCGCCGTTCCAGCGGGCGCCATCGGCCCGCGCACGGATTTCGATGCCGAGCGCCAGGCCCTCGGCCGCGCGCAGACCGTCCGCCGACGAAAAACGCGCGTCCTGCAGATCGAGACGCGCGGCGATGCGCATCGAGCGGCCGGCGCCGAAATCGCTCAGCTGCGCATCGATATCGACGCGGCCGGCCGGCGTGTAGGCCGCCACCGCCTTCTGCAGCACCGGGTCCAAGGCCACCAGGCGTACCAGATCTGCAGCCCGGGTGTTCAGCCGCAGGTGAGGGTGCGCGCCCGCGAGCGCGCCTTCGATGTCGATCGGCGGGCTGCCCGGCGGCTGCACGCGAGCCTTCAGGGTGCGCTGCGCACCGGTCAGCGAAAAATCCAGCTGCCACGGCGAATGACCGTGGGCGCGCAGCACGCCGCCGCGGCAGCGCATTTCGGGATGCAGGGAAAATTCGGCGCAGTCGAGCCGCAGATCGGACAGGTCGCGTCCAGCAATGCGGGCCTGCGCGATGCGCAGCCGCGCCGGCCCGCGATCGAGGGACTGCAGCGACACGCTGACCTGTTCCAGGGTCAGCGCGGGTGCCTGCAGGCGGTCGAAGCTCAGGTCGAGTGAGGCCTGCGACGCGGCGGAGGCCGCCAGCGTCAGCGCGAGGACGACGCCACGCAGGCGCTCAGGAAGGGAACACACCCGTCGAAAGGTAGCGGTCGCCGCGATCGCACACGATGCTCACGATGGTCGCGTTCTCGACCTCGGCCGCAATGCGCAGCGCGACCACCATCGCCCCGCCGGAGCTGATGCCGGCGCAGATGCCTTCTTCCCGTGCCAGACGGCGGGTCATTTCTTCGGCGTCGTGCTGGCCGACGTATTCCAGGCGATCGACGCGGGTGCGGTCGTAGATCTTCGGCAGGTAGGCTTCCGGCCATTTGCGTATGCCGGGGATCTGCGCCCCCTCTTCCGGCTGGCAGCCGATGATCTGGATGTCCGGATTCTGCGACTTGAGATAGGTCGACGTGCCGATGATGGTGCCGGTGGTGCCCATCGAACTAACGAAATGGGTGACGCGCCCCGCGGTGTCACGCCAGATTTCCGGTCCGGTGCCTTCGATGTGGGCGCGCGGATTGTCGCTGTTCGCGAACTGATCGAGGATGATGCCGCGGCCTTCGTCGCGCAGCTTTTCCGCGGTGTCGCGCGCCAGCTCCATGCTGCCTTCCTTGGCGGTCAGCACCAGTTCGGCGCCATAGGCCGCCATGCTCTGGCGGCGCTCGACGCTCTGGTTCTCGGGCATCACCAGAATCATCTTGTAGCCACGCATCGCAGCGACCATGGCCAGCGCGATGCCGGTGTTGCCGCTGGTCGCCTCGATCAGGGTATCGCCCGGCTTGATGTCACCGCGCTCCTCCGCGCGCCGGATCATGGACAGCGCCGGCCTGTCCTTCACCGAGCCGGCCGGGTTGTTGCCTTCGAGCTTGGCCAGGATGACATTGCCGCGGCGGTCGTTGTCCGCCCCGGGAATGCGCTGCAGGCGAACCAGCGGCGTGTTGCCGACGAAATCTTCGAGCGTCTTGTAGTGCATGGCTGCATTGAATCCAGTGTGGCCGCCTCAGCGCGAGCCGGCCGGTTTCGGAGGTCCGCCCGCCGGCTTGGGCGGCGCGGACGAAGACGTATCGGCTGCCGGTGCGGCAGTCGTGGCAGCGGGCGCGCTGCCCGCAGGACGGGGCGGCGCACCGGCCGGTCGTGCCGGCGGCGCAGACGCCTCTGAATGCGATGAAACCCCGGACGAACCGGCACCGGCAGGTCGCGGTGGCGGCGCCGACGAGGTCTGGCCGCTGCTGGCCGGGCGCGGCGGTGCAGTCGCCGGCTTCGCTTCCGGCACCGGTGCGACCGGTGGCTCGGACGAAGCGACCGCAGGGTGGCGGCGCATGAACATGAAAGCCGCGGCGGCAAGCACCACCGCCAGCCCGACCATCCACCACGGGAAGCCACCGGTGGCGGCCGGAGCGGCAGTGGGCTCGGTCGTCGATGAAGCGGCGGGCGCCGAAGGTGAGGGTGCCGACGACGCCACGGCACCGACGGACAGCAGCGGCTTCAGTTCGGCGAAGGTCTTGTCACCGATGCCCTTCACGTTGCGCAGTTCATCAACCGACTTGAAGGCCCCGTGCTGTGAGCGGTAATCGACGATGGCCTGGGCACGGCTGGGGCCGACGCCGGGCAGTGCATCAAGATCGGCCACGGTGGCGGTATTGAGGTCCAGCGCGGCGAACACCGGTGCCACGAGGCAGAGCAACAGCATGCAGGTCAGACGGCGCATGACCTCTCCCGGAAGGATGACAGACTAAGGATACCCTCAGGCAGGGCTGTGGCGCAGGTCGGCATCCAGCTCATGCAGCGCACACACCGCGGTGCCCAGCTTGCCGACCACGATGCCGGCCGCGCGGTTGGCCAGACGCATGGCATCGACCTGGGAACTGCCGCTGGCCATCATGACCGCCATCGTGGCGATCACGGTGTCGCCTGCGCCGCTCACGTCATACACCTCGCGCGCGAGCGCGCGCTCGTGCACGACACCGTCGGCGGCGTACAGACTCATGCCCGCGTCGGAACGGGTGAGCAGCAGCGCGCCCAGATCGAGCTGTTCGCGCAGCGCGTGCGCACGGCGTGCGAGGTCGTCGTCGTCGGCCCAGCTGCCCACCACTTCGCGCAGCTCGCTGCGGTTGGGCTTGAGCAGCGTGGCGCCGGCGTAGCGGGTGTAGTCGTCGCCCTTGGGGTCGACCAGCACCGGCTTTCCGGCAGCGCGCGCGATATCCATCATGTCGCGGATGTCGGCCAGCGCACCCTTGCCATAGTCGGACAGGATGACGATGTCTGCATCCTTCACCCGTCGCGCGAACTCGTCGAGCTTGGCGCACAGCACCTCGCGTGCCGGTGCGCTTTCGAAATCGATGCGCAGCAGCTGCTGCTGGCGCCCGATCACGCGGAGCTTGATCGTGGTGTCGAGCTGGGCATCCTCGTGCAGGCTGGCGGCAATGCCGGCGCCCTGCATCTGGGCGCGCAGCGTGCGACCGGCGTCGTCGGCGCCGACCACCGACAGCAGGCTCACCTGCGCACCGAGTGCAGCACAGTTGCGCGCCACATTGGCCGCGCCGCCCGGGCGTTCCTCCACCCGGTCGACCTTCACCACCGGCACCGGCGCCTCGGGCGAAATGCGCTGCACGTCGCCGAACCAGTAGCGGTCCAGCATCACGTCGCCAGCAACCAGGATGCGCGCGGCGCGGGTATCGGGAAGCGTCAGGCTCATGCTCGGGGCGTGCTCAGTGGGTGATCAGGGCGTGAGATCGAACTCTTCGGTACGCTTGGGCGGATAGGTTTCCCAGCCGCCGCAGGCCGGGCAGCGCCAGTGGAACTGGCGGGCCTTGAAGCCGCAGCTGTCGCAACGGTAACGCGCCACGCGCCGCGTGTGGGCGTGGATGATGTTCTTCATCAGGTCGGAATCGGTGCGCGCTTCCGGCGGCAGCGTCTGCATCTGCGCCTCCAGCAGCTTGTCGAGTCCGAGCAGCGTCGGATTGCGGCGCAGCTCTTCACGCACCAGGGTCAGCGCGCCGGAGGGGCCTTCGGCGTCCAGCTCTTCCTTGAACACCACGTCCAGCAGATCCAGCGAGGCGTGGCGCTCCAGATAGCTTTTCAGCAGCGTAATGCCCTGCCGCTCGCGTCCCAAGCGACGGTAGGCGTCCGCAAGGCGGGCGGCGACCAGGGCCAGATAGACCGGGTTCTGCTGCTCGATGCGCTGCCAGTGCTCGATCGCCTCCTCCCACTTCTGGTCGGCGGCGGCGGCATCGCCCAGCAGCATCAGGGCGCGCACACACTTGCGGTGGGTGCTGAGTGCCTCTTCCAGCTGCGTGCGGGCGTCGGCCAGGCGGGACTGGGCCAGCGCCTGTGTGGCCAGTTCGCACAGGAACTGGGCGATGTCCTTCTGGGCGCGATGGGATTCGGTTTCAGGCAGCGCGCGGGCGATGTCGATGGCCTTCAGCCACTCCTTCTCCTGCTGGTAGATGTCCAGCAGATGATGCAGCGCATCAGTGTCGAGCGCGCTGCCGCGCAGGCTGATGAACACGTCCTCGGCACGGTCCAGCAGACCGGCTTTCAGGAAATCCAGGCCCAGTTCCAGCCGCGCGGCGAGTCGCTGTTCCGGGCGCACGTCCTCGCGCGCGGCCAGCGCCTGGTGGATCTGGATCGCGCGATCGGTTTCACCACGACGGCGGAACAGATTGCCCAGCGCGAACTGCAGCTCAGCGGTCTGCGGATCCTTGCTGGTCGCTTCGATGAAGGAATCGATGGCGCGGTCCGGCTGTTCGTTCAGCAGGAAATTCAGACCGGCGAAATAGGAGCGCGGCAGCGAGCGCGACTCACGCACCAGATGACGGATGTCGATGCGCGCGGCCAGCCAGCCCAGACCGAAGAACAGCGGCAGGGCCAGCAGCCACCAGAGTTCGATTTCCATGGAGATGCGGACTCAGTCGGGCTGCGCCGACCGCTCTTCGCGCGGGGTCGCGCGAGCCGTCGCGAGCGACCATCCGGCGAAGGCGCCCAGCACGGCACCGACCAGGAAGAGGATGAACAGGACGAGCGACAGTTCGACCTGCCATGCCTGTCCGAAGAAGAAACGCACCGTCACCGGATCGCTGTTGCGCGCGGCCAGGCCGAGCAGCAGCAGGAAGACGACGATGCGCAGCAGCCATTTGAGGATCGCCATGCCGGCGTTCTCAGGCGGCCTGCACAGGGGTGCCGACCGCGTTGTCCACGCGTTCGCGCAATTCCTTGCCTGCCTTGAAATGCGGCACCCGCTTCTCGGGCACCATCACCTTCTCGCCCGATTTCGGGTTGCGACCCACGCGCGGCGGGCGGTGATTCAGCGAAAAACTGCCGAAACCGCGGATTTCGATGCGGTCGCCCCGCACCAGCGCCTCGGTCATTTCATCGAGGATCATCTTCACCGCGTAGTCAGCGTCCTTCGCGACCAGTTGCGGGAAGCGGGTCGCCAGCCGGGCAATCAGTTCGGATTTGGTCATGTCGGTCCAGATGAACAGGAGCGTGCT
The DNA here is from genome assembly GCF_000214035.2 of Methyloversatilis universalis FAM5. Classification (GTDB taxonomy): domain Bacteria; phylum Pseudomonadota; class Gammaproteobacteria; order Burkholderiales; family Rhodocyclaceae; genus Methyloversatilis; species Methyloversatilis universalis. The sequence continues at coordinate 513,232 of NZ_AFHG01000052.1, read as the reverse complement.
TGCCGGAGGAACACAAGACAACGCCGCCCGGAGGCGGCGTTGTCCGTTCGACTCCGGATCGTCTAAACGATCAGGAGTTCTTCAGCTTCGCCTTCAGCAGTGCGCCCAGGTTGGTGGTGCCGCTGCTGGCCGAAGTGCCTTCGGCCTGGATCTTCTGGATGGCGTCGTTCTGTTCAGCCTGATCCTTCGCACGCACCGACAGCGTGATCGAACGGGTCTTGCGGTCCAGATTGACGATCATCGCCTCGACTTCGTCGCCGACGTTGAGGATGGTGGTCAAGTCTTCGACGCGGTCACGCGAAGCTTCCGAGGCGCGCAGATAACCTTCGACATCCTCGTTCAGCGCGATCACGGCGCCCTTGGCATCCACCGTCTTCACGGTGCCACGCACGACGCTGTTCTTGTCGTGGGTCGCGATGAAATTGGTGAAGGGGTCCCCATCCAGCTGCTTGACGCCCAGCGAGATGCGCTCTCGCTCGACATCGATCGACAGCACGACGGCTTCCACTTCGTCGCCCTTCTTGTAGTTGCGAACGGCTTCTTCGCCGGCCAGCGACCACGACAGATCGGACAGGTGGACCAGACCGTCGATGGCGCCGGTCAGGCCGATGAACACGCCGAAGTCGGTGATCGACTTGATCTGACCACGGACCTTGTCGCCCTTCTTGTGGTTCATCGAGAAGTCTTCCCACGGATTCGGCATGCACTGCTTCATGCCCAGCGAAATCCGGCGACGGTCTTCGTCGATTTCCAGAATCATCACTTCGACCTCGTCGCCCAGCTGGACAACCTTGGTCGGGTGGATGTTCTTGTTGGTCCAGTCCATTTCGGACACGTGGACCAGGCCTTCGATGCCCTGTTCGATCTCGACGAATGCGCCGTAATCGGTCAGGTTGGTCACCTTGCCGAACAGGCGGGTGCCCTGCGGGTAGCGGCGCGAGATGCCCACCCACGGATCTTCGCCCAGCTGCTTGAGGCCCAGCGACACGCGGTTCTTCTCGGCGTCGAACTTGAGCACCTTGGCTTCGACCTCGTCGCCCACCGCCAGCACTTCCGACGGGTGACGGACACGGCGCCAGGCCAGGTCGGTGATGTGCAGCAGGCCGTCGATGCCACCGAGGTCGACGAATGCGCCGTAGTCGGTGATGTTCTTGACGATACCCTTGACGACGGTGCCTTCCTTCAGGGTTTCGAGCAGCTTTTCGCGCTCTTCACCGGCGGTCAGTTCGAGCACGGCGCGACGCGACACAACCACGTTGTTGCGCTTGCGGTCGAGCTTGATGACCTTGAATTCGAATTCCTTGCCTTCGTACGGCGTGGTGTCCTTGACCGGACGCAGGTCGACCAGCGAACCCGGCAGGAAGGCACGGATGCCGTTGGTCATGACGGTCAGGCCACCCTTGACCTTGCCCGACACCAGACCCTTGACGATGGAGCCGTCGCCCAGTGCCTTTTCCAGTTCGTTCCATGCGGCGATGCGCTTGGCCTTGTCGCGGGACAGACGGGTTTCACCGTAACCGTCTTCGAGCATTTCGATGGCGACGCTGACGTAATCGCCGGGGGCGACCGTCAGTTCACCGCGATCGGTGCGGAACTCGTCGATCGAGATGTAGCTTTCCGACTTCAGGCCGGCATTGACGACGACGAAGTTCTGATCCACGCGCATGACTTCGGCGGTGATGACTTCACCGGCGCGCATTTCCTGGCGCGTGAGGCTTTCCTCGAACAGCGCGGCAAAACTTTCCATGGAGTCTGACGACTGGGCAACTTGGGACATTGGCAAAAGCCGCTTGCGCGGCAACGGGTTAGGTATGAACACAACATGACCGGAACAGCCCGGTCACGCACCTTGGCGGCCGGAACCCCGACCGCCTCTTACACGCCGGAAAACCGGCCACTCACGACATCACTGCGGGTTTCTTTCGCGCCAGGCGTCGAGCACAAAGCGGACGGCAGCGTCTGCGCTCATCGAGCTGGTGTCGAGCAGCAAGGCATCCGGCAACTGCACCAGCGGTGCATGGGCCCGGTTGCGGTCTCGCTCGTCCCGCTCCCGCAAATCCTGCGAAAGACTTTCCAGATTAGCAGAAACACCTTTTTCGATCAACTGCTTATAGCGGCGCTCGGCGCGGATCTCGACGCTGGCGGTCAGGAACACCTTGAGCGCGGCATCCGGAAACACCACCGAGCCCATGTCCCGGCCATCACCGACCAGACCCGGCGCCTGCCGGAAGGCGCGCTGGCGCCCGAGCAGCGCGGCACGCACACCGCCGAACACCGCCACTTTCGACGCACCGACCGATGCCGCCTCGCTGCGCATCGCGTCGGACACCTCCTCGCCGGCCAGCCAGGTGGCGCCATCGGCGAAACGCACGTCGAGCCCGGCCGCGATCTGCGTCAGCGCCGCCTCATCATCGAGCGCGACGCCGGCCTTGATCGCGGCAACCGCGGTCAGCCGGTAGAGCGCACCACTGTCCAGCAGGTGAAAACCCAGCGCTGCAGCCACGCGCGCCGCGACCGTACCTTTGCCCGACGCCGACGGCCCGTCGATCGCGATGACCGGAATGCCGCCCTGCCCGTTCATGCCGCGACCTCCGCCCAGCGCGCGAAATAGTCCGGGAAGGTCTTGGCCACGCAGCCCGGATCCATGATGCGCACCGGCACCCCGCCCAGCGTGGCCAGCGAGAAACACATGGCCATGCGATGGTCGTCGTAGGTGCCGATGGCGGCGTGCGGCGTCAGCGCGGCCGGCGGCGTGATCGCGAGGTAATCCGCCCCCTCCTCCACGATGGCGCCGAGCTTGCGCAGTTCGGTGGCCATCGCGCTGATGCGGTCGGTTTCCTTGACCCGCCAGCTGGCGATATTGCGCAGGCGGCTGGGGCCGTCGGCAAACAGCGCGCAGATGGCCAGCGTCATCGCGGCGTCCGGGATGTGGTTCAGATCAAGATCGAAAGCGGACAAACGGCCGCTTTCCGGCGCCTGCGCCTCGATCCAGTTCGGCCCCATCGTGATGCGCGCCCCCAGCTGCTCCAGCGCCTGGGCGAAGGCCACATCGCCCTGCACCGAGTCACGGCCCACGCCTTCGACCCGCACCGGACCGCCACCGATCGCGCCGGCAGCCAGAAAATACGAGGCCGACGACGCGTCGCCCTCGACATAGCAGTCACCGGGCGACACATAGCGCGCGTTGGCCGGCAGCTCGATCGCCTGCCAGCCCTGGCGCTCGGCAGCTACGCCGAACTGGCGCATCAGCGCCAGCGTGATGTCTACATAGGGCTTGGAAATCAGTTCGCCCTCGACCTCGATGCGCACCGCACGGCCGGTCAGCGGCAGCGCCATCAGCAGACCGGTCAGGAACTGGCTGGATACGTCACCGCGCACCCGCACCACCGCCGCGTCGTTGAGCCGGGCCGCATGGATGCGCAGCGGCGGATAGCCCTCATTGCCTTCGTAATCGATGCGCGCACCGACCTGGCGCAGCGCGTCGACCAGATCGCCGATCGGGCGCTCGTGCATGCGTGGCACGCCGTGCAGACGGTATTCGCCGCCCATCAGCGCCAGCACCGCGGTCAGCGGGCGGAAGGCGGTGCCTGCGTTGCCGAGGAAGAGGTCCGCCTTGCGCACCGGGAAGTGACCACCGGTGCCGCGGACGCGATAGTCGTCGCCCCCGGCGTGCTGCCAGTCCACCGACAGCGTGCGCAGCGCGTCCAGCATGCGGTCCACATCATCCGACGACAGCAGATCGTGCAGCAGCGTGTCGCCTTCGGCCAGCGCAGCCAGCAGCAGCGCACGGTTGGAAATGCTCTTGGAGCCCGGCAGCCGCAGCGTGCCGCGTGCGGTGCTGACCGGAGGAAGATCGAGGAATTCGGTTTTCATCGTGCGTAAGCGGGGCCGGTCCGGCCCCGGAAGAGGTTCAGCCCTGGCGTTCTGCCCAGGCGGTACGGGCGGCCCGCGCGCTGCCGATGCGCGCTTCAAGGTCGGCGGCGTCGCCGGATTCGATCAGTTCCCGGTAATACGCCAGTTCCGCCTCGTAGGCGGACAGCTCGGCCAGCAGCGCTTCTCGGTTGGCGAAGAAAATGTCGCGCCACATTTCGGGGTGACTGGCGGCAATGCGGGTGAAATCGCGGAAGCCGCCACCGGCGAGATTGAAGATTTCCTCCGCGTTCGGCCGCTCGGCCAGTTCCGATACCAGTGCGAAGGACAGCAGATGAGGCAGGTGGCTGACCGAAGCCAGCCAGCGGTCGTGATGTTCGGGCGTTGTTTCACTGATCAGCGCACCGCACACCCGCCACGCCTGCCGCACGAGATCGACTGCGACGGACGCATTCTCGGCCAGCGGCGTCAGCACGACCCGGCGCTTTTCGTACAGATCGGCGCGGGCGGCAGACGGCCCGCTCTTCTCGGCGCCGGCAATCGGATGCCCGGGCACGAACTGGCCGATGCGTGCGCCGAAGCATTTGCGGGCCGCGGCCACCACGTCGCCCTTGGTGCTGCCAGCATCGGTCACCACGGTATGCGCGGGCAGATGCGGCAGCATGCCGGCCATCACCGCATCCATTTGGCCCACCGGCATGGCCAACATGACCAGATCGGCGCCGTCCAGCGCGGCCGCCCAGTCCGATTCCGCCCGATCTATCAGGCCCAGCTCGAGCGCTTCACGCTTGCTGTCGCTGCTGCGACCGACACCAACCACCTCACCGACCTGCCCGGCACGGCGCAGCGCCGCGGCGAACGAGCCGCCGATCAGGCCGACACCGACGACGACCAGGCGTCCGATCAGCGGTGCGCTCACGCCAGCGCCTTCTGCAACGCGTCGATGAAGCGGGCGTTCTCGGATTCCAGCCCGACCGATACGCGCAGCCACTCCGGCATCGCATAGCCGGCGATCGGACGCACGATGACGCCCTGCTGCAGCAGTCGCTGGTTCACTCCCGCGCCGTCACCGGCACGGAAGGCGATGAAGTTGGCGTAGGAGCGGATGTAGCCGATGCCGGCGCCGTCGAAGAAGGCGGACAGCTGCTTCAGTCCGGCCGCGTTCAGTTCGGCCGAGCGGCGGACGAAGTCCTGATCGGCCAGCGCCGCCACTGCCGCGGCCAGACCGACATTGGTCACGTTGAAGGGCTGGCGCACGCGGTTCAGCAGGTCGATCACGTCCGGCTGGCCGATGCCATAGCCGACCCGCAGACCGGCCAGACCGTAGGCCTTCGAGAAGGTGCGCGACACCAGCAGGTTCGGGTAGCGCGCCAGCCAGCGCGCGCTGTCATAGGCCAGCGCGGCCGGAAGGTATTCGCTGTAGGCCTCGTCCAGCACCACCAGCACGTCCTGCGGCACCGAAGCGATGAAGCGCTCGAGCGGACCGGCTTCGATGAAGGTGCCGGTCGGATTGTTCGGGTTGGCGATGAACACCACCCGCGTGTCGTCGCGGATGGCTGCGCGCATCGCATCCAGATCGCAGCCGAAATCACGGGCCGGCACCTCGATGCCGGTGGCACCGGCCGCCAGCGTCGCCAGCGGATACACCGCGAAGGCGTGCTTCGAATACACCGCGCTGCGGCCCGGGCCGAGCAGCGCACGGGCGACCATTTCCAGCACGTCGTTGGAACCGTTGCCGAGCACGATCTGGTTCATGCCCAGATCGTGGTGACGCGACACCGCCTGCTTCAGTTCGAAGCCGTTGCCGTCCGGATAGCGCGGCACTTCAGTGATCGCCGCCAGCGCCGCCGCCTTCGCCCGCTCGCTCATGCCGAGCGGATTCTCGTTGGACGCCAGTTTGACGATGCCCGCCTCTTCAAGCCCCATTTCGCGCGCAAGCTCTGAGATCGGCTTGCCCGGCTGGTAGGGGGAAATGGAACGGATATGCGCCGCAGCGCTGTCGAACACGCTCATGAATTGTTCACCGACACGGGATAGGAGCCGAGTACCTTCAGCGAACCGGCCTCCGCGCGGATGCGCGACAGCGCACGCGCCACGGCCGGATCGTGCTGGTGACCTTCGACGTCGACATAGAACACGTACTGCCAGCCGCCGCTGCCAAAGCCGCGCACCGGCCGCGACTGCAGCTTGGTCATGCTCACCCCTTCTTCCGCCAGCGGCTGCAGCAGGCTCACCACTGCCCCGGCCTTGTTCTGCACGGTGAAGATGATGGAGGTCTTGTCGCGGCCGGACGGGCCGGCGTCGTGCTCGCCCAGCACCAGGAAGCGGGTGGTGTTGGCGGGGTCGTCCTCGATGTTGGCAGCCAGAATCTTGAGCCCGTAGGCATCGGCGGCGGCCTGACCGGCGATCGCCGCGGCACGCTCCTCTTCCGACGCACGGATGGCCGCTTCGGCATTGCTGGCGACGGCCACCACCGGTACGCCCGGGAGATTCCGGTTCAGCCACTCGTGGCACTGCGCGAGCGACTGCGCATGGGAGTAGACGCAGCGGATTTCGTTCAGCGGCGTATCGCGCGTCATCAGGTTCTGCTCGACCCGCAGCATCACCTCGCCACACAGCATCTGCGTCGTGCTGAGCAGCATGTCCAGCGTGCGACCGACCGCGCCCTCGGTCGAGTTCTCGACCGGCACCACGCCGTAGGACGCGTTGCCCGATTCCACCGCGCGGAACACGTCATCTATCGTAGCCATCGGCTGGAAGGTGGGCGCGGCGCCGAAATGGCGACGGGCGGCGCTTTCCGAAAAGGTGCCCACAGGACCGAGGAAAGCCACGGTCAGCGGCTGTTCCAGCGCCAGACAGGCCGACATGATTTCGCGGAACACCGTCTTCACCGCCTGCGGCGGCAGCGGCCCCGGATTGTCGTCGGCAAGGCGACGCAGCACCTGGGCTTCGCGCTCCGGGCGATAGATGTTGCCCTGCTTGATCTCGCCGATCCGGTGGGCATGGCGCGCACGCTCGGAAATGAGCTGCAGCACCTGCGTGTCGATCGCATCGATGGCGTCGCGCAGTTTCAGAAGTTCGTCGTTCGGGCTCGGGTCGGTGGCCATCGTTCAACCGTTCTTGCGTTCAAATTCAGTCATGTAGTCGGCCAGTGCCTGGGCGCCAGCCAGCGGCATCGCGTTGTACAGCGAGGCACGCATGCCGCCGGTGGCACGGTGGCCTTTCAGGTTCAGCAGTCCGCGCCGACGCGCGCCATCGAGGAAGCGCTGTTCCAGGCGCGGTTCGCGCAGGAAGAAAGGCACGTTCATGCGCGAGCGCGACGCCGGCTGTATGCGGTTGATGTAGAGCGAGGAGGCGTCGATGGCGGCGTAGATCTTCTGCGCCTTCTCCACGCTGATGCGGGCCATCTCCGTCACGCCGCCCGCCTTGCGGACATGCTCGAACACCAGGCCGGCCACCCAGATCGCAAACGCCGCCGGCGTGTTGTACATCGAATCCCATTCGACATGCCGCGCGTACTTCATGACCGACGGCACGCCCGCACGCACCCGCTCCAGCAGGTCGTCGCGCACGATGACGATGGCCAGACCGGCCGGGCCGATGTTCTTCTGCGCGCCGGCGTAGATCAGGCCGTAGCGCGCCACGTCGATCGGTCGTGACAGGATGTTGGACGACATGTCGGCCACCAGCGGCACGTTGCCGGTATCCGGATCACCGTCGTACTCGACCCCGCCTATCGTTTCGTTGCTGCAGATGTGCACATAGGCCGCGGCCGGATCGAGCTGCCAGCCGGCGCGGTCCGGAACGCGGTCGAATTCGCTGTCGGCTGCGCTGGCGGCGATGCGCACATTCACCAGCGCGCTCGCTTCGGCCATGGCCTTGTCAGACCAGTAGCCGGTGTGGATGTAGTCCGCGCTCTCGCCCGGCTGTGCCAGATTGAGCGGCACCATCGCAAAGTGAGGCGTCGCCCCGCCGTGCAGGAACAGGATGTGGTGCGACTCCGGCACATCCAGCAGCGCGCGCAGGTCCGCCTTGGCACGCGCGAGGATGTCGGCGAAATGCTCGCTCCGGTGGCCGAGTTCCATCGCCGAGTAGCCTTCGCCGCGGAAGTCCTGCCACTCGCGCGCGACACGCTCGATCACCGCGTCCGGCATCATGGCCGGACCGGCTCCGAAGTTGTACGCGCGCTCGCCCATGGGCTGCTTATGCCTCGCCGCCGTCCTCGCCCCCGGCATCGACATCGCCGCTGGCGTCCTGCTCGCCATCCTGCTCGAGGTCCTGCTCGCTGTCGCTCTCGATCACCTTTTCCAGGCCGGCCAGACGGGTACCGTCATCGAGATTGATCAGCGTCACGCCCTGGGTGGACCGGCCCATTTCGCGGATGTCCGCGACGCGGGTACGGATGAGCACGCCGCCGGTCGAAATGAGCATGATTTCGTCGGTGGTTTCCACCAGCACCGCGCCCACCACGCCGCCATTGCGCTCGCTGGTCTGGATGGCGATCACGCCCTTGGTGCCGCGGCCGTGCTTCGGATACTCGGTCACACGGGTGCGCTTGCCGAAGCCGTTCTCGGTCGCGGTCAGCACGCTCAGTTCGTCGTTCTTCGACACCAGCATGCAGATCACGCTCTGGCCGTCTTCCAGCATCATGCCGCGCACGCCGCGGGCGGTACGGCCCATCGGCCGCACGTCCGCCTCGGCGAAGCGCACCGCCTTGCCGGCGTCGGAGAACAGCATGATGTCGTCCGAGCCATCGGTGATCGCCACGCCGATCAGCGCGTCGCCTTCGTCCAGATCGACCGCGATGATGCCGGCCTTGCGCGGATTGCTGAAGTCGGTGAGCGGCGTCTTCTTGACCGTGCCGCGACCGGTGGCCATGAAAATGTAGTGGTTCTCGTCGAACTCCTTCACCGGCAGCACCGCGGTGATCTTCTCGCCGTCGAGCAGCGGGAACAGATTCACGATGGGCTTGCCGCGCGAGTTGCGCGAACCTTCCGGCACTTCATAGACCTTGAGCCAGTAGACGCGGCCGCGGTTCGAGAAGCACAGGATGTAGTCGTGGGTGTTGGCGACGAACAGCTGGTCGACGAAGTCGTCGTCCTTCACCGCCGCCGCCTGCTTGCCACGGCCGCCGCGCTTCTGCGAGCGGTAGTCGGCCAGCGGCTGACGCTTGAAGTAGCCGCCGTGCGACAGCGTGACCACCATGTCCTGCTGGGCGATCAGATCCTCGATGCCGAGGTCCTGGGTGTGCACGATGATTTCCGACTTGCGCGCGTCGCCGAACTGCTCGCGGATCTGGCGCATTTCGTCGGAAATGATCTGGTTGATCCGCTCCGGGCGCGCCAGGATGTCGAGCAGGTCGATGATCTGCTCGATCACTTCCCGGTACTCGGCGGTGATCTTTTCCTGCTCCAGCCCGGTCAGGCGGGCCAGCTGCATGTCGAGGATGGCCTTGGCCTGCACGTCCGACATGCGGTAGCCGTCGGCGAAGGACCCGAAAGCCGGGTCCAGCCCGTCCGGACGGAAGCCGTCGGCACCGGCGCGGGTCAGCATCTGTTCGACCAGCGTCGAGGTCCACACCCTCGCCATCAGCGCGGTCTGCGCTTCGGAGCGCGACGGCGACGCCTTGATCAGCGCGATGATTTCGTCGATGTTGGACAGCGCGACCGCCAGACCTTCCAGCACGTGGCCACGCTCACGCGCCTTGCGCAGCTCGTACACGGTGCGGCGGGTGATCACTTCGCGCCGGTGCGACAGGAAGCAGCCCAGCATGTCGCGCAGGTTGAGCAGGCGCGGGCGGCCGTCGACCAGCGCCACCATATTCATGCCGAAGGTGTCCTGCAGCTGCGTCAGCTTGTAGAGGTTGTTCAGGATGACTTCAGGCACTTCGCCGCGCTTCAGCTCGATCACCACGCGCATGCCCGACTTGTCGGACTCGTCGCGGATGTCGGAAATGCCCTCGACCTTCTTATCGTTCACCAGCTCGGCGATGCGCTCGAGCAGGGTTTTCTTGTTCACCTGATAGGGCAGCTCGTCGACGATGATGGCCTGACGGTTGCCGCGGTCGATGTCCTCGAAGTGGGTACGCGCACGCATCACGACCCGGCCGCGGCCGGTCAGATAGCCTTCGCGCACGCCGGACAGGCCGTAGATGAGACCGCTGGTCGGGAAGTCCGGCGCCTGCACGATGTCGATCAGGGTCTCGATCGGCGTGTCCGGCTCGGCCAGCAGCAGCTGGCAGGCGTCGAGCACCTCGGCCAGATTGTGCGGCGGAATGTTGGTGGCCATGCCGACCGCGATACCCGCGCTGCCGTTGATCAGCAGATTGGGGATGCGGCTGGGCAGCACCAGCGGTTCCTGCTCCTTGCCGTCGTAGTTCGGGCCGAAATCGACGGTTTCCTTGTCGATGTCGGCCAGCAGCTCCGCCGCGATCTTGTCCAGACGGCACTCGGTGTAACGCATGGCCGCGGCGTTGTCGCCATCGACCGAACCGAAGTTGCCCTGGCCGTCGATCAGCGTGTAGCGCAGCGAGAAGTCCTGCGCCATCCGCACCAGCGTGTCGTAAATGGCCGAGTCGCCATGCGGGTGATACTTACCCATCACGTCACCGACCACGCGCGCGCACTTCACGTACGGGCGGCTGTGGGTGATGTTCGCCTCGTGCATCGCGAACAGCACACGCCTGTGCACCGGCTTCAGGCCGTCGCGCACATCAGGCAGCGCACGGCCGACGATCACGCTCATCGCGTAATCAAGGTAGGAGTGCCGCATCTCGTCTTCGAGCGAAATGGGCAGCGTTTCCTTGGCAAAAGATGTGGTCATCGGGGGATAGGACGGACGTCGGCTGTATGTTGGAGTGAACCCGGTCTGCGAATGCCGGTTTGTTCAGCCAAACCGGGAGTTTAACATGCAGCCGTATGCCGTTCCGGGTCACAGCACCGGCGGCCGACCGACTACACTGCGCAGCCCTGCCCATCGCGCCTTAGACCCACCCTGCCATGCACGCCCCTGCCACGCCGATCGACATCGACCTGCTGATCGAAGCACGCTGGATCATTCCGGTCGAACCGGCCGGCCAGGTACTCGAACACCACGCGGTTGCGGTCCGCGACGGGCGCATCCTCGAGCTGCTGCCGTCGGATCAGGCGCGCCAGCGCTACCGCCCCGGGCAGCTGCGCACGCTGGGCGACCACGTGCTCATCCCCGGGCTGGTCAATCTGCACGCGCACGCCGCGATGAACCTGCTGCGCGGCTACGCCGACGACCTGCCGCTGATGCGCTGGCTGACCGAAAGGATCTGGCCGGCCGAACAGAAGCACGTCAGCCACGACTTCGTGCGCGACGGCACGCTGCTGGCCTGTGCCGAAATGTTGCGCGGTGGCGTGACCACGTTCAGCGACATGTATTTCTTCCCGGACGCGGCCGCGGAAGCGGCGCTGGAAGCCGGCATGCGCGCCGCGCTGGGCGTCGTGGTGCTGGAATTCCCGAGCGCCTGGGCCAGCGACGCCGACCAGTATCTGAGCAAGGGCCTGGCAGTGCGCGACCGCTTCAAGCACGAACCGCTGCTGCACTTCACGCTCGCGCCGCATGCGCCCTACACGGTGTCGGACGCCACCTTCGAGCGCATCCGTACGCTGGCCGAACAGCTGTCGCTGCCCATCCACATGCACGTGCATGAAACCGGCGAAGAAATCGAACGCAGCCTGAGCGAACACGGCGTCCGCCCGCTTGAGCGCCTGCACCGTCTCGGCCTGGTCGGGCCGGAGCTGATCGCGGTGCACGCAGTGCATCTGGACGAAGGCGACGTTGCGCTGCTGGCACGCCAGGGTGCCAGCGTCGCCCACTGTCCGACGTCGAACATGAAGCTGGCCAGCGGGGCGAGTCCGCTGCCCGCCCTGATCGCCGCCGGCGTCAACGCCGGCCTGGGCAGTGACGGCGTGGCCAGCAACAATCGCCTCGACCTGTTCCAGGAGATGCGGCACGCCGGCCTGATGGCCAAACTGACCAGCGGCGACGCCGCTGCCCTGCCCGCCGAACAGCTGTTGCACATGGCAACGCTTGGCGGCGCCCGTGCGCTGGGCATCGAACACGAAACCGGATCAATCCGTCCCGGAAAAAGCGCGGACCTGTGCGCCATCAGCCTGGACGAGGCGGAAACCCGGCCGTGCTATTCGCCACTTTCCCACCTTGTATATGCTGCCGGCAGGGAACACGTGACCGATGTTTGGGTCGCAGGCATAGCGCGCGTAGCGCAGGGGAATTTGTTGCACCTGCACAACAATGAATTGAAGGCGCGCGCGCGCCTGTGGCAAAATCAGGTGGCTCTATAACGGCTTGCGGCTCTTATTTTCTGGATTGCCGCCCGGCATATCCGCAGAACTGCGCGGGTTTGCCGCCAGTTTTGCCTGTCAGGTCCAAGACAGGTGGGCAGGCCGGTTGACAACCGCTTCAAGTTTCATAAGAGGGGATCATGCTCAAACAACTGACGCAAAAACCGCTGCTCATCGCCCTGCTGGCCGCTACGGCCGGTTTCGCTTCCAACGCCTCGGCCATTGAAGACATCAAGGTCGATCCGAAACTGAAGGCCCACATTCCTTACGTGATCGACGCCCGTGGCGTGGTCGCTCGCAGCGCCACCGGCCTGTGCTGGAGAACCGGCTACTGGACCCCGGCCTACGCCGCGTCGGTGCCGGAAGTTGGCTGCGCCTGCGACAAGGACCTGCTGCCGAAGGACGTGTGCGAAAAGCCGGCCCCGGCTGCTGCTCCGGCCCCGAAGGCTGAACAGCCCGCCGCTCCGGCGCCCGCTCCGGCTCCGAAGCCCGCCGCGCAGAAGATCACCCTGTCGGCCGACGCCCTGTTCGACTTCGACAAGGCCACCCTGCGTCCGGAAGGCAAGTCCAAGATCGACGAAGCGGTCAGCAAGCTCAGCTCCATCGACCTGGAAGTGATCATCGCTGTGGGTCACGCTGACCGCATCGGCAAGGACAAGTACAACCAGACCCTGTCGGAAAAGCGCGCTGCCGCCGTCAAGGACTACCTGGTGGGCAAGGGCGTCGAAGCCAACCGCGTGTACACCGAAGGCAAGGGCGAAACCCAGCCGGTGACCGGCGACAGCTGCAAGAAGCTGGGCAAGGAACACCGCAGCAACAAGAAGCTGGTGGATTGCCTGCAGCCGGACCGCCGCGTGGAAATCGAGATCATCGGTACCCAGAAGTAATCGGGTTCCCGGTCTCACGAAAAGCCCTGCACGTGTGCAGGGCTTTTTTTCGCCCCGGCTCCGGTCGAGGGCTTAAGATTCCGCCCTTTCCGGGAAACCTCGCCCCGTACAGGACTGTCTTCCGCACATGACCACACATCTGAACGCCGACCCGCTCGAACTTGAAAAATTTTCCGAGCTGGCCCACCGCTGGTGGGATCCGGAATCGGAATTCAAGCCGCTGCACGACATCAATCCGCTGCGACTTGACTGGATAGACAGCTGCGTCGGTCTGGCCGGCAAGCGGGTGCTGGACGTCGGCTGCGGCGGCGGCATCCTGGCCGAAAGCATGGCGGTGCGCGGCGCCAGCGTGACCGGCATCGATCTCGGTGAAAAGGCGCTTTCGGTGGCGCGGCTGCACCTGCTCGAAAGCGGGCAGAAAGCGGAGTATCTGCTGCAGTCGGCGGAAGACCACGCCGCGGCGCGTCCCGGCCAGTACGACGTGGTCACCTGCATGGAAATGCTGGAACACGTGCCGGACCCGGCGAGCATCGTGCGCGCCTGCGCCACGCTGGTCCGACCCGGTGGCACCGTTTTCTTTTCCACGCTGAATCGCAATCCGAAGTCGTGGCTGTTCGCGGTCGTCGGTGCGGAGTACGTGCTGCGCCTGTTGCCGCGCGGCACCCATGAATACGAAAAGATGATCAAGCCCTCAGAACTGGCGCGCGATGCGCGCGCGGTGGGCCTGCGTGAGGCGGAACTGCTGGGCATGAGCTACAACCCCTTCACCAAGGTGTATTCGCTCGGCCGCGATACCGCGGTCAATTACCTGATGCGGTGCGTGCGCGATGAGTGAGGCCCGCATCCGCGGCGTGCTGTTCGATCTCGACGGCACGCTGGCCGACACCGCGCCGGATCTGGGTGGCGCACTGAACCGCCTGCGGGTGGAACAGGGCCTGAGCGAACTGCCGGCAGAAACGCTTCGTCCGCACACCTCGGCCGGCGCCCGCGGACTGATCGGCGCAGGCTTCGGCATCACGCCGGACGACCCGCGCTACGCGGCGCTGGCGGAGCGTTTCCTGACGCTGTACGAATCGGCGCTGTGCGTGGACACCCGGCTGTTCGACGGCATGGGCGAAGTGCTGACCCGACTCGAACAGGCGGGCATCCCCTGGGGCGTGGTGACCAACAAGGCGGCACGCTTCACCGTGCCGCTGATGCGCGAACTCGGTCTGCACGAACGTGCGGCCAGCATCGTCAGCGGCGACAGCGTACCGGTGCCGAAACCGGATCCGGCCGGGCTCCGGCTGGCAGCGTCCGAAATGGGCATCGACGCCGCTGCCTGCCTCTATGTCGGCGACGACGAGCGCGACATCCTGGCGGCCCGCGCAGCCTCCATGCCCTCGGTCACCGCAGCCTTCGGCTACCTCGGCTGTGCGCGCCATCACAGCGAATGGGGCGCCGACCACACCATCCATCACCCGCTGGAACTTCTGACCCTCTTGTAATCGGGCAAGGTGGTACCATCTGTTACTCACTGGGGGCGACCTGGTCTCGACGTGGGTCGCGAAACAGCGCAGGGCATACCGAGGGTCGGAGTACCTCGTAAATCCAACCGAAAACTAGATAGTCGCCAACGACGAATCTTACGCTCTGGCCGCTTAAGGCCGGACGCTGCACCGACTGATTAGCGGGTCGGGCCGGGCAACCGGTCGCAGCGCCATTAACAGCTAAAGTAAGGATGCACTCCGCCGCGTGGTGCATCACGAAAATCAAGCGGATCGCCTTTCATCAGCCTGCCGGGTCGGCGGGTGACGGGTTAGACCAAATGGCCAGGCTAAGTATGTAGAACTGTCTGCGTAGGGCTTGCGGACGCGGGTTCGATTCCCGCCGCCTCCACCACCATCCGACAAAAAGCCAACCGGCAACGGTTGGCTTTTTTCTTTTCCGGGAATTTTTCCCTGCCGTTTCCCTCCCGCCACAACGACACCGCGCTTACACAAAAAGATGGAAAAATATCCCTCTTGATTGCCGCACCGTATGCGGCGATGCCCTTCTTCAGGAAAATAGGCCATGCCCCCGCCTACTCCGTCCCTGGTTCGCCGCGCGCTGTGCAGGGCCCTGCCGCTTGCCGCAGCGCTGCCCTGGCGCGTGGTCTCCGCCCGCGGGCCGCTGCGCATCTACCATGTCATGAGCTTTGATTCACCGTGGCGGTGGACTGACGGCCAGTTTGCCGGCTTCAAGGAAGGTCTGGGCGCGGCGCCGGCGGAATACCGGGTGTTCCAGATGGACGTGAAACGCTTCAGCACGCCGCAGGCCAAGACCGACCGGGCGGCGGTCGCCTGGCGGGACATTCAGGCCTGGCAGCCTGACCTGATCTACACCTCGGATGACGACGCCCTGGGCTACATCGGTCGCCTGCGTGATGACGCATCGCCGCCGCTGGTGTTCAGCGGTGCCAACCGCTCGCTGACGGACCACGGGCTGGAGCGTGCGTCCAATCTGACCGGCGTGCTGGAAGAGGAGCACTTCGCCGAATCGGTGCAGCTGCTGCGCACGCTGAGCGGCCGGGTGCGCCGGCTTGCGGTCATTTCGGACGCCGCCCCGCACTGGGCGCCGGTCATCCAGCGCATACGGGCGCGGGCGGCCGCCATGCCCGGCATCGAACTGGCGCAGGTAGACCTGACCAGCCGGTACGCCGAGTTTCAGTCGCGGGTGAAACATTACGGTCAGGGCCATGCGGATGCGGTGGTGTATCTGGGCATTTTCAATCTGAAGGACGACAGCGGGCGCAACGTGCCCTACAAGACGGTGCAGCGCTGGGTGACCGAAAACAGCGCGCTGCCGGACATCAGCTTCTGGATAGACCGCATCCATCACGGTGTGCTGTGCTCGGTCACGATCTCCGAGCACGAACAGGGGCTGGCAGCAGGCCGGCTGGCGCGGGCCATCCTGATCGACGGACGGCGGGCCGCCGACCTGCCCATACTGCCGACCGTGAAAGGACACCCGGCCATCAGCCTGGCACGCGCCCGCCAGCTCGGCATCACGGTCAAGGCCACCGAACTGCTGTCATCCGAGATCGTGACCGAATTCGAATGGAACAAGGCGGCCGGATGAAACAGAGCCTGCGCACCCGCATCCTGTTCATCGCCTCCACCGTCCTGGTGGTGGCCATGGTGGTCAATGCGATCACGTCCAGCTACGTGTTCACCCGCAAGCAGACCGAATCCCACGAAATGTGGGCGCAGGCGATCGGACGGGTGATCGGCGGGCAGCTGGAACGCATCCTCTACCTGGGCATTTCGCTGAACGCGCTGCAGGGCTTCGAGCGCCAGTGCGCAGAAGCGGTGGAGCGCAACCCGGATCTGTCCTACGCCTTCGTGCTGTCGCCGCAGGGCGAGGTGCTTTTCCACAGTGCCCAGCGCGCCGGACAGCCGATGCCTGCGCTGTCGCCCACGCTGCGCAGCGCGCTGGCCGCCGGCCGCACATCCATGCCGGATGCGGCGGGCAAGTCACACGCGGTCTCGGTCCCGGTGATCGATCCGGCCGGACGCAAGGTGGCCGACGTGGTGGTCGGTTTCCGCCAGGAAGTGATCGATTCGGCCCGCAACAGTCTGCTGCTGATCACCACCGGCGTGGATGTCGCGGTGCTGGCCACCAGCATGCTGCTGCTGTTTCTGGTGCTGTCGCACTTCGTCATCCATCCGCTCAGCCGCATGGTGAAGACCCTTGAAGCGATCCGGCCGGGTCAGGCCGGATCAGGCCGGCTGGCAGAGGATGGCGGCGACGAGCTGGCGGTGGTGGCACGCAGCGTGAACCGCATGCTGGCCCGCATCGAACGGCACGAGGTCGAACTGCGCCGCGAGCGCGATGCGGCGGCCCAGGCGGACCGCGCCAAATCCGACTTCCTGGCGGTCATGAGCCACGAAATCCGGACGCCGATGCACGCCATGCTGGGCATGAGCGAAGTGCTGCTGCGCACGCAGCTCGATCCGCGCCAGACCGGTTACGCCGAACGCATCCGGCGATCCGGACGCCGCCTGCTTTCAGTCATCAACGACATCCTCGATTTTTCCAAGATCGAAGGTGGCCACATGACGCTGGCGCGCAACGACTTCGACCTGTGCGCACTGCTCGACGAAGCGGTGGATACGGTCGATGCCAGTGCGCGCGAACGCGGGCTCACGCTCGAATGCGACAGGCCGCCCGAGCCGGTGATGGTGCATGGCGACGCCGGACGCCTGATGCAGATCCTGCTCAATCTGCTCGGCAATGCGCTGAAGTTCACGCCTGAAGGCACGATACGGGTCCGGCTCAAGGCCACCGCGCCGGCCCTCGACGCGGGCGGACGGATGACGCGTCAGGTCGAGCTGTCGGTCGAAGACAGCGGCATCGGCGTACCGCAGGCGCTGCATCAGCGCATTTTCGAACCGTTCACCCAGGGCGACGGCAGCATCACCCGCCGCTACGGCGGCAGCGGTCTGGGCCTGTCCATCGTCGCCCGGCTGGTGGAACTGATGCACGGCCGCATCGGCCTGGACAGCGCGCCGGGGGCCGGCACCCGCATCCACATCACGCTGCCGCTGGAAGCGGCCCGCGGCACCGCTCCGGTCGCCCCGCCGGGTCGGGACCTGGCACCCGCGAACACCGGTGGCTGCCGCATCCTGCTGGTTGAAGACGACCCGGTGAACCAGGAAGTCGCCTGCGCGCTGCTTGAGGACGCCCGCTGTCAGGTCGTGGTCGCGCAGGACGGCGCGCGCGCTGTCCGCCTGTGCGCCGAACAGAGTTTCGATCTGGTGCTGATGGACTGCCACATGCCGGTAATGGACGGTTTCACCGCCGCGCGTGCGATACGCGACAGCGAACGGCACGGCGCGCATCTGCCCATCATTGCGCTCACCGCCGACGTGCAGCCGGAAACCCGTGCACGCTGTCAGGACGCGGGCATGGACGACTATCTGGCCAAGCCCTTCGACCGGCGCAGCCTGCTCGAACTGCTGGTGCGCTGGTGGCCGGCGGCGCAGCCTGCGCCGCACGCCGCGCGGCCGGAACCCCAGGCGGTCGATGTACCCGCCAACGCCGCGCGACTCAGCCGCGCGGCGGCGCTCTTCATCGCGGACACCCCCGCGCTGATCGACCGGCTGGACAGCGCCGCGCAGTCCGGCGCGCACGCCACGCTGCGCGAGCTCGCCCACCGCCTGAAATCGAGCAGCGCAAGCGTGGGTGCCCTGCCGCTGAGTGCACTGGCGGCTGCACTGGAAGCCGATGCGACCGCACCGGCTGCGGATCTGGACTGGTCCGACCGCATTCCGCCGCTGCGCGCCGCCTTCGAACAGGCCCGTTCAGCGCTGCAGGGCCACGAGACGGCGATTCAGCCCGGCGCCTGAGCGCAGGCTTCGGCCACCGCGGCCATCAGCATCCGCTCTACCGTAGTGTTGTCGCGCACCGGGCGCAGCGCCTGGTACAGCGTTTCCGCCTGCGGATAGGTGCGGCGCAGCAGATTGAGCCACTGCTTGACCCGCCCGGCCGCATGCCGCGCCTCGACATGGGCCAGCACGCGCCGCCAGTAGCCGGTCAGCGCCGGCGCGATGCGCGGCCAGTCACCGGCCGGATCGCCCTCATCCTCGCCGGCCAGCCGCGCGCGGATGCGCGTCGCGAGCAGCGGATCAGCCACCGCACCGCGCCCCAGCATCACGTCGCGCAGGCCGCTTTCGCTGCGGCAGCGCAGGTAATCGTCCGCACTCCAGATTTCGCCATTGGCCACCACCGGCACCCGCACCGCCTCGGCGATGCGGGCAATCCATGGCCAGTGGGCCGGCGGCTTGTACCCGTCGAGCTTGGTGCGGGCATGCACCACGATCATGTCGGCGCCCCCCTCGGCCAGCGCCTGCGCCGCCTCGATCGCGCGCGAGGTGTCGCGCACGCCCAGCCGCATCTTGGCGGTGAAGGGCACGCGACCGGCCACCGCGCGGCCCACCGCGGACACGATGTCGTGCAGCAGTTCGGGTTCGTCCAGCAGCACCGCACCACCTCGGTGGCGGTTCACGGTCGGAGCCGGGCAGCCGAAATTGAGGTCGATGCCGGCTG
Source organism: Methyloversatilis universalis FAM5 (assembly GCF_000214035.2). GTDB lineage: Bacteria > Pseudomonadota > Gammaproteobacteria > Burkholderiales > Rhodocyclaceae > Methyloversatilis > Methyloversatilis universalis. Next base: position 494,076 of record NZ_AFHG01000052.1, on the reverse strand, counting down.
GCTCCAGCCGGGCGAGCTGGTCGGCGTTGGCGGCCAGCTGCTGCGGATCCGAACCCAGTAGCTGCACCCTCACCGGCACGCCCCCTTCGGTGCGCGCGCCATTGAGCAGTTCGGGCGCCACCCGCTGGTAGCTGCGCGGCGGCAGCACGCCGTCGGTCACCCGCACGAATTCGGTCACGCACCAGTCGTAGTGCGCGATGCGGGTGACTTCGGCCCGCAGGCGGGCGTCGAGCAGCCCTTCCATCGGGGCGAGCAGAAGGCGGGGAGAAACGGCGGCCGGCGTGTCAGCGCCGGTCCGGGAAGAAGCATGCATCCGGCAGGAAATCAGCGGGCCCGTCGGGCCGATGCGTGATTATCCCGCATCGGCCCCGCCCTGCCCTGCTGTTTCGTCGCGCCGGATCAGGCCTTGCGGCGGCGCAGCAGCAGTACCGCGCCACCCAGCAGGCCCATCGCCCAGCTGCCGGGTTCAGGCACCGACGACACCAGCGCCAGCGCGGTGGCCGGATCGTCGGTGATGATGCCGGACAGGCGACCCGTCACCCTCTTGCCGTCGATCTCGCGGATCGCGCTCATCGACATCAGGTCGGCCATGGTTTCCGCCTCGTTCACCGTCCAGGTGAACACGCGCAGGTCGCGGCTGGCAGCCAGCGCGAGCAGATCCCCCCACAGCGGTTCGCCCTGGCTCAGCAGATCGGCATAGGACAGCGCCAGCCCGTCCACGCCCGCGCCCTTGAGCTGATCGAGATAGCCGGCCCGCGCGCCGAGCGTGCCGCGCGACACGAAGGTGGAGAAGAAGCCGAGGTGGAACACCTCCGCGCCGTCCAGATGGCTGACCAGATCGGCCACCGAAGCGTCCGACCAGCCGAAGGCCACCGCGTCGTGCAGGTCGAAGCCGGTTTCCGCCACCGCCCGCGCGATCGCCGCACCCGCCGCCGCGTCCTTGGTATCCAGCACGACCTTGGCGCCGGCATCGCGGGCCAGGGTCAGGGTGTCGACCAGGGTCGGAATCTTCTCGCCGGCGTAGCGAGTGCCGAACACGTCGCTGTAGCCGGCCGACAGGGCTTCGAGCTCGGCCAGCGTACTGCCGGAAATCGAACGATTGACGCCGGTGGTGCGGGTGGTGGTGCTGTCGTGCATGTTCACCGCGATGCCGTCCCGCGTCACCCACACATCGGTCTCGAAGCGGTGGGCACCCAGCGCGATGGCCTGGCGGTTCGATTCCAGCGTGTTCTCAGGGGCGAACATCGAATTGCCGCGATGGGCGATCACTTCGAAGCCGTCGGCAATGCTGGTCGGACGGGGGGCTGTGGCGACGAAGTTCCTGCCGCTGCCCAGTTCGTAGTGACTGCGGATTTCCGCCTCGCTCAGCGCCCGGCCGTAGATGGCGACCTGATCGACGCCGCCGGCCTTGTAAAGGCGGTTAGGGCTGCCGGCGTTCCAGTCGGCCGCGATCGCAGCGGCCTGCCCGGCCGGCAGCGTGGAGGCGAGTTTCGCGGCGGTGTGGCGGTCGCGCAGCACGCCGTCGACATAGATCTTGGCCGAGGCGCCGGCAGCGTCGTTCGGGTCGAGCATGCCGACCACATGGATCCATTCGCCCTGCTTCTTGTTCACGATGTAGGACGAAGCGCCCGGCCGTTCCGCATAGCCATTGGCCGTGGTCACCTTGAAGCGCAGCTCGCCGTTCGCGCGGTCGAGGTAGAGCGCGTAGTGATCCTGCGAGCTGTCGTAGATGCCGGCGAAGCTTTCGCCGATCGAACCGAGCGGTGCGTCCAGCCGTATCCACGCCTCGACGCTGACCGCATTGCTGCCGGTGAGCGACGGCAGCGCCGGCGCACGCAGATAGTTGCCGCCACCCGCGGCCGCGCCGCCAAACAGGCCGCTGACCAGCGGTCCGCTGCCCAGCGGTGTGGCATTCAGCCCGTTGCCGCTGGCGTCAGCGCCACTGAGCTGGCCGCCGACCGCGTCGAGCTGCCAGTAGGCGAGCGGGTCGGAGGCCAGCACGCCAGCCGTGTAGGCCGCGGCGTTGCCGGCGGCGTGTGCCGGCATCCAGCCCAGGGCCAGGAAGGTCGCCAGCGCGCAACGGCGCAGCGATGAAGGGATGGTTCTCATGAGGGGGTCACTCCGCAGACAGAAAGGCCGTGCCGGCCCATGCCGGAACGGCCTCGAAGTCTATGGAGCCCTGATGACACGGACACTGCGCGGCAATCCCGCCCGCATGAGCCTTTCGGCCCACGGTGGCGGCAAGCCATGATCCTTACGGACCATGGCGGCACTGCTCAGCTCGGCTTGCGGAAGCTGAAGTGGCCCGCCGGATCGGCATCGACCACGATCACGTCCTTCGGCCCGAAGCTGCCGTCGAGGATGCGCTTCGACAGCGGATTCTCGATGTGCTCCTGGATCGCGCGCTTCAGCGGCCGCGCGCCGAACACCGGGTCGAAACCCGCCTTGCCCAGCTCGGACAGCGCCGCGTCCGACACCTGCAGACCCATGTCCAGCTTGGCCAGCCGCTTTTCCAGATAGGCGAGCTGTATCTTCGCGATGCTCTGGATATTGCGTTCGTCCAGCGCGTGGAACACCACCACCTCGTCGATCCGGTTGATGAATTCCGGACGGAAGAAGGTTTTCACCTCGCTCATCACCGCCAGCTTCACCACGCCGTAATCCGAGCCGGCCATCTGCTGGATCATCTGGCTGCCGAGGTTGGAGGTCATCACGATGACCGTGTTCTTGAAATCCACCGTGCGGCCCTGGCCGTCGGTCATGCGACCGTCGTCCAGCACCTGCAGCAGCACGTTGAACACGTCCGGATGCGCCTTCTCGACCTCGTCGAACAGGATGACGCTGTAGGGCTTGCGCCGCACCGCCTCGGTCAGGTAACCGCCTTCGTCATAGCCGACATAGCCCGGCGGCGCGCCGATCAGGCGGCTCACCGAGTGCTTCTCCATGAATTCGCTCATGTCGATGCGGATCAGGTGCTCTTCCGAATCGAACAGGAATTCGGCCAGCGTCTTGCACAGTTCGGTCTTGCCGACACCGGTCGGGCCGAGGAAGAGGAAGCTGCCGTAGGGGCGGTTCTCGTCGCTGAGACCGGCACGCGAGCGGCGGATGGCGTCCGACACCAGACGCACCGCCTCGTCCTGACCGATCACGCGCTGGTGCAAGCGGTCTTCCATCTTCAGCAGCTTGTCGCGTTCGCCCTGCATCATCTTGCTCACCGGAATGCCGGTCGCGCGCGACACCACCTCGGCGATTTCCTCGGCGCCGACTTCGGTGCGCAGCAGCTTGTTCTGCGGCTTCACGTCGCCCGACTTCTCGGCCTGCTTCAGCTGTGCCTCGAGCTGCGGCAGCCTGCCGTACTGCAGTTCGGCCAGCTTGTCGAACTGGCCCTTGCGCTGCAGGTCGGCCATCTGCACCCGCACCTTCTCGATCTCTTCCTTGATGTGCGCACTGCCCACCACCTGCGCCTTCTCGGCCTTCCAGATCTCTTCGAGGTCGGAATATTCCTTATGCAGCTTGTCGATCTCTTCCTCGATCAGGCCGAGCCGGCGGATGGACGCCTCGTCCTTTTCCTTCTTCACCGCCTCGCGCTCTATCTTGAGCTGGATGAGCCGGCGGTCGAGCTTGTCCATCGACTCCGGCTTGGAGTCGATTTCCATCTTGATGCGCGCGGCCGCCTCGTCGATCAGGTCGATCGCCTTGTCCGGCAGGAAGCGGTCGGTGATGTAGCGATGGCTCAGTTCGGCCGCGGCGACGATGGCCGGGTCGGTGATGTCGACGCCGTGGTGCAGTTCGTACTTCTCCTGCAGACCGCGCAGGATGGCGATGGTCGCCTCCACCGTCGGCTCGTCCACCAGCACCTTCTGGAAGCGGCGCTCGAGCGCGGCGTCCTTCTCGATGTACTTGCGGTATTCGTCCAGCGTGGTGGCGCCAATGCAGTGCAGTTCGCCGCGCGCCAGCGCCGGCTTCAGCATGTTGCCGGCGTCGATCGCGCCTTCGGCCTTGCCGGCGCCGACCATGGTGTGGATTTCGTCGATGAACAGGATGATGCGGCCTTCGTCCTTGGCCACCTCGTTCAGTACGCTCTTCAGCCGTTCCTCGAATTCGCCTCGGAACTTGGCGCCGGCCAGCAGGCCGGCCATGTCCAGCACCAGCACGCGCTTGCCCTTCAGCGTTTCCGGCACCTCTTCATTGACGATGCGCTGCGCCAGCCCTTCGACGATGGCGGTCTTGCCCACGCCCGGCTCGCCGATCAGCACCGGATTGTTCTTGGTACGGCGCTGCAGGATCTGGATGGCGCGGCGGATTTCGTCATCGCGGCCGATCACCGGGTCGAGCTTGCCGGCGGCGGCGCGCTCGGTCAGGTCGATGCAGTACTTCTTCAGCGCCTCGCGCGCGCCCTCCGCTTCGGCCGAACCGACCGACGAGCCGCCGCGCACCTGTTCCACCGCCTTTTCCAGCGCGGCGCGCTCCAGCCCGGCCTGCTTCAGTACGCGGCCGAGTTCGCCCTTGTCGCCGGTGGCGGCGAGCAGGAACATTTCCGAGGCGATGAACTGGTCGCCACGCTTCTGCGCCTCGCGATCGGCCAGATTGAGCAGATTGGTGAGGTCGCGGCCGATCTGCACCTCGCCGCCGTGGCCCTCGACCGTGGCGATGCGCGACAGCGCCTCATCCACCGCTTTCTTCAGCGGCGCGACATTGACGCCTGCCCGGGCGAGCAGCGACGCGGTGGAGCCGTCGTCCTGGTTCAGCAGCGCGAGCATCAGGTGGGCCGGCTCGATGTACTGGTGGTCGCGACCGACCGCCAGGCTCTGGGCATCGGCCAGCGCCTGCTGGAATTTGGTGGTGAGCTTGTCGAAACGCATGAACGCCTCCGTGAACTTGATCTGGACGCTATCTGGGGCGAACGATCCGCTTTTCAACCGGCAAACGCTTGATGCCGGTCAAATGCGGCGGTCACGTCCGGTAAAGTGACGTCATCGCACGCCTGACGCTTCCGATGCCCGAGTCGTCCCACATGCCGCACACCCGCAGCAAGATCATGAGCGCAGCCGACGCCGTGGCGCGGATTCCGGATGGCGCCACGCTCGCCACCACCGGTTTCGTCGGCATCGGCTTCGCTGAACATCTGGCGATCGCGGTGGAACAGCGCTTCCTCGATACCGGCGCACCGCGCGACCTCACGCTGGTGTATGCCGCCGGCCAGGGCGACGGCAGGCACCGCGGGCTGAACCACTTCGGCCACGAAGGGCTGGTCCGGCGCGTGATCGGCGGCCACTGGGGCCTGGTGCCTCGGCTGCAGGCGCTGGCGGTGAGCAACCGGATCGAAGCCTGGAACCTGCCGCAGGGCGTGATCTCGCAGCTGTTCCGCGACATCGCCGCACACCGGCCGGGCCAGCTCACCCGGGTCGGGCTGGACACCTTCGTCGATCCGCTGCACGGCGGCGGCAGGATCAACGCCGCCACCACCGCCGATCTGGTGCAGCGCATGCAGATCGACGGCGAGGATTTTCTCTTCTACAGGGCCTTCCCGATTCACGTCGCACTGGTGCGCGGCAGCACCGCGGACCCGGACGGCAACGTGACGATGGAGCGTGAGGCACTGACCCAGGAGGCGCTGTCAGTCGCCATGGCCGCGCACAATTCGGGCGGCCTGGTCATCGTGCAGGTCGAGCGCACGGTCGGGTGCGGCGAACTGAACCCGCGCCAGGTCAAGGTGCCGGGCGTGCTGGTCGACTGCGTCGTCGTGTCGCCGCCGGAACACCATCACCAGACCTTCGCCACCGCCTACAACCCGGCCTATTCCGGCGAGACGCGGCTTGCGGCCGACGCGCTGCCGGCGATGGCGCTGGACATCCGCAAGGTGATCGCCCGCCGGGCCGCGCTCGAGCTGCAGCCGGGCAATGTGGTGAATCTGGGCATCGGCATGCCGGAGGGCGTGGCCGCGGTGGTGGCAGAAGAGGGGCTGATCGACGACCTGACGCTGACCGCCGAACCCGGCGTGATCGGCGGCATACCGGCCGGCGGCCTCGATTTCGGCGCCGCGGTGAACACCCAGGCGGTGATCGACCAGCCCTACCAGTTCGACTTCTACGACGGCGGCGGGCTGGACATCGCCTTCCTCGGTCTCGCTCAGGCCGACGCCGACGGCAATGTGAACGTGTCGCGCTTCGGCCACCGTCTGGCCGGCGCCGGCGGCTTCATCAACATTTCGCAGAACGCCCGCAGGCTGGTATTCGTCGGCAGCTTCACCGCCGGCGACGCCGACATCGCGGTGCGCGACGGCCGGCTCGACATCCGGACCGAAGGTCGCAGCCGCAAGTTCGTGCAGGCGGTCGAACACCGCACCTTCAGCGGCCGCGAAGCGCGGCGGCGCGGGCAGGACGTGCTGTACGTGACCGAGCGCGCGGTGTTCCGGCTGGCGGACGACGGCCTGGAGGTGGTGGAGATCGCGCCGGGCATCGACCTCGCGCGCGATGTGTTCGCCCACATGGATTTCACGCCACGCGTGTCGCCGGTGCTGCGCTCGATGCAGGCGCGGCTTTTTGCCGACAGCGTCATGGCACTGGCCGCACAGTGGCGGCACAATGCAGATGGATCGTCCTGAAGCTGCGGCGCACGACGGCGCAGTCGACCGGCGAACAGTTCCCCACCCAGAGAGGAGTTGCGCACGATGAACAAGACCGAACAGATGTCAGAGCTTCAGAAGAAGAACATTGAAGCCGCCATGCGTCTGGCCCAGCTGTCCATGGACAACTCGCAGCGCATCATGCAGCTGCAGGTGGACACCGCACGCGCCCTGTTCGAGGAAAGCGTCAGCAACGCCCGCGCGGTGTCGGAAACCCGGGAACCGGTGGCTCAGGTCGAACTGCGCGCCCGGCTGGCACGCAACACCACCGAAAAGATGCTGGGCTGCGCACGCCAGATCGCTGAAATCACCGCCGAGACGCAGGCGGAATTCGGCCGCCTGGTCGGCGAACAGCTCAACAGCGGCGGCACCGACCTGATGGACAGCCTGCGCAAGATGCTGGCCGGCATGCCGATCAACAGCCAGCAGTCCATGGGCTCGATGCAGGAGGCGATGGACAAGGCGCGCAGCGCCTTCGAACAGATCAGTTCGGTGGCCCGCACCGCCTTCCAGCAGTTCGGCAACGCCGCCAGCGCGGCCCCAAAGAACGCGGCTGCGGCCGCAACCGCCGCCGCGAATGCCGCTGCCTCGGCGGCGACCGCCGCCACCAGCGCAGCCACCGCGGCCACCACTGCAGCGGTGCGCGCCGCCACCGAAGCCGTGCCGGCCGCCAAGCCGGCCGCCCGGGCAGCGACCAGAACGGCTCCGAAAGCGGCGGCCAAGCCGGCGGCGAAAACCGCGGCCAAGCCGGCCGCCCCGAAAGCCGCCGCCAAACCGGCTGCACGCAAGAAGCCGTCGGCCTGATCAGGCCGGCTGATCGCTCAACCTGAGCGGCTGGACAGCCGGCCGCTCAGGAGCGGATGAGCCGCAGGTTTCGCGTCGGCACCTCAGCAGGCATCAGCAGGCCTTCCGCCACCACGGTTTCGGCCGGCAGCGGCTTGGAAAACAGATAGCCCTGCACCAGATCGCACTGCTGGCTGGCCAGCAGGTTGAGCTGTTCCACCGTCTCCACGCCTTCGGCCACCACCCGCATGCCCAGGCCGTGCGCCAGCGCCACGGTGGCGCGCACGATGGCCGCGTCGTCCGGATCGCTGACCAGATCGCGCACGAAGGAGCGGTCCACCTTCAGTTCGTCGATCGGAAAGCGCTTCAGATAGGACAGCGACGAATAGCCGGTGCCGAAATCATCGACCGACAGATGCACGCCCAGCGCGCGGATGTCGGCCAGCAGCGCCGCCACGTGGTCCACATCGCCCATGGCGGTGCTTTCGGTCAGTTCCAGCCGCAGCAGCGAAGGCGCGATATGTGACTGCCGCAGCGCCTGTTCGACCCGTCGCGCCAGTGAGCGGCCCAGACACTGCCGCGCCGACACATTGACCGCCACCGGCACCGGCGCCAGCCCCTGCCGCGACCAGTCGGCGATCTGCAGCGTCACCTCCTGCAGCACCCAGTCGCCGATGGCCTCGATCAGGCCGGACTCTTCCGCCACCGCGATGAAATCGCCGGGCGACAGCAGCAGGCCGTCGTGCCGGCGGAAGCGCAGCAGCGCCTCGAACGCGGCCAGCTTGCCGGTCGCCAGTTCGTACTGCGGCTGGTAATGCACCTCGAACCGGTCTTCGTCGAGACCGTTGCGCAGGTCGGCTTCCAGCTCTATCCAGTCGCGCGTGCCGGCGCTCATGTCGTGCGCGTAGAAATGGATGGCCGCACCCGACTGCGACTTGCTGCGATACATAGCGGTGTCGGCCATCGCGAACAGCACGTCGGCGTCGTCGCTGTCCTCGTGCGCGATGGCGATGCCTATGCTGCAGGAAAAGCGGAAGTCGACATCGTCCAGCGTGATCACCTGACCCACCGCCTGCATCACCTTGGTGGCCACCCGGGCCACCGCGTCGCGGTCGGCCAGCCCCTGCAGGATGATCATGAATTCGTCGCCGCCCCAGCGCGCCACCGTGTCGCCGACCCGGCATACGGTGCGCAGCCGGCTGGCCAGCGTTGTCAGCACCTTGTCGCCCTGCTGGTGGCCCAGGCTGTCGTTGATGCGCTTGAAGCGGTCGAGATCGACGAACAGCACCGCCACCATGCCGGCATCGCGCTGGGCCAGTGCCTGACGCAGCCGGTCACGCAGCAGCACCCGGTTGGGCAGGCCGGTCAGCGCGTCGTGCGTGGCCTGATGGGCCAGCTTGTCGGCGGCGGCCACGGTGTCCGACACGTCGCTCAGCACCAGCACCACGCCCTCGACCCGCCCGCCCCGGCCGAACAGCGGGCTGGCACCCGGCCGCAGCGCGCGCGCCGGGCCATGACGGCCGGCCGGCATCTGCACGTGGCCGGACACCGCCTGTTCGCAGGCCTGGTCGCGGCAGCGCTGCAGCAGCGACTGCAGCGTTTCACGCAGCGCGAGCTCGATCGCCGGCAGGCTGTCCAGCCCGCCGCCGCGCACCTGCTCCAGCCGGCAGGCGCACAGTGCCTCCGCCTTGCCATTCAGGTAATGGATGTTCAGGTTGCGGTCGAACTGCAGCACCGCGTCGGATATCGCGTGCAGCGTGGCATGGGCGCGGGCGTTCGCGCGCCGCAGTCGCTGCGCCAGATCCAGCGTACGCACCGTGCCCCAGAGCAGCGCACCGAGCGACAGCCCCAGCGTGACAGTGGCCGGCGCGAGCCACACCCGCAGACCGGATAGCAGCGCGGCGCTGAGCAGCAGCGGCAGCCCTACCGCCAGCAGCACGCCGAACAGGTCGCGCACCCGGGCGTGCGGGCGGCGCCACCACAGCAGCGCCAGCACCGCAAAGGGGGCGGGCAGCGCCCACACCGGCGACAGCTGGGTGGCGTAACGGTCGTTGCGCAGCGCGGCGTAGGCGCGGGCGTGAAATTCCACCGCCGGCATCGGCGCAGCCAGCGCCGACAGCGGCGTATTCAGCGTACCGCCGGCCCCGGTGTAGGTGGCCCCCACCAGCACGCTGCGGCCGCGCAGCAGATGCGGCGCCACCCGGCCGGCCAGCAGATCGGCCGCCGATTTCTGGGCCGGCGGCCAGGATTCGGCCGGCAGCACCAGCACTTCGTGGTCACGCACCCACAGGCCGGCGGCCGGGCCGTCATCGGCGCGACGGCCGCCGAGACCGGCCAGCGGCCGCGACTTGCGCGACACGTCGATCAGCGCCCAGGACAGCGCCGGCCACTGCGCGCTGCCGGCGCCGGCCTCCAGGAAAAGCCGTCGCGACAGGCCGTCGGCGTCAATCTCGACATCGACATGGGCAAGCCGGGCTGCGGCGGCAGCCAGTTCGGACCAGGGCTCGAGCGCCCCGACGCCACCGCCTTCCAGCGCCAGCGGGGCGACCGGCAGCACCACGCTGGCGGCGCGGCGCACCGCGTCGACCAGCGCGGCGTCGCCGGCCGCGTCGTCCGACGGCTCGGCGAACAGCACGCTGTAGCCGATGCCGGCCACGCCGGCGCGCGACAGCCGGTCGATCAGTTCGGCGTGCCGGCTGCGCGGCCACGGCCAGGGGCCCAGCGCGTGCAGGCTGGCGTCGTCGATCGCCACCACGACTGGCAGGCGGGTGTCGGTCGCGCCGCCAGCGGGCGGCTCGGACAGCAGTTCGACGCTCAGCAGGTCGTACAGCAGCAGATCCAGCCGGGCGACCGACAGCGGTGCGGTCAGCCACAGCGCCAGCGTGACGCACAGCGCCAGCAGCCAGGGCAGCCGGTAGGCATCCAGCAGCGATCGCACCAGCTGCCGGCGCCGGTTCATGCCACCCTGCCCTGCCGGCGCCGGGCCAGGCGTGAGGAGAGGATGGGTCGGCGCGGCATGGCGGGTCTCAGATCAGCCACAGCAGCGGCAGCAGCCACCACGGGCGGAAAGCGGGCGCCGGCTCGGGCACGGTCACCGCCTGGGTGGGCGCCCAGTCGCCCTCGAAACCGTCGGGCGCGAAGCTGCGCACCCGCAGGTGCCAGACACCCGGCTGCGCATCCTTCATCAGCCAGGACGGGCTGTCGGTCCGGGCATCGACCTCGGGCGCGGCAAAGTCCGGCGTGCGCGCGATCTGGATCTGGTAGCTCAGGCCGGGGCCGGCATCCCGCCAGCGCAGCGTCAGGCCGTCGGGGCCGCTCTGCGGGGCTTCCATCGCCGGTCCGGGCGGCGGCCGGCGGAAGGACTGGGCGTCGCTGAACGGGCCGACGCCTTCGTCCGGATTGCGGCTGGCGATGCGCCAGAACCAGGTGCCGGGCGGCAGCGGCGCGTCCGGCCGGAAGGACGGTTCGCTCAGGTCGTCGCGGTCGACCAGCGGGCCGGAGAAGGTGGCATCCGATGCGATCTGCAGGCGCCAGCGCTCGTCGGCACGGGCGCGGCTCCAGCGCAGCGCCGGCTGAGCGTCGCTCACCCGGGCGTCCGGCCCCGGTTCGACCAGCACCGGCGGCTCTGGCCGCGCATCGACCGTCAGCACCGCCTCCGCATCCAGACCGCCGAAGCCGTCGCCATCGACGCCGCGCACCCGAACCCGGTACGCGCCATCCGGCAGATCGGCCGTCCGCACCGCGGCCGCGGGGCCGAAGGCATCGATCAGCACGGTATCGAAGGACACATCGCCGGCGATCTGCACCCGGTAGGCAGTGGCGCCGTCCAGCGGCGGAAACGGCCGGTTGATCGGCAGCCGGTCGGCGAACAGCGCCGGCAGCGCCGGTGGCGGCAGCAGCGCACGTGGCGGCGTGGCCGCGACACCGGTGCGGGCAGAAGAGCCCTGGCCAGCCGTCACCGACTGTTCGCCGGCGGCGTTGCCGAACGCCACCCGGCCTTCCAGCGTTTCATTGCGCGCGGCATCGCCGTCGGCATGCACCCGGAAACGGGTGCCGCGCACTGCGGCCACCGCGGCCGGGGTCTGGATTTCGAAGCGACCGGCCGGGCCGCTGCGCGGCGCGACCAGGCTATCGACCGCACCGCGCAGCAGTTCCAGCCGCACCCAGCTGCCGGCGCCGGCGGCAAAGTCGGCCGACTGCTGCACGCCCAGTTCGCTGCGCGGCCGCAGCTGAACGCGGCTGCCGTCGGCAAAGGCCAGCGCGGCGCTGCCTACCTCGCCGGTCGCCAGCCTCATGCCGGGCGTCAGCAGATCGCCGACGCGCGCCGGCCTGTGCTGGCCGTCGGCACCGGTCAGCGCCACCTCGCCATGCACCGCGTCGATCCGCACCTCGCGGGTCTGCAGTCGCAGCCACTGTTCCGGAATCAGCAGGCGCGCGCCCGGCTGCAGGCGGCGTGGCTCGGCGATACGGTTGTACTGCTGGATGCGCGGCCAGTAGGACAGATCCTTCAGGTAGCGCTGGGTGAGGTTCCACGGGTTGTCGCCGGCGCGGATTTCGTAGGCGAAATCGGCCGCCACGGCCGGCAGCGCGGCGAGCAGCAGACAGCAGGCAAGAGCACGGCTCGAAGCCGCGGCGGACCGCTCTGGAGACAAGACCTTCTCCCGAAAGGCAATTCCGGGATTCTATGCCTCCGCGCTACCCGAAAGACATCGAAATCCATCACGGCGCCGGTTCCGGTGCCGGAAAGCCGGGTCAGGGGCTGAGCCGGCCGTCCCAGCCGCCGCCGACCGCCTTGTTCAGCAGCGCGCTGGCCGAGAACTGCCGGCCGCGCAGCTGCATCAGCGTGCGTTCGTTGTCCAGCGCGGTGGTCTGGGCGGTGATCACTTCGGTGTAGCTGGCGGTGCCGGCACGGTAGCGGTTCAGCGCCAGCGCCTCGGCGTCGCGTGCGGCGGCCAGCGCCTGGGCACGCAGTGCGGCTTCGTCATCGAGCAGGCGCAGCGCGGTGAGGTTGTCCTCCACCTCCTGCAGCGCGATCAGCACAGTCTGCCGGTAGTCGGCCACGGTCACCTCGTGCGCGGCGCGGGCGGCCTCGATCTGCGCGTCGCGCCGGCCGCCGTCCCACACCGCCTGTGCCGCGGACAGCCCGAAGGACCACACCAGATTGGAGGCCGAGAACCACTGCGCGAAAGCGTTGCCGGCATAGCCGGTCGATGCGTTCAGCGTCAGCGACGGAAACCAGGCCGCCTGCGCCACGCCGATGCGCGCATTGGCGGCGGCGACCCGGCGCTCGGCGGCGGCGATGTCCGGCCGCCGCTCCAGCAGTTCGGACGGCAGGCCGACCGGCACCGCCGGCACGCCGGCGAGCGCGTCGGCCGGCGGCAGCGCGAAGCTGGACGCCGGCTCGCCCACCAGCACCGCGATCGCGTTGGCGAGCTGGCTGCGCGTCAGTTCGAGGTCGACCGCCTGCGCCTGCGCCGCACGCAGCTGGGCCAGCGCACTCGCCTCGTCGCCGCGGGTGGCGACGCCGGCGGCGATGCGGTTGCGCGCCAGTTCGAGCGCCTTTTCGTAGGCGGCCACGGTACGGGCGTACAGCGCGCGCTGGGTGTCGGTCACCCGCAGCTGGAAGTAGTTCTGCACCAGTTCGGCGTGCAGCGACAGCCGCACCGACGCCAGATCGGCGGCGCTGGCGTCCAGATCGCCGCCCGCTGCCTCGACCTGACGGCCGATGCGGCCCCACAGGTCGGCTTCCCAGCTCGCGTCCAGCCCGAGCTGGGTGGTGTTGGACTGATTGGCCGAGCGGCCCTGGATGGCGGCGCTGCGGCTGCGCTGGGCGGTGGCCGACAGGCCCACCTCCGGCAGGAAGCCGGCACGCGCCTGCGCGGCGGCGGCGCGCGCCTGGCGGTAAGTGCCGAGTGCGGCCTTCAGCGTCTGGTTGGCGCGGTCGGTGCGGGCAATCAGATCGTCCAGCACCGGGTCGCCGTAAGCACGCCACCACTCGCCGCGCGGCAGGTGGTCGGCCGGCGTGGCCGGCTTCCAGCCGTCGGCGGCGCGGTAATCGGCGGGCAGGTCGAAGGCGGGGCGCTGGTGGTCGGGGCCGACCGTGGTGCAGCCGGCAATCAGCGCGGCAAGAACCGGGGCCAGCAGCGGTGTCAGTGTCTTCTTTTTCATGAGGCGGACGAGACCGGAGCGCGCTGCGCGCGCGACAGGATGCGGCCGCAGAAGCGGCTGAAACGTTCGAGGTACAGATAGGTGACCGGCGTGGTGTACAGCGTGAGCAACTGGCTCACCATCAGGCCGCCCACGACCGCGATGCCCAGCGGCTGGCGCAGTTCCGAGCCCTCGCCAAAGCCGATCGCCAGCGGCAGCGCACCCACCATGGCGGCCAGCGTGGTCATCAGGATGGGCCGCAGGCGCAGCAGGCAGGCTTCGCGTATCGCCTCGCGCGGCGCCAGTCCGCGCTTGCGTTCGGCCTCCAGCGCGAAGTCGATCATCATGATGGCGTTCTTCTTCACGATGCCGATCAGCAGCAGCAGACCGATCACGGCAATCAGGCCGAACTCGATGTTGAACGCCATCAGCGCGAGGATGGCGCCGATGCCGGCCGAAGGCAGCGTGGACAGGATGGTCAGCGGGTGGATGAGGCTTTCGTACAGGATGCCCAGCACCAGATAGACCGCGATGATGGCGGCCAGGATGAGCAGCGGCTGATTGGACGAGGACTGCTGGAAGGCGCGCGCCGAACCCTGGAAACCGGCATTGACGCTGGCCGGCACGCCGATGTCGACCATCGCGGCGCGGATTGCCTCCATCGCCTGGGCCAGCGTAACGCCGTCGGCGGTGCCGAAGGAAAGGGTGGTCGATACCATGCCGTCGAGATGGGCGATGGACAGCGGCATCACGCCCTCCTCCACCCGGGAGAAGCTGGCCAGCGGCGACAGGCCGCCTTCTGAGGTCGCCACCCGGATCGAGTTGAGCGCCGACAGGTCCTGCGCGCGCGCCGGATCGACCTCCAGCACCACCTTGTACTGGTTCAGCGGTTCGTACAGCGTGCTGATCTGCCGCTGGCCGAAGGCGTCGTACAGCGCCTGGTTCACCGTACCCGGCGTCAGGCCCAGCCGCGCCAGCGTGTCGCGGTCGTACACCAGCCGGGTCTGCGCGGCGCGGTCTTCCTGATCGGTGCCGACGTCGACCAGCTGCGGCAGGTCGCTCATCGCGTTCCGCACCTTCGGCGCCCATTCGCGCAGTGCGCGCAGACTGTCGGCGGTCAGCGTGAACTGATACTGCGAGGACGAACGCATGCCGCCCACCCGCAGGTCCTGCGCCGCCACCAGGAAGAGCTGCACGCCTTCGATGCGCGACAGCTTGCCGCGCAGCCGGCCGATCACCTTGTCCGCCGGCACGCCGCGTTCGGCCAGCGGCTTCAGATTCACGAAGAAGCTTGCGTTGTTGGCGCCACCGCCGCGACCGCCGCCGGTGAAGGCGCTCACGTTGTCCACCGCCGGATCGGCGCGGATCACCTCCACCGCCTGCGCCATCTTCTTGGTCATCGCCTGGAAAGACGTGCTCTGGTCGGCGCGCAGGCTGCCGAACAGGCGACCGGTGTCCTGATTCGGGAAGAAGCCCTTGGGCACGATGACGAACAGCCACACGTTCAGCGCGATGGCGCCGAGGAAGATGAGCATCACGATGCGTGTGTGGCGCAGCGCCCAGTCCAGGCTGTGCGCGTAGGCGAGCTGGATGTCGTCGAACACGCGCGCCAGCAGCCGCTGCCAGCGCGCCTCCTGCTCGACCGGCTGATGCCTGAGCAGGCGGGCCGCCAGCATCGGCGCGGCGGTCAGCGACACCACCATGGACACCAGCACCGCCACCGACAGCGTGAGCGCGAACTCGCGGAACAGCCGACCGACGATGCCGCCCATCAGCAGGATGGGAATGAACACCGCCACCAGCGACAGGCTGATCGATACCACAGTGAAGCCGACCTCGCGTACGCCGGCCACCGCCGCCTCGAAGGGCTTCAGCCCGCGCTCGATGTGGCGGGCGATGTTCTCGATCACCACCACCGCGTCATCGACCACGAAGCCGGTGGCGATGGTGAGCGCCATCAGTGACAGGTTGTTCAGGCTGAAGCCCAGCAGGTACATGACCGCGAAACTGCCGGCCAGCGACACCGGCACCACCACCGCCGGAATCAGCGTGGCGCGCGCGTTGCGCAGGAACAGGAACACCACCAGGATGACCAGCGCCACCGAAATGGCGAGCGCGATCTCCACTTCATGCAGCGCGCTGCGTATGGTGACCGAACTGTCCAGCGCGATTTCCATGCGGGCCGCAGCCGGCAGGCTGGCCGACAGTTCGGGCAGCAGCGCCCGCACCTGTTCCACGGTTTCGATCACGTTGCTGCCCGGCCGCTTGGTCACCACCAGCAGCACCGTGGGCTTGCCGTTGGTGAGGCCCAGATTGCGCACGTCCTGCACCGATTCGCTCACCGTGGCCACGTCGCCCAGCCGCAGCACCCCGCCCGAGGTGTGGTTCAGGATGAGCGGCACGTAGTCGGCCGCGCGCCGCGCCTGGTCGTTGGCTTCGATCTGCCAGTAGCGGCCGTCCTGTTCGACGAAGCCCTTGGGCCGGTTCACGTTGGACTGCACGATGCGGTTGCGCACGTCGGCCAGCGTGAGCCCGTGCTGCTGCAGCGCCTCCGGATTGACCTGCACCCGGATGGCCGGCAGCGCGCCGCCGCCGACGGTCACCTCGCCGACGCCCGGAATCTGCGACATCTTCTGCGCCAGCACGGTCGACGCGATGTCGTACAGCCGCGGGATGGGCACCGTATCCGACGTGATCGCCAGAATCATGATGGGCGCATCCGCCGGATTCACCTTGCGATAGGTCGGGTTGGACGGCAGGCTGGTCGGCAGACTGGCGCGGGCGGCGTTGATCGCGGCCTGCACGTCGCGCGCCGCGCCCTCGACATCGCGGTCGAGCTCGAACTGCAGCGTGACCCGGGTATTGCCCTGCGAACTGCTGGACGTCATTTCCGTGACGCCGGCGATGCGCCCCAGCGTGCGCTCGAGCGGCGTGGCCACGGTGGCCGCCATCACTTCCGGGCTGGCACCGGGCAGCGCGGCACTGACCGAAATGGTCGGAAAATCGACCTGCGGCAGCGCCGCCACCGGCAGGAAACGGAAAGCAATGGCGCCGGCCAGCGCGATCGCCGCGGTGAGCAGCGTGGTGGCGACCGGCCGGCTGATCGGCAGCGACCAGGCGCTCATTGCCAGACCCTCCTGCCGCTGCGCGGCACCTGGCAGTGCCGATCCGGCACGGACGGCCCGTTACGCAGGCGCGGAGCCATGCTCCGCGAGACCCCTGCTCCACCCCCGAGGGAGGGCGAGCATCCCTTCGGGCGGCCGGGCGGAATGCAGACCAGACAGCCCTCCTGTCGCTGCGCGACATCCTCCCCGGGGGAGGGTGAGCATTTCTTCGGGCGGCCGGGCGGAATGCTCATCGCGCTGCGCTCCCCGCTTCCGCCTCTGCATCCGCTGCTGCCCCGGCCGGCGGCAGCCGGAACAGGCGCCCGAAGGCGAGGTAGATGACCGGCGTCGTATACAGCGTGAGCACCTGGCTCACCAGCAGGCCGCCCACCATGGTGAGGCCGAGCGGGAAGCGCAGTTCCGAACCCATGCCGCCGCCGAACACCAGCGGCAGCGCGCCGAGCAGCGCGGCGGCGGTGGTCATCAGGATGGGGCGCAGGCGCAGCAGGCAGGCCTGGAAGATGGCGTCACGCGGCGCCATGCCCTGATGGCGTTCGGCCTCCAGCGCGAAGTCGATCATCATGATGGCGTTCTTCTTCACGATGCCGATCAGCAGGATGATGCCGATCACCGCGATCATGTCGAGCGACTGGCCGGCCAGCAGCAGCGCCAGCAGCGCGCCGATGGCGGCCGACGGCAGCGTGCTCAGGATGGTGAGCGGATGGACATAGCTTTCGTACAGCACGCCCAGCACGATGTACATGGTCACCACCGCCGCCAGGATGAGCCACAGCGTATTGGTGAGCGAGGCGCGGAAGGCTTCCGCCGCGCCCTGCCATTTCAGCGACATCGTGGCCGGCATGCCCAGCCGGGCGCGCACCGCCTCGACCTCGTCCACCGCCTCGCCCAGCGACACGCCGTGCGGCAGGTTGAAGGACAGCGTGGCCGACGGGAACTGCCCCTGGCGGCCAAGCGCCAGCCGGGCCGGCCGCTCCTCGACCCGCACCAGGCTGCCCAGCGGCACCTGCTGGCCGTCGGCCGACATCACGTGCAGCTGCGCGATCGCCTCCGGACCGATCTGGAACTGCGGCTGCACGTCCAGCACCACGCGGTACTGGCTGGACTGGGTGAAGATGGTCGAAATGAGCCGCTGGCCAAAGGCGTTGTACAGCGCGGCGTCGATGTCGGCCACGGTCACGCCGACCCGGGCGGCAGTCGCGCGGTCGATGTCCACATAGGCCTGCAGGCCGCCGGTGGCCAGATCACTGCTGACCTGGGCGAGCCGGTCCGAATGCTGCAGCGCCTCCACCAGCCGCGGCACCCATTCCAGCAGGTCTTCATGCCGGGTGGCCTGCAGCACGAAGGGATACTGGGCGCGGGTCACCCGGTCCTCGATGGTGAGGTCCTGTACCGGCTGCAGGTAGAGCGTGATACCCGGCACCTCACGCGCGGCCGCTTCCAGCCGGCGCGCGATGTCCGGCGCGCGGTCGCTGCGCGCGGCCAGCGGCCTGAGCTTGATCTGCATGCGGCCAGTATTCAGCGTCGGATTCTGGCCGTCGACGCCGATGAAGGAACTGACGCTGTCGACGTCCGGATCGCGCAGCAGCACTTCGGCCAGCGCCTGCTGGCGCGCACTCATCGCGGCGAATGAAATGGTGGGTTCGGCTTCGGACACGCCCTGGATCAGGCCGGTGTCCTGCACCGGGAAAAAGCCCTTCGGCACCGCCAGATACAGCAGCGCGGTGACCGCGAACGTGGCGACCGCCGCCAGCAGCGTCAGCCGCTGGTGATCGAGCACCCAGCCCAGCGTGCGCTCGTAGCCGGCCAGCAGCCGCGCGTACCAGCCCTCGTGCGGCGCGTCGTGGCCGCCTTCGGCTTTCAGCAGGCGGCCGGCCATCATCGGCGTCAGCGTCAGCGACACCACGGCCGACAGCAGGATGGCGAAGGTGAGCGTGAGCGCGAATTCGCGGAACAGCCGGCCCACCACGTCCTGCATGAACAGCAGCGGAATCAGCACCGCCACCAGCGACACGGTGAGCGAAATGATGGTGAAGCCGATTTCCTTCGCGCCATCGAGCGCGGCCTGCATCGCGCCCTTGCCCATTTCAAGGTGGCGGGCGATGTTCTCGGTCATCACGATGGCGTCGTCGACCACGAAGCCGGCGGCGATCACCATGGCCATCAGCGTCAGGTTGTTCACCGAGAAGCCGGCCAGATACATGATCGCGAAGCTGCCGACCAGCGACAGCGGCACCGCGACCGCCGGAATCAGCGTGGCGCGGCCGTTGCGCAGGAACACGAAAATGACCGCCACCACCAGCAGAACCGCCATCACCAGTTCGACCTGCACGTCATGCACCGAGGTGCGGATCGACTCGGTGCGGTCGGTCAGCACCTGCACGTCCACCGCGTCCGGCAACGCGGTCTGCAGTTCCGGCAGCAGCGCCTGGATGCGTCGCACCACGTCGATCACGTTGGCGCCCGGCTGACGCTGGATGTTCAGGATGAGGGCCGGCGTTTCATTGGCCCAGGCAGCGAGCAGCCGGTTCTCCGGGCCATCGACCACCTCGGCCACGTCCTGCAGCCGGATCGGCGCGCCGTTCTTCCACGCGATCACGCTGCGCCGGTACTCGTCGGCCGAACGCAGCTGGTCGTTGGCGTCCAGCGTGGTGGCCCGGGTCGGACCGTCGAAACTGCCCTTGGCCTGATTGGAACTGGTGGCCACCACCGCAGCGCGCAGCTGCTCCAGGCTGAGGCCGTAGGCGGCCACCGCCGACGGATTCACGCGCACCCGCACCGCCCGCCGCTGGCCGCCGGAAATGCTGACCAGACCGACGCCGGACTGCTGCGAAATCTTCTGCGCCAGCCGGTTGCTCACCGCCTCTTCCAGCAGGTGCAGCGGCACCGATTTCGAACTGACCGCCAGCGTCATGACCGGCGCGTCGGCCGGATTCACCTTGCTGTAGACCGGCGGTGCCGGCAGTTCGGACGGCAGCAGCGTGGTGGCCGCATTGATCGCCGCCTGCACCTCCTGCTGCGCGGTATCGAGCGAAATGTCCAGACCGAAGCGCAGCGTCACCACCGAGGCGCCGGCGGAACTGATGGAATTCATCTGCACCAGACCGGGCATCTGGCCGAACTGACGCTCCAGCGGTGCGGTGATGAGCGAGGTGGTCAGTTCCGGGCTGGCGCCCGGGTAGAAGGTGACCACCTGCATGGTCGGGTAATCGACCTGCGGCAGCGCCGCCACCGGCAGCAGTCGGTAGGCGAGGAAGCCAGCCACCAGCAGCGCCACCATCAGCAGCGAGGTGGCCACCGGCCGCAGGATGAACAGACGGGACGGATTCATCGACGGTCCGTCGCCTTACGGCGCAGCCGGCGCGGCACGACGTTCGCCGCCACTGCGCTCACCGCCCTTGCCACCGGCTGCGCCACCCGGCCGGCCGTCGCCGCGTCCGGCGCGACCGCCCGGCGGCGCATCGTCCAGCTTCACGGTATCGCCTTCGCGCAGACGGTCCACGCCGTCGGTCACCACCCGTTCGCCCGGTTGCAGGCCGTCGGTCACCTGCTGCTGCTCGCCTTCGAGCACGCCCACCTTGACCGGCCGCATGACCGCCTTGCGGTCCTCGCCGATCACATAGACGAAGGGGCCGCTGGCGCCGCGCTGTATCGCGGTCACCGGCACCACGGTGACACCCGCCAGCGTATCGACGCGAAGACGCACGTTCACGAACTGGTTGGGGAACAGCGCGCCGTCGTCATTGGCAAAGATCGCCTTGGCCTTCACCGTGCCGGTGGCGACATCGATCTGGTTGTCCAGGATGCGCAGCGTGCCGGTGGCGAGCACCGTACGGTTCTCGCGATCGCGCGCCTCGACCGGCAGGCCGCCGCGCGCGATCGCGCTGCGCACCTGCGCGAGCTGCGGTTCGGGCAGCGCGAACACCACCGAAATCGGTGCTTCCTGGGTCAGCGTCAGCAGGCCGTTGGTGTCCGAGGTGCGCACGATGTTGCCGGGGGTGGCCTGACGCAGACCCACGCGGCCGCTGATCGGCGCGGTGATGCGCGCGTACTTCAGCGACAGCTGGGCGTTGGCGATGGTGGCGTCGTCCGCCAGCACCGCCGCTTCATACTGCCGCACCAGCGAACGCTGGTTGCTCACCTGCTGGGCGGCGATGGAGTCCTGTGCCAGCAGCGTTTCGTAGCGCGCCAGATCCTCCTTCGCATTCACCAGCAGCGCCTGGTTGCGCGCCTTCGCAGCCTGCCCCTGGGCCAGTTCCACCTCGAAGGCGCGCGGATCGATCTGCGCCAGCAGATCGCCCTTCTTCACCCGCTGGCCTTCGGTGAAATGCAGCGACTGCAGCTCGCCCTCGACCCGGCTGCGCACCACCACGCTTTCGATCGCGGTCACCGTACCCAGTGCCGACAGGTGCACCGGCAGGTCGGTGCGCACCGCCAGCGCGCTGCCGACACGCGGCTCGCCGCCGAAACGGCGGCCACCCGAAGGTCCGCCTGCGGCAGCACCGGGGCGCGGCCCGCCCGGCCCCATGCCCGGCGGGCCGCCCTCGCCGTCGGTCGGCTTGGTGCGCTGATAGGCGTAATAGCCGCCGGCGCTCAGGCCGGCCAGCAGCAGAAGCATCATGACCCAGGGCCAGCGCGGCTTGCGCGTGGCGGGGGTGGAAGAGGATCCGGAAGTGGTCATTGTTCTGTTCGATCGGTTCGGAACGGTCCGAGCACGGCATCGGGCCAGCCGCTCGGGAGAGGACGTCCATTATCGTGCAGCCGTGTTAACGCGCTCGCGCGCAGCCACACCTGCTTGTGAATGGCGTGTAAATCGCGGTCACACATCGCTATTCACCGACGCCCGGCGGCCGGGCAGCGCAGGGCGAATGACCGGTAAGACAGGCAAAAAAATGGCGCGGGACAGGCCCGCGCCAAACTTCCTTGGAGGAGGAGAGGGAATCTTCAGCGGGACGCAGTGGGCGCGTTCTCCAGCTTTTCGTCGTCGCCGCCGGTCGGGATCTGCCCGGACCAGCCGCCGCCCAGAGCCTGGTAGGTATTCACCAGCGCAGTCACGCGGTCCAGCCGGGTGGCGATGAGCTGGCGCTCGGCCGACAGCTTTTCGCGCTCGGCGTCGAGCAGCACGATGCGGCTGGCGCGGCCGGCGCTGTAGTTCTTTTCCGCCAGATCGCGCGCCTTGCGGGTGGCGTCGTACAGCGTGGTGGTTTCGTCCATCGCCTCTTTCGCGCCGCGGGCGGCGGACAGCGCGGTCAGCGCGTCGCCGTAGGCCTGTCGCGCGGCCTGCTGGTAGGTCTGTGCGATCTGCGCACGCTCGGCTTCGGACTGCGCAACGATGGCGCGCGTGCTGAGCAGGCCGACCAGCGGCTGGGCGATGGCGGCGCCGATGTTCCAGGTGCGGGCGGACGAGGACAGCAGGCTGCCCAGCGCCGCACTTTCACCGCCCAGACCGGCGGTCAGCGAAATGGTCGGAAACCACTGGGTTCTCGCGACTTCGACACTGAGGCTGGCGGCCGCCAGATTGGCTTCGGCGGCACGCACGTCGGCGCGGCGGGCCAGCAGGTCGGAACTGAGACCGGCCGGAATTTCCGGCTGCACCGCCAGCGTGGACAGCGCCAGACCGCGTTCCGGCATCTTCTCCACCAGTTCGCGCGGCGAGCGGCCGAGCAGCACCGCGAGCGCGGTTTCCGCCTGTTCGCGCGCGCTGCGCGTGGTGGCCAGCGCGGCCGCGACGCTGGCGCGCTCGGAGCGTGAAATTTCCAGGTCGTAGCCGCTCAGCGCACCGCCGGCGAACTGCTTCTCGCGCAGCGCCAGCGCTGCCTCGCGGGTGGCCAGGGTCTGCGACAGCAGCGCTTCGTCCGCGTCCAGCGCACGCAGATTGAAATAGGCGCGCGCCACCTGGGCCGACACCGACGCGCGCAGTCCTTCCAGCGCGTAGCGGCTGGCGGCCAGCTGCTGGCGGGCGACGTCGCGCTGGCCGGACAGGCGGCCGAACAGGTCCAGTTCGTACGATGCCGAAATGCCGCCCAGCACCGTGTTGTACTGACGCGGCCGGCCGGGGATGGGCCGTTCGTTGCTGTACTGCTGGCGGCTGCCGGACAGCGACAGGCTGGCGTCCGGCAGGCGATTGATGCGCACCAGATCCAGCGTGGCGCGCGACGCCTGCACCCGCTGCGCGGCGATGACCACGTCGTCGTTGCGTTCCAGCGCCTCGGCGATCAGCGCGTCGAGCACCGGGTCGCGGAAGCTCTGCCACCACTGGTCGAGTTCGGCCGGGGTCTGCGCGCTGACCGCCGGCAGGTCGAGTTCGGGCGTGGCCTGCGGCGTCAGTGCGCAGGCCGACAGCAGCGCGGCCGCGACCGCGGCCGCCAGCACGCTGCGGCGCGTGCGATCAATGATGGGCATGGACATGGGGATGCTCCGGCTTATGCACCTTCAGTTCCTCGTCCGGCGTCGCCAGACGGCGATCGACGATGAGTTTGTAGAACAGGGGCACGAAGAAGATGGCGAGGAAGGTGGCGGCCACCATGCCGCCGATGACGCCGGTACCGACCGACACGCGCGCGCCGGCACCGGCGCCGCTGGAAATCGCCAGCGGCAGCACGCCGAGAATGAAGGCGAGCGAGGTCATCACGATCGGGCGCAGACGCAGGCGGGCCGCCTCGATCGCCGCGGCGGCGACCGGATAGCCTTCCTGGTGCTTCAGCACTGCGTACTCGACGATCAGGATGGCGTTCTTGGCCGACAGGCCGAGCAGCGTCACCAGACCGATCTGGAAGTACACGTCATTGGTCATGCCGCGCAGCCACACCGCGGTCAGCGCACCGAAGATGCCGAAAGGCATGGCCAGCAGCACCGAGAACGGCAGCGACCACTTCTCGTACTGTGCCGCCAGGATAAGGAACACCATGACCGCGGCCAGAATCAGCGCCACCGCGGCAGCGCTGGACACGCGCTTTTCCTGGAAGGCGGCGCCGGTCCATTCGAAGCTGAGGTCGCCCGGCAGGTCCTTCACCAGACGTTCCACTTCGGCAATGGCCTGACCGGACGAGAAGCCTGGGCCGGCCTGACCCATCAGCTTCACTGCCGGCAGATTGTTGTAGCGGTCCACCGTGTCCGGGCCGGCGCTGTAATTCACCTTGGCGAAGGCGGACACCGGCACCATGTCGCCGGCGGCGTTCTTCACGTACAGCCGGCCGATGTCTTCCGGCGAACGGCGGTACTGGCTTTCGGCGGACATGAGCACCTGCCACACGCGACCGAACTTGTTGAAGTCGTTCACGTAGTAGGTGCCGAGCGTGCCGGACAGCGTGGTGAAGGCGTCATTCATCGAAACGCCCAGCGACTTGGCGCGCTCGCGGTCGACGTCGACATAGAGCTGGGGCGCGTTCGGCCGCCACAGCGTCTGCAGGCCGCCGGCCAGCACCTTGCTCTGGTGCGAGGCACCGATCAGCGCGCCCATGCCTTCGACCAGCTTGGGCGTGCCGCCGTCACCGCGGTTCTGCAGATAGAACTCGAAGCCGCCGGTGTTGCCCAGACCGAAGATGGCCGGCGGGTTGAAGGCCAGCACCAGCGCTTCCTTGATGCCCGCGGTCTTGCCGAACAGTTCGCCCACCAGCTGCTGGGTGGTCATCTGCCGTTCGTCCCAGTGCTTCTGGCTCACGAAGATGGTGGCCGCGCTGTTCTTGAAGCCGCCGCCGATGAAGTCCATGCCGGAAAAGGCCATCACGTGCTCGTTGGCCGGATTGGACTGGATGGCGGCAATCACCTCGTTCACCACCTTGTCGGTGCGTTCGAGCGTCGCGCCATCGGGCAGGAACACCGCCGCGATGTAATAGCCCTGGTCCTCGTCCGGTACCAGCGAACCCGGGGTCTTGGACCACAGGCCGGCGGTCACGACCACCATGCCGGCGAACAGCAGCACGCCGACCGCCGAGCGGCGGATCATCCAGGTGACCGCGCCGGTGTAGCGGTGGGTGACACGGGTGAACCAGTCGTTGAACCACACGAAGACACGGGCGGTGCTCTTGTGCTCGTTCTTCAGCAGCGCCACGCACAGCGCCGGCGTCATGGTGAGCGCCACCAGGCCGGACAGCACCACCGCGATCGATATGGTGACCGCGAACTGACGGTACAGCTCGCCGGTCAGGCCGCCGAGGAAGGCGATCGGCACGAACACCGCAGTCAGCACCAGCACGATTGCGACCACCGGACCGGTCACCTCGTGCATGGCCTTCAGCGCCGCCTCGCGGGCGGTCAGGTGCTGTTCGTGCATGATGCGCTCGACGTTTTCCAGCACCACGATGGCGTCATCCACCACGATGCCGATCGCCAGCACCATGCCGAACAGCGTGAGCGTGTTGATCGAGTAACCGAGCAGATGCAGGCCGGCGAAGGTGCCGAGCAGCGACACCGGCACCGCTAGCACCGGAATCAGCGTAGCGCGGATGTTCTGCAGGAAGATGAACACCACGATGAACACCAGGATCATCGCTTCGCCCAGCGTCTTCACCACTTCCTTGATCGACACCTCGACGAAGCGCGTGGTGTCGTACGGAATCGAATAGGTGAGGTCGGCCGGGAAGCGGGTGGCCATTTCGGCGACCGCACCCTTCACTTCCTTGGCCACGTCCAGCGCATTGGCGCCCGGCTGCAGGAACACGCCCATCAGCACCGCCGGCTTGCCGTTATAGGTGCCGTTGAAGTCGTTGTCCTTGGACCCCAGCTCCACCCGCGCGACATCGCGCAGACGCAGCTTGGAGCCGTCGGCGTTGGAGCGCAGGATGATGTTGTCGAATTCCTCGACCGTGGACAGGCGGCCCTTGGCGGTGATGGTGTAGACCATGTCCTGGCCGCCACCGGTCGGCGACTGGCCGATCTTGCCGGCGGCGAACTGGGCGTTCTGGTCGCGCAGCGCGGTGGCGATCTCCGGCACCGTGACGCCGAGCTGGGTCATGCGGTCCGGCCGCAGCCAGATGCGCATCGCGTAGTCCTTGGCACCGAAGATCTGCACGTTGGTCGTGCCCGGAATCTTCTTGATGTTGTCCAGCACGTTCAGCGTCACGTAGTTAGACGCGTACAGCTGGTCGTAGGTGCCGTTGGGCGAGTAGAAGGCCATCACCGCCAGGAAAGCGGACGAGCCCTTCTCGACCACCACGCCCTGTCGGCGCACCTCTTCCGGCAGCCGGGCGTCAGCCTGCTTGACCCGGTTGTTCACGTTTACCGCCGCCTTGTCCGGGTCGGTGCCGATTTCGAAGGTGACGTAGATTTCGACCACGCCATTCGAGGTCGAGGTGGAGCGCATGTACATCATGCCCTCGACGCCGGTGATGACGCTTTCCAGCGGCGCGGCCACGGTCTGGGCGATGGTTTCGGCCGACGCGCCCGGATACACCGCGCGCACCATGACTTCGGGCGGCGCGATTTCCGGGTACTGCGCGATCGGCAGCGTGCGCATCGCCGCCAGGCCCGCCAGCGCGATCAGGATCGAGATGACGAAGGCGAAGATGGGCCGGTCTATGAAGAAACGGGAGAACATGGCGTCCCCTTACTTCGCGGCCGGCGCGGCAGCGGCCGCCGGCGGCTGGGCCGGCGCGCTGCCGTCGTCGATGTGCACCGGCGAGCCGGGCACGAAGATGCGCGCCATGCCGTCCACGATGACCCGATCGCCGGCCTGCAGGCCTTCGCGGATCACCCATGCGTTGGCCAGTTCACCGTCCAGGCGGGTCCATTCGCCCAGCTTGACCGGACGCGGCTGGGCGATGGTCTTGCCGTCCTTTTCCGCGATGACGTATACGAACTTGCCCTGCGCGCTGTCGAGCACCGCGCGCTGCGGCACCGCCAGCGCGTCCGGCCGGCTGGCGCCGGCCAGCTGCACGCGCACGAACTGGCCCGGCGACAGCCGGCCGTCCTTGTTGTCGAAGGTCGCACGCAGCGCGAAAGCGCCGGTCGAGGTGTCCGCCTTGTAATCCTGGAAGCCCAGACGGCCGGACAGCGGGATGGCCGCGCCGTCCGAACCCTTGAGCTGCACGGTGAAGCCCTTCGGATCGAGCTTCAGCACGCCGCGCGCCACCTCGTCGCGGGTACGCAGGTATTCGACCTCGCCCACCCCGAAATTCACGTAGGCCGGATCGGTCTGGGCCAGCGTGGTGAGCAGGCTGTCGGCGCCGGCCACCGTCAGGCTGCCTTCCACCTTCTGCGCCCGGCCGGCCACGCCGGCAAGCGGCGCGCGCACGTCGGTGTAGCCAAGATCGATGTTCGCCTGCTGCAGCTGCGCTTCGGCCGCCTTGACCGCGGCACGCGCCAGATCGCGGGTGGACAGCGCGTCGTCCGCTTCCTTGCGGCTGGCCGCTTCGGCCTCGGCCAGCGGCTTCACCCGCGCGTATTCGCGCTCGGCCTGTGCCAGCTGCGCCTTCGCCTGGTCGAGCTGGGCCTCCGCGGCGGCGACCCGGGCGCGGTAGGGTGCCGGGTCGATGCGGAACATGACCTGACCTTCCCGGATGCGCTGACCTTCTTCGTACAGGCGCTTCTCGACAATGCCGGTCACCCGGGCGCGCACTTCGATCTCGCGCGAACCGGCCACCTGACCGACGTAATCGAACTGCACCGGCACCTCGCGCGGCGCCACCTGCATCACCTTGACCGCGGCCGGCGGCATGCCGCCGCCGGCGTGTTCGCCGCCCTTGTCCTTGCCGCAACCCGCCAATGCCAGCGCAAGCACCGTCGCGGAAAGCAGGCCCGCGCGCCGAATCAAATCAGTCCCTGTGTTCATCATTCTTGTTCCCGGAATCTGACGCGGTCAGGCCGCGCATATACGAAGCACCCCGATTTTCGGGCGCTTTTCTCTAGGCTCAGATTATAAACATACATTCGTGTATGTTTAAAACCGGGACGCGAAAAAATGCCGGCCGGGGAAGCGGTCCCGGATACGACGGATGAGGGCGGCCGGAAACGACACGGGGCAGCCGAAGCTGCCCCGTGTCACGCCTGCATGTCGCTGCGCCCTTCAATGCAAACGCGCGGCGCGCTCAGCGGATGCGCGGGGACGCGACCGACGGCACGCGGCGCGGCGGGCGCCCCTCATGCGCCGGTGCACATCGTGACGTCCATGGCCGCGCCGGCGCGGCAGGCGCGCCGGCGCGGCACCGTCGGCCACCGGCGGCAGCGCGGGCTGAGAGGTGTTCCAGCGCTCGGACACCGGCACCGGTGCGACCTGGCTGCCGGTGCCCAGATCCACCCAGTGCACCTTGCGCTTCTGCTGGCCGTTCGCATCCTGTACCCATCCGCCCTCCACACCGACCCGCGGTGCGCGACCCATGTCGGCACCCAGTACATCCTTCAGGTAGCCACGGGTGCGCTTCAGCTGTTCCAGCGTCGGCTGGTAGTGACCGCTCATGTTGTCGATGTGCACGATGTAGCCGTCCTTGACCACGAGCTGACCGGCGAGCGCGACCGGCTGCCCGCCAGCGAGGCTGGAATGATGGATTTCGCCCCCCTTGGGCGCGGGGTGCACGAAGATGCGGCCATCGGCATCCACAACGAAGATCGGCGGGGCCGTGCCCTCACCTTTCAGGTTGAGCGGCTTGCGCTCGGTATCGGTGGCCAGATAGAGCCGACCGGTACTGCGATCGACCGCGACCTCCAGCGTCGCCCGCTCTTCATCGCTGAAATAGGTGACCGCGCGATCCACCTTGACCTGTTTGGCCGCCAAGCCCTTGTCCTCACCCTGGAACTCGACCGGCAGATCTCGCACGATGAGCTTGTTGGGCAGTTCGCGGGTGTCGCGGAATGTCGGCTCCACCGCGTTGGAGGCGAGCTGCCGCTGCAGCATCTGCTGCTCGGCGGGCGACAGCGCGCGTGCCTCTTCCGCGCCTTGCTTGATCGGCACATAGGCCTCGTTGCCCACACCGTACTCGACCGGCGGATAGGCGGCCGACGCGTACTGGGCGGGGGCGTATTCGGCCTGAGCGTATTCGGCCGGAGCGTACTCGGCGGACGCGTACTGAGCCGGCGTGTAGGTGTCCGGTCCGTCATCGCTTCCGGCCGATCCGGCACGGGGGCGGACGGTCTGTGCCGGGTAGGCCACGGCGTCAGCGTCATAGGCCGGGTCTGCTGCGGATGCGGCACGCGGACGCGCCGGCGCATCCGCCTCGCCCACCGACGGCGAACGCGAACCCGGCCGCGACGGCGTGACCGCTTCATAGCCCGACGCCACCGGGTCGTAGCCGGACGTTGCGGGGTCGTAGCCCGAAGTCACCGTCGAGTAGCCGGACTGCAGCAGGGCGAGGCGCTCGCCGTCAGGCGGGCTGTCGCCGGCCGACGGGGCGCGCGGCCGTACAGCGGTGTCGCCTTCACCGCGCTCCCCGGCCGACGGCCTGCGCACGACGACGCCGTCCGCGACGCCGCCGGTGTCGCGGCCCGGCTGCACCGCCGGATCGCGCTCGCTGCCGGCGCGCGGTCTTGCCGCAGCCTCGTCACTGCCGCTCACCGGACGACGGGCAGTGGCGTCGCCACTCGCCGCATCGCTGCCGGTGCGGGGACGTGCGGCAAGGTCGCTTTCGCCGGCGGACGGCCTGCGCGCGCCACCGCTCGTCGCATCGTCCGCGCCGGCGCTGCTGCCGCGCCGTGGTGTCGCGGCATCGGCGTCGCCGCCGGAACCGCTGCGCGGTCGCGTGGCCCCGCTCTCGCCGGCAGACGGCACCGGGCGCAGCACCGGCGGCGCATCGGCGTCCGCCCGCGGCCTGACTGCAGGCGCCTCGCCACTCACCACCGCTGCACGCGGGCCGCTGCCGTCGCTCACCGCGCCGGCACGCGGACGCACCGTGGGTGCATCGCCGGTCGGCGGCGCCTTCAGCGGCGGCGGTGCCGGCAGGGGCTCCGGATCCTTGCGGCGCACACCGCCCGGCGGCAGATCATCCACCGCGCGCCGCGCGATCGGCGTGCCCGGCGTATCCGGCGCGTCCTCGCGTCCGACCACCCGGTTGCGGTTGACCCTATTGTCCGGGTCGCGGAACAGGTTGGAGCCCTTGACCAGATTGCCGCTGATGGTGCCGCCCTGCGCCTCGTCCGAACCGAGCGCGCTGGCCACCGTACCGCGCACGTCGATCGACACCGTCGGCGCGGTGCGGGTATAGGTGGTCACTTCGCTGCGGGTGACCGTGCCTTCGATCCTCATGCCGTCGCTGCCCGGCGCAGCGCCGACGAAGTCCGCGCCCTGCCTCACCGTCAGCCCGCCGAGGCCGACCGCGCCGCCGTCTATGCCGCTGCGCTGGCTCACGGTCTGGCTGTCGGTGCCGGACGATTCCGCCTTCAACATGACGCCGGTGCTGCCGGCGTGGTTCAGCGTGTCGATCACCTTGCCCTGGGTGCGGTCGAAGCGGTCACCGGCGTTCATCTTCGGCGCTTCGCCGCCCTCCTTCTTGTCGCCGCCGACATTGACCGACGACAGGCCGAGGTAGGCATCGACCCGGGTGGCGCTTTCCTTCACCCGGTCGGTCCGGGTTTCCACCGTGAGCTTGCCGCCGATCTCGCCGCTCACACCACCGCCGGCGCGGATGTTGGCGCCGGCCAGCGTGGCGTTGCCGCCGACATTCAGTTCGGTGCCGCCGCTGGTCTGGATCAGCGCGTTCTGATTGGTCAGGTTGTCCTTGTCGCGCAGATCGACGTCCGCCTTCACGCTGAAACCGAAAGACTTTCCGCCACCACCGGACGCCGCCGCATTGCTGCCTGCGCCGGCCGCATCGCCGGTGCCGCTGCCCACATTGCGGCCGCCGGACACCGACAGCCCGCCGGCCACGTTCTTGGTGTCTTCCTTCTCGGTGCTCTGCGCCGACTCCATCAGCAGATTGCCGCCGACATTGACGCGCGCGCTGCGCGCCGACGCCTGCGTGCCTTCCAGCCGGGTGTCGCCGCCACTGGTGATGGACAGCTGGCCACCGGACTGCAGCGTGCCGCCGCGTCGCGTATCGGTGCTTTCGTTCTCGCGCACCCGCTCGAAATCGACCGAAGCGCTGCCGCCGCCATCCTTGGCCAGATTCATGCTCTTGCCGACGTTCAGGCCGGCCTGCACGCCGGCGCCGTCGGCGCGACCGGTACGCGAGCTGCTGCTCGACAGCGCCTGGAAGTCGATGTCGCCGCCGGCGGACAGCGCGATGTCGCCGCCCGCCTTCACGTTCGTACCCTGCAGCCGCAGGTCGTTGCCGGCGGACAGCGAGGTCGCGCCGCCGGACTGGATGTTCACCGCGCGGCCGGTCTGGCTGTTCTCCTGACCGTCGCCGGTGCGGGCGTTGGCCGCCACGCTGCCGCCGACGCAGGTGAGGTCCAGACAGGCACTGACCGACAGCGTGGCGCCCCCGGACTTGCTGGACGACGACGCGCTGCTCGTATCGTTGGCCTGATCGAGTTTCAGGTCACCGCCGGCCGCCAGCGTCACGCCGCCGCCGGCCTTCACATTCGTGCCCTCCAGCCGCAGGTCCCGGTCGGTGCGGATGCTCACGTTGCGGCCGGCTTCGAAGCCGCCGACCACCGCCTGCGACGACGAGGACTCGCCCTTCTCGTTGGCGCCGGCCGCGGTCAGCGTGGCGCTGGCTTCGGACGCCGCATTGACCGCCACGGTCAGCGACGAACTGGCGCTCGATGTATCGGCGCCCGAACGCCGGGTGTTGGCGGCGGCGCGGTTCTCGTACGACTGCGCCGCAATGTCGACATCGCCGCCGGCGCTGTAGCGCGTGCCTTCCTCGACGATGTCCTTGTTCGCCTTCACGGTCACGCTGCCGCCGGCACGGATCTGGGTCACCACCGCGGTGCTGCTGCCGTCGCCACCGGAATAGCTGGAACCTGAGCCACCGATCACCACCTGCGACTGCGGCGACGAAATGTTCACCTGCTTCACCTCGCCGCTGGCGATGCCGCCGACGGTGCTGCCCAGACCGGTGGTCACGCCGGCCGAAATGCCGGCTTCGTAGGTGCGGCCGCTGTAGCTGCTCGATGTTTCGTTGCGCGCCGCGATGTCCTCGATGCGGTCGGCTTCGAAACTGATGTCGCCCTTGGCATCGAACTGCGCGCCCTCGCGTTTCAGCGTGCCGCCGGCGGTGACCGAAATGCCGCCGGCCGAGGTGACGGAACTGGTGCGCGCAGTGCGGCTGCTGTCCTCCGCCTGCTGCGTGCCGCCCTGGGTTTTCAGGCCGCCCATCACGCCTTCGGTGCTGGCGTCGGCCGAAATGCCGAAGCGGTGCTGCTCCGACGAGGACCTGGATTGCGTGCTGTCGTAGGCCGCGATGATGTTCACGTCCTTGCCGGCGGAAATCAGCGCGCCGTCCTCGCCCGCTTCGATGTCCGACCCCTGCAGCGTGACCGAGCCCTGGGTGGCGAGCACCGCCACGCCCTTGCCGCCGACGCGGCTGCCGGCATTCGCGGTGCTGCTGCTTTCGTACGAGCTGGTGCTCTTTTCGTAGCCGCTGAAGCCGGACGCCGAGAACGGCGTGCCCTTGCGCGCGTCCGCGGTGCTGTTCGAGGTCGCTTCGGCAAAAAAGCCCTCGCGCTCGCTGCTGCCGGAGGCGCTGCTCTGCAGTGCGATGCTGCGGATGGTCACGTCGCCCTCGCGTGCGCGCAGCGCGGCCACGCCCTCGCCGCCATCGATGTCGGAACCGAGCACGTCGACGTTGCGACCGGCGTCCAGCAGCACGCCCTGCCCGCCCGACACGCGCGCACCGCTGGCCGACTGCGTGGTCACCCTCTCGCTGCTGGCGGTGCGGTTCAGCACGCCGCGACCCTCGGTGGCATGTTCCATCCGGGTTTCCAGCACCAGCGCGCTCACGTTCACGTCGCGCCCGGCCAGCAGCGCGGCGCGGCCGTCCGCCACCACGTCGGCACCGGTGATGTTGATGTCCTGCGCCGCGTCGAGCAGCAGATTGCCGCTGGCCACGATGCCGCCCCGCGGGCCGGCCACCGTGTAGTAGTTGCGGCTGTCGCCGACGCGCCTGGTTTCGGTAATGTTGTTGATATTGCCGGTCAGCGACTTCAGCGACACGTTGCCGCCACCGATCAGGCCGCCGATATTGTTCAGGTCGCCGCGCGACACCACCTGCAGCCGCGAGCGGGCGTTGATTTCGCCGCCGCGGTTGGTGAAGCTGTCCGCAGTGATCATCGCGCGCTCGGCCAGCACCTGGCTGGTGCTGCCGGCGGCACGGGTGGCATCGGTCAGATAGACCACTGGCACCAGCACGGTCTTGCCGGCCACTTCGGTCGCCACCATCCACACGATGTCCTGCCTCAGCGACGCCACCTGTTCGGCGGTGAGCGCGGTGCCGAGGTTGAGCTGCAACCGCTTCGCCTCGGCCACCGCGTTGTCCATCAGGATGGCCTGCTGTTCGTAGTCGCTGTAGGCGGTGCGCAGCAGCGCGGAGCCGGTCTGCGCCTGCACCTGTTCGCGGATCAGGCGCGCCTCGTAGGCGGCGTCACCGAAGCGCAGCAGGTAGTTCTCCGGTTTCAGCCCGAGCTGGGCCATCAGGTAGTCGGAGCCCAGATACGGGTTATCAAAGGAAATGAGCAGCGGATTGGTTTCCACCAGATAGCCGGCGGACGGATCGCTGGCCTGGACGTAGCGGCCATTGGCGCCGGTGGGCAGCTGCAGCGAGTACTGCGCCGGCCCGCTGGCCTGCACCGGCTGACGGTCCGGCGCATCGAGGCCGCGGGCGCCGACCGCGCCATCGATCACCGGTGACACGGCGGACACGCCGCCCCCGGTGCCGGTGTTGGTGAAATTGCCGACGGTGGCCACCAGATCGCGCGCTTTCACCGTGCCGCTGACACCGGTGCTGTAGCTGTCGTCCAGCCGCACGAAACCGGTCCAGTCGGTATCGGTGTAGCCGGTCAGATAGGACGACTTGCCCAGCCAGTTCAGCTTGTCGCACACGCTGCCCGCCAGTCCGTCGGTATGGCAGGTGTACTTGCGGATCACCTCCCTGCGGTAGGTGTGGGTCGCCATTTCCAGCGAGGTGTTGCTGAAGCTGCTGACCGCGGCATTGCTCAGGCCGGTGATGGTGAGCGTGTCGGTGCTGCTGAGCAGGCCGGCTTCGTTGCGGCCAGCGTCGGTGCGTACCGTCAGGTTGCCGGATTCGACCGTGATCGACGGCGTGGCGGCGGCCACCGCGGCCGGATCGCGCAGACGTTCCTCATAGCGGTGCACGACATACCAGTCCTGCCTGACCTCTCCGAGATCCTGCACGAAGTAGGCCTTCTGCCCGGCGTAGTAGTCCTCGATACCACCAGAATAGACCGGGAAGAAACCGGAATCCTGATTCGACCGGTCGCCTCGCAGATCGGCATTCCAGCCGATCTGGTCATCGCGGTCCCAGGTCGGGCTGGCGCTCAGCGGGTCGCCGGTTTCCAGCGGGCGGCGGTAGAACACGGTGGCCGGATCGGCATAGGCGTTGCCGGTGAAACGGCAGTTGGCCAGGCGGTCCGGGCAGATCTGCCAGGTTTCGCCGAGGAAGATGAAATCGGTGGCCGGCCGGGTTTCGAAGGCGTTGATGAAGGTGCCGACCTGGATCAGCAGGGTCTGCCCCACCGCTTCCACCTTGCCGTGGTTGCGGAAGGTGCGGGTCGCCGCCGCCGCGTCCACGCCGCCGATGAGCGACCGGTTGTCCGTGGTACCCGCGCGCGCGCTGCCCATCAGCAAGGTGGCGCCCGCGCCATTGACGATGAGCGCGCCACTGCCGCCGGTCAGCGTCATGTTGCCGGAGCTGTACATCAGGCCGTCGTTGCGCAGCGTCGCCCCGTCGGCCACGGTCACGGTCAGCCGGTCGGCAGCGCTCACCGCACCGTCTGCGCGGTTGGTGAAGTCGCCGGCGGTTTCGATCGCGAGAAACGAGTCGGGACCGTCGGCCGCGCTGTCGGCATTGCCGAGCACCCCGGCATTGACGAAGCTGTTGTTGAGCGCGAGCGTGGTACGGGCGCTGCCGATCAGCCGACCGGCGAACACGTCGCAGGCTGCGCCGATGCCGGTGGAACACAGTTCGTCCAGCCGCAGGGTAGATTCGCCGGCGCCCCCGGCAAAGACCGCGCCGCTCACCAGATCCAGCCGCTTCAGGTCGAGGTCGAACCCGCCCGCCTGCCAGCTCGCGCCGGAAGCCAGATAGACCTCGAGCGCATTGGCCGCCACCGCGCCATCGCGCGCCACCTTCAGCGTGCCGCCGACGTCCAGCCGCGAGCCGGCGCCGAATTCCAGCATGGGCAGCATGGACACGCTATCGGTCATCAGCAGCGACAGGTCTCCCCCGGTGGCGATGGCGCCCTCGAACGGTCCGGCCAGTTCGCCGAAACGGACGGTCGCGTTGCCGCCGGCGCCCAGCGCGTAGTTCTGGATGCCCGCGGTCGAATCGTGCGTGGCCAGCACGAGGCGGCGCGCCGCAGCGGCGACCAGATCGCCGTCGCTGACCGCCAGTCCGTTGCGCGCTACCGTCAGGTCGCGCCCGGCAGCCAGAGTCATCGCCCCGCCGGACGACAGCAGCGCGCCGTCGACGGCCGGATCGGCGGCGCCACCCAGCACCAGATCGCGGCCGGCACTCACGCTCAGGCTGACGCCGGCGTCGTAGCGCTGGCCAGCGGCCAGCACCAGATCCTCCGCGGCAGACACGGTCATCGCGCGACCGGCCACGCGCAGGCCGGCGCCGGTATCGGCAAACGCGCTGCGGCCGGACAGCGCAAGGTCGCGTTCTGCATAGACGGTGCCGCCCAGCAGCGTGAGGCTGCCGGCGGCCAGCGCGATGTCATCGACGCCGTAGACCAGCGCGTCGGCACCCACCGTGAGCGTGCCCAGCGCATCGGCGTCGACCACGCCCGCCACGGTTTCGCCGGCCAACCCCAGCGTCTGCCCGCGCAGCCGTGCTGTGCCGCCGGCTGACCACTGGGCCCCCACCTGCTGTGTCGCGTCGGTCGCCGCGACCGTCAGATCGCGCCCGGCATACAGCCATGAACCCGTGCGCCCGGTCAGCGCGGCGGTGTCCACGCGGAAGTCGCGACCGGCCTCGACGCCGCCGGACAGCGTGACCGCGCTGCCGGCAGACAGGCTCACGTCCCGGCCGGCGGCTACGCCGGCTTCGCTGCCGGCGGCCAGCGTCAGCGTGTCGTCCGCCGCCACCGTCACGTCATTGACCGCACGCAGGCGCGACCCGGACAGATCCACGGTCGCCGCGGTCAGCGCAAGCGTGCTGCCGCTGCCGCGGCTGGTGAGCTGGGCCTGGCCGAGCTGCAGCGCGTCACCCGCCTGCAGGGCGAGGTCGGTGCCGGCGTCCCAGCGCGCGGCATCCAGTGTCGCGCCGCCGTCCACCGTCACCCGGATGGCTCCGCCGCTGTAGCGGTCGGCGGTGGCACCGCCGCGGTCATCGAGCCGCGCGCCGCCGAGCGTCATCGATGCTTCGCCGCCGAGCAGGCCGTCGCCCAGCTCGAGCGCGTCGTCGCTGGCAACGTCCAGCGCGCGGCCGGCGAACAGGAAGGCGTCGCTGCCGCTGGCGCCGCTGCGGCCGGTGGCCACCGGCCCGGCCGCCTGCACCGCGATGTCGCGCGCGGCACTGACCCGGCCGCTCAGCGTGAGCCGGCCAGCCGCATCGATCACCACGTCATCGACCGTGGCCGCCATGTCGCCGCGCACCGTGACGCCGACACCGCGTTCGGTGGACATGAGGCGGATGCGGTTCGCGTACATGCCGCCGAGCGCGGCCACATCGATCGACACGGTGGGCGGCACATCCGGCGACACCGTGCCGTCGACCGTGGTGACGCGGCCGGCATAGGTCTGGTCGAAGCGGCCGGTGGTCGCGGCAAGCGCCTGCGCCCAGATCGGGCCATCGACCCGCAGCGAACGGGTGAGCAGGTCGAAGTAGGCCGCCTCGGTGGCGTCCAGCCCGTCGGCGCCGACCAGGATGTCGCCCTGACGCACCTGGAAGCCGCCCAGCCGCCCGTCCGGTTCGAACATGGGCAGGCCGGTGCTCAGCGTCACCCGCGGCGTGTTGATGAAGCCGCAGCCGTTGCAGGTGATGCCGTAGGGATTGGCGATCACCAGTTCGGCGGCGCGGCCGTGAACTTCGATGTAGCCGTTCAGCTGCGAGCGGTTGGCCGACACCACCTCGTTCAGGATGACGGTGGCCGCGCGCCCCTGCAGATTGGCGTTCTCGCGCACCGTGCCGGCCAGCAGCGAGCGCTGCACTTCGGTCGAATTGTTCAGGATGAGGCCCTGACGATCGACGTCGAAGCGCTGGTAGCGGTTGTGCGACACGCCGGCGGCGTTGGCACGGGCGATGTCGACCAGCGGCACGCCGTTCGGCGTCAGTTCGACCTGGGTGCGGCTGTCTGCCGCCACCGGCGGCGCCGCGACGGCGGGGACCGAAGGCAGGCCCAGCGCCACCACCAGCGCGCGGGCGATCCAGCGGCGGACGGGGGTGACGCGGTCAGTGTACGAAGGCGTGCGGATCATGATCAGAAATCCACCGAAACACGGAAATGGGCGTAGCTGTCGTGGCGGCCCAGCCGGCTCGGCAGCACGGTGGGCGCGGACAGCGCGAGCTGGGCCGCCAGCGGGCCGTGGTTGAGGCCGAGGCCGACCGTGACGCCGGCCAGCGTGCCGCCCTCGCCCACCGCGTCGGCGCGGATGTGGCCGATGTCCCAGCCGACGAAGGGGCGCAGCCGAGTGTCGCCGAACTGCAGCGGCAGCGCGGCCTCGTTGCGCAGCCACCAGCCGGAATCGCCGGCGATGCTGTAGCGGCGGAAACCGCGCACCGAGAACGGACCGCCGATGAAGAACTGTTCGGTGCCGTACAGCGTGTCGGTGGCGCGCTGGGCCGACAGCGAGGACGACAGCGACAGCGTCTGCCGGCCGACCGGCAGCGACGCCGACACCGAGGCGTTGAGCACGATCTTGTCGAACTGGGCGCGCGGCGCGTCGCTGTCCTGCCCGGGCGCGTCCTTCAGCGCGCCGAAGGCGTCCAGCCCGCGCACCCAGGCGATGTCGCCGGACAGCAGCAGGCCGCCGGCCACGGTGGTCGCCGACAGGCCGAGGTCGAGCGTGGTGAGCTGGCGCGAACTGGCGGCGATGGGTGTGCCGTTGAGCGCGTTGCGTGCGTCCTTGAATGCCAGGTTGCCGAAGGCCGACAGCTTGCTGTCGCGGTCGCGGAACAGCACCCGGTCGGCCCGCAGCGCGTAGGTGGTCGAGGTGCCGGAGGTGTTGAAGGTGGTGACCGCACCGCGCACCTGGCTGGCGTAGTCGAATTCGCTGGCGGTGCCGGTGAAGGTCCAGTAGCCCCAGGGAATCGAGTACAGCATGGACACCGACTGCGACAGCCTGTCGTCGTGGTCGGCGTCGGTATTGATGCGGCCGGACAGGTTCAGGAAATCGTTCAGGCCGAGCGGGCTGTCTATCGCCAGCGCGGCGGACGCCAGTTCGCGCCCGGTGGACTGCGAGCCGGTGTTGTCCACCGCCATGTTCACCGACCAGCGCTTGCGCGGCCGGTTGCGCACCACGATGGTCGAGGCGCCGGCGACGCCGCCCGGCTCGATGTCCATGGTCGCGCTGTTCGAGCGCAGCCGGTTGATCTGGTCCAGCCCCTGTTCGATGTCGCGCAGATTGAACACGCGGCCAGTCAGACCGGGAAAGGCGCTGCCCAGATGCACGCCCTCGCCCTCCAGCCGGAACTGTTCGATTAGGCCTTCCAGCACCAGCAGCTTGAGCGTGCCGGAGCCCAGATCCTGTTCCGGCAGATAGACCCGGGTGGTGGTGTAGCCGCGCACCACGTAATGATTGGTGAGCGCCTGCATCACCGCGTTGATCTGGGCCAGACTGATGCAGTCGCCGATGCCGGCGGCGGTCAGGCGGGCGCGATCGGCCTCGTCCAGCAGCGTGGCGCCGTCGAGCTGCACGCTGCGGATCGTGAAGCAGCCACCATCGGCGGCCGGCCGTGCCGGCTCGGGCTGCAGATCGGCGCCTTCGCTGCGCGGCCGGCGGCGATCCAGCTCTTCGCGCTCGCGCGCCTGGCGCTGCTGTTCTTCCAGCAGCAGGCGCTGCGAGTCACGGATGGCGCGGTCGATGTCGGCCTGTTGCGCCGACGCCGCGACCGGCAGCAGACAGCACAGCAACAGCGCGGCGGGAGGGCTGAAACGCGGCATGAAATCGGTCTTTGCGGAGAATGGACCGATTCTGGCAACTCGCCTTCCGGAAAAAATCGTACATCTGTAGCAGGGGCGGGCGACCACCGGCCCCCATCAACAGGCGGCCGTGCACACGGTCACGGGTCCGGCTGCAGCAGATAGTCCAGCAGCGCCATCAGCCGGTGCGCCGGCGTCGGCTTCTGCAGCAGCGGGAAGCCGGCGGCCCGCGCCTCGCGCAGCCGCGCGGGGTCGGTGTCGCCGGTGATCAGCGCGGCCGGCAGTTCGGGGCCGTGATGGCTGCGCAGCGTGGCGATCGCCTCGATGCCGGTGCGGCCGTCCAGCAGCCGGTAATCGGCGAGGATGGCGTCCGGCGCCGGCAGCGCGCGGGCCGCTTCGGCACTTTCGGCCAGATCGACCTCGACGCCCCAGGGCCGCATCAGCGCAGCCAGCGCTTCGCGGATGTCCGCCTCGTTGTCGATCACCAGCACCCGCCGGCCCTGCAGCCGCGCCGACGACATTTCGGCCGCGACCGGCGCGGGGGCGGCACGCGCCTCGCCGCGCGGCAGGCCGACCGCGAACACCGAACCGCGCCCCGGCCGCGAGCGCACCGACACCGGATGGCCGAGCGCGCGCGCCAGCCCGTCGACGATGGACAGGCCCAGCCCCAGCCCCTTGCGCCGGTCGCGCTCCGGGTTGGCGAGCTGGTAGAACTCCTTGAACACATCGCCCAGACTTTCCGCCGGAATGCCGATGCCGCTGTCCCACACCTCGACCGACAGCCGGTCACCGCGCGGCCGGCAGGCGACCAGCACGCCGCCGTGCGCGGTATAGCGCAGCGCATTGCCGACCAGATTGCGCAGGATGTGCTCGAACAGCGCCGCGTCGGTCACGCCGCACAGCGCGGTCGTCCGGAAGTGCAGGCGCAGCCCCTTCTGCGCGGCGATCGGCGCGAACTCGCGCTCCAGCCGCTGGAAGCAGGCGTTCAGCGGCACCGACGCGCACTGCGGCGACAGCGCGCCGGTTTCGATGCGGGCATAGTCCAGCAGCTCGTCCAGCAGCAGGCCCATATTGTCGGCCGCCTCGCGCATGCGGGTGTTCAGCGGCCGCATCGCCTCCGGGTCGCGCTCGTGCGCCTGGGCGTCGATGAACAGCGACAGCGCCTGCAGCGGCTGCCGCAGGTCGTGGCTGGCGGCGGCCAGGAAGCGGGTCTTGGCGGCGTTCGCCTGTTCCGCCTGTTCGCGCGCCGCGGTGGCGCGTTCGCGCTGTTCCGACACTTCGCGCAGCAGTTCGAGGTTCTCGAAGCGCAGCAGGATGGCGGCGCGAATGGACCGGTTGTTCAGCCAGGCGAAGATGAGGCAGATGATGACGAAGCCGATCGAAATCAGCGCAAAGCCGCGCATGAACCCGTCGCCGGACTGCAGGCTGCGCAGCGCGATCGGCAAGATGGCCGGCAGCGCGAACACCGCATAGGCCGGGTAATACACCGACAGCGAAGACACCGACGCCGACACCAGGCCGGCCAGCACCACCCCGACCGACGCCATCTGCAGCGGTTCGGGCCCAGAAAACAGCCCGCCCATGACGCCCCACAGCAGACCGGACAGGCCGGCGCCCACCGTGAAGGCATGCGCCCAGCGGCGCAGCGAGCCGGCACCGGCCCGCCGCCGGCGCGTCGCGACCAGTGCCAGTCGGGCAGCGGTCAGCAGGAAAAGCGCGACCAGCCAGCCGACGAAAAGCGGCCGGTCCACCCGTTCCCACAGCATCAGGGCGAGACCCGAGGCGGCCAGCGCATTGCCGGCGTAGATGGACGGCGCGTGCCGGTACAGCAGGTCCACCTGTTCGGCCAGCAGCCGCGCGTCGGTCCCCGCGTCCGCCGGCTGCCCGCTCATCAGATCAGGCCCTGGTCGCGGGCGGCGCTGACCGCCGCGGTGCGGGTGTCGACGCCCAGTCCGTGCAGGATGGCCGACACATGGGTGCGCACCGTGAATTCGCTGACGCCGAGCTGCTGGGCGATCTGCTTGTTGGTGAGGCCGCCGCGCATCAGCTGCAGCACTTCCCGCTGCTTCGGCGTAAGCAGCACCGGCCTTTCGGTCGGATTGCCGCCGGGCGCGGCGTTCAGCGTGGCCGGCGTGACCACGCGGCGCAGCAGCGCCTGTTCGATGGCGTCGCGCATGACCGCGAAACTGACCGATTTCGGAATGTAGCCGCGGGCGCCGGCGGCGATCGCTTCGTCGATCAGGGACGGCGTGTAGCTCGCCGACACCACGAGCACCGGGCTGGTGGGAAAGCGCTGGCGGAAGGCGCGTATGCCGCGCACGCCATTCATGCCGGGCAGGCCGTGATCGAGCAGGATGAGGTCGAAATCCGCTGCGTCATCGTCCAGTGCCAGGCCAGCTTCGCAGCTGTCGGCTTCGCTCACCGTGAGCGCCGGGTCCAGGCTCTGCAGCATCGCGCGCAGTCCTTCGCGGAACAGCGCGTGGTCATCCACGATCAGGAAGTGCATCGGTCGCCGGGTGTGTGTCCGTTGTCATGAGGGCCGCAGCCGGCGCCGATTGTAACGGCGCGTTACGGGCTGTGGCGCTCGGACAGGCTGGCGGCCGTGCGGTTCTCACGCAGGGCGAACATGGGTCGGCAGCGGGCGCAGCGCCCGCCGGGCGGTGTTCAGAGGAAGCGGTCGAGGATGCGCCGGCTGGGGCGGTCGAGCTTCTTCATGTCGACCACTTCGTAGTGGATGCCATGACTGTCGGTCACCAGCAGCCGGCCGCCGGCGAGGCGGCGGATGTCGTCCTCGCTGCGAAGCGTGAAGCGGGTGGCGCCGCGGTCGGTCAGCACATCCCATTCGCAGGGCGTGGAAAAGCTGGACACGCCGGAAATCGCGCGCACCTGCGGCATGAATTCGCGGCGCGCCAGTTCGTCCTCGAGCAGCGCGCGGCTGGCGGCCTCCAGTTCGTCCAGCCGGTCGAACCAGGCCAGTTCGTGACCGTCGGCCGACATCAGCGCCACCCCCTCACCGGGCGCCGACAGCGGGAAGGCACGCACCGGCAGCACGCCGGCATGGCGATGGCCGTCGCGGGCTATCAGCGCCAGCTGGCCGTGCGCATCGCGTTCGAGTCGTATCGTCATGCCAGCACTCCTTCCGCAGCGTCGGC
This sequence comes from Methyloversatilis universalis FAM5, assembly GCF_000214035.2. Lineage (GTDB taxonomy): Bacteria > Pseudomonadota > Gammaproteobacteria > Burkholderiales > Rhodocyclaceae > Methyloversatilis > Methyloversatilis universalis. The sequence continues at coordinate 452,116 of NZ_AFHG01000052.1, read as the reverse complement.
TTCGGCCTGGCGCTGCTGCGCCATGTAGAGCCGGTAGTAATGCCCCTCGCGCGCCATCAGGTCGTCGTGCTGGCCGACCTCGACGATCTGGCCACGGTCCAGCACCACCAGCCGGTCGGCCTTGCGCAGCGTGCTGAGCCGGTGGGCGATGGCCAGCGTGGTACGGCCCTGCACCAGATTGTCGAGTGCGCGCTGGATTTCCTTTTCGGTCGCGGTATCGACCGCCGACGTCGCTTCGTCGAGGATGAGGATGCGCGGATCGATCAGCAGTGCGCGGGCGATCGAGATGCGCTGGCGCTCGCCGCCGGACAGGGTCTGGCCGCGTTCGCCCACCATCGAGTCGTAGCCGTGCGGCAGCCGCAGGATGAATTCGTGCGCGTGCGCCGCGCGCGCCGCCGCAATGATTTCTTCGCGGGTGGCGTCCGGCCGGCCGTAGGCGATGTTGTCGGCGATGGTACCGAAGAACAGGAAAGGCTCCTGCAGCACCAGCCCGATGTGGCGGCGGTACTCCGCCACCGGCAGCGCGCGGATGTCGGTGCCGTCGATCCGTATGCTGCCGGACGACACGTCGTAGAAACGGTTGATCAGGTTCACCAGCGTGCTCTTGCCGGAGCCGCTGTGGCCGACCAGACCGATGAATTCGCCCGGCGCGATGTCGAGATCCACGTCGCGCAGCACCGCCCGGTTGCCGTAGCGGAAGCCGACGCTGCGCAGTTCGATGCGGCCGCTCACCTGTTCCAGATGCACCGGGCGTGCCGGCTCGGGCACGCTGGAGGCGTGGTCCAGGATGTCGAAGATGCGCTTGGCGCCCGCCGCGGCCTTCTGGGTGACCGATACGATGCGGCTCATCGAATCCAGCCGCAGATAGAAGCGGCTGATGTAGGCGATGAAGGCGGTCAGCACGCCGACGGTGATGTGGTCGTTGCCCACCTGCCAGATGCCGAAGCCCCACACGAACAGCAGGCCGACCTCGGTCAGCAGCGTGACGGTCGGGCCGAACAGCGACCACACCCGGTTCACCCGGTCATTGGTTTCCAGATTGCGCCGGTTGGCTGCAGCGAAGCGTTCGGACTCGCGCTTTTCCTGCGCGAAGGCCTTCACCACGCGGATGCCCGGAATGGTGTCGGCCAGCACATTGGTCACTTCGCCCCAGATGCGGTCCACCTTCTCGAAACCGGTACGCAGCCGGTCGCGCACCGTGTGGATCATCCAGGCGATCACCGGCAGCGGCAGCAGCGTCACCAGCGCCAGCCAGGGATTGATCGAGAACAGCACCACCGCGGTCATGAACAGCATGAGCACGTCGGTCGCGAAATCGAGCAGATGCAGCGACAGGAACACGTTGATGCGGTCGGTTTCCGCGCCGATGCGCGCCATCAGGTCGCCAGTGCGCTTGCCGCCGAAATACTCCAGCGACTGCCCCATCAGGTGATCGAAGGTGGTGGTGCGCAGGTCGGCGCCGATGCGCTCCGACACCCGCGCCAGAATGTAGGTACGTGCCCAGCCCAGCCCCCAGGCGAACAGCGCGGCGGCGAGCAGGCCGGCCATGTAGGGCCAGACCGCGTCGAAGGTGATGCGGGTGCCGGTCTGGTGCGGAATCAGCACCTTGTCCATCAGCGGGATGGTCAGGTAGGGCGGCACCAGATTGGCGGCAGTGGACGCCAGCGTGAGCAGGAAACCGGCCAGCAGCCGGCCGCGGTAAGGCCGGGCGAAACGCCACAGGCGCAGCAGCGCCCAGGTTTCCGGCGGCTTCACGGTGGCGCGCTCGCACAGCGGGCATTCGTCGTCGTCGGGCGGCAGCGGCGCCTTGCAGCGCGGGCACAGGCCGTCCTCGTCCTCATGCACCGCGTGCGGATCGGCGATGCGCTCGACCAGCCGCGTGTGCTGGTCGGCCAGACGCAGCGCCTCGGTATTCAGCGCCAGCGTGTAGCGCCAGGCCGCGAGGCGGTGGTGGGCATCGTGCAGCGCCAGCGTGCCGACGCCGGCATGGTCGACGTGGTCGAAGCGCTGCCCGGCGGCCAGCGGCCAGCTCTGCCACTCGGCCGCGGACGGCGCGTCCGCCGCCAGCAGCCGGCGGTCGGTCAGCACCAGCAGGCTGGTCGAAAAGTGCAGCGTGGCATCGAGGTCGGTCTGCAGCCAGGCCTGCACCGATTCGTCCGGCGCCAGCCGCCCGGCCAGCGCATCCCGCCACGGCATGGGCAGATCGTCGGGCAGCGGAATGGCAGGGGTGGCACGGGTCATCGGGCGGCTTCAGACAGGCAACAGACGTTAAACGGGCGGCTGACGATGCGGAACAGGCGTTTTCAGGCGGCAAAACACCTGTTCGATGCAGTATGCAACAGCTGCGACAGCGCAGCGAAGGCGGCGGAGTATAGCGTCCGCAACCGGGTCGAAACATGCCTGTCGCCCAGGTTCAAAAATAGATTGAAAAGCTGTCAACCAAAGCGTGCGGGTCGCGTTGAAGCGGTGTTTTCAACAACTTCGGGGCTCCGGACTGCCACCGTCCCCGCGCGATGAGTAAACGCTCTATCGAAATCCTGCGCACCCTCGAGCTGCGCGGCCCCAACATCTGGACCTACGTCCCGGCCCTCGAAGTCTGGATAGACATCGGCGCCCTTGAAGATTCCCCCTCGAACACCATCCCCGGCTTCGTCGATCGCCTGATCGACTGGCTGCCCTCCCTGTACGAACACACCTGCAGCTATGAAGAGCGCGGTGGCTTCGTACGTCGTCTGCGCGAAGGCACCTGGCCCGGCCACATCCTCGAGCATGTGACGCTGGAGCTGCAGAACCAGGCCGGCATGAAGGGCAATTTCGGCAAGGCGCGTGAAACGTCCGAACGCGGTGTCTACAAGGTGGTGGTGATTTCCGGCAACCATACGGTCAGCCGCGCCGCCATCCTGGCCGCCCGCGAACTGGTGCTGGCGGCCATGGACGACCGCCCGTTCGACGTGAAGGCGGCGATTTCCGAACTGCGCGATCTGGTGGACGAACACTGCCTCGGCCCGAGCACCGGCTGCATCGTCGAAGCCGCCCAGGACCGCCGCATCCCGTCCATCCGCCTGAATGACGGCAATCTGGTGCAGCTGGGCTACGGCAAGAAGCTGCGCCGCATCTGGACCGCAGAAACCGACCGCACCTCGGCCATCGCCGAAGGCATTTCGCGCGACAAGGACCTGACCAAGCGCCTGCTGGCCGGCTGCGGCGTGCCGGTGCCGGAAGGCCGCGAAGTAACCGACGCCGAAGACGCCTGGGCCGCCGCCGAAGACATCGGCGTGCCGGTGGTGGTGAAGCCGGCCAACGCGAATCACGGTCGCGGCGTATCGGCCGAACTGACCACCCGCGAAGAGGTGATGACCGCCTACGAACTGGCGCGCCGCTACAGCAAGTACGTGCTGGTCGAGCGCTTCATCCGCGGCAACGAACACCGCCTGCTGGTGGTCGGCAAGCAGATGGTCGCGGCGGTCGCCGGCGAAACCGTCTGGATCACCGGCGACGGCCGCTCCACGGTCCGCCAGCTGCTCGACAGCCAGATCAACATCGACCCGCGTCGCGGGCCGGAACAGGAATTCCCGCTCGACCTGCTGATTCCCGAACGCGACGCCAAGCTGCGCTTCGAACTGGAACGCCAGGGCTACACCGCCGAATCGGTGCCGGCCGAGGGCGTGAAGGTGCTGGTGCAGCGCAACGGCAACATCGCGTTCGACGTGACCGACCAGGTGCACCCGGACACCGCCCGGCTGGTGGCGCTGGCCGCCCGCGTGGTGGGTCTGGACATCGCAGGCATCGATCTGGTGGTGGAAGACATCCGCCGCCCGCTGCGTGAACAGGGTGGCGCCATCGTCGAGGTGAATGCCGGCCCCGGCCTGCTGATGCACCTGAAACCGATGGAAGGCCAGCCGCGTCCGGTCGGCCGCGCCATCGTCGATCACCTGTTCGCCACCGCCGACGACGGCCGCATTCCGGTGGTCGGCATCAGCGGCAGCCGCGGCAAGACCACGGTAGCCAAGCTGGTCGCGCACCTGATGCGCTTCTCCGGCCAGCGTGTCGGCCTGGCCTGCAGTGAAGGCCTGTACCTCGACAGCCGCCGTCTGGAAGACGGCGACGCCGCCCGCTTCGAACCGTCGCAGCGCGTGCTGATGAATCCGGGCGCCGAAGTCGCGGTGATCGAGAACAGCTTCGAAACCATCCTGAAGGAAGGTCTGGCCTACGACCGCTGCCAGGTGGGCGTGCTCACCCGCATCGAGCCGGAATCGCACTACGGCGACTACTACATCGATTCGCCGGAGCGCGTGTTCAACGTCATGCGCAGCCAGATCGACGTGGTGCTGCGCCGCGGCACCGGCGTGCTGAACGCGGACGACCCGCTGCAGCAGGACATGGCCGAACTGTGCGATGGCGAGGTGATCTGGTACAGCACCCGCGCCGACAACGGCACCGTGGCCAGCCATGTGCAGGCCGGCGGCCGCGCGGTCATCGTGCGCGACGGCCAGATCCGCCTGCTGGAAGCAGAGCGCACCGAAGTGCTGTGCCCGCTCACCAGCCTGCCGGTCACCGACGGCGAACCGCTGCACGCGACCGAAAACCTGCTGGCCGCACTGGCCGCTGCCTGGTCGCTCGGCCTGTCGCCGACCGCGCTGCGCACCGGCGCCGAAACCTTCGATCCGCCGGTCTCCGCCGCGGTACCCGCCTGAACCCCGCTGAACCGATTTACATGCACATCACCCGTCTGCGCGCCCTCCGCGGTCCCAATCTGTGGAGCCGCCACACCTGCATGGAGGCCCTGGTCTCCTGCGCCGGAGAACACTGTTCGCTCGATAACATGCCCGGCTTCGCCGAGCGCCTGCGTGCGCTCTTCCCGGGCATCCGTCCGCTGCGGCCGACCACCCGCAATGGCCCGCTGGCCATGGCCGATGCGCTGGAACTGGCGGCACTCGGCCTGCAGGCCAGCGCCGGCTGTCCGGTCACCTTCAGCAGCACGATTCCGACGGTCGAAACCGGCATCTACCAGGTGGTGGTCGAGTACACCGAAGAAGCGGTCGGCCGCCTCGCCTTCGAACTGGCGGAACAGCTGTGCCGTGCTGCTGCAGAAGGCGGCAGTTTCGATCTGCCCGGCGCGCTGCATCAACTGCGCGAACTGGACGAGGACATCCGCCTCGGCCCCAGCACCGGCGCCATCGTCGAAGCCGCGGTCGCCCGTGGCATCCCGTTCCGCCGGCTGACCGACGGCTCGCTGGTCCAGCTCGGCTGGGGCAGCAAGCAGCGCCGCATCCAGGCAGCGGAAACCGACCGTACCAGCGCGGTGGCCGAATCGATCGCGCAGGACAAGGAACTGACCAAGCAACTGCTGCACGCCGCCGGCGTGCCGGTGCCGCGCGGCCGCACGGTGTACGACGCCGACGAAGCCTGGGCCGCCGCGCTCGAAGTCGGCCTGCCGGTGGTGGTGAAGCCGCGCGACGGCAACCAGGGCAAGGGCGTGACGGTGAACATCGTCACCCGCGACCACATGGACATCGCCTTCCGGGCGGCGCACGAAATCAGCCGCGAAGTGATGGTCGAACGCTTCATTCCGGGCGCCGACTACCGCTTCCTGGTGGTGGGTGACCGCGTGGTGGCCGCCGCCCGCCGCGAACCGCCGCAGGTGATCGGCGACGGCGTGCGCACGGTGCGCGAACTGGTGGACGAAGTGAATGCCGACCCGCGCCGCGGCGACGGCCACGCCACCTCGCTCACCAAGATGCGCATCGACGACATCGCGCTGGCCCGCCTCGCGGTGCAGAACCACGCGCCGGACACGGTGCCGGCGCTCGGCGAACGGGTCGTGCTGCGCAACAACGCCAATCTGTCGACCGGCGGCAGCGCCACCGACGTGACCGACGACGTACATCCGGAACTGGCGGCCCGCGCGATCGAAGCGGCGCGCACCATCGGCCTGGACATCGCCGGCGTCGACATCGTGTGCAAGACGGTGCTCAAGCCGCTGGAAGAACAGGGCGGCGGCATCGTTGAAGTGAATGCCGCGCCCGGCCTGCGCATGCACCTGGCGCCGTCCTTCGGCAAGGGCCGCGCGGTGGGCGAAGCCATCATGTCCACCATGTTCGCGCCGGGCGACGACGCGCGCATTCCGCTGGTGGCGGTGTCCGGCACCAATGGCAAGACCACCACGGTGCGCCTGATCGCGCACATGATGACGCAGACCGGCCTGCGCGTCGGCATGACCACCACCGACGGCGTGTTCGTCGGCGACGAATGCATCGACACCGGCGACTGCAGCGGCCCGAAGAGCGCGCGCAACGTGCTGGCCCATCCGGATGTCGACGGCGCGGTGCTGGAAACCGCCCGCGGCGGCGTGCTGCGCGAAGGTCTGGGCTTCGACCGCTGCCAGGTGGCCGTGGTGACCAATATCGGCAGCGGCGACCATCTGGGTCTGGCCTACATCAACACGGTCGAGGATCTGGCGGTGGTGAAGCGGGTGATCGTGCAGAACGTGGCGCCCAAGGGCATGGCGGTGCTGAACGCCGCTGACCCGGTGGTGGCGGCCATGGCCGAACACTGCCCGGGTTCGGTCACCTTCTTCGCGAAGGACCGTACCCACCCGGTCATCGCCACCCACCGCGCACGCGGCCGCCGGGTCATCTACGTCGACGACGGTGCGCTGGTGGCGGCCGAAGGCAGCAGCGCGGTGCGCATTCCGCTGTCGCAGGTGCCGCTCACACGCGGCGGCGCCCTCGCCTTCCAGGTCGAGAACGCGATGGCCGCGCTCGGCGCCGGCTGGGCGCTGGGCATAGACTGGGCCAGCATCCGCTCGGCGCTGGCCAGCTTCGTGTCCGACGCCAGCACCGCGCCCGGCCGCTTCAACCTGTTCGACTACCGCGGCGCCACGCTGATCGCCGACTACGGCCACAACCCGGACGCGATCACTGCGCTGGTGCAGGCGGTCGACGCCCTGCCGGCCAAGCGCCGCAGCGTGGTGATCAGCGGCGCCGGCGACCGGCGCGACGAGGACATCCGCAAGCAGACCGAAATCCTGGGCGCCGCCTTCGACAGCGTCGTGCTGTATCAGGACCAGTGCCAGCGCGGCCGCGCCGACGGCGAAGTGATCGCGCTGCTGCGTCAGGGTCTGGAAGGTGCGAGCCGTGCGCGCGACGTGGTCGACATCAATGGCGAATTCGTCGCCATCGACCACGCGCTGTCGAAGCTGCAGCCGGGCGACCTGTGCCTGCTGCTGATCGACCAGGTGGACGAAGCGCTGGCCCACATCGCGACGCGGGTGGCCGAAGCGGCCTGACACCGGCGGCTGCCGGCGCGCCGCTCAGGCGCTGCCGGCACCGGCCCGGGCCGCGAGCGTGGGCGCCAGCGCGTCCTCGCAGCCCTGCATCCACGCATACACTGCATCGATGGCGGCGGTCGCTTCGGCGAAGTAGCGCTCCGCGCCCGGCGGCTGCCCTTCCAGCAGATCGCTGCGCAGCACGCCGAGCAGACGCACCACCCGTTCTATCGCCGGCAGCGCGGCCGGCAGGCGGGGCGTATCGACCACCGCCTGATGCATCAGCGATTCCGCACGGGACGCCAGGAAATGCAGCCGCAGGCGCTCTGCCGGCGTGCATCGCCCGCGCGCCGCGGCGCCGCTGCCGATCGCCCTCGCCTGACCCAGATGCTCGCCCAGCGCCGGCAGCGTGCTCACCCAGGTGCTGAGCAGCCCGGCCTGATCGTCGCCGAGCACCGGCCCGACCCGCCTGAGACCCAGCGATTCCAGCCAGCCCAGCGCACGCGCCACCAGCAGGCTGTGCCGGGTGATGCTGTCTTCCGGGTCCGGCCGCTGTGCGGCGTTCTCTATGGTGTCGCACAGGTCCATCCACTGGCTGGCCAGCAGTGACAGTTCGGCGCGACTGATGCAGGCGTCGGCGTCGTAGCCCTCTTCCTTCTGCGCTACCGGTTCCAGCGTCTGCAGCAGCTGACCGACGTCGCGCCGCTTTGCGCGCAGCAGCGACTCGAAACCGCGATCACCCGACAGCCAGGCCACACTCATGCCGCGATGCTGCTGCAGCGCATGGATGAGGGCGAGCACCCGCTCGCAGTCGCCGAGGGCGCGACGGGCGCGCTCGGCCGGCGAGCCGGGCGGCAAATCGGATGGCGCTTCTGCGCGCTCGAGCCCCCAGGCCAGCAGCACTGTGAGCAGCAGCACCGCGACGAGGATCAGCGCCCCGGACAGCATGGCACCCGGTTCCGGTTGCGGCGCACGACACGCGCCGCGGGCGGCAAGACTGCACGCATGACCTGCTCCAGCAAGCGACGGGCGGAAACGAGCAAATCGCGGGCCATGCCGTCGGTATCAGCCGGGCGGTGCTTCGAGTCCGCCGACGATGAAGGGCACCAGCGCACGCAGCAGGCTGTCGGCGTCGTTCGGTACGCCGGCCGGACAGCGGCCGAGCAGATGCAGCACGTCGCGCCCGGCCATCACGTAGGCGACGATGCCGACGAAGAAGTGCATGCGTCGCAGCAGCTCGTCTTCCGGCAGGTCGGGCAGCGAGCGCTGCAGCGCCCGCCGGTACCAGTCCATGATGCGAAGATATTCTTCGGGGATGAAGTCGTCACCCGGCTCGAAGAAGGCGCGCCCGAGCAGCTGCTTGAACATGGCGCCGGACACCGTGTCCTTGCGCGACAGCCGCAGCACCGATTCGATGAAGGTATCGACGATGCGGCGCACCCCCAGCGGCTGGCCGCCGGATTCGCGGTCGAGCTTGGCCAGATAGCCGGAACGCGTGCCGTCGGCGCCGAGTACGTGCGCGTACACCGACTCCATCAGGTCGCGCTTGGAACCAAAGTGGTAGTTGATGGAGGCCAGCGGCACACCGGCTTCGGCCGCGATCATGCGCATCGAGGTGGCAGCGTAGCCCTGTTCGGCGAACAGCCGCTCGGCCGCCGCGAAGATGCGGTCTTTCGCATCACCGCGCATGCGCACCTCGGGACCGGGTTCGTCACGGCAAGGCGGCTGGCGCACGGGATCCAGCACATCGAGCGGCGCATTCAGTGGCATAGGGGTCGGCACAGGCGTCAGGGTCCGGGACACCCGCGGAATGTAGCACCGGCCGCACAACAGCGGTGCAGCGATGCACCCGGGACGGGCACGAAACCGCCCTGCGACAGCCGGAATGCGCCGGAAACGCGTCACTGTCGCGGTCGCGTGCGCCTCCGGGCGGTTGGCACCCGTCTTGCAACAGGGCAGGCATGAACACGCTCACCCCGCCCCGGACCGGCAAGGTCTACCTGATCGGCGCCGGCCCCGGCGATCCCGAACTGCTCACGCTGAAGGCGGTCCGCGTGCTCGGCCTGTGTGACGTGCTGCTGGTCGATGACCTGGCGGACACCGCGGTGCTCGCGCACGCCCGGCCGGACGCCCGCATCGTGCGGGTGGGCAAGCGCGGCGGCTGCCGCAGCACGCCGCAGGCTTTCATCGAAAGACTCATGCTGCGCTACGCCCGGAGCGGTCACGTCGTGGGCCGGGTGAAAGGCGGCGACCCCTTCGTATTCGGCCGCGGTGGCGAAGAAATGCTCACGCTGCGCAAGGCGGGCATCGCCTGCGAGGTGGTGAGCGGGCTGTCCGCCGGCATTGCGGTGCCCGCCACGCTGGGCGTACCGGTCACCCACCGCGGCAGCGCCTGCGGCGTGACCTTCGTGACCGGCCACGCACGCGAGGACGGCGTGCCGGGTCAGGAACCGGACTGGGCGGCACTCGCGCGCTGTGGCACCACGCTGGTCATCTACATGGGCATGCGCACCCTGCCCCGCATCGCCGACGCGCTGCAGGCGGGCGGCCTGCCGGCCGGTACGCCGGCGTGCGCCATCCAGAACGGCACGCGCGGCGATCAGCGCTCGGTAGTGGCCACGCTCGCCACCCTTCCGCAGGCCGTGGCCGACGCGCAGCTGGGCAGTCCAGCCATCGTGGTCATCGGTGAGGTGGTGAATCTGGCGGACATCGCGGAACAGGCCGAAGCGCTGTCGATGCGCGCCTGAGGCGGGCACCCTACTGCTTCAACCGGACGCCAGCGTCCGGTCACCGCCGCAATCGTGATCGATCGTGAGAGCGGCGCCCCCGCCGCGATGAGGTCCGCGACTCACGCGCCGGTGCGTGAGTCATCGCCGCCATCGCGGCGAGGGCGCCGCTCCCACGAAAACCGCAGCCGGCCACGGTCGAGCTCTGTGGGAGCGTCCGCCGGTCGCGCTGAGAAACCGTGCGATCAGAAAGACAAAAGGCGCCCGAGGCGCCTTTTGTCCTGTGCGGCCGGCAGAGGTCTGCCGGCGCTTACTTCAGCTGTTCATGCAGCAGCGACAGGATGCGCTTGGCGGTCTTGCTGTCATCCAGCCCGCCTTCGCGGGTCAGCACCTGCACCGTGCTCTGCTTGCCCTCGCCCTTCACCAGCACGCGGTACTGGTTCTGGCCCTTCTTCGGGTCCGGCTTGTCGTCCGGCATGAAGAACAGCAGCTTGGACAGGATGCCGCCGTCCTTCTTGCCGGTGGCATCGATTTCCGGATCGACGTAGCGCACGAAATACACGCCCTGCGAGCGGTCGCGGTCCTCGACCGTGAAGCCGACGCGGTCCAGCGCCAGGCCGACACGGCGCCAGGCGCGGTCGAAGCCTTCATACACCTGCAGCGTGCCGCCCTTGTCGGCCGACATCAGCTGGGCCCGCTCGGACACCGGCTGCGCCGCCACCAGCGCCTTCGCGCGCTCGTTGTCGGCGCCCAGGCGCACCATCAGCCGGCGCAGCATTTCGGCTTCCAGCTCGGGGTCTGCCGGACGCGGCTGCCACACGGTGCTGTCGCTGCGCTCGTTGATGTACACCTCCATCACGCCGCGATGGCTCACGTAGATTTCGGTGGTGCCCGGCTCGATGCCCGGTTCCAGACGGGTGCGGTACTTGTCGCGCTCGGGCGTGGAGTACAGCGAATCGATCAGCCGGCCGATGGTGTTGCGGACGAGATCGTCCGGCAGCTTGGCGCGGTTCTCGTTCCAGTCGGTTTCCATCACGCCGGCGTCCGGCTGTTCGATCTCGATCAGGAAGCCGGTTTCCTGCCAGAACTCGCGCACCTGCGGCCACAGCTGGTCGGGCGTGGCGTTCACCACCAGCCAGCGCTGGCTGCCCGAACGCTCGATGCGCATGTTCGCCACCTTGGGCAGCACGCCGCTCGCCTGCGGCGTGGCCTGAGGGCCTGCCGCGCGGTCAGCGTTATAGGCCGACGCGGTGGCCGAGCCCTTGCCGGCGGTATCCGGCACCGCGTAACGGTCGGTCTGGGCAGGCAGCGTGAGATCAGGCGGCAGATCCAGGCGCGGCGAGCGCTTGGCCTGCGCCTTGTAGTCCACCTTGCCGGACTCCATGACCTTGTCGAACATCGAGCACGCGCCGAGCACGCCCGACAGACCGATGCACAGCGCGACGCGCAGCGCGGAAGACTTCAGCACTTTCATTCGGAGGGGTACCCGGGAGGGGATCAGGCGAGCACGCCGGCCTGCTTCATCGCGGCGCGGACCTGCTCGTGGTATTGCGGCTGGAGCTCGGTCAGCGGCAGGCGCAGCGTCGGGCCGCACAGGCCCATCTGCTGGACCGCCCACTTGACCGGAATCGGGTTCGCTTCGCAGAACAGATGACGATGCAGGCCGATCAGCTTCGCGTTGATGTCGCGTGCCTTGACCGCGTCGGCGGCCAGTGCGGCGGCGTTCATTTCATGCATCAGGCGCGGCGCGACGTTGGCGGTCACCGAGATCGAGCCGTGGCCGCCCATCAGGATGAAGGCCGCGGTCGAGGCGTCGTCGCCGCTGTACAGCGCAAAGCCCTTGGGTGCGCGGTTGATCAGTTCGCCGGCGCGGTCGAGATTGCCGGTGGCGTCCTTGATGCCGACGATGTTCGGTACTTCCGCCAGCCGGATCGTGGTGTCGTTGGACAGATCGGCCACGGTGCGGCCCGGCACGTTGTAAAGGATGAAGGGCACATCGACCGCTTCGGCCTGGGCACGGAAGTGGCGGTACAGGCCTTCCTGGGTCGGCTTGTTGTAGTAGGGCACGACGGTGAGGCAGGCATCGACGCCGACCGACTTCGCGTGCTGCGCCAGTTCGATCGCCTCGCGGGTCGAGTTGGCGCCGGTGCCGGCGATGACCGGAATGCGGCCGGCGGTGTGCTCGACCGTGAAGCGGATCAGTTCGCAGTGCTCGTCGAAATCGACGGTCGGCGACTCGCCGGTGGTGCCGACGATGACGATGCCGTCGGTGCCTTCGGCAACATGGAAATCAATCAGGCGACGCAGGCTGGCGTAGTCAAGACTGCCATCCTCGTTCATGGGGGTGACGATGGCGACGAGCGATCCGGTAATCATGTGCGAAACAGTGGCTTCGGCAGGAAACGCGCCATTCTACCGGAGCGCGGGTACAAGCCCAACAGGCTCAAGCCGCCGGATCTGTAACAGATCGCTCGCAACCGTCCGATCACAGTTCGGCCAGCGCCCGGATGTGCTCGACCGCGCTGCGGCCCAGCGCCGACAGCGCATAACCGCCTTCCAGCATCGACACGATGCGGCCGCTGGCGTGCTTCTTCGCCACCTTCATCAGTTCGGTGCTGACCCAGGCGTAGTCCGCCTCGACCAGGCCGAGCGACGCCATGTCGTCCTCGTAATGGGCATCGAAGCCGGCGCTGATGAAAATCATCTGCGGCGCGAAGGCGTCCAGCCGTGGCAGCCACTTGCTGGTCACCACCTCGCGGAAGCCGTCGCCGCGGGTACCTGCCGGCAGCGGCACATTGCACAGATTGTCGGCCAGCGGCTCCGCCCCCGAATACGGGTAGAAAGGGTGCTGGAAAATGCTCACCATCAGGATGCGGTTGTCGTGGGCAACGATGTTCTCGGTGCCGTTGCCGTGATGCACGTCGAAATCGACGATGGCCACCCGCTGCAGGCCGTGCTTTTCCAGCGCGTGGCGGGCGGCGACCACCACATTGTTGAAGAAGCAGAAGCCCATGGCCCGTGCGTATTCGGCGTGATGGCCGGGCGGGCGCACCGCGCAGAAGGCGTTCACCGCGGCGCCCGACATCACCAGATCGGTCGCGTGCACGCCGGCGCCGGCCGCACGCAGCGCAGCGCGCAGCGAATTCGGGCACATCGCGGTGTCGGCATCCAGATGCACGATGCCACTGCCGGGCACGGTGTCGAAAATCTGCCGCAGGTATTCGGGCGAATGCGCGCGCGCCAGCATGTCGATGTCGGCGGCCGGCGCGTCGTGGTGCGCCACATAGGCGTCGAGGCCGCTGGCGATCAGGCGGTCCTGTATCGCCGCCAGCCGGTCGGGGCACTCGGGGTGATGCGGCCCCATGTCATGCAGGGCACAGTCGCGGTGTGTAATGTATGCGGTCGTCACCGCTGCTCCTCCGGAAACCTGCCGTTATCGATGCAACCTGCCCGGCGGCTTCGTGTCCACCTGCCGCTCTGCGTGTCACGGTCGTGACGCGCCGGATTCTGAATTCTTCTCGCGATTATCCCGCCACACCTTAACCCAGCTCAAGACATGCCCATAGCAGCCGCCCCCCGCGCCCTGATCGACGCCGCTTCCGAACTGATACTGGGCAAGCGCAGCCGGATCGAACTGGCCCTCACCTGCCTGATCGCCGGCGGCCACCTGCTGATCGAGGACGTACCGGGCACCGGCAAGACCACGCTGGCCCACGTGCTGGCCCGCCTGTTCGGACTGGACTTCCGGCGCGTGCAGTTCACCAGCGACCTGCTGCCGGCGGACATTCTCGGCGTATCGGTGTTCGAGCGCGAGAGCGGCGGCTTCCGCTTCCATCCGGGCCCGGTGTTCACCCAGGTGCTGCTGGCCGACGAGGTGAACCGCGCCACGCCGCGCACCCAGAGCGCGCTGCTGGAGGCGATGGAAGAGCACCAGGTCAGCGTCGAAGGCGAAACCCGCCGTCTGCCCGATCCCTTCTTCGTCATCGCTACCCAGAACCCGGCCAGCCAGATCGGCACCTATCCGCTGCCCGAATCGCAGCTGGACCGCTTCATGATGCGGCTCACCATGGGCTATCCGGACCCGGCCGCCGAGCGTGCGCTGCTGACCGGGCGCGACCGCCGCAGCCTGCTCGAAGACCTCGCGCCCTGCGCCGACGCCGCCCAGCTCATCCGCTGGCGCGACGAGGCGCAGGCGCTGCACGTGGCCGACGCACTGATCGACTACGTGCAGGCGCTGATCGCCCACACCCGCGACGGCGGCCGCTACCGCCTCGGGCTGAGCCCGCGCGCCGGCCTCGCGCTGCTGGCGGCGGCGCGCGCCCACGCCCGGGTGCATGAGCGCGGCCACGTGCTGCCGGAGGACGTGCAGGCGGTGCTGCCTGCGGTGGCGCTGCACCGGCTGCCGCTGATCGACCCGCTGCCGCCGGACGATGCCGCCCGCATGCTGCTGCAGGCGGTCGCGCTGCCGCTCTGATGTGGCACGCTCTGCGCGATGCGGTGCGCCGCTGGCTGGCGTCGCTGGGCGGCTCGCCCGCGCTGCCGCTCACGCTGGACCGCCGGCGCATCTTCGTGCTGCCCAGCGCGGTCGGCCTGGTGTGGGGCGGCGCGCTGGTCGCCATGCTGCTCACCGCGATCAACTACACGCTGAGCCTGGGCTTCGCGCTGGTGTTCATGCTGGCCGGCCTGGGCCAGGTGGCGCTGCTGCACACCTTCCGCAACCTGCTCGGCCTCACGCTGAAAGAGCTGCCGCCGGAGCCGGTGTTCGCCGGCCAGCCGGCCCGCTTCGCGCTGGCTCTCGACAACGCCTCGTCACGCGCCCGGCCGGCCTTGCGGCTGGCGATGGCAGGCAGCGACGAGGCACTGGACATCGATGTCGCCGCCGATGCCGCCCTCACCTTTCATCTGCGCGTGCCGGCAACGCGCCGCGGCTGGATCGCGCCCGGCCGGCTCACGCTGAGCACCCGCTACCCGCTGGGGCTCATACGCGCCTGGAGCTACGGCCAGCCGCAGCAGCGCTGTCTGGTCTATCCGCAGCCGGAAAGCGACCGGCCGCCGCTGCCGCCGGGTGACGCCGGCACGCTGGGCCTGCGCGCCCGCGGCGACGGCAGCGATGAATTCGCCGCACTGCGCGCGCACCGCGCCGCCGACTCGCCGCGCCACGTCGCGTGGAAGGCGTGGGCCCGTTCGCCGGACGCGCCGCTGCTGACCAAGCAGTTCGACGGACAGGATGGCGGCGAACTGTGGCTGGATCTGGAGCGCCTGTCCGCCACGATGCCGCTGGAACAGCGGCTGGCCCGCCTGACCGGCTGGGCGCTGGACGCCGACGCCGCCGGCCTGCGCTACGGCCTCGCGCTGCCCGGCCAGCGTATCGCGCCGGACCGCGGCCCGGCTCACCGTGCGCGCGTGCTGGCCGCGCTGGCCCTGTTCGGGCTGCCGTCATGATGTTCAGGCGTCCGGCAAAAACGGCCCCCGATCTTCCGCCGCTGGGCGCACAGCGCACCGGCTGGCTGCTGGCGGTCGCCGCCAGTGCGCTGCTGCCGCACGCCGACCACCTGCCGGGCTGGCTGGGCGCGGTCACGCTGCTGCTGTTCACCTGGCGGCTGGCGCAATGGAAACGCGGCTGGCCCGGCGCCAGCGGCTGGATCAGAACGCTGCTCATCATCGCCGGCTGTGCCGGCATCAGCCTCACCTTCGGCCGGCTGTTCGGCCGCGAGCCCGGCGTAGCGCTGCTGGCGCTGCTGCTGGTGCTCAAGCTGCACGAACTGAAAAGCGTGCGCGACGGCCACACCGTGGTGCTGCTCGGCTATTTCATGCTGCTGGCCGCCTTCACCTATTCGCAGACACCGGCGATGGCCGCCCTGCTGTTCGCGGCCATGGGCGTCATCACCGCCGCGCTGATCGCGCTCACCGGCCCGCCGGCGGCGCCGCTCGCGCTGCTGCGCCAGTCCGGCTGGATGCTGGCCCAGGCCCTGCCCTTCATGCTGGTGCTGTTCGTGCTGTTCCCGCGCGTGCCCGGCCCGCTGTGGGGGCTGCCGCTGGACGCCCACGGCGCGCGCACCGGCCTGTCCGACAGCATGGAACCCGGCTCGATCTCCCAGCTGAGCCAGTCGGGGGAGATCGCCTTCCGCGCCCGGTTCGACCGCGAGGCGCCGCCGGCGCGCGACCTGTACTGGCGCGGCCCGGTGCTGACCGAATTCGACGGCCGCACCTGGCGTCAGGGCACTGCCGCCCGGCGCACCGGCGGCACGCCGCCGCACCCGGTGATCGGCCCCCGCAGCGGCTATGAAGTCACGCTGGAAGCGCATGGCAAGAACTGGCTGTTCGCGCTGGAAACCGTTGCCGCGCTGCCGCCCGGCGCGCGGGTGTCGGACGACTGGCAGGTGCTGTCCGGCGACGTGGTGCGCAACCGGCGTCGCGACCATTTCGAGTCGGTGCTGGCGGCCCGGCCGGGCATCGAGGAATGGAGCGCCCACATCGACGCCGCCCGCCGGCTGCCGCGCGACGGCAACCCGCGCGCCCGCGCACTGGCTGCCGAACTGCGCCGCCAGTCCGGCAGCGACGCGGCGACGGTCGACGCGCTGCTGCGGCTGTTCCGCCGCGAAGCCTTCGTCTACACGCTCACGCCGCCGCTGCTGCCGGGTGCGGACGGCATCGACGCCTTCCTGTTCGACACCCGGCGCGGCTTCTGCGAACACTACGCTGGCGCCTTCGTCTTCCTCGCCCGCGCGGCCGGCCTGCCGGCGCGCGTGGTGACCGGCTACCAGGGCGGCGAGCGCAACAGCGTCGACAGCTTCATCGTGGTGCGCCAGTCCGACGCCCATGCATGGGCCGAAGTGTGGCTGCCGGCCGAAGGCTGGCGCCGGGTGGACCCGACCGCCGCCATCCTGCCGTCGCGGGTGGAACGCGGGCTGGCCGATCTGGCCGCCGGCGAGCCGGTGCCCTTCGTCGCGCGTGCCGACCTCGGCTGGCTGCGCGATCTGCGCCACCGCTGGGAAGCGGCCAACAACGCGTGGAACCAGTGGGTGCTGTCCTACGACCAGCAGCGCCAGCGCGAACTGCTGTCGCGCCTCGGCATGGCGCAGCCGGACTGGCAGACCATGACCGCGTGGATGGCCGCGCTGTGCGGCGTGATGGCCGGCGCGCTCACGCTGTGGGCGCTGCGCCGCGCGCCCGGCCGCGACGCGCTGGCACGCGCCTGGGCCGGGCTCGACCGCGCGCTCGCACCGGCGGGGCTGGGCCGCGCCGCCTGGGAAGGCCCGCTGGACTATGCCGAACGGGTGGCTGCCGCGCGTCCGGATCTGGCGGCAGACCTGCGCGCAGCGTGTACACTTTATGCAGACGCCCGCTACGGCGGCGCCCCGCCGGCGCCGGCCGCACGCGAAATCCGCGCACGCAGCCGCGCGCTGCGCCGCCACCGCACACCGCACCGCCGATGACCGAAATGCTCGCTTCCAGCTCCGCCGCCCGCCGCCACTTCATGACCGCAGCCGGCGCCCTGCTGCTGGCCCCGGCGCTGCCGCTGCGCGCCGCGCCCTCCACCACGCCGGACAATTTCGCCGAGCGCGACGACGTGCGCGCCTTCTGCGCCGAACTGGCCGCCGCCCACGGCTTCGACGAAGCCTGGCTGCTCGACCGCTTCGCCGGCGTGCGCCTTCTGCCCAAGGTGATACAGCTCATCCGCCCGCCCTCCAGCCCGGCGGTGAAATCGTGGACGCGCTACCGCAGCCGCTTCATCGAACCGCTGCGCATCCGCGCCGGTCGCGAATTCTTGGCCGAACACGCGGCCAGCTTCGAACGCGCGGAACAGGATTTCGGCGTGCCGCGTGAAGTGGTGGCCGCCATCATCGGCGTGGAAACCATCTACGGCCGCCACACCGGCGACTTCGAACTGCTGAGCGCGCTGTCCACGCTGGCCTTCACCTGGCCGCCGCGCGCCGAGCTGTTCCGCCGCGAACTGGGCGAGCTGTTCCTGCTGGCGCGCGAACAGTCGCGCGACGTCGCCGCCTTCCGCGGCTCCTACGCCGGCGCGCTGGGCTACCCGCAGTTCCTGCCCAGCAGCTGGCGCCGCTACGCGGTCGATTTCGACGGCGACGGCCGCGCTGACCTGATAGGCAGCCCGGTGGACGCCATCGGC
The DNA here is from genome assembly GCF_000214035.2 of Methyloversatilis universalis FAM5. Lineage (GTDB taxonomy): Bacteria > Pseudomonadota > Gammaproteobacteria > Burkholderiales > Rhodocyclaceae > Methyloversatilis > Methyloversatilis universalis. The sequence continues at coordinate 433,989 of NZ_AFHG01000052.1, read as the reverse complement.
AGCGTCGCCGCCTACCTCTCCGCCCACGGCTGGGAAGCCGGCGAACCGGTGGCCCAGCGCATCCGCATCACCGACGAAGCCGCCGCCCCGCTGGTCGCCGCCGGCGTCGAACCTTCGATCGACACCGCCACTCTCGACAGCGCCGGCGCCCGCCCGCTGCGCGGCGGCGAGCTCATCGCCAAACCCGCCACCCTGGTCGACCTCGTCACCCCCGACGCCCAGACCGAATACTGGCTCGGCTTCCGCAACTTCTACGCCATCACCCGCTACAACCGCTCCTACTTCTATGCGATGGCGGTGTTCCAGCTGAGTCAGGAACTGCGGCAGGGGTAAGGAGACGGGGCCGGGCACAGCGCTGTACCCGACCGCATGACGTGATCCGCAGGGCACGGGCGTGCCGTGCGGTCCATCGCCCGCCCCTGCGCAAGAAAAGCACACGTCTCACCGCCCGCGCTGCGAGCAACGCAGAACGCGGCGCACCCGCCGCTCCCCCTCGCCACAGAGCTATCCCATTCGTATGATGTAATGCGCATGACGTACTCATGCGTGCGCAATCAGGCGAGCGGACGGGGTTCAGGGACAGCGACCCAAGGGTGAGGTTTTTGTCGTCGTTTAATACTGTATGGACACGCAGAGTGACGCGCCGAAATGTCGAGTTGGAGAGCGTTTCAGAACGATCATCCCCGTCGGTTTACCCGGCAGCATCCGTAGTTATGGCGCAAAACTGCGCCAAAAAAACAAGGTTAGGCTCTATGAACGCTGCAACTCGCCCTTCGCCAACCTCGCATTCAGGCTGGAACCTGTACTGGGTCAGCTACGACGGGGAGGAAGATTGCTTTACTGTGGCGCGAAATTCTCGCAGCGCCCGGCGTGTTGATGCAGATTACTGCGGCTTTGAGAGCGGAGACGCCCATGCGGTACGCGTAAAGGCAATTCCCACAGGGATACTTCGCAGTTGGGAGCGGCGCCGAGAGAAATATGGTTATCGACAGCCTCTCCCTTGGTACGCCGATGATTGGCTACTACGTCGCCTCGGTGCGACCTTTCGAGATCGTGATCAACTGTCGGAGACATTAATTGATGATGTTGTATATACCAACGGCCCCGATGGACCTGTTCGACCGAGGATCATCGGTCGTCGATACCTAGAAGAATTTGGGGCGGTAAAAGCGTTTAAACGATACGGGCACGAGGATCGGTACTCCCCGTCGCAAATGGCTCTCTTCACGATCATGGGTATCTGCTTGGCGAGAGTTCAAGAAATCGAACATCTGATCGCACATTCCTTTGTTTTCGGAGCGATTGCAGTGTCGGAGCGTCGCAAGAATTCGACGGTAGCGGAACTGATCAAGAGTTGGAAGCGTAAAACGCTAGGTCAGATGCTGCGCGCTATTGAACTGAACTGGGATATTGAGCCCACAGTTCACACTAGCTTGCAGTTGTTCCTTGAGATGCGCAATCAGTTCTCCCATGGCCTAACCACGAGCGAGCAGTACAACATTCACACGTCGTGGGGCCAAGACGAGACCATCGGCTTTCTCACACTATTCGAAATCATCTCCCGTCCGATTCGCGAAGCATTTCAGGCAAGCCTGTACGCGAGCATCGACATTGGAAACAAACGTCTATTGAAGGATGAACCGGCGAAGCAGCATCCGTTGACGTCACGCCAACGGAAAAAGATCGGCCTCTTTGCCGCCATCTTTTCCCCAAAACAAGAAGCGGAACTGAAGCCTCAGCCCAAACGGCCGCGTGACGCCTAACCAGCGCATCAAGGCGGACGCCTAACGGCGCTGCTTATGCTTTAAGTGGGGGCCCACTAGGCTGACAACGATGCACTGCTCATTCACTCTATCTCAAGCTGATTTTGTCGCGCTCCATAAGGTCATCCGAGGCCGGCTTACTCGGCTGTCGAGTGCCAACACGAGGCTCTTCTTTTCGAACCTGCTCATCTGGGTACCCCTCGGAATAGCGTTTGCTTCATACGTCGCGCTGTTCCGAAAGTATCCCGAGTTGTCTCACGACTTGACGGTTGTTGCCGCCTCTTTCTGTGTTGGCATCGGTCTGATGGTCGCCGGCACGTTCTACAAGCAGCGAATCTATCGCAAGGTAATCCTCTCTCCCGAGAGCTGGTTCCTGTCCCAACAAACCGTGGACCTTGACCCCAGCGGCCTTGCTGCGAAAGGAAAATACGGAGAAGTTCGCTATCAGTGGTCTTCCTTTTCGTACCACGCTGAGGATGACAGAAACCTCTATCTGTTCATCGACAATTCTCAGGCTTTCGTTTTGCCCAAGGCGGCAGTGGGCTCCCCAGGTCAGTTAGCCCAGGTTAAGGCGTGGCTTCAGTCTTGAGCCCCAACCCTTCATTCCACCAGAGCTGCCTCGGCACATCGCGCGAGGCCAGTGAATTCAAGCGTGCAAGAGCTTGTTCGTGGCCGCTGAGAGAGTCTGAAAGATGAACCCAAGTCAGGTCGAGTACTTCCGGCATCGATACGCGAGCATGACAGACGACGAGCTTGCGCTGTTAGTTGCAACGCGTAGAGATGTCTTGTCGGATGACGCACGAGTTGCCCTTGGCGAAGTCTTGAGATCGAAGGATCTCCCTAGGTTCGTCAATGAAGTCAACGCGGTCGTCGATGACCTGAACGCTCAGGCACGAGCGGCCGGTGAGGAACTTGCAAGACACCGAGAAAACAACAGACGAGCACGCAAGCCGCTGCTTTACTTCTTTGCCTTCGTCGGGCTACTCGCAGTTGTAATGGCGTTACTCTCGTCAACTGAACCGTGACAATGCACCAAAGCAGCGCCCAACATTGCGTCAAAGCTACGCTCAAGATGCCCCAAGCGACCCAATGAAACGCCTCCATCTCGCCTTCATAACAACCCTGCTGCTGCCCACCGTGCTCTGGCTCGCCGCCGATACGCTGCTGCCTGAGCCGTTCAGCTATTTCTCGTTTCGCTCGGTGTTCATGCAGTACAGCGGGGGGCTCGCGATCGCAGTGATGAGCGTGGCGATGCTGCTGGCGCTGCGTCCGAAGTGGCCGGAGCCGTGGCTGGGCGGGCTGGACAAGATGTATCGGCTGCACAAATGGCTGGGCATCACGGCGCTGGTGGTGGCGGTGCTGCACTGGTGGTGGGCGACCGGCACCAAGTGGATGGTGGGCTGGGGCTGGCTGGTGAGGCCGGCGCGCAAGGCCGGTGGCGGCGAGACGCTGGGCACGGTGGAGGCCTGGCTGCGCAGCCAGCGCGGCGTGGCGGAATCGGTGGGCGAGTGGGCGTTCTACGCCGCGGTGGTGCTGATCGTGCTGGCGCTGGTCAAGCGCTTTCCCTATCACTGGTTCGTGCGGACGCACCGATGGATCGCGGTCGCCTATCTGGCGCTGGCCTATCACACGGTGGTGCTGACCAAGTTCGCGTACTGGTCGCAGCCGATAGGCTGGCTGCTGGCGGCGCTGCTGATCGGCGGCAGCGTGGCGGCGGTGCTCACGCTGAGCAGCCGGATCGGCGCCGGCCGCAAGGTGCAGGGCCGCATCGTGTCGCTGACCGAATACCCGGCGCTGCAGGTGCTCGAAACCGCCATCGCGCTGGACGAGGGCTGGCGCGGCCACGCCCCCGGTCAGTTCGCCTTCGTGACGTCGAACAGCCGGGAAGGCGCCCACCCCTACACGATCGCGTCCGCCTGGAATCCCGCCGGGCGCGAGCTGGTGTTCATCACCAAGGCGCTGGGCGACCACACGCGCCGGCTGCGCGAAACGCTGAAGATCGGCATGCCGGTGACGGTGGAAGGGCCGTACGGCTGTTTCGACTTCGAGGACGGCCAGCCGCGGCAGATCTGGGTGGGCGCCGGCATCGGCATCACGCCCTTCATCGCCCGCATGAAGCAGCGTGCCCGCGTGCCGGACGCCCGCGCGGTGGATCTGTTTCATCCGACGGCCGATTTCGACCAGACCGCGATCGACCGTCTCACCGCCGACGCGGCGGCGGCTGGCGTGCGCCTGCACCTGCTGGTCGATGCGCGCGACGGCCGTCTGAATGGCGAACGCATCCGCGCCGCAGTGCCCGAGTGGCAGACGGCCAGCGTGTGGTTCTGCGGCCCGCCGCGCTTCGGTCAGGCGCTGTGCGATGACTTCGTCGCCCACGGGCTGCCGCCGGATCGCTTTCATCAGGAGCTGTTCGAAATGCGCTGAGGGCCGCGGGCATTGCGGAGGCAGGCGCAGGACGCGCGCCCTCGGACGATTACCCCGCCTTCACCCCGCACATTTCCGCGCGCTTGCATTTGCAACACGCTGCAACGCCTCTCCCACAGACGATTGACACGCGGGCAGGATGATCCTGCAATGCGCCGTACCGTCACACGGTGCCGGAGAGGGGATCATCATGAACGGAAAGAAGGCAGCCGCCGCCCTGGCACTGGGGCTGGGGCTGCTGGCTACAGGCAGCAGCGCGTGGGCGGACCGGGGTTACCGGCATGGCCACGGCGGCTACCATCGCGGACATTCGCATGTCGATATCGGCGTGGGCTTCGTGTTCGGGTCGGGTTACCGCCCGTGGTACGGCCCCGGGCCCTATTACTATCCGCCGCCCTACTACTACGGGCCGGCCTACTACCCGCCGGTGGTGATCGAGCGCTCGCCGCCGGTGTATGTCGAGCGCGACCCGCAGCCGGTGGCGCCGGCGCCGTCGATGTCTCCCCCGCCGCAGCCGCCCAGCACCTGGTACTACTGCGCGTCCGCCCAGGGCTATTACCCCTATGTGCCGGAATGCCCGGAGGGCTGGCAGAGCGTGGCGGCGCAGCCGCCGCGATGAGGTCCGCATCATGAACACCCGTACGACCACGCTGGCGCTGCTGCCGCTCCTGCTGCTGGCAGGCTGCGCCACGACGCCCTCCGGCCCGAGCGTGATGGCGCTGCCGGGCAGCGGCAAGACCTTCGAACAGTTCCGCTACGACGATGCCCTGTGCCGCGACTATGCGCGCGACCAGACCGGTGGCACCGACGCCAACGAGGCGGCCACGCGTTCCGGCGTGCGGAGCGCGGCGGTCGGCACTGCGGTCGGCGCCGCAGCCGGTGCGCTGATCGGCGGCCGTGACGGCGCGGCCGTAGGCGCCGGCACCGGCCTGCTGGTGGGCGGTGCCGCCGGCAGCGATGCGGCGCAGAGCTCGGCACGCGGCACGCAGCGGGGCTATGACAACGCCTACATCCAGTGCATGTACGCCAAGGGGCAGCGGGTGCCGACCAGCGCCCGTTTCGCCGACAGCGGCCCGCGCGCGCCCGCCGCCGCGCCGGCAGCGGCCCCCGCCCTGCCCGGACGGGTGAATGCGCCCTATCCGCCGCCGCCGCCCGGCCACCAGCCGCCGCCCGCCTCGGCACCGCCGGCCGCTGCCCAGCCCGGAGGCGGCACCTGGTACTACTGCGAATCGGCGCGCGAGTACTACCCGTATGTGCGGACCTGCCGCGACGGATGGCGCGCAGTCGAGGCCACTCCGCCGCCGCCGGTTCGCTGAAGGATGGCAGCGCGGTAAACGAAAAAAGCCGACCCGAAGGTCGGCTTTTTTTCTGCTGCAGAGGCCTGTCAGCGACGGCGCGACAGTGCGCCGACCAGGGCCAGACCGCCCAGCATCAGCGCCCAGGCTTCGGGCTCCGGCACCACGGCGACACCGCTGAAGCTCATTTCCGACACCGAGTAGGCGCCATCACCGGCCACCGCGTAGATGCGCGCGTAACGCGCATTGACCGCCGGGAAGTCGATGGTGGACTGGTACTGGATGTGGCTGGCGTCGCTGGAAATGATTTCGCTGCCCGAGCTCGACTCACCTTCGAACGCCAGATTGGTGAACAGCGTGTTCCAGCTGCTGCCGTTGACCGACACCTGCACCTGGTAGAAATCGTTGTTATCCACGCCCAGCAGCACGTCGGTCAGCGTGTAGAGCTGGCCGAAATCGAGCGTGAACACCGCACCGGACCGGCCTTCCTGGCCGCCCCAGGACACCGACCTGAAGGTGTAATGGGTGCCTTCGGGGGCAATGAAGCCATCGGCGAGGATGGACAGGTCGGGGCCGTCGATCGAGTACGTACCGGTCGCCGACGCATTGACCGCGGTGATCGGCGAAGCGGCCGACACGGCGCCGGCGAACAGCAGGGCAGCTGCGAACATCAGGGATTTCATCTGGGCATCCTTTGTGAAAGCGTGATCCGGGAAGCTCACAGCAATCCCCGTACCACGCCCGCAAGTCCTTGATGTTACAGACAGGGCACAGAGCGCATCGCCGGCCCTGTCAAGACGACCGACAGCGGTGCTCAGCCCATGGAGGGCTCGGGCGGCGCCAGCAGCATCGCCACCGCCTGCGCGGCGATGCCCTCGCCGCGGCCGGTGTAGCCCAGCTTTTCCGAGGTCTTGCCCTTCACATTGACCGCGTGCGGCGGAATGCCGCAGTCGGCGGCGATGTTGGCCACCATCTGCGCGGCGTGCGGCGTGATTTTCGGGCGTTCGCAGATGACGGTGGCGTCGATGTTGCCAATGCGCCAGCCCTGAGCCTGCACCTGCCTGACCGCCTCGCGCAGCAGCACCCGGCTGTCGGCACCGGCGTAGGCCGCATCGGTGTCCGGAAACAGCCGGCCGATGTCGCCCAGACCGGCAGCGCCGAGCAGCGCGTCGGTGATGGCGTGCAGCAGCACGTCGGCATCGGAGTGGCCGAGCAGGCCTTTCTCGTGCGGAATGTCGACCCCGCCGATGATGCATTTGCGGCCGTCGACCAGCTTGTGCACGTCGAAGCCCTGGCCGATGCGGAAAGGCAGCGGTGCGGCGAACAGCGGATTCATGCGTCGGTCCCCTGGGTCTGCAGGATCAGTTCGGCCAGCTTCATGTCTTCCGGCCAGGTCACTTTCAGATTGGCCGCGCCGGCGGCCACCAGCCGCGGCCTGAGCCCGGCCGCCTCGATGGCCGACGCTTCGTCGGTCACGTCCGGACAGCGGTCCAGTGCGTCGGCCAGCCGGGCCAGCCGGAACATCTGCGGCGTCTGCGCCTGCCACATGGCGTCACGCGGCACGGTTGCCTCGACCCGGTCCGCGCCGTCGGCGCGCTTCAGGGTGTCGGCCACCTTCTGCGCCAGCAGGCCGCCGACCGGGTCGTCGGCCAGCGTGTCGATCAGGGTGTCCAGCATGGCGGCGGACAGACAGGGGCGCGCGGCGTCATGCACCAGCACCCAGTCCTCCGGCCGCGCCCAGCCGGCGATTTCCCAAAGTCCGTTGCGCACCGAGGCGGCCCGGCTGGCCCCGCCGCAATGCACCGGCATCAGCTTGGGGCCGAGCGCGGTCCAGTCGAAGCCCTGCCAGTACAGATCCTCCGGCGCCAGCGCGACCACCACCCGGTCGATGCGCGGGTGGGCGCACAGCGTGGCCAGCGCGTGACGGATCAGCGGCTGGCCGGCCAGCGGCAGATACTGCTTCGGCATCTGCGCGCCGAAGCGACTGCCGCTGCCGGCGGCCGGGACCAGGGCGATGTGGCGCGGCATGTCGGGATCAGCTCTCCAGCCAGCGACAGAGATCGCGCTTCATGTCCTCGACCGACTCCAGCCCGACGGCCAGCCGGATCAGGCTGTCGCGGATGCCCGAGGCGTCGCGCGCTTCCTGCGAAATGCGGCCGTGCGTGGTGGTCGCCGGATGGGTGATGGTGGTCTTGGTGTCGCCGAGATTGGCGGTGATCGACAGCATGCGGGTGGCGTCGATCAGCTTCCACGCCTCTTCGCGACCGCCCTTCACCTCGAAAGCCACGACCGCGCCGCCGGTCTTCTGCTGGCGCATCGCGATCTCGTGCTGAGGATGCGACGGCAGGCCGGGGTAGAACACGCGCGCCACCCAGGGCTGCGCTTCCAGCCAGCGCGCCAGTTCGAGCGCATTGGCCGACTGTGCCTGCATGCGGATGGACAGCGTTTCCAGCCCCTTCAGAATGACCCAGGCGTTGAACGGCGACAGCGTCGGGCCGGCGGTGCGCAGGAAGCGCAGCACCTCGTCCATTTCCGCCTTGCGCCCGCACACCGCGCCGCCGAGCACACGGCCCTGGCCGTCGAGGTACTTGGTGGCGGAATGGATGACGATGTCGGCACCCAGTTCGATCGGCTTCTGCAGCGCCGGCGAGCAGAAGCAGTTGTCGACCGCGAGCAGCGCGCCGGCCGCGTGTGCGACCTCGGCCACCGCGGCGATGTCGATCACCTCGGTCAGCGGGTTGGACGGCGTTTCGATGAAAAAGAGCTTCGTATTCGGCTGCACCGCGGCGCGGTAGGCCTCGATGTTCGTCGCCTCGACCAGCGTGGTGCTGACGCCGAACTTCTCGAAGTAGGTCGCGAACAGCTGCTGGGTAGAACCGAAGATGCCGCGCGAGGCGATGATGTGGTCGCCGCTCTTCAGCAGCGCCATCAGCGTGGACAGGATGGCCGACATGCCGGAACTGGTGGCGATGCAGGCCTCGGCACCTTCCAGTGCCGCCAGACGGTCCTGGAACATGGTGACCGTCGGGTTGGTGAAGCGGGCATAGACATTGCCCGGCGCATTGCCTGAAAAGCGGGCGGCGGCTTCGGCCGCGGTGTCGAACACGAAGCTCGAGGTCAGGAACATCGCCTCGCCGTGTTCGCCGAACTGGCTGCGCTCTATGCCGGCGCGCACGGCGACGGTTTCGGGGTCGTACTGCGCCGGATCGAAGGGCGCGCGTTCATGGCTGCTCATGGTGTGCTCCATCCGGCCTCGCGGCCGGTCATGCGGAAAATCGAAAACAAAGCGCGAGGCGAATGGCGGGCGTGCACAACAAAAAACCCGTTCCGCCTCGGAGGCAAAACGGGTTCCGCAGATACGTTCGTTTCGCCGCTTTAGCCGTATTTATCCGGGTCGGAAACCTCACGGTCTCTGACCCGCGCGCCCGCAAGCTGGGTTCAAATCGGCGCGTAGCCGGACATTAGCGCCCGGCCGCCGCGGACGTCAAGCGTCCGCAGCCGTCAGGCGTTCTCTTCCGATGCCACCAGATTCAGGTCGAGCTGGCCGCCCTCGTCGTCGCTCTGCTTGGGCGCGCCCTTGCGCTGGTTCTCGACGCCGTCGAGATAGGCGGCGGTCACGTCACCGGTGATGTAGCAGCCGTCGAAGCAGGACGTTTCGAACTGTTCGATCGACGGGTTGCAGGCGGTGATCGAGGCCTTGAGCATGTCCAGCGTCTGGTAGATCAGCGCATCGGCGCCGATCGCGGCGCGGATTTCGTCGTCGGTGCGGTTGGAGGCGATCAGTTCGTCGCGGGTCGGCATGTCGATGCCGTACACGTTGGCGTAACGCACCGGGGGCGCGGCGGAGGCGAAATACACCTTGTTCGCGCCGGCTTCACGCGCCATCGCGACGATTTCCTGACTGGTGGTTCCACGCACGATGGAATCATCGACCAGCAGCACGTTCTTGCCCTTGAATTCCTGGGTGATCGCGTTGAGCTTCTGGCGCACCGACTTACGGCGCACCGCCTGCCCCGGCATGATGAAGGTGCGGCCGATATAGCGGTTCTTCACGAAACCTTCGCGGTAGGGCACGTTCAGCACGCGTGCCAGCTCCATCGCCGACGGGCGGCTGGAATCGGGAATCGGGATCACCGCGTCGATCTGCAGGTCGGCGTGGTCGCGCTGGATCTTCTGCGCAAGGAACTCGCCCATCTTGACCCGCGACTCGTACACCGACACGCCGTCCATCAGCGAATCCGGGCGCGCAAGATACACGTACTCGAACAGGCAGGGCGCGTAGTTCGGGCGTTCGGCACACTGCTGCGACTTGATCGCGCCTTCCGGCGAAATGAGCACCGCCTCGCCCGGCGCGATGTCGCGCAGCAGCTTGAAGCCCAGCGTATCGAGCGCGACGCTTTCCGACGCGACCAGCCACTCGGTGCCGTTGGCGGTTTCGTTGTTGCCGATCACCAGCGGACGGATGCCGTAGGGGTCGCGGAAGGCCAGCAGACCGAAGCCGGCGATCATGGCCACCACCGCGTAGGCGCCGCGGCAGCGACGGTGCACGCCAGCGACCGCGCGGAAAATGGTTTCGTGATCGAAGGTCGGGCGCTCACGCAGCGCCTGCATCATTTCGTGCGCGAGCACGTTGAGCAGCACTTCGGAGTCGCTGGTGGTGTTGATGTGCCGCAGGTCGGTGCGGAACATGTCCAGCTTCAGCTCTTCCGAATTGGTCAGGTTGCCGTTGTGCGCCAGCATGATGCCGAACGGCGAATTGACGTAGAAAGGCTGCGCCTCGGCCGCGTTGTAGGCGGACCCTGCGGTCGGGTAGCGCACGTGGGCGATGCCCCAGTTGCCCTGCAGATTGCGCATGTTGCGCGTGCGGAAGGCGTCGCGCACCAGGCCCGAGCCCTTGTGCATCAGGAATTTCTGCCCCTGCGCGGTGGCGATGCCCGCCGCGTCCTGGCCGCGGTGCTGGAGCACCAGCAGGCCATCGTACAGAAGCTGGTTGACGGGAGAGGTGGCAACGACGCCGAGTATTCCGCACATGATGGTCAGGCCTTAAAACGAATCTTTTTCGCCACGGATTCCGGCAGCCAGGGCTTGAGCGCGATGGCCGCCGTTTCGAGCGGTGGCGTCAGCGCAGCCGACTTCCACCAGGGCTGCTCCGGCGCCGGGGTGTAGGCCGCGCCGACGACAAGGAGCATCAGTATAAGTCCGGCACGCGCCAGCCCGAACAGCCCGCCGAGCACGCGGTCCGGAATGTCCAGCCCGGTGGCATGGATGAGCGAGCGCATGAGCCAGCGCAGCACGCCACAGAGCAGCAGCACGGCTATGAAGGTAAGGGCGAAACCTGCAACTGCAAGGAGACCCGGGTCGGCGATGGTGCCGGTCAGCAGATGGGCGGCATCGCCGCCGAACTGACGGGCGGCGATGAAGGCGAGCACCCAGGCTGCCAGTGCAATCACTTCGCTCACCAGACCCCGCATCAGCCCGATCGCCGTGGAGAACACCACGATGGCGAGCAGGCCGTAATCCAGAACCGTCATGGACGCGGCGCGATCATCGAGCGCAGGCCGGCCGCTTCCAGCTTGCGCTGGGCCGCTTCCGCCGCCTGCCGGCTGGAGAAGGGCCCGACCTTGACCCGGGTGCGGGTCTGGCCGTCCGCCAGTTTCACGTCCTCGGTGAAACTGGCCAGACCGAGTTCCTTGGCGCGGGCGCGCAGCTTGGCCACGTTGGCGGCATCTCCGAACACGCCGAGCTGCAGCGCGAAACTGCCCTTTCCGTCGAGCACCGCGGCGGCGCGTGCCGCTTCGGTCGGCGACACCTCGGCCTTGGGTTCGGGCTTGGGCGCAGGTTTGGGCTCCGGTTTCGGCGCGGGCTTGGGTTCCGGCCTCGGCTCAGGCTTCGCTTCGGGTCTGGGCTCCGGCTTCGGCTCCGCCTTGACCTCGGGTCGGACGGCAAGCGGAGGCGGCGCGACCGGCGGGGTCACCGGCTTTGCCTGGACTTCGGCGCGCGGCGGCACCGGCTCGGAATCCGGCGGCGGCTGCAGCGTGTCGTCCGACTCCACCGCACGGGCCGGCGATGCCAGCGGCGCAGCACCCTCGCGCGGCGGAATGCGCACCGCGATGTCCTGTGCCGGCGGTCGCGGCTCGTGATCCATCACGATGGGCAGCACGATGGCGGCGGTCAGTGCCAGGGCGACCGCGCCGAGCAGGCGGCGGCGCGCCCGCTTGCGAAGGTCGGTCTGCAGATCGGAATCGGTGGAAGCCACTTCGGGGGCGTGTCCTGCGGGTGGGATCAGCCCTGTGCGGGCGGAGGCGTTGCGGCGTCCGATACCGGGGGCCGCGGCGACTGCGCGTAGTCGCGCATCACCTCAGCCACGGTCAGGAAGGAACCGAAAACAATAATTCTATCATCCGCCCCCACCCTCGCCCGCGTGGCCCGCCAGGCTTCGACCGGCGACGCGAAGGTATCTACGGTGCCCGGAATGCCGCGGTCGGCGATCATGGCGGCGATATCGGCCGCCGGCGTGCCACGCGGGCCGCCCAGATCACACAGCATCCAGTGGTCGATGCGCCCCTTCAGGCGGTCGAGCACGCCGGCGATGTCCTTGTCGCGCAACATGCCCAGAACCGCCCAGGTTGCCGGGTAGAAACCCATGTTGGACAGGTTCTCGTTCAGCACGCCGGCCGCATGCGGGTTGTGCGCGACGTCGAAGATGACCGCGGGCCGCCCGGGCATGACCTGGAAGCGGCCGGGCAGTTCGACCGTGGCGAGGCCGAGCCGGATGTCGCCCAAGCTGACCGGAACGCGGTCGGCCATGGCATCGAGTGCGGTGATCACGCTGGATGCGTTCAGCAGCTGGTTGGCACCGCGCAGCGCCGGGTAGCCGAGGCCGCCGCGCTTGACCAGGCGCTCAGGATCGCGCCGCCAGTAGCCCCACTGCTGGCGGTCGCCGCCGAAACCGAAGTCGCGGCCCGAAATCTTCAGCACCGCGCCGATGGACTGGGCATAGTCGATCACGGTCTGCGGCGGTACCGGGTCGCCGACGATGGCCGGACGACCGGCGCGGAAGATGCCGGCCTTCTCGCGGCCGATCAGTTCGCGCGTGTCGCCGAGGTATTCCATGTGGTCAAGATCGACACTGGTGACGATGGCGCAGTCGGCATCGAAGGCATTGACCGCGTCCAGCCGGCCACCGAGGCCGACCTCCATCACGATCACGTCGAGATTGGCGTGTTCGAACACCTGCCAGGCACCCAGCGTGCCGAATTCGAAATAGGTCAGCGCGGTGTCACCGCGCGCCGCCTCGACTTCGGCAAAACCGCGGCAGATCGCCTCGTCGCTGGCCGGTTCGCCATTGATGCGGACGCGTTCGTTGTAGGCCAGCAGATGAGGCGAGGTGTAGGTGCCGACACGGTAGCCGGCGCAGCGCAGGATGCGCTCCAGCATGGCGCAGGTCGAACCTTTGCCGTTGGTGCCGCCAACGATGAACAGCGGCACCTTCTGTACCACGCCAAGCGCCTTCTTGACGCTGAGCACGCGATCCAGTCCGAGCTGGATCACCTTCGGGTGCAGGCTTTCGAGATGCTGCAGCCACTCGGGCAGGGTCGAATACATGAGCTGGCCGGACAAGCCGAAGTCAGGGCGGACGCGGATAGTAGGCGAAGCCGGCTCAGCTCGCCAGCGCCGGCATGCGCTGCAGCGCTGCCAGCAGACCGGCGATGCGCTCCGGCATCTCGCGGCGATCGACGATCATGTCGACCGCACCCTTCTCCAGCAGGAATTCGGCGCGCTGGAATCCTTCCGGCAGCTTTTCGCGCACCGTCTGTTCGATCACGCGCGGGCCGGCGAAGCCGATCAGCGCGCCGGGCTCGGCGATCACGACGTCGCCCATGAAGGCGAAGCTGGCGGACACGCCGCCCATGGTCGGGTCGGTCAGCACCGAAATGAAGGGCAGGCGGTTCTGCGAAAGCTGGGTCAGCGCGGCCGTGGTCTTGGCCATCTGCATCAGCGAGAACAGGCCTTCCTGCATGCGCGCACCGCCGCTGGCGGCGATGCAGACGAAGGGCAGGCGCTGCTCCACCGCGAGCCGGACGCCGCGCACGAAGCGCTCACCGACCACCGAACCCATGGAGCCGCCGAGGAATTCGAATTCGAAGCAGGCGACGACCACCGGCACGGTCCTGATCGCGCCCTGCATGACCACCAGCGCATCGCCCTCGCCGGTGTCGTCGGCCGCCGCATTCAGGCGGTCGGCGTAGCGCTTGCTGTCGCGGAACTTGAGCGGATCGACCGGCATCACCTCATTGCCGATCTCGAAACGGCCTTCACGGTCGAGCAGGCCGTCCAGACGGGCGCGGGCGCGCATGCGCGAATGGTGGCTGCACTTCGGGCACACGTTCTGGTTGGCCGCCAGGTCGGCGGTGTAGAGCACCGCCTCGCAGGACGGGCACTTGGACCACAGGCCTTCAGGTACCGACTTGCGACCGGCGGCCTCGCTGCGGTTGATCTTGGGCGGAAGAAGTTTCTGCAACCAGCTCATGCGGCGACCTCCTGGCTGTCCATGGCCTGACGGATGCTGCCCACCAGCGCCTTCACGCGCGGAATGACCTGATCGGCCGGGCTGTTCTCGATTTCCTCGATGATGCGGCTGCCGATCACGACGCCGTCGGCCACCGCGGACAGCGCCTTCGCGGACGCGCCGTCACGGATGCCGAAGCCCACGCCCACCGGCATGCCCACCGCTTCGCGGATGGCCGGAATGCGGCGCGACACTTCGCTCACGTCGAGGTGACCGGCACCGGTCACGCCCTTCAGCGACACGTAATAGATGTAGCCGCTGCCGATCTCGCCGACCGCGCGGATGCGCTTTTCGGTCGAGGTCGGCGCGATCAGGAAGATCACGTCCAGACCGACCGCCCTCACCTTGGCGGCGAAATCGTGCGACTCCTCCGGCGGGTAATCGACCACCAGCACGCCGTCAGCACCGGCCTTCGATGCCGCGTCGGCGAAGGCTTCCACGCCCATCGCCTCGATCGGGTTGGCATAGCCCATCAGCACCACCGGCGTCCGGGCATCGGTCTTGCGGAATTCGGCCACCACCTGGATCACGTTGCGCAGCGACACCTTTTTCGCCAGGGCACGCTCGGACGACCGCTGTATGGTCGGGCCGTCGGCCATCGGGTCGGAAAAGGGCACGCCCAGTTCGATGATGTCGACGCCGCACTCGACCAGCGCGTGCATGAGCGGAACCGTGGTGGACAGATCGGGGTCACCCGCGGTGATGAAAGGAATCAGCGCCTTGCGGCCGGCCGATTCCAGTGCGGACAGGGTGGAAGCGATTCGGGACATGTATTGAAACCGCCGGCCGGATCGCTTGCGCGTCCCGACCGGCAAAAGGTTGATCGGGAACGCGTCAGAACTGGATGCCGGATTTTTCGGCCACGGTGTGCATGTCCTTGTCGCCACGACCGGACAGGTTCACCAGGATGGCCGCATCCTTCGGCATTTCGGCCGCCAGCTTCATCGCATAGGCCACCGCGTGCGAGGACTCCAGCGCCGGAATGATGCCTTCGGTGCGGCACATGCGATGGAAGGCGGCGAGCGCCTCGTCATCGTTGATGGTGACGTACTCGGCACGGCCGGTGTCCTTCAGCCACGCGTGTTCCGGGCCCACGCCCGGGTAGTCCAGACCGGCGGACACCGAGTGGGTCTCGATGATCTGGCCGTTCTCGTCCTGCAGCAGATAGGTGCGGTTGCCGTGCAGCACGCCGGGACGACCGGCGGAGAGCGAGGCAGAGTGCTGGCCGGTGGCCACGCCGTGACCGCCGGCTTCGACACCGATCAGACGCACGTTCGGGTAGGGAATGTAGGGGTAGAAAATGCCCATGGCGTTGGAGCCGCCACCTACACAGGCCACCACCGCATCCGGCTGGCGCTGGATCATTTCCGGCATCTGCCACAGGCATTCCTCGCCGATGATCTTCTGGAAATCGCGCACCATCATCGGGTAGGGATGCGGGCCGGCCACGGTGCCGATGATGTAGAAGGTGTTGCCGACATTGGTCACCCAGTCGCGCATCGCCTCGTTCAGCGCATCCTTCAGCGTCTTCGAGCCGCATTCGACCGGCACCACGGTGGCACCGAGCAGCTTCATGCGATAGACGTTGGCGGCCTGGCGCTTCACGTCTTCGCTGCCCATGTAGACCACGCATTCCATGCCCAGGCGTGCGGCAATGGTGGCGGTCGCCACGCCGTGCTGGCCGGCACCGGTTTCCGCGATCACGCGCGGCTTGCCCATGTGCTTGGCCACCATGGCCTGGCCGATCACGTTGTTGATCTTGTGCGCGCCGGTGTGGTTCAGGTCCTCGCGCTTCAGGTAGATCTGCGCGCCCCCGCAGTGCTCGGACAGCCGGCGGGCGTGATAGACCGGGCTGGGCCGGCCTACGTAATGCTTCAGTTCGTATTCGTACTCGGCGCGGAAGGCCGGATCGTCCTTCAGCTTCTCGTAGGCTTCGCGCAGTTCGTCCAGCGCCGCGATCAGGGTTTCGGCGACGAACACGCCGCCGTAAGGACCGAAATGCCCCAGAGCGTCCGGATAGTTGTAGGCCGAGGCGGATACCTCAGCCGGCAGATCTTGCTTCCCCATGCTCCACTCCTGATATGAAGGCCGCCACCCGGGCGACGTCCTTGATGCCCTTGCCCGATTCCACGCCACTGCTCACATCGACCGCCATCGGCCGGATGTTCGCGACCGCGTCGGCCACGTTGTCCGGGTCGAGGCCGCCGGACAGAATCAGCGGCAGTCCGAGGTCGGCCGGAATCAGCGTCCAGTCGAAGCGTTTGCCGGAACCACCCCAGGCTTCCGACCACGCGTCGAGCAGCAGACCCCGCGCGCCACGATAAAGGCGCGCACATTCTAGCAAATCCGTTTCCGGCCTCACCCGGACCGCTTTGATCCAGGGGCGGCCGAAGCGTTCGCAGTACTCCGGACTTTCGTCACCATGAAACTGCAGCAGGTCCAGCCCCGCCTCGCGGACCGCCTGTTCAACCACCTCCGGCGCCTCGTTCACGAACAGCCCCACGCGGCAGACGAAAGGCGGCACCCGGCGCGCCAGCTCGGCGGCACGGGCAATGCTGACCGCGCGCGGACTGGGCGGATAGAGCACGAAGCCCACCGCGTCCACGCCCAGCGCCAGCGCGCCGTCCAGATCGGCTTCACGGGTGAAGCCGCATACCTTGATGCGAGTTCTGCGCACGTTGATTCCTGTGTTCAATCCAGCGAGGGGCCGATCGGGGGAAGGCGATGCAGCGCCTGCTGCGGCAGACCCCAGCGCACATCGTAGCCCACGCCGACCAGATAGAGGCCGCAGGGCGAAAAGGTGGGGGCGGCCAGTCGGCGGTCACGCTGGGCCAGCAGTTCGGCCGCCCAGCCCGCCGGGCGGCGCCCGCAGCCGATCTCGACCAGCGCGCCGACGATGTTGCGCACCATGTGGTGGAGGAAGGCATTGGCGCCCAGATCGAAGGCGATCCAGTCGCCCTGCCGCCTCACGTCCAGCCGGTGCAGGGTGCGCACCGGGCTTTTCGCCTGGCATTCGGACGAACGGAAGGCGGAAAAATCGTGTTCTCCGCACAGTGCCCGCGCCGCCTCGGCCATGGGCGCGATGTCCAGCGGACGGTGAAACCAGCCGCTCAGGGTGGCGCCGAGGGCCGGTCGCACCGGGCTGTTGAACAGCAGATAGCGATAGCTGCGGCTGTGCGCCGAGAAACGCGCGTTGAACTCATCGCTTACCGGCTGCGCCCAGCGCACCGCGACCGACGGCGGCAGCAGCGCGTTGCAGCCGCGTACCCAGGCGCTGTCCGGCCGGACCGCGTCGGTGTCGAAATGCACCACCTGCACCGTGGCGTGGACGCCGGTATCGGTGCGGCCGGAGGCCTGCACCCGTACCGGGTGGGCGGCAATGCCGGACAGGGCGGCTTCGAGCGCGTCCTGTACGGTCGGGCCCACCGGCTGCGACTGCCAGCCGCGGAAGGCGGAGCCGTCGTACTCGACGCCGAGTGCGATGCGGCTCACGCGAAACTCCACAGCGCCAGGGCGCAGGCGCCGGCTGCAATCACCGACAGATCGGTGCGGCCCAGCGCCGGACACGGGTCGACCTGGATCGTGTCCTGATCCGCCCCCGCCGCGGCCAGCCAGCCTCGCCAGCCGGCAAACGGCGGTGTACGTTCGAGGTCGCGCAGCACCAGCAGCAGCCGCAGCGCGAGACTGCCGGGTCCGGGCGGCGCAGCGCCGAACGGATGCAGCAGGCGGTGCAGCGCGCCGGCGAGCGGGCGCAACGGAAGCATGCGGAACAGCAGCGTCACGCAGGCCGCCATCGCCGCGAGGCGGGCCGCCGCATGCAGCGCGGCCGACACACCTTCGACTGTCGGACCGGCGGGCAGGTCGGGAATGAGCAGGCGTCCGGGCGTACCGAAGGCGAAGGTGATCAGGACCGCGAGGCAGAGCCAGCGCAACCGCCGCAGCAGGCGCCACAGGTGGGCCGGCGCCGCGAGCAGCGCAACGCCCGGACTGAGCGCCAGCCAGACCGCTTCCCGCCAGGCCGCCACACCCTGCCCGGCCAGCAGCCACATCAGCCACAGCGCGAGCAGCGTCGCGCCGTGCACCGGCAGGCGACAGGCACTCGCGGGCGGAACGGCAACCAGGGGTGTAGGCATGGATGAAGCGGTGTGCGGAGGGAACGGGGCGCGAGCATACCGCGCATCGACGGCCTGCGCTTCAGGCCAGCGGACCGGGCGGCGCGGCGCAGCCCGCGATGAAAAAAGCCGGCACATGGCCGGCTTCGGAAAGTACGGGCATCTCAGCCCGTACGCGCAGGAATCAGCCGAGACGGGACAGCATGTCGTTGGCCTGGGCCTGCTGTTCGGACGTACCCTCGCGCACCACTTCCTGCAGCAGCTCGCGAGCACCTTCCTTGTCACCCATCTCCTCGTAGGCGCGGGCCAGTTCCAGCTTGGTTTCGGCTTCTTCGGCAGCCGACTGCGGCGGCTCTTCTCCGCCCAGCATGTCTTCCGGGTTGATGACGGTGGACACCGCGGACTGCGGCACGTCCGGCTCGGCAGCCGGCATCGCCTGTTCCAGCGCCTTCGCCACATCGCCGACCACATCGGTTTCCAGCGTAGACGGATCCGCACCGAGATCGAGATTGATGTCGGACAGATCGATCACCGGCTCGGACGGGGCCACCGGAGCAGCGGGCGCATCGGACGCATCGAAGTTGAAGTCGATCAGGTTGCCGATGTCGGTGCGCTCGAGATCCACGACCGCCGCGGCATCCCCGCCAGCGGCATCCGCGTCGTCGGGCGGCAGCGAAAGATCCAGATCGAAGGCCGGCGCCTCTTCCTGACTGAGCGCTTCCGCAGTGTCGGCCACGTTCTTGTCCAGCACCAGGGTGCTGACATCCGCCGGCTCTTCCGGCTTTGTGAAATCGAGACCCAGGTCGAAATCGAGCGACGATTCGCCCTCCGATTCCTCGCCCGGCTTGGTCAGCGTGGTGGCCGCGCCCACCGCCGGGACGGCCGGCAGGTCGTCGGCCGGCGGCACATCGAGATCGAAATCGAGGCCGGCATCACCCGACGGTGCCGGCGCCTCTTCTTCCGCCTGCGGGATCTGGTGCGGATCCAGCGCTATCGTCGTCTGGGTGTCCTCCACCACGTCGCCGGACACCAGCTGACCGATGTCGCCAGGCAGCGTCCAGGTGTCACGCAGCTTGTCTGCACCACTGACCACCACGGTTGCCGCCATCGCGGCCTGCGCGTCGGCGTCCGGTTCCGGTTCGGGCGCGCCGCCGCCGTACAGCGGGTTGCCCGGATCGACCGAACGGCCCAGCTGCGCGGCCTTTTCCCAGTCGGCGCCCTTGCCGCCGGTCTGCGCGTACAGCTCGGTCGCCAGCGTTTCGAACTGCTTCACCGACTTGCGCTGGGCATAGATTTCCAGCAGCTTCAGGTGGATGGCATGACGACTGGGTTCGTTCTTGAGCGCTTCGAGCAGGATTTCTTCGGCCTGCGCGTCGCGTCCATAGGCCATGTAGACGTCGGCTTCCGCCACCGGGTCCACGCCTTCGTCAGCGTCGATGGACGACAGCGAGGACTGGCTGAAATCGGTCTGGATCGAGCTGGCGCTGGTATCCACGCTCTGGCCGCCGCCGGTGGCACCGATCACCGACGTGGATGCGGCCGCCGGTTCCATGCCGGCCGTGGTCGACGGCGGCGCCAGATCGGGCGCCGGTGCGCTGGCCTTGCGGCGGCGCCAGCCGAAGTAGCCGAGCAGCAGCGCGAGCACCGCGCCAAGGCCGCCCAGCGTGGCCGGGTCAGACAGCAGGCCGGGCTGTTCCGCCGCGGCTTCCGGTTCGACATCCGGAGCCGGCGCGGGCGCAGGCGCCGGAGCAGGTTCGGTCTTGGGCGGCTCGGCCGGCGCCGGCTTTGGCGCTTCCGCTGCAGGCGTTTCCGCCGGCTTCTTCTCGTCCGCCAGCGCGATCAGGTCGGGTACCGGCTTGTCCGCCGGCTTCTCGGCGGCCTTGTCGACCGGCGCCGCGTCCTTCTTGCCTTCGGCCGCGGCGATCAGATCGGGGACCGGCTTGTCCTCCGCCTTCGGCGCCGGCGCAGCAGGTGCGGCGGCGGGTGCGGGCGCAGGGGCCGGTTTGGCTGCTGCCGGCTGCGGTGCCGCGGCGGGCGCGGGCGCGGGCGCCGGTGCCGCCGCCTTCTGCGCGTCGGCCAGCGGGGTGTTCTTCAGTTCGACCAGCTTCTGCAGATCACGCACATTGCGTTCGAGTTCGGCCAGCCGGCTGTTCGCGTCCTTGAGGGCGCGGTCCTTGGCGATGACCTCTTCTTCCAGTGCATTGATCTTGCCGCCATCCGCCTTGGACACGCGCACCTGATCGGCCGCCGGCGCGGCTGCGGGCGCCTTGTCCTCAACCCGCGCAGCGATCTTGCCACCCGAACTGCGTCCGGCGGATTCCGCAGCAACCGGCTGGCTGTCCACGCTGCCGGCAAGACGGGCGCGGTAGGCCGCGAAATCGGCGGTCTGGGCCGACACGATGCGGCGCGCTTCCTGCGGCGACACCGATTCGGCGGTCGCCTGATCCGGAATGGTCAGAATGCGGCCGGCACGGAGACGGTTCATGTTGCCGCCGTCAAACGCCTCGGGATTGGCACGCACCAGCGCTACCAGCATCTGGTCGAGACTGACGCCCGACGGCGCGGTTTCGGTGGCGATGCGGCGCAGCGTTTCGCCGCGCTGGACTTCTCGGGTGCTGCCGCCGGCCGGTGCGGCCTCTCGCGCAGCCGGCGCGGGCGCGGTGCGGGCCGCCGGTGCACGCGTGCTGTCACCACCGGGCACCGCCACCGGTTCGACCGGCGCCGGACGCGGCATGTCAGCCGGATCGAGCAGGAAGGTGTATTCGCGGACGAGCCGGCCGGAGGACCAGTTCAGCTCGATCAGCATGTCGAGATAGGGCTCGCTGACCGCACGGTCGCTGGTCACCACGAGCACCGGGCGGCCACGCCGCTTGTCCACCGAAATCCGGACACCCGCCAGACTGGAGGCGAATTCGACGCCCGCCTGCTTGAACGCGGCAGGCGATGCGAGTTTGGCGGAAATGGACGCCAGTTCCTCGGAACTGGCCGAAAGTTCGACTTCCGCCCGCAACGGCTGGCCGATGGCGGACTGGACGGTGAGCTTGCCGAGGCCGGCTGCGCCGGCAGTGAGCGGGAGTGCCGACAGCAGTGCAGTCAGCAGGCGGATCGAATGTTTTTTATCGCTATGACGCACCGCGTTTTCCTCGCGCGCTAAAACCCAATTCTCAAAATAACATCATGGTCTTAGCCCTGCAAGCTCAGTCGTCGCTTTATGTTGCGAAACTGTCTGTTACGACACGCTGCCTGCGGCAGGCAGCGTGTCGGGTGCGCCGTCAGGCTTCGACCAGGATACGCAGCATGCGGCGAAGCGGTTCGGCGGCGCCCCACAGCAGCTGGTCGCCGCAGGTGAAGGCACCGAGGTAGTCCGGACCCATGTTGAGCTTGCGCACGCGACCGACCGGAATGGTCAGCGAACCGCTGACCGCGGCCGGCGTCAGGTCGCGCATGCTGTCCTCGCGATGGTTGGGTACGAACTTCACCCAGTCGTTGGCTTCGCGGATCATGCTTTCGATCTCGTCCAACGGCACGTCGCGCTTCAACTTGATGGTGAGCGCCTGCGAATGGCAGCGCATCGCGCCAATCCGCACGCAGATGCCGTCGATCGGCGTGATGTCGGCGCCGCTGCGACCGAGGATCTTGTTGGTTTCGACCTGGCCCTTCCACTCTTCCTTGCTCTGACCGCTCTCCAGTTCCTTGTCGATGTAGGGGATGAGCGAGCCGGCCAGCGGCGCGCCGAAGTTCTTCTTCGGGAAATCGGCGCTGCGCAGGCTGTCGGTGACCACGCGGTCGATGTCGAGAATGGCCGAGGCGCTGTCCTTCAGCATCGGGGCGGCCACACCGTGCAGCGTGCCCATCTGCGACAGCAGTTCGCGCATGTTCTGCGCGCCGGCGCCGGAGGCCGCCTGGTAGGTCATGGCGGTCATCCATTCGACCAGACCGGCCGAGAACAGCGCACCGACGCCCATCAGCATCAGGCTGACCGTGCAGTTGCCGCCGATGTAGTCCTTCACGCCGCGCGCCAGACCGTCCTTGATCACGCCCATGTTGACCGGGTCGAGGATGATGATGGCGTCGTCCTTCATGCGCAGCGCGGAGGCGGCGTCGATCCAGTAGCCCTTCCAGCCGGCGGCGCGCAGCTTCGGATACACCTCATTGGTGTAGTCGCCGCCCTGGCAGGTGATGATGGCGTCCATCTTCGCCAGCTGGGCAACGTCGGTCGCGTCCAGCAGCGGCGCGCTGCCCTGGCCCACGTCCGGGCCGGCGGCGCCGACGCTGGAGGTGGTGAAGAACACCGGCTCCACCAGCGCGAAATCGTTTTCCTCACGCATGCGCTGCATGAGCACAGAGCCCACCATGCCGCGCCAACCCACCATACCGAGCTTCAACATGTCCGTTTCCTCGTCCGTCTCTTACAGGGCGGCCAGTACGGCGTCGCCCATCTGCTTCGTACCGACCCGGGTCGTGCCCGGCTCGAAGATGTCACCGGTGCGGTAGCCCTGGGCCAGCACCTTGCGCACCGCGTTCTCGATGCGCACCGCGGCGGCTTCGTTGCCGAAGCTGTAGCGCAGCATCATCGCCGCCGACAGGATGGTGGCCAGCGGATTGGCCACGCCCTGACCGGCGATGTCCGGGGCCGAGCCGTGGCTGGGCTCGTAAAGGCCCTTGTTGTTCGCGTCCAGCGAGGCCGACGGCAGCATGCCGATCGAGCCGGTGAGCATGGATGCTTCATCGGACAGGATGTCGCCGAACATGTTTCCGGTCACCACCACGTCGAACTGCTTGGGCGCCTTCACCAGCTGCATGGCGGCGTTGTCGACCAGCATGTGGCTCAGTTCGACGTCCGGGTAGTCCTTGGACAGATCGATCATGACTTCGCGCCACAGCTGGGTGCACTCGAGCACGTTCATCTTGTCGACCGAGCACAGCTTCTTGCCGCGCTTGCGGGCGGCCTCGAAAGCGACCCGGCCGATGCGGCGGATCTCTTCCTCGGCGTAGATCATGGTGTTCCAGCCCACACGCTGTTCGCCCCACTGCGTGTCGCGCACCTCGATGCCGCGCGGCTGGCCGAAGTAGATGTCGCCGGTCAGTTCGCGCACGATCAGGATGTCGAGGCCGGACACGATTTCCGGCTTCAGCGACGAGGCGTTGGCCAGTTCCGGATACAGGATGGCCGGGCGCAGGTTGGCGAACACGCCCAGTTCGGAGCGGATGCGCAGCAGGCCGCGCTCCGGGCGCTGTTCGCGCGGCAGCGTGTCCCACTTCGGTCCGCCCACGGCACCGAGCAGGATGGCGTCGGCTTCGCGCGCCAGCTTCGAGGTCGCTTCCGGGTAGGGATCACCGGTGGCGTCCACCGCACGGCCGCCGAGCAGCGCGTGCTCGAATTCGATCTTCAGGCCGTCGGCACGCAGCGCTTCCAGCACGCGCAGTGCCTCGGCGGTGATTTCGGGACCGATGCCGTCGCCGGCGAGAACACAGACTTTCACGAATGACTCCAGAGGTGGTCAGGCAAACAGCCAGGGCTGCTCGATGCGGCGGCGCGCCTCGAACTCGCGGATCTTGTCGGCATGGCGCAGGGTCAGGCCGATGTCGTCGAAACCGTTGAGCAGGCAGTACTTGCGGAAGGGATCGACGTCGAACTTGATGGCGTGGCCGTCCGGACGGCGCACCACTTGCTGGTCGAGATCGATGGTGAGGCGATAGCCCGGCGTGCCGGCGCACTGCAGGAACAGCTGCTCGACTTCCTTCTCCGGCAGTCGGATCGGCAGCAGGCCGTTCTTGAAACAGTTGCTGTAGAAAATGTCGGCGAAGGTGGTGCCGATGATGGCCCGGAAGCCGAAGTCCTCGATCGCCCACGGCGCGTGTTCGCGCGACGAGCCACAGCCGAAGTTCTCGCGCACCAGCAGCACGCTGGCGCCCTGGAAACGCGGCTGGTTCAGCACGAAGTCCGGGTTCTGCGGGCGCTTCGAGTGATCCTGACCCGGTTCGCCGACATCGAGATAGCGCCATTCGTCGAACAGGGTCGGGCCGAAGCCCGAGCGCTTGATCGACTTCAGGTACTGCTTCGGGATGATGGCGTCGGTATCGACGTTGGCGCGGTCCAGCGGTGCGACCAGGCCGTCGAGCGTGGTGAATGCTTTCATGACTGTCCTTGCTCCGCCGCTTATCTCGCGGACTTCTCGATGGCTTCGCCACCCTTCTTGATGTCCTTGCCGATGCCTTCGACCGTGTTGCAACCGGCCAGCATCAGGGTCATCGCGCTCATGATCACGGCAATCAGCTTCATGCTCTGCTCTTCCTCACACGGAAAATCGGTGGCTCACCGACTCAGACGATTTCACGCACATCGGCGAAACGGCCGGCGATCGCCGCCGCCGCCGCCATCTGCGGACTGACCAGATGGGTGCGTCCGCCGGCACCCTGGCGGCCTTCAAAATTGCGGTTCGAGGTCGAGGCGCAGCGCTCGCCCGGCTCCAGCCGGTCGGCGTTCATCGCCAGACACATCGAACAGCCGGGCTCGCGCCACTCGAAGCCGGCGGCCTTGAACACCTTGTCCAGACCTTCGGCCTCGGCCTGCGCCTTGACCAGGCCGGAACCCGGCACCACCAGCGCCAGCTTCACGTTGTCGGCCACGCGACGGCCCTCGACCACGCGCGCGGCGGCGCGCAGATCCTCGATGCGCGAATTGGTACAGGAGCCGATGAACACCTTGTCGATGCGGATCTGGTCGATCGGCGTGCGCGGGGTGAGCCCCATGTACTGCAGCGCCCGGGCCACGCCCTCGCGCTTGACCGGATCGGCGAAATCTTCCGGCGCCGGCACCTGGCCGCGCACGTCGGTCACCATTTCCGGCGAAGTCCCCCAGGTCACCTGCGGCAGGATGCGGCGGGCGTCGATGTCGACCACGCGGTCGAACTGCGCGCCCTCGTCCGATTTCAGCGTGCGCCAGTACTCGACCGCACGGTCCCACTGGTCGCCGCGCGGCGAGAACGGGCGACCGCGCAGGTAGTCGATCGTGGTGTCGTCGACCGCCACCATGCCGGCGCGGGCACCGCCCTCGATCGCCATATTGCACAGGGTCATGCGGCCTTCCATCGACAGGCCACGGATGGCCGAACCACCGAACTCGATCGCGTAGCCGGTGCCGCCGGCAGTGCCGATGACGCCGATGAAGTGGAGCGCGATGTCCTTGGCGCTCACGCCCTTGCCCAGTTCGCCTTCAACGCGGATGAGCATGGACTTCGACTTCTTCTGCAGCAGGCACTGGGTCGCCATCACGTGCTCGACCTCGGAGGTGCCGATGCCGTGTGCCAGACAGCCGAAGGCGCCGTGAGTCGAGGTGTGCGAGTCGCCGCAGACGACGGTCATGCCGGGCAGCGTGGCGCCGTTTTCCGGGCCGATCACATGCACGATGCCCTGACGCTTGTCGCGGAAGGGGAAATAGGCCAGCGCGCCGAAGGCGCGGATGTTGGCATCCAGCGTTTCGACCTGGGCACGCGAGGTCGGGTCGGCGATGCCCTGTTCCGCGCGGTCGGTCGGCACGTTGTGGTCGGCCGTGGCGACGATGGAATCCACGCGCCAGGGCTTGCGGTTGGCCAGACGCAGGCCTTCGAAGGCCTGCGGGCTGGTCACTTCATGTACCAGGTGGCGGTCGATGTAGAGCAGTGCGGTACCGTCTTCCTCGGTATGCACCACGTGACTGGACCACAGCTTGTCGTAAAGCGTCTGCGCCATTGCAACGATTCCGGCTGATCAGCGAAACCGGGGATTATAACCTTGCGGCGCAGCATCCGGCCGCCCGGCTCAGCCGGCGCGGACCACCTCGTCCGGATGCCACAGTCGCGCCAGCAGCACACAGCCGGCCAGCGCGAACAGCGAACTGAGCGCGAACGCCCAGCCGCCGCCGAAGGGCGCCCACAGCCAGCCGCTGATCAGCCCGCCCACCATGCCGCCGGCGCCGAAGGACACGCTGCCGTACAGCGCCTGCGCCCGGCCCTGCTGGCGCGCATCGAACCACTGGTTCAGCGCCGCCACCGAACTGGCGTGGAAGGCGCCGAAGGTGAGGCCGTGCAGCAGCTGGGCAGCCAGCAGCCAGGCCAGCGACTCGACCATGAAACCGATCACCGCGAAACGCAGCACAGCGGCGAACAGCGCGGCCAGCAGCATGGTGCGCAGCGAGAAGCGCCGCATCAGCGAAGGCATCCACAGGAATACCCCGATCTCGGCCAGCACGCCCAGCGTCCACAGCGCGCCGATCAGGCTCTTGCTGTAGCCGTGCTCGTCCAGATGGATGGAATAGAAGACGTAGAGCGCGCCATGCGCGCAGCTCATGAAGAAGGCTGCGCCGAACAGACCGGCGACCGGCCGCCGCCGCAGGATGTCGCGCAGCCCTTCGGTGGCACGCGGCCGGTCGGCGTGCTCAGGCGCTTCCGGCAGGCTGAACGCGAACAGACAGATGCCGCCGAGAATCAGGCTGCACGCCCACAGCACCGCGCGCAGACCGGTGCGGTCCAGCATTTCGCCCAGCAGCAGCACGGTGATGACGAAGCCGATCGAGCCCCACACGCGAATGGCGCCGTAGCGGGCCACCTTCGATTTCAGATGTTCCAGCGTGAGCGCCTCGACCAGCGGCAGCGAGGCGCTCCAGAAGAAGGACATGAGCGCCATCGCAATGAACACGCCGATGAACTGCTCGGTGCCGAAAAAGATCAGGAATCCGGCCAGACTGGCCATGCCGGCGCCGCGGATGATGGGCGTGCGGGCGCCGATGCGGTCTGCCAGCCAGCCCCACAGGCTGGGCGCGAGGATGCGCATCACCTGCATCAGTGACATGACGATGGCGATGTCGGCCGCGGAGAAGCCGATCGACGACAGGTAGAGCCCGAAGTACGGTGAAAAGGCGCCGACGAAGGCGAAATAGAAGAGGTAGTAGGCGGACAGTCGCCAGTAGGGGAGCGGCATCGGCGGCAGTGTACCGCAGCGCCGGGTCACGGCGCCCGCCCGCTCCGGCCTGCGCGCCTACTGCATGCCGCGACGCAGCTGCACCACGCCCTCGCCCACGCGCTGCGCGATCAGGTCGGACTGTATGCCTTCGCTGTAGCTCACGATGTCGTAGCCGGCAAAGCCGCCGGCACGCGCCAGCTGTTCGGCGCGGCGCCGGAACACCATGCGCGCTTCGCCCTCGCCGCCGGCGCGGGTGCGCATCTTCTTCATGCCGAGAAAGTAGGTGTCGTCGGACAGCTTCGCCTCCTCGATTTCCCAGTTCGGCGCCATCGGGTCGAGCACCAGATAGGCGACGTAGGCCGCGCCGGCGAAGTAGATGAGCTTTTCCGGCGTCGTGGTGTAGCCGGGCGTCAGCCGCAGCTGCGTGTTCGGAATGAAGCTGCTGGTGCGGCTGGGCAGCGAGCGGTCGAGCGTCGAACAGCCCGCCGCCGCGACGGCCAGCGTGAGGGCGACGATGAGCGGCGCTTTCATGCTCAGGCCCCGATGTAGTTGAACAGCGACAGACCCGACACCTTCATGAAGGACTGCTGGGCGGCCTGGAAGTAGGACAGGTTCTGCGTGAGCTTGCTGATCGCTTCGGTGTAGTTCAGGTCGCGCAGGTTCGACAGCGAGGTTTCGAACTGCAGATTCACCTCGTCGCCCAGCGAATCGAGCGCGGACAGTTCAGTGCTGCGCGAGCCGATGCGCGCGCGTGCGGTCAGCAGATTGTCGGTCGCCTGATCGATGTTGGACATGGCCGAACCGATGGCATTGCTCACCTTGGCCAGCGCGTTGGCGTCACCGGAAGCCGGCTGCTCCAGCGCCAGGATGACATCGCCTATCGTGTCGAACACGCTCTGGGCACTGCTGATCTTCATCGACACCCGGTCGCCATCGGCCGGGGCGCCGGTCATCGAGAAGCGCGCACCGAAGTCGAACGGCGGCTCAGAACCGCCGTTCGAGCGCAGCGTGATGGTGTCGCCCTTCTGGAATACGCGCGGCAGCGGCGCACCACCGGGCGCAGCGCCGGTGAGCAGCGAATTGCCGCTGCTGTTGTCGATGATGTCGTAGGTGGTGACGCCGCCGGACACCGCGAACACGATGTCGAAGTCGCCCGGATTGTTCGGATCGCTCCACTTGCTCATGTCGCTGACGCCACCGCTGTCGAGCACCGCGGTACCGCGGTTGGCCGGGTCTGGCGTCAGCGAGAAGTTGCCGTTGCCGGACGGGGCACGCATGAACACGCTGCTGCCGGAATCGCTGATCGCCAGCCGACGGTTGCTCGCCACCTGCGCCTCGCGCTGCCCGTCGTCGCCCGCGTAGCTCACGCCGGCCTCGACACTGCCCGAGAACGGCTGCGTCGTGCTCTTGTAACCGCTGAACAGATAGTCGCCGAAGGCGTCGCGCGAATTGGCGATGCCCATCATTTCCGAAAACATCGCACGGATGTCGGTGGCGATGGCCTTGCGGTCGGAATCCGCCAGCGCGGCGCTGCGCGCCTGCACCAGCCGCTCGCGTATGGTGCCCAGCAGTTCGCCGGCAGTCGCCAGCTGTGACTCGGCAAAGCCGAGCGCGCTGGTGGCGTCGCGCCGGTTCAGCGCGTACTGGTCGTTCATCGACTTGGACTGGTCGATCTCGAGCGCGCGGGCAGACGCCACCGGATCGTCCGACGGGGCCAGCACGCGGCGGCCGGTCGACAGCTGCTGCTGCAGCCGGAACAGGTCGGTACTCTGGCGCAGCAGCCCGGCGGTACCGGTTTCGTACAGGGTATTGGTCGATATGCGCATCACGCTTCTCCTCAGCCGCCGAGCTGCAGCACGGTGTCGAACAGCCGGCTGGCCAGTTCGATCATCTTGCCGGCGGCCTGGTAGGCCTGCTGGTAACGGAGCAGGTTGGCGGCCTCTTCATCGAGATTGACGCCGGACAGGGACTGCTGCGACTCGGTTACCCGATTCAGAAGCACGGTCTGTGCCGACTGATTCACCTTGACCTCGCGTGCCTGGGAACCGATGTCGGCCACCATCTGCGCGTAGGCGCCCTGGAAACCGGTGGTCCCGGAGGCAAGCGTCTTGCCGCCCTGGAGCGCGGCCAGCGCCAGCAGGTTGCGGTTGTCGCCCTGACCGCTCGCGTTGGCCTGGATGGTGAAGGTGTCACCGTTGCGCGGCGTGCCCGACAGCTCGAAGGTGAAACCGCCCTGACCGGCAAAGGTGAAACTCTTGCCGGCAGATTCGGTGGTCGGATCATAGGCCAGGGTGCCGCCCGGGCCGCCCACCACGTTGAAGGTGTTGGTCGCGGCGTCAAAGGTGAGGGTGATGGGCCCACCCAGCGGAAGGCCGGTTGTCGAGGTGACCGTACCGGCGCTGATGCGGCCGGTGCCGGTGTTGGCCAGCGCCGCGGACGTGCTGACCGGCATCGCCACCGCCAGCATGCGCGGGTCGGACAGCACGGTGCGGATGTCGCTCGCGGCATTCCGCGTCGGCTGGATCAGGAAGCTGTCGCCGGCCGCCATCGTGGTGGCGCCGGAATCCAGCGTGAAGCCCTGCGGGCTGCCGGCGGGCGGCAGGCCGCCCAGCGTGGCGGCGGTCCAGCTCGTGTTGTCCGAGAGGCGGGTCAGCGTGTAGTTGCTGCCGTCGAAGCGCAGCCGGTAATCGCTGGTGGTCAGCGTGGACGAATCGTTGATCGTGACGTTGACCTGGGCCGCCGCCACGGTGCTGTTGGTGCTGGCCGGCAGCGCCGAACCGTTCATCGAGTTGAAGAACTGGGTACCGAGCGCGCCGTTCAGGTCCTGGCCGAGCAGATGCTGCGCGTTGAACTGCTCGGCGATGCCCAGCGCGACGCGCCCCAGTGCATTCTGCGCCTCGTCCAGCGTATTGCGGCGGAAGGACAGCAGCCCGCCCAGCTTGCCTCCGCTCAGGGACTCCTCCTGCAGACGCAGCACGGTGCCGCCCGGTGCGGTGTAGGTCACTTCGGTGCGGCTGGCATCCTCGACCGAAGGCGAAGCGGTCAGCGTGAAGGCGCTGCCCCCCACCACCACCGGCTGGCCATTGCCGATGAACAGGTTGATCGAGCCGTCGGTCTGCTGCAGCTGGGTGACCCGCACGATGTCGTTCAGCTCGCTGATCAGCCGTTCGCGCGCATCCAGCATGTCGTTGGCGAGGCGGTTGGGGCCGGTGATCGACTGGGCCACCGCGATCTGATCGTTATAGCGGGCGATCTGGCCGACCAGCTGATTGATTTCGCCGACCGCGCCGGAAATTTCGCCGTTGAGCTGGTCGCGGACTTGATCCATGCGCAGGTCCAGCGAATTGAAGCGTGCAGTCATCGCCTGCGCCGCCGAAACGACCGACTGACGCGCGGCCAGCGACGAAGGCGAGGCGGTCACGCCCTGCAGCGCGTTGAAGAAATCGGCCATCGCGGGCGACATGCCGGCCTGCTGGTCAGCCAGCAGATTGTCGAGCGCGCCGATCTGCTCCGAGTAGGCCGTGTATTCGGCACTCTGGGTCCGCGCCTCCATCACCTGGGCGCTCAGGAACTGGCTGTAGATGCGACGTACCGTTTCGACCCGGGCGCCCTGGCCCAGATAACCGCCCCCGGTCAGCTGGGGGTCGTTGGTACCGATGATGACCTGCTGCCGCGTATAGCCGGCAGTCGCGGCGTTCGAAATGTTGTGACCGGTCGTGACCAGCGCGGCCTGGGCCGCATTGAGTCCGGTGATACCGATGTTGTAGAGCTGGGTTCCCATGATGTGACGTCTCGTCAGCACTGTCTGGACCCATCAAAGCAAAAGGTTTGCCAGCTCCTTTTTATTGTCGTCACAGTGCGGGCGGACAATCACCGGATGCTTGTTCCGGAATTGCGCATTTCCGCCACCGACGTGGCTTTCAAGACGCAGGAAGGTCGCGCCGAGATGGTTGCGCGCAGACTGCGGCTCAGTCCTTTCGAGCGGGCGCTGCTCATCGTTGCGGACGGGCGGCAGGATTTTGCCGCCCTGCTTGCCGCGCTCGGCCGGCCATCGTCAGGGGACGCCGAAAGCCGCGCCGCCCTGAGCCGGCTCATCGAGCTGAAGCTGCTCACGCTGACGCCAGGCGCCGAGCCCGGCGGGACGGCGCCGGTCGAACGCAAGTCGCTGGCGCTGGCCAGGCTCTATCTGATGGAAAGCGTGGAGCGCGCATTGCGCGGGAAAACGGACGCCCTGAAACCGCTGCTGCGTGAAGCGACCGACGAAGCCAGCCTGCGACGCGCCCTGCTGGCCTGCGAAAAGGCGCTGCTGGAGGCCGGCGCGGTCAACCAGGCGAGCGCGATACGCGCGCGCTGTCTTGCGCTGCTGCCGGCGGCGCGCTCAGCCTGAAAGTGCTGCCCGCAGCAGCGGGCCGTTGATGATGCGCTGCAGTTTGTCCGCGTAGGCCGGATCGGTCGCATAGCCGGCCTGCTGCAGGCCACGGGCGAAGCTGCCGGCGTCCTGCGCCCCCAGTACCGGGGCGTAGCGCGGCTGGCTCTTCAGCAGCCGCGCGTAGTCGGCAAAGCTCTCTTCGTACGAGCCGTAGCGGCGGAAGGCATCCGGCTGCTTCACCCAGCGGCCATCGACGTACTCGCTGGCGGTCACGGTGACCGTGTCGCCCTGCCAGCTGCTGCCGGCCTTGATGTTGAACAGGTTGTGGCTGGGCGAGCCGTCGGCCGCACTCAGTTCTGCCCGCCCCCAGCCGGTTTCCAGCGCGGCCTGGGCCACCAGGAACTGCGCCGGAATGCCGGTGGCGCGGCTGGCGGACAGCGCGGCCGGCCATACCCGCTCGACAAAGGCCCGGGCATGCTCCGGCACATCGCGCCCGCGCGGCGGCGTCAGTTCGGCAATGGCGGCTTCGATGTCCTCGGCGCTGGCGGTGCCCGCCTGCAGACTCTGCCGCAGGGCGGCAGACCTTGCCGCTGCCGGCATCTGCGGCAGCCCCTGGAACAGTCCGGACTCGGACAGCGGCTTGAGCGGCGGCGTGATCGAGGTGTCGGCGCTGCGGGCGTTGGCCGACAGCTGACGCTCCAGCACCCGGGCCAGGCCGGTGCCGCCGCCTTCGGTCATGACCTGGGCCCACTGCTGGTCCAGCATGTCCTGGAACATCTTGCCTTCCTGCCCGCCGAACAGCTCGTCGCCGTGCGACGCCTCGCGCATCGACTTGATCACCACCTGCAGGAACATGGCCTCGAACTGCTTGGCCGCCGCCTTCAGCGCCTCCGGCGAATTGTCGCGGGCAGCCCGACGCAGCGTGTCGAGGCCACGTACGTCGGACGCCAGCGAATTGAGCGCCGGATTGTCCATCTCAGATGACTTCCAGTTCGGCGCGCAGCGCGCCAGCCGCCTTCATCGCCTGCAGGATGATGATCAGATCCTGCGGGTTGGCACCCAGCGCGTTCAGCGCCTTCACCACCTCGGCAAGGTTGGCGCCCTTCTTCACGTTCATCAGCGCGCCACCCTCCTGCTTGATGTCGATCTGGTTGCGCTCGGCCACCGCGGTCTGGCCGCCGGACAGCGGCGCCGGCTGGCTGATGACCGGATCAGAACTGACCGTGACCGACAGGTTGCCGTGGGCCACCGCGCAGGTATCGAGCGTAACCGCCTGATTCATCACCACCGAACCGGTGCGCGAATTGACGATCACCTTGGCGGCCTGCTGTGCCGGCGTCACGTCCAGGTTCTCGACCCGGCTCATGAAGGCCACGCGCTGGCTCGGATCGGTCGGGGCACGCAGCTGTATTCGCCGTGCGTCAACCGCCACAGCGGTGCCCTGGCCAACGTTCGCGTTGATCGCATCGACCATGCGCTGGGTGGTACCGAAGTCGGTGGTGTGCGTTTCCAGATGGACGAAATCGCCCTCGCCCACCGCGGACGGCACGGCACGTTCGACTGTGGCGCCGCCGGCGATGCGGCCGACCGACAGATGATTGATGGTGACCGACGAACCGCCGGCCGAGGCGCCGGCACCGCCGACCACGACATTGCCCTGCGCAATGCCGTAGATCTGGCCGTCGGCGCCCTTGAGCGGCGTCATGACCAGCGTGCCGCCGCGCAGGCTCTTCGCATTGCCCATCGAGGACACGGTGACGTCCATCCCCTGACCCGGGCGCGCGAAAGGCGGCAGGCTGGCGGTCACCATGACCGCAGCGACGTTCTTCAGCTGCAGGTTCTGGCCGGGCGGCAGGGTCACACCCATATTGCCCAGCATGTTGATCACGCTCTGCACGGTGAAGGGCGTCTGCGTGGTCTGGTCGCCCGAACCGTCGAGGCCGACCACCAGACCATAGCCCACGAGCTGGTTGTTGCGCACGCCGGAAATCGACGCCAGGTCCTTGATGCGTTCGGCCTGGACCGCCGGACTGGCCAGCAGCGCCAGCAGCAGGAAAGAAAGGATGCGCTTCATGTCGATACGCCCTCCGGGCCGGTGTCCACAGCCTCCGTTATACGTGGAGGCGGTGGCGGACGATGGCCGGAAAAGAGGCCTGAATACCTGTTACAGCGGAAGGAAGCTGAGGAAGAAGCGGCCCAGCCAGCCCATCACCTGCGCGTCGTCGATATAGCCGCTGGCGCGGTACTCGATGCGTGCGTCGGCGACCTGGGTCGAGGACACGGTGTTCGAGGCGGTCACCTGGGTCGGATTCACGACGCCGGAGAAGCGGATGAATTCGTCGCCCTGGTTGATCGCCACCTTCTTCTCGCCGGACACCAGCAGATTGCCGTTCGGCAGCACCTCGATCACGGTGACCGTGATGGTGCCGGTGAAGTTGTTGTCAGCCGACGACGCGCCCTTGCCGGCGAACTTGTTTTCACCCTTGGCGGAAATGTCGATGCCCTGGGCGCTCTTGAACGGCATGCCGGAAATCTTGGGTACGCCGGTAGTGATTTCCTGCGTGCGGTCGGCCGAGCTGGACGCCTTCTTCGCAGCCTGGGTGCGCTCGCTGATGTTGATCACCAGCGTGTCGCCGACCATGCGGGCGCGACGGTCCTCGAACAGTGGCCGGACAGCGCCCGGCTGATAGATCGCGCCGGCATTGGTCTGGTACTGCGGACGCGGCTCGGGGCGGATGGTCATCGGTTGATGAACCGCGGTCGGCGGCGTGGTGGTGACGCAGCCGGCAAGCATTGCCGCGGCAATCAGCACGGCGGCAAAACCTGCGCAGCGGGCGGCAAGATGGAGGTGACGGGGATTCATGTCGGTCTCCGCAGGCGCGATCAGAGCTGGGTCAGGCGGGCCAGCATCTGGTCCGAGGTCTGGATCGCGCGCGAGTTGATTTCGTAGGCGCGCTGGGTCTGGATCATCTGCACCAGTTCCTCGACCACGTTCACGTTTGACGTTTCGACGAAGCCCTGGTTGAGCAGGCCGGCACCATTGGTGCCCGGGGTGTTCGGCGTCGGCGTGCCGCTGGACGCGGTCTCGACGAACAGGTTCTCGCCCATGCTCTGCAGCCCGCCGGCATTGACGAAGGTCGCGAGCTGAAGCTGGCCGATCTGGGTCGGTGCGGCCTGTCCGGGCTGCAGCACGCTCACCACGCCGTCACGGCCGATGGTGACCGACTGCGCATCCGCCGGAATGGTGATCTGCGGCTGCACTGGGAAACCGCTGGAGGTGACCATCACGCCCTGCGCATCCTTCTGGAAGGCGCCATCGCGGGTGTAGGACAGCGTGCCGTCCGGCATCTGGATCTGGAAGAAGCCTTCGCCCTGGATGGCCACGTCCAGCGTGCCGCCGGTCTGCTGGATGTTGCCCTGGGTGTGGATGCGCTCGGTGGCCACCGGTCGCACGCCGGTACCGATCTGCAGACCCGACGGAATCGTGTTCTGCTGCGTGTTCAGCGCGCCCGGCTGGCGCAGGGTCTGATACAGCATGTCCTCGAACACGGCGCGGGCGCGCTTGAAACCGTTGGTGCTGACGTTCGCCAAGTTGTTGGTGATGACATCGAGCTGAGTCTGATGTGCATCCATGCCGGTGCGGGCAATCCACAGCGAGCGAATCATGATCGGTTACTCCGGTTGTCAGTTGTTGCCCAGGACCTGCGAAGCGGCCTGGTCATTGCGTTCCGCGGTCTGCAGCATCTTGGTCTGCATCTCGAACTGGCGGGCCAGCGAAATCATCGCCACCACCTGATCGACCACATTCACATTGCTGCCTTCGAGGAAGCCCCCCACCACACGCACGTTCTGTGCCTGCGGAGCGGGTCCCGGCGTGGTCACGCGGAACAGGCCGTCGTCACCGCGGCGCAGCGTGTTTTCCGGCGGATCGACCAGCTTGAGCCGACCGACCGGATTGACCTGATTGACGCCGCCGGTACGCTGCACCGTGGACAGCGTGCCGTCCGCGCCCAGCGTCACTTCGGTGTCAGGCGGAATGGTGATCGGGCCGGTTTCGCCCTGCACCGTCAGGCCGTTGGCGTTCTGCAGGATGCCGGTCGGGCTGATCTGGAAATGACCGTTGCGGGTATAGGCCTCGGTGCCGTCGGGCATGGCCAGCGCGAACCAGCCCTTGCCCTGTATGGCCATGTCGAAGGTACGGCCGGTCTGCTGCAGCACGCCCGGCGTGTAATCGTTCTTCACGCTGGCATCGACCACGAACGCACGCGACGGCAGCGCCTCGCTCTTCACCGGCACCGCGCGCAGACGGTGCTCTTCGGCGCGATAGCCGGTGGTCGAGGCATTGGCGAGATTCTGGGCGACCGAAGCCTGACGCTCCATCGTCCACTTCGCGCCGGTCATCGCTGTGTAGATCACGCGGTCCATGACGGTTCCTCAGTGCGCGTCAGCGCAGGTTGACCAGCGTCTGCAGGATCTGGTCCTGGGTCTTGATCGACTGCGCATTGGCCTGGTAGGCGCGCTGCTGCGTGATCATGTTCACCAGTTCGGCGGTCAGATCGACGTTGGAATCTTCCACGGCACCCGGCTGCAGGCCGCCGCGGTTGCCGGTTGCCGGCGCACCGACCGCCGGCGGGCCGGAGAAGGAGGTTTCCGCCCAGGCGTTGCTGCCGAGCTGGACCATGCCGTCCGGATTCTGGAACGTCGCCAGCACGACCTGGCCGATGTTGCGCGACTGGCCGTTGGTGTAGCGGCCCTGGACGATGCCTTCCGGCGACACCGTGAGGCCGGACAGCCGACCGGAGGTGTAACCGTCCTGACCCACCGAATTCACGCTGAAGGTGGTGCCGTACTGGGTGGAACCAGTGAGATCCAGATCGAAGGCCAGCGGCGTGGTGGCACCGGTGCCCACGGCGAACGACTGCGCCACCGTGGTCGGGCCGACCAGACCGCCGTTGGAATTGAAGGTGAGCGTGGTGGCCGCGGTTGCCGCGCCGCCATCCAGCGAGGTGTGCAGGTCCCACTGGTTCGCGGTGGCGGACTTCACGAAATACATCGACATGATGTGCGGATTGCCCAGTGAGTCGTAGGCGGTCAGCGAAGTCGAGTAGGAGAAGCTGGAGGTGTCGGTCGGCGAGAACGGCGTGGTGGCCGGCGGCGACAGGCGGGAATCGAGGTTGACCGCCAGATTGGCCAGCGTGGTCGAACTCGGCTGGGCACCGGTCAGCGCGGTATCGATGCGCAGATCGATCGGCGCGGTGACCACGATGTTGTCGTTGGCATCGGTGCCATAACCGGTCAGGCGATAGCCAGAGCCATTGACGATGTAGCCGTTCTTGTCGACGTTGAACTGGCCGTTGCGCGAATACAGCACATCGCCGTTGTTGTTCATCCGGAAGAAGCCTTCACCGTTGATGGCGATGTCCAGCGGATTGCTGGTCACGGTGATGTTGCCCTGGGAGAACTGCTGAGCCACGCCATTGACGCGGGCGCCGATACCGATCTGGTTCGAGGTGCCGCCGCCCAGCGTGGTTGCGTAGATGTCGGCGAACTGTGCCTGAGACTGCTTGAAACCCACGGTGGTCGAGTTCGCGACGTTGTTGCTGATCGCGTCGAGCGCCTTGGAGGCGATGTTCAGTCCGGAAAGTCCTTGCTGGAAGGCCATGATTCAACTCCCGATCAGTAGATCTGCTTGATGTCGTCGATCGCGACCAGCCCCTGCTGGCCGACGTTCAGGCGGACGTTGCCGCCACTGCGTTCCACACTGCTGACCACCGCCAGTTCGAGCGGCGAGGTGGTCACCGTCTTGCCCTTCTGCACTGCCTTCACGCTGAAGGAGTACGCACCATCCTGAGCAACAGGCGTGCCAGCGCTGTCCTTGCCGTCCCACGCGAACTGCACGACGCCGCCGTCCTGGTCGCCGAGATTGATTTCGCGCACCACCACACCGTTGGCGCCCTTGATCGTCACCGTAACCTGATCGGCCGGCCCTGCCAGTTCGACGCCGCCCATGGACTGGCCCTCGACCAGCTTGAGCGCCGAGCCTTCGATCAGCACCGCATGGCCGACCAGCGCAGCCGCCTGCAGCTGCTGCGCCTCGGTCGAACTGGCCATCATCTGTTCCAGCGTGCTGTTGAGCTTGGTGATGCCATCGACCGTGCTGATCTGCGCGAGCTGCGAGGTCACCTGGGCGTTGTCCATCGGGCTGAGCGGGTCCTGCATCTTCAGCTGGGTGGTGAGCAGCATCAGGAAGCGGTTCTGCGCGGCATCCAGTTCCGACGGCTTGTCGCTCTTGGTGCCATTGAGGGATCCGTAGAGGTCCGCGTTGGACGATCCATTGACGGAATTGACGGCCATGGCGATCTCCTTACTGTCCGATGGTGAGTGTCTTGAGCATCAGCTGCTTCGCGGTGTTCATCATTTCCGCGTTGGTCTGGTAGGAGCGGGATGCTGAAATCATGTTCACCATCTCTTCCACCACATTGACGTTGGGCATCTGCACATAGCCCTGCGCGTCGGCAGCCGGATTGTTGGGGTCGAAGGTCGTGCGCATCGGTGCCGCGCTCTCGACGATCTGGGTCACGCGTACGCCCTGTGCCTCGCCGCCTTCGGCGAAGGGCTTCACTTCGAACACCACCTGCTTGGCGCGATAGGGCCGGCCATCGGCGGATGCGACCGAGTCGGCGTTGGCCAGATTGCTCGACGTGGTGTTCAGGCGTACCGATTGCGCAGTCAGTGCGGAACCGGCGATGCCGAAAACGTTGAACATGTTGCCTGCCATGATTCAGTCTCCTTACTGGCCCTGGACGGCCTGCTGCATGGTGCGCAGGCGGCCGCTGATGAAGGTGAGCAGCGCTTCGTACTGCACCGAGTTCTCGGCAAAAGCGGAGCGCTCGATATCCATGTCTACCGTGTTGCCGTCGACGCTGGACTGGGTTTCGGTGCGGTACTTCATGGCCTGTTCGAAAGCGCCGCCATTGCCCTTGGCATCGATGTGGCGGCTGGATGTGCGGGCCAGCTCCACCGGACCGCCGGCACCGGCCTTGCCGCCCATCGCGCTCTCCAGCGCGCTCTTGAAATCGAGATCGCGCGCCTTGTAGTGCGGCGTGTCGGCATTGGCGATGTTCGAAGCCAGCTGCTGCTGGCGCGCGGCACGCACGCCGAGGGCGGCTTGCGGAAGATCGAGAAGGCGGTCGAGCGGGGTCGGCATGATGGACCATCCATTGCAGCTATCGTGCCAGCGACTGTAAGCGGGTCACGGCCGGCGGAAACGGCAAAAAAGGACGGCCGCCACCCCTTCTTTCCACTGCTTCTGCCGCATTTCGCCGGCAAGCTTTGCCGCGGCAAAACTTGACCGCGGCGCAAACCCGCGCCGGCAAAGGATTTGCTGCCGGCGCGGCAGGGCTGACCGGCAGCCTTGCCGCTTCCGGCCGGAACAGGGCGGCCCTTGGGTGGCTATTCCGGGTACCGGACCGCGCCTTTCCGTGCTGCAATGAAAACTGCCTGTGTCACCGTCCGATGAGATCCGCCCACATGTTCCGCTGGCCTGCCGCCCTCCTCCTCGCTCTTGCGTGCTCCGCTGCGTCCGCGCAGCTGAGCACCGACACGCTGCGCGCCAGCGTCAGCAGCTTCCTGATCGCGCAGACCGCTGGCGTGCCGGGCAAGGCGGTGATCGAAGTGGGCCAGCCGGATGCCCGGCTGGCACTCGGTGCCTGTAGCGCCCACGAAGTGTTCCTGCCAACCGGCAGCCGCGCGTGGGGGCGCATCAATGTCGGCGTGCGCTGTACCCAGGGTGCGAACTGGACTGTCTATATTCCATCGCGGGTCCGCGTCGAAGGCGAATATCTGGTGGCCGCCCGTGCGCTCGGTCGCGGGCAGGTGATTGCCGAAGGCGACTACGCCTTCATGCGCGGCGATCTGACCGAACTGCCGCCCAATATGATCATCGATGCCCAGCAGGCGGTCGGCCAATCGGTGCAGGTGGCCATCGGCGCCGGCCAGCCTCTGCGCGCAGACTGGCTGCGCGCACCGCCGGCCGTACAGCAGGGGCAGATCGTGAAGCTGATTGCCCGGGGCAGCGGCTTTGCGGTCAGCCATGACGGCAAGGCGCTGGCCACCGCCCAGGCCGGCCAGACGGTTCAGGTGCGCACCGGCAGCGGCCAGGTGGTGAGCGGCATAGCACGACCGGGCGGCATCGTCGAGGTGATGTACTGAGCCGGCGAGCGGCAAGTAATTCCTCGTGGGGCCGCCCCCACGCTTGATATAGTCACGATGAAGCATCGATGTAAGACGACTCCCTACAAAAAGTTCTAAAGTTTTTTCAGGGCAGGGTCGTAATACGATTCGAACGTCTTAGGAAAGGGTTCATCGTGAAAATCGACGGAACTGGAAAACCGCTGGGCCCCGCGCCGTCTTCGGCCGCGCGCAGCAGCTCCAGCAGCAGTTCGACCTCCGCTACCTCGGCCGCCTCGGCCCCCGGCGCGCAGATCGACATTTCGGGTACCTCTTCCCGCCTGCGGGAACTGGAAGCCACCATCTCCAACGTGCCGGTGGTCGACAGCGCGCGCGTGGATGAAATCAAGCAGGCCATCGCCGACGGTCGCTTCAAGGTCAACGCGGATCGCGTGGCCGACAGCCTGATCGAAAGCGTGCGGCAGATGCTGAACGCCCGACCGGCCACCTGATGCTGTCTGCAGAACTGGCCGCGCAGATCGCCGCGCGGCTGTCCGCCCTGATGACCGAGGAAGCCGCGACCCTGCGCGTGGCCCTCGGTCATTTGCGTGCAGAGCATGCGGCGCTGCTGAGCGGTGACATCGACACCCTGCCCGCGCTCGCCGCGCGCAAGTCGGAAGCCTATGCACGGCTGTCGCAGTTGGGTGATGCGCGCAGCGCGCTGATCGCGCGCGCGGGTACGCAGACGTCGAAAGAAGCGCTCGACGCGCTGTTTGCCAGCGGCCCGGAATGGGCCGCCTGCCGCCAGCCTTTCGCCGACCTGCTGGCGCTGGCGCGTGAAGCACACGACGCCAACCAGTCAAACGGCGAAATGATCCGCGCGCAGATGAAGTCCAGCCAGCAGGCTCTGGCCGTGCTGATGTCGGCAGCGGAACAGGCCTCGACCTACGGGCCGGACGGACAATCGACCACGCTGACCAGCCGTCGCTCCTTCGGCAGCGCCTGACGCGCGCGTCGGATCCCACCGCTCACGCCCGTTACGAAGTCTGAACTGGCGACACCCTGTGTCGGCGGGGATGCGTCATCGCGCGCACTTTTTCATCAATGCGCACGAAATAGCGTCAGCGCCGCCTCATGCGGCGGACGCCCGCAATGAGCCGGACGCCGCAGAACGAAGGCTTCAGTCCGGCAGGTGCCGGAAACAGCAGAGGGCGACGCACTCCGCAACTGACGACGCGCGAGCGTCGAGGACGCCCCTCCTCGATCAGAGTTTGGGGAAGCTGGAGCCGAGCGCGCCTTCCGGCACCTCGACCGGCGTGTTGGCCGGTTTGCCGTTGAGCGCCGCGCGATCATTCGAATAGGTTTCGATGCGTATCGACACGCGACGGTTCTTCGCCCGACCCTCTTCGCTGTCGTTGCCGGCAATCGGCCGCTGATCGGCAAGACCTGCCGCGGTCAGCCTTGCCGGTATCACCCCCTGCTCCTCGAACACTTGGGTCACCGCCGCAGCGCGCAGCGCCGAGATGGCCCAGTTCGACAGCGCACCGGGTGCCGGCTGCAGGCTGTCGGTGTGGCCTTCGATCACCAGCGGGTAATCGGTATAGAGCAGTACGCCGGCAATGGCCGTGATGATGTCGCGCGCAGCCGGCTCCAGCACCGTCTGGCCGCGGCCGAACAGGAAGGTGGCGTCGAGATCGACCGTGATGCCGAGCGCCCCGTCGGTCACCGTGGCCTGCCCCTCACGGGTGAGCGCGGACAGGGCCTCGGTCAGTTCGGTCATCGTGCGCTGCGCGCGCTCGCGTCTTTCCTTCTCCTTCTGCGCGGCCCGCGCCTGACGCAGCTGTTCCAGCTCGACCTGCAGGGCGCTGCGGGGCGCCGCAACGGTCGGCAGTTCGATCAGCTGCACGCCGTCCTTGGCGGCGAAAGCGCTGTTCAGCGACGCGCTCAGCACCCGGTACTTGCCTTCGTTGACCTGAGAGATCGCGTACATCACGACGAAGAAGGCGAACAGCAGCGTCACGAGGTCGGCGTAGGACACCAGCCAGCGATCGTGATTCTCGTCCGAATCCGGCACGTAGCGGCGCTTGCGACGCATGGCCTTCAGTCCGGAATCCGGGCCACGTAGCCCAGCAGTCGGCTCTCGACGATGCGCGGATTGTCGCCGTTGGCGATGGCCACCAGACCGTCGATGAACAGCTCGCGCAGCGTGATCAGCTGCGACACATGGGTCTGCAGCTTGCGGCCTATCGGCAGGAAGACCAGGTTGGCACTGCCCACGCCATAAATGGTGGCGACGAAGGCAGTGGCGATGCCGGCGCCCAGCCGGGTCGGATCGCCGAGGTTTTCCATCACGTGGATGAGACCCAGCACCGCACCCATGATGCCCACGGTCGGCGCATAGCCGGCGGCCGAATCCCACACCCGGGCGGACTGGCGCAGCGTGTTTTCGTAGGTGGTCAGTTCGACCTCCATCACGTCGCGCAGCCGATTCGCATCGGCGCCGTCGATCAGCAGCTGCACCGCCTTCTGGAAGAAGGGGTCGGTTTCGCTGCCCATCTGCTTTTCCAGTGCCAGCACGCCGTCACGGCGCGCCAGATGCGACCACGCCACCAGCTTGCGGATCAGGCTTTCGGTCGACACCGCGGGTGCGGCGAAGGCCCAGCTGCCCATGCGCATGCCGCGGATGAAGATGGGATAGCGGGTCTGCAGCATGGTCGCGCCCAGGGTGCCGCCGATCACGATGACGAAGGCGGCGGGCTGGAACAGCGACGACAGGCTGCCGCCTTCCAGCACCTGACCGACCATGATGGCGGCCAGCCCGAGCAGCAGGCCGGCAATGCTGATGCGATCTGCGCGCACGGGAATGGGCTCAGCCGCGGGCAGCGATGCGGCTGCGCAGGCGGGCGATGGCCTGGCTGTGCAGCTGGCAGACGCGCGATTCCGATACGCCGAGAATTTCGCCGATTTCGCGCAGGTTCAGGTCTTCCTCGTAATAGAGGCCCATCACCGTCTTTTCGCGTTCCGGCAGGTCACCGATCGCCTTCACCAGCACGTCGCGCATGTTCTTGTCGAGCAGGCGCTCCAGCGGATCCAGGTCTTCGGTGCCCACGCTGTGGCGGTCGAGGTAATCATCGTCGTCGCCGTCGGTGAAGTCCTCGAAATACACCAGCTGATAGCCGCGCGCCTCCTGCAGCATCTTCTGGTACTCGCCCAGCGGCATGCCCAGCGATTCGGCCAGTTCGCCTTCGGTCGGCTGGCGGCCCTTCTGCTGTTCCAGCGTGTGGATGGCGGATTCGATGCGGCGCATGTCGCGACGCAGACTGCGCGGCAGCCAGTCGTTCTCGCGCAGGCCGTCCAGCATGGCGCCGCGGATGCGCTGAACCGCGTAGGTTTCGAACTGCGCGCCCAGCCCTTCCTCGTAGCGGCTCATCGCGTCGAGCAGGCCCAGCATGCCGTTCTGGATGATGTCCTCGACCTGCACGCTGGCCGGCAGCTTGGCCATCAGGTGATAGGCGATGCGCTTGACCAGCGGCGCGTAATGTTTGGCGAGCTGGTCGCGGTCCAGTGTTCCGGATGCGGTGTACATGATTCTGTCCTCTGCTGCGGGTCGCCGTGCAGTCAGGCCACGCGGGCCGGAAGCTCGCCTGCACGCCCTCCCCGGTCGCTGCGGTGGTCCGCCAGCGGTTCGTTCAGGGCCGACAACATACCGGTTTTGTCCGCTTCGCGGGTCACGAAGAGCTTTTCGGCAAGATCCCGACCGGTCTTGAGCGCGTCTTCACCGGCCACCGAGAACACCGGCCGCTGGTAACCGGCCGGCAGGCAGCCCAGCCAGTGCAGCGCGGACCCGAGATGTTCGCTCACCACGCCATTCAGGCTGGCAAAGGCCTGGCGGGCGTCGGCCACCGAACGCGCGCGGCTGACCCCAACGTGGACCGGGATGGCGCGCCCGGCGCCGACCGGCGTGGCGCCGGCCAGATGCCGCTTGATCAGCGCATAGGCGGCCGTGATGCTGGCGCCGGAGGCGGCGGTCACCACCGCCAGCCGGTCGGCACGGCGGGCGAGCGCCGACAGCTGGCCGTCCTCGACCGCGCAGTCGATCACCAGCAGTTCGGTGTCGCGGGTCAGTTCGATCAGCGCATCGTCCAGCGCTTCGGTCTGCAGACGGTTCAGCTGGCGGGACGCTGCGGCGAGCCGTGCGGCCGGCACCACCACCACGCCGTGCTGGGAGGCGATGCGCACTGCCGACAGCGGCGCGTCGCGGTTGAGCACTTGCAGCAGATCGATGCGCGAAGTCAGGCCCAGCCGGGCGGTGGCCGAGCCGGCGCCCTGGTGTTCGTCGATCAGCGTCACCCGCAGGCCGCTGCGGGCGGCTTCGATGGCAGTGGCCACTGCCAGCGAGGTACTGCCGGCCGCCGGCACGGCGCCGGCGAAGGCTACCCGCTGACACGGAAAACGGCGGAACAGCGCGCGCAGGCCAGCCGCCTGGTCGTGCATCAGATCAGCCACGGCTCACCTCGCTGCGCAGGTCACGGCGGGATGCAGCCATCAGAAGGCCGGCGTCCTGGGGATTCAGGTGCTGGGAAGAGTCTTCGCCCGCGGCACGCAGCGCGCGGTGCATCAGATAGGCCCGGTTCG
This sequence comes from Methyloversatilis universalis FAM5, assembly GCF_000214035.2. Lineage (GTDB taxonomy): Bacteria > Pseudomonadota > Gammaproteobacteria > Burkholderiales > Rhodocyclaceae > Methyloversatilis > Methyloversatilis universalis. Next base: position 389,713 of record NZ_AFHG01000052.1, on the reverse strand, counting down.
GCAGGTGCAGGTCTTCCGGCACGCGCTGACCGTTGGCCACGTAGTACAGCGGCAGCTGGTGGCGCATCAGCACGTCCAGCACCGGGCCCAGCGTGACCGACTCATCGACCTTGCTGATGATCGCACCGGCCAGATCGGCGCCGCCATTCGGTGCCGAGTAGGCGCGCACCACGTCGTCCAGCGCGTCGGCGCGGGCGACAGAATTGAGCAGAAGCAGGCGGCGCACATCGCCGCTCGAGGACAGCATCGCGATCTGTTCGGCCACCGCGCGGTCGCGCTGGCTCATGCCGACGGTGTCGATCAGCACCATGTGCTTGTCGCGCAGTTCGACCAGCATGCGGCGCAGGTCGGACGCGTCGCGCACCGCATGCACCGGCACGCCGAGGATGCGGCCGTAGATACGCAGCTGTTCGTGGGCGCCGATCCGGTAGCCGTCGGTGGTGAGCAGGGCCACCTTGTCGGCGCCGTGACGCACCACGCAGCGGGCGGCGAGCTTGGCGGTGGTGGTGGTCTTGCCGACGCCGGTCGGGCCGACCAGCGCATAGACGCCGCCGCGGTCGATGATGTCGGCGTCGGAATTGAGCGTGATCAGGTCGCGGCCGATCAGCGTGCGCAGTTCGTTGCGCGCAGCGGCCAGCGAGTCGGAACTGGCCAGCTGGTCGAGCAGCCGGTAGGTGGTGACCGCACTGAAGCCGGATTCGAGCATTTCGGCAGCCAGCGAGGTCTTGATCGGCGAGGTGCGCGACATTTCACCCCAGGCGAAACCGGCGAGCTGCTGTTCCAGCATGCGGCGGATGCTGCCCAGTTCTTCGCGCAGCGCGGCGTCCAGTTCCGGCGCGCGTTCGGCCGCAGCGGCCGGCTGCACCGCCGGTGCCTGCGGCGCGGCACGGCGCGGCGCCAGCTCGGGCTCGGCCGCGGGACGGCGCAGCGGCACTTCGGCGTGGGCTTCGAGCTGTTCGTTGGCCGGCGCCTGCTGCTGGCGCGAACGCGCCATATCGCGCAGTTCAGCCGGCGTAGCCGGACGCGGACGGTAAGGCTGCCACGGCTTCGGCGCACGCACTTCGTCGCGCGGCTCCACCGCCGGTGCGGCACGGCGCGACGCAAGGCTGCTGGACAGCGTGACTTCGAAGTCGTCGTCGGCATCGGACATCGCGGGCAGGGCGCGCGCCGGGGACGGCTCGGCCACCGGCGGCGGAGCCGCCGGCTTCTTCGCCGGTGCGGTCATCGCCTCCAGCGCATTCGCCGGCAGCGCGAGAATTTCCACGCCGCCCTCGACCGGACGGTTCGACAGCACGATGGCGTCGGGACCAAGGTCTTCCTTGATGCGGCGCAGGGCGTCGCGGGCGGTGGCAGCCAGATACTTGCGAGGCGTCATGATTTGACTCCGATGACAGCAGTGACCTTGATGGTCCGGGATTCAGGAACTTCGGAATTGGCGAGCACCTTGAGGCTGGGCACCGCACGGCGCAGGAAGCGCGACAGCAGCCAGCGCAGCGGCGCCGGCACCAGCAGCACCGCGGGCAGCCCCATCTCTTCCTGGTTCTGCGCGCTGCGGGCGACTTCGTTCATCAGCGTGTCGGCCAGACCCGGCTCGATCACCGAGCCGTCGCCGCCACCGCCCAGCGCCTGCCCGAGCAGCCGCTCCAGGCCCGGGTCGAGCACCATGACCTGCACGTCGCTGGCGCCGGGGAACAGCTGCTGCACGATGGCGCGCCCCAGCGCCACACGCACGCGGGAGGTGAGTTCCAGCGGGTCCTGCGTGCGCGGCGCGAATTCGGCCAGCGTTTCGATGATGGAGCGCATGTCGCGGATGGCCACGCCCTCTTCCAGCAGGCTCTGCAGCACGCGCTGCACCACCGACAGCGGCAGCGCCTTGGGCACCAGGTCCTCGACCAGCTTGGGCTGCTCCTTGCTCAGGTGTTCCAGCAGCGACTGCGCTTCCTGGCGGCCGAACAGTTCCGAAGCGTGGGTCAGGATGAGGTGGTTCAGATGGGTGGCGATGACGGTGGACGCATCGACCACGGTGTAGCCGAGCGCGTGCGCCTGCTCGCGCAGCCCCTGCTCGATCCAGACCGCAGGCAGGCCGAAGGCCGGGTCGCGCGCCTCGCGGCCGGGCAGCGAACCGGCCACGCGGCCCGGGTTGATCGCCATCAGGCTGCCCGGATACGCCTCGCCGCTGCCGACGTCCACGCCCTTGAGCGTGATGCGGTAGCCGTTGGGCTTCAGTTCGAGGTTGTCGCGGATGTGAACCGGCGCGGTCAGGAAACCGATCTCGGCCGCGAACTTCTTGCGCAGGCCGCGGATGCGCTTCAGCAGTTCGCCGTCCTGACCGCGGTCGACCAGCGGAATCAGCCGGTAGCCCACTTCCAGACCCAGCGTATCGACCGGCACCACGTCGCTCCAGGCCGCTTCCTGCTGTTCCGGCGGCACCACCGCCTGGGTGGCGGCCGCCCTTTCCGCAGCCGCCTTCTCCGCCGCCTCGCGCGTCTTGGGTGCCGCCTGCTGCTGCATGCCACGCCAGGCCAGATAGCCCAGACCGCCCGCCATCAGCAGGAACACGAAGTTGGGCATGCCGGGAATCATGCCCATCATGGCCAGAATGCCACCGGAAATGGCCAGCACGCGCGGATTGCCGAACAGCTGGGAAATCACCTGGCCGCCCACGTCGCCTTCGCTGCCGACGCGCGACACCACCAGACCGGCGGCAATGGAAATGACCAGCGCGGGAATCTGGGCCACCAGACCGTCGCCAATGGTCAGCATCACGTAGGACTTGGCGGCCTGACCGGCGCTCATGTCGTGTTCCATGATGCCGATCAGCATGCCACCCACCATGTTGATGAGCAGGATGAGGATGCCGGCCACCGCATCGCCGCGAACGAACTTCGATGCACCGTCCATCGAGCCGTAGAAATCCGCTTCGTCGGCGATCTCGCGGCGGCGGCGGCGCGCTTCGTCCTCACCGATCAGGCCGGCGTTCAGGTCGGCGTCGATCGCCATCTGCTTGCCGGGCATCGCGTCCAGCGTGAAGCGTGCCCCCACTTCGGCGATCCGGCCCGCACCCTTGGTCACCACCACGAAGTTGATGACGGTCAGGATGACGAACACGATGATGCCCACCGCGTAGTTGCCGCCGACCAGGAAGTGACCGAAGGCCTCGATCACCTTGCCGGCCGCGTCCGGGCCGGTATGACCTTCCAGCAGCACCACCCGGGTGGACGCCACGTTGAGCGACAGGCGAAGCAGCGTGGTCACCAGCAGAACGGTCGGAAACACCGAAAAATCAAGCGCCTTCGTCGTGTACAGCGCCACCAGCATCACCATCACCGACATCGCGATGTTGAACGTGAAGAACACGTCCAGCACGAAGGTGGGCAGCGGCAGCACCATCATCGACAGGATGAGGACGATGAGCAGCGGCGCGGCCATCTGCCGGATGTTCGGTGAGCCGATTGCCTGACGGAGCGAGAGGGACGAAGCCATGACGACATTTCATCGCAGGCGGCGTCAATCAAACCCGGAAAAGAAGCGGGGTTTTACCCGGCTATTGAACGCATCGGACCCGGGACGCCGTCCTTCGCCCGGGCACGCGGTTTGTTACCAAGCGCAAAACACCCTTACAAAGAGCGGTCGGATTCATTCACGCGGGCATGCGTTACTTGCACGCGTCGTCCCCGAGAGGACAGCGCTCACCCCGTGAGGAGAAACAGATGAATACCCAGGCCCATACCGCCCCCGCCCGTTCGCTGCACCCCGCCCTGTGGGTGGCGGCGGTTTCGGTGACCGCCTTCAGCGCGGTCGGCATCGCGAAACTGACCGGCGTGATGGACCCGCGGCCGGCCGAACCGGCCGTGGTCGCCACCGCCGCCGCACCGGTCGCCACGCCGCCCGCGCCGGAAGCCCCGGTCGCCGCCGCGGCGCAGACAGTCGCGCCGCCGCCCGCCGCAGCAGCGCCGGACAGCGCTCCGCGCAAGCCGGTCGCCGAACGGCGCACGCACAGCAAGCCGGCGGTGCATCACGCGCCGGCGGTGGCCAGCGAAGAAGACGCGCCGCGCACGGTCAAGGTCGCTGACCGGCGCTACGACCCGGGCATCGATGTGATTCCCGCGCCGGTGGCAGGCAGCACCCTGCCGCCGCCTCCGGTGGCCGAACGCGCACCGGCGCCAGTCTGCGCCGACTGCGGTCAGGTCGAATCGGTGCGCGAAGTGAAGGCGCCGGCCGATCCGAGCGGCCTGGGCGCGGCGGCCGGCGGCGTGGTCGGCGGTCTGCTCGGCAATCAGGTCGGCAAGGGCAGCGGCCGCACCATCGCCACCCTGATCGGCATCGCCGGTGGCGCCTATGCCGGTCACCAGGTCGAAAAGACCCAGCGCACCGTATCGCGCTGGGAGGTGGGCGTACGCATGGAAAACGGCGAATACCGGACGGTGTCGCTGGACAGCGCGCCGGTCTGGCGTACCGGTGACCGGGTAAAGCTGCAAGGCGGCCGTCTGCTGGCGGCGGACTACTGAACCGCCTGCCTTCCCGTCCTATTAAGATGACCCCTTCGGGCGCTGCACGGCGCCCGTTTTTTTGGACACGGAAATGAACGAGGCCGCAGCGCCGCTTGCGCGGCCTGCGGCCTCTTCCTGACGGCGCGGCGGTCGGGTGGTGCGACCCTGCGGGCCTCAGGCGGCGATGCGGAAGCGGCTCACCTGCTCGCCCAGCTGGCCGGACAGCGCCGCCAGTTCGTTGGCCGACTCCGCCACCGATGCCGCGGCACCGGCGTTCTCTTCCACGATCTGCACGATCTGCTCCACCCGCTGGGCCAGATCCTGGCTGGCGATCGCCTGTTCCTTCAGCCCGCCGGACACTTCGCTGATGGTGCCCACCACCCGCTGCGCATGGACGTCGATGTCGAGCACCTTGGCGCGCCCCTGTTCGGCGGTCTGCAGACCTTCATGCACGCGCAGCACCGTGGCCTGCATCTGCCCGGCCACGTCACTGGCGCCGGACTGGATGCGCCCGACCATTTCAGCGATTTCCTTGGCCGAGCGGCCGGACTGTTCCGCCAGCTTGCGCACCTCATCGGCCACCACCGCGAAGCCGCGCCCCATTTCACCGGCACGGGCTGCCTCGATCGCGGCATTCAGCGCCAGCAGATTGGTCTGGTCCGCCACGTCGCGGATCACATGCACGATGCGGGTGATGTCGGCCACTTCTCCGCCCAGCGCTTCCGCGCGGGCAGCACTCTGTTCGATGCCTTCAGTCACCTGACGGATCTGGTCCACCATGCGGCCGATGTCGCCGGCCCCCAGGGAGGCGTGATGACCGGCCACCCCCGACTCGGAACTCGCTTCGGCGCTCAGTTCGCTGACATGAGTGATCGAGGTGGACATTTCCTCCAGCGAGGCGGCCATGGAGGCCGCCAGTTCGGCCTGGCTGTCGGCCGACGCGCGCACCTGCTGGGTGGCGCCGGACAGGTGCTGGGCCGATTGCCCCAGCTTGCCGGTGGCGTCGCCGATGGCGCGCACCATGGTGCGCAGCGCATTCTGCATGGACTGTACTTCGCGCAGCAGCTGGGCCAGCTCGCTGTTGCCCTCGGCACGCACGTCCTGGGTCAGGTCTCCGGCGGAAATCCGCTTCACCGCAGCCAGCGTCTGGCTGAGCTGGCTGCCCACGCTGCGGGTGATGGCGAACCAGACGCCGAAAGCGATGGCGATCACGATCACGCCGGCCGCAATCACCACCTGCTTCAGGCTGGCCGTCGCACTCTTCATCTGTTCGAGCGCCACGCTGTTCCGGGCGCGGGTGAGCTCGCGCATTTCGCGGGTGGACGCATTGATCGCCTGCGCAGCCGGCGCATGCGCGGTGTGCAGCAGTGCGTTGGCGTCCTGATTACGGTTTGCGAAAGCGTGCTCGGCCACCTGATCGGAAATCCGGCGGAATTGCGCAAGATGCTCGGTCAGCCGGGCCATGGCCTGGGTCTCTTCGCCGTCGCTGCCGGTGCCGCTGGACACCAGCGCAGCCAGCCGTCTGTTCGCCGCGTCCAGTTCGGCGTAGCTGTCCTTCAGCAATTCACGCACCTGGGACATTTCGGCATCGCCGGTTTCGATGATGCCGCTGCGCAGATTGACCCGCACGCGCTGGACCGCGGCATTCAGGTCGGCAATCGCCTCGACCTCGGGCTGCGTGCGCTCGTCGATGTCACGCGCCAGATCGGCCATGCTGGAAGCACGCAGCGCAATGAAGACGGCCACGAGCGCGAAAATGACGGCAATCAGGCCAAAGCCAAGGGCCAGACGCGCCGAGATACTGAGGTTCTTCATACTGTCTCCGGGAAGTAACCTGTTACCAAAGTAATACGCACCAGTGTGAACGGCCCGCCGGGCGAGGACTTGAGCGGACACACCCTGAAAACCACAAGAACCTTGGGGTCAATGGACACACGGCGCGCGCGGCCGCCTGCCGGTGGGCAGGAGCGAATGACCGGGAGATGGCGCGGGCCTGCGGTCCGCGACCGGTTACGGGGATGCCGGGTTCAGGCCGCTTCCAGCGAGGCGGCGATCCGTTGCAGGTCCATCAGACTGATCATGCGGGCGTCGTCGGCACCGCCCACCATGCGATGGTCAAAGGCGTGCAGCCCGGCGGCGGCAGATGCCTTCCGGCCCTCGCCGCGCGGCGGCTGCGCCTGGTCTATCGACACCAGCCGGGACACCGAAAAGCCGACCAGCGCGCCCTCGTGCTCGACCACCAGTACGCTGGCGGAGGGCGACAGCGGCGGAACCGGGCGGCCGAAGATCGAACTGAGACACCAGGTCGGAATGCTGCGGCCGCGGCTGACCACCAGGGCGGCACGGCCCGCGGCAGCGCTGCCCAGCGCCTCGTCCGGACACCAGGGCAGGATTTCAGCGATCTGTTCGATCGGTGAAGCCACTTCCACGCCGATGTCGTAGGTGATCACCCGCTGCGCCGGCTGCGCGGCCCGGCCATCGGATTCCCGCCGGTCGGTCGCACCCGCCACCGGCGTGTTCAGCGCCGCCAGCCCCTGCAGCATCGGGTGACCGATCAGACGCGTGTCATCCAGCAGCAGATAGAACCCTTTCTGGCGCGTGACCGCGCGCACCGGATGCGCGGGCAGCACATCCAGCGACAGCACGCCGGCGAACAGGTCCGCCTCGGGCAGCGCGGCACGTGAAGTACCTGCGGTACAGGCCAGGTCGGTACGCACCACGTCGACCACTTCCTCGATCAGCATGGCGACCTGGCCGCGGTCGAGATCGAGCACCAGCGCCTGGCGCAACCGTTGCGCAGGCAGGGCGTCGAAACCGCAGAACGCGGCCAGATCGAGCGCCGGAATCTTCCGCCCTGCGTGTTCGATCACGCCGTGACAGCAGCCCGCACTCAGCGGCGACGCCTGCAGCGGCGGGTCGAGCAGCGTCGCCTGGACGTGGACGGATGGCAGCGCGAAGGACAGATCGCCGGTACGCACCAGGATCAGGTGCACGGCCGCTTCCGCGTGCCCGGCAGCGGCAGGCGCCGTTTCACCGCGCGGATCGATCACGCGCGGCACGCCGGGCAATGACGCGAGCGCGTCGACCGACAGCACGCTGACCAGGGAGGCGTCGTCCGGGCGCCGGAAGGCACCGGACAGCAGCGAGGGCTCGCCCGCCGCCTGACTCAGGCGGCTCAGCCCGGACTGTTCGCACTCGAAAATGCCGGTCACGGTGTCGGCCATCAGGCCCAGCAGCTGCCCCTCGCTCAGCATGACCACGATGTTGCCGGCGCCGGCACTCGGCGCATCGGCGGCATTGATCAGGCGACCCAGATCGATCACCGGGAGCACGGTACCCCGCAGGTCCAGCCCGCCGACCACGCAGGGGGCGGCGCAAGGCAGTGCGCTGAGCCCGGCGCACGGCACCACCTCGCGCAGGGCCGCCAGCGGCAGGGCCAGCTGCAGCGGACCGCGACGGAACACGCCGTAGCCGGTTGCGCTCACGTCAGTGGCTCACGTCGCGGGCGAGCGCCTCGATCAGCGACGACACCTCGTCAGCCATCTGCCGCTGCCGCTGCGTGGATTCTGCGATCTCCATGACACTGAAGGCGGTGGCCTGCACGCTGCTCATGATGCCTTCGAAGCTGCTGGCTGCCGACTTGCTGACTTCGGCGCCCTGGTTCACCTGCACGACCGAGGATTCGATCAGCGACGAGATCTCCTTGGCCGCGTCGGAACTGCGCTCGGCCAGCTTGCGCACTTCGGCCGCCACCACCGAAAAACCGACGCCGTGCTGTCCCGCGCGTGCAGCCTCGATGGCGGCATTGAAGGCAAGCAGATTGGTCTGGTTGGCGATGTCGCCGATCACCCGCACGATTTCCGACACCTTGCTGGAACTGGCCTGTATGCGGTCGATCGACGCCATCGACTGATGCACCGCCCGGTGACCCGCTTCGGCGGCAGCGGCCGACTGGCTGGCGGTTTCCGACGCGCTGCCCGAACTGCCCGCGATGGCGCCGATGCTGTCGACCAGCGCACGCACACTGACCATCATTTCACTGGATTTCGACGTGATGCGCTTTTCCAGTTCGACTTCCTTCGTCACGTCGTAGGCGTACTTCACCACCTTCATCACCCGGCCGCCGAGGTCGAAGATCGGGTTGTAGGTGGCCTGGATGTAGACGTCGCGGCCGTACTTGCCGACCCGGTGAAAGCGTCCGCTGACGAACTGGCCTTCGTTCAGGCGCAGCCAGAAGTCACGGTACTCGCGGCTCTGCCGGTACTCGTCACTGCAGAACATGCTGTGATGCTGGCCCTGGATTTCGCGCAGGGTGTAGCCGATGGCGGCGAGGAAGTTGCGGTTGGCGCTGACGACGTGGCCGTCCAGATCGAACTCGATCACCGCCTGGCCCAGATCCATCGCCGCCACCTTGGCCTGGAACTCGGCATTGCGCAGCTTGGCCTCGGTCACGTCGGTGGCGAACTTCACCACCTTGACCGGGCGGCCGCGCGGGTCGAATACCGGGTTGTAGGAGGCCTGTATCCACACCTCGCGACCGTCCCGCCCGATGCGCCTGTACTCGCCGGAACTGAATTCGCCGCGCCCCAGGCGTTCCCAGAACGCCTGGTACTCTGCGGAGCCTGCCTGCTCCGGCGCGACGAAAGTGCGGTGATGCAGGCCGCGGATGTCCTCCATCCGGTAGCCCATCAGATCCAGGAAATTCTCGTTGGCGCTCAGGATGGTGCCGGCAAGATCGAATTCGATCACCGCCTGGCTGCGGTCTATCGCCGCCAGCTTGCCGGCGTCGTCCGCCAACCGGCGTCGGCGCTCGGTCACGTCCATCGCGAACGTCACCACCCGCACCGGTCGCCCGCCACCGTCGCACACCGGGTTGTAGCTCGCCTGTATCCAGACGGGCCGACCGTCGCGCGCGCAGCGGAGGTATTCACCGCGGTCGCACTCGCCGCGCCCCAGTTTCTTCCAGAAGTCGCGATAGGCCGGCGTATCCGCCTCACCCTCGGCCACGAACATGCGGTGATGCTGGCCGGCCACCTCGGCTGCTTCATAGCCGAGCAAGGAGAGGAAGTTTCGGTTCGCACTCAGTATGTTGCCGTCGAGGTCGAATTCGGCCACCGCCTGACTGCCGTGCAGTGCCGCCAGAAGAAAGGCGTCACTGCCGGTCGAGTCGTTCATTTCCAGCGTTTCGCCGGCCTCTGCGACCTGTTCGGTCATTCCGCTGCTGCGACCCACCATCGTTTGCCGCTCCCTGAATGAGCGGCTCAAGCGGCCGCCGCGTGCTTTTCCCATGACCAGGGATGTCTAACGGCGGCGTCATATGCACACTTGAGGTGCATGCGGGGAAAATAACCACGTATTCGCATCGCCCCGGGAAGGTCCGGACTAACAATTCATGTCTATCGGACTGGGAAACAGGGAGGTGAAGCGCGGAGCTGCCGACTGGAACAGTTGTTGATGAAGGCGACAATACGCGACTGAGGAGGGGCGGCTGCCAGCGGGGCGGTGGGCGCAGCGCTCAGGTCGCGTCGCGGGCAGGCCCGCCGGTCGGGTTCTCGTCCTCCCGCTCCGCGGCATCGGCACCCGGATCGAGATCGGGCGGCACCGGCAGATCACCCGGCGCCCGCGGCACTTCGCCGCCCCGGGCAAAGGCTTCGTTCAGCTGATAGACGTAGGCCAGCACCTCGGCCACCGCGCGAAACAGCCGGGCCGGGACTTCCTGCTCCAGTTCGCAGTGCTTGTGCAGTGCGCGCGCCAGCGGCGGAGCCTCGACCAGCGGCACGCCATGTTCGGCCGCCAGCGTGCGGATGCGCAGCGCGACCTCGCCTGCCCCCTTGGCCACCACACGCGGCGCGCCGCCCCTGGCCGCTTCATAGCGCAGGGCCACCGAATAGTGGGTCGGGTTGGTCACCACCACGTCGGCCTTGGGTACGTTGGCCATCATGCGGTTGCGCGCCATTTCGCGCTGCTGCTGCCGGATGCGCCCCTTCACCTGCGGATCGCCTTCCTGCTCCTTGAACTCCTGGCGCGCCTCCTCCTTGGTCATCTTCAGTTCGGAGTGGTAGTGCCAGAGCTGGAAGGGCACGTCGATCGCGACGATGAGACCCATGCCGGCCACCAGCATCAGCGTTGCGGTGATGATGAGATCGCCGGTGGCGCCGAGCGCGATGTCGATCGGCGCGCCGAACAGGGCGAACAGCTTTTCGTGGTCGCGCATGACCACCCACACCGCCACGCTGCCGACCAGGGTGGCCTTGCCCACGCCCTTGGCCAGTTCCACCGCTGCGGTGGAGGAAAACATGCGTTTGAGCCCGGCAGCCGGATTGAGCTTCGAGAACTTCGGTTCCAGCGCCTTGGGCGCGAAGTTCCAGCCCGCCATCAGGAAGGGCGAAATGAAGGCCGCCACCAGCAGTGCGATGAACAGCGGCGCCAGCAGGACCAGACCGTCTATCGATCGGTCGATCAGCAGCGTGAACATGGCGGCCGGATCGAAGATGGCGCGCCGGTCCACCGTCAGGCCGTCGCGCAGCAGCTGGGCGCTGCGCGGCCACATCCACCCGGCCAGCGCATACATGCCGGCCACGCCGGTGATGGTGACGAGAAAGGTCGCCAGTTCGCGCGAATTCGGCACCTGGCCTTCTTCGCGCGCCTGTTCCAGTCGTCGCTGTGACGCTGGTTCGGTTTTTTCGAGATCGCTTTCTTCTGCCACGTGCGCAGATCCGGAGGGGCAACCATCACATGATGCCGCGCCACACGCCGCGGCAATCGACGGAACAGCGGGTCAAGCGGCCCTCATCTGTGCCGGTGCCAGCCGCAGCGGTCGCGCCACCAGGCGCGTAGACACGGAATTTTGCTCAATCCGAGGCCGCTTCATGGCGTAAACAAGAGATTGATGTAAAAAAGAGCGCACGCGCGGGACGCCATCCCGCCCCAAGGAAGGCCATGCACGAATCAAAGACCGGTCAGTCCGGATCTGCACACCGCCCCGACCCCGCGGTGTGCGCAGCAGAAGAATCAGCCCCGCCCAACATCGCCGGTGCGCCGGAACACTTCCGGGCCATCTTCGAATCGTCGGACGACGCCATCGTCAGCAAGACGCTGGACGGGCGCATCACCAGCTGGAACGCCGGTGCCACCCGCATGTTCGGCTACAGCGAGCAGGACATGCTGCACCAGCCGATGCTCAGGCTGTTCCCGCCCGAGCGCGTGGCGGAAGAGGACTTCATCCTCGACAAGATCCGTCACGGCGAGAAAGTCGACCACTACGAGACCGAGCGGCTGCACCGCGACGGTCGGCGCATCCACGTATCGGTATCGGTGTCTCCGGTGCGTGACGCAACCGGCCGCATCATCGGCGCCTCCAAGATCGCGCGGGACATCACCGCGCAGAAGGACGCAAATGCCCGGTTCAGACTGACCGCCAGCGTGTTCAGCCACACCAGCGAAGGCATCGTCATCGTCGATCCGCACGGCCGCATCGTCGACGTGAACGAAGCCTTCTGCCGGATCACCGGCTTCGAGCGGCCGCAGATCATCGGGCGTACGCCCGACATGTTCGCATCCAGCCGGCAGGGACCGGCCGAATTCGAAATCATCCTGAACGCGCTGGCGCAGACCGGTCACTGGCAGGGCGAAGCGTGGAGCCGCCGGCAGGACGGAGAAAGCTTCGCCAGCCTGGTCAAGATCAGCGCGGTGCGCAACGAGCAGGGGCAGACGCAGAATTACGTGGTGCTGGTAAGCGACGTGACGCCGCTGCGCCGGCAGCAGGAAACGCTCGAACATCTGGCGCACTTCGACGCGCTGACCGACCTGCCCAACCGGCTGCTGCTGTCAGACCGTCTGGTGCAGGCGATCAATGCCAGCCGTCGCAGCGACGACTGGGTGGCGGTGCTCTACCTCGATCTCGACGGATTCAAGGCGGTGAATGATCGCCTCGGGCACGACGCCGGCGACGAACTGCTGGTACTGCTCGCGCGCAGGGTGAGCAGTCAGCTGCGGGAAACCGACACGCTCGCCCGCATGGGCGGCGACGAGTTCGTCGCGGTACTGGTCGGACTGCGCAATCACAACGAGTGCGTGCAGCTGGTCGACCGGGTGCTGCGGGTATGCACCGAGCCCTTCTTCGTGAAGGGCGAAAGCGTGCAGGTGTCCGCCAGCATCGGCGTGGCGCTCTACCCGCAGGACAACGTAGACGCGGAACAGCTCATCCGGCATGCCGACCGCGCGATGTACGAAGCCAAGCAGGCCGGCAAGAACCGCTACCACCTGTTCGACCCCGACCTGCACGAGCGCGCGCGCTCACGCAGCGAACAGCTGGAGGACATCGCACGCGGGCTGCGCTGCGGCGAATTCGAACTGTTCTACCAGCCCAAGGTGAACATGCGCAGCGGCCAGGTCATCGGCGTGGAAGCGCTGATCCGCTGGCGTCATCCGCAGCGCGGCCTGCTCTCGCCTGCCGCCTTCCTGCCGCAGACCGAAGGTCATCAGCTGGCCGCCGAACTGGACCGCTGGGTACTCGATCAGGCCCTGAACAGGATGGCGGTCTGGCGCGCCCAGGGTCTGGATGCGCTGACGGTGAGCGTGAATCTGAACGGCCGCAACCTTCAGCAGCGCGGCTTCGCCGAAGCACTGGCCGCAACGCTGGCCAGCCACCCGGACGCGCCTCCCGAACGGCTTGAACTGGAACTGCTCGAAACCAGCGCGCTGGACGACATCAATGACGTCGCGGTGGTGATGCAGGACTGTCACCGGCTGGGGGTGCGTTTCGCGGTGGACGATTTCGGCACCGGCTACTCGTCGCTGGTGTATTTGAAACGCCTGCCTGCGGAAACGATCAAGATCGACTGCAGCTTCGTGCGCGACATGCTGGCCGACCGCGACGATCGCGCCATCGTGCAGGGCATTGTCGGCCTGGCGCACGCCTTCGGTCGGGAACTGATCGCCGAAGGCGTGGAAACCGTGGCGCACGGCTGCGCGCTGCTGGCCATGGGCTGCGAACAGGGCCAGGGCTTCGGCATCGCGCGGCCGATGCCGGCGGAGGATCTGGCGGCCTGGATCGCCGGCTGGCAGCCGCCGACCGAATGGACCGCAGCGCCGGCAGCGAAATGAGCACCGCGTAAACGACAGCGGCCCGTCCGCAGACGGGCCGCTGACACCGTGCGACTTCAGCGTTCAGTTGGAGCCGCGCAGGCCCTGCCGCAGCGAGGTCTGCAGCGAAGAGGTTTCGCGGTGCAGCGCCATCAGGCGCTCGGACAGCGCCAGCAGATAGTCTTCCATCATGCGCGACAGTTCGCGCAGCGACTGATTGGGCGAACCGGCCATGGCGCGGTGCGCGTCGATGCGCACCTGCAGGTCGCGCAGCACCGCCTGCTTGTCCGGCGGGCAGGTATTGATGAATTGTTCGATCACGCGCCGTCGCTCCGCGAAATAGGTCTGGGGGTCGGAATGAGCCAGCTCTTTCCAGACGTCAAAATCGAAGTCCTGCTCAGGATTTTTCGACACTCGGTGTCCTCGGCCGTATCGGTCTTGCTACGGCGATTGGAACAGACAGTCGGCGCATTCAGCGCGGCAGGGTTTCACGCGCGGCGACCAGCCGGGCCGCCTGTTCGACACCCTGATAGGCGAGCTGGCCGGCGAGATCCGGGCACAGCGCGTCGGTGTGCACCATGTCCAGCGTGGTCTGCACCCATGCGCGCACTTCCTGGGCGCGCATGAACAGACCGCGCGCCTCTTCCTCGCCCGCGGCACCGGCAAGATTCATCGCCGCCACCATGGCTTCGCTGCCCAGCGTATCGATGGCGTCCATCAGACGCATGATTTCGGCGTGGTGAGCCTGCACGCTGGCGGCGGGCAGCATGGCTGCAGCGGGAAACGGGGACGAAATCGGCTGGATCAGGGTTGCTTCGGCCATGATGGGACTCCCTCTGGATCGATCGGCGAAGTGCCGGTTATGTCTTCTTATCGACGGGCCCGCAGGACTTCTTTAGGGGCAGAGAGATTGCGAGGCGAACTTCCAGAAAACCCAGTCTGCAAAAGGAAAAAGCCCGTCCGGCTTGCGCCTGGACGGGCTCGCTGAAACGCGTCTGAAACAGTGTCGGTCAGGCGGCGCGGGCCACGTTGCCGAGCAGGCTGGAGCGGGACACGCCGCGGGTGTCGCCCATCGAGCCGAGCAGTTCCTTCATGTCGAGGATGAGCACGATCTGACCGTTGGACAGCGTGGTCACACCGGCCACGCCCTTCGGGCGGAAATCGTCCAGGCTCTTGATCACCGCGTCCTCGCGGCCGGCGAAGTTGTCGATCGCCAGGATGAAGGACGACTCGGCCGACTGCATCAGCACGCCGTACTGCGGATGGTTCTTCTGCGGCCAGCCCAGCAGGCGGGCCAGCGGCAGCACCGGCATCACCTCGCCGCGCACCACCATGGTGGCGCGACCGCCGACTTCCTGGATGTCTTCCTGCTGGATCGGCAGGATTTCGCGCACCATCGACAGCGGCACCGCGAAGTGCTGTTCGGCCAGACGCACCAGCAGCACCGGCAGGATGGCCAGCGTCAGCGGCAGCGAAATCACGAAGGTGGTGCCCTTGCCCTGCACCGAGCGGATTTCGATCGAGCCGTTCAGCTTCTGGATATTGGTCTTCACCACATCCATGCCGACGCCGCGGCCGGACACGTCGGACACCGTGGCGGCGGTCGAGAAACCGGGCAGGAACACCAGGTTCAGGCTCGCGCGCTCGTCCAGCGTGTTCGCTTCCTCGTCGGTGATGAGACCCTTCTCCAGCGCCTTGGCACGCAGGCGTTCGGCGTTCATGCCGCGGCCGTCGTCGGCCACCATGATGACGATGTGATCGCCTTCCTGGCGCGCTTCGAGGCGCACGACCGACTTGCCGGACTTGCCCTGAGCCATGCGCTCGTCCGGCGTTTCCACGCCATGATCGACCGCATTGCGGATGAGGTGGATGATCGGGTCCGACAGGTCCTCAATCATGGTCTTGTCGATTTCGGTCTCTTCACCGACCAGCGCCAGTTCGACGTCCTTGCCCAGATTGCGGGCGAGGTCGCGGGCGATGCGGGGGTACTTCTGGAACAGGCGGCCGATCGGCTGCATGCGGGTTTTCATCACCGCGTTCTGCAGATCGGACACCAGCAGATCGAGCTGACTCACCGCGGCGTCCAGCGCGTGGAGCGTGTCGCTGTCGCTCTTGCCGGCCAGAATGTCGGCGCGCAGCGAGGTGAGGCGGTTCTTGGTCAGGCCGATTTCGCCCGACAGGTTCAGCACCTGATCCAGACGCGAGGTATCGACCCGGATCGAGTTGTCGCGGCCCTTTTCGGCGTCGCGACGGCCGGTCGGCGCCGGTGCGCCCGGACGGTCGCCGGCGCGGCGGCCGAAGGCGGCATTGACCACGGCGGCCACTTCACCATCGTTGGCCGAACGGGCGGCGGCCGGTTCGGGCACGGCCTGCGGCGCGGACGGCACGACACCGGTCACCGCCTGATGCAGGGCCACCCAGTCGGGTTCGCTGCCGACCGGTGCCGCCGGTGCGGACGGCATGGCCCGGGCGACCGGCGCAGCCGGAGCGGCCACGGATTCCTTGGCAGCGGTCAGTTCGCCGGCCAGCGCCGAACGCAGGCGGCTCATCACGCCGGCGTCAGCCGCCGACGGCTGCATGCCGCGTTCGAGCGCGCCGAACATGTCGCGCACGATGGCGGTGGCGTCGAGAATGACGTCCATCAGCACCGGCGTCACGTTCATTTCGCCATTGCGCAGCTTGTCGAACAGGTTTTCGGTCAGGTGGCAGAGCGCAACCAGCTCGTGCGCATTCAGGAAGCCCGCACCGCCCTTGATGGTGTGGAAGCCGCGGAAGATCTCGTTCAGCAGCCCGCGGTCGCCCGGGGTCTTTTCAAGATCCACCAGCTTGTTATCCACGCCGGACAGCAGGTCGGTTGCTTCGACCAGAAAGTCCTGCAGCAGATCTTCCATGCCCTGAAAGTCACTCATGTTTCGCTCCTGTGGCAGCGGCCGCTCCCGGCCCCTGCCCGACTGCACCTGTTGTCACGGTCCCGGCATTCATCCGATCTGCCGGCCGTCCCTGTTCGTGCTGTTGTGGGCGTTCCGCTCAGAAGCCGAGGCTTTCGAGCAGATCGTCGACCTGTTCCTGGCTGGTGACCACGTCGTTGCGACCTTCGGCATTGATCACCGGCCCGTTGAGCAGCCCTTCCGGCGTCGCGGCGCGCTTTTCCGCCGGCATTGCCTCGATCAGCACCTGAAGCAGACCGCTCTCCAGCTTTTGCGACATTTCTACGATTTTCTTGATGACCTGACCGGTCAGGTCCTGAAAATCCTGCGCCATCATGATTTCGTTCAACTGTGCGCGGGTGTCGCGGGCAAAACCCGGCACATCGCCCAGGAAGCCGCGGGTTTCGGTCGCCAGGGCCTTGAACTCCTCGACCGACAGTTCGTTGCGGTACAGCTTTTCCCAGCGGTCGTGCAGCAGGCTGGAGCGCTTCTCGATGTCGTCCTGCATCGGAATGGCGACGTCGGTGGCGTTCAGCACGCGGCTGGCCGCGTTCTCGGTCATCTGCGCGACGTAGTTCAGTCGGCTGCGCGCATCCGGCATCTGCTGCGCGACATCCTCCAGCGCGTGGTCGTAACCCAGTTCGCGCAGCGTGTCGTGCAGCTGGCGGGCCAGATGCCCCACCTTGTTGAACACCATTTCGCAGCTGTGATCGCTGTCCTCGTGCGACTCGACATGGGTCGCGGCGTATTCGCCGGCCACGGTGTCGAACAGCGCTTCAAGGTCCGGGGTGTCGCCACCGGCGGTCAGCACCGGTTCCGGCACCACTTCCAGCCTTACCTTCTGCGGCGTCTCGTTGGCAATGCTGTCGAACAGCGCCTGCAGATCGTCGGAATCGCCGGTCTCGTCAAGCTTGAGCTTCTTCACGGTTCGTTCTCCCGATTCAGCCTCAGGCGGCTTTCTGGTTCATCTTCTCGAAAATCTTGTTCAGCTTTTCGCTCATGGTGCCGGCGGTGAAGGGCTTCACGATGTAGCCCGACGCGCCCGCCTGCGCGGCTTCGATGATGTTTTCCTTCTTCGCCTCGGCGGTGATCATGAGCACCGGCAGCGATTTCAATGCCGCATCGGCCCGGATCGCACGCAGCAACTCGATGCCGGTCATGTTCGGCATGTTCCAGTCGGTCACCACGAAGTCGAACTCTGCCGCCTTGAGTTTCTGCAGCGCGATCACGCCGTCCTCGGCCTCATCGACATTGGTGAAACCGAGTTCCTTGAGCAGGTTGCGCACGATGCGGCGCATGGTCGAGAAGTCGTCGACAACGAGAAATTTCATCTTGGGATCAGACATGGGTGACTACCTCTCTCAGGCTTTATGTGTTGCCAGCAGCGGACGCAGCGTGTCGGCGAGCACCTCGGCATCGAACTTCGCCACATACGCATCCACCCCGACGCTCTTGCCCATCGCCCGGTTGGCTTCCGAAGACAGCGATGAGTGCATCACCACCGGAATGTCGGCAAAACGCGGGTCGTTCTTGATGTTCCGGGTGAGCACATAACCATCCATCTCCGGCATTTCGGCGTCAACCAGAATGAGGTCGATCTCGTCGGTCAGCGGGTTGCCGGTGGCCGACGAATGCGCGGCCATGCCCTGGAGCCGGGTCCAGGCTTCGGCGCCGTTGGTGGCGTGCTTGTGGCGGATGCTCAGCTTGTCCAGCACTTCGGCGATCTTCTTGCGGGCGACCGCGGAGTCATCGACGAAGAACACATTGGGCTGGTAATTGCCGCCCAGAGGCGGAATGTCGCTGATCGCGGCTTCGCCGAAGGTGCCGGCCATGATGCTTTCGACGTCCAGGATGGACACCAGGCGGCCGTCGTCCAGTTCGGTGATGGCGGTGATGTAGAGCTGTTCGCTGGTGACCACCGATTCCGGCGCACGGACGCGGTCCCAGTCGACGCGGATGATGCGATCGACTTCATGCACCAGAAAGCCCAGTGTGCGCTTGCTGTACTCGGTCACCATCATGGCGCCGCCCATGCCTTCGGGCGCACCGTCCAGATTCATGATGCGGGCCAGCGACAGCACCGGAATCACGTTGCCGCGCAGCGAAATCAGGCCTTCCACGCCACCCGGCATATTGGGCGTCGGGGTGACGGTCGGCGTGCGGCTGACCTCACGCACCTTGAAAACATTGATGCCGAACAGCTCGTGCGTGCCGAGCGAGAACAGCAGGATTTCCATCTTGTTCGAGCCCGCCAGCTTGGTACGGGCATCGACCTGTTCGAGCAGGTTCTGATCGGTTCTGTCCATCGTCTGTCTCCAGTCTCGTTCAGGCGGCGGCACGGTCGCCACCGCTGCCACGGCGAATCAGGCGGCTGATCGTTTCCGCCAGACGCTGTGCCTCGAACTTCGAAACGTATTCATCCACGCCGACCGAACGGCCCAGCTGCTGGTTGGAGCCGGAGGACAGCGAGGAATGCATCACCACCGGAATGCCGGCGAAGCGCGGATCGGCCTTGACGTGCTTGGTCAGGATGTAGCCATCCATTTCCGGCATCTCGATGTCGGTCAGGATGATGTTCACCAGATCGCTCACCTTGCGGTTGCTCGCTTCGGCGTAGGCGGCAACCTTCTTCAGCTCGGTCCACATCTGGGCGCCGTTGATTGCGCCCACGTAGCGGACGCCCATCAGGTCCAGCGTGCGGGTGATCTGGTTGCGGGCCACCGGGGAGTCATCACAGAAGAACACGGTGGCGCCCTCGATGCCCAGCGGCTCGATGTCCTTGAACGCGAGGTCGTTGTCGATGTCCGCGGTTTCCGAGAGGATCTTCTCGACGTCCAGCATCATGACCAGACGACCGTCAGGCAGCTCGGTCACCGCGGTGACCAGACCGCCCAGATTGGCGGTCAGCATGGCCGGCGGCACCCGCATCTGCGACCAGTCCAGGCGCAGGATGGTATCGACCGACTCGACCAGGAAGCCCTGGGTGTGGCCGTTGTATTCGGTCACGATCATCACGTCGCGCGGCGTTTCGCTCGGGAACTGCGCGAACTTGGCCAGATCGACCACCGGCACCAGTGCGCCGCGCAGGCTCACCATGCCTTCGACCGCCGGCGGCATCTCGGGCGCGGCGGTGACCGGCGGCGTGCGCATGACCTCGCGCACCTTGAACACGTTGATGCCGAAGGTTTCGCGCTTCCCGGTGCGGGAATCGACGCCGAGCGAAAACATCAGGATTTCGAGCTTGTTGGTGCCCGCGAGCTTGGTGCGGGCATCGATATTCTTGAGCAACTCTGACATGTCGGCCTCGTCTGTCTGGTCTGTCGCACGAAAACAACCGCGATGAGCTGTGTTAACGGCAACGCCTGAACAGTCTTGAACCCCCTGAAGCAAATTCCGGAAAGGGCATTCAGCCCGGCGGATCAAGGGCTTGCCGCGGCCCGGACACGTTGTCCGGAACGGTTTTCAGCGTCCGGACGCTGTGCGCAGAAAGGATGGAAAACAGTGAAAAATCAGACCTGAATTTCAACAAGCTGAGACAGCACATGAAAAGGCCGGAGACATCCTTCGATGCTCCGGCCCCGTTCAGTACATGTCTGGCCTGGTGGGCCGGAAAGCTCAGACGCGGAAGCGGGCGCCCGCCTCTTCCAAGCTCATCGCCAGGGCACGCAGGTGCTGGGCCTCGTTCGCCATCGAGGAAATGGCGCTGCTGTTTTCTTCGCTCATCTGGGCGATCTGTTCGACCGACCGTGCCACGTCGTGGCTGGCCGTGGTCTGCTCGCTGACCGACTCGGCAATGCCGGCGATGCCCTGGGAAGTCGAGGCCGCCGCGTCGGCCGCACGGCCGAGTGCGCCCACCACCTGGGTCAGCTGGCTGCGCGAGTTGTCGATCGCCGACACGCCACGCTGCACCACCGCTTCGACGCTGCCCGCGCGTGCGTCGAGCGCGCGCGTCACTTCCTCGATCTGCTGTGCCGACACCGCCGACTTCTCGGCCAGCTTGCGCACCTCGTCAGCCACCACCGCAAAGCCGCGGCCCTGTTCGCCAGCGCGTGCCGCCTCGATGGCGGCGTTCAGCGCCAGCAGATTGGTCTGTTCCGCGATGTCCTTGACCTGACGGGTCATGTCGCCGATGGCGCGGGTGCTTTCGATGAAAGCGCCGGCCGCCTGCGAAATCTCGCCCACGACGTGACCGACCGCATCCAGTTCGCTGCTCACCGCATCGATCGCGCGGTGGCCCTGGGTGGCTTCGTCACGGCTCGCCTCGGCGTGGCGGCGCATGTCCGCCGCGCTGTCCGACACGCTGTTGATCGACACCGACAGTTCCTCGATGGTGGCCGCCATGGCCGACGCGTACTGGCTCTGGCTGGTCGATGCTTCGCTGATCTGCTGGGTGGCGCTGGCCAGCGTCAGCGTGACCTGGCCCACTTCGCCGGCCGAAGATTTGACCCGGGTAATCAGCGTGGCCAGACCATCGGCCATGCTGTTGAAGCTGCGGGCGATGTCGCCCAGCTCATCCTGGCTGTCAACGCTGATGCGGGCGCTCAGATCACCGTCCGCCAGCTTTCTGCCGCCCTCGATCATGCGGACGATGTTCTGTTCGAGCGAGGCGTAGAGGCCGAGCGCCAGATAGGACGAAATCAGCAGGCCGGCGACCAGCGCCGCGATGGTCACCACGAGGGCGGTGTTCATGTCATGGGTGTGGCCGTTCATGCTGGCGTCGATCGCATCCAGCAGGGTCTGCGACACCTTGAGCGCGGCGTCCACCGGCTTGCTGGCCTGGGCAAACACCTCGGGCGCGGCCACGTCGAACTGCTGACGGATCACGATGTTGTCGAGCATGGGCGATACCGCTGCATAGCTTTCGCGCAGATGTTCCACCTGCGCAGCCACCGCGGCAGCGTGAACGGGGCTGCGCAGCTTGACCCGCTCGACCACGCGATCCATCTCGCTGATGCGGCTATGCACCAGCTGCATCAGCGCGCCAAGCTCGACCGAATCCTCGAGCGACGCACTCTTGCGGGCGCTGACCGCTGCGGCACGGCCGCGCAGACGGGCCAGATATT
Organism: Methyloversatilis universalis FAM5; assembly: GCF_000214035.2. GTDB lineage: Bacteria > Pseudomonadota > Gammaproteobacteria > Burkholderiales > Rhodocyclaceae > Methyloversatilis > Methyloversatilis universalis. The sequence continues at coordinate 368,149 of NZ_AFHG01000052.1, read as the reverse complement.
CGATGGTGTGCGGCGCCACGGTCACCGCCGCGTCATTGAGGGTGTAGGTGTCCTCGAACGGGTCAAAGGTCATGCCGGTGTTGTCCGACACGACGCGGAAATCGTTGAGCAGCTTCTCGACCAGCGCGCTGTGCCGCCGGAAGTTGTCACCGCCGCTGCCCTGCATCTGCTGGCGCACCGCGGTCCACTCCTGCTCGATGCCGTCGATGCGGGCTCCCTGCTTGAGCAGGGCGGGGTTGGCCTGATCCAGCGCACGCAGCTGATTCAGCCCCTCCTTCACCTCGGCCGCCTTGGCATCGACCTTGGCGGTCAGGCTGGCGTCGCCGTTGAGCAGGGTGGTCGACAGGCCGCGGTGCTGCTGGATGGACCCCATCACATGAAGCAGCACGCGCAGATAGCCGGCGCCGACCCGCTCGTTCTCGAGCAATCTGAGCGTATCGATCCGGTTCATCGTCAGGGTCGTCGCCAGGGCGATCGACAGCACCAGCAGGATGCCCAGCACCAGGGCCATCTTGGGGCCGAAACGCATGCGCGACATCAGGGCGCGGGCGGGATACAGCAGGGCGTTCATAACAGTCTCCAGATGGACGGGCATCGTGTACCCGCTGCACTGCCGGCGTGCATCGGTATTCAGGCCGACCGGATGCCCGGCGTCGCATCGCATCCAGTCCGGACGCCCCGTGAGCAGGTCAGAGGCGCCCGCGTCCACATGAACATCAGTTCATTTTTACGGCTGGAGGGGAGAAAGATTGAAGGCCTGCCGGGCCCGCCGCTCGTCGGCTTGACCTGGATCAAGTACGAAGGCGGCCCGCAGGCCGCCTTCGCCGCCACCCGCCTCTCCCGGCGGTGGCGCGCACCGGACACCGGTGGATCAGGCGGTATAGCCGATGCGGAACCCGCCCCACTGGCGGCCGGACACGAAGATGGGTGCGGAAATGTCATGCACCACCTCGCCGGTGTCGCGGCGGTAGGTCTGGATCAGGAAGGGCTGGCTGTGGGCGCCGCAACGGCGGCCCACCGGATCGTCGAAGATGCGCTTGGTGCGGTTGCCGGCGATGTCCTTCTTCTCGTCGCCGGTCAGCGGCTGGCAGAAGCGCTTGTTATGGGTCGGGAAATAGCCCTTGCGGTCGACCGCGCCGGCGTAGATCAGACCCTGGTTGCGGTCCAGGACTGCCTCCTGGATGGCCGGGAAAAGCCGGTCGGTCAGCGCGTCGAATTTGGTGTTGTACTTGGTCGGTTTCGTGCCGGCGATCGGCTGATAGTTCTCGTCGAACAGATCGTCGAGCTTGATTTCGCCCCGCTTCACCGCCGCCTCGAGGCAGGCACCGATCTGACTGGCTGCGCTGGCCACGATGTCCGGCATGCGGGCATGCCGGGCCACCGCCTGTTCGCCATAGCTGCCCAGCCGGAACACCTGGGCAAGTTCGGCCAGGTTGCTCGACAGCACGTCCAGCCTGGCCGCGCCGGACGCGGTCTGGCCGGACACGTCGCGGTTCGATTCCGCCATCGAGAAGATGCGCTGCACATGCTGCTCGACCTGCTCGCCAAGTGCGTGGTTGTGGCGCATCGCCTCCACGGTGCCGCCGACGCGCTCAAGCGTGGCGTCGGCGCATTCCCGGATGTGATTGAGGGTATCCACCGCCTCGCTGGTCAGCTCGGCACCGCGCCGGGCCTCGACCGCACTGGTGCGGATGGCCGACGCGGCATCGGCGGTCTCGCGCTGGACGGTGGAAATCATCGAGTGGATCTGGCCGGTGGAGGCCGCCGTGCGTTCGGCCAGCTTGCGCACCTCGTCGGCCACGACCGCGAAGCCGCGGCCCTGCTCGCCGGCGCGCGCCGCCTCGATGGCCGCATTGAGCGCGAGCAGATTGGTCTGGTCGGCAATCTCGCGGATCACCTGCACCACCGAACCGATCTCTTCCGAGCGCTGGCCCAGCAGTTCGATCTGTCGCGCGCTTTCGGACACGCTGCCGGCCACCCGCCCCATTTCGTCGGCGACCCGGCTCACCACCTGCGCGCCCTGCTGTGACAGCTCGCGCGAGCGGGTGGCGTCGTCGACCGTGCCGGCCGCGGCCCGGGTCGCTTCCGCCATGCTCTGTTTCATGTTGCCGACGTCGCCACTGGCCGCGCGTGACGCCTCGCATTGCTGTTCGGCCGATCCGGCCACCCGTTCGGCGCCCTTGCCGAGGTCGCTGCAGGTTTCCTGCAGCCGCTGGGACGTGAACAGCATCTTGGCCATGGCCGCGCTGAACTCGATCACCAGCTGGTTGTAGCTGTCCGCCAGACGCGGCAGCGCGCCGTATCCGGCCGGCTCCAGCCGGAAGGTCAGGTCGCCCGACTGACGGGCGCGTTCGATGCCGGCCACTGCGCCGGCCAGGGGCTTCTCGAGAAGGAAGAGGGTGAGCCCGCGCGCCAGTGCTGTTGCCAGCAGCGCGAGAGTGCCGGCGAGCAGTGCGCCGCCGGCTGAGAAGGTCTGGGCGCTGAATGCGTACAGGCCGAGGTGGGTGGTCAGCAGTCCTGCAAAAAGGCCCAGCCAGGGCCAAAGGCTGCGCGTCTGCGCGCGCGTGCTCGTCGTCATCTTTCTCTCTCCTGTCCGGTAAGGGGCGTGGACCCGCTGCCGGAAGCGTCTGTCCCGGCAATCGGCCTCCAGACCCTGGGCATCGTGTGCCGGTCCGTGGTACAGGCTTTACGACGACAGGCGTATGAACTTGAGACGCCCCGCGTCAGACCCTGCTCAGGTGATCGTGAACAATTTCTGGAAATTGGCGACTTCGAGCACCTGGCGGACCGGCGCGCTGCAGTTCGCCAGGCGGATTTCACAGCTGGCGGCGCGGGCCTTGTCGCGCAGCATGAGCAGCATGCCCAGGGCGGAACTGTCCAGATAGCTGACCGCCCCGAGGTCGATTTCCATCGACGATACAGAGCCCTTCGTCAGCAGCTGTTCGGTGACCTCGCGGAATTCGCGGTGCGATGAAAAATCGAAGCGGCCACCGAGTGCGATGCGCGCATGGGCGTTGTCGAGCGTGGAGCGTATTTCCATGATGAATCGATCCGTCAAGGTGATGAAATGCGGTGCAGCGGTCGGGCCATCCGGTCGCGCAGCGGACAGCGCGTCGGGCCTGTCCGCTCACACCGGAGCGGTCAGCTTTCTGCCATGGCTCAGTGCAGCCAGAATGCGTTCGGCCACCTGGGTCAGCGGTGCCACTTCGCAGCATGCGCCGATCTGGGCAGCCTCGCGCGGCATGCCATAGACCACGCAGCTGTCCTGATCCTGGCCTATGGTCCAGGCCCCGGCCCGGCGCATGGCCAGCATGCCCTGCGCACCGTCCTTGCCCATGCCGGTGAGCAGGGCCGCCACGGCACTGCCGCGCGCATGCTGGGCGGCGGAATTGAACAGCACGTCGACCGCCGGCCGGTGGCGGTTGTAGGGCGGTGTCTGCAGCAGTTCGCAGACATAGCCGTTGCCTGAACGGCGGATTTCCAGATGCGAGTGGCCGGGCGCCAGATAGGCGTGTCCGGGCAGGATGCGTTCGCCCTGCTCCGCCTCCTTCACACGCACCCGTGCCAGCGTATCCAGCCGCCGGGCAAAACTTGAAGTGAACATTTCGGGCATGTGCTGGACCATGACGATGCCCGGCACGTTCTCGGGCAGGCGGCACAGCACTTCCTTGATCGCCTCGGTTCCGCCGGTCGACGCACCGATGCAGATGATGCGGTCGCCCCAGCTCGACGCCACCGGTGCCGCCGCGGCAGTCGGCAGCAAGGTCGACGCCGAGGCCGGCGACGACGGCCGGACCGTGACGGCCGGTCGGACGGCGGCGGCCGACGCCGCGCCCCCGCTCGCACCCGTGCGCAGCACCTTCAGGCGAGCGCCGTGGGCAGCGCGTATCTTCTCGTGTATTTCCTGCGCATAGCTGACCGGCAGACCGGCCAGCGACCCGCGCGGCTTGGCGACGTAGTCGACCGCGCCCAGTTCCAGCGCCTGCAGCGTGGTTTCGGACCCCTGCGCGGTCTGGCTGGAAATCATGATGACCGGCATCGGACGCAGGCGCATCACCTTGTCCAGAAACTCCAGGCCATTCATATTGGGCATTTCGACGTCCAGCGTGAGCACGTCGGGCGACAGCTCCTTCACCTTCTGTCGGGCCATTGCCGCGTCAGGCGCCGAACCGACCACTTCCATGTCGGGCGCCTGATTGATGATTTCGGTGAGCACCGCCCGCATCACTGCGGAATCGTCGACCACCAGAACCCTGATCTTCATTCCTTCCTCATCCTCGCATCGGCTCAGGAGAACAGTTCGATGTCTCCGGACGCGTCGTCGCGCGACAGCCGCTCCTGGTACTCGCGTTCGCGACGCATCAGCGTATCGTTGTTCATGCGTGCCAGGCGCTTCAGCAGTACGCGTCCTGACCTAGGGAAGAAGTAAATCTTTCTGGCATGACTGTCCAGCAGATCCTGCGCCACGACAGGAATGCCTTCCTGCGCGAGGTAATCAAGCACGAAGCCGGCATTGCGCTCGCCCACGTTGGCATTGGCCAGCGTGGCCATCACCCGTCCACCGCCGAACACCTTGGCCTGCAGCGCGGAACGGCGGGCACCCGACTTGATCAGCTCGTTCACCAGCAGCTCCATGGCATAGGCGCCGTAGCGGGCGGAACGGCTCATGACGCCGGTCCCGGCGTCCGGGAGCATGAAGTGATTCATGCCGCCGATGCCGCGTTCCGGGTCCCGGATGCAGGCGGCCACGCAGGAACCCAGCACGGTCACCAGCAGCATCTCCCGGGTGGTCACGAAGAACTCGCCCGGCAGTATCTTGACCGCCTCACAGGAGAAATTGCGGTCGAAGTAGCGCTGGGCGGCCTGATGTTCGATCAGGCCGGGCCCCTGATCAGCGAGCGCTGTCAGCACGCGCATAGACAGTCCTGCCGAGATTGCGGAACAGATCCACCGCGTGGGAGAAGCTTTCGGAATGCCCCGCGAACAGCAGCCCGTCCGGCCGCAGCAGCGGCACATAGCGTTTCAGGATGCCGTACTGCGTGGGCTTGTCGAAATAGATCATCACGTTGCGGCAGAAGATGGCTTCGAGCGGGCCACGCACCGGCCAGTTCGACTCCAGCAGATTCACCCGCGTGAAACGGATGAGCTTCTGCAGCTCGGGACGCACCCGGACCTCGCCGGACCGGCTGCCGGTGCCGCGCAGGAAATACTTGCGCACCAGTTCGGGCGACAGCTTCTCGATGCGTTCCTCGCCATAGACGCCGGCCTGCCCCTGCGCCAGCACCTGGGTATCGATGTCAGACGCGATGATTTCGACCGGCGGGTTCATCGAGCCGTACAGCTCGCAGCAGGTGATCGCGATCGAGTACGGCTCTTCGCCGGTCGAGGCCGCGCTGCACCAGATGCGGGCGTTCGGCTTGCCCAGCTTGGTCAGATGCTGCTTGAGGATGTCGAAATGGTGCGCTTCGCGGAAGAAGGACGTCAGGTTGGTGGTCAGCGAATTGACGAAGGTTTCCCACTCGGTGCGGTCGTTGCGCTCCAGCCGGCGGATGTAGTCAGCGAAGGTCGCATCCCCGGTCGCGCGCAACCGGCGCGCCAGCCGGCTGTAGACCATGTCGAACTTGATCGGCGACAGCGAGATGCCCGCGTACTGATGGATCATCTTCGCGATGCGGTCGAAGTCCTCGCGCGTGAACGCGAATTCGCGCGTGTTGCCGGACAGCGTCTTCACCTCGGAAAGCTGACGGGTGATCTCTGCCGCGTTATGTGTCGCAATGCCTGCCTTGCTGCCTGTGCTCACGATGCCTGATCCCGATGGATGCCTGTCACCGGCCCGCCGGGGCCGGTCCTGCTGCTCAGAATTCTTCCCACTCGTCCTCGGCCGCGGCCAGCGATACCGGCGCCACCCGCTTCACCTTGCCGAGCACGCCGCCACGCGAACGCAGCAGCACCGGCTCGGTGTTCGCCGCTTCGCGCACCACCGGTGCCGCCACTGCACGCTCGTAGCCCGATGACAGGCCGCCCGCGCCATCCAGCTTGAACTGGCCCACCGCACGCATCAGCGACCTCGCCTGCTCTTCCAGACTTTCCGCCGCCGCCGCCGCCTGTTCCACCAGCGCCGCGTTCTGCTGCGTCACGCCGTCCATCTGGCTTACCGCCTGCGTCACCTGTGCAATCCCCGACGCCTGCTCCTGGCTCGCCGACGCAATGTCGGTCACCAGACCGGTCACCTGACGGAAGCTGTCTACCACCCGCTCCATCGTGTCGCCCGCCTCGGCCACCAGCTTCGCGCCGTCATCCACGCGCTCCACCGATGCCGCGATCAGCCCCTTGATCTCCTTGGCCGCCTGCGCGCTGCGCTGCGCAAGGTTACGCACCTCGCTCGCCACCACCGCAAAACCGCGGCCCTGCTCACCCGCGCGCGCCGCCTCCACCGCCGCGTTCAGCGCAAGGATGTTGGTCTGGAACGCGATCGAGTCGATCACGCCGATGATGTCCGCGATCTTCTTGCTCGAGTCCTGGATGTCCGACATCGTCAGCACCACCCGCTTCACCGTCTCCGCACCGCGCGTCACCGCCTCGTTGCTCTGACGGCCCAGCTCGTTCGCCTTCTGCGCGCTGTCCGCGTTCTGCTTCACCGTCGCGTTCAGCTCTTCCATCGAGCTGGCCGTCTCTTCCAGCGAACTGGCCTGCTCCTCGGTCCGGGCGCTCAGATCGCTGTTGCCGGCGGCGATCTCACGCGCGGCGGTATTGATCGCTTCTGTCGACTCCTTGATGCGGCCCACCACTTCGCGCAGGCGATCCACCGTGGTGTTGGTGTCGTCCTTGAGCTGGGCGAAGGTGCCCTGGTACTGGCCGTCTATCTTGCGGTTCAGGTCGCCGCTGGCCATCGCGTTGAGCACCGAAGCCAGGTCGCCGAGGCTGGTGGCGACCTGCTCGACCAGGCCGTTCAGCCCCTCCGCCAGCTGGCGGAAGAAGCCCTGCTTGTTCTCCACCGACAGGCGGCGCGTGAAATCACCGTTACCGGCGCCGCGGACCAGATCCGTCACTTCCTTCTCGATCGCCACCTCGTCGGTACGGTCCAGCCACTCTCCGACCGAGCCCAGACGCTGGCCGGCGGCATTGAGGATCGGACTGGTGGTGAGCTGATACAGCCGGCCACCGATGACGATTTCGCTCTTCACCGTGCTGTTGAGCGCGGCCAGACGGGCGCGCGCCGCTTCCGGATCGTCGTAGAACACGGTGATGTCGCTGCCGACGAAGGCGTCCGCGGAAAACTGGGGGACCTTCCTGCGGATTTCCGATTCGGTCCGGCGCAGGGTTTCCACCAGCGTCTTGTTGGCATAGAGCACCTTGCCCGCGTTGTCGGCGATGCGCACATTGGTGGTGACCGAATCGAGCGCCTCGCGGATGCGCAGGTTCTCGTCGGCGACACGGCGCTCTTCCGCCATGTCGGCACCCAGCTTGATCTTCATGGTCTTGGTGGCATCGAGGATGGCCACCATTTCGTCACGACGGGTGGTGTCCACCTCGACATCGAGCCGGCCCTCGGCCATGCGTCGCACGATGGCCTTCACATCGCTGATCGGTTTCCTGATGGCACGCAGCAGCAGCCACGCTCCAAGCCCCGCCACCAGCAGCCCGGCCACCAGCAGGCCGCCCATGATGGCAAAGGCGCGCCCCGAGGCGTCGCGCACGTGTTCGATCTCCTCGCCGGCGACCCGGATCTGCAGATCGACCAGCTCGCCTACCTTGCCGGAAATCGGGTCGATCACCGGATACAGGTCCTGCACCGTGTAGGCGGTCAGCGCAGCCATGTCCTTGGCGCGCATGATGGACGCCAGGCGATCGATCGACGCGTCCGCGGTCTTCATCAGCGGGACCGCCTGTTCGACCAGACGGACTTCCTCGTCGGTCATGCTGCTGGCGCGGTAGCTGTCCCAGTTCTTCGCGATCGCGGCCCGCGCCTGGCTGATGTTCTGTTCGCCCTGCGCGAAATCGATATTGCCGTTGCGCACCTTGTGCGCGGTGTCGACGATGTTGACCGCATACATGTCCGACACCACCTTGAGCTGCTGGGTCGGCACGACACGGTCGTTGTAGGTCACCTTGAGCACCGACTCGCTGTACTGCAGCGCCTGCATGCCGGTGGCGGCGATGCCGGCCATGGCGAGGCCGACGATGCCGACGATGCCGAACATGCGCGCCCGGATGCTCAGACCGGCGATGAAACGGGTCGGCGAGAAACCGGTCTTCACCACCACGCCGTCACGGATGCCGAGCCCCTTCGCCGTGCCTTCGCGGAAGGCGCGGTAGGCGCTTTCGGCCGCCGCCACCTGTTCGCGCGTCGGGCGGGTGCGCACCGACATGTAGCCGGTCACGACACCGTTCTCCAGCACCGGAGTGGCATTGGCCACCACCCAGTAGTGGTCGCCGTTCTTGCAGCGGTTCTTCACCAGCCCGGTCCAGGGACGCTCCGACTTCAGGCAGCGCCACATGTCCTCGAACGCCTCGCGCGGCATGTCCGGATGGCGCACGATGTTGTGCGGCTGGCCGATCAGTTCGGCTTCATCGAATCCGCTGATGTCGATGAAGTCCCTGTTCACATAGACGATCTGGCCTTTCAGATCGGTACGCGACACGATGTTGTGTCGATCGGTCAGTTCGACTTCCCGCCCGGTCACCGGCGAATTGATGCGCATGATGTTCCCTCTGCTACGACCGGCGGCACGCTGCCGCTCCGGTCACGTTCCACTTCAGAACTCTTCCCACTCTTCTTCGGCGAACGCCGAGGCCGCACCGGGCACCACACGCTTCACCTTGCCGAGCACGCCACCCCGCGAACGCGGCAGCACCGGCTCGGTGTTCGCCGCCTCTCGCCCCACCGGCGCCGATACCGCACGCTCGTAGCCCGAGGACAGGCCGCCCGCGCCATCCAGCTTGAACTGGCCCACCGCACGCATCAGCGACCTCGCCTGCTCTTCCAGACTTTCCGCCGCCGCCGCCGCCTGTTCCACCAGCGCCGCGTTCTGCTGCGTCACGCCGTCCATCTGGCTCACCGCCTGCGTCACCTGCGCAATCCCCGACGCCTGCTCCTGGCTCGCCGACGCAATGTCGGTCACCAGACCGGTCACCTGACGGAAGCTGTCGACCACCCGCTCCATCGTGTCGCCCGCCTCGGCCACCAGCTTCGCGCCGTCATCCACGCGCTCCACCGATGCCGCGATCAGCCCCTTGATCTCCTTGGCCGCCTGCGCGCTGCGCTGCGCAAGGTTGCGCACCTCGCTCGCCACCACCGCAAAACCGCGGCCCTGCTCACCCGCGCGCGCCGCCTCCACCGCCGCGTTCAGCGCAAGGATGTTGGTCTGGAACGCGATCGAGTCGATCACGCCGATGATGTCCGCGATCTTCTTGCTCGAGTCCTGGATGTCCGACATCGTCAGCACCACCCGCTTCACCGTCTCCGCACCGCGCGTCACCGCCTCGTTGCTCTGACGGCCCAGCTCGTTCGCCTTCTGCGCGCTGTCCGCGTTCTGCTTCACCGTCGCGTTCAGCTCTTCCATCGAGCTGGCCGTCTCCTGCAGCGAGCTGGCCTGCTCCTCGGTGCGCGAACTGAGGTCGCTGTTGCCTGCCGAAATCTCGCGGGCAGCCACGTTGATCGCTTCGGTCGATTCCTTGATGCGGCCCACCACGTCGCGCAGGCGATCCACCGTGGTGTTGGTGTCGTCCTTGAGCTGGGCGAAGGTGCCTTGGTACTGGCCGTCTATCTTGCGGTTCAGGTCGCCGCTGGCCATCGCGTTGAGCACCGAAGCCAGGTCGCCGAGGCTGGTGGCGACCTGCTCGACCAGACCGTTCAGCCCTTCCGCCAGCTGGCGGAAGAAACCCTGCTTGTTCTCCACCGACAGCCGCTGCGTGAAGTCGCCGGCGGCTGCGGCCATGACCAGACCGGTCACCTCCTGCTCGATGGCCACCTCGTCGGTACGGTCCTTCCATTCGCCAACCGTGCCGACGCGTTCGCCGGCGTCATTCACGATGGGCGTCAGCCACAGGTCGAATACATGGCCGCCGATCGCCAGTTCGCTGCGCTGGACCATGCCATCGGTCCAGCTGCGGCGCACGAAGTCCGGATTGGTGCACAGCGCGTTCACATTGCTGCCGATGAAGCGGTCGATCGAGAAGCCGGGCACGCCTGTGCGGATTGCGCCCTCTACCCGCCCCAACGTGCGCATCATGGCGCGGTTCGCATAGAGCACCGTGCCGCTGTTGTCGGCAATGCGCACATTGGTGGTGACGCAGTCGAGCGCGGTGCGGGCGCGCAGGTTTTCCTCCGCCACCACCCGGTCCCGCTCGGTGCGTTCCTTCAGATCCACGCGCATCTTGTCGAGCAGCCGCATCAGCTGCCCCACCTCGTCCTGCACGCCGGCTTCGATGCTGCGATCGAACATGCCGGTCGAGATCGCCTCGGCGTGCTGGCCCGCCAGCCGCAGACGGCTGGCGATGCTGCGTCCGAGATTGAGACCGATGAAGCCGATGACGCCGGCGATGGCCAGCGCGATCAGCGCGACCCGCATGACTTCCTTCAGGATGAGCGCATTGACGTCATCGACATAGATGCCCGATCCGACCACCCAGCCCCAGGGCTCGAACTGACGGACATAGGACACCTTGGGCACCGGCGCGCTCGCGCCCGGACGCGGCCACTGGTAATCGACGAAACCGGCACCGTCGCTGCGGGCCACCCGGACGAACTCGACGAACAGCGCCTTGCCGTCCGGGTCCTTGGTGCCGCTCAGATCCTTGCCTTCCAGTTCCGGCTTGGTCGGGTGCATGACCATGCGCGGACCGAAGTCGTTGATCCAGAAATAGTCCTGGCCGTTGTAGCGCAGCGTGCGCAGGGTTTCCATCGCCTGCTTGCGCGCGTCGGCATCAGTCAGCTCGCCGGTGCCGACGCGCTTGTGGAAGGCCTCCACCACGCCCCACGCCGATTCCACCGCGAAGCGGGCGGCGTTCTTGCGGTCCTCCAGCATGTTGGAGCGCATGCCGAACAGCAGCACCGTGGCCAGCAGGATGATGCCGGCGGTGGCCGCCGCGACGATGACCAGCAGGCGCTGCTGGACGCTGAGACCGCGTGGGTTGGCGGCTTTCGAGGAGTCGATTGAAGTCATTCTCGGGGACTTTCAGTCAGTGCACGGGATCGTCGACCAACGCCATGTCGGGCGACAGCATGAGTTTCTCGATATCCACCACGATGAGCATGCGGGTGTCGATCGACCCGAGACCGTGGATGTAGCGCGTATCGAGCGCGGACGAAAAATCGGGGGCGGGCAGGATCTGGGATGCGTCCAGCGCCAGCACGTCGGACACCGAATCGACCACCATGCCGACCACCCGGCCACCGACATTGAGAATGATGGTGACGGTGAAGGGCGTGTACTCGACGACGCCGACGCCGAACTTGATGCGCAGATCGACGATGGGCACGATGGTGCCGCGCAGATTGATCACGCCCTTGATGAAGGGCGGCGCGTGCGCGATGCCGGTCACCGCGTCATAGCCGCGGATTTCCTGCACCTTGAGAATATCGATTGCGTACTCTTCCTCACCCAGCGTGAAGGTGAGGTATTCCTGGGCGTAGCTGCCCTCCACACCCCCGTCGGGCCGGTGGGACGCTGCCTGCGCCGCGTGAACCATTGTGAGCTCTCCCTCGCTTCCGATACCTCAGATGTAACGGCAGATGAAGCACGCGCCTTGAGGCTGGGAAGCCCCCAAATTTGCGCTCCGGCCCGCGCAACCGGGCGCACCGGAACCGTGCGCCCTGCAGGCGACGGTCGGTGGGCGGAAAGGAAAAACGAAGCGCCGCCCGCGGAAGGGGGCGGCGACAGCGGCCGCTCAGGCGGCCGCTGCGAAGGTACCGCGCGCCGAAGACACCAGCGCCGGCACGTCGAGGATGAGGCCGACGTGGCCGTCGCCCATAATGGTGGCGCCGGAAATGCCCACCACCTTGCGGTAATTGGCTTCCAGGCTCTTGATCACGACCTGGTGCTGGCCGACCAGTTCGTCGACGAACAGCGCAATCTTGTCGCCGTCGGACTCCAGCACCACCAGGATGCCGCGCTCCAGGTCGGTGGTGCCGTCATGCAGCCCGAGCGCTTCCTTCAGCGTCAGAATGTTCAGGTACTCGTTGCGCACCTGCACCAGCCGCGGCTGACCCGCCACGCTCTTGATCATGGCTGCAGTCGGCTGCAGCGACTCGACCACGTAGTTCAGCGGCACGATGTAGGTATCCGCACCGACCGCGACCGACATGCCGTCCAGGATGGCCAGCGTGAGCGGCAGGCGTACCGTCATGCGGGTACCGACGCCGGTCATCGATTCGATGTCCACCCGTCCGCCCATGGCAGCGATGTTCTTCTTCACGACATCCATGCCGACGCCGCGACCGGACACTTCGGTGATCTGTTCCGCGGTCGAGAAGCCCGCCTCGAAAATCAGCGCCCACACCTCGGAATCGCTCATCGCGTCGCTGACCGCAAAACCGCGCTCGCGCGCCTTGGACAGGATGCGGTCGCGATTCAGCCCGGCGCCGTCGTCGCCGACCTCGATCACGATATTGCCGCTCTGGTGCGAGGCCTTCAGCGTGATCGTGCCCTCGCGCGGCTTGCCACGGGCTTCGCGCAGGTCCGGCGTTTCGATGCCGTGATCCAGGCTGTTGCGGATGAGGTGGGTGAGCGGGTCGGCGATGCGCTCGATCAGCCCCTTGTCCAGTTCGGTCGATTCGCCGGTGGTCACCAGACGCACCTGCTTGCCCAGCTTCTGCGACAGGTCGCGCACCACGCGCGGGAAGCGCGAGAACACGGTGGACATCGGCAGCATGCGGATGGACATGACCGATTCCTGCAGGTCGCGCGTGTTGCGTTCGAGCTGCTGCACGCCGTTCATCAGCCGCTCGAATTCGACCGGATCCAGCTTCGACGCGGCCGAAGCCAGCATGGCCTGGGTAATCACGAGCTCACCGACCAGATTGATGATCTGATCGACCTTGTCCACGCCAACGCGGATCGAGGTGTCGCCACCGCTTCCCGCCTTCGCGGCACGCGCGGCCGGGGCGCGGGGCGCCTCGGCCGGCTTGACCGCGGCTACCGGTGCAGGCTCCGCCGGCATCTGACTGACCGGAACCGGCGTGACGTCCGCGGACGCCGCGGGCAGCGGCTCGAAGAAACCGTAGCTGCCGTCCGGCGAAGCACTGGCCTGCAGCGCCTGGGCCAGATCGGGCACACCTGGCGCCTGGTCGAAGAAGCCGAAACTTTCGTCTGCCTTCACCGGCGCGGGCGCAACCGGATCAGCGAACAGACCGAAGCTGTCATCGGATGCCGCGCCGGTGGCGGGTTCGGGCGCGAACAGACCCCACGACTCGTCGGCGGGTTCGGCCGCGGGCGACGGCGCCGCATCGTCCGCGAACAGTCCCCATGTGTCGTCCCCGGCCGCGACCGGCGCCTCCGCCCCTTCCGCATAACTGCCCGGGTGCGCGATGAATTCGACGATGTCGCGCACCGCCGCCGCGTCGACCGTACCGCCGAGCACGCACTGCAGGCGGCCGGCCGCGTCCATCGATACATCGACCACCTTGGCGCCCAGCATTTCCAGCTCGGCGCTCATGTTCTCGATCACCCCAGCTGCGTCGGCACAGGCCGGCGGCAGCGCGAAGCTGAAACTGAAGGATTTCTGCAGCGCACGTTCCGGCAGCGGCGCGGCCTGCGCGTCTTCGGCCGCCGCGTCGTTGCCGTACAGGCGCTGCAGCGTGGCGCACACCTCCGCCACGCGCTGAAGGTCGGCCGAGCCCTCGCCACGGTGAGCGGCCACCAGATCGCGCAGCAGGTCGCCCGCTTCCAGCGAGGCATCGACCATCGCGGTGGTCATCACCACCTCGTGCTTGCGCACGCGGTCGAGCAGGGTTTCCAGCTCATGGGTGACCTGGGCGAGATCCTGGAAGCCGAAGGTACCGGCGCTGCCCTTGATCGAATGGGCGGCGCGGAAGATGGCGTTCATCTCCTCGTCATCGATGCTGTCCAGATCGATGTCGAGCAGCATCTGCTCCATATTGGCCAGATGCTCCGCGGCTTCCTCGAAGAACACCTGGTAGAACTGGCTCATGTCCACGGTCATGGACGGTCTCCCGGCAGCAGGTGTGGGGTGCTCAGCCGATGACCTTCTTCACCACCTCGACCAGCTTCTGCGGGTCGAAGGGCTTGACCAGCCAGCCGGTCGCGCCGGCGGCGCGGCCCTGTGCCTTCATCGCGTCGGACGACTCGGTGGTCAGCATCAGGATGGGCGTGGTCTTGTACTGCGCCATCGCGCGCAGATTGCGGATCAGCGTGAGGCCGTCCATACGCGGCATGTTCTGGTCGGTCAGCACCAGATTGACCGACTTGGATTTGGCCTTGTCCAGCCCATCCTGTCCGTCAACCGCCTCGATCACCTCGTAGCCCGAGCTTTTCAGCGTGAATGCCACCATCTGACGGATCGACGCGGAATCGTCGATCGCAAGCACGGTCTTTGCCATGGCCCAACTCCTTCAGAACAGTTCTATTTCACCTTCCTGGTAAGCCTTCTGGGCCACCGGGTTGGTGCTATCTACGACAGTCAGTTGTGCCAGCGCGTCGGCGACACGCTGGACCAGTTCGGGAGACGCCTGCCCCAGGGCAGCCGCCTGACTCAGTGCGCGCACGGTGACCATGACGCCGTCGATCGAATCGATGCGCTTCTGCACATGGCCGATCAGTTGCGAGGTCATGTCCTGGAACTGCAGCGAGGTGACCGCATTGGCGACCGCCCCATCCACCCGCTCCACCGAAGCGCCGAGCTCGACGATGGACTGCTGGCGCCGCTGGTGCAGCATTTCCAGTCCGCGCACGACGGTTTCGACGCGCGTCTTCGATTCCAGTGCAAAGGTCATGTCCTGGCCGGCCATCTTGGCCAGCGCCGCTTCGGTCAGGCGCACATTCGTCTGCACGCGGTCGACCAGCGTGACGATCTGCTGGCTGAAGTCATTGGTGCGGGAGGACAGATCGCGCACCTCGTCGGCCACCACCGCGAAGCCACGGCCGGCCTCGCCGGCGCGCGCCGCCTCGATGGCGGCATTGAGCGCCAGCAGGTTGGTCTGTTTGGAAATGCCGCCAATCTCGCTCAGCAGCGTGCGCACGCGCTCGGTTTCACGGGCGATGCCTTCGGTCAGTTCGACCAGCTCCATGCCCAGCTTGCTGTTGTGCACCACACTATCAACCACGCGCTGCATGGTGCCCGAGGTTTCTTCGACGAACTTCTCGAAATCGAACTGCTCGCTGCCGTCGCCACCAGTCAGCGCCAGCGCGGTTTCGCGCTGGCTGTTGGTTTCGCCGAGCATTTTGTGAAAGCTCTGGGTGAGCCCTTCGATGGCTTCATGAAGCAGTTGCTGCACCCGCTTCAGTTCTTCGTTCATGTGATCGCACTGGGCATGCACCGAATCGGACGAACCGACGACCAGTTCGTGCGCAGTGTCCGGCTCGCTGCCGCTGTCGGTGGCCACCTCATCGACCGTCCCTGTGCCCCGGCCAGCGATCGCGATGGCGGCCGACCACAGCAGTGCGCAGGCGCCGACGGCTGCAATCACCGGCCACAGCGCGGCCGGAACGAGCGCCACCGTGATTCCGGCGCACAGGACGGATCCGGTCCATGCGGCGATCAGGGCAACGGTTCTAGGTTTCATGGCAACAGGCATCCAATGGAAAGGGGGGCCGGACAGACTGCTCTTTTTACGGCAGCGCAGCGCCGGACTTGACCACTTCAGCCTTCATGGTTTGGCGCCGCCTTCGACAGCCGCAGCCACGTCTTCCGCATTGACGGTCTTGCCGTCAGACAGCATGGCCTGTTCAGTTTCCCGGTTCAGCACCACGATGCTGATCCGGCGGTTGATCGGGTTGTAAGGGTCGTCCTTGTCGAACGGCACGATGGAGGCCATGCCCACCACCCGCAGCACCTTGTCCGGGTCCATGCCGCCGTAGATCAGTTCGCGGCGCGAGGCATTGGCCCGGTTGGCCGACAGTTCCCAGTTCGAGAAGCCGCCCAGACCGCCGGAGAACGGGGTGGCGTCGGTGTGACCGGACAGGAACACGCGGTTATCGACCTGATTCAGGATGACGCCGATCTCGCGCAGGATCTTCTGCGTATAGGGCTGCAGCCGGTCGCTGGCTGACGCGAACATCGGCCGGTTCTGTTCGTCGACGATCTGGATGCGCAGGCCTTCTGCGGTCACGTCCAGCAGCAGCTGGTTGCGGAAGGGCCGCAGATCCGGATTCGCCTCGATGCGCGCCTCGATCTGGCTTTTCAGCTCCACCAGCTTGGCCCGCTCCTGTCGCTGCTGTTCGCGCTTGACCTCTTCCGCCTTCTGGTCCTCGCCGCTCATGCTGAGGTTGATCGAACGCTGCTTGGTTTCGACCGCACCGTACTTGACCTGACCGGTCTGCCGGGTGAGGTCGCGACCGCCGCCCTGGATCACGCTGGAGCTGTCGCCCGAACCCGAACCACCCTGCTGTGCCACCTTGAGCGGATTCTCGAAGAACTCCGCGATGCCCTGCAGATCGCCCTGGGCGGTCGAACCGAGCAGCCACATGAGCAGGAAGAAGGCCATCATCGCGGTCACGAAGTCGGCGTAGGCGATCTTCCACGCACCACCGTGCGCGCCGCCGCCGCCCTTCTTGATCTTCTTGACGATGATTGGCTGCTGGGTATCGTCGGACATGATTCAGTTGCCGGATGCCTGTGTCAGTGCCTGCGCGACGAGCGCGATCACTTGCCCTTGCGGTTCTTCACTTCCTCTTCCAGCTCCTTGAAGCTGGGGCGGTCCGGCGAGTACAGCACCTTGCGGCCGAACTCGATCGCCACCTGAGGGGCATAGCCGTTCATGCTGGCCAGCAGTACGACCTTCATGCATTCGTAGATCTTGCCGCCCTCTTCCATCTTCTGTTCGAGCTGGGAGGCGATCGGCGCAACGAAACCGTAGGACAGCAGAATGCCGAGGAAGGTACCGACCAGCGCACCGCCGATCATCTTGCCGAGCACCGCCGGCGGCTGGCCGACCGAACCCATCACGTTCACCACCCCCATCACCGCCACCACAATACCGAAGGCCGGCACGCCGTCCGCCATCTTGGACACGCAGTGCACCGCCACATGCTGTTCCGCGTGGTGGGTTTCGATTTCGGCGTCCATCAGGTCGGCGATCTCGAAGGCATTGAGATTGCCGCCCACCATCATGCGCAGGTAATCGGTCAGGAAATCGACCGCGTGATGGTCGGCGAGGAAATTCGGGTACTTGGAAAAGATCGGGCTCGATTCCGGGTTCTCGACATCGGCTTCGATCGACATCAGGCCTTCCTTGCGCACCTTGGCCAGGATTTCGTACAGCATGGCCAGCACGTCCATGTAGAAGGCCTTGCTGTAGCCGGAGCCCTTGAACACCGAGGGCAGCGCCGCCACCGTCGCCTTGATCGCCGGCATGCCATTGCCGGCGACAAAGCCACCCAGCATGAGGCCGAAGATCGCGACGTATTCGGTCGGCACCCACAGTGCCGCCAGGCTGCCGTGGATGGCGTAGGTGCCCACCGAAGCGGCAAGGATGATCACGTAGCCGATGATCAGAAACATGGACTTTTCCTGTGTATGACGGATGTTCCGGTTACCTGCAGGCGGCACGGCCTGCACGGCAATCGCGCGCCGCGGCCCGGTTCCATCCCGGGGACATCTGCCTGCCGGCACCGCCTGCCTGATGGTCTAACGGCACCACGACACGAAACTTGACCGTCCTGCAACGCAGGAAATGAGGCCCCTGTCCCGCTTTTCTCCGGCACAAAAAAAAGCCGCTGCGGGTTACCCCGCAGCGGCGAGCTCCTTGCTTGCGCAAGGAGGAGGTCAGACAGGAATGAGGGTCAGGCGGCGATCAGCGCCTCGCGGGCACGCCGCGTCTTGCCGGCGCGGGCCGGGATGTGGCACAGGCCGCATACATAGCTGGCCTTCGGATCGTAGGCATGGGCGACGAAGCGGCCGCCGCAGCAGGTGCAGCCGGTGTGCTGCAGCAGTTTGGCGTCGAAGAAGCGCACCAGGGTCCAGGCGCGGGTCAGGCTCAGCACCTCTTCCATGCCGTGCGTCTGCACGTGCTCCTGGTACAGCTTGAAGGCCTTCACGATGCAGTCGAGCTGGGTCAGCTTCGAGTTCTGCTTGAAGAAGGAGAAGAAGGCCATGAACAGCGAAGCATGAATATTGGGCTGCCAGGTCATGAACCAGTCGGTCGAGAAGGGCAGCATGCCCTTGGGCGGCGACACACCCTTCACTTCCTTGTACAGCTTGAGCAGGCGCTCGCGCGACAGGTTGGTTTCCGCCTCCAGCAGCTGCAGGCGTGCGCCCAGTTCGATCAGGCTGACGGCCAGCGCGATTTCGCGGCCTTCCGACACGATGCTCTTGTTTTTCATGGCCAGACTCCGCCGGATCAGGACACGGCTTCAAGCGGCTGCGCGCAGGCCAGTATGGTCGCGTGCAGGTGGGAGGTCGAGGCCTCGCGGCCGTGGCTGGACAGCAGGCCAAGCAGCACGCGGTCGTCGAAGCGCAGGCGGCACAGCATCATGTTCGCGCTGGCCATCTTAAGCACCTGGGCGGGCGACAGCGATTCGATCATGTCAGCCACTTCTTCGCTGACGCCGAGACGGAACATCGCTGCATCGCGGTCCTCGCGGATCATCTGCTGCGCGAGCATCAGATAGGCGAGATTCAGTTCGCGGATTTCGTTGAGCAGGCCAGCGGTTTTCATGCAGCGATCCCTCCGTTTTTCCAGGCACCCAGGCGCCTGTGGACGACTCGCATTCTGCCCACGAGGGCGACGCTGCCCAATCGGGGAGCGGCGAAACTTGCTGTACGAACGGACGAACGCCCGCCTGTAGGAATAATTCCTACATCGCGCGGACGTACGGGGGTGTAACGCGCCCGGACGAGCGCGTCTGACAGTGCTTACGGCAGGGCGGGAGCGGACTTGAGGACTTTTTTCATACGTCGAAACCGCCCGCGCGGATGCGCTGTTCCAGCAGATCCGCATCGACCGGACGGGAAAACAGGTAACCCTGGAAGCGGTCGCACTGCTCGCGCCGCAGGAAGCCGTACTGCTCCGGCGTCTCCACGCCTTCGGCCACCGTGGTCAGCCGCAGGCTGCGCGCCAGCGCGATGATGACGCGGATGATGGCCGCGTCGTCCTCGTCCTCGTTGATGTCACGGACAAAGGACTTGTCGATCTTCACGATGTCGATCGGGAAGCGCTTGAGGTAGGACAGCGACGAATAGCCGGTGCCGAAGTCGTCCATCGAAATGCGCACGCCCATGTTCTTGAGCGCCTTCAGCATGCCTATGGTCGTTTCGGCGTCCTTCATCAGCACCGATTCGGTGATTTCCAGCACCAGCTTTTCCGGCGGGAATCCGGTGTCCTCCAGCGTGGTGCGCACGGTTTCGAGCAGACGGGGCTGGGCGAACTGCACCGCCGACACATTGACCGATACCGACAGGTCGTCCATGCCCTGACGGTGCCAGCGCTTGCCCTGGGTGCAGGCTTCGCGCATGACCCAGGCACCGATCTCGACGATGAGGCCGGATTCGTCGGCCAGCGGGATGAAGCGGTCGGGCGCGACCACGCCGCGCTGCGGATGCTTCCAGCGCAGCAGCGCCTCGACGCCGGACGGACGTCCGGTCTGGCCGTTCAGGATGGGCTGGTAGTTCAGGAACAGTTCGCCGCGCTGCACCGCGTGCCGCAGATGCGTTTCCAGCACCAGCTTCTCGGCCGAACTGGCGCTCATCTCCCGCGCGTAGAAGCTGAGACCGTTGCCGCCGGACCGCTTGGCGCTGGCCATCGCGGCTTCGGCATTCATGATCAGCGACTGCGCGTCGTCGCCGTCGTCCGGCGTCATCGCGACCCCGACCGAGGCGGTCAGGAACAGTTCGAGGCCGTCCTTGATGATGGGCGTGGCGAAGGCATCCATCAGACGCTGGGCGAGGCCGGATGCGAGCGCACGGGTGGTGCACGCCGGCGCGAACACGCAGAAGCGGTCGCCGCTCAGGCGGGCGATCATGGCGCCATCGCCGGCACGGTCGATCAGCCGGCGCACCGCCTCGCGCAGCACCGCATTGCCGGCTTCGTAACCGAAGCTGGTGTTGATGCGCAGGAAGCGGTCGATATCCACCACCAGCAACGTGGCGTGGCGTGCTTCGGCGCTGCGGCGCGCCGAATCGAGCCAGTCGTCGATCTGCGCCCGCAGCAGGGTCTGGTTCGGCAGCGCCGACAGCGTGTCGAAGAAGGCCAGCGCATGGATGCGGGCGTCCGCGGTCTGTACCGCGCGACGGGTTTCGACGCCGCGCAGCTCGCGCTCGATCACCGGCACCAGACGGGCGATATTGCCCTTCTGGACGTAATCGGCCACGCCGTTGCGCATGGCCGAGAAGGCCATGTGGTCGGAAATCTTTCCGGAATAGATGATGAAGGGGATGTCGCGGCCGCTGCGGCGCACGACTTCCAGCGCGGAGGCGGAATCGAAGCCCGGCATCGCGTGGTCGGAGATGACCAGGTCCCACTCGCGCTCTTCCAGCGCGCGCGCGAGGTCGTGCGCGCTGTCCACGCGTTCCGAGTAGGTGTCGAGGCCGCGCGCGCTCAGCTGAGCGTTCAGCAGGAAGACGTCGTCTTCATTGTCTTCGACCATCAACACCTTGATGGTTCTGAAGCCTCCCATCCTGTCCGAGTGACGATCCATTAATACGGGTTCCGCGTCGTGAGCACGATCAACGGAAACATCGACGGCAGTTTCTGCCGAAACTTGAGCGGCGAAAATTGCCGCCAGCGGTCAAAGTTCTCGTTCGCCGCGGCTGGGAGAAGCGCTCAGCCGGCGGTGCGCACGCAGTTGCGCCCGGCCTTCTTCGCGGCCAGCAGCGCCTGATCGGCCAGCGTGAGCAGCGCATCGGCGTCCGGCATCGCGGGCAGCCGTTCGGCCACGCCGACGCTGATCGAGCTTTTCAGTCGCAGGCGCCCGGCCTGCACCGGCACCGCAGCCACGCCCGCCCCCACCCGCTGGGCGCAGGCGAGCGCCTGCTGCAGGTCGGTGTCCGGGCAGATGATGAGGAATTCGTCGCCACCGGTACGGCACACCACATCCTGCGTACGCATGCAGGCGCGGATCGCGCGGGCGGTCTGTTCGAGCACCTGATCGGCCACGTCGCGGCCGTAGGTTTCATTGATCTGGCGGAAGTGATCCACGTCGATCAGCATGCAGGACAGCGAGCGGTTGCTGCGCTGCGCGATGGCCCACTCCTGGGCGATGCGCTCCATCGCGTAGCGACGGTTCGGAAAGCCGGTCAGGGCGTCGGTCATCGACACTTCCTGCAGGCGCCGGTTGCTCACGCCCAGTTCGGCCGCGTAGCGGCGGATTTCCTCGCGCTCGGTTTCCAGTTCGCGCTGCATGCGCACCAGTCGCTGTGCGGCACGCAGTCGCGCCTCGAGCACCCGAGGCCGCAGCGGCTTCACCATGTAATCGTCTACACCGGATTCGAAGGCCTCGACCAGACGCGCATCCTCCTCGTGACTGGTCAGCACGATGATGTAGATGGAGCGGCCCATCCGGGTCTGGCGCAGCGTGCGGGCCAGTTCCAGACCGTTCATCTGCGGCATCACCCAGTCCACCACCATGATGTGGGGCTGGAATTCGAGTGCGCATTCCATGCCCCGCACGCCGTCCTCGGCGGTGGCCACCCGGTAGCCGCCGCGCACCAGCAGCGTCTGAAGCGTCAGCCGGGTGGCCGCGTCGTCGTCGACCACCAGCACGCGCAGACCGTCTCCGGCCGGCGCGTCGTTGGCCGCAGACGGAAAGGCCGCTGGCGGCTGTGGCGGCGCCAACGTCTCCGGCTCGGCGGACATGGACAGATTCGGCAAGGCATAGGCATCGACCGGCAGCATGGCCGACCAGTCCTTCCAGTCTGCCGCGACGTCTTCGCACAGGGCCGACACCTGCTCCGGCACCCACTCCATGCGCGCCGCCAGCGCCTTGGCGGCATCCACCGCTTCGCTCCGGCCGGCGTCGTCCGCCATGCAGGCGGTCTCGATCGCACGCGCCAGACCGAGCGCGAGCGTGAGACCGTATTCACGCGAACCGTCTTCCGCCGGCAGCGTCAGCGCCCCCTCGTGCCGCAGTACCGCTGCCACGAAGAAGCGGGGCATGCCCCAGTCGGCCAGCATGGCGGCACTGAGTTCGACATGGCTCATCGCGAACGCCTGCCGCTCCAGATCGAGCAGCGCCACCGGATCTCCGCGCGCCTCATCGAGCACGCGCGAGTACTGGGCCGGAAACACGCTGGCCAGCCCGAGCGCGCCGATGCCGGCAAGCAGGCCGACGCTGAAGCTTTCCTCGACGCCGGCAGTACGCAGCCGCATCAGTATCTTCTGCATCGCGATCGCGCGGATGACCGAACCGGTCCAGAAACGCGCGTACGGGAAGCTGCGGCAGAGGCCCTCACCGCTGCTGGAAATGAGCGAAAAGCCCAGCGCGAGATTGCGCACGGCCGCCATGCCCAGCACAGCCAGCGCGTCGCGCAGCGCCACCACCGGACGGGCGCCGGACGCCAGCGACCCGTTCGCTGCCCGCACCAGACGGCCGACCAGGGCCGGATCGCCCTGCACCAGTCGCGCAAGTTCCGCCAGCGAAGCATCGCCCCGCTGGCTCATGCGGGCGATCGAGAGGGCAATGCCCTTGGGCGAAGGCAGTTCGCCCGCGGCCTTGATTTCCTCGAATCGCCGGGTGTCGATCAGATCGTTCATGCGTGGCAAATGGAATCCGGCATACGGAGTGCTTACGGCCGGGGCGACGGAGTACTTGAGGGCACGGCCACCGCCTCGGGGCGCTAAACTCCCGGTCTGACAGCGAAATGCGCGGGAAAACAGACAGATGAAGTACTGCACCCACTGTGGAGGCGGGGTCGAACTGAAGGTGCCGGACGGCGACAACCGCCCGCGTCATGTGTGCACCGCATGCGGTCGCATTCATTACCAGAACCCGCGCATCATCGTCGGCACGCTGCCGGTGTGGCAGGACAGGGTGCTGCTGTGCCGGCGGGCGATCGAACCGCGGTACGGCTACTGGACGCTGCCAGCCGGTTTCATGGAGAACGGGGAAAGCGCGGCCGAGGGCGCACAGCGCGAAACCCTTGAGGAAGCCTGCGCGCGGGTCCGGGTGCTGGAGCCCTACACCCTGGTCAGCGTGCCCTTCATCGACCAGCTGCATCTGCTGTTCAGGGCCGAACTGCTGGATCTCGATTTCGCGCCGGGCACCGAATCGCTGGAAGTGCGGCTGTTCGAAGAGGCCGACATTCCGTGGGACGACCTGGCTTTCCGCAGCGTGTCGCTGACGCTGCGCGCCTTTTTCGAAGAGCGCCGCAGCGGCCGCTTCGGCGTGCACCACGTGAGCCTGCCGCCGATCGACAACTGAGTGCGGGCCGCCGGAGCGCGGACGGCCGCGCGGTCCGCGCTCAGCCGCCGGTCACCGCCTCGCTGCCGGACGGCCCGAAGCTGAAACTGAAGGTGGCGCCCTGCCCCGGTACGCCTTCGGCCGACACCTGGCCGCCGTGCAGGCGGATCGCGCGCTGCACGATGGCCAGACCGATGCCGCCGCCGTCGAATTCGCGGTTGTTGTGCAGACGCTGGAAGGGCGCGAACAGGCGGCCGACATAGGTCATGTCGAAGCCGGCGCCGTTGTCGCGCACGCAGTAGCCGGCCTGACCGCCCACCGGCGCCTGGCCCAGTTCGATGCGCGGCTGCGGCTGCAGCCGGGTGAACTTCCACGCATTGCGCAGCAGGTTCTCCAGCACCACGCGCGCCAGCCCGGGGTCAGCATCGACCCACAGCCCTTCCGGAATGACCCACTGCACCCGACGCTCCGGCGCTTCGGCATCGAGTTCGCGTGCGATGTCGCGGGCGAAATCCGACAGATTGATCAGCGTGCGGCGCACCTCGGCGCGGGACACCCGCGACAGTTCCAGCAGGTCGTCGATCAGTTCGCCCATGCGCTGGCTGTTGCGACGGATGCGCGACAGGTATTCGCGGCCCTGTTCGTCAAGCAGATCGCCGTAGTCCTCGACCAGCAGCCGCGAAAAGCCGTCCAGCGCACGCAGCGGCGCGCGCAGGTCGTGCGACACCGAATAGCTGAACGCCTCCAGTTCCTTGATCGCGGATTCCAGCGCCACCGTACGTTCGCCGACGCGGCGTTCCAGTTCGTCGTTCTGCAGGCGGACGTTGTCGACCTTTTCCGCCTGCAGCCGGATCGCGGCGCGCTGGGCGGTCACGTCGCGCCGCACCGACACCAGCCCGGTGAATTCGCCGTCGTCGTCGCTGAGCGGAATCACGCTGACTTCATAGGTGCGCGGATCGTTGCCGGCCAGATCGAGCACCTCCTCACCCTCGTAGGGCCGACGGGTGCGCGCCACCTCCTCCGCGATGGCGTGATGCCTGCGCAGCACCTCGGTCAGCGAAGGCAGGTAGGCCGCCAGTTCCTCACTGGTCGCCCCCAGCCAGGCGGTCTTCTTCAGGCAGCGGGTGTCGAGCAGCGCCCGGTTGGCCAGGCGCCAGCGCAGATGCCGGTCCTTCAGCACGATCAGTTCGGGCAGCGCATCGACCAGCGCACGCAGCCTGAATTCCTCCTCGCGCAGCGCCTCGCGTGCCTGCATTTCGGCGGAAATGTCTCGGCTGACGCCGCGGTAGCCGGAGAAAGCGCCAGTGGCGTCGAACACCGGTTCGCCGGACGACGCCAGATAGCGCCAGCGGTGGCCGTCGCGCCGTCGCGACAGGAAATCACGGAAAGCTTCATGTTGCTCCAGCGTCTGACGCAGCATGCCCCAGGGCAGGGTCAGCGCCTCCTCGCCCGGGATTTCCCAGGGCGCGCAGCCGTCGAGTTCGGCATCCCCGAAATGCACGCCGGTCAGTTCGTCCGGCAGCCGGTGATAGCGCAGATCGGCATCCAGCTCCCAGTGCCAGTCGGAGGAGAGCAGCGTGAGCGCGCGGAAATGGGATTCGCGCTCGCGCAGCGCGCGCCGCGCCGCCTGCTTTTCCGACATCGCGGCGCCGATGAACAGCGCGGTCGCGGCGGTCAGCATGATCAGTCCGTGCAGCACCAGAAGCTGCACCTGCATCGGATGCGGGCTGAACGGCGAGGTACCGTTCACGGTGCCGGCCAACGCGGTGAGCGAGGCGATCAGGAAGGCCGACCAGCCGACCCGGGGCGCGAAACGCAGCGCCACCCACACCACCAGCGGCAGCGCCATGTAGAGCTGCAGCATCGGATCCGGAAACAGGGTCACCCCGGAAAAGCTCACCGCCAGCAATCCGAGCAGACCGCCGACCACCAGCAGCTGTTCGAACGCGCGCTTGCGCATCTGCGCGAACGGGCGACGGGACGACCAGGCCAGCAGCGGCAGCAGACTGACCAGGGTGCCCAGCGCGTCGGCCAGCCACAGGGCCGAACCGTGTTCCAGCCAGCGCGCCGCCGGCAGTCCCTGCCCGAGCGCGCTGCCCGCCACCGAAGCCGCGGCACTGGGCACCGCCGAAAGATAGATGCAGGCCAGCAGCTTGAGCGCACCATCGGTGCGTTCGATCAGGTCTTCGCTGTGCCCGGCAAAGCGCCGCAGCAGCGCGGCGCACAGCCACGGCGCGCAGACCTGCCCGACGGCATGAAACACCGTAGCGACCGCGCCATGCCCGGCCAGCAGCGCGGAACCGGCCACCCCGGCCAGCACGCCCGGCAGGTTGCGGACGCCGCCGCGCAGCAGCGCGAAAGTGGCCAGACCCATCGGCGCCCACATCGGCATCAGCCCGGATGCGGGGTCGCGCAGCCGCACGCTCAGCGCGGCCAGAAGGCAGTAGGCGACCGCGATCAGCAGATTGACCGCCAGGCCGTGAGCGCCGGCCGAGGGCTGGCGGTCGGCCGGCGACTGCACCGATGCGCTCATGTGCGGTACTCCGCCCGCTGGCCGGCGGCTTGACTACGGCAGCGGTACTTTCTAGTTTTCAACGACTGCCGCACGAAACATTCCTGTGGAGCGTGGTGATGGAACGACGTCGATTCATCGCCGCATGCGGTGCCGCATGCGGAATGGCCGGACTGCACTGGCCTGCGGAAGCCGGTACGGCACGGCGTTTTCCCCGCAGCGTGCTCACCGACGAGCACGGCAGACCGTTGAAAGCATCGACGCTGCAGGTGGGCCGCAACTACGTATTCCCCTGGCCCTACCCGGCAACGCCCTGCTTCCTGCTGGATCTGGGCAGGAAAATTGAGGGCCGCAATGACCTGCGCACGGCCGACGGTCAGCGCTACGACTGGCCGGGTGGCGTGGGCCCCCGGCAATCTGTCGTCGCCTACTCGGCAATATGCTCGCACAAGCTGACCCATCCGACACGCGATATCAGCTTCATTGCCTACCGCGAACAGGCCACCCCGCACAGCCGGCACGCCCGCGTGATCCACTGCTGTTCGGAACACAGCCAGTTCGATCCGGCGGCGGGCGCCCGGGTGCTGGACGGACCGGCCCCGCAGCCGCTGGCCACGATACTGCTCGACTATGACGCCCGTCGCGACGAACTGAGCGCGGTCGGCACGCTGGGCGGCGACCAGTTCGACCGCTTCTTCGAAAGCTTCGGATTCCGCCTCGCGCTGGAACATGGCGGCGAACGCGCTGCCCGGCCGGTCGGCCCGACGACCCGGGTGCTCGGAATGGATCAGTTCTGCCGGCAGCAGGTGCGCTGCTGAACGGGGAAGCGGGCAGGAAGCATGTTCATCCGGACAGGGGCGGGCGGTCATGGTCGGGCCGTTCGGGGTCTCCCGCTTCCAGTTCGAGTTCCACCGAGAACCCGTCCGCCGGAAGCGAATCCGGTATTACGGCCTTTTGCGCCGCGGTCTTGAAAGCCGCCCGCAGCGCCGCTTCGGTGGCCGGCGCGGCACCGGCTCCGGAAAAGGTCACGTCGATCACCCGGCGCGCGCGCAGGTGCACCGCCACCGTGAAGGCCGGCGGCAGACCGGACAGTTCCGGCCATACGCCCCCGGCCAGTTCGCGCGCCAGCGCATAGCGCAGCGCCCGCAGCGCACCCTCGGA
Source organism: Methyloversatilis universalis FAM5 (assembly GCF_000214035.2). Classification (GTDB taxonomy): domain Bacteria; phylum Pseudomonadota; class Gammaproteobacteria; order Burkholderiales; family Rhodocyclaceae; genus Methyloversatilis; species Methyloversatilis universalis. The sequence continues at coordinate 340,963 of NZ_AFHG01000052.1, read as the reverse complement.
CGGGGCGCCCTCCGCAGCCGCCGGCGTCGCCCCAGTTGAGCTCGCGCCGGGCACCGCCGCGTCGACACCGGCCGGCACGGCTTTCTTTGCCGGGCGCACGGCAGCCGGCCCGGCAGCGCGCGCCACGGTCATCACCGCTTCCTCCGCCGGTGTCTCATGCCCGGCCGGTGCGGATACCGCCGCGAGGCGCACAGTCACCTGCGGCGCCCGTCCGGCCGCCTCGCCCGGTCTGCGCGGCGGATCGGGCCACAGCAGCGCACCGTGCAGCAGCAGCGACGCCAGCAGCGGAAGCGCGAGCGGCCGGCACCACGCAAACGATTGACGCGGTTGCAAATTCATCTTCCTTTGCTAGAGTGTTCGGGCACCTTGTACCGCTGGCCGGTACGGATGCGTGACGACACACGTTTCACTTCGCCTGACCCCATTTCAGAACGAGGATGCGTAGGACGATCATGCAGGAGCTGCCTTCACCGAGCATAGTTCACGAACCGCGCCGGTCGACCCACCCGTGGATCCTGACCCTGGACGCCAATGGCGTGCCGCACCGATGGGTGAGCTGGCAGCACGCGGTGTTCTATCACTCCAAGGACCTGGTGGCCTGGGTGGCCGGCAGTCATGAATTCGAGATCCGGGGCGGCATCAACCGGGTGACCGGCGAACAGTCCTGCATCCGCACCAACAGCATCATCGCGATCAAGGGCCGCAGTCACGCGCACAAACTGCAGACCGCGGTCCCGCCGCTGAACAACCGCGAACTGTTCCACCGCGACCGCTCGATCTGCGGCTACTGCGGCGGCGAGTTTTCCTACCAGAAGCTGACGCGCGACCACATCGTGCCGGTGTCGCAGGGCGGGCGCGACCTGTGGATGAACGTGGTCACCTGCTGCCGCCCCTGCAACCAGCGCAAGAGCGGCCGCACGCCGGAACAGGCGCGCATGCAGCTGCTGTACACGCCCTATGTGCCGAACAAGGCGGAATACCTCATCCTGAGCAACCGCAACATCCTGGCCGACCAGATGGATTTCCTGGCCCAGCACGTGAACGCGAACAGCCGCTGGAAGGCGGCCTGAGCGCCCGGCCGGTCAACCGGCCAGACTGCCCGGACGGCGGATGTTGCGCGGCAGCAGCAGCTGGAACACCGTACCCTGCCCCACCGCACTCTTGCCGGACAGCGAACCGCCCAGCGTGCGGGCCAGCGTCAGTGCCTGGGCGAGCGACGGACGGCCGCTGGCCGATCCGTCGGCGGCGAACAGCGCCGCCACCCGCGCCGCGTCCATGCCGCGACCGAAGTCGCGGATGCGTATCTCCGCGAACAGCGCACCGTTCAGATTGACACCTTCCGCGGTGCTGACCGCGATGCGGCCCGAGGTGCCGACATGCTCGGCGCTGGTCGCCAGCAGGGTCTGCAGCAGTTCGCGCAGCGTCGCCAGCGGCAGATGCAGCGGCGGCAGCGCGCTGTCCAGATGCAGTTCGGTGGTGATCGAGCGGCTGCGGAACAGGCGCTCGTCCGCCTCCGCCACCACCTGTTCGATCAGCTGGTTCAGATCGATGCGCTGCGCCTCCGCCGACACGTCGGGCGGACGGCTTTCGAACTGACGCAACACGGTTTCGATGCGCTCGATCTGGTCGCCGAACACGGTCAGTTCGGAATCGACCAGAGAATCCGCGCCCATCTTGAGCCGCATGGACTTCACCTGATGCCGCAGCAGGCCCAGCGGCGTATGCAGGTCGCCGCGCAGCTGGCGCGCGTGCGCCGCGTACTGTTCGGCCATGCCGTCGCGCAGTTCGGTCAGCGCCTGCGCGCGCTCCGCCTGACGGCGCAGCGAAGCTGCCGACGCGCTGGCCAGCGCATTCAGTTCGCCACCGCGCGCAGTCAGCGACGCCAGCCCGGACGCCGGCAGCCGGTACAGCGCCAGCGCCTCGACGCCGGCGTCGCTCACCAGCGGCTGCAGCCAGGCCGCTTCGCCGGGAGACAGACGGAGCAGGCGCTGCAGACCGACAGGCAGCGCCGAAGCAGCGCGCACATCCGCACACGACCACGGCTGACCGGCCGCCAGCGCGGTCCACACCGCCTCCATGCCCGAAGCGGCGAAATCCACCGTCTGGGGAATCGGCCGCAGATGCGCATCGCCCGGGCGGAAACGGCGGCCCTGTTGCGGGTCGGCCCGCAGCACGCGTGGGGACGGCAGATCGAACAGCAGCGCGGACGCCAGATCGAGCGATCGCCACAGCGGGCCTTCGCTTTCGTGATCGCACACCCGCGCCAGCAGACCGGCGCGCGCCAGCTCGAGCACGACCGGCGGCTCGGCCGGCGGCGCGGGCTGCGCATCAAAGATCGGGCACCAGGGCAGACCCGGCGCGCTCACCTGCTCCACCCGGAGCAGCCCCAGCAGATGCCCCAGCTCGACCAGACGCAGGCGCGCGGCGCGCATCGCATCGGCCACCGCAGCTTCGTCCAGGCCGGTCAGACGCTGCGCGAGCAGCGACTGCTGGGCCGCATCGCCCCGGCCACCGCCGGCCAGTTCTTCCGCCGCGCGCGCAAGCTTGAGGCTGTCCGGCTCGTTACCGAACAGTGCGGCGTCGGCGTGCGAAAAGCGCAGCGCATCGGCCAGTTCGAGCGCCCAGGGCTCCGTGAGCAGATCGGCACCGGCTTCGCCATGGTGACGGCCGGTCTCGTTCAGTTCGAGCGACACCAGTTCGGCCTCGCCGAGCGCACGGCTGAAGCGCGCCGGGGCCGTCATCGCCTGCAGCGGAAGTGCGACGTCGAGCAGCAGACCGGCCAGCGCCAGGTCGTCCGGGTCGGCCCGGCCGGTGCGCAGTGCCAGTTCGCGCGCGATTTCGGCGGTGAACAGGGAATGGATCCAGAAGGACTGATGGCCGGCACCGCCCTGCGCCCCGCTGCGGGTGCGTTCGTCGGCATCGAGCAGGGCCGCCTGCAGCAGCGGACGGCCGCAGGCATCGATCACCGCGTCCAGGCGGGCGCCGGGGCCATCCATCGGCAGGTCGGGCATACGGCCAGCCACGCGCAGCAGACGCAGCACCAGCAGCGGGTCCAGCCGCAGCAGCGCATTGAACGAACGCAGCGCAGCCGGCAGCGCACGCCGTCCGAGCGCCACATCCGCGACGAGCGGAAGCATGGGCAGGCCGGGCGGCATGGCACAGTCGGTCGCACGTGCGGCGGGGGCTGTCATGCGGGCTGAACGCTCTTTGTTGCAGCGGACGGATGGGCGTCGGCTGCTGACCTCTTTGGTTTATCGGCCGTTCTGATGACGGTATATGCCTTTGATCATACCGCAGCAATTTGACGGAAACCCGCGCCAATACTGGGATGCGGCATGGTTCACAGGGTCGTTGCAGGCGGACGTCGCCCATTTCGCCAGCAAGTCGAAGCCGGGCGCAGAAATCGCGGAAATCCGTCCAACCATTACAAATCGTTACGCGAATTCCAATCCGGGTTTACAGCGCCCGGACATGCTGGTTTCGCCGCCGGAGCATTCCGGCAGATGGAGAACACGATCATGAATACGCACGACACGCCCCGTTCCCGCAGCCGCTGGTTCAGCGCCCTGGCAGGCGCCGGCGCACTGTCCGCACTGCTGGCACTCAACCTGCCGGCGCAGGCCCACCCTTCCGCCGGCGACGGCGCACCGCACGCGCGGCACGGCATGTCCGGCGAACAGCGGCCGGACGGCGAGCCGGGCCGGGCCCACGGCCGTCATTTCGAACGTCACATCGAGCGGGTATTCGCCAAGGTGGGCGCGAGCGATGAGCAGAAGGCGCGGGCGCGCGACATCCTGCGCGCCAGCGAGGACCAGATGAAGACGCTGCACGCCGGCCATGCCGACGAGCGCAGCCGCACGGTGGCGCTGCTGTCGGCCGACACGATAGACCGCAACGCGCTGGAACAGCAGCGGGCCGCCCGGCTGGCACACATGGACGAGGCATCGAAGCTGATGACCCGCACGCTGGCCGACCTGGCCGAAGTGCTGACGCCGGCGCAGCGCAAGGACGCCGCGCCGATGCTGGCGGGCATGGGCGGCCACGGGCCGCGACACGGCAAGGGTGGACACCACCGTCCGCACGGCGATGGCCCGAAGCCGGCGGACGCGCCGCGCGGCTGAGGCGGGTCAGCGGGTGCCGAACAGCCGGGCCAGTTCGGCGCCCGGGTCGGCGGCGCGCATGAAGGCTTCGCCGACCAGGAAGGCATGCACGTCGCGCGCCCGCATGGTGGCGACGTGCTCAGGCGCCAGGATGCCGCTCTCGGTGATCACCACCCGGTCCGCCGGGATGCGCTCAAGCTGGGACAGCGTGAAGTCCAGCGACACCTCGAACGTGCGCAGGCTGCGGTTGTTGATACCCATCAGCGGGGTGTCGAGCTGCAGCGCGAGATCGAGCTCGCCAGCGTCGTGGCTTTCCACCAGCACCGCCATGCCCAGGCCCTTGGCCAGCGACTCCAGCGCGCGCATGTCGGCCACCGCCTGCGCCCGTTGCGCGGCGTCGGCCTCGCCGGACGGCGGCAGGAAGGCAGCGACGATGAGCAGGATGCAGTCCGCGCCCATCGCCCGCGCCTCGACCACCTGATATGGGTCGATGATGAAATCCTTGCGCAGCACCGGCAGCCCGCAGGCGGCGCGCGCCTCGACCAGATAATCCGCCCCGCCCTGGAAGTACTGGCGATCGGTCAGCACCGACAGGCAGGCGGCGCCGCCGGCTTCGTAGGAGCGCGCGATATCGGCCGGACGGAAATCGGCGCGCAGCACGCCCTTGGACGGACTGGCCTTCTTCACTTCGGCAATCACCGCCGGCTGCTTCGCGGCCACGCGGGTTTTCAGCGCGGCGACGAAATCGCGGGTCGGCGTCTGCGCCGCGGCCCGCGCATGGAGTGCGTCGATAGCCTCGACCGCACGGCCGGCGGCGATTTCCTCGCGCTTGGTGGCGAGAATTTTCTGCAGGATGTCGGACATCGTTCTGCCCCTTCAAATGTGAGCTGCAGGCGACCGCCCGGGCGGCCGGGCCCTGCCGCGTACGGCCGGGGCGCCTGCGGAATTCAGCCGGCGAACGAACGCGACAGCTCGACCAGCTTGTCGAGCCGCTGCCGCGCGGCGCCGGATTCGATCGCTTCGCGCGCCCGCTCCACGCCGTCGCGCAGGCTGTCGGCCACGCCGGACACGTAAAGGCTGGCGCCGGCATTGAGCAGCACCACATCGCGCGCCGGCGGATGGCTGCCGTCGAGCGCGGCCAGCAGCATGTCGCGCGAGGCCTGCACGTCGGCCACGCGCAGCGTGTCCAGCGCATGCACCGCCAGACCGAAGTCGGAGGGGTGCACGGTGTATTCCTTCACCTCGCCGTCGCGCAGTTCGCCGACGAAGGTGTCGCCGCTGATCGACAGCTCGTCCAGCCCGTCGCGGCCATGCACCACCATCACGTTGCGCGAACCCAGTTCCTTCAGTACGCGCGCCAGGATGCCCACCAGATCGGCGTGAAACACGCCCATGACCTGGTTGGCGGCACCGGCCGGATTGGTCAGCGGACCGAGAATGTTGAACATGGTGCGCACGCCCAGTTCGCGGCGCACCGGCGCGGCGTGCTTCATCGCGCTGTGGTGGTTGGGCGCGAACATGAAGCCCACACCCACCTGTTCGATGCACTGCGCGACCTGGGGCGGCGTCAGGTTCAGCGTGACGCCCAGCGCCTCCAGCACGTCGGCAGAACCGCTCTGCGACGAACTGGCGCGCCCGCCGTGCTTGGCGACGCGCGCGCCGGCCGCCGCAGCGACGAACATCGACGCGGTGGAAATGTTGAAGGTGTGGGCGCCGTCACCGCCGGTGCCGCAGGTATCGACCAGGGTGGCGGTGTTATCCACCGGCACCTTCATCGACAGCTCGCGCATCACCATGGCGGCGGCGGCGATCTCGCCTACGGTTTCCTTCTTGACCCGCAGGCCGATCAGGATGGCGGCGATCAGCGGTGCCGACACCTCGCCGGTCATGATCTGGCGCATCAGCGCGGTCATTTCATCGCGGAAGATTTCGCGATGCTCGATCACGCGCTCGAGCGCCTGTTTCGGGGTGAAGCTGGTCATCGCCTGCCCTCCTCGCTCAAGGCTTGCGGAACTCGTCCAGGAAGTTCTTCAGCATCTGGTGGCCGTGCTCGGTCAGGATGGATTCCGGATGGAACTGCACCCCTTCGATGGCCAGCGTCCTGTGCCGCAGGCCCATGATTTCGCCATCGTCGGTCCACGCGGTCACTTCCAGACAGTCCGGCAGCGTGTCGCGCGACACTGCCAGCGAGTGGTAGCGGATGGCAGTGAACGGATTCGGCAGACCACGGAACATGCCCTTGTCGGCATGGTGGATGGCCGCGGTCTTGCCGTGCATCACCACCTTGGCATGCACCACGTCGCCGCCGAAGGCCGCGCCGATGCTCTGGTGGCCCAGGCAGACGCCGAGGATGGGGTACTTGCCGGCGAAGCTCTTGATCAGCGGCACCGACACGCCGGCCTCGTTTGGCGAACAGGGGCCGGGCGACACCACGATGTGGTCCGGCTTCAGCGCGTCGATCTGGTCCAGCGTGATTTCGTCGTTGCGGAACACCCGCACGTCCTCACCCAGCTCGCCGAAGTACTGCACGAGGTTGTAGGTGAAAGAATCGTAATTATCGATCATCAACAGCATGTCATTTCCCCTGCCCTGCAGTGCCCGCTTCAAGTCCGGCTTCGGCCAGTTCCGCGGCGCGCAGTACCGCGCGCGCCTTGTTCAGCGTTTCCTGCCATTCGCCTTCGGGCGTCGAATCCATCACCACGCCGCCGCCGGCCTGTGCGTGCAGCAGGCCGTCCTTGATTACCGCGGTGCGCAGCGCGATCGCGACATCCATGCCGCCGTTGAAACCGAGGTAGCCGACCGCGCCGGAGTAGATGCCGCGCTTGACCGGTTCCAGCTCGTCGATGATTTCCATCGCGCGCACCTTGGGCGCACCGCTGACGGTGCCGGCCGGGAAGGTGGCACGCAGCACGTCCATCGCGGTCAGACCCGGCTTGAGCACGCCTTCGACGTTGCTCACGATGTGCATCACGTGCGAGTACTTCTCGACCACCATGCGGTCGGTCACTTCGACCGAACCGATGGTGGCGACCCGGCCCAGATCGTTGCGGCCCAGATCGACCAGCATGATGTGCTCGGCGCGTTCCTTCTCGTCCGACAGCAGGTCTTCGGCCAGCGCACGGTCTTCTTCGGCATTGGCACCGCGCTTGCGGGTGCCGGCGATCGGCCGCACCGTCACCTTGTCGCCTTCGAGGCGGGCCAGGATTTCCGGGCTGGCGCCGACGATGTGGGTGTCGCCGAGATTGAAGAAGTACATGTAGGGCGACGGGTTCAGCGCACGCAGCGCGCGGTACACCGCCATCGGCGTGGTCGCCAGCGGCTTGCTCATGCGCTGTGACGGCACCACCTGCATGATGTCGCCGTCGAAAATGTAGGTCTTGGCCTTCTCGACCGCGGCGCAGTAGGCGTCGTGGCCGAAACCGGATTCCGCCGGCACCGACGGGCCGCGTGGCGTGTCCGGCGCCTCGAGCGGCGCCTTCAGCTGCGCGCTCAGCGCGTCCAGCCGCGCCTCGGCCGCCTGCAGCGCGCCCGGCTGGGCCGGATCGGCATAGACGATGAAGGTGAGCCGGCCCGACAGATTGTCGAACACCGCCAGTTCGTCCGACAGCAGCAGATGAATGTCCGGCACGCCCAGCGGGTCGGCCTTGTTCCAGCCCGCAGCCAGGCGGCGTTCCACGTAGCGCACCACGTCGTAACCGAAATAGCCGACCAGCCCGCCGGAAAAACGCGGCAGGCCCGGCAGGTCGGGCACGCGGTAACGGCCGAGGAAGGCCTGCACGAAGGCCAGCGGATCGCTGCTTTCCGCGGTTTCGATCACTGCGTCGTCGCGCAGCACCTCGATGCGCTCGCGGCGCACGACGATGCGGGTCTGCGCCGGCAGGCCGAGGATGGAGTAACGGCCCCAGCGTTCGCCGCCCTGCACCGATTCCAGCAGGTAGGAATACGGCGCGTCGGCCAGCTTCAGATAGGCGGACAGCGGGGTGTCGAGATCGGCCAGTGCCTGACGCGACACCGGAATGCGGTTGTAGCCGGCGCGTGCGAGCGCCTCGAATTGATCTTGATTCATGGACAGACCGGAGAGCGGGGATTGAACGGGCGCCGCGGATCTACCGCGCACGCCTGACCGGGAGCAGGCTCAGGCGCCGCGCCACAGGTACCCGTGCAGGGGCGCGCGGGCGCGGCTGCGGGCGGGTGTCTCCTTGGAAGTCAGGCTGTCCATTCAGATGTCGGTCGGAAGTGCGACCCGTTCGAGCAGGTCGGGGAGCGACGATAGTAGCCCATCGCAATCTTTTGCGTCCAGCACGCGCCCTTCGCTGTAGCCCCAGGGCACGCCCAGCACCGGCACGCCGGCATTGCGGGCGCAGTCGATGTCGTTGTACGAGTCGCCCACGTGCAGCAATGCGGATGGCTGCACGCCCAGTTCGCGCGCGGCGTGCAGCAGCGGCGCCGGGTCCGGCTTCTTCTGCGGCAGGGTGTCGCCGCTCACCACGCTGGCGAAGTGATGGCGCATGTCCATCTGTTCCAGCAGCGGCAGCGTGAAGTCGGCCGCCTTGTTGGTGACGCAGGCGAGGCGGAAGCCGGCCGCGCGAAGCGCTGACAGCGTGTCGTGCGCGCCCGGATACGGGGCCGCGCGCTCGCCGTTGCGCGCCCGGTAGCAGCGCTTGAACACCGCGATCGCCTGCTGCAGCAGCGCGGCGTTCTGCGCCCGCCCGCCGAGGCAGCGCTCGACCAGATTGGGAATGCCGCGGCCGACGAATACCCGCACCTCGTCGTCGCTGCGTGGCGGCATGCCCAGTTCGGCCGCCATGTCCTGCGCGGCGGCAGCCAGGTCTGGCACGGTGTCCAGCAGCGTGCCGTCGAGGTCGAAGCTGATGGCCGCGACCGTGAAGCGCTGCGTCATGCTCAGACCGCTTCCAGCTGGGTGCGCAGCGCGGCGATCACGCTGTCGTAACGGTGCGGGTCGCTGTCCTTGCCGGCACCGAACACCGCCGAACCGGCGACGAAGGTGTCGGCGCCGGCGCGGGCGATTTCGGCGATGTTGTCGATCTTCACGCCGCCGTCGATTTCCAGCCGGATGTGGCGGCCGGTGCGCGCCACGTATTCGTCCAGCCGGGCGCGCACCGCGCGCAGCTTGTCGAGCGAGGACGGAATGAAGCTCTGCCCGCCGAAGCCCGGGTTCACCGACATCAGCAGCACCACGTCGAGGCGGTCCATCACGTGATCGAGGTAGTGCAGCGGCGTGGCCGGATTGAACACCAGACCGGCCTGGCAGCCATGGTCGCGGATCAGCGACAGCGTGCGGTCGATGTGCTCCGACGCTTCCGGGTGGAAGGTGATCACGTTGGCGCCGGCCTTGGCGAAGTCCGGAATGATGCGGTCCACCGGCTTCACCATCAGGTGCACGTCGATCACCGCGTCGGTGTGCGGACGCAGCGCCTGGCACACCAGCGGGCCGATGGTCAGGTTGGGCACGTAATGGTTGTCCATCACGTCGAAATGGATCCAGTCGGCGCCGGAGGCGATCACGTTGCGCACCTCCTGTCCGAGTGCGGCGAAGTCGGCCGACAGGATGCTGGGGGCGATCAGGTAATCCAGATTGGTGGTGCTCACGGTACGGCTCCGTATTCTCGAAGCCGCGATTGTACCGGTGGCCGGACGGCGTCCGCCGCTTGCCGCGTCACCGCAGTTCGGTTAAATAGCGGTCATGGCCGAATCGAAAAAATACGAAGTGACGGTGAGCGTGCAGGCGCGCTACGTCGAAGACCAGTCCGCCCCGGAGGACAGCCGTTTCGTGTTCGCCTATACGGTCACCATCGTCAACACCGGCAGCGTGCCGGCGCAGCTGATTAGCCGGCACTGGATCATCCGCGACGCGCAGAACGCCGAACAGCAGGTGCGCGGCCTCGGCGTGGTCGGCCAGCAGCCGCTGCTGAAGACCGGCGAGCGCTTCGAATACACCAGCGGCTGCGCACTGAACACGCCGGTCGGCACCATGCGCGGCAGCTACCAGATGGTGGCCGAGGACGGCACCCAGTTCGAGGCGGACATTCCCGAATTCACGCTGGCCATGCCGCGCGTGCTGCACTGAGCACGCGGGCGACATGTCGCTCGCATCCTCCTACACACGGCTCGCCCCGCTGTACGACACGGTGGTCGCGGCCGCCTCGCGCGGAGCGCGGCGTGACAGCCTCGCCCACCTGCCGCGCACGCCGGCCGACGTGCTGCTGACCGGCGTCGGCACCGGCCTCGACCTGCCCTTCCTGCCGCCCGATCACCGCTACACCGGCCTCGATTTCAATGCCGCCATGCTGGCGCGCAGCCTGCCGCGCGCCTCCGGCCTGGACTACACGGCGGTGCGCGGCGACGCCATGCGCCTGCCTTTCGCCGACGCCTCCTTCGACTGCGTAGTGCTGCACCTCATCGTCGCCGTGGTGCCGGACGGTGCCGCCTGCCTGCGCGAAGCGGCCCGGGTGCTGCGTCCGGGCGGCGCCGCGCTGGTGCTGGACAAATTCCTGTCGCGCAACCGCCCTGCCCCACTGCGCCGGCTGCTGTCGCCACTGGCCGGGCGCATCGCCACCCGGCTCGACGTGGTGTTCGAGGAGGCGGCGGCCAGCCTGCCGTTCGCGGTGGTGAGCGACCAAGCCGCGGCTTTCGGCGGCTGGTTCAGGCAGATCCGGCTGCTGCGGACCTGAGCCGGCAAGGCAGCAAGCGCGGCGAGGGCGCCGCTCCCACAAGTACTGGCAGCGCCCGGCACAGATTCCCGTGGGAGCGGCGCCCTCGCCGCGATGCGGCAGTGACCCCGCACTGCCTCGGAACATGCCGCACCCGCGGCATCACCGTCAGCGGACAGCCGCTCAGCCGACCAGCCGCGCCACCCACGGCCGGCCGACCGGGCTGGTGAGCACCAGGAACAGCACGACGTTCAGCACCACGGTGACCCAGAACACGCGGCGGAAGGAGGCCTTCACCGACTTGTGGCGCAGGAACTGCTGCGCCAGCAGCGCGCCCGGCCAGCCACCGACCACCGCCATCAGATGCAGCCGCGGTTCGGGCACGCGCATGGCACCGGTCTGCGCCTGCTGCTTGTCGATCGCGTACAGCGCGAAGGTGACCAGGCTCACCGTCAGATAGAGCAGGAACCAGCCGTGCGGCGCCTGCCACAGCACGCTCACGACCACCATCAGCAGCAGGAAGACCGGAATCAGGAACAGCGTGGCGCCGCCCCACTGCGCCGCGGCCGGCGCCTCACGAACCTCCACGCGACCGGTTTTCAGTGCCGCACCGGCCAGCGTCACCCGCTGCGCGCAGGGCCGGCCCTTGCGGTCGCGGCCCGGCTCAAAGGACACCCGGTCGCCCTCGGCCGGCCGCCGGCCTTCGACGTCGAAGGCGCTGACATGCACGAACACGTCCTCGCCGCCCTCATCCGGCGTGATGAAGCCGAATCCCTTGTCGTCCTTCCACGAACGCAGCCGTCCGTCCTTGCGCATGCCTGTCCTCCGAATGAACTGCCGGAATTGCCCTGCCGGTGTCGGCAGAAAATCAGGCCGCGGACGATATCACCGCCGGCGCCCGGCCTGTTCGACGATGTGGTCCGGCCACTCGAAGGCGTCGCAGCGCGGGCAGTCGAGCAGCGCGCCGAGATGGGCGGCGCGCCCTGCTTCGCTGGTCACCCAGGGCCGGTTGATGAAGGGCGGCAGATGGCGCACGTGCTGCCGGTGGCCGCAGGCCAGCCGGGCCACCCAGTGGCCCTCCTCGTCGGTCAGATAGCCGGTGATCGGCTGCTTCACGGCGCCGGCTGCGCGCGCACCGCGCCCAGCCACGGCTCGAAGCGGCGTCCCCACGCCACCTCGGCTTCGAACGATGCGTCACCGCTCTCCAGCTTCGCGCGGTCCAGACCGTCGAAACCGCCGCGCAGCGCATGCGGCACCGAAATGTCGCCCACCGCAAGCGCGCTCAGCGTGCCGGACATGACCGTGCGCTCCGGCAGGCGGTTGACCCAGGGCCGCACCCGGCCCTGCACGATGGCGTAACGCTGCACCTCCGGATAGCGCTGCCTCAGCGCCGTGGCATCGCGCCCCGCGTCGACAGCGAACAGCCTGGACGCACGCGCGCGCTCGAACGCCAGCCCCTCCTGCGCCGACTTCAGGTCACGCGCGTCCTGTTCGCGCTGCCCGTCGCGCGCCAGCACCTCGTCGACCCGCGCCTGCGCCCGCGCCACTTCACGCGCCCATGTCGGCCCCGCCAGCTCCAGCACGACGAACACCTCGCGCTCCGGATACAGGGCCTCGGCACCGCGCGACAGGTCGAAGCCCAGATTGCGCAGCTTGGCCTCGTCCAGCCACTCGGCACCGCCATAGAACTGTTCGGCGCGGTGGCTCACCCGCCAGTTCAGCGCCAGCGAGAGGCCGCCGCGTTCGCCGTCCACCTCGAAGGCATAGGGCAGCCGCAGTTCGCGCTGGCTGAGCGTGAGCCGGCTGGTCGGCTCGCCCGAGCGGTTCCACGCCACCCCCGCCAGCACGACCGCATTCACCGCGACGATGAGCGCGACACCGCCCATGACCAGCCTGCGCTGCAGCCGGTGCGGTCGTGCCGGGTCGGGCGCGGGCGTCGCACGGCGATCGCTCACCGGCGCCTGCATGCCCACGCCGGCCGCGCGCAGCCGCTTCAGCACGAAAATGACCAGCAGCGCGACCAGGCCGAGCAGCAGGAAAAACAGGAACTTAGGCATCAGCTGCCACCACCAGTCGAACAGCTTGGTGTAGAGGAAGATGACGAAGAAGGTGACCGCGGTATGGCTCACCTCGGGCCAGCCGCGGCGGGTGCCCAGCCAGGCCAGCAGACCGCCGGCCACGAAGCCGGCGATCTGATAGACACCTTCGACCGCGCTGGCCGGAAGCGGCAGATAGCTCGCCCGCCCCCAGTTCGCCAGCACCAGCATGGGCAGGAAGAGCGCCAGCAGCGCCACGACGCGCCAGGTGGCGTCGAAACCCGGATGACGACGGTGATCGACGAAGAAGGGCACACAGAACATGGCCAGCGCGGCCGGCAGGAAATGCTCCGGGCGCTCGCCCAGATCCAGCCAGTACAGGCCGCTCCAGGTGCCGACCCGCGCCGCAATGAAGGCGGCGATGCAGATCAGGCCGGCCACCAGCAGCAGGCGCAGTTCGCAGGTGTAGGCCAGCAACAGCGCGAATGCCGCCCACGGCAGCAGCGCCTTGTCCGACGGCGTGATGTTGAAGCTGGCGCCGAGCAGGCTGAGGTTCAGCACGAAGCAGACGAAGGCCACCAGCGCGGCCAGCTTGGTGAAGTAACCGGCGCTGTCGCGGCGATGCAGCCAGGCGGTGAGGCCCAGCGTGGCGAGCGACGAGGCGGCCAACACGGCCACCTGCAGCGCTTCGGACAGCTGCGGCCAGAACTGGCGGAACAGGAAGAACACGCTCGCCGCCAGCGCGAGCGCGCCGAGAAAGGAGGCGATGCGCAGCCCGAGGGTGAGCTGCCGGTCGCGCTGCGTGGTGTCGACGTCGGGCCGCGCCGCCAGCTGCGCCAGCAGCGCCTCGTGATGCGCGGCCACCGCCGCCGCGTCGGCGCCGCCCAGCCCTTCGGCCGCCAGCCGCATCTGCTCGCGCCGCCAGGCGTGGATGTCGTCGGCGCGCTGCTGCGCTTCGGCGCGCGTCAGTTCGGCACTCATCGAAGGGCTTCCGGATGTCATCGCCGCATGATGCCATGCCGGCGCGACGTGATCGGCCGGCGGTGCATCGGGCACAATCCGTCCATGGATCAAGCCCCCGTACCGCTCGTGCGCGGCAGCCTGCGCGCACTCAAGATCATCCTGCTCACCTTCACCGGCATCGGGCGCACCCGCATGATCAACCGCACCACCGAAGGGCTGGGCCCGCAGCACTTTCTGCTCGGCGGGCTGTTCGCGGCCATCCTGGTGAATGTGGCACTGGTCAGCCTGGTGCTGTGGGCGACCGGCTGACCGCGCGGACGCCCTACTCGCCCTGGTAGCCCACCAGCACCACGTCGGCCCCGGCTTCGCGCAGCGGCACCAGCGCCTGATAGGCCGGCGAGTCGTGCCAGGCTCGTGCGCCCGCCGCATCGGCGAAGCGCAGCACCACGGTGTCGGTGCGCGGCCAGTCGCCGGCCAGCACCGCATCCACCCGGCCGCGCATCACCAGCTCGCCGCCGAAAGGCGCCAGCGTGGCGCCGACCCGGGCGCGGTAATCCGCCCAGCGCGCGGCATTTATCACCCGGATGTGGCCGATCACGAAATAGCTCATGTCGCCGCCAGCCGCCAGAGCGTGGTCACTTCCTTCGAGCGCGCCGGGTACAGCGGGTCGCTGCGGTCCATCGCCTTCGGGTGACGGGGGCGCGCGTCGAGCCGGCCGACGACCTTCAGACCGGCGGCGGCGATCAGGCCCGCCAGTTCGTCCGGCGCACGCAGGCCGAGGTGTTCGGCGAAATCGGACAGGATGAGCCAGCCCTCGCCGCCGGGCGCCAGATGCGCCGTCAGGCCGGCGAGAAAGCCGCGCAGCATGCGGCTGTCCGGGTCATACACCGCGTACTCCAGCGGCGAACTCGGCCGTCCCGGCAGCCAAGGCGGGTTGCACACCACCAGCGGCGCGCGGCGAGCCGGAAACAGATCGGCCTCGATCACCTCGACCTGCGCCGCGATGCCCAGCCGCTCGACGTTGTCACGCGCGCAGGCCAGCGCACGCATGTCCTGGTCGGTCGCCACCACCCGCGCGATGCCGCGCTTCGCCAGCACCGCCGACAGCACGCCCGTGCCGGTGCCGATGTCGAACGCGGTCGAGTCGGTCTTGAGCGCCGTCGGCAGCGGCGCCTTCGCCACCAGATCGACATATTCGCCGCGCACCGGCGAAAACACCCCGTAATGCGGATGGATGCGCGCGCCCAGCGCCGGAATCTCGACGCCATTGCGTCGCCACTCATAGGCACCGATCAGCCCCAGCAGCTCGCGCAGCGACATGACATAGGCCTCGGCCGCCTCGCCATGGGCCTGACTGCAGGCCGCCGTCACGTCCGGCGCGCGGCGCAGCGGAATCACGTGACCGGCATCCACCGGTATCAGCAGCATGCCCAGCGTGCGCGCCCGCTGCGACTGCGCCAGCCGGTGCTGGTTGAACGCATCGCGCGGCGTCGCCGCCGGCTTGCGCGGCTTGCGATCCACCCGCCGCGCCATCGCCTGCAACAGCTGCCGCGCGTTCTGGAAGTCACCGCGCCACAGCAGCGCCGTGCCTTCGCTGGCGAGGCGGAAAGCCTGATCAGCCGTCATCGTGTCGTCGGCGACGACGACCTTCTTCGGCGGAGGGACGCCGGCTTCGGATTGCCAGTGCAGGTCGTGCCCGGCATCGCCGGCGGGCAGAACGGGTCGTGAATCAGTCAAGGTTCGGATACCGGGTCAATCTGATTTGCATATATATAAGCGAAGGAGACGATCACCCGCAGGTCATCAGACGGGCGCACCGGCTTCGCGCGTCCAGTTTTCCACCACCAGCCCCGGGTAATCCGCGAAATCCGCTTCGTTATTGGTAACCAGAATGGCGTCGACGCTTACGGCATGCGCCGCAATCATCCGGTCGAGCGCGTTGCGCCGACGGTCGCGAACGGCAGCCCGCAAGGCGCCGAAGGACTGCGCGGCCGGAATGTCGAAGGGCAACACCGGAATGCGCTGAACCAGCGCCTCCAGCACGCTCTCGTCCCGCGCCCGGGTCTCCTCGCGCATTTCAAGACCGGCGCGCAACTCGGCATAGGTCACGACCGACATGACCGCGTCGCCCTCGCGCAACGATTCGAGCCGTGCAATCACCTGGGGCGGCGCCTGCTTCATGAGGTAGATGCAGATATTGGTATCGAGCATCCACGCCATAACCTAGGCGCCCTCCCTGGAAGTACCGGCAGCGCCCCAGTCCCGCTCCAGCTCCTCGTGGAATTCTCGCCCTTCGGACATGAAATCCGGACTGAACATCGCGAAAATCTCGCCCACACCGGCAAGGCTCTTGCGCTGCGCCGGCCGCACTACCAGCGTATTCCCCACCCGCTCGATCTCCACCTCTTCCGACACCCCGGCAATGGCCAGTTCCTTCGGAATGCGCACGGCGAGCGAGTTACCGCTTTTGAAGATTCGGGTTCGCATGGGATGGAAAATTGCTTAGGTGTACATACAGGATATACACCGAAAACCTGCGTCGCAACGTATTGATCTTCTTAGCGCAACAGAAGGGAATACCCGCGGGCAGCGAGCACGCCGCCCTGAACGCCCTTCCTTGGACTGCCGCAACGATAGTCGGAGGGTGCTTCTGGCTACCCCCCCCTCTCAGCTTGTGTCGTCCTTAACTCACGAAACGGAACGTCCCGGTACGCCGCTGCGCAGGGACTGCATCGACACGACGCTTGCCCGGCTCCTTCACAGCCAAGCCCCCTTAAGTACTTGATGACCGAACACCATCATCCAGATGGCCAAGAGGTTCTTTCATGTCATGAAGCTAACATCTCTACGCATATGGCAAGCCTCATGGGGATAGATGCGGGTGGCGAGAACGGTTCATATGTACTGCCTTTCATGCAGGCTCGGAATTTGAGCCCGGCGCATACAACAATGCACTCCACTCACCCGTCCGATGGTCTGACATGAACCGGCAGCCGACTCATCTCGAATACTGGGGCAAAGCGAAGCCCGACAACGACGGCCCTGCTTTCCATCGGCTGGCTTACCACTCACTCGATGTCGCTGCGGTCGGCGTCGCGTTTCTCGACCGTTCGCCAGCGATCTGTGCGTTCTTCATGAATGCCCTGCAGATCGAATCGAAATCGGCGCTTCAGTCATGGTTCGGCTTCTTTCTCGCGTTACATGACCTTGGCAAGTTCTCCGAAGCCTTCCAGAGCCAGCGTCCCGATATTTTCGCGGAGCTGAGACAGCGACAGCCCGATCCCGGAAAGCCTTATGGCCTGCGCCACGACACCCTCGGCTGGATGATCTGGGAGCAGTACCTTGCAGATATTGCCATTGAGAACCAGTGGTTCGGCGAAGACGGTGAATCGCTCATGGACGGAGTAGCCTGGTGGGTACGGGCATGTACCGGTCATCATGGCCAGCCACCGATCAGCACCAGCGCCGGGCATTGGCGACAGCACTTCAGCACGCCCCATGACGCCCAAGCCATCAAGACCTTCATAGACGAGCTGTTCGTCCTGTTCCCGCCCGAGGTATTGCGAACAGTGCCGGAGGGGATGGGCGCAGAGCGCCTCGACACGGTCAGCCGCCAACTTTCCTGGTGGATCGCCGGCCTTGCCGTCATGTGCGACTGGATCGGCTCGAACACAGACTTCTTTCCGTACTGCACCGAGCACTACGATCTCGGAAAGTACTGGATCGATGCGCAAACACTGGCTGACAGCGCGCTGACAGCAGCCGGCGTCCTGCCCCCCCCTCACACCGAGCAGTCGTTTTACGAGCTGTTCCCCGACATCCCTGCGCCCTCACCGCTGCAGGCCTGGGCGATCAAAGCGACGATTTCACCCACCTCTCAGATTCATCTGCTCGAAGACGTGACGGGTGCCGGCAAGACAGAGGCGGCCGTCACACTGACCCAGCGCATGATTGCCGGTGGCTGCGCGGACGGCTTTTTCATCGCCCTTCCGACTATGGCGACCGCGAATGCAATGTATGAGCGCATTGCCGAGGTGTATCGCAAGCTGTTTGACGGCGACCCGAGCCTCGTACTGGCGCATGGGCAGCGCAACCTGGTCGAAGCTTTCGCGGATTCGGTACTGCCCGCCACTCATGACGAAGGCGACCGCTCACAACTCGATGACACCGCGAGCGCCCGCTGCAGCGCATGGCTGGCCGATCACAACAAGCGCGCGCTGCTGGCACAGGCTGGCGTCGGCACGATAGACCAGATCCTGTTGAGCGTGCTCTACAGCAAGCATCAGTCGCTGCGCCTGCTGGGCATGCTGCGCAAGGTGTTGATCATCGACGAGGTGCATGCTTGCGACGACTACATGCAGCGGGTACTGGAAACAGTGCTCGAGTTTCATGCCCGCGCTGGCGGCAGCGTCGTGCTGTTGTCGGCCACGCTGCCGCAGCATATGAAAGATGCGCTGTTCGACGCCTTCGCCCGTGGGCGCGGCGCTCCTCTGCCCGTAGCGAGGTCTTCACTCGATTTTCCGCTCGTGACGTCCTGGCACGAGACCCTGTCCGAGCCGTCCCTGCAGGCAATCGAAGCGCGCAAAGCCGTGTGCCGTTCGGTCGATGTGCATTACGTATCGGACGAACAGACCGTCATTGCGTCGATCCGCGGGGCACTCGCCGCCGGCCGTTGCGTATGCTGGATGCGCAATACCGTCGCCGACGCGCTGGCGGCCTGCGCGCAGTTCGAACACGAACTCGACGCCGAACACCTCATCCTGTTTCACGCGCGTTTTACGCTGCGCGACCGGCTCGATACCGAACAGCGCATCCTCAAGCACTTCGGCAAATCCAGCACGCCGGAAGAACGCGCAGGGCGTCTCGTCATCGCGACCCAGGTAGCGGAACAGAGCCTGGACGCGGACTGGGATTTCGTCGTCACTGACCTCGCTCCCATTGACCGGCTGATACAGCGCGCCGGGCGTCTGCAGCGCCACCCTCGTGACACATCCGGCCAGCGCCACGCCGACCCCGCCGCACCGGACGAGCGCGGACGCCCATGCCTGTGGGTATTCGGTCCCGAGTGGACCGAAACACCGGCCCCAAAATGGTTCAAGACCTTCCTGCCGAAGGCAGCTGGCGTGTACCCGAATCACGCTCAGCTATGGCTTACCGCCAAAGCTTTGCAGTCCGGCGGTTTCACGATGCCGAGTGACGCACGCGCGCTCATCGAAGGCGTATTCAGTGAATACGGCGAGCTGCCTGAAGGCCTGCAGGCGAATGCAGGAAAAGCCGAAGGTGATAGCTACGCGAACATCAGCATCGCCATGCAGAACACCCTCAAACCGGCGGCGGGCTATGTGCGCGATGCCATCGACTGGTGGAGCGAGGCCAGCACCCCATCGCGTCTTGGCGAAGCGACGATGACCGTCGTACTCGCCCGCTGGGAGGGTGATCGGCTGCGGCCTTGGGTCGATCACGAAACCCTTCGCCACGCATGGACCTACAGCACGGTGAAGGTTGCCGAACGCCAGATCGCGGAGCGGGTGCCCGAGTCCGACCCCGTTCGCGAACAGGCAGTGCTGGATGCGATGGAGTGCCTTCCGGGCAAGGGAAATTGGTCCGTCGTCATGGTGATGAGCCCTGCGGGTACAGCTTGGCAAGGGCAGGCCGTGGCGAAAGGTATCGACAACAAGCCGGCGCTCATCAGGACATGGATCTATGACGATCGTCACGGCTTGCGGCAGCAGGACACGAGCACTCAACTCGATATGGAGTCGGCATGAATCTTCTGCACGATCAGTGGATACCCGTCCGGCGGCGCGCCGGCCAGCGCGACTGGATCTCACCACCACAGCTTTCCAACCCGGACATCGTCGCTTTTGCCGCCGACCGCCCGGACTTCAATGGCGCGCTCGCCCAGTTCGCGATCGGACTGCTGCAGAGCACCACTCCAGCCGACACCCCCGCCGAGTGGCGACGGCTGCTGACGACGCCCCCTGCAGAGCAGGAACTGTCTGCCTGGTTCGCACCGGTTGCCGAGGCCTTCCTGTTCGAAGGCGATGGTCCGCGCTTCATGCAGGACCTCACGCTGAGCGCCGACGAAGCAACGCTCAACCCCGTTGCTGCGCTGTTCATCGATTCGCCGGGCGAGAACGCGCTGCGCAACAACAGCGACCACTTCATCAAGCGGGGCCGGATCGACAGTCTGTGCCCGGCGTGCGCGGCCACGGCATTGTTCACGCTGCAGACGAATGCACCGGCAGGTGGCGTGGGCTACCGGACCGGGCTTCGTGGCGGCGGCCCGCTGACCACGCTGCTGCTCAGGCAGAAGCCGCAAAGCCTGTGGCAAGACCTCTGGCTCAACGTACTGGAAGGCCCCTTGCATCGTGCTCACAGCGGCGACGCGGAGAAAGCCGCGCTGCATTTCAGGTTCCCTTGGCTCAGGCCCATTGATCAGTTGCAGACCGGTGAGGCCATCAGCCCCGCCCAGGTTCACCCCGACCACGTGTTCTGGGCCATGCCCCGGCGCATCCGTCTGGATGTCGATGACGTGCATGCGGGCGAGTGCGACGTGTGCGGTCGGCATTCCAACACGCTGATCAGGCAGTTCATCGCGAAGAACTACGGCCTGAACTACAAGGGTGCATGGGATCACCCCCTCTCCCCGTACTACGAAGCGAAGGGCGACTGGCTGCCACTGCATCCGCAGCCGGGCGGCCTCGGCTACCGGCACTGGCTGGCCTGGTTGCTGGGCGCGGATGACACAAAGAGCAGACAGCGCCCCTCGCGCGTGGTGACCCATGCACTGAATGAACGGAAGCGTCAGATGGGCGGTGCGCTGCGCCTGTGGGCGTTCGGCTACGACATGGACAACATGAAGGCCCGCTGCTGGTACGACTCCAGCCTGCCGCTCTACGGCCTCGACGAATGCGAAGCGGATGCCCTGCGCACCGTGTCGTCCTGCGTATCAAGCTGGCTCTCCGGTGCGCAGAGCGCAGCGACCAGTCTTCGCGGTGCGGTGAAGGATGCCTGGTTCGGCGGCGACGCACGGGGCGATTTCAGTTCGGTCGATGCCGAGTTCTGGGGGCGCACCGAGGCGTCGTTCTATCAGTTGCTCAGGCAAAGCCTTGAAGCGCTGCGTGCCGATCCGCTGGCTGACGTCGACGAGTTGGCGGTTCGCCAGACCTGGCATGCCGCCCTCGTCCGCACTGCACTAGACCTGTTCGATCACGCGTTTGTCGGCACCGGCCCGATCGAACGGCAGACGCCGCATCGCATCGCGGAAGCGCGGCGGAAGCTGCTCAACAACCTGTACGGCAACAAGATGCGCGAGGCGCTGCGGCTGCCCTCGCCCGAAAAACCTGCAACCCGGCGAACGCGTGCTGCGTCCGCTCAAGCTTGAGGAGCTGCGCATGTCAGATCGATTTTCGCGTGACAACGCTATCGGCAAGGTTCTGCTGAACTGGTGGCAGGGGCTGGCTGACGACCGCGCGAGCCGCGCCGTCCTGCGCCGTGCCGGCAACACGACGGCGGTCGTGCTCAGCGCCCCCTATCAACACCTGTTCCGCCGTCTGTCCGCAGCCGGATGGAAGGAGGACGGCGCATCCCCAGCGAACGACCGCCTCGCAGCAGCCATTGGCCTGCTGGTACACGTCGAACAGGACGGCCCTCTTTCCCCGGCCAAGGCCATGAGCCACAAGGCATCAGGCGAAGAGCAGCCGGCAGTGAGCGAACTTCGCTTCATGCGTCTGCTTGAAAGCGACAGCCCCGACAGCTTGCTCACTGGCTTGCGCCGAGTACTGCCGCTGATGGAACAGCGCGTCGACGTGATCGAACTCGTCAATGACGTGCTGTTCTGGGGCGACAAAGTGAAGAAGAAATGGGCCTACGACTACGAATGGCCCGCTCGTACCTGAACCCTCAGACCACGCACACCCCTTGCCGCACCGATTCGACCAGGAGAACACCATGTCCCGTTTCGCCCAGTTGCACATCCTGACCAGCTATCCGCCCTCCAATCTGAACCGTGACGACACCGGCCGACCGAAAACCGCGCTGATGGGGGATGCCTTGCGCCTGCGCATCTCCTCGCAGAGCCAGAAGCGTGCATGGCGAACCTCCGATATTTTCGAATCCGCACTGGCGGGGCATATCGGAACGCGCACCAAGGACATCGGCAAGCAGATACACGCCGATCTCATCGCCGCCGGTGTCGCCGACAAACCTGCCCGGGAATGGGCACGCCAGATCGCAGGGCAGTTCGGAAAGCTCAAGTCGGACAAGAAATCCGACAAGGATGAAGACCTGCAGATCGAACAACTTGCCCACTTCGGCCCGGAAGAGATCGCGTCGATCAACGAACTCGCAAGCGCATGTGCCGCCCGCAACGCAGGCCCTACCGATGATGAGCTGAAGTTGCTGCGCCTGCCGCGCAAGGCCGCAGACATCGCGATGTTCGGCCGCATGCTGGCAGACAGTCCGGCCTACAACGTCGAAGCCGCCGTACAGGTTGCTCACGCCATCACCGTGCACAAGAGCGCCGTCGAGGACGACTACTTCAGTGCCGTAGATGACCTCAACGACGGTCAGAGCGACCGTGGGGCGGCACACATCGGAGAGCGCAGCTTCGGCGCCGGCCTCTTCTACATCTATGTGTGCATCGATCGGGAGTTGCTTAAGGAGAACCTCGGCGGCGACGAAGCACTGACCGGCAAGGCAATCGAAGCGCTGGTCCATGCCGTCACCAAAGTGTCGCCCACTGGCATGCAGAACAGTCACGCTTCACGCGCCTATGCCAGTTACGTTCTCGTCGAGAAGGGCGACCAGCAGCCGCGCTCGCTGGCGCAATCATTCCTGAAGCCGGTGCAGCCCCGCAACGATGGCGACATGCTGACGCTCGCAGTCAAGGCGCTCGAACAGCGGCGGGAGAATTTCGACAAGGTCTACGGTGCTTGCTCGGACGCGCACTACGCGATCAACGTGGAAACCGGCGAGGGCACTCTGGACGCCCTGGTTCAGTTCGTCCGGAGCTGACGCCATGCGTTTCCTGATCTTTCAGCTGCAGGCTCCGCTCGCGTCTTGGGGCGATACGGCAGTCGGTGAGTATCGACCGAGCCGGGACTACCCGGGGTTGTCGGCGCTGGTCGGGTTGCTCGGGGCGGCCCTCGGCATTCGAAGAGATGACGAGGCTGCCCACGCGGCGCTGCGCGACCACTACGCCTACACCGTCGGCATCCAGTCACCCGGCGATCTGCTGCGCGACTTTCACACGGCGCAAGTACCGAGTCAGGCAACGTTGAAGAAGCGCCCACATGCATCACGTCGCGACGAGCTCGTCATACCCGGCCACGATCTGAATACCATCCTTTCCACGCGCGACTACCGTCAGGGTGCTGCATGTGTGGTCGCCGTCGAGGCCGGCGAAACGGCCGGCTACTCGCTCGAGCAGCTGGCTCACGCGCTGCGCCGGCCGCGTTTCACGCTGTATCTCGGCCGCAAAAGTTGTCCGCCTGGCGCCCCGCTGTTCCCGCAGGTGATCGAAGCGGCTGATGCCGAAAGCGCTTTCGAGACGTATCTTGACCGGCTCCGCGCTGAACTCGCGCACCAAAGTCCGACACCGGATCGCCCGCTGTTTGAGCAGCCTCCGCCGCTCACCCGCCTTGCCTGGGGCGCCAATGCGACCGTCGGCCGGGCGCCGGACCTCACCACGACGCGCAAGGACCACCCGCTCAGACGCAAGGGCTGGATGTTCGGTGATCGCACCGAATATGTCGCACTGATTTCGCAGGAGGGCTGACCGTGTACTTCAGTCTCGTTACGCCCGAACCAGGCCTTGAGCGCGACGCCGCTCACGAATGGCTTCAGGGCGCATACAGCGAACATCAACTGCTGTGGCGGTTCTTTCCGTCACCACCCGGTACCCGGCGCGATTTCCTGTTCCGGCGCAGGGATGTCGATGGCGTACCCCGCTTCTATGTCGTATCCGAACGCAAGCCGGAAGTCCCCCACTCCGCGTGGCACGTACAGACACGCAGCTATGTGCCGGATCTCGCCGAAGGGACGCGCCTGAACTTCGACTTGCGCGCCAACCCGGTGATTGCGCGCGGCACCGAGGGTCGCGGCAAACGGCACGATGTGGTGATGGACCAGAAAAAGCGTCTGCTTGCGGCCAGAGGTCTCACCGACTGGGCAGCCTGGACACCGGGGCGCAAGACGGCAAACGGCGAGCACGATCCCCGCCCCGAACTGGCGGAACTGGTTGCGGGCTCCTGCACGGCTTGGCTGGAAGCCAGAGCGGAGCGGCATGGTTTCAAGCTCGACTCCGCATCGCTGCGCGTTGAGGGCTATATGCAGCACGGCGGCAAAAAGGATCGGCTGCGCTTCAGTACGGTGGACTTCAATGGAACCTTGGTCGTCACCCATCGAGAACGCTTCGCCCAAGCACTTCAACGCGGTATCGGTCGGGCCAAGGCCTTTGGATGCGGGCTGCTGTTGGTCCGTCGCGAGGATTGATCTGCTCTTTCATCTGAGGGCACGAATCAATTCGGCGCTGCACGCGGAGACCGTCGCCATCCGCGACCTTCGCGAGGGCGCCGGCGAACTCGACGAGGATCAGCCATAACGATGCTGCCAACGCTCAAACCCATTCCGATCAAGGAAAGGCTGTCCATCGTTTTCGTCGAGAAGGGGGAAATCGACGTGGTGGATGGCGCCTTTGTGGTGGTCGATCAGCAGGGCTTTCGCGTCCGTGCCGTGCTCACGCACATCCCGGTCGGCGGCGTTGCCTGCATCATGCTGGAACCGGGTACCCGGGTTTCGCACCGAGCCGCCGCACTGGCTGCACGCGTCGGAACGCTGCTGGTCTGGGTCGGCGAAGCAGGGGTTCGCCTCTACTCGTCGGGTCAGCCCGGCGGCGCGCGCGCCGACCGCCTGCTCTATCAGGCGAAGCTTGCGCTGGATGAGAACCTGCGCCTGAAAGTAGTACGGAAGATGTATGCCCTTCGTTTCGGCGAAGAGCCGCCCGCTCGTCGCAGCGTCGAACAGTTGCGCGGCATCGAGGGCGCGCGAGTGCGACGCACCTATCAGTTACTGGCGCAGAAGTTCGGTGTGCAGTGGAAAGGCCGTGACTACAACCCGGAGGATTGGGACGTATCCGACCTGCCCAATCGCTGTCTATCATCCGCCACCGCGGCCCTTTATGGAGTTACCGAAGCCGCCGTGCTGGCGGCGGGCTACGCACCCGCGGTCGGATTCATCCATACCGGAAAGCCGCTATCGTTCGTCTATGACGTAGCTGACATCTACAAATTCGACACCGTCGTGCCGGTCGCATTCAAGATCGCGGCGAGCAACCCACCCAATCCCGAACGCGCCGTGAGGCTCGCCTGTCGGGACATCTTCCGGCAGAGCCGCCTGCTCGAGCGCATCATCCCGGACATCGAAGACATGCTGGCCGCGGCCGATCTGCCGCGCCCACCTGAGCCCGAAGGACTGGTGGGCCCCGCCATCACCAACCCGGACAGCCTCGGCGATGCTGGTCATCGTAGTTGAGAACGCGCCGCCGAGATTGCGCGGGAGACTTGCAATCTGGCTACTCGAAGTGCGTGCGGGCGTCTACGTGGGCAACTACTCGCGCAAGCTCCGAGAGCACATCTGGGAGCAAGTCGAATCGGGCATCGAGGATGGCAACGCGGTACTCGCCTGGACGAGCAACAACGAAGCCGGTTTCGACTTTCAGACGCTCGGCGCAAACCGCCGCGAGCCCGTGGAATGGGATGGAGTGAAGCTCGTGAGCTTCTTTCCTCCTGCGCAAGACGACTCCGGTCTTTAACAACCAGAACAAATACCCCTGGCATGTATTTTTGCCGGTAGATTTTTTGCACTCGAAATTTCCATGGTTTTTCATGGAGATGGAGATAGTCCGTTCCCCGCATGCGCGGGGATGAACCGGCGGCATGCTGGAGGCCCGGCTTTTCGAGCCTCCGTTCCCCGCATGCGCGGGGATGAACCGGCGGCTGAGATCGAGGGCCGCATCACGCAAGACCGTTCCCCGCATGCGCGGGGATGAACCGCTGGAACACCTGCAGCCGCCTCCGGTCGCCGACCGTTCCCCGCATGCGCGGGGATGAACCGACGTATCCCGCTGCGCAGGACACAGCCCGGAACCGTTCCCCGCATGCGCGGGGATGAACCGCAGTTTCCGTCTTTCACTCGCTTTACCATTTCCCGTTCCCCGCATGCGCGGGGATGAACCGGTAGTCGCTTCTCTGATGGCGGTTTTCATATCCCGTTCCCCGCATGCGCGGGGATGAACCGGCGTCGTGGCTTAACGAGCAGCCGCGCGGCTCCCGTTCCCCGCATGCGCGGGGATGAACCGATTCGTAATGACCTTGCGCCCCTTTTCCAGCGCCGTTCCCCGCATGCGCGGGGATGAACCGGTCGCGCATGCGCCGGCTCCTTCTCGCAAGGTCCGTTCCCCGCATGCGCGGGGATGAACCGGCTCCTGCACCCTCGCGGAGGACGGCGAATCGCCGTTCCCCGCATGCGCGGGGATGAACCGTGATGCGCGATACGCGCGGGTTTGTCTGGACGCCCGTTCCCCGCATGCGCGGGGATGAACCGCATGACCAGCGACACCAGCAGGTAGGGGTTGACCGTTCCCCGCATGCGCGGGGATGAACCGCTACCGGGTCGTCTTTGCCTTTAACTAGGAATCCGTTCCCCGCATGCGCGGGGATGAACCGCCTGCGCCACCATGGCAGCGGCGGCGGCGGGCCCGTTCCCCGCATGCGCGGGGATGAACCGACGGCCTGTTCTGCCGCGCCGGCTGTCAGCGGCCGTTCCCCGCATGCGCGGGGATGAACCGCCGGGATGATCGAGCGCACTGGCGACTATCGGCCGTTCCCCGCATGCGCGGGGATGAACCGGGTTACACCATGGCTAAACTGTCCGCTGTCCTCCGTTCCCCGCATGCGCGGGGATGAACCGCTCACCCAGCCTTCGCGGATCGATTCCAGCCGCCGTTCCCCGCATGCGCGGGGATGAACCGGCTACGTGTGCATCGTCAAGGAAGCGACACGCCCGTTCCCCGCATGCGCGGGGATGAACCGGTACATACCGCTTGGGATTTGGGCGTCTCCGACCGTTCCCCGCATGCGCGGGGATGAACCGCGGCGCCGGCCATCTGCCCGGCGCCAGCCGTACCGTTCCCCGCATGCGCGGGGATGAACCGCCTGATGACCAGCAATGGGAGTGCCGAATCCGCCGTTCCCCGCATGCGCGGGGATGAACCGGTCGGAGTGTTTCCGACCGTTCTTTGCGTCGACCGTTCCCCGCATGCGCGGGGATGAACCGTTAGGACTTCAATCCACCAACCAATTGAATTCCCGTTCCCCGCATGCGCGGGGATGAACCGTAAACAGGGGGTCTCTGCCAAGAAGCACATCGACCGTTCCCCGCATGCGCGGGGATGAACCGCGGGCGGAATCGTTCGCGGCCGACTTCACGGCCCGTTCCCCGCATGCGCGGGGATGAACCGCATCAGACAAAGCCCCTAGGCTGCCGCAGTGCCCGTTCCCCGCATGCGCGGGGATGAACCGCGATTCCTGCCACGCCTTTCCGGCGTCCGCGTCCGTTCCCCGCATGCGCGGGGATGAACCGGCTGCGAACGCTGCGGCAGCGAAGCTCAACGCCCGTTCCCCGCATGCGCGGGGATGAACCTTCAGGCCCAACATACTTCAATTCTTGTCTTGGACCGTTCCCCGCATGCGCGGGGATGAACCGCGTCCGTGCCCTGGGAGGTGTAGCAGGTACAACCGTTCCCCGCATGCGCGGGGATGAACCGTTCCTGAACGGTCCGCATCTGTGCCCCCTTGGCCGTTCCCCGCATGCGCGGGGATGAACCGCTGCCGATCTTCTCCAGCAGCGGGCCCATCGACCGTTCCCCGCATGCGCGGGGATGAACCGTAGCCAAGTGCAAACAGAGTGACGAGACCGGCCCGTTCCCCGCATGCGCGGGGATGAACCGCTGCTCGGGATGTCGGTATAGGACTGGAACATCCGTTCCCCGCATGCGCGGGGATGAACCGAACCATCCGCCCGGAATACTGCGCCGCATATCCCGTTCCCCGCATGCGCGGGGATGAACCGGATCAGACGGAGCCGGCTGCGACTGCTGCTCCCCGTTCCCCGCATGCGCGGGGATGAACCGTATCGCCGTAGTCCTCGACGTGCGAGAACGGACCGTTCCCCGCATGCGCGGGGATGAACCTTGGGACGGCGCCATTCGTTCTGTCACCTGCGCCCGTTCCCCGCATGCGCGGGGATGAACCTCGTTATCGTGATCACGTCGCTTTTCCTCGCGCCCGTTCCCCGCATGCGCGGGGATGAACCGGCTCCTGCACTCTCGACGAGGACGGCGAATCGCCGTTCCCCGCATGCGCGGGGATGAACCGGCGCCGATGATGGTCGTGCAGCCCACGCTCGACCGTTCCCCGCATGCGCGGGGATGAACCGCTCAAGGGGTCGGCGCGTCGAATCGCGATCAGCCGTTCCCCGCATGCGCGGGGATGAACCGATGGCGCCGGGCTGGGCGTCGCAATCAGAGTGCCGTTCCCCGCATGCGCGGGGATGAACCGTAGTCGCCCAGCATTTCGATGCGGCGCTCGTCCCCGTTCCCCGCATGCGCGGGGATGAACCGGGCCTGTTCCAGTCGGCCGAGAAAATCGCCGCCCGTTCCCCGCATGCGCGGGGATGAACCGTGTCGTTCCCTTTGATGCAATTCCGGATAGCGCCGTTCCCCGCATGCGCGGGGATGAACCGCCGATGCGGTCGGCGCCTTGCTTGGCGTTGAGCCCGTTCCCCGCATGCGCGGGGATGAACCGATTTTTCGGCCTCGGCCGACTGGCTCCCAAGTCCGTTCCCCGCATGCGCGGGGATGAACCGGGATACCTGCCTAAGCCTGCGGTCACGGTACTCCGTTCCCCGCATGCGCGGGGATGAACCGTCGCAGGCGAGGCCCAGCAGGTGGGCGCTGGTCCGTTCCCCGCATGCGCGGGGATGAACCGACGCCGGCCGAGCAGACGGAGGGCCTGCAGCACCGTTCCCCGCATGCGCGGGGATGAACCGTGACATGGGCAAGCGTCTGCCGCCGCGCCGCACCGTTCCCCGCATGCGCGGGGATGAACCGCGCCGCCTACATGTGGGACGCCGACCCTGCCACCGTTCCCCGCATGCGCGGGGATGAACCGGTTTCCGCCGGCTGGTCCTGGCCATCCACGGCCCGTTCCCCGCATGCGCGGGGATGAACCGATTCATACGGCGTGGGATTTGGGCGTCTCCGACCGTTCCCCGCATGCGCGGGGATGAACCGGCAGCGAGCGATGCCGGACTGTTCGCACGGGCCCGTTCCCCGCATGCGCGGGGATGAACCGGCGCCTTACATCGGCGTCAAGGGTGCGTTCGACCGTTCCCCGCATGCGCGGGGATGAACCGCCGGACAATAACACTGTGGCTCGTCATCGTCCCCGTTCCCCGCATGCGCGGGGATGAACCGCGACCGTTGGCCCACTCGTAGGCCCAAGAACCCCGTTCCCCGCATGCGCGGGGATGAACCGCCTGCTGTGGTATCGGCAGACCCAAATGACGACCGTTCCCCGCATGCGCGGGGATGAACCGGCGATGGGACGCGGTGTGCATGCGCGGGAGACCCGTTCCCCGCATGCGCGGGGATGAACCGGTTGATCGCGTTGCCCGTTGCGATGTTGCTGCCCGTTCCCCGCATGCGCGGGGATGAACCGTGCGGCGCCGATCCGGTACGGGAACGGGAACGCCGTTCCCCGCATGCGCGGGGATGAACCGCATCTGGTCTTTGTTGCCAGTGCCCAGGCCAACCGTTCCCCGCATGCGCGGGGATGAACCGCACGGATGCGCTGGCGGGCGAGCGCCCGGGTACCGTTCCCCGCATGCGCGGGGATGAACCGTCAGTGCCGCTGTCGTGCTGTCCTCATTGGCTCCGTTCCCCGCATGCGCGGGGATGAACCGTACGAACGCGCCAAGGCCGACCCGGTGAAGATCCGTTCCCCGCATGCGCGGGGATGAACCGAGATCCGCACGCGCCGGCGCATCGCTACGTCGCCGTTCCCCGCATGCGCGGGGATGAACCGTATTGCGAATACCTCGAAGACGACCTGGCCGCCCGTTCCCCGCATGCGCGGGGATGAACCGCAACTTTCGACGCTCTGCACCGAGGCGATTGCCCGTTCCCCGCATGCGCGGGGATGAACCGGCCGCTCCCAGGTCGTAAGCACGGATGTTGCGCCGTTCCCCGCATGCGCGGGGATGAACCGGGTTTCATCATGGCTAAACTGTCTGCTGTTCTCCGTTCCCCGCATGCGCGGGGATGAACCGCCTGTCTGGAATACCGCCGACCAGCGGCCGGCGCCGTTCCCCGCATGCGCGGGGATGAACCGCTTGAGCGCGACAGGCAGCGCGACTTGGAAGACCGTTCCCCGCATGCGCGGGGATGAACCGGATTCCGCCCGGGCGAACAGGCCGGCCGCATCCCGTTCCCCGCATGCGCGGGGATGAACCGGCGGTCGATCCGTCGATCATCGTCACCAGCCCCCGTTCCCCGCATGCGCGGGGATGAACCGGACTGGGGTTCGGCCGCCATCGATGCGAAATACCGTTCCCCGCATGCGCGGGGATGAACCGCATCCAACGTGGGGCCTAACCCGTCATATATGGACTCCCCCCAAAATCAAGACTGACCGATAGTCTGGTTTTCCCGGGTAGATCACTTGCAGTCGTATATCCGGCATCCGTAGTAGGTTCTGAGTGACCCGTGCCGACATGGAATCTGCGCGGGGCGCGCCAATCGATACAAACGGCACGCGTTTCGCTGCCGGAAGAGTTATCGGCGTTCGTCCCCGTGGGTGTGACCCGGTTGGCCATGATGGGCGATCTGTCTCGTGGCAAGCGGTGGCGGGAGGGGGTGACTCTGCTCAGGCAGCCACGGCGAACGAAGCCCGGTCTGCCTTTCTTGCCAGCCGGGGTTGGGGTTCACCGTAGGCGGTGGCATCGCGCAGCACGCTGTAGCAGATGCGTGCGAGCTTGTTGGCCAGCGCGCACGCGGCCTTGTTGTGGTGGGTACGCGCCTGGATGTTCACCGCCCACTGGCGTAGCGCGTCCAGCTGCCGGTCGGTCCTGGCGGCGAGCGTGGCGGCTCTGAGGCAGGCGCGCGCGCCGTGCGTGAGCAGCATGCGCAGATACTTGTCGCCCTGCTTCGAGATGCGCCCGAGCTTGCGGGTCGATCCCGACGAGTGTTCGCGTGGCGTGAGCCCGAACCAGCTCGCGAAGTGGCGGGCATCCCTGAAGTGACTGACCGAGCCGCCGGTGGCCGCGACCATCGCGGTGGAGGTGAGCAGCCCGATGCCGGGAATGGTGAGCAGCCGGGTGCAGGCTGCGCTCTGCCGCGCGAGCTGCGACAGTTCCTGTTCCAGTCGCGCGATGCGTGCTTCGAGCAGACGGATCTCGTCAAGCAGCAGTTTCATCGATTCGCGGATGAGCGCCGGCAGGGCGCTGTCCGGGTCGGCCAGCAGCCGGCCCATCGTCTCCAGCCCGGTACGGGCGCCGACCGGCACGATGAGGCCGAACTCCCGGCAGAAGCCTCGCAGCGCATTGATGCGCGAAGTGCGCGTGCTCATCCACAGCGAACGGATGCGGTGCAGGCCCTGCAGCGCCTGCTGCTCGACCGACTTCACACGAACGGGAGTGATGTCGGCATTGCGGGCGGCTTCGAGCAGTGCATGCGCGTCCGCAGCGTCGGTCTTGTTGCGCCGGACGTAGGCGCGCACATAGGCCGCGGGCAGCAGGCGAACCTCGATGCCGCGCGCCCCGAGCCAGCGCGCCCAGTGGTGCGCCGAGCCGCAGGCTTCCATGATGACGAGCGAGAAGGCGCGGTTGTTGAAGAAGGCTTCGAACTGGCGACGGGTCAGCCGATGAGATTCGACCGGTTTCCAATCGTCATGGGCAACGACAAGTTGAAATACACTCTTGGCCAGATCCACTGCAACGGTCGTAGCATTCATGAATGGACTCCTCCGTGTGAAGGCCGATCCCCGTTTCCGCGAGCACCGGCTGCGCGCATTGGGCGCGCAAAGAACGGGGGAGTCCATCCCATCATTCAACCCGTTCCCCGCATGCGCGGGGATGAACCGCCGGAGCCGGCCGCTATCCAGGGGCCGGAGGTCCGTTCCCCGCATGCGCGGGGATGAACCGTGCGACGGCAACCACGGCGGGCCACGGTGCGCCCGTTCCCCGCATGCGCGGGGATGAACCGGATCAGGAGGACGACTACATCGACGCGGCAGCCCCGTTCCCCGCATGCGCGGGGATGAACCGCCGTTGCCGTTGCTGCTGGCTGCTGACTGCGCCCGTTCCCCGCATGCGCGGGGATGAACCGCGCGTCGCCGGTGAAGAGGAAGTTGCACGACTCCGTTCCCCGCATGCGCGGGGATGAACCGGGTTCAGGTCGTCATTCCACCTTCGCTTGACTCCGTTCCCCGCATGCGCGGGGATGAACCGACCATCAGCGAAATGCGCGCGCAGGGCTACGACCCGTTCCCCGCATGCGCGGGGATGAACCGGCCGCCGTCGTCGGTCTGTCCGCCACGCTGCCCCGTTCCCCGCATGCGCGGGGATGAACCGCATTCGCGCCGCCGTGCTCGCCGAGCGCGACGAGTGGCGCACCGTTCCCCGCATGCGCGGGGATGAACCGTCATCGCCAGCGTTCAGTTCGAGATTGTTGATCCGTTCCCCGCATGCGCGGGGATGAACCGGCCATTCGCAGCACGTACTCCGTCAGATGGTCCCGTTCCCCGCATGCGCGGGGATGAACCGCTACTCGCGCCAGGCGAGCACCTTACCATCGACCGTTCCCCGCATGCGCGGGGATGAACCGCCCTGAAATGACGACGGGTCCTCGGTGTAGAGCCGTTCCCCGCATGCGCGGGGATGAACCGTCGTCAGCCATCTCTGCATCTTCGCGGCTGAACCGTTCCCCGCATGCGCGGGGATGAACCGTCCTTGAACGCCTTCTGGTTCGAGGCGTTGCGCCGTTCCCCGCATGCGCGGGGATGAACCGTGGGGCAATGCGATGGTAAAGGGCGCGGCGATCCGTTCCCCGCATGCGCGGGGAGGATTCCGCATAGTCCTTTCAGACCGTGACGGGGGAGGCCAGCGCCCTCATCTTATGGCTTGATCTCAGAGGTTGAACACGGCCTGAAGTACGCCGCCTTTTCGTCCAAGCTGCAGCCTGGCCACTTCGGCCACACTGGCCGGAACCACACTGGCTTCGCGCACCATCGCGTCGTCGGCGAGGCTGCGCGCTTACAACTTGGGATCCCTGCAGATGAGCAGCGCTGGCCCCGTCAATGACCGCTGATCAGCTCCGGTAATCCGCGTTGATCTTCACGTAGTCGTAGCTGAAGTCGCAGGTCCAGCAGGTAGCGCGGGCTTCGCCGCGGCCGAGTGCGACGCGGATGGTGATTTCCGCCGGTGCCATCGCGGCCGCGCCCTGCTCTTCCTTGTAGTCCGGGTTGCGGCCACCGTCCTTCGACACCAGGAAGTCGCCGATCCACAGGCTCACTTTCGAGGTGTCGAGGTCCATCAGCGACGGATGGTTCTGGGCGGCGTTGCCGACCGCGGCCAGGATGCGGCCGAGGTTGGGGTCGGAGGCGAAGAAGGCGGTCTTCACCAGCGGCGAGTGGGCGATGGCGTAGCCGACCGCCTTGCACTCGGCCACGTCGCGGCCCCCTTCGATTTCGATGGTGATGAACTTGGTGGCGCCTTCGCCGTCGCGGACGATGGCCTGCGCCAGTTCGGCGGCCAGCGAGGTGACCGCGTCGGCCAGCGCGCGGCCGTCGGCGCTGTCGAGCGAGGTGATTTCGGCGTGGCCGGCGGTGCCGGAGGCGATCAGCATGAAGGAGTCGTTGGTCGAGGTGTCACCATCGACCGTGACGCAGTTGAACGAGCGGTCAGCGGCGTGTTTCACCAGCGCCTCCAGCGCCGCCTGCGACAGCACCGCGTCGGTGGCGACGAAGCCCAGCATGGTGGCCATATTGGGCTTGATCATGCCGGCGCCCTTGCTGATGCCGGTGATGGTGACCTTGCGGCCGTCGATCTGAACTGTGCGCGAGCCGGCCTTGGCCACGGTGTCGGTGGTCATGATGGCGTGCGCCGCCTCGTACCAGTTGGCTTCGTCCAGATTGTCCATCGCGGCAGGAATGCCGCGCTCGATGCGGTCCACCGGCAGCGGCTCCATGATGACGCCGGTCGAGAAGGGCAGCACCTGTTCCGGCGCCAGTTCGAGCGCGCGGGCGACTGCGACGCAGGTGGCACGGGCGGCGATGAGGCCCGGTTCGCCGGTGCCTGCGTTGGCGATGCCGGTATTGATGACCAGCGCGCGGATGTCGCTGCGCGACAGGTGGTCGCGGCACACCTGCACCGGCGCGGCACAGAAGCGATTGACCGTGAATACGCCGGCCACGCGCGCGCCCGGCACCAGCGAAATCAGACAGAGGTCGCGGCGGTTGGCCTTGCGGATGCCGGCCTGGGCGATGCCCAGGCGCACGCCGGCGACCGGCAGCAGGGTTTCGGCGGAAGGCGTCTGGTAATTCACGGGCATGGCGGGCTCATCCAGTCAGGCAAAACACGCAGTTTACACGCGCAGGTGCCTTGCCTTCCGCAGCGCAGCGGATGCACCGGCCATGGTCCGAACGGACCACAGGGTCTTCATGGCAGTGAAAAGCCGCCCTCCTACCGTGCGGCCTTAACGCTTTCTTGCATTTACGAAGAAGCGGACCCGACCACTGCACAGGAGCTGACCATGCACGCATCCGCCCGCCTCACCCTCGCGCTGGCCATCGCCGGCGCCCTCGGCAGCGCACACGCCGCCCAGAACACGCTGACCGGCTGGGCGATGCTGCCGGCCGCCACTTTCTCCGACGGCCCGACCTCGGGCCAGTTCGCGTTCACCAACGGCGCCAGCCCGGAAAACAATCCGCCCTACCTGAACACCCAGCCGGTGCAAGGCTTCTCCGGGGTGCTGGCCGGCCCGAACGGCAGCTACCAGATGCTGGTGGACAACGGCTTCGGCGCCAAGGGCAATTCGGCGGACGCGCTGTTGCGCATGTACGCGGTGCAGGTGAACTGGGGCGCGCACAGCGTGAGCGCAGCCGGCTTCGGCAACGGCGCCGCCCTGCCCGCCTTCGACGCCGCCTCGCGCATCACGCTGAATGACGCAAACCGTAGGCTGCCCTTCGCCATCGTGGCCGACGGCGCGACCTACCCGGGCAGCAGCATCGCGGTGGACAGCCGCATCAGCAACGGCCGCCTGCTGACCGGCGCCGATCTCGACCTGGAATCGGTGCGCCGCG
This sequence comes from Methyloversatilis universalis FAM5, assembly GCF_000214035.2. Taxonomy (GTDB): domain Bacteria; phylum Pseudomonadota; class Gammaproteobacteria; order Burkholderiales; family Rhodocyclaceae; genus Methyloversatilis; species Methyloversatilis universalis. The sequence continues at coordinate 305,771 of NZ_AFHG01000052.1, read as the reverse complement.
ACCGCGCCGGCAATCTGTGGTTCGGCGAGGAATTCGGCCCCTTCCTGGTCAAGACCGACGCCGGCGGTACAGTGCAGAACGTGTTCCGCACGCCCAATGTGCTGGGCCTGGGCAGCAACCCGTATGTGCAGTCGCCGTCCAGCCCGCTCCCGAGCGGCGCGACCAATCTGCCGGGCTCCGGCGGCTTCGAGGGCATGGCGCTGAACGCCAGCGGCACCCATCTGTACACGCTGCTGGAGCGTCCGCTCACCACCGACAGCAACCAGAAGCGCCTGCTGGTGCAGGAATTCAGCCTGGCGGACGAGGCCTTCACCGGCCAGTGGTTCGGCTACCGGCTGGACGCGGACGGCACCAATATCGGCGACATGACCGCGATCGACGACCACCGCTTCCTGGTGATCGAGCGCAACGGCGGCACCGCCACCAGCGGCACGCCGTTCAAGAAGATTTTCATGATCGACAGCAGCCAGCTGGACGCCGAAGGCTTCGCGAAGAAGACCGAACTGGTGGACCTGATGAACATCGCCGACCCGGACGACCTGAACGGCGACGGCTCGACCACCTTCACCTTCCCCTACGTGACCATCGAGGACGTGCTGCTGCTCGACGAGCGCACGCTGCTGGTGGTCAATGACAACAACTTCCCGGGCGGCGGCGGCCGCGCGCTCACCTCGGACAACACCGAATTCCTGCGCATACAGCTCGCCAACCCGGTGCCGGAGCCGGAAACCTACGCCCTGATGCTGGCCGGCCTCGGCCTGATCGGTCTGGCCGCCCGCCGTCGCGGCTGAACCGGGAGACGTCTCAATGAATAAGCTTATCCTCTCGGCCGCCATTGCGGCACTCGCCAGCGGCGCGCAGGCGGCGGATTTTTCGCTGCGCGTGATCGGCGCAACCTCGCTGCCCACCGGCACGCTGTACCAGGGCGTGGAGTTCGGCGGCATTTCCAGCATCGACCGCGCCGCCGACGGCAGCTACTGGGCCATTTCCGATGATCGCGGCGGCGAGCGCGGCACGCCGCGCTTCTACAACCTGTCGCTGGACTACGACGCAAGCGGCTTCCACGGCGTCCGCATCAACAGCCAGACCTTCATGCAGCGGCAGGATGGCTCGACCTTCCCGGCCAATGCCCGCACGGTGGATCCGGAAGGGCTGCGCGTGGCGCCGAACGGCAATCTGTACTGGTCGTCGGAAGGTAACTGGAGCGCGAATGCGGCGGCCCGCTACCAGCCCTTCGTGCGGGAAATGACGACCTCGGGCGCCTTCGTGCGCGAATTCGCGACACCGGCGATGTACAACTATGTCGATAACGCCAGCACCGGCGGCCGCAGCAACAAGCTGTTCGAAGCGCTGACCGTGGCGCCGGACGGTACCGTGTTCGTCGCCAACGAGGACGCGCTGATCCAGGACGGCAACATCACGACGCTCAATGCCGGCAGCGTGGTGCGCGTCACCGCGCTCGATCCGGTCAGCGGCGGCGCCCGCGCGCAGTACGCCTACGCACTGCCGCCGATTCCGGTCGATGCCGCCCCCGGCGCGCCTTTCGGCCCGGACAACGGTCTGCCCGAACTGCTGGCGATTTCCGACACGCAGTTCATCGCCATCGAACGGGCCTTCGCCTCCGGCGTCGGCAACACGATACGGATCACGCTGGCCGAAATCACCGCCGACACCACCGACGTGTCCGCCTTCGCCAGCCTGGCCGGCGCGGCCTACACGCCGATGCGGCGCGAACTGCTGCTGGAAATGCCCCTCACCTACCAGGGCATCACGCTGGACAACATCGAAGCGGTCAGCTGGGGCCACACGCTGGCCAACGGCCACCGCACGCTGGTGCTGGCCGCCGACAACAACTTCAGCGGCAGCCAGAGCACCCAGTTCATCGCGCTGGAAATCGCGCCGGTACCCGAGCCGGAACAGTACGCGCTGCTGCTGGCCGGCCTCGGCCTGCTCTCACTCGCCCATCGCCGCACCCGCCGCTGATCACGGAGAACATCGATGAAAACCGCCCTGAAACCGCTGGCCGCCGCCCTGCTGCTTGCGTCGGCCGCCGCCCACGCGGACACCGTCCGCTTCGCCACCTTCAACGCCTCGCTGAACCGCGACGCCTCGGGCCAGCTGCTGTCCGACCTCGCCAACCCGCTCGCCGCCGGCGTCGGCAGCGCGGTGGCCAACCGCATCCAGCAGGCGCACAACGTGGCCGAAATCATCCAGCGCGTGAATGCCGACGTGCTGCTGGTGAATGAGTTCGACTTCGACCTGAACGGCACGCCCACCGCCAGCAGTCAGGCCATGGGTCTGGGCTATTCGAGCAATGCCGCGAAGCTGTTCCAGGACAACTTCCTGTCCGCCGGCCATGGCAACGCGGTGCGCGGCCTGACTTCGGGCGTGCAGTACGCCTGGCGCTACACGCCCAATACCAATACCGGTCTGGCCTCAGGCTTCGATCTGAACAACAGCGGCACGGTGGGCGGCGGCGACGACGCTTTCGGCTTCGGCAGCTTCGGCGGCCAGTACGGCTTCACGATCTATTCGAAGTACGAAATCGTGTCGGTGCGCAGCTTCCAGACCTTCCTGTGGAAGGACATGCCGGGCAATCTGCTCACCAATGACCCGACCGGCAACCGGCTGACCGACTTCTACTCGCAGGACGAAATCAACGCACTGCGCCTGTCGTCGAAGAACCATGTGGACGTGACGGTGCGCATCAACGGTCAGGACGTGCATTTCCTGACCGCCCATCCGACCCCGCCCACCTTCGACGGTGCGGAAGACCGCAACGGCAAGCGCAACCACGACGAAATCCGCTTCTGGGCCGACTACGTGGCCGGCGCCAGCTACATCTACGACGACCAGGGCACGGCGGGCGGGCTGGCCGCCGGTGCCAGATTCGTCATCGCCGGCGACTACAACGCTGATCCGCTGGACGGCGACAGCTTCAAGGGCGTGGTCGGCGGCAAGGACTACAACGCCATCGGCCAGCTGCTGAACAACCCGCGGGTGAACACCTCGGTCACGCCTTCGGCACCGGGCGGCGTCGACGCCGCCACCCACCCGAGCAACAACGGCAACGCCAACCAGAATCACCTCGGCGATCCGGCGCAGGACACGGCCGACTTCAGCGACGCGGCGCCGGGCAATCTGCGGGTCGACTACGTGCTGCCGTCGGCCAATCTGCAGATCGAGGGCGCCGGCATCTTCTGGCCGGCCGACCCGGACCGCAGCGCGCCGAACACCACCGGCGACGCATACGATCTGGTCGGCAATTTCCGCGACCCCAGCCTGTACGCGAACTACCCGAGTTCAGACCACAAGGCGGTGTGGGTGGATGTGCAGATCGCCAGCGTGCCGGAGCCGGAACAGTACGCGCTGCTGCTGGCCGGCCTGGGCCTGATCGGCTGGGCCGCCCGCCGCCGCTGCGGCTGACGGTTCAGCGACGCGGGCCGGACTGTTCCAGCGCCAGCCCGGCCAGCCGGGCGAAGTGCAGCAGGCCTTCCTGGGTGTTTTCCGGGAACACCGGGCGAGAGGGCGCGCGGTCGATGTAGAGCACGCCCACCACCTGTCCGTGCGCCTCGACCGGTACCAGCATCTGGTGCCGGTCGCCGAGCGCGGCACGCAGCCGGGTGAGCGACGGCAGGCCGGGTGCCGGCACGAAGCCGGCCGCAACGTCGATGATGCGGGCGTGATCGACCAGTTCGGTCAGCGCGTCGCGTGGCGCGCCGGCGAGCAGGAAATTGAAATGCCGCATCAGCTGTTGCGCCCCCAGCCCTTCGGTGGCGCGGGCGGACAGCTGTGCGCGGTTGGCGGTGACCAGCGCCAGTACGGCGCGGTCGGCGCCCAGCGTGCGACCGGCGCCTTCGAGTGCCAGATCGAGCACAGCGGTGCTCGCCGCCTGCAGCGCGATCAGCGACACGATACGGCGCGCCACGTCCAGTTCCGCCAGCGGATCCGGTTCGGCGTCGCCGGCCGGGGCATCGGCGCCGGCATCCACCGCGCGACTGGCCTGAGGAATGCGCTGGGCGGCGTCCTCGCAGCCGTAGAAGCCGGCGATGCGGGCCGCCTCCTTGGCGTGGGCAGCCACCACCGGCGCCACTTCATTCACGCCCAGCTTGAGCAGCTTGGCGTAGTCGCGCACCGCGGAGCGGGCACGTTCGGAATCCCAGCCGCCTTCGGCCGCCTCGGCCAGCCGGTAGCCGGCGACGATGAGGCCTTCGCGGCTGTCAGGCCGCACACCGTCGCCGCGCGCGCTGGCCACCAGCGAGGGCAACGTCCATTCGCGCGCCAGCCGCTGGGTCAGCGAGCGGAGCCGGAAGCCCAGCATGTCCATTTCGATCTGTTCCGGCGCGCCGCGCTGCTCGCGCAGCGCCCGGTCCAGACGCAGACCCACGTCGCCGGAAAAGCACCAGAAGGCCATTTCGCCGATGTGCGACAGCAGCGTGGCGATGAACACCTCTTCCGGCGAGGTGTCGCCGCGCGCCTGCGCGGCGTGCCGGGCATGCACCGCGGCGTGGAAGCAGCGGGCCATTTCGGCCGCCACCCGTTCGCGCACCCCGCCGGCCAGGAAGGCGTCGATCAGCGCGACCGACACCGCGATATTGCGCACGGTGTCAAAACCGAGCACCACGATGGCGCGCGAAATCGTGCTGACGCGGTGGCTCTCGCCACGGAAGAACACCGAATTGGCCATGCGCAGCACACGCGCGGTCATGCCGGCATCGCGCAGGATGATGCGGCCGAGCGCGGACGCAGGACTGGCTTCGTCACCCGCCACTTCGCCAATGGCGGCCAGCGTGGCGCTGAAGATGGGCATGTCCTGGTTGCGCAGGCGCTCGATCCAGGCGGACAGCGGATCGGTGGCAGCGACAGAGGAAGCGCTCATGGGCGGAATCCGGACATGGAAATGGCTTTCATGCCCGGCTAACGGCGCGCAGACGGGAAAGCTTGAGCGCAGGCTGCCGCGCCGGGGCTGCCCGGGCGGCGGCCAGACACGCGGTGCTTACTTGACCAGCAGCACCGGGCGGTTGGAATGGTGCAGCACACCGCTGGCAATCGAGCCGAGCGCGAAGCTGGCCAGCGCACCGTGGCCGCGGCGGCCCATCACGATCAGTTCGCAGTCCTGCTGTTCGGCGTAACGGGCAATGGTTTCGGCCGGCGGGCCGACGTGCAGATGCACCACCGGCTCGATCTTCGCGTTGCGCAGGGTGTCCAGCGCGGAGCGGATCGCGTCCTGCCCCTCTTCGCGGTAGTAGTCGTTCAGCGCTTCGCGGCTCACGTGATGCTGCAGCAGGCCGCCGGGCACCGGCGCATGAACGAACAGCAGATGGATTTCCGGCGCGGCGGTGAGCTGGGAAGTCAGGCGCAGCACTTCGGCGGTGGCGCGCACGCCGTGGTCGGAGCCGTCGACGGCAAGCAGGATACGCATGGTGGTCTCTCGACGTATTGTTATAGGAAGAGCGCTAAGTATGGCAGATGAGGCCGTTCCACAGCCCGTCGCCCAGCGTCGATGCCCGCGCCAGTCCGGCCACGCCGAAGCCGAGCACCAGCAGGCCGGCCGCCCGGCGCAGCACCGGGTGCCGGGTAAGGCCGCGCAGCCGGGTCAGCAGCATGCCGGCCAGCAGCAGATTGGGCAGCGTGCCGAGGCCGAACGCGACCATGATGAGCGCGCCGCTTGAGGGCGATCCGGACAGCAGCGCCAGCCCCAGCATGCTGTAGACGAGGCCGCAGGGCAGGAAACCCCACAGCAGCCCGACCCCCAGCGCCTGGGCCGGCGAGCGCGCCGGCAGGAAGCGGCGCGCCAGCGGCTGGACGCGCGTCCACAGCGGCCGGCCGAGCGCCTCGACCGGCGCCAGCAGCCGGGTGTAGCCGGCCAGATAGGCGCCCAGCGCAATCATCATCACATTGGCCAGCACGTAGAGCGTCATCTGCACCGGTGCGGCGCGACCGGCCAGCAGGCTCACGCCGCCGACGCCACCCGCCACCGCGCCGGCCAGCGCGTAGCTGCTGATGCGGCCGCCGCTGTAGGCGAGGTGCATGGCCAGCGCCGGCAGCTGGCCGCGCCAGCCCGGGCGCCGCGCCTGCGGCACGCCGGCCGAAATGGCCGACACGATGCCGCCGCACATACCCGCACAATGCACGCCGCCGAGCAGGCCGACGACGAAAACCGCTGCAAGACCGAGATTCATTCAGGAAACACGCCGGGCCGTAAACCGCGCGGCCGCTGCCGCGCTTACACCACCTTAGAGTAGCGCACCGTTTCGCTGTCCAGACGCAGATAGCGGTCGAACACCATGCAGACGGCGCGCACCAGCAGCCGGCCACGCGGCGTGATGGCGATCCAGTCCGGCTCCAGTGTGAGCAGTCCGGCCTCTTCCAGTTCCGCCAGTTCCTGCAGTTCCGGGGCGAAGTACTTGCGGAAATCGATCGCGTAGGCGCTTTCGATCGCCTCGATCGACAGTTCGAAATGGCACATGAGCGCGCCGATCACCGCGCTGCGCACGCTGTCGTCCGGCGTCATGTCCAGACCGCGCATGACCGGCAGCTGGCCGTCGTCGATGGCCTGGGTCCAGCTTTCTATCGTGCGGTGGTTCTGCGCGAAGCTGGCGCCGACGCGGGAAATGGCCGACACGCCCAGCCCGATCAGATCGCAGCCGGCGTGGGTGGAATAGCCCTGGAAGTTGCGCTGCAGCCGGCCGTGGCGCTGCGCCATGGCCAGTTCGTCGTCTGGACGGGCGAAATGGTCCATCCCGACATGGACATAGCCGGCTTCGTGCAGCCGGTCGATGGCCAGACGCAGCAGCTGCGGCCGCACTTCGGGGCCCGGCAGCATGGATTCGTCGATGCGCCGCTGCGGCATGAACTGCTTGGGCAGGTGGGCGTAGTGATAGATGGCGACCCGGTCCGGCGCCAGCCGCACCAGGGTGGCCAGCGTGGCGTCGAAACTGTCCAGCGTCTGGCCGGGCAGACCGTAGATGAGGTCAATGCCGGTAGAGACGAAACCGTTGTCGCGCGCCGAGCGCAGCACGATTTCGGTTTCTTCCACGCTCTGGATGCGATTGACCGCACGCTGCACCACCGGGTCGAAATCCTGAACGCCGACGCTGATGCGGTTGAAACCGAGCGAGCCGAGGTGGGCGATGCGGGCTGCCGACACGCCGCGCGGATCCATCTCGATCGAGCACTGCGCGCTGTCGGACAGCCGGAAGTGGGTGCGCAGCCCCTCGATCAGCCGGGTCATCTGCGCATCGCTCAGGAAGGTGGGCGTACCACCACCCAGATGCAGCTGGGCCACCTCGCGACTGCCCTTCACCAGCGCCGCCTTCATCGCCATTTCGCGCAGCAGCGTGTCAACATAGGTGTCGGCGCGCGCGTGGTCCTTGGTGATGATCTTGTTGCAGGCGCAGTAGTAGCAGATGGTGTCGCAGAACGGGATATGGACGTAGATCGACAGCGGACCTGCGCTGGCGGTACGTGCGCCCAGACGCCCGGCGTGGGCCCGTGCGTCGTGCGAGAAATTGAAACGGTCTGCGGTGGGGTAAGAGGTGTAACGCGGCCCGGGCACGTCAAAACGACGCATCAACTGCGGGTCGAACACCAGTTCCTTTGCGACATTCATGATTTGTTGGCACACTTTGCGTTATGTTCATCATGCAAGCGCACCCTTTGTTGCGCATTGATCGCAATCAATGAACAGCGTATCGATACCCATCACGACGCAGGGACTTCAGGTCGCCTGCTCCGCCTGCAACCTCCGCGAGCTGTGCATGCCGGTCGGTCTGTCCGACGATGAGCTGGAACGCGTCGACACGCTGATCGGCGCCCGCCGCAAGGTGGCGCGCGGCATGCCGCTCTATCTGTCGGGTGAGCCCTTCCAGTCGCTGTACGCGATCCGCACCGGCTTCTTCAAGACCGAAGTCATTTCGGAAGACGGCCGCGAACAGGTGACCGGCTTCCAGATGGCCGGCGAACTGATGGGGCTGGACGGCATCGGCACCGGCAACCACAACTGCGACGCCCGCGCGCTGGAAGACAGCGAGGTGTGCGTGATTCCGTTCAACCGGCTGTCCGAACTGTCGCGCGAGATCGACACGCTGCAGCATCACTTCCACAAAGTGATGAGCCGCGAAATCGTGCGCGATCAGGCGGTCATGATGCTGCTCGGCACCATGCGCGCGGAAGAACGGCTGGCGGCCTTCCTGGTGAACCTGTCGCAGCGCTTCGCGTCGCGCGGCTATTCGGCCACCGAATTCAATCTGCGCATGACGCGCGAGGAAATCGGCTCCTACCTCGGTCTCAAGCTCGAAACCGTGAGCCGCGGCCTGTCGCGGCTGCAGGACGAAGGTCTGCTGTCGGTCAGCAACAAGAACATCCGCATCCACAAGCTGGACGATCTGAAGAAGGCGATGAGCCCGCGCTGCTGACGGTGCGGTGACGACCGTGAAAAGAAAAAGGCGCCCCAGGGCGCCTTTTTCTTTGCCGGCGCGGCGCGATGCATCCCGCGGCTGGCCCGGCGCCGCGGCCTTATCCGCCGCAGGCGCGGGCGAAATGCGCCAGCACCCGTTCCTCTGCGTCGGCGTTCAGGCAGTCAATGCGCTGATCGATCTGCATCGACCGCAACCAGGTGATCTGCCGCTTCGCCAGCTGACGCGTGGCATAGATGCCGGTGTCACGCAGCGCGGCGGCATCGATCTCACCCTCCAGAAAACTCCAGGCCTGGCGGTAACCGACGCAGCGCATCGACGGCATGCCCGGGTCGAGACGGTATCGCGCCCGCAGGGCACGCACTTCCTCGACCAGACCCTGCGCCAGCATCTGGTCGAAACGCCGCTCGATGCGGGCGTGCAGCCAGGCGCGGTCCGACGGTTCCAGCGACAGCACGGTGAGCGGCGGCAGCGGCGCATCGTCCTCGCGCTTCGCATAGCTTTCGGCCAGCGGGCGGCCGGTCAGCGTGACGATTTCCAGCGCGCGCTGGATGCGCTGCGCATCGGTGGGCTTGAGCCGGGCGGCGGCATCCGGGTCGAGTGCGGCCAGTTCGGCGTGCAGCGCCGGCCAGCCCTGCTCCGCCGCGCGGCGGTCGATGTCTGCGCGCAGCGCCGGGTCGGCTTCCGGCAGGTCGGACAGCCCCTCGCGCAGCGCCTTGATGTACAGCATGGTGCCGCCGGCCAGCAGCGGAATGCGGCCGCGCGCATGGATGTCGCCGATCAGCCGCCGCGCGTCCGCGGCGAAGCGGGCGGCGGAGTACGCCTCTTCCGGCGACACGATGTCGATCAGATGGTGCGGGCACAGCGCCTGTTCCTCGGCGCTGGGCTTGGCGGTGCCGATGTCCATGTCCCGGAACACCAGCGCCGAATCCACGCTGACCAGTTCGACCGGCAGCGCCTGCGCGATGCGGGCCACCGCCGCTGTCTTGCCGCTGGCGGTCGGACCGAGCAGCACCAGGACCGGGGGCGCAGACACAGACGGAGCGGCCATGTCAGCGACCGCGCATGAACAGGCGGTCCAGTTCGGCCATGCTGAGCTGCACCCAGGTCGGCCGGCCGTGATTGCACTGGTCGGCGCGTTCGCAGGCTTCCATGTCGCGCAGCAGCGCATTCATCTCCGGCAGCGTGAGCAGACGGTTGGCGCGCACCGCGCCATGGCAGGCCATGGTGGCCAGCAGTTCGTTGCGCCGCCGTTCGACCACCTGGCTGGCGGGCGCCTCGCGCAGTTCTTCCAGCAGCGCACGCAGCAGCGCACCGGTGTCGGCGCGCGCCAGCAGCGCCGGCACCGCGCGCACCATCAGCTCGTTCGGGCCGGCCTGACCGATGTCGAAGCCGAGCTTTTCCAGCACGTCGGCGTATTCGAAAGCGGTCGCCACTTCGCGCGCGCTCATCGCCAGCACCGCCGGGATGAGCAGGCGCTGCACCGCCGGCTCACCTTCGAGCACCTTCTTCAGCTGTTCGTACAGGATGCGCTCGTGCGCCGCGTGCATGTCCACCAGCACCAGACCGGCGGCGTTCTGCGCCAGCACATACACGCCCTGCAGCTGGGCCAGCGCGAAGCCCAGCGGCGGCGCGTCGGCCTGCTGGGCCGGCAGATCGGGGCGGGCTGCCGGCGCAAGCGCAGCCGGTGAGGTGGCAGAGCCACCCGCCGCCGGGGCGTCCTGCCGGACGAAATCGAAATAGCGCGCCAGCGGCTGCTCCAGCGCCATGCCCTGCTGACGGGGCACCCAGGCAGACGCCGGCGGGGCGAAGGACGTCGACTGCAGCTCGCTCGCCGCGGACGCGGATGCGCCCTGCATGGCCGGCACGATGGACGGCGCCAGCGCGCGCTCGACCGCATGGAACACGAACTGGTGCACGCCGCGCGAATCGCGGAAGCGCACTTCGGTCTTGGCCGGGTGGACGTTAACGTCGACCGCGCGCGGATCGAGCTCGATGAACACGACGTAGGCCGGATGGCGCGCGCCGTGCAGCACGTCGGCATAGGCTTCGCGCAGCGCGTGCGCGAGCAGGCGGTCGCGCACGAAGCGGCCATTCACGAAGCAGTACTGTGCGTCGCGGCCGGCACGCGAGAAGGCCGGCTGCGCGGCAAAGCCGCTCACCCGGATCTGGCCGGCATCTGCCTCGACCGGCCGCGCGTGCTGCATGAATTCGTCACCCAGCAGCGCGCGCACCCGGCTCGCCATGTCGCCGGCCGGCAGGCGCTGCATCAGCCGGCCGTTGTGCATGAGCTGGAAGGCCACCTGCGGCACCGACAGCGCGATGCGGCCGAACACGTCGTCGCAGTGGCCGTACTCGGTCTGTTCGGTACGCAGGAATTTCCGGCGCGCAGGGGTGTTGTAGTAGAGGTCGGCCACATCGACCACGGTGCCGGCATCGAGCGCGGCCGGTTCGACCTCGCCCTCGTTGTCGATGCGCCAGGCATGGGCACTGCCGGTTTCCCGGCTGGTGATGCTGACGCGGGCGACGCTGGCGATGGACGCCAGCGCCTCGCCGCGGAAGCCCATGGTGGCCACCGCTTCGAGGTCGTCCAGCGAAGCGATCTTGGAGGTGGCGTGGCGGGCCAGCGCCAGCGGCAGGTCCTCGCGCGGCATGCCGCAGCCGTCGTCGGCCACCCGCAGACGCTTCACGCCGCCGGCTTCCAGCTGCACCCGGATGTCGCGGCTGCCGGCGTCCAGACTGTTTTCAAGCAGTTCCTTGAGCACCGAAGCCGGGCGCTCGACCACTTCGCCGGCGGCAATCTGGCTGATCAGCAGGTCGGGCAGCAGGCGGATGGCGGGCATGACGGGGTGCGCGACCGGGCGCGCAGGACGGGATTCGGACCGCGATTCTACGGGCCGCAATACGCATCCGCTATCATCGCCGCTCGTTTTCAGCCGGCCCCGACATGGAACTGCTCGCCACCTTCATCGACCTCATGCTGCACCTGGACAAGCACCTCGCGATGCTGGTCGCCCATTACGGCGCCTGGGTGTACGCCATCCTGTTCATCATCGTGTTCTGCGAAACCGGCCTGGTGGTGACGCCTTTCCTGCCCGGCGATTCGCTGCTGTTCGTGGCCGGCGCGCTGGCGGCGGCCGGTGGCATGCATATCGGCCTGCTCATCGTGCTGCTGGTGATCGCGGCGGTGCTGGGAGACGCGGTGAACTACTCGATCGGCGCCTGGTTCGGCCCCAAGGTGTTCCGCTGGGAAAATTCGCGCTTCTTCAACCGCGAGGCCTTCGACCGCACCCATGCCTTCTACGAGAAGCACGGCGGCAAGACCGTCATCATCGCGCGCTTCATGCCGCTCATCCGCACCTTCGCGCCCTTCGTGGCCGGGGTGGCGCAGATGAGCTACGCGCGCTTCGCGCTGTTCAACGTGACCGGTGCGGTGATCTGGGTGGTGTCGCTGTCGCTGGCGGGTTACTGGCTCGGCAATCAGCCCTGGGTCAAGCAGAACCTGACCCTGGTCATTCTCGCCATCATCGCGATATCACTTGCGCCACTGGCAGTGGCCTGGGTGAAATCGAAGCTGGCCGCGAAAGCCGCGCCAGATCGGGCAGCCTGATGCGCGGCCAGCAGGCCTCCAGCGCCACGCTGTAGCGCTCGGCGCCGGCCACGATGACCACCACGCCGGCGCGCTGAACGTCGGCCAGCAGGTGTTCGGCCTTCAGGCCGGCCCGGGCGTTGGCTTCACGGCCGAAGGCCGCCTCGGCGCCCTCGCCCAGATGCAGGTAGAGCAGCGCCGCGTGTTCGCGCGCCTGCTGCAGCGAAGGCCGCCACTGCTCGGAGGTGATCGGCGCATCGTTGGCCGCTTCCAGTTCGACCCGCATCAGCGGCTGGTCGCGCAGCCGGGCCAGCGCCATCGCCAGCGCGTCGCACTGCACGTCCTGACCGCCGCAGATGAGCACGCCGCCGTGATCGACACGCGCCAGCGTGCGCAGCAGCTGGCCGAAACGCCGGCTGCCTGCCTTCACACCGGGTGCGCGTACGCGTTCGAGCGGTTCCATCTTCATTGCGGCTTCGATTCCTTCTGAGGCCGGGGTGGCGCCGATATCCGCCTTGCGGCGCAGCCCCACACACTGCCCGGGTTGTCGTACGCTGTCGGTCATGGACCTTATGACAGCCTGCAAGTCGATTCTGCGCGCGCTCTGTTGCGCCGCGATAGCCAACTTGATCACGGGCTGTTCGGGCACCGGCCAGAAACCCGCGCCAGTGGCCGATTCCATGCATCCTAAACAGATTGTTAAAAGTGACATCGACCGGGTTCTGGAGGCTCATCACCGGGAAGTGTTCGCCAGTCTGGAGCGGCTGGCCGACAAGCTGTACCGGCGAAACCCGCGCGAATGGCGGCGTGCAGGGCTGGACAGCCGCGAAGCGGCGATGGCCCGGCTGTTCGCCACCCAGCACGACTGGCGGCTGAAGGAATTCGACGGCCGGCGGGGCATCGAAGTGATGCGCATGGCCTTCGCCAGCGACTTCGGTGGCGACCGGGTGGCCGCGCTGATCGCCGGGATGGGCGGCATGATCCAGACCGCCTGGGGCGACCGCAGCGAACTGTTCATCATGGACGAGCTGGATCCGCAGTCGCTGTCGAACTGCGCGCGCAACCTCGAGATCGCCGCCTGGAAACTGGCCCAGTCGCGTGACGAGGCTGGTCATCCGCTGTTGCTGTCCAACGAGATCGGCGCCGACGGCACACGCAACCTCAGTTTCGAGCGCGAGATCGGCAAGATGATCGGCTGGCTCGACATGAGCTCGACCATCGTCGCCGACAAGAACCGGCGGGTGGTCACCCGCATCCTGCAGTCGCTGGCCACCGCGGTCTTCCTGCCGGTCCGCTGAGCGGGGACGCCAGCGGCCGGGCGGCTGGGCGATAATCGCGCCTTGATCCACCCGATCCGGCCCGGTGCCGGCGCCCCATGAAATCCGTCGTCATCCTCATTTCCGGCCGCGGCAGCAATATGCGCTCCATCGTCGAGGCCGGTCTGGCCGCCGACATCCGTGCGGTGATCAGCAACCGGCCGGACGCCGCCGGTCTGGATTACGCCCGCGAGCGCGGCATCGCCACCGCGGTGGTCGACCACCGGAACTACCCGGACCGCGCCCACTTCGACCGCGCACTGGCCGCCGAAATCGACCGCCACGCCCCGGATCTGGTGGTGCTGGCCGGCTTCATGCGCATCCTGACGCCGGAATTCGTCGATCACTACAGCGGCCGCATGATCAACATCCACCCGTCGCTGCTGCCCGCCTTCACCGGCCTGCACACCCACCGGCGCGCGATCGAGGCCGGCTGCCGCGTGGCCGGCGTGACCGTGCACTTCGTGACCGGCGAACTGGATGGCGGTCCCATCATCGCCCAGGCGGCGGTGCCGGTCCTGGCCGGCGACGACGAGAACACGCTGGCCGCCCGCGTGCTGAAGCAGGAACACGTGCTCTACCCGCAGGTGGTGCGCTGGTTCGTGGACGGCCGGCTCAGCCTGCGCGACGGTCGCGCGGTGCTGACCGGCGACGCGTCCGCCGGCGACGCCGCGCTGTGCGTACCGGGTGCGGATGACTGAGCCGCTGTCCCGTCCGCGGCTGGCGATCGCGCTGGCCGCGTCGCTGCTGCTGCACCTGCTGCTGTTCGGCGGCCTGCACGGCATCGAACACAGCGCTGAACCGGACGATGGACCGGTGATCCACGCTGCGCTGGTCGCCCCTCCGCCGCCGCCCCCGCCACCCGAGCCCGCACCGGCGCCCGCGGCCCGCCCGGTGCCGAAGGCCCCGCCGCGGGTGCGCCAGCCCCGCCCTGCGCCCCCGGTCAGCGAACCCTCCGCCAGCACCGCGCCGGCCACACCGGTCAGCCCGGCCGAACCGTCGGCCACGAGCGAGCACGCGCAGGCCGACGCCGGCACCGGTGCGCGCGACCAGGCCGGCGAAGACCACATGCCGCCGCCGGTCGACGACGCAGTGGCGGTGAAGCCGCAGGACGTACTCCCGGGCGAGGCAAAGCTCGAGTTCGACGTGTATCGCGGCGACGCGCTGCGCATCGGTGAAACCCGCTACCACTGGGTGCATGACGGCCAGCGCTACCGCATGGATACGGTGACCGAAACCACCGGTCTGGCCGCGCTGCTCAAGCCGTTGCGCATCGACCAGCGCAGCGAGGGCGAGGTCACCGACGACGGCCTGCGGCCACAGCGTTTCAGCCAGACCTCGTCCTCCGGCAAGCCGGCGGACGAAACGGTGCTGTTCGACTGGGCCGGCAGTCGGGTTATGCTCCGCAGCGGCGCGAAAACCGCGGACGAGGCGCTGACGCCCGGCGCGCAGGACATGGCCAGCCTGTGGCTGGAAGTGATCTGGCGTGCCCAGTACGGCGGAAACTTCGATTTCGCGGTGGCCACCGGCCGTCGCTACAGCCCGCGCTGGTTCGTGCCGGACGAGGACAGCAGCAGCCTGGACACCGGCCTCGGCCGCCTGCTGGTGAAGCGGGTGGCCATGCGCGCGCCGCCCGGTGACAACCAGATCGAGGTGTGGCTGGCCCCCGATCTGCGCTGGCTGCCAGTGCGCATCCGCTACACCGACCGCAAGGGCGATGTGTACGACCAGCGGGTGCGCCGCATCGAATACGACCAGCGGACGCTGACCGCCACCGCGTCCGCCCCCACAGGCAGCACGTCGCCCTCCGGCGCCGCGCCCGCCCCCGATTCAGACCTTCCGATCTTCCTGCGATGAAACCGAACGAAAAACTGATTGATGCCACCGCCGACGTGCTGGGCCGACTGCTGCGCTTCGAATACCCGGCCGATGGCGTGCTGTCCGCCTACTTCCGCGAACAGCGCGCGCTGCAGTCACGCGACCGCGCCTTCATCGCCGAGCACGCCTATCTGGTGCTGCGCCGGCTGCGCTGGCTGCGCGCCATCGCCGGTGAGCATGCCGGCGCGCGCAAGCTGCTGATCGCCGCGCTGGCCCGCATCCAGGGCCTGGGCGTCAAGCAGCTGGCGCCGCTGGTATCGCGCAAGGAAGCGGAATGGCTGGAAACGCTGGCGCAGAGCAAGGCGGACGAACTGTCGCTGGGCGAGCGCACCGACCTGCCGGACTGGGTGATCGAGCGCCTGTCGGCGCAGATGGACGAAGCCGCGCTGCTGTCACTGGCGCGCGCGCTGAACCAGCAGGCGCCGCTGGACCTGCGCATCAACCTGATGAAGACCGATCGCGAGGCCGTCATGGCCACGCTGGCGAACAACGGCCTCACCGCCGAGCCGGGCCGTTATTCGCCGTGGGCGCTGCGCCTGAACGAGCGGCCCTCGCTGTCGAAGAATCCGCTGTACGAGAAGGGCATCATCGAGGTGCAGGACGAAGGCAGCCAGCTGCTGGCGCTGCTGCTGGCCCCGCGGCGCGGCGAGATGGTGGTCGATTTCTGCGCCGGCGCCGGCGGCAAGACGCTGGCGATCGGCGCGATGATGCGGTCGACCGGCCGGCTGTACGCCTTCGACGTGTCGGAAAAGCGGCTGATCAAGATGCGGCCGCGGGTGGCGCGCTCCGGTCTGTCCAATGTGCATCCGGTGCTGATCGACAGCGAAGCCGACACCAAGGTGAAGCGTCTGGCCGGCAAGATAGACCGGGTGCTGGTCGATGCGCCCTGCTCCGGCCTGGGCACGCTGCGCCGCAATCCGGACCTGAAATGGCGGCAGACGCCGCAGGCGGTGACCGAACTGGTGGCCAAGCAGCGCGCCATCCTGGCCGGCGCGTCGCGTCTGGTGAAGGCCGGCGGCCGGCTGGTGTACGCCACCTGCAGCCTGCTGAACGAAGAGAACCGCGGTGTGGTCGATGACTTCCTGGCCAGCCACCCGGATTTCGTCCGCGTGCCGGTCAATGAGCTGCTGGCGGCGGCGCGGATCGAACTCGACACCGGCATCGATCTCGAGCTGCGGCCCGATCTGCACGGCACCGACGGCTTCTACGCCGCAGTGCTGGAGCGCCGCGCCGCCGACGGCAAACAGGAACAGAAGAACGAGGAGTGATGCGTGAGGAGTGATCTGCGTGGCGCGCTGTTCGCCGCCCTGCTGCTGGCAGCAGCACCGCTGAGTGCCGGCAGTACCCTGCCGGCGGAAGGCAAGGTCGAAGTGGCCTTCGCCCCTTGGGACGACGTGGAACGGCTGGTGATGGACCAGATCGATGGCGCGCGCCAGGCGATCTACGTGCAGGCCTATACGCTGACCAGCCGCAACATCGCGAAAACCCTGATCGCCGCAGCCGAGCGCGGCGTGAAGGTGGAAGTGCTGGCCGACCGCGACAAGGTGCTGAAGGACGAACGCAGCGCGGTACCGCGCATGGCCGGCAACGGCGTGACCGTGTGGCTGGACGGCAACCACGCCGCCGCACACAACAAGGTGATGGTGGTCGATCCGGACGGACGCGAACCGGTGGTGCTCACCGGCTCGTACAACTTCAGCTACTCCGGCAAGAGCGAGAACGCGGAGAACGTGCTGGTGGTGAGCGGCCACCGCGCGCTTGCGCGGACCTATCTCGAGAACTGGAAGCGCCACCGCGCGAAATCGGTCAGCTTCAACGACGCGGTGATGGCGCATCAGGCGGCCGAGCGCGCCGGGGAAGCCCAGGCGCAATGACGGAAATCTCGTTTGAAGCGCTGATGCGGCTGCTGGGCCAGAACAGCACACGCATCGAGCTGGCGGTCATCGCCGGCTGCCTGCTGCTGGCCGGTCTGCTGAGCCGGCTGATCAAGCGCCGCCAGCGCGCCAAGACCGATTACGACAGCCTGAGTGCAGCCGCGCGACTGGGCGTGGACGGCCTGCAGCGCCTGCTGTTCCCGCTGACCGGCGTGGCCACGCTGAGCGCGGCCCGCGCCCTGTACGGCGCGCTGCACCAACCGCCGGTGCTCATGCATCTGGTGATCGCGATGCTGGTCGCCATGGGCGTGATCCGGATGACCGTCTATGCGCTGCGCCAGGTGTTCTCGCCGGCCGGCTGGCTGAGCACCTTCGAATTCCTGATCGGGCTGACCATCTGGACCGCCTGGGCGCTGCACGCGCTGGACATCCTGCCCGAGGTGATCGACTGGCTGGACCACCAGCAGGTGGCGCTGGGCAAGCAGAAGCTGTCGCTGTGGGCGCTGATGCAGGGCGGCGCCTGGGTGCTGGTGACGCTGATTGTCGCCATCTGGCTGTCCGGTTCGGTCGAGCGCAAGCTGATGCGGGCGCCGCTGGACAGCAATCTGCGCATCGTGCTGGCGCGCCTGTCCAAGGTGGCGCTCATGTTCCTGGCGCTGATGATCACGCTGCCGCTGGTCGGCATCGACCTGACCGCGCTGTCGGTGTTCGGCGGCGCGCTCGGTGTGGGCCTCGGTTTCGGCCTGCAGAAGATCATGGCGAACTACGTGTCCGGCTTCATCATCCTGCTCGACCGCTCGATCCGCATCGGCGACCTGATTTCGGTCGGCAGCGACCGCGGTCAGGTGCAGCAGATCACCACCCGCTACACCGTGCTGCGCAGCCCGTCCGGCGTGCAGTCCATCGTGCCGAACGAAACGCTGATCAGCTCGGTGGTGCAGAACGAAGGCCTGTCCGACCGCGAGGTGAGGCTCGCGGTGACGGTGCAGGTCGGCTATGCGGACGATGTCGAGCGGGCGCTGTCCATCCTGGAGGAATGCGCCCGGGTGCACGAGCGGGTGCTGCCTGAACCGGCGCCCCGCGCCTTCCTGCATTCCTTCGGCGATTCGGGCATCAACCTGGAACTGGGCATGTGGATCACCGACCCGGAAAACGGCACGCTGGGCATCCGCTCGGCGGTGCAGCTGGAAATCCTGCGGCGCTTCCGGGCCGAGAACATTGAAATTCCCTTCCCCCAGCGCGAGATACGTGTGCTGAATCCGGCCGACAACGTTGCACTTTGTGACGCAAAGACTTGACGCTGCGCAAATTGACCGCTAGCCAAGGTCGCGTAGAATCCGCATCTTCAAATACGTGTATCAAGGAAAGTCCTGAATGCTGACTGGTCTTATCGACCTGCCCTGGTGGGGCTATATCGTCGTCGCGCTGGTGTTCACCCACATCACCATCGCATCGGTCACGATCTACCTGCATCGCCACCAGGCGCACCGCGCGCTCGAACTGCATGCCATTCCGAGCCACTTCTTCCGTTTCTGGCTGTGGATGACCACCGGCATGGTCACCAAGGAATGGGCCGCCATCCACCGCAAGCACCACGCCAAGTGTGAAACGCCGGAAGACCCGCACAGCCCGCAGGTCCTCGGCATCAAGAAGGTGCTGCTGGAAGGTGCCGAGCTGTACCGCGCCGAAGCCAAGAACGCCGAAACCATGCGCCGTTACGGTCATGGCACGCCGGATGACTGGGTCGAGCGTCACCTCTACACCGGCCGCTCGGCACTCGGCATCCGCCTGATGCTCATCATCAACGTCGTTCTGTTCGGCCCGATCGGCCTGACGATCTGGGCGGTGCAGATGGCGTGGATCCCGATCTGGGCCGCCGGCGTGGTGAACGGTCTCGGCCATTACATCGGCTACCGCAACTACGACTGCAACGACGCGGCGACCAATCTGGTGCCCTGGGGCATCATCATCGGCGGCGAGGAGCTGCACAACAACCACCACTCGTTCGCGACCTCGGCCAAGCTGTCGTCCAAGTGGTACGAATTCGACATCGGCTGGATGTACATCCGCATCCTGGAAATCCTCGGTCTGGCCAAGGCCAAGAAGACCATTCCGCAGCCGCGTTTCGAAGCGCGCAACGTGGTCGATACCCAGACCCTGGAAGCCATCATCACTCATCGCTATGACGTGATGACGCGCTACATGAAGTCGCTGCGCTCGATCTACAACGAAGAGATCGAGAAGCTGCGCAGCAACAACGCGGCGCTGGCTGACAGCGAACGCTTCCAGCGCTTCAAGGGCTGGCTCACCCGCAGCGAGAACGCACAGCCGGCCAGCGACGACGCCGAGATGGAATCGATGCTGTCGAGCAGCAGCCGTCTGGCTACGGTGCATGCCATGCGTCAGGAACTGACGGCGCTGTGGGCCCGCTCCACCGCCTCCAGCGAACAGCTGCTGAAGCAGCTGCAGGACTGGTGCGCACGTGCGGAATCCAGCGGCATCAAGCAGTTGCAGGAGTTTTCGCTGCGTCTCAAGACTTACGCGATCTGATCCGCATACGCCGCACCCGAAAGCCGGAAGTGCTCTGCACTTCCGGCTTTTTACTTGGGTCAAACCAAATGCCGGTGTTTGACTCAAAATAAGGTGTGCCGAGCCGATAGAATCTGCAGGAGCCATGCAGCAGTCTCAGCACGACCGACACCGTGGCGGTGGCGGTCGATAACAACGAGAAGGAGTCCATGATGTTTCGCCACGTACTCGTACCCATCGACGGTTCCGATCTTTCCCGGGCGGCTGTCAAGCACGCCATCTGCTTTGCCAAGGACGTGAAGGGCCGCGTCACCTTCCTGTACGTGATGAAGGATTATCACGTGTCGGCGCTGCACAGCGAACAGGACGAGGAGAACATCGACCCGATCGCGCCGAACGATTTCAGTGACGCGATGCGTACCCACGCTGACCGCATCCTGCAGGCAGCCCGCGCGGAAGCCACCGACGAAGGCGTTCAGGTGGATACGCTGGCCGTCACCAATGACGAACCGCACAAGGCCATCATCGAGGTGGCGCTGAAGCGCGAAGCCGACGTGATCTTCATGGCCTCGCACAGCCGTCGCGGTCTGGCCAGCCTGCTGCTGGGTAGCGTGACGCAGAAGGTGCTGTCGAACTCGAAGATTCCGGTGCTGGTGTATCGCTGAAACGCGACACTGCACCGCATAAAGGAAACGGGGGCCGCGAGGCCCCCGTTTTCATTTGCGCCCGACGCAGCGGTCGGCGCAGGCCGGCATCTTTTCCGCCATCCAGGACGAGATGAGGCTGGACGCCCCCGCCACGCACCAGAAGCCGAAGAAGCCGATCGTATAGGTGGCGAGCGGCGAGAAATGCACCGGCTCGCCGAGCAGGTACAGTTCCTGCGGATTGATCAGGCTGAAAAAGGCGGTTTCCGCGACCGCCGCAACCAGGAAGGACGGCCAGGACACCAGGGCGAACAGTCGCCCGAAACGACCCGGCACGCGGCGGGTTTCCACCGCCTCGAAATCGACTTCAGCCACCGCTCGCCTCCACCGTCAGACTGTCCTGCAAACGCCAGGCTTTCGCTTCGTCCTCGATCACCAGCTTCCAGTGGGTGGTCTGCAGCGCCTGCACCACGCCGCTGTAGCGCCCGCCTTCGCCGTCGAACAGCAGATCGCGGTCCAGTTCGCTGCGGGTCGGGTGGATGAGCTGCACATGCACCCGCTGCGGCAGCTTCGCAGCGTCGGCCATCGCAAGCTTCAGCTCGATGCGGGTGGCACCGCCAGCGGCCGGCGTCGCCGACAGGCTGGCCTGCACGCCCAGGTCGGCCGCCGCCTTCTCGCGCTCGATCACGCGGTTGATGGTCAGACCCTGCTTGTAATAGTCGTCGGCCACCAGCGCGGTATTGCCGGTGGCCGCCAGCCAGGTGGTGATGGCGCCGGCCACGATGACGATGGCCGGGCCGGACATCAGCAGCCAGGGCCAGCGGTGACGGTACCAGGGCGCCTGAACGGACGGATCATGGAGCATGGTGTTTACCTCGGCTGCAGGAAGGAGGTCTTTTCATGCACCCGGACATCCGGTGCATCGACCGCCTGCAGATTGAAATGGATTTCGTGCGAACCCGGCTCCAGCGCTTCGGCATCGACCCGGACATGGGCCGGCAGGTCGACCGAGCCGGTGGCCGGCACGTCGATCTGTTCCAGATCGGCGATGGCGGCGCCCGGAATGCCGTCGACCGTCAGCACGAAGCGGCGGTCCACCTCGGAGGTGTTCATGACGCGCAGCCGATACACGTTCTCGATCTTGCCGCCCTCGACCTCGCGCGCCAGCGTGGCGCGGTCGCGCAGCACATTCATCTTGACCGGGGTGCGGGTGAACAGCGACCAGGCGAAACCGGACACGATGAACAGCAGCAGGCTGGTATAGAGGATGACGCGCGGGCGCAGGATGTGCGCCATCACCTCGCGCCAGCCCTCGTGCGCCGGCTTCTTGTCGAGCAGCGTGCGTTCGGTGGTGTAGGCGATCAGGCCACGCGGGCGGCCGAGCTTGTCCATCACCTGGTCACAGGCGTCGATGCACAGCGCACAGCCGATGCACTCATACTGCAGGCCGTTGCGGATGTCGATGCCGGTCGGACAGACCTGCACGCACCATTCGCAATCCACGCAGTCGCCCACGGTCTGGCCTTCACGCGCCTTCTTCTTGCTGCCGCGCGGCTCGCCCCGATTGACGTCGTAGCTGACAATGAGGGTATCCGGGTCGAACATGACGCCCTGGAAGCGGGCATACGGACACATGTACTTGCACACCTGCTCGCGCAGGTGGCCGGCGAACACGTAGGTGAAGGCGGCGTAGAAGAACATCCAGAAGGTTTCCCAGGAGCCGAGTGCCCCGCTGGCAACCTCCGAACCCAGTTCGCGGATCGGCGTGAAATAGCCGACGAAGGTGAAACCGGTCCACAGCGCGATGGCCGCCCACACCCCGTATTTCGCGCTGCGCAGGCCGAGCTTGCGCGCACTCAGCGGCGCGGCGTCCAGCTTCATCCGCGCCGAACGGTCACCTTCGATCTTGCGCTCCACCCACATGAAGATTTCGGTATAGACCGACTGCGGACAGGCATAGCCGCACCAGATGCGTCCGGCGACCGCGGTCACCAGGAACAGCCCCAGCGCGCTGATGATGAGCAGGAAGGTAAGGTAGAGCACGTCCTGCGGCCACAGGACCAGCCCGAAGATGTAGAACTTGCGCTCGACCAGATGGAAGAGCACGGCCTGACGGTCGTTCCAGGGCAGCCAGGCCAGGCCGTAGAACACCAGCTGGGTGATCCATACCATGGCCCAGCGTACGGTGTTGAACCGCCCCTGGATGCTGCGCGGCTGTATCTTCTTCCGCGCAGCGTAGAGAGACCCCTCGTCCGGCGCGACCTCGGTGATCGGAATCACCCGCGCCCGTTTCGTATCAGCTCCGGGCGATGGCTCGCCAGGAGAGGGGTTTGATGCCATTTACTTCGCTCCGGCTGCGTTGTTCGACAGACCCCACACATAGGCGGTCAGCAGATGGATCTTCTTGTCGCCCAGCAGTTCGCCGTGTGCCGGCATGTGACCGTTACGCCCCTTCTGCAAGGTCTGGGTGACCAGCGCTTCGGTGCTGCCGTACAGCCAGGTCGCGTCGGTCAGATTGGGCGCACCGACCATCTGGTTGCCCTTGCCGTCCGCGCCGTGGCAGGCCGCGCAGTTCGCCGCGAAGGTGGCCTTGCCGCGCTGCACGCGGACGTTGTCCGTGGTAAGGCCCGACAGCGAGCGCACGTAATGCACCACGTCGCGCAGCTGTTCGCCATCCAGCGTGGTGCCGAAGGCCGGCATCGCACCGTTGCGGCCATTGACCAGCGTGGTCTTGATCGCTTCCGGCGTACCACCGTACAGCCAGTCGCCATCGGTCAGGTTGGGGAAACCGCGCGAACCGCGGGCGTCGGTGCCGTGGCACTGCGCGCAGTTGTTCAGGAACAGGCGCTGGCCCATGGCGCGCGCTTCCGGATCGGCGGCGACCTGCTGCACGTCCATGCCGGCATAGCGCTCGAACAGCGGCGCGACCTTGGCTTCGGCGTCCTTCACTTCCTTGTCGTAGGCACCGGTCGACGACCACGCCAGCTTGCCGCCGAAGTTGCCCAGGCCCGGATAGGCGGCCAGATACACCACCGCGAACACGATGGTGATCCAGAACAGCCACACCCACCAGCGCGGCAGCGGGTTGTTCCACTCGGCCAGGGTTTCATCCCACTGGTGACCGTGCAGCTCCACCGGCCCGCTGGAGCGCGCCGCCTTGTTCGACATGATGATGAAGGCACAAAACAGCAGGCTGGCGATGACCAGCACCACCACATACATGTTCCAGAAGTTGTTGATGAAGTCGCTCACTTTTGTTCTCCGGTTTCGGTGTGCGCACGGTCATCGTCGGCGAAGGGCAGCATGGCCGCCTCCTGATGGGCGCGCTGCGCGCCCGGACGCCAGGCCATGACCACGATGGCGACGAAGCAGGCAAAGCCCGCGACAGTGACCGCCGAACGCAGCATATTGATGTCGAGTTCCATGTCTGCCGACCTCAGTTCACCCGCTTGATCGCGGTACCCAGACCCTGCAGGTAGGCGATCAGCGCATCCATTTCAGTCTTGCCCTTGAGCGCCTCCGGCGCGGACTTGATCTGCTCTTCGGTGTAGGGCGTGCCGACCACGGTCAGCGCGCGCATGCGCTGCTCGATGGTGCTGGCATCGACCGGACGCTCCAGCCAGGCGAAGGCCGGCATATTGGATTCCGGCACCACGTCACGCGGGTTGTTCAGGTGAACCCGGTGCCACTCGTCGGAGTAGCGGCCACCGACCCGGGCCAGGTCCGGACCGGTACGCTTGGAGCCCCACTGGAACGGACGGTCATAGACGAACTCGCCGGCCACCGAATAGTGGCCATAGCGCTCGGTCTCGGCACGGAACGGACGGATCATCTGCGAATGGCAGTTGTAGCAGCCTTCGCGGACGTAGATGTCACGTCCGGCCAGACGCAGCGGGCTGTAGGGCTCTACGCCCTTCACCGGCTCGGTGGTCGAGTGCTGGAAGAACAGCGGAACGATTTCGACCAGACCACCGATGGCGATGGTGAGCACCGTCAGGATGGCCAGCAGGCCTACATTGCGTTCGATTGCTTCGTGCTTGGATGCAGCCATGATGTCTTTCTCCAGTGATCAGGCGTGCGCGGCAGCAGGCGCCACCACCGGTGCGTTGTAGGGCTTCTGGCCGGCGATGGTCTTCCACACGTTCCAGGCCATCACGAACATGCCGGACAGGAACAGCAGGCCACCGACGAAGCGGATGGTCCAGAACGGATAGCTGTCCTTGACGCTTTCGACGAAGGTGTAGGTGAGCGTGCCGTCATCGTTGATCGCGCGCCACATCAGGCCCTGCATCACGCCGGCGATCCACATCGAGGCGATGTACAGCACCACGCCCAGGGTCGACATCCAGAAGTGCAGGCTGATGGCCGGAATCGAATACATCTTTTCCTGGCCGAACAGGCGCGGGATCAGGTAGTAGATCGAGCCGATCGAAATCATCGCCACCCAGCCCAGCGCGCCCGAGTGCACGTGGCCGACCGTCCAGTCGGTGTAGTGCGACAGCGCATTGACGGTCTTGATCGACATCATCGGACCTTCGAAGGTCGACATGCCGTAGAAGGACAGCGAGGTGATCAGGAACTTGAGGATCGGATCGGTGCGCAGTTTGTGCCAGGCGCCCGACAGGGTCATGATGCCGTTGATCATGCCGCCCCAGCTCGGTGCGAGCAGGATGAGCGAGAACACCATGCCCAGCGACTGGGTCCAGTCCGGCAGCGCGGTGTAATGCAGGTGGTGCGGGCCCGCCCACATGTAGGTGAAGATC
Source organism: Methyloversatilis universalis FAM5 (assembly GCF_000214035.2). Taxonomy (GTDB): domain Bacteria; phylum Pseudomonadota; class Gammaproteobacteria; order Burkholderiales; family Rhodocyclaceae; genus Methyloversatilis; species Methyloversatilis universalis. The sequence goes on along the minus strand of NZ_AFHG01000052.1, from coordinate 280,761 downwards.
AGGGCCCAGAAGTGCACCACCGACAGACGGTAGGAATAGACCGGGCGCTCGGCCTGCTTGGGCACGAAGTAATACATCATGCCGAGGAAGCCGGCGGTCAGGAAGAAGCCGACAGCGTTGTGGCCGTACCACCACTGCACCATGGCGTCCTGCACGCCGGCATAGGCCGAGTAGGACTTCCAGAAACCGGCCGGAACCGCGGCGCTGTTGACCAGGTGCAGCACGGCGACCGTCAGGATGAAGGCACCGTAGAACCAGTTCGCGACATAGATGTGCGAGGTGCGGCGCTTGGCGATGGTGCCGAAGAACACGACCGCGTAAGCCACCCATACCAGCGTGATCAGCACGTCGATCGGCCACTCCAGTTCGGCGTATTCCTTGCCCGAGGTGTAGCCCAGCGGCAGCGTGATCGCCGCCAGCACGATCACCAGCTGCCAGCCCCAGAACACGAAGCTGGCCAGCCAGGGCGCGAACAGCCGGGTGTGACAGGTGCGCTGCACCACGAAAAACGAGGTCGCCATCAGCGCGCAGCCGCCGAAGGCAAAAATCACCGCATTGGTATGCAGCGGCCGCAGACGGCCGAAGTGGAACCACTCACCGACGTTCAGTTGCGGCCAGACGAGCTGGGCGGCGATCACCACCCCGACCAGCATGCCCACGATGCCCCATACGACCGTCATCAGTGCGAACTGCCGCACCACCTGATAGTCGTAGGTGCCGTGAACGGACCCCATTGCTTCTGTTTTCATTTTCACCTGCTCCCACATTGAAATTGCACCGCCACGCCCTCACGGACGCACGCACGCATGATCCGGCCGGAAGGTTAGGTGTTCGCCCGTACCGGGGTCTTGACCCACGTCAAGCGGCCGGCCGATCGACGACCGGCCGCGTGCATCGTCCATTGATGCCCACCGCATGATTCACCCGCAATCATATTGCACCCCCTGCAATTCCGGAATGAAACTCCGATCAAATCAATTTACGAATCCGGATTCCCGCCTTATCATTCGAATTCCACAACCGACGGAGACAATCAGATGTCCGGCCAGAGCTACGATGAATTGATGGCAAAAATCGCCGAACTCCAGCAGCAGGCGGAAGCGGTGCGCCGGTCTGAACTCGAAGCGGTGATCGCCGATGTCCGCGCAAAGATCAAGAAATACAATCTGAGCGCCGCGGACGTGGGTCTTTCCGGCGGTGGTTCCGCACGCAAGGCCAGCCGTCCGGCTTCGGCAAAGATCAAGATCGCTCCGGGCAAATACCGGAATCCGGCCACCGGCGAAATCAAGGAAGTCGGCGCCGCCGGCCGCAAGCCGGGCTGGCTGACCGCCCTCGGTGCGGACGAACTGGCGGCCGCCCGCGTCGGCTGATCCGGTTTTCCGGAAATGAAAAAGGCACCGCAAGGTGCCTTTTTCATTTATTCACCCCGGACGCAGCAGCCTCTTCCTTCAGCGCGCGGCGCAATATCTTTCCGACATTTGTTTTGGGCAATTCCGACCTGAATTCGACCTGCCGCGGAATTTTGTAGGCGGTCAGCTGGGTACGGCAGTGCGCGATCACTTTTTCTGCGGTCAGAGACGGGTCACGGCTCACCACGAATACTTTCACGACCTCCCCGGAATGGGCGTCCGGCAGGCCGATGGCACAGCATTCAAGCACGCCCGCGCAGGCCGCCACGACGTCTTCGACCTCATTCGGATAGACGTTGAATCCGGACACCAGAATCATGTCCTTCTTGCGATCGACGATGCGCACGAAACCGTCCGCATCCACCGTCGCCACGTCACCGGTACGCAGGAAACCGTCCGCGGTCATCACCTGCGCGGTCTCTCCCGGCCGGCGGTAGTAACCCTTCATGACCTGCGGACCGCGCACGCACAGTTCGCCCGCTTCGCCCAGCGGCACTTCCTCGCCGGAATCGTTGCGTATCGATATTTCGGTCGACGGCACCGGCAGTCCGATCGCGCCGTTGAATTCCTTCTGATCCGGCCGGTTGATGCAGACCGCCGGTGACGTTTCGGTCAGGCCGTAGGCTTCGATCAGCGGCTGGCCGGTCACCGCCTGCCAGCGTTCAGCGACTGCGCGCTGCACCGCCATGCCGCCGCCGAGCGACACCCGGAGACCGGAAAAATCCAGCGCCGCGAAACCCGGATTGTTCAGCAGCGCATTGAACAGCGTATTCACGCCGGTAATGACGGTGAAACGGTGCTTGCCCAGTTCCTTGACGAAACCGGGAATGTCGCGCGGATTGGTGATCAGCACATTGGTGGCGCCCAGTTTCAGGAACACCAGGCAATTCGCGGTCAGCGCGAAGATGTGATAGAGCGGCAAAGCGGTAATCACCAGCTGCCGGCCGCTCATGAAAGGCCGTATCCAGGCGTCCGCCTGCATCATGTTGGACACGATGTTGCGATGGGTGAGCATCGCCCCCTTGGCGACGCCGGTGGTGCCACCGGTGTATTGCAGGAAGGCGATGTCCTCGTGCACCACATGCACCGGATTCAGCGCATGGCCCCGGCCCAGCTTGATCGCGTCGTTGAAGCGCACCGCGTCCGGCAGACGGTAGGACGGCACCATCTTCTTCACGTGCCTGACCACGGCGTTCACGATCCAGCCCTTCGGCACCCCGAGCAGATCGCCGATGGCAGTCACGATGACGTGGCGCACCGCGGTGCGCTCGATCACCCGCTGCAGCGTGGAGGCGAAGTTCTCCAGCACCAGGATGACCTCGGCCCCGCTGTCGTTGAGCTGGTGTTCCAGTTCGCGCGGCGTATACAGCGGATTGCAGTTCACGATGGTGTAGCCGGCGCGCAACGCACCGAACATCGCGACCGGGTACTGCAGCACATTGGGCATCATGATGGCGACCCGGGAACCGGGTGCCAGACCGACGGTGGACTGGAGATAGGCGGCAAACGCCGCACTGAGCCGGTCCAGCTCGGCATAGGTCAGCGCGTGACCCATGCAGACATAGGCGTCGCGCTCCGCATACTCGCGGCAGCTGCGCTCGAACACCTCGCCGACCGACATGAATTCCGACGGGTCTATCTCGGTCGGAACGCCTTCGGGGTAGCTTTTCAGCCACACCTTCTCCATCACCGCCTCCTCGCTCTTTCATGGCGCCGGCGGGGCTGGGCCGGCGCGCGCTGCCTGGTGAATGGACCTGCAGCGGGCGCTCAGCCCGACATGTCTTCCATCGGCCAGTCGCGGATATAGCTCTTGAGCATGCGGTTCTCGAAACTCTGTTCCTCGAGCATCGCGCGTGCAACGTCGTGGAAGGACAGCACGCCCATCAGGGTGTCGCCTTCCATGATGGGCAGGTAGCGGCAGCGGTTTTCCAGCATGAGCCGGCGCAGTTCGTCGACTTCCATGTCCGGATGCGCGGTCGCCGGTTCGCGCTGCATCACCGCCGATACGGTCATCGCCTGCCAGTCGCCGCCGGCCGAACGCACCGAGCGCAGCACTTCGCGGAAGCTCAGCATGCCGACCATGCGGCCGTGCTCCATCACCACCAGAGAACCGACGTCGAGGTCGGTCATGGTCACCACCGCGTTGCCCAGGGTTTGCTGTGGCGCCACCGTGTACAGCACGGTGCCCTTGATGCGCAGGATTTCATGTACTTGCATGTTGGTCACTCACCTTCTTCGCTCACTGCGGCCACTCTCCTCACCACCACGCGGACAAAAGGCCCGCGCAGCGAATGACCCTGAGCCGATGGTAGTCAAAAGCGACCGGAGCGCAAAGCGCGACGGCATCAGATCAGGATATCGACCCGGCCGTCGGCGCGCAGCAGTGCGGCCCGCAGCGGCTTCCCCGGCCGGATCGCAGTCACCGCATCAGCATATCGGGTGAGCTGGTCGACATAGGCCTGGGCATGCACGCCGTCTCCGCCGCTCTTGTAATCCAGCACCCACAGCGCGTCGTCGAATTCGACCAGACGGTCGATGCGACCCAGGCTGCCATCCGGCAGCACGAACTCGATTTCGCACGCCGCCCACAGGTGTTCCGCCGGATCGAAGAAGCGACGCAGTGCCGGGCTGGCGACCAGCCCCCGCGCGGTGCGCTCCAGCTCGGCCCAGCGGGCGGCATCGAAGCCGGTCGCCCGCGCCGGCGGCGGCTCTCCGCTGGCCAGGGCCTCCAGCCAGGCGTGCAGACCGGTACCCCAGCGCTGCTCGTCGGTCAGCGCCAGGGCCGGCCGGCGTTCGCCGATCGGCGGCAGCGCCGGCATGTCCGGCACCGGTGCGGCCGGTAGCGACGAAGCGGGGGCCTCGCAGGCCTCGTCGACGTCGCCGAAGGCGAGGTGCGCCCCGCCCTGCTCGTCACGCATCCCGCCCTCGCCGGTAGCCGTCGCTTCCGCCAGCCGCGACAGCCAGTTGTCGGCATCACCGCCCCGGCTCGGGCTGACGCCGCTGGCGAACAGGAACTGGCGGGCGCGGGTGACCGCCACGTAGAGCAGGTTGGCGTCCTCACGTGCGGCAGCACGCGCCTCGGCTTCGATGAAGGGCTGACGCACGCTGCCCAGGCTGTCCTTGCGGTGCAGCAGAGACAGATGCGTCGGCGCCGGGTCGCCCGGCGGCCAGGCCAGCAGTACGCGCGGACCGCTGTCGGCGCGCGGCCGGGCGATCGCGTCGGCCAGCCACACGATGGGCGCTTCCAGGCCCTTGGCCGCATGCACGGTAAGCACGCGCACCCGGCCACGCGCCGGGTCCTCGCCCTGTATCAGCCCTTCGTCCGGCGCTTCGTCGTCCTCGTCGCGCAGCCGCGACAGCTCGTCGAGGAAGCGCGGCAGGCTGGGGTAGCGGCCACTGTCCACCCGCAGCGCCAGTTCGATGAAGGCTTCCAGATTGGCTCGCACGCCGGGCCAGGCCATCGCGTCCACGGTGGCGGCGTAGCGCGCCAGCAGCTCACCCTGATGGAACACCCGGTCGAGCAGGTCATGCACCGGCAGCCGTACCGACGCCGCCAGCCAGCCGGACAGCAGCGCTGCCGCTCGGGTACAGGCTGCATCGTCACTGGCGTGGCGCAGCGCGCCCCACAGCGAGCCGCCGTCGCCGGTCAGACGCAGCAGCTGCGTGTCGCTGAACGCGAACAGCGGGCTGCGCAGCACATGGGCCAGCGACAGCGCATCGGCCGGCGCCGACAGGAAACGCAGCAGCGCCTGCAGGTCGGACGCCTCCAGCGTATCGAGCAGGCGGCCGCGGCTGGCACCGAAATACGGGATGCCGTGCGCGCGCAGTGCCGCCTCATACACCGCCAGTCCGGTACGCCGGCGCAGCAGAATCATCATGTCGCCGTAATGGGCGGCGCGCGGCTGGCCGGTGTGCGGATCGCGCACCGTCTGCCGGCCCGCCATCGCCTTGAGCCGGGCGCACATCGCGTCCGCCTCGCGCCGGCGCCGGCTGTCCTCGGCCGCCGGACGCGGCGTGCCGAGCGGATCGCGCACTTCTGCTTCGGCAGGCGCGGCACTGTCCGACGCCGCCTCGCTGTCGTGGCCGAACGGCGGCAGCACGGTGACCGCGCCAGGCAAACCGTGCTGCGCGGTGGTGTGCGGGGCAAAACCTTCAAACACCGGATGAGCGCCGAACAGCGCGTTCACTACCGATACCACCGCCGGGCTGCTGCGGCGTGTTTCGTTGCGCCTGAGGTCGAGGGCGCCGAAGCGCTCGGCGAAGGCGGTCCGCGCATGGGCGAAGATGCGCGGGTCGGCGCGGCGGAAACGGTAGATGGACTGTTTCGGATCGCCCACCACGAACACCCGCGGCTGCACCTGGTCCGGCGCGTAGGCGTCGAGCCAGTGCATGAGCACCTGCCACTGCAGCGGATTGGTGTCCTGGAATTCGTCCAGCAGCAGATGGGTGTAGCGCGCGTCCAGTCGCGCCTGCACGAAGGGGCCGGTCTGCGGGTCGGCCAGCAGCCGGGCGGCGTGCCATTCGAGGTCGCCGAAATCCAGCGTGCCGGCAGCGCGCTTCACCTGATCGTAGGCGTCCAGCATGGCCACTGCGGCGCGCAGCGCATGGCTGTTGAGCACATAGGCGGCGCGGTCCTCGACCTCGCCAGCGCAGCACAGCAGGCGCTCGACGCAGGCGTCGAACAGCTGCTGCGTGCGTTCGGCGGCGCCGATCTTTTCCATCGCCCTGCCCGGCTTGAAGGCGGTCGGCAGGCCGGCTTTCGTGAGCAGTTCGGCACGCAGCGCAGCGTGGAAACCGGCGGCGTCGGCCAGCCCCAGCGCCTTTTCCAGCGTCACCGCGCGGCGCTGCTGCGCGTCGGTGCCCTGGCCGAGCAGGCGGGCGAATTCAGCCAACGCCGCGCGCAGCGCCGCGTCCTCGAACAGGGTCGCGAGCGGGTCTGCGCCGTCGGCACCGAAGCACTGCGCCAGATGCGCCAGCACCGCGTCCAGATCGCCGCCGCAGGCCGCCTGCCAGGCTTCCCACTCCGCCCGGCGGTCGATCAGCGCGGACGCCAGTGCGCGGGTGCCGCCGAGGCCGGTCTGGTTCAGCAGCCAGCGCAGCGACTGCGCCAGTTCGCCGTCCTCGTCCCGGCCGGCGCGGCGCATCAGCCCGCCCCAGGCCTGATCGCGCAGGCGGGCGGTGCGCTCGGCCAGCTGCATGCCCCCCAGACCGGCGGACAGCGGCGCCGCGCCCAGCAGCGACGAGAACCAGCCGTGGAAGGTGTTGATCGTGAGTCCGGGCCGGGCACGGATGACGGTTTCGAGCAGGCCGCGCGCACGCGCGATCTGTGCGTCGCTGCGGGCGGCGCCACGCAGGGCGAGGAATTCGCCCACCCAGGCATCGTCCGCCACCGCCAGTTCGCCCAGCCAGTGCAGCAGCCGCTCCTCGATCTCCCGCGCCGCCTTGCGGGTGTAGGTGATGGCGAGGATCTGGCCCGGCGGTACGCCGTCGAGCAGCAGCCGGATCAGGCGCGACACCAGAGTCCAGGTCTTGCCGCTGCCGGCGCAGGCCTCGACCACCACGCTGCAGGCGGGGTCGAGCGCGCGCAGCGGATCGTGCGCCGGGATATGGGTGCTCATGCCAGCCAGTCCTTGCGACACAGCCCGCGCATGCCGCAGTACTGGCAGGCCGCTTCGTCCCCGTTGGCCGGCAGCACGGCACCCGCGCGCAGCGCCGGAAACACGCGCTGTAGCAGCGACTGCAGCGCTTCGGCGGCGACCTGCGGCTCGGCCTGCGCCAGTTCGGCCGGCACCTCTTCGTCCAGCGCCAGATAGGCGGCGTCGCTGACCGCCTCGCCTTCCAGCAGCGTGTAGAAGGCGAGCTGCAGGTCGTCGCGCTGCTGCGCCTTCTTCACCCGGTCAGCCGCACGCAGCTTGTAGTCGATCAGCGCGCGGCCGCCACTGCCCTGGTCGATGCGGTCGATGCGGCCCTCCAGCGTCAGCGCCCCGCCATCGGGCAGCGTGAGCGACAGGCTGCGCGCCTGCTCGCCGGCTTCGAACAGCCAGCCGGCGGCCTCGCGCGCGCAGGCCCAGTCGACGTAGGCGGCGGCGCGCGCCTGCAGCCGGTCGGCCCAGGCGTGCTCCTGAAAATTGCGCGCGATGGCGCCGGCGAATGCCTCGGCGAAGCGGCGGCGCAGATCGTCCGCCAGGATTTCGGGCGACGACAGCGCGAGCCGCGGATGGGCGGTGTGGAAAGCCAGCAGCACCGCATGCACCTTTTCGCCCACGCTGCCCTTGCCCAGCGTTTCCTCGACTTCGTCCTCCTCGCCCAGATGCAGCACCCGGCGCGCGAAGTAGCGGTAAGGGCAGTCCATCAGGTCGGCCAGCGCGCTGGCGGTCAGCTTCTGTGGCACGCGCTCCGGCGGCAGCGAGGGCGCGCTGCTCACGCCGATGACAGCCAGCGCCGGCGGCTCGGCCAGCGGCGGCGCCGCTTCGATCGCCGAGCCGACGCCGGCGCGCTGGAACATCAGGTCCAGCACCTGCAGGTCGGCGCCCGGCAGATTGGCTTCGCCGTGGCGCTGTGCCTGCCAGCTGAACACGATGTCGCCGGCGTTGAGCACCAGGCCGGCGAGGTCCTCGCGCAGCCGGGTGGCCTGTGCGTCGGCGTCTGGCAGCCCCAGTTCGCGCCGCAGGCCTTCGTGTCCGAGCACCCCGCGCGGACGCGGCGGCGCCAGATGTTCGCGATCGGCGCCGATCACATAGACCGCCTCGAAAGCGCGCAGCCGCGTCGCCGCCAGCGGCGTGAGCACGACCGGGCTGTCGATTTCGGTATCGCGGAACAGCGCCTGTTCGAATTCGCCATTGAGCCACTGCCGCCAGTCGGCGAAGGACAGCGCGAGCGCTACGCCCTGGCTGTCGGCGCGCAGCTGTTCGAGCAGCGCGATCACCTGGGCGCCGGCCACGTCGCCCAGCATGGCGTCGCGCGCCTGCAGTGCGTCGATCGCGGCCAGCAGCCGGTCCAGCCAGAAGCTGGCCGGCGCGTTGCCGGTGGGCATCAGGGCGGCGGCGTCCGCCAGCAGCGCGATCAGCCCGGCAGCCGGGCCGCCCGCCAGGTCGTCCGCCGCATCAACCAGCAGCGCGTGCAAACCGTCGACATGGTTGCGCCGCACCACCCAGTCGTCGATGGCGGCCACCGCGCGGGCGCGGGTTTCGCGCTCCAGCCCGGCGGCCACATAGGGCGCGCGCACAAAATCCAGCAGGTCGCGGTGATAGCCGTCGGAGGCCAGACATTGCAGGAAGGCATCCACCGTGGCCGCCGCACGGGTGGTGGACAGCTTCCAGCCGGTTTCGTCGGCCAGCAGCACCTGACGCCGTTCGAGCAGCGCCCGGGCGCGGCGGGCGGCTTCGCGGTCTGCGGCCACCAGCGCAATGCGGCGGCGACCGGCGGCCAGCCAGGCGCTCACGGTGTCGGCGGCGCAGGCCGCCTCCTGTTCCAGCGACTGAGCCGCCACCAGCCTTACCCGCGCGCGCAGCGCAGCGGCATCGTCGGCCGACGGCGCGCGCGACCACAACGCACCGGCGTCCTGTCCGGGTGGCGGCCAGGCGGCCGCCAGCGCACGGGACAGCGTATCGTCGCCCTCGCCGCGCGCCACCTGCAGGCACAGCACCGGCGCACGCGCGGCCCAGGCATTCAGCCAGGACGGCGGCTCGTCGAGCGTATCGAGCAGCACCGTCAGCGGCCGGGTCGCGGCAGCCGCGGCCCGCTCGAGCGCCTGTGCGCAGGCGCGCGCACGGCCCGGCGTGCCGGTGCTGTCGGCCAGCCACACCGCATGCACCAGCCGCGCTTCCAGTGACAGCGCTTCGCTGTCGTGCAGCGCGTGGGTACGGGCGAAGGTGGCCGCCAGTTCGGCCTCCTGCTGCAGCGGCACCTCGGCCAGCGCATCGGCCAGATCGATCAGTTCGCGCGCCACCGACCACAGGTCGGCCTCGCCCAGCCAGCCCATGCGGCGCAGCTGGGCCACCAGACCGAGCAGGCGGCGCGAATGCGGATCTGTAGGGTGATCGCCCTGCCAGCGCTGGGCCAGCAGGTCGGGCGTGAGCAGCCGCGGCATGAACAGCGCGCGGCCGGCCGCTGCGCACAGCGCTGCGCGCAGCGGCTGGGCGAGTGCCATCGAGGGCAGCAGCAGGTCGGTATCGGCCAGCGCGTCGCCGTGGCGACCGATCAGGATGCGCGCCACCTGCCCGAACAGACCGGGCCCCGGCGGCAGCGAAAGAAGTTCGAGGCCCGCGGCGCTCATGCGTCGACGCAGGCCCCGGTCAGGGATGCATGAACCGGCAACAGCGGCTCAGCGCTCCAGCATGCCGAGCTTGTCCTTCACCTTGGCCCAGTCGTCGGCGTCCGGCAGGGCGTCCTTGCGCTCGATGATGGCCGGCCATTCCTTGGCCAGTTCGGCGTTCAGCGCGGTGAAATGCGCCTGATCGGCCGGCACGTCGTCCTCGGCGAAGATGGCCTCGGCCGGGCATTCCGCCACGCACAGCGTGCAGTCGATGCACTCGTCCGGATCGATCACCAGGAAGTTCGGGCCTTCGCGGAAGCAATCGACCGGGCACACATCGACGCAGTCGGTGTACTTGCACTTGATACAGGATTCGGTGACGACGTAAGTCATGATTTCTCCGTTGGGCCGGTGGGCCGGCCTGCCTTTCACTGGGGAAGGCGACGTGGGGTGGATGGTGATCGCTACGAAACGCTGCACGCGGTCACGGAGCGGGCACCCGGTTTGCCTGACGCGATGCGACCGGCCCCGGCGTGCGGCCCGGCCGCGTTCTGGACGCAGAAGTTTACCACCCGCGGACGCCCCCCGGCTTGCACCCGCTGTCGTGCCGGTGCGACATGGAGGCATGACTTTTTGTCCTTTCCGGTTGCGCACGGCTGCACATGCGGCGTTTTTTTGTATTAGCATCTTGCCAACAGTGCAGAAGCCCTGACACATGTGCAGGCGAGGTTGGCTCCGTGAGCATCCCGGCAACCGGCTTCAGCGCAATTCCGAATCCGGCCCGCTCAGCGGGCCAACCGTTCCAAGCGACCCGATCACGCGATTCCGGCAAGCCCACATTCTTCAGGCATGAAGCGCCCACAGGCGGCTTCACACCTGTGGCCAGCCGGCACGACCGGCACCGCGCCCACCATCGACGCCCGACCTTCACGAACCACCGTCCAGTCAAGCACCGCGAGGAAACAATGAGCGAACACATCCACCATGTCACCGATGCCAGTTTCGAAGCCGAAGTCATCAAGGCCGACCTGCCGGTCCTGGTCGACTACTGGGCCGAATGGTGCGGTCCGTGCAAGATGATCGCCCCCATCCTCGACGAAGTGGCCCGTGACTACGCCGGCAAGCTGCGCGTGGCCAAGGTGAACATCGACGAGAACCAGGAAACCCCGGCCCGCTTCGGCATCCGCGGCATTCCGACCCTGATGCTGTTCAAGGACGGCAACGTCGAAGCCACCAAGGTGGGCGCCCTGTCGAAATCGCAACTGACCGCATTCCTGGACAGCCACCTCTGATCACACCCCGCGGCGGGTGCGCGTCCGCGCCCCGCCCGCCGGAGCCAGAGCGCTCCACCTCCCCCACCCCGCACGCAGCACTTCTTCACCATGCATCTTTCCGAACTGAAAGCACTTCACGTCAGCCAGCTGCTCGAAATGGCCCAGTCCTTCGAGATCGAGGGCGCCAACCGGCTGCGCAAGCAGGAACTCGTGTTCGCCATCCTGCGCAACCGGGCGAAGAAGGGTGAAAGCATTTTCGGCGACGGTGCGCTGGAAGTGCTGCCCGACGGCTTCGGCTTCCTGCGTTCGCCGGAAGCGAGCTATCTGGCCGGCACCGACGACATCTATGTGTCGCCCAGCCAGATCCGCCGCTTCAACCTGCATACCGGCGACACCATCGAAGGCGAAATCCGCACGCCGAAGGACGGCGAACGGTATTTCGCGCTGGTGAAGGTCGATCGCATCAACAGCGAGCCGCCGGAAGCGACCAAGCACAAGATCCTGTTCGAAAACCTGACGCCGCTGCACCCGACCGAGCCGCTGAAGCTCGAGCGCGACATGCGCGGCGAAGAGAACACCACGTCGCGCGTGATCGACATGATCGCGCCGATCGGCAAGGGTCAGCGTGCGCTGCTGGTGGCGCCGCCGAAGACCGGCAAGACGGTGATGATGCAGCACATCGCGCACGCCATCACCGTGAATCACCCGGAAGCCATGCTCATCGTGCTGCTGATCGACGAGCGTCCGGAAGAAGTGACCGAAATGCAGCGCTCGGTGAAGGGCGAAGTGGTTGCATCGACCTTCGACGAACCGGCCACCCGCCACGTGCAGGTCGCAGAAATGGTGATCGAGAAGGCCAAGCGCCTGGTCGAGCACAAGAAGGACGTGATCATCCTGCTCGACTCGATCACCCGCCTCGCCCGCGCCTACAACACGGTGCAGCCGGCCTCCGGCAAGGTGCTGACCGGCGGTGTGGACGCCAACGCGCTGCAGAAGCCGAAGCGCTTCTTCGGTGCTGCGCGCAACGTCGAGGAAGGCGGCAGCCTGACCATCATCGCCACCGCGCTGATCGAAACCGGCAGCCGCATGGACGACGTGATCTACGAGGAATTCAAGGGCACCGGCAATATGGAAATCCATCTTGACCGGCGCATGGCGGAAAAGCGGGTGTATCCGGCGATCAACGTGAACCGCTCGGGCACCCGCCGCGAAGAGCTGCTGCTGAAGCCGGAAATCCTTCAGAAGATCTGGGTGCTGCGCAAGCTGCTGTACAACATGGACGATCTGGAAGCGATCGAATTCCTGCTCGACAAGATCAAGGCCACCAAGAGCAACGGCGAATTCTTCGACGCGATGCGTCGAGGCTGATGCCCCTGCTCCTGCAGCCCTGAAAGAAAAACGCCGCACATCGCGGCGTTTTTCTTTTGTACCGCCGGTTCAGGCGCGCAGCGCCTCCATCACCGACATCACCTCACCCGGCGTATTCAGCGCATAGCCGGGCAGCGCATCGACCGCGGTCGCGAACTGCGGCGATTTCAGCGCTTCCAGCATGCGCTGCATCGACGGCAGTTCCAGCGTTTCCAGCCGGCACGCGAGGAAGTAGTGCTCCTGCGCCACCGGCACGAAATCGAGCTTGAACTGGGTGGCGGCCGCCTCCACCCCGAAACCGGTATCGGCCATGCCGCTGGCCACGTGGGCCGCGACCGCCGCGTGGGTGAATTCCACCGTTTCGTAGCCGCTGATCTGGTCCGGATCCATGGTCTGTTCGGCCAGCAGCAGGTCGAGCAGCACCCGCGTGCCTGCACTGGCCTGGCGGTTGATGAAACGCACATCCGGCCGGGTCAGGTCCTGCAGCGACCGGATGCCCAGCGGATTGCCGGCCGCCACGAACAGGCCCTGGGTGCGCGTGACCAGCCGGATTACCCGGTGCGCGCGCGGCTTCAGGTAGCGGTTCAGTCGCGCCGCCAGTTCCGGCGTCACCCGCCCGCTCGGCAGGTGGAAGCCGCAGAGGTCGCAGCTGCCGCGTGACATCGAAGCCAGCGCGTCGATGGAGCCGAGGTACTGCAGCTCCAGCCGCACCGCGGCCACCTGCTCCACCAGTTCGGGCAGCAGCGCGATCGCATAGCCGTGACTGGCGTGCAGCCGCAGGATGGGGTGGGTGTCCATCAGCGCGGCGTTGATCTCCCGGTCGATCTCCACCGACAGGTTTTCCAGCTGCGGCGTCAGCCGCGCCTGTATGCGCTGCGCCGCCCAAGTCAGCTTCTCGCCCAGCGGCGTCAGTTCCGCCCCCTTGCCCTGCGACAGCTCGACCAGCGGCGTGCCGAAGAAGGCCGACCAGGTGCGGATCAGGTTCCAGCAGTGGCGGTAGGAAAAATCCACTTCGCGGGCAGCTTCGGTCAGTTTTCCGCTGCGCTGGACCGCGGCCAGCACCCGGAAAAGCAGCGGATCGATTTCCCGTCCCTCGGCGTTCCGGAAACGCCACGCGGGCTCGATCTGGATGCGCATGTTAGGCATTTGTTTTCATATCGTTAAAAGCAAAATCGGCTGCTAACCTGCATTGCGAAGCCATTATTGGACCTTGATGGTGGCTGATTAGCAATTATGAACAAGAGTTCCAATTAGGAATTCAGCAGGAGACAAAGAGCCATGTCATCGCACCACCCCGCCTCCGCCGCGGACGGGCTGCGCCTGCAGTCCGTGGTTGACGCGCACGCCAGTCTGCCCGGCGCACTGCTGCCCATGCTGCACGCCATCCAGGACGAATTCGGCCATGTGCCGGATCAGGCCGTTCCGGTCATCGCCCGCAGCCTGAATCTTTCACGCGCCGAAGTGCATGGCGTGATCACCTTCTACCACCACTTCCGCAGCCACGCGCCCGGACGTCATGTGGTGCAGGTCTGCCGGGCGGAAGCCTGTCAGGCGGTCGGTGCCGTTGCGCTCGAAGCGCACGCGAAGAAATGCCTCGGCATCGACTTCCATGAAACCACCGCGGACGGCGCGGTGACGCTGGAGGCGGTGTACTGCCTCGGCAACTGTGCGGTCGGTCCGTCGCTGCGGATCGATGACGACATCGTCGGCCGCGTCACGCCGGCACGTTTTGACGAAATCATCGCTGAACTGCGCGCGGAGGTGACCGCATGAGCACCCGCATCTACGTCCCCATCGATTCCACCGCGCTGTCGCTGGGCGCCGAAAAGGTTGCGAAGGCCATCGCTGCCGAAGCGGCGAAGCGCGGCATCGCGATCGAACTGGTGCGCAACGGCTCGCGCGGCGCCTTCTGGCTCGAACCGCTGGTCGAGGTGCAGACCCCGGCCGGCCGCATGGCCTACGGTCCGGTGCAGCCGAAGGACGTCGCCGCGCTGTTCGACGCCGGCTTCGTCAACGGCGGTCAGCATGCGCTGTCGCTCGGCCTGACCGACGACATCGCATATCTGAAGAACCAGGAACGGCTGACCAGCGCACGCATCGGCATCACCGATCCGCTGAGCCTGGACGACTACATCGCCCACGGCGGCTACGAAGGCCTGGTGGCCGCCTTTGCGATGAGCGGCGCAGACATCGTGAAGGAAGTGACCGACTCCGGCCTGCGCGGTCGTGGCGGTGCAGCCTTCCCGACCGGCATCAAGTGGAACACCGTGCTCGGCGCCAGCGCCGACCAGAAGTACATCGTGTGCAACGCCGACGAGGGCGATTCCGGCACCTTCTCCGATCGCATGATCATGGAAGGCGACCCGTATGTGCTGATCGAAGGCATGACCATCGCCGGCATCGCGGTCGGCGCCACCCGGGGCTACATCTATCTGCGCTCGGAATACCCGCACGCCTTTGCCACGCTGAAGGAAGCGATCCGTCGCGCGCGCGCGGCCGGCTGGCTGGGCCAGGACGTGCGCGGCTCGGCCAAGGCGTTCGAACTGGAGGTACGTCTGGGCGCCGGCGCCTACATCTGCGGCGAAGAAACCTCGCTGCTGGAAAGCCTGGAAGGCAAGCGCGGCATCGTGCGCTTCAAGCCGCCGCTGCCGGCGCTGCAGGGCCTGTTCGGCAAGCCCACCGTGATCAACAACGTGATCTCGCTGGCGTCGGTACCCATCATTCTGGCGCGCGGCGGCGCGTACTACCGCAACTACGGCATGGGCCGCTCCCGCGGCACCCTGCCCTTCCAGCTGGCCGGCAACATCAAGCGCGGCGGTCTGGTCGAGAAGGCCTTCGGCCTGACCATGAACGAACTGATCCATGACTTCGGCGGCGGCACGCTGTCCGGCCGGCCGGTGCGCGCGGTGCAGGTGGGCGGCCCGCTCGGTGCCTATGTGCCGGCGTCGCAGTTCGACATGCCGCTGGATTACGAGGAGTACGCGAAGAACGGCGCCATGATCGGCCACGGCGGCATCGTGGTGTTCGACGACACGGTCGACATGGCGCACATGGCGCGCTACGCGATGGAGTTCTGCGCGGTCGAGTCCTGCGGCAAATGCACGCCCTGTCGCATCGGCTCCACCCGCGGCGTCGAGGTGATCGACCGCATCGTCGCCAACGAACAGCGCGGCAAGAACATCGCGCTGCTGCAGTCGCTGTGCGACACCATGCTCAACGGCTCGCTGTGCGCGCTCGGTGGCATGGCCCCCTACCCGGTGCTGTCCGCACTGAACCACTTCCCGGAAGACTTCGGCGTCGACAAGACCGAAGCTGCCTGAGCACGCGAGAATCCAGGAGAACTGCCATGTCACTGCCCCGCAACACCGATTACGGCACGCCCGCGCGCGCGTCGGAAAAGGAAGTCACCCTCTCGATAGACGGCATCGAAGTGACGGTGCCGGCCGGCACCTCGGTCATGCGTGCCGCGCAGGAATGCGACACCAGCATTCCCAAGCTGTGCGCCACCGACAGCCTCGAACCGTTCGGCTCCTGCCGCCTGTGCCTGGTGGAGATCGAAGGCCGCCGCGGCTATCCGGCGTCCTGTACCACTCTGGTCGAACCCGGCATGCAGGTGCGCACCCAGACGCCCAAGCTGGCGGACATCCGCCGCGGCGTGATGGAGCTCTACATTTCCGATCACCCGCTGGACTGCCTGACCTGCTCGGCCAACGGCAACTGCGAACTGCAGGACATGACCGGCGTGGTCGGCCTGCGCGAAGTGCGCTACGGCATGAAGGGCAAGAACCACTTCGACCTGCTGTCGGCGCTGACCAAGGAAAAGGACGAGTCCAACCCCTACTTCAGCTACGACCCGTCGAAGTGCATCGTGTGCAACCGCTGCGTGCGCGCCTGCGAAGAAACCCAGGGCACTTTCGCGCTCACCATTTCCGGCCGCGGCTTCGATTCGCGCGTCAGCCCCGGTGAGAGCCAGCTCTTCATGGAATCGGAATGCGTGTCCTGCGGCGCCTGCGTGCAGGCCTGCCCGACCGCGACGCTGATGGAAAAGGGCGTGATCGAACACGGTCAGGCCGAAAAGAAGGTCACCACCACCTGCGCCTACTGCGGCGTCGGCTGTTCCTTTGACGCCGAGGTGAAGGGCACGACCGTGGTGCGCATGGTGCCGAGCAAGGACGGCGGCGCCAATCACGGCCACTCCTGCGTGAAGGGCCGCTTCGCCTTCGGCTATGCGACGCACCCTGACCGCATCACCACGCCGATGATCCGCAAGAGCATCGAGGACGCCTGGCAACCGGTGAGCTGGGACGAAGCGATCAATTACGCCGCGTCGGAATTCAAGCGCATCCAGGCGAAGCATGGCCGCGATTCGATTGGCGGCATCACCTCCAGCCGCTGCACCAATGAAGAAACCTATCTGGTGCAGAAACTGGTGCGCGCCGCCTTCGGCAACAACAACGTCGACACCTGCGCCCGCGTGTGCCACTCGCCCACCGGTTACGGCCTGAAGCAGACGCTGGGCGAATCGGCCGGCACCCAGACCTTCGATTCGGTGATGAAGGCCGACGTCATCATGGTGATGGGCGCCAATCCGACCGACGGCCACCCGGTGTTCGGTTCGCAGATGAAGCGCCGCCTGCGCGAGGGCGCCAGGCTCATCGTGGTCGACCCGCGCGCCATCGACCTGGTGCGCTCGCCGCACATCCAGGCCACGCATCATCTGAAGCTGAAGCCGGGCAGCAATGTGGCGATGATCACCTCGCTGGCCCACGTGATCGTGACCGAAGGTCTGGTGCAGGAAGATTTCGTGCGCGAGCGCTGCGAATGGGCCTCTTTTGAACAGTGGCGCGATTTCGTGGCCAAGCCGGAGAACTCGCCGGAAGCGATGGAAATCCACACCGGCGTGCCGGCGGCCGAGGTGCGTGCCGCGGCGCGGCTGTTCGCCACCGGCGGCAATGCAGCCATTTACTACGGCCTCGGCGTGACCGAGCACAGCCAGGGTTCGACCACCGTCATCGGCATCGCCAATCTGGCGATGGCCACCGGCAACATCGGCCGCGAAGGCGTGGGCGTGAATCCGCTGCGCGGCCAGAACAATGTGCAGGGCTCCTGCGACATGGGCAGCTTCCCGCATGAACTGCCGGGCTACCGCCACGTGTCCGACGCCGCCACCCGCGCGCTGTTCAAGGACGCCTGGGGCGTCGAGCCGCAGCCGGAGCCCGGCCTGCGCATCCCGAACATGTTCGAGGCGGCGATGGACGGCACCTTCCTCGGCCTGTACTGCGAAGGCGAGGACATCGTGCAGTCCGACCCGAACACCCAGCACGTCGAAGCCGCGCTGCGGGCGATGGAATGCGTGGTGGTGCAGGACCTGTTCCTGAACGAAACCGCGAAGTTCGCCCACGTGTTCCTGCCCGGTTCCAGCTTCCTGGAAAAGGACGGCACCTTCACCAATGCCGAGCGCCGCATCTCCCGCGTGCGCAAGGCGATGCCACCACTGGCCGGCAAGGCGGACTGGGAAGTCACCTGCATGCTGTCGAATGCGCTCGGCTATCCGATGGACTACAAGGATCCGTCGGACATCATGGACGAGATCGCCCGCCTGACCCCGACATTCCACGGCGTGAGCTACGAACGGCTGGACGAGCTGGGCAGCATCCAGTGGCCGTGTAACGAGGACGCGCCGGAAGGCACGCCCATCATGCACATCGAACAGTTCGTGCGCGGCAAGGGCCGCTTCATGCTGACCGAGTACATCCCGACCGACGAGCGCACCTCGTCGCGCTTCCCGCTCATCCTGACCACCGGCCGCATCCTGTCGCAGTACAACGTGGGCGCGCAGACCCGCCGCACGCCGAACTCGATGTGGCATGACGAGGACCGGCTGGAGATCCACCCGGCCGACGCCGAATCGCGCGGCATCAACGACGGCGACTGGGTGGGCATCACCTCGCGCGCCGGCGAAACCGTGCTGCGCGCGGTGGTGTCCGAGCGCATGCAGCCGGGCGTGGTCTACACCACCTTCCACTTCCCGGAATCGGGCGCCAACGTGATCACCACCGACAATTCGGACTGGGCCACCAACTGCCCGGAATACAAGGTGACCGCGGTGCAGGTGACCCGCGTGACCCAGCCGTCGGAATGGCAGCAGCGCTACCGCGACTTCTCGCGCCAGCAGCTCGACCTGCTGCCGAAGACGCGGCGCGAGAAGGTGTGAGCGGGTACGCCGTGGCCGATGCCGCAACCGTAAGCGCCAACACTGCCCCGACCTGCAGCGTGCCGGGGCCGGCGTTCGATCACCCGGCGCAGAGCCTGCGCCCGGTCACGCGCACGCGCGACGGCGAACGCCAGTCCTCGCTCGAATGCGTGGCCGAAGAGGTGCCGGTGGCCATGGTGTACAACGGCATTTCGCACGCGGTCATGCTGGCCACGCCGGCCGATCTCGAAGATTTCGGGCTGGGCTTCAGCCTGTCGGAAGGCATCGTGCGCCGGCGCGCCGAAGTGCTGGACATCGAGGTGGCCGGCCATGAGGCTGGCATCGAAGTGCGGCTGCAGGTGTCCAACCGCGCATTCGAGGCGCTGAAGCTGCGGCGGCGCACGCTGGCCGGCCGCACCGGCTGCGGCCTGTGCGGTGTCGACAGCCTGGCCCAGGTGGCGCGTGAGGTGACACCGGTGAGCGCCCGGCCGCAGGTGAGCGACGCAGCGATCCACCGCGCCTTCGCAAGCCTTTCCGACGCGCAGCCGCTGCACCGGCTGACCGGCTCGGTGCACGCCGCCGGCTGGGCCGCGGAGGACGGAAGCCTGCTGCTGGTGCGTGAAGACGTGGGTCGGCACAACGCGCTGGACAAGCTGATCGGCGCACTGGCCAGGGCCGGGCACGACCCGGCGCACGGCTTCGCGCTGGTCACCAGCCGCGCCAGCTACGAGATGGTGCAGAAGCTGGCCAGTTTCGGCGGCGGGCTGCTGGCCGCCATTTCGGCCCCGACCGGCCTCGCCATCGATCTCGCCGCACGCGCTGGCATCACGCTGTGCGGATTTGTACGCAACGGCCAGAAGGCCGTCTACACAGAACCCAAAGACTGAACGGAATCACGATGGACATCCACAACCTCGTCAAGATGGCCAACCAGATCGGCCAGTTCTTCCACAGCTACCCGGATCGCGAGGAGGCGGTGACCGAAGTGGCCGCCCACATCCGCCGCTTCTGGGAACCCCGCATGCGGCGTGCGATCATCGCTCACATGAACCAGGGCGGCGACACCGGTCTGCTGCCACTGGTGACCGAGGCGCTGCAGCGCCTGCAGGACGCCGAAGCCACCACCTGACGCATCCACGAACCGAAAGGACTGATACCGATGACCGCTCCGACCACTCTGCGCGACCTGATGGGCCTGGGCCACCAACCCTGCACCCTGCAGGACGCCGCACTGGTGATGATCGACTGCCAGAACACCTATCGCGAAGGCATCATGCAGCTGACCGGCGTCGAGCCGGCGCTGAAGGAAGCACGCCGGGTACTCGACCGCGCCCGCGCGCTCGGCCGTCCGGTCATCCACATCCAGCACGACGCCGGTCCGGGCACGCCGTATGACGTGCGTGCAGACATCGGCCGCATCGCCGACATCGTCGCGCCGCAGAACGGCGAAACCGTCATCACCAAGGGCTATCCGAACAGTTTCGTGCAGACGCCGCTGGACGACGAGCTGAAGCGCCTGGGCGTGAAAAATCTGGTGCTGGTCGGTTTCATGACGCACATGTGCGTGAACTCGACCGCGCGCGGCGCCTTCAACCTCGGCTACGCGCCCACCGTGGTCGCCTCGGCCACCGCCACCCGCGACCTGCCGCTGCCCGATGGCAGCCTGGTGCGCGCGGATGCACTGCAGCCGGCCAGCATCGCCACCATGCGCGACCTGTTCGCGGCGATCGCGCCCACCGCAGACGCGGTGCTCGGCTGAGCGCCCGCGCTCGGCGAAACGACGGCCGGCCCTGCCGGCCGTTTTCATTTGTGCGGTACGCGGGCACCAGCGCTCTCCGCCTCATCCGGCTCATCGCTTCATATTTGAATGCGGAGAATTTGGCCCTACCATCCTGTATCCAATTAAATACAGGAATAGCCATGAAGCGCGTCCGCCTGCTGTCCGCCCTGCTGCTGTGCTGTCTGCACGCCACGCTCGCCCGTGCCGATACGCTGGTGGTGTTCGCTGCCGCCAGTCTGACCAATGCGCTGCAGGACATCGGCAAGGATTTCGAAGCGAAGTCAGGCCACACGGTGAAATTCTCCTTCGCCGCCTCGTCCGCGCTGGCGCGGCAGATCGAGGCCGGTGCGCAGGCCCAGGTCTTCCTGTCGGCGGACGAACAGTGGATGGACTACCTCGCCGCGCGCAAGCTCATCGTGCCGGCCAGCCGCGTCGATCTGCTGGGCAACAGCCTGGTACTGGTCACGCCGGCCGACAGCCGGGCCACGGTCACGCTGAAGCCCGGCTTCGACCTCGCCGGCCTGCTCGGCGACGGCCGGCTGGCCACCGGCGACCCGGCCCACGTGCCGGTCGGCAAGTATGCGAAAGACGCACTGACCCACCTCGGCGTGTGGGCCGTGGCCGAACCGAAACTGGTGCGCGCGGATTCGGTGCGGGCGGCGCTGGTGCTGGTCGAGCGCGGCGAGGTGCCGGCCGGCATCGTGTACGCAACCGATGCGGCAGTGACGCCCAGGGTGCGCATCGCCGCCAGTTTCCCGGCTGACAGTCATGCGCCGATCACCTATCCTGCGGCACTCGTCGCCGGGCAGGACACGCCGGCCGCGCGCGCCTTCATCGAAGCGCTGCGCGGCAGCCAGGCCGCCGCGGTATTCAAGCGCTACGGCTTCAGCATCAAGTAGACAGGAACAGATGGGCGGAATCGAATGGGATGCGCTGCTGCTCAGCCTGAAGGTGGGTGCGGCCAGCACCGCGCTGTGCCTGCCCTTCGCCATCGGCGTCGCCTGGCTGCTGTCGCGCAGCCGGCTGCCCGGCCGCGCGCTGCTCGACGGCATCGTGCATGCGCCGCTGGTGCTGCCGCCGGTGGTGATCGGCTACCTGCTGCTCATTTCGCTCGGTACCCGGGCGCCGCTCGGCGCCTGGCTCAAATCCACCTTCGGCATCCAGCTCATCTTCACCACTGAAGGCGTGGTGGTGGCCGCCGCGGTGATGGCCTTTCCGCTGATGGTGCGCGCGATACGCCTGTCGCTGGACAGCGTGGACCGCGGCCTCGAAGTGGCCGCCCGCACGCTGGGCGCCAGCCGGCTGGACGTGCTGTTCAGCGTCACGCTGCCGCTCATGCTGCCGGGCATCCTGTCCGGCGCGATGATGGCGTTCGCCGCCAGTCTGGGCGAATTCGGCGCCACCATCACCTTCGCCTCCAATATCGAGGGCGAAACCCGCACGCTGCCGCTGGCCATCTACACCGCCACCCAGACGCCGGACGGCGACGCCATCGCGCTGCGTCTGGTCGCCCTGTCGATGGCGCTGGCGGTGGCCGCGATCACGCTGTCCGAATGGCTGCACCGGCGCACCCAGCGCTGGCTGGGCCGGCACTGAGCGCGCCCCGTGATCGAACTGAATTTCGGCAGGAAGCTGGGCGCGCTCGATCTGCAGGTCGACGTGACGCTGCCGTCGCGCGGCGTGAGTGCGCTGTTCGGCCGCAGCGGCGCCGGCAAGAGCAGCCTGATCAATGCGGTGGCCGGCATCGTGAGGCCGGACCACGGCCGCATACGGGTCGGCGAGCGGGTGTTCTATGACCACGACAGCGGCACCGATCTGCCGATCGAGGCGCGCGGCATCGGCTACGTGTTCCAGGACGCGCGGCTGTTCCCTCACCTGTCGGTCGCCGGCAATCTGCGCTATGGCCTGAAGCGGGCACGCGGCACGCACACGGTGGGCTGGGACAGCGTGGTCGAGGTGCTCGGTCTCGACCATCTGCTGGACCGCCGGCCGTGGAACCTGTCCGGCGGCGAGCGCCAGCGGGTGGCCATCGGTCGCGCCCTGCTGCGCCAGCCCTCGCTGCTGCTGATGGACGAACCGCTGGCTTCGCTGGATGCGCCGCGCAAGGCCGAGGTGCTGCCCTACATCGAGCGGCTGGCGCGCGAA
Organism: Methyloversatilis universalis FAM5; assembly: GCF_000214035.2. Lineage (GTDB taxonomy): Bacteria > Pseudomonadota > Gammaproteobacteria > Burkholderiales > Rhodocyclaceae > Methyloversatilis > Methyloversatilis universalis. Next base: position 258,338 of record NZ_AFHG01000052.1, on the reverse strand, counting down.
TTCGCGCTGCCGGTGCTGTACGTGAGCCATTCGATCGAAGAGGTGACGCGGCTGGCCGACCATCTGGTCATCGTCAGCGAAGGCCGCACGGTGGCCAGCGGCGAACTGTCGGACATCATGTCGCGGCCGGAACACGCGCCGCTGATCGGCCGCTACGAAGCCGGTTCGGTCCTCGACTGCACGGTGCTGCAGCACAACGACGACTACGCGCTCACCACGCTGCGCTTCGCCGACGGCCAGCTGCGGGTGCCGCGCATCGATCTCGATCCGGGCGCGCCGGTGCGGGTGCGCATCCGCGCGCGCGACGTGGCGCTGGCGCTGTCGCGACCGATGGACGTGTCCATCGTGAACAAGCTGCCGGGCCGGGTACAGCAGATCACCCCGCGCGACGGCCCTTACGCAGATGTGACCGTGGATCTGGGCAGCCGCACGCTGCGCGCGCTGATCACGCGCGAGTCCTGCGACCGGCTCGGCCTGCAGCCGGGCACGCCGGTATGGACCATGGTGAAGTCGGTGGCGCTGGACAGCCGCAGCGTGGGTTTCAGCCGGCGTCCGCGTTCCGCATCGCCGGCGCAGGCGCCGGACTTGCCGCAGAAGCCGGGCGCGCCAGCGGAAGCGGATTGAGCGCCTCGTCCAGTTCGCGCAGCTGCAGCGCCACCGCTTCGGCGGTACGCCGCTCGGCCGCGCGGAACAGCGCGATCAGCCGCACGCCGAACGGGGTCAGTTCCGCCCCGCCCGCGCCCTGCGAACGGCCGGGATAGGTTTTCACCACCGGCTCGGCAAACATGCGGTTCAGGTCGTCGATCAGCAGCCAGGCGCGGCGATAGGCCATGCCCATGGCCCGCGCGGCGCCGGAAATCGAGCGCTCGCGCGCCAGATGTTCCAGCAGTTCGATCTTGCCCGGCCCCAGCCGCTCGCCATTGTGGAAATGCAGGCGCAGCGAGGCCGAAGACGCCGGAGCGGCGTTCAGGCCATCGGAGATCGGGGTTTCCTGAGCAGTCATGAGTGAAGTTTAACGCGCCGGCACGGTCCTGCCGCCAGCCGGTCGCGGTATCATCCGCGCCCATGTCGTCCGCCTTCATCCCCCGCCGCAGCCTTGCCTGGATCGCCTTCGTGGCGCTCCTGTTCAATGCGCTCGCGCCGCTGGTGATGCAGGGCATGGCGCAGGACGCCGGCTATTCGGAACTGTGTACCGTGCGTGGCATCGAGCGCGTCGCCGACAACGGCGACGACAGTGACCCGGGCATGGCCATGTCGGGTGCGCACTGCCCCTTCTGTCTGGCGCAGCACACGCCCTTCATTCCGGTCCGGCCGGTGGTCGCCGGACTGACCTTGGCGACTGGCGCCGACGCGCTGCCGCCGCTCTTCCTGCATGCCCCGCACCCGCCGTTTGCGTGGGCCCCCGCGCAGCCGCGCGCACCGCCTTACATCGTCTGATTCCCGCCCTGAGCGCGCAGCCCGCTGCACGATGACGCACCGCGTCGCCGTGCCACTGCGCTTGCACTGACCGGAGCGTCGCGGCGAACGCCGCCGCTCCGCACCTGACGGATCACGCGATGAACACCCCCACCTTCCGCCGCGCGCCGCTGGCCTGCGCGCTGCTTGCCGCCCTCGCCCACCTGCCCGCGACGGCCGCCGATGAGACCCGCACCCTCGACGGCGCTGCCCTTGTGCTGGGCGCCGTCAACATCCTCGACAACGCCGGCCCGATCGCGGCGCGCAGCCTGCCCACCTCGGTCGACGTGCTGGGCGCCGAGCGCATCGAGAATCAGGTGGTGACCCACAACTGGCAGCTGTTCGGCCAGATGCCCGGCGTCATGCTGACCAATTTCAACCAGGGCAACGTGTCGGGCAAGTTCTCGATGCGCGGCTTCAATGGCGAGGGCGAAATCAATGCGGTGAAGCTGCTGGTCGATGGCGTGCCCGGCAACAGCAACGACGGCAACATGCCTTACCTCGAACTGGCGATTCCGCTCGAGATCGACGCCATCGAAGTGGTGCGCGGCACCAACGACCCGCGCTACGGCCTGCACAACATCGCCGGCAACGCCAACGTGATCACCCGTACCGGCGGCAACTACATGCAGGGCCGGGCCAGCTACGGCAGCTTCAACACGCGCGATGCGCAGGCAGCGCTGGGCATCGAACACAACGGTTTTTCGCAGAACTACGCGGTCAGCGTGTACAACAGCGACGGCTACCGCGACCACAGCGAAACAGAAAAGGTGAGCGCCAGCGGCAAGTGGTTCTTCTCGCCCGGCGGCGACACCCGCTTCGGCGTCATCGTGCGTCACCAGGACGCCAAGGCGCAGGAAGCCGGCTACCTGACCCGGCTGCAGGCGCGCACCGACCCGGACCAGTCGCCGGCCCACAACGCCAGCGACGGCGGCGACCGCACGCTGGACCAGTTCAGCGCGCACGCCGACGTCGAACTGGGCGAGCGCCTGTTCTGGTCCTCGGTGGCCTACATGAACAAGATCGACGACAGGCGCTTCGTGCGTTTCTCGGCCGGCGTGTCGCAGCAGGAGCGCTACACCAGTGAAGAACATCTGGGCGCGATGAGCACGCTCACCTGGCGACCGGACGTGAGCTGGGCGAAGGAGTTCGCGCTGGTCGGCGGTGTCAGCGCCGAGTGGCAGGACAACGTGAGCGAGCGCTACACCACCGCGAACCGGGTGCGTACTGCGCAGACCCGCAACCAGCAGTTCGAACTGGACATCTACGGCGCCTTCGTCCAGGCGGTGATCAAGCCGACCGACCAGCTCAAGATCGTGCCGGCCTGGCGCACCGACGTGCTGACCGGGCATTACGACAACCTGCTGAACGGCCGCCGCTTCGACATCAACGACTACGGCAATGTGCACCAGCCCAAGATCAGCGCGGTGTATTCGTTCGACGAGCGCTACGCGGTGTATGCCAACTACGGCCGCACCTTCCAGATCGGTGTCGGCACCGCCAGCTACAAGGTGACCCAGACCCGGGATCTGGATCCGTCGATCAACGAAGGCTGGGAAGCCGGCCTGCGCTTCCGCCCGCTGTCCTGGCTGGACGGCCGGCTCGCCGTCTGGGAACAGACCGCCAGCAACGAGGCGCGCCGCAAGCTGAACGACCCGGCCAACAGCAGCGAGAGCATCGGCAAGACCGAACGCCGCGGCATCGACCTGCAACTCAACGCCCAGGCCACCCCTCAGCTCGGCCTGTGGATGGCGGCCGCGCTGCAGCGCTCGAAAATCCTGAAGGCGGAATCGTCGGCGCCGGCCACCGAGGGCAAGGAAATCGACCATGTGCCGCACTTCCTGCTGAATGCAGGCGCGGACTACGCGGCCAGCGACGCGCTGAAGCTGTCACTGTGGGCCAGTGCCCAGGGCGACTATTACCTGGAGCGCACCAACAGTGCCGGCCGCTTCGGCAGCTATCTGCTGTTCAACGCGCAGGCCAGCTACCAGTTCACCCCGACGCTGCGCGCCGACCTGCAGGTGCGCAACCTGACCGACCGCTACTACGAATACGTGTGGCACGACGGCGCCCAGTCGCTCCATTCGCCGGGCGAGCCGCGCGCGGTGTTCGCGTCGCTGCAAGCGCGGTTCTGAGTCGGCGAAAGGGCCGGACATGACCCGCGCACGCCGCTTCTGGCTGGCCTGTCACCTGTGGCTGGGGATCTCGCTCGGCGGCCTGTTGGTCATGTTCGGCCTGACCGGCAGCGTGCTGGTGTTCTACACCGAGGTGGACCGGCTGCTGAACCCGCATACCGTGGCCAGCACGCCTGCGCCGGACGTGGATCTGGACGCCGCCTTCGCGGCGCTGAGGGCGGCTCACCCGGAGCGCAGCGGCGCCTGGCGCATCGAACTGCCGCTGCACGAAGGCGTGCCGCTGATGGCACGCTACTACCGGCCGGCCGAACGCGCCGAGCGCAGCTTCGCGCCGCTGCTGGTGACGCTGGACCCGGCTACGCTGGCCATCACCCGTGCCGCCTTCTGGGGCGATACCGCGGTCACCTGGATCTACGACCTGCACTACACGCTGCTGCTGGACCGGCCGGGCAAGACCGCGGTCGGCATCGCCGGCCTGCTCATGCTGCTGTCACTGGGGTCCGGGCTGTGGCTGTGGTGGCCGCGCAAGGGGCGCCTGCTGCACGCGCTGAAGCCGGTGCTGCGACACGGGCGTGCGCGCCTCACCTATGACCTGCACGTGCTGTCCGGCAGCTGGGGTGCGGTGCTGCTGGTCACGCTGGCACTGACCGGCGCCGCACTGGCGCTGCCGGACCAGACCCGCGCGCTGATTGCACCGGTGTCGCCGCTGTTCAGCATGCCCGATCTGCGGGCCGTCACGCCGCCCATGCACCACGCCATCACCGCCGCCGACGCGGTTGCGGTCGCCCGCGGCCGCTTTCCTGGCCGGGAACTGCGCTGGGTGGAATCGCCGTCGCTGGAAGGCGGCGCCTGGCGCGTGGTGCTGCACCAGCCGGACGAACCGAGCCGGCGCTTCCCGCGCACCCAGGTGTGGGTGCATCCGGAAACCGGCGCCATCGTCGCCGAACGCGACGCCGCCCGCGACACCGGCGGCGACACCGTGCTGAACTGGCTGCACCCGCTGCACAACGGCGAGGCCTTCGGCATGACCGGCCGCGTGCTCATGTGCATCGCCGGCCTGCTGCCGGCCCTCCTGTTCGTGACCGGCTGGATGCGCTGGCGTCAGAAGGCCCGCGCCAAGGCGCTGACCGGCCAGCGCCGCGCCGGCATCAGGCGGTCGTGATGAAGAAGTGGTCCGCGTCCAGCGACAGACCGCTGCCGATCTGCGCGAACTGCACTGCCGCGCCCGCGCCCGAACCGTCGGCGTCGTAATACAGCGCGCCACTGCTGCTGTCGTACAGGATGCGGACTGCAGCGGTATCGGCGACCGCGTCATCGGACGACTGGAAAGCGGTCGCTGCGAGCGGCGTTTCGCCTGTCCCGAAACGACCGGCAATACCGGCAAACGCCGAAGACTTCAGCACGAAACGGTCGTCCGCCAGATCGAAATCGGTGATGGTCGACAGCGTGCCGGCCTGCGGCGCCACGCCGAAGTAGAACGCATCCGCACCGTCGCCGCCGGTCAGCGTATTCAGACCGCGCCCGCCATCCAGCCAGTCATTGCCGTCCATGCCGAGCAGCGTGTCTGCGCCGTCACCGCCGGCCAGACGGTTGTTCAGTTCGTTGCCGGTGATCCGGTTGGCCAGCGCGTTGCCCGTGCCGTTGAGCGCCGTGCCGGTCAGTTCGAGGTTCTCGACGTTGGCGCCCAGCGCGTAGTTGATCGACGACCGCACGGTGTCGATGCCCGCGTTCAGTCCTTCGCTCACCACGTCGCGCACGTTGTCGACAACGTAGGTGTCGTCCCCTTCGCCGCCCGACATGCTGTCGATGCCCACGCCCCCGTCCAGCAGGTCGTTGCCCGCACCTCCCGACAGCACGTCGTTGCCGTCACGTCCGTACAGCGCGTTGTCCAGTCCGTTGCCGGTCAGCACGTTGCCCAGTTCGTTGCCTTCTCCACGCAGTGCCGCACCTTCCAGCGTCAGGTTCTCAACGTTGGCGCCCAGCACGTAGTCCAGCCGCGCTCGCACCAGATCCACGCCCGAGCCCCGCACCGCGCTCTCCACCACCACGTCGCCCGCGTCATCGACCACGTAGGTGTCGTTGCCCAGACCACCTTCCATCCGGTCCGCACCCGCTCCGCCGTCGATCACGTTCGCCGAGCCGTTGCCGATCAGTACGTTGGCGCTGCCGTTGCCCTCAAGGTCGTACAGCCCCGCACCCAGCACTTCCAGTTTCTCAACGTGCGCGTAGCGGCTCTCCAGCGACAGCGTCACCGCCGCCCGGCCCGCGTTGGCGAACATCACCTGCACCGTGTCCGTGCCTTCTCCGTCCGCTTCCACCACCACGTCGCCGATCTGGTCCAGCACGTAGCGGTCGTCGCCTTCGCCTCCGATCAGCGTGTCCGCGCCCGCCCCACCGTCCAGTACGTCGTCTCCACCCCGGCCGCTCAGTACGTTCGCGCTTGCGTTGCCGGTCAGTACGTTGTTCAGGCCATTACCGGTGCCGGTCACGGCCCTGCCGGTCAGCGTCAGGCGTTCGACGTTATCTGCCAGCGTGTGGTCGACCGATGCGGACACCGTATCGTTACCCTGGCCGCTGGCCTCGACCACCCGGTCACCGATGTTATCGACCACGTAGCTGTCATCTCCGGCACCACCAACCATTTCATCGGCACCGAGGCCGCCGTTGATGACATCGTTGCCGTCATAGCCGTACAGCGTGTCATCGCCGGCTCCGCCCACGACGGAGTCGGCCCCGCTCATCATTGAGGTGAAGAAATCGGTCGTCGACGCTGTCGAAAAGCCGAAGGGGCGGCCGGAATCTGCATCCAGGACGACGTCTCGGGAAATGCCGCTGATGGACATCAGCGACTGTGCCGCACCTGATCCGGCCCCATCCAGATCGCGCAGGAAGGCGACCGAAGTGACAGTCCCCCTGATCAGTCCGTCATTACCTTCTGTGAAACTGCCTGCATAACTGATCGTGTTGGTGGCAATGCCCGATTGATCTCGCAACGTATAGACGACGGAAGAATACCGGCCCACCCCCGTGGACATGGAAATGCTTCCGATATAGGAAACGGACTGTTCGGAGTCACCGATCGTGGCGCGGGTTACCGTGCCGGTAACGTCTCCATAGACGTTACCGCGAACACTGCCACTCATCGTGATGAACAGGCCGTCCGTCTGCGAGTAGCTGATGCGGCTGATGGAAAACGAATTGCCGGTCATGCCGCTGCCGGAAATCGTCATCTGCGGATACGGGTAGTAATAGCCATTGATGACGATGCGCGAATCGGACGCGCTGGTCACATACCCGTAGTCAATCAACGAGTAGATCGGGTCGAAAATGCCTTCGAGACGATTGCTGAAGGCGTCAAGTTTGATCGCGGCACGGCTGACGAAACCACCCAGCGTGTCAGTGAGGAAGGAAAGGCTGCTGTCCTGCGTTGTAATGGTGGCCACGGCGCGGTCCTGTCAAACGTCATTTCGTTAGCGAGCGACCGAGTATAGCCAGACGGCATGAACCGGCTGCTGCGAAACAGTTTTTTTCACGGACTGACCGCAGATTCCGTTGCGTATCGTCCCCTGCCTACGACCATGGTCGTACGTCTGTACTGATCAACACATGATCAAACTCAAACAATCGGCACAGTCGGACGCGAAGGACGGTTGAAAGGCGCGGGCGGAATGCAGTCTTCCGGGTACGCACGAAAAACCGCTCCGGCTGCGCAACGATGCACCAGCGCGGTGCCGAGCGTCGGCCAGGCTCAAGAAGACGGCTAAAAAATCTTTCAAAAACATGGGCATGAATACAAGCACGCAAATTGCTTCGGCGCAGCAATATCCATCGCCTGCCGCCGGAGTCTTCCGTGTCCATCCATGTCGCGCTGAACCATGTCACCCATTACCGCTACGACCGGCCGGTCATGCTGAGTCCCCAGGTGGTGCGTCTGCGACCGGCACCACATGCGCGGACACCGGTGCTGTCCTATTCGCTGAAGGCTGAACCCGGCGGGCACTTCATCAACTGGCAGCAGGATCCGCAGTCGAATTACCTCGCACGGCTGGTCTTTCCGGAGCGCACGCGCGAACTGCGGATCGAGGTCGATCTGGTGGCCGAAATGTCGGTCATCAATCCTTTCGACTTCTTTCTCGAACCCGAGGCGGAGAAGATTCCTTTCGCTTACAGCGACGAGCAGCGACATGAGCTCTACCCCTATCTGGTCAAGCTGCCGCTGGGACGTGACAACGCGCCCAAGTTCACCCACTGGGTGGCCAACGCACGCGGGCTGTGTGCAGGCGGGCGTGCCAGTGTCGACTTCCTGGTGGCGCTGAACCAGCAGTTGCAGAAGGACATCCGCTACCTCATCCGCATGGAGCCCGGCGTGCAGGCGCCGGAAGAGACGCTGCAGAAGGCCAGCGGCTCCTGCCGCGACTCGGCCTGGCTGCTGGTTCAGGTGCTGCGCCACATCGGTCTGGCCGCGCGCTTCGTGTCCGGCTACCTGATACAGCTCACGCCGGACGTGAAAGCGCTGGACGGCCCCAGCGGCCCGGACCGGGACTTCACCGATCTGCACGCCTGGTGCGAGGTGTATCTGCCGGGTGCAGGCTGGGTCGGTCTCGACCCGACCTCGGGCCTGTTCGCCGGCGAAGGCCACATTCCACTCGCCTGCTCCCCCGAGCCGTCGTCGGCCGCACCGGTCAGCGGCTACAGCGAGAAATGCGAGTCCGAATTCGAACATCACATGAAGGTGGAACGCGTGTGGGAAGCACCGCGCGTCACCAGACCCTACAGCGACGAACAGTGGTCGCGCATCGAGGCGCTGGGCCACCGCATTGACCTGGATCTGAATGCCCACGACGTGCGGCTCACCATGGGTGGCGAACCCACCTTTGTGTCGGTGGACGATCGTGACGGTGCCGAATGGAACACCACGGCCGACTCGCCGCCCGACAAGCCCACCAAGCGCCTGCTCGGCGCAGAACTGCTGGCGAAACTGAAGGCACGCTATGCACCGGGCGGACTGCTGCATTACGGTCAGGGCAAGTGGTATCCGGGCGAACAGCTGCCGCGCTGGTCACTCACCTGCTTCTGGCGGCGCGATGGCGAGGCGATCTGGAGCGACCCCGGGCTGTTCGCCGACGAGTCGGTGGATTACGCGCTGACCGAAGCGGATGCCGCGCGCTTCCTCGAACTGCTGTCATCGCGCCTCGGCGTGGGCAGCAGCAACGTATTCCCCGCCTACGAGGACGTGTGGTACTACCTGTGGCGCGAGCGCCGCTTGCCGGTGAACGTCGATCCGTTCGACGCCCGGCTCGAAGATCCGCTCGAACGCGAACGGGTACGCCGGGTGTTCGAACAGGGGCTGGACAGCGTCATCGGCCACGTACTGCCGCTGGCACGCACGCCGGACGGCAACGGCTGGCAGAGCGGTCCCTGGTTCCTGCGCGCCGAGCGCTGCTATCTGGTGCCCGGCGATTCGCCACTCGGCTACCGGCTGCCGCTGGATGGCCAGCCCTGGACCGCGCCCACTGACTACCCATGGGTGCATGCACCGGATCCTGCGGCGCCGCAGGCCCCGCTGCCGGCCTGGCGCGACATCGCCACCCGCATGCAGACACCGCTCACCGACCTGGGCAGCGACCGCGCGCAAAGGCTGGGTTACGTCGCGGCGGCTCAGGGCGCAGGCCTCCACGGCACACACCCGACCGACCGCAAGCCCGGTGCCTTCGAATCCGCCGGCTGGATTACCCGCACCGCGCTGTGCGCCCAGGTGCGGCACGGCGTCATGTATCTGTTCATGCCGCCGCTGTCGTCGCTGGAGCACTACCTGGAACTGGTGACCGCGATCGAGGCCACCGCGGCCGACTGCGGCCACCCGGTGGTGCTCGAAGGCTACGAGCCGCCGCGCGACCCGCGACTGGAGGTGCTGCGCATCACGCCCGACCCCGGCGTACTTGAGGTGAACATCCAGCCCTATCGCTCATGGGACGACATGGTGGCCGGCACCACCTTCCTCTACGACGCCGCGCACGCATGCCGCCTGGGTACCGAGAAATTCATGATAGACGGACGCCACAGCGGCACCGGCGGCGGCAACCACTTCGTGCTCGGCGGCGCCACGGTGGCGGACTCGCCCTTCCTGCGCCGGCCTGACCTGCTGCGCAGCCTGATCAGCTACTGGCACAACCACCCGGCACTGTCCTACCTGTTCTCAGGCCTGTTCATCGGCCCGACCAGTCAGGCGCCGCGCATCGACGAGGCGCGCAACGACGCGGTGTACGAGATCGAGATCGCCTTTGCCGAAATCGAGCGCCGCACGCGCGACATGGGCTATACGCCGCCCTGGCAGATCGACCGCATCCTGCGCAACCTGCTGGTCGATTCCACCGGCAACACGCACCGTACAGAGTTCTGCATCGACAAGCTGTTCTCGCCGGATGGCCCGACCGGCCGCCTCGGCCTGCTGGAGATGCGCGCCTTCGAAATGCCGCCGCACGCGCGCATGAGCCTGACCCAGCAGCTCATGCTGCGCGCGCTGATCGCCCGCTTCTGGCAGCAGCCCTACTCGCCGTCACGGCTGAAGCGCTGGGGCACCGAACTGCACGACCGCTTCATGCTGCCGCACTTCGTGTGGGACGACCTGCGCGACGTGGTCGACGAACTGCGTGCCTTCGGCTACCCGATGGAGCTGGAATGGTTCGCGCCGCATTTTGAATTCCGCTTCCCGAAACTCGGCGAATTCGCGGCGCGCAATGTGCACGTCGAACTGCGCGGCGCGCTCGAACCCTGGCACGTCATGGGCGAAGAGGGTGCGCCGGGCGGCACGGTGCGCTATGTCGACTCGTCGGTCGAGCGGCTGCAGGTCAAGGTGCGCGGGCTGGTGGATGAGCGCCACGTGCTGGCGGTGAATGGCCGGCGCATCCCGCTGCAGCCCACCGGGCGCGTCGGCGAATTCGTCGCTGGCGTGCGCTACCGTGCCTGGCAGCCGCCGACCTGCCTGCACCCGACGATTCCGCCGCACAGCCCGCTGGTATTCGATCTGGTGGATGACTGGATGAAACGTTCGATGGGCGGCTGTCAGTATCACGTCGCGCATCCGGGCGGCCGCAATTTCGAGACTTTCCCGGTCAATGCCTATGAGGCGGAAGGTCGCCGTCTGGCGCGCTTCTTCGCCATGGGCCACACACCGGGCCGGGTGTCGGCACCGCCTGAGGAGCGCAACCCCAACTTCCCGTTCACGCTGGATCTGCGCCGCTGAAGGTCAGGGCCGGCAGGGCCGCTGGCCCTGCCGGTCAGCGCGGGATTCGCGCCCCGCGGACGGTCAGGGTGTCCCCGGCGCCGTGCGCCGCAGGCACAATGCGGACATCGCACTACGCACCTTCCGTCTTGATCCACTGGACCCGCCAGATGCTGTGGCGCCTGCTCGCCGCGCTGTCCGTGCTGCTCGGCGTCATCGGCGCCTTCCTGCCGGTGCTGCCCACCGTGCCCTTCCTGCTGCTGGCCGCCTGGGCGGCGGGACGCGGCTGGCCGGAACTGGAGGCGAAACTGCTGGCGCACCCGAAGTACGGGCCGATGATCATCCACTGGCGCGAACAGGGTGCGGTGCCGCGCCGTGCCAAGTGGCTGGCCAGCATCATGATGTGCTGCAGCGCGGTGATGCTGTGGTTCAGCCCGGTGCCGCCCTGGGTGCGCGGCTCGGTCTGGTTCACCCTCATCGTGGTGGCGACCTGGCTGTGGCGACGGCCGGAACCGGCGCCGCCACCCGATCAAGGCAATCAGGCCAGTGCCGGATAGTCGGTGTAGCCGTCGGCGCCACCGCCATAGAGCAGTTCGGCGCGCAGCGGATTGAGCGGTGCGTGCTCCCGCAGGCGACGCACCAGATCCGGATTGCTGATGAAGGGACGGCCAAAGGCCACCGCATCACTCGCGCCGGCGGCCACACGGGTGGCCGCGCTGTCCAGGTCGAAGCCGTTGTTCACGATCCAGCCGCCGGCGAAAGCCTTCTTCAGCGCCGCGTAGTCGAAGGGCTTCGCCAGGTCGGCCGGTTCGCGCGCGCCGCCGGTCTCGCCCTCGATCATGTGCACGAAAGCCAGCCCCAGCGGAGCGAGTTTTTCGATCAGCCGGCCGTACAGCGCCTGCGGATCGCTGTCACGCGGCGTGTCGTTGAAGGTGGTGATCGGCGACAGGCGGATGCCGGTGCGCGCGCCGCCGATTTCCTTTGCCACTGCCTCCATCACCTCGACCACGACGCGGATGCGGTTGTCGATCGAGCCGCCATAGAGGCCGCTGCGGTCGTTCACGCTGTCGCGCATGAACTGGTCCAGCAGATAGTTGTTGGCCGCATGCACCTCGACGCCGTCGAAGCCGGCATCGATCGCGTTGCGGGCGGCGCGGCGGTAGTCCTCGACCAGCGCCGGGATTTCGTCGTCGCGCAGCGCACGCGGCGCCGAGGTGTCGACGAAGCCTTCACGGGTGAAGGTCTTGGCGTTCGGCCGGCGTGCGGTGGAGGACACCGGAGCGGCACCATCCGGCAGCAGCGAACTGTGCGAAATGCGGCCGACATGCCACAGCTGCAGCACGATGCGGCCGCCGGCGGCATGCACCGCCTCGGTCACCGCACGCCAGCCGGCGACCTGTTCGGCCGAATGGATGCCCGGCGTGTCGAGATAGCCCTGGCCCATCGGCGAAATCTGCGTCGCCTCGGCGATGATGAGGCCGGCGCTGGCGCGCTGGCGGTAGTACTCGACCGTGAGCGGCCCGGGTACGTTGCCGGCCAGGGCGCGGTTGCGGGTGAGCGGTGCCATGACGATGCGGTTGGCAAGGGCGATGTCGCCCAGACGGGTCGGTTCGAACAGCGTGGTCATCCGGTTCTCCAGGTATGTTTCTCAGGTAAGGCGCCGCGGGACGATCGGATCAGAAGCCCTGCAGCACGATCTTGCCGCGCGCACGGCCACTTTCAAGCAGTGCGTGCGCGCGTTTCAGGTTGGCGGCATTGATGATGCCGTAATGCTCGCCCAGCGTGCTGCGCAGCCGGCCGGCATCGACCAGGTCGGCCACCTGATCGAGCAGCCGGCCCTGTTCCGCCATGTCATCGGTCCGGTAGAGCGAGCGGGTGAACATCAGTTCCCAGTGCAGCGACAGGCTCTTGCGCTTGAGCGCCAGCACGTCGAGCGGATGCGCCGGATCGTCGATCAGGCCGAGCCGCCCCTGCGGCGCGAGCGCCTCGACGATCTGCGCGTAGTGCTGGTCGGTGTGCGTGAGGCTGGCCGCGTGGGTGACCGATTCGATGCCGGCTTCGCGCAGCGCCTCGGCCAGCGGACGGCGGTGATCGATCACGTGATGGGCGCCCAGTTCGCGCACCCACTCGGCGGTGTCCGGCCGTGATGCGGTGCCGATCACGGTGACGCGGCTCAGCGCGCGGGCGAGCTGAATCATGATGGAGCCGACACCGCCGGCCGCGCCGACGATGAGCAGCCGGCCGTCGGCATCGCGCAGCTGCAGCCGGTCGAACAGCAGCTCCCAGGCGGTGATCGCGGTCAGCGGCAGTGCCGCCGCCTCGGCGAAGTCGAGCGACTCAGGCATGCGGCCGACCAGACGCTCATCCACCGCCTGGTATTCGGCGTGGCTGCCCTGCCGCGTGAGGTCGCCGGCATACCAGACGCGGTCACCCGGCCGGAAGCGGCTCACCTGATCGCCCACCGCCTCGACCACGCCGGCCGCATCCCAGCCGGGCACCCGCCAGCTGCCGTCGGCAGGCGGCGCATGGAAGCGGCGAACCTTGGTATCGACCGGATTCACCGCGACTGCCTCGATGCGCACCAGCAGATCGTGACCGCGGGCTTCCGGCCGCGGAAGATCGATATCGACCAGACTGTCCGGGTGTTCGACCGGAAGGTTCTGCCTGAAGGCAACGGCTTTCATGATGCGGCTCCTGCATGCTGTATCGAACGCATGCTACCGACAGCCGGATGGATTGATAATCCGGCAATCCATCAATACATATTCAAACGCAGTTTGAAAATGACCCGGACCCTGCACACACCTGATCTGACGCTGTCCCAGCTCGAACTGTTCGTGCGCATCGCCGACGCCGGCTCGCTGAGCGCTGCCGCACGCCAGCTTCAGCTCACGCCGGCTGCGGCCAGCGCGGCCCTGAAACGGCTGGAGGCGGCCTTCGGCGCACGGCTGGTCGAGCGATCGACCCGCTCGATGCGGCTGACCGGCGAAGGCGAACTGCTGCGTGACCACGCGCGACGGGCGCTGGGCGAACTGGACGACGCGCGCGCCCAGCTCGGCGCCGGCCGCGAAACACTGAGCGGCGACATCCATCTGGCCGCGCCGTCCGACCTCGGTCGCGGCGCGCTGTCCGCCATGCTGGACCGCTTCATCGAACAGCATCCGGGCGTACGGCTCACGCTCTATCTGTCGGACACGGTGCAGGATCTGGTGCGCGAGCGGGTCGATCTGGCGGTGCGCTACGGCGAACTGCCGGATTCGTCGCTGGTGGCCCGCCGGCTGCACGTGACGCGCCGGGTGCTGGTGGCCTCACCGGCCTACATCGAGCGCCACGGCGCACCACAGCAGCCCGCCGACCTGGGACGTCACAACTGTCTGGTGCTCTATCGCGGCGGGCGCCCGCACCTGACCTGGCGCTTCATGCGCGCAGGCACGGAAACGCGGGTCCGGGTACAGGGCAACCGCATGGCCTGGGACGGCGCCATCGTGAGGCAGTGGGCGCTCGAAGGACTGGGCATCGCCACCAAGGCGCGGCTGGACGTGGCGGACGATCTGCGGTCCGGTCGTCTGGTCGAACTGCTGACCGACTGGCGCGGCGAGGACTTTCCACTGCACGCGCTGCTGCCCGCCGGCCGTCACATGCCCCTGCGGGTACGCCGGCTGCTCGACTTTCTCGGAGACTGTTTCGCTCAGGTGGAACCGGAACTGCGGGCGTCGTCCGGCGGCTGAGCCAGCCGCACTGGACCCCGCAGGTCGGCGTCCGGATCGCGCACCACGCCGCGCTGGGTGATCAGCACCCGCCCCTCGCGCGCCAGGCCGCGCGCCACTTCGCGCACCCGGCCCATCAAAGGCCGCCAGTCCGGCGCCAGCGCACGGGCCACTTCCGACGGGCAGATCGAGCGCCCTGCTCCGCGCGCGGCGACCTGAGCAAGCAGGATCGCCACGATACGTTCATCACTCAGCGCGTCATCGGCCGCGTAGGGTCGCTGCACCACTCGCTCCACGAACCCGGATAGAGCTGCGCGCCGGACAGCCCGGCCACCTCGAGCGCCAGCAGGTTATGACAGGCGGTAACACCGCTGCCGCACTGCATGACCAGTGAGGCCGGCGCGCGGTCGCCGATCAGCGCCCGCCACTCGGTGCGCAGCGCGTCGGCCGGCTTGAAACGCCCGTCCTCGGCCAGATTGAGCTTGAAGAAGCGATTGACCGCGCCCGGAATGTGGCCACCGACCGGGTCCAGCGTTTCGTTCTCGCCGCGGAAGCGATCCGGTGCGCGGGCGTCGACCAGCAGCCGCTCGGCGGACGTGAGATTCTCCAGCACCGCATCGGCATCGGCCATCGGCAGCACCTCGCCCAATGGATAGGACACCGGCGGCAGCGGTCGCACCGAGGTGTCCAGCGCGCCGCCAGCCGCCTTCCAGGCCGACAGGCCACCATCGAGCACCGACACGTCGCGATGACCGACCCAGCGCAGCATCCACCACAGCCGGGCCGCGAACATGCCGCCGGCGTCGTCATAGGCCACCACGCGATGTGCCGGCGAAATGCCGCGTTCGCCCAGCAGTTTTACGAAAGCCTCGGGAGCCGGCAGCGGGTGACGACCGTTGCGGCCGGTCTTGGCCGCCGACAGGTCGCGATCGAGATGCATGAACAGCGCGCCCGGAATGTGGCCGGCGCGCCAGGCGGCTTCGCCGGCCTCCGGATTGGCCAGATCGTGCCTGCAGTCCACCACGACCACCCGGGCGTCCGACATCGCGTCGGCCAGCGCGGCCGCCGAAATCAGTGCTGCGCTCATGCGGTCGTCTCCGCCAGCCAGTCACGGGCGGCTGCCTCATCGTCGAACACGGTCACGTCGGCGTCGACGAACACCTGCGACAGCCAGGCGGTCCACACCATCCAGGGCGAACCGGCGATCACCGCGATGCGGCCGAAGTCATGGCTGTGGGCGCGCGCGAAACGCAGTTCTTCGAGCGCCATGTCCAGCGTGAAGTCGGTCATCTGCCGCAGGTCGATCAGCAGATTCACGATGCCTTCGAACTTGATCCGGTAATTCACCAGATCCTCGAATTCGCGATAGTCGGCCAGCGTGAATTCGCCGAAAGCCGTCACCGTCACCAGATTGCCGCTGTATTCGCTTGTGATCATTTTTCTTACCTCCAGTGTCTGCCGGAAGCGGGACCGCGCGTGCGCGCCCCGCACTTCGACTATAGCTTCGCCGGCGGCGGATTGAGCATGGCCAGCACGCCACTGGCGACGATGAGCACCATACCCAGCCAGACCGCGGCCGAAGGCACATCGTTCCACAGCAGCACCCCGTAGAGCGTGGAAAAGGCCACTGTCGTGTAGGCGAGGCTGGCGGACACCAGCGTGCGACCGCCCTTGTAGGCGGCGGTCATGCACAGCTGTGCGGCGGCGCCGAACACGCCGACACCCAGCAGCAGTGCGCAGGTGCGCAGATCCGGCAGATGAAAGCCGCCGTCGATCAGCGCCCAGGCCGCGCCGAACACCGACGAACAGAGCGAGAAATAAAGCACCGTGCGCCATTCCGGCTCGCCAAGACGCCCGAGATCGCGCACGCTGAGATAGGCCATGGTGGCGATCAGGCCTGAGCTCAGGCCGCACAGCCCGCCGACCCACTGTTCGCTGCCCAGGGTGGGCTGCAGCACCAGCACCACGCCTGCGAAACCGAGCGCCAGTGCCAGCGCGATCGGACGCGACAGTTCGCCGCTGACGGTGAACCCCAGCCAGGCCGCCATGAACAGCGGCGAGGTGTAGTTCAGCGTGACTGCGGTCGGCAGCGGCAGCAACGCGATGGCCTGGAAGTAGAGGATGAGAGAAATGGCGCCCGACACCCCCCGCTTCAGATGAGTCAGCGCGTGGGGCGTGGCGAACTGCGCACCGCTCAGCCGCATGATGACCGCGATCAGCAGCAGCGAAATGAAGGCCCGGTAGAACGCGATCTCGGACGCCGGCAGCGCTTCGCTGGCCAGTTTCACGCACACGCCCATGGACGCGAACAGCAGGCTGGCGGCCACCATCCACAGCGACTTCATCGCGCCACTCCGCACGCCGGCCGGGCTGCGGGCGGACGAAACGAAACAGGGCACCGAAGTGCCCTGTCCCGATCGGCTGTCGCAATCGCCGTCACAGATAGTCCGCCAGTTCGCGCCGGAACCATTCGTGGAAATGCTGCATGCCGTCTTCCATCGGCGACTGGTAGGGACCGACCTCGGAACGCCCCTGCTTCATCAGCGCCCGCCGGCCGGCGTCCATGCGCTCGCCGATCTCGTCGTCCTCGCGGGCGGTTTCCATGTACGCCGCCCGTTCGGCCTCGATGAATTCACGCTCGAACAGCACGATGTCTTCCGGGTAGTAGAACTCCACCACGTTCAGGGTGCGGTCCACCGCCTGCGGATACAGCGTGCTCACCACCAGCACGTGCGGATACCACTCGACCATGATGTTCGGGTAGTAAGTCAGCCAGATCGCACCGTGCGGCGGCAGTTCGCCGCGGTAGTAGTCGAGCACCGCGCGGTGCCAGCGCTCGTAGGTGGGCGAACCCGGCCGCGCCAGGCGATTGTTCAGGCCGACCCGCTGCACCGAATACTGCTGGGCGAACTGCCAGCTCAGGTCCTCGCAGGTGACGAACTTGCCCAGCCCCGGGTGGAAGGGCTCGACGTGGTAGTCCTCGAGATAGACCTCGATGAAGGTCTTCCAGTTGTAATTGCACTGGTGCATCTCGACGTGGTCGAGCATGTAGCCCGAAAAGTCGAGAGCGGACGCAACCTCCATGCTGGCCAGATCGGCGGCGACGTCGCGCTTGCCGGAAAACAGCAGCCCCTTCCAGTTCTGCAGCGGCTGGCGCTTCAGGTTCAGGCAAGGCGTGTTCGGGAAGTGCGGCGCCCCCAGCAGTTCGCCACGGGTGTCATAGGTCCAGCGGTGCACCGGGCACACGATGTTGGGCGTGTTGCCACGGCCCTTCATCATCAGCGCCTGCCGGTGGCGGCACACGTTGGACAGCATTTCGATGCCGGCTTCGTTGCGCACCAGCATCAGCGCGTCGTCGGCCCATCCCAGGGTGTGATAGTCGCCAACGTTCGGCACCATCAGCTCATGGCCTACATAGCCCGGCCCGTTGTCGAACAGCACGCGCTTCTCGAGCTCGAACAGCTGCTCATCGAAATACCAGGAAACCGGAAACTGAGACTGTGCCGGTTCCAGACGGGTAATGGACTGTATATCGGACATTCCCCAACCCTCGAAGTCAAAGTTGGAAAACCGCGTGCGATCCAGAGCCTTCGCTTCGGAACATGAGCCCGCCGCAAAGGTACGCAGACGCGTGACAAAGCCGGGCAGTATATCCGCTTGAGCGTTTGACCGCCTGTTTTGGATCAGTTATTTTCCAGCGTTTGCCTTGCGCACCAATCCAGCATGACACGAAAAGCAGACGCGGCTTCGGCGCCCGCCAGCTTCGAGCAGGCGATCGAAGAACTGGAAGCCATCGTGCGTGCGATGGAAGACGGCAAACTGCCGCTCGAAGGCGCGCTCGAACGCTATCAGCGCGGTGTGGAACTGATACGCCACTGCCAGTCGGCGCTCGACGCGGCCGAACAGAAAGTGCAGATACTGGAAGACGGGCTGCTGCGCGAATTCCGCCCGGACGATGCGCGCGATGAGTGAGGCAGACACCGCGATGAGCGACACGACCGGATCTTTCGCTGACTGGGTGTCCGCGGTTCAGCACCGCACCGAAAGCGCACTCGACCGCTTCCTGCCGCAGGCCACCATCGCCCCGGCACGGCTGCACGACGCCATGCGCTACGCGGTGCTGGGCGGCGGCAAGCGGGTACGCCCGCTGCTGTGCCACGCAGCCGGCGCGCTGTCCGGCGCTTCGGCCGAGGCACTGGACGCCGCCGCCTGCGCAGTCGAAATGATCCACGCCTACTCGCTGGTACACGACGACATGCCCTGCATGGACGACGATGTGCTGCGCCGGGGCAAGCCCACCGTACACGTGCAGTACGACGACGCCACGGCACTGCTGGTCGGCGACAGCCTGCAGTCGCTGGCCTTCCTGCTGCTGGCCGAACACTGTCCGGTGCCGGCGGATACCCGCGCCGCGCTGGTGAGCCAGCTGGCCATCGCGTCAGGCTCGCGCGGCATGGCCGGCGGCCAGGCGATCGACCTCGCCTCGGTCGGTCTGCCGCTGGGCGTGGAAGAGCTGGAATTCATGCACATCCACAAGACCGGTGCGCTGATCCGCTGCGCGGTGCGCATGGGAGCGGCCTGCGGCCATCTTGATGTGGACGCGCACGGCCGTCTGGACCACTATGCAGGTACGGTCGGCCTGCTCTTCCAGGTGGTGGACGACGTGCTGGACTGCGAAGCCAGCACTGAAGAGCTCGGCAAGACCGCAGGCAAGGACGCCGCTGCGAACAAGCCAACCTATGTCAGCACACTGGGTCTGGCGCGCGCCCGCGAACGGGCACGCGAACTGCACGCCGAGGCGATCGACAGCCTCTCGCTGTTTGGCGACGCAGCCCGTCGCCTGCGCGAACTGGCGGATTTCGTGCTGACGAGGAAACACTGATATGGACAGATCCCTGCACACGATGAGCGCCTACCCGCTGCTGGAAACCATCGATTCGCCGGCCACCGTGCGCGCACTGGACGGCCGTCAGCTGGCCCAGCTGGCCACCGAACTGCGGGCCTTCCTGCTGGAATCGGTCTCGCGCACAGGCGGCCACCTGTCGTCCAATCTCGGTACGGTGGAACTGACGGTCGCACTGCACCACGTCTACAACACGCCGCACGACCGCATCGTGTGGGACGTCGGTCACCAGACCTATGCCCACAAGGTGCTGACCGGCCGCCGCGAAGGCATGGCCACACTCCGCCAGTACAAGGGCGTGAGCGGCTTCCCGCGCCGCTGCGAGAGCGAGTACGACACCTTCGGCACCGCCCACTCGTCCACTTCGATCTCGGCCGCGCTGGGCATGGCCGTCGCTGCCAAGGCACTGGGCCAGCGCCGGCACAGCATCGCGGTGATCGGTGACGGCGCGATGACCGCCGGCATGGCCTTCGAGGCACTGAACAACGCGGGCGTCGAGGATGCCGACCTGCTGGTCATCCTCAACGACAACGACATGTCGATTTCGCCGCCGGTCGGCGCGCTGAACAAGTACCTGACCCGCCTGCTGTCCGGCCAGACCTACAACGCTGCCCGCCGCGCGGGCGCCAAGGTGCTGGAACTGGCGCCTTCGCTGCGCGAATTCGCCAAGCGGGCCGAAGAACACGTGAAGGGCATGATCACGCCGGGCACGCTGTTCGAGGAGTTCGGCTTCCATTATTACGGCCCGATCGACGGTCACGACCTCGATGCGCTGATCCCGACGCTGGAAAACCTGCGGGAACTGCCGGGTCCGAAATTCCTGCACGTGATCACGAAGAAGGGCTACGGCTACAAGCTGGCCGAAGCCGATCCCATCCTGTACCACGGTGTCGGCAAGTTCGACCACGTGGCCGGTATCCAGACCGGCAAGGGCGGCGGCAAGCTCACGTATACCCAGGTATTCGGAGACTGGCTGTGCGACATGGCCGCCCGCTGCGACAAGCTGATGGCGGTCACGCCGGCGATGCGCGAGGGCTCCGGCATGGTGCGTTTCGCCGAGGAATACCCGAAACGCTACTTCGATGTGGGCATCGCCGAACAGCACGCGCTCACCTTCGCCGCCGGCATGGCCTGCGAAGGCGTCAAGCCGGTGGTCGCGATCTACTCGACCTTCCTGCAGCGCGCCTACGACCAGCTGATCCACGACGTGTGCCTGCAGAACCTGCCGGTCATGATGGCGCTCGACCGGGCCGGCCTGGTGGGCGCCGACGGTGCCACCCATCACGGTGCCTTCGACCTGTCCTACCTGCTCTGCCTGCCGAACATCGTCGTAATGACGCCGAGCGACGAGAACGAGTGCCGGCAGATGCTGTACACCGCCTATCTGCACGAAGGGCCCAGCGCGGTGCGCTATCCGCGCGGCAGCGGCCCGGGCGTGGTGCCGCAGCAGGACATGACCGCGATCGAGATCGGCCGTGGCGAGTTGCGTCGTGCCGGCGAGGGCGACGCCGCGCTGCTGGCCTTCGGCGCCATGCTGACGCCGGCGCTCGCGGTGGCGGACGAGTTCGACGCCAGCGTCGCCAACATGCGTTTCGCCAAACCGCTGGACGAGGCACTGGTGCTCGAACTGGCCAGCAAGCACCGTCTCATCGTCACGCTGGAAGAGAACGCGCTGATCGGCGGTGCCGGCAGCGAAGTCGAACGGGTGATCCACAACGCCGGGCTGTCCTGTCGGGTGCTGCGCATCGGCCTGCCAGACCGCTTCGTCGACCACGGCGATCCGTCCCTGCTCTATGCCGAAGTCGGCCTGGACGCCGCCGGTGTGCGCGCCCAGGTGGCCGCTGCGCTGCAGCGCTGATCGCCGCCGTCCGCGCAGAACGAGGCCCGGCATTGCCGGGCCTTTTTCGTGCACCGCGGCTTGAGTCGGTGTGAACCCGGTGTTAATCTACATGCAACAAATGATCATGTAGAGAAACCAGAGGTCCAGCATGAACGCCCGCGATCCGCACGCCACTCCGCTCAGCATGCCCGACGTGCAGAACTCGCCGGACCGGCGCGAACTGCCGATCGAGAAGGTGGGCATACGCGGCATACGGCATCCGATCAGCGTGCGCGGCCGCGATGGTTGGGTTCAGGGCACGGTGGCCGAGTGCGGCCTGTTCGTGAGCCTTCCCGCCCATCTGAAGGGCACTCACATGTCGCGCTTCGTCGAACTGCTGCATGAACTGAACACGCCGCTGTCGCCGGCCTCGTTCGCGCCACTGATGCGCACCATGCTGGTCCGGCTGGAAGCGGACAGCGGCGAGATCAGCATGCGCTTCCCCTACTTCCGCCGAAAGACCGCGCCAGTGTCAGGCACCGAAAGCCTGCTCGACTACGAGGTGAGCTACACCGCCCGCACCGACGCGGACGGACAGCACAGCTTCACGCTGCGGGTGCAGATCCCGGTCACCAGCCTGTGCCCCTGTTCGAAGAAGATTTCGCAGTACGGGGCGCACAACCAGCGCTCCCACGTCACCATCGAGGCAGACATCGAGGGCGATCTGGCCATCGACGACCTGATTGACATCGCCGAGCAGGAAGCGTCCTGCGATCTGTACGGACTGCTGAAGCGGCCGGACGAGAAATTCGTGACCGAGCGCGCTTACGAGAATCCCAAGTTCGTCGAAGACATGGTGCGTGACATTGCGGCACGACTGAATGCGGAACAGCGCGTGCGTGCCTATGTGCTGGAAGTCGAGAACTTCGAATCCATCCACAACCACTCCGCCTGGGCCCAGATCCGCGCCGACAAGCGCTGAGCACCGGGCAGCAGCGGAAATGAAAAAGGGACCGCAAAGGTCCCTTTTTCATTCCAGCCTGCGCGGACGCCTTGCAGCATCCGCGGCGGCAGGCGCTTACTGGGCCGCCGGAGCAACCACGCGCTTGGCCAGCTTTTCCTTGATGCGCGCCGACTTGCCCGAACGCTCACGCAGGTAGTACAGCTTGGCGCGACGCACGTCACCGCGGCGCTTCACTTCGATCGAAGCGATCAGCGGCGAGTAGGTCTGGAAGGTACGCTCGACGCCTTCGCCGCTGGAAATCTTGCGGACGATGAAATTCGAGTTCAGGCCGCGGTTGCGCTTGGCGATCACCACGCCTTCGTAGGCCTGGACACGCTTGCGGTCGCCTTCGACCACGTTCACGTTCACTATGACGGTGTCACCGGGCGCGAATTCGGGGATGTTCTTGCCCAGACGGGCGATTTCTTCCTGCTCGAGTTGCTGGATCAGATTCATGCTTGACTCCTGGTCTATGGCATTGCCTTGCCGCAGAGCACTTGTTCCGTGATGCGTGCGTTTATTGATGGGTGACGGTGTTCGGTCACCCGCTTGCTGCAAAAACCTTACTGCACAGACTACGACTGCTCGTCCCGCGCCAGCAGGTCGGGACGCCGCCGTCGCGTAATCTCCAGCGCCTGTTCGGCCCGCCAGCGACGGATCCGCGCATGATCTCCTGACAGCAGCACCTCCGGCACCGGCCGGCCATCCCATATTTCGGGACGGGTGTAGTGCGGACAGTCCAGCAGACCGCTCACGAACGAATCCTCTACAGCCGATGACGCGTCGTTCAGCGCCCCCGGCAACTGGCGGATGATCGCGTCCATCAGTGCCATCGCCGGCAGCTCACCGCCCGACAGCACGAAATCCCCCAGCGACAGTTCGAGATCGACTTCCCGATCGATGAGACGCTGGTCCATCCCTTCATACCGGCCGCAGAGCAGGATCAACGCCGGCTCTGCCGTCAGTTCCATTACCTTCCGGTGCGTCATGCGCTCACCGGACGGCGAGAAATGCACCACCCTGACTGGCTGCGCATGGCGGGCGCGACACGCCGAAATGGCCTGCGCCAGCGGCTCGGCCAGCATCACCATGCCGGGGCCACCGCCGTAGGGCCGATCATCCACCGTGCGATGCACATCCGTCGCGAAATCGCGCGGACTGGTGTGTCTCACATTCCACAGCCCGCGCTCCAGCGCGCGCCGTGTGATGCCACTGCGTTCGACCGCCGCGAACATTTCCGGAAACAGCGAAACCACCTCGAAGGTGATGCGCGGTCCGGCCACGCTGTCCGCCGCAGTACCTACCACTGTGCGTCCCAGTCGACGTGCACCCTCGACGCTGCGCGATCCACGTCTTTCACGACCGCAGACACGAAGGGAATGAGCCGCTCTACCGGCTTGTCACCACCCAGCGCGTCGTCCAGCACGACCAGCACGTCGTTCGCACCGGTTTCCATCAGTCGATCGACGCGCCCCAGTCGCTCACCGGCCAGATTCACGACCTCAAGCCCGACCAGGTCACCCCAGTAGAACTCGTCGTCTGCGGTATCCGGCAGCTCGTGACGCGGCACACCGACGTAAAGGCCGACCAGCTTTTCAGCCGCGGTACGGTCCGGCACGCCTTCAAAACGCACCACCGGCCCTTTTGCCTGAAGCTTGAAACCTTCGGGCTTCAGTTCGCGCCAGCCCGCCGCCCCGCTTTCAGGATCGCTGCTGGCATACCAGCGCTCGATCACTTTCCAGGACTGCGGATCGTCTCCGAACACCTGCATATGCAGCCAGCCCTGAACGCCGAAAGGCGCTGCCAGCCGCCCCAGTACGATCATGGGACCGAAGGGCTCGGGAATCGACGGATGGCTGATCAGGCAGCCTTCTGGGTCTTGACCAGACGGGCAACCGTCGGGCTCAGCTGGGCGCCAACGCTTTCCCAGTAGGCCAGACGTTCGGCATTGACGGTCAGACGACCGGCGGTGCCTTCCGGAGCGACCGGGTTGTAGTAACCCACGCGCTCGATGAAACGACCGTCGCGGCGATTGCGGGAATCGGTGGCGATGATGTTGAAGAACGGGCGCTTCTTGGCACCCCCACGCGCGAGGCGAATGACGACCATTACACTTCCTTCAAAACGAGGAAAACCAACGATATTAACGAAGACTCGCGGGATCCGCAAGGCAAGACGTCTTTGACTGCGCGGGCAGAGTCCGGGCGGGTCAGCTCACCGGGTTCTGCTGGCGCGCCACCGCCTGCTGGACCAGCGCCCGCAGGCGGGCCGGGCGGACCGGCTTGTGCAGGACAGGATAACCGCGCGCCGCCGCAAGGCGTCGAACCTGCGGATCGGTATCGCCGGTCACCAGCGCACCGGCGATCTCGCCACCCTGCTCGGCCAGCAGCGCGTCGAGCACGTCGATGCCACTGGCGACCGCAGCCAGCCTGAAGTCACACAGGATGAGGGCCGGAGAGCGCTCCCGCAGACGGATGGCGTCGCGCGCTTCAGACAGGTTGGGTGCGCACAGCACGTCGCAGCCCCAGGACTGCAGCAGTCCGGCCACGCTGTTGCGCGAGCCCGGATCATCGTCGATCACGATCACGAACAGCGACAGGCTGGCGGGCAGCGCGGCCGGCTCCATTTCGGCCACGTCACCGACCGGCGGCGCGACGCAGGGCACGCTGACCGAGAAGATCGAGCCATGCTGGGCGCGCGAACGGATGGCCACATCGTGGCCAAGCAGTCCGGACAGCCGGCGCACGATGGCCAGCCCCAGCCCGAGCCCCTGCCCGCGCGCCCGTGCCGGGTTCTGCAGCTGATAGAACTCCTCGAAAATCATGTCGTGCGCCTCGGCCGGAATGCCCGGACCGGAATCCCGCACCTCGATCACCGCATCCTGACCGCGACGACGCACGCACACCAGCACGCCTCCGCGCTGGGTATAGCGCACCGCGTTGGACAGCAGATTGATCATGATGCGCTCGAGCAGCAGCGGGTCCGACTCCACCCACAGCGGCGTCGCCCGCAGCTTCAGTCGCAGGCCACGCTGCAGCGCATCGGCCGCGAAATCGTCCACGATGCGCGACAGCATGGGCTGCAGCGGGAAGTGCGAACGGCGCACGGTGACGCCGCCGGCGTCCAGCTTGGACATGTCGAGCAGCGCATCCAGCAGATCTTCCATCGCACCGACCGACTCCTCGATCTGACGGATCAGCGTGCGGTGTTCCGACCCACGCAGTCGTTCCGCCAGTTCGGCGACGAACAGCCCGAGCGCGTGCATCGGCTGCCGCAGATCGTGGCTGGCCGCCGCGAGGAAGCGCGACTTGGCGTGATTGGCCCGCTCCGCCTCGTCGGTGCGGCTGCGCAGCTGTCGGGTGGCATCGGCGATCCGCGCCTCCAGCTCGTCGCGCGCGCGCAGCAGCCGCTCGGCCATGCCATTGACCCCTTCGGCCAGCACCCGCAGCGAGCCGCCGCCGGACACCGGCAGACGCACCGACAGGTCACCGTCGCCGATACGGCGCACCGCCTGCGACACCTCACGCACCGGTCCGGTCACCGTGCGGCTGATGCGGAAGGCGAACACGCTGGCCAGCATCAGTGCCGCCGCGATCACGCCGGCACTGGTCAGGATGAAATCCACCTTCATTGCCTCGACCCGCGCCCGGCTCACTTCCACCAGCACCCAGCCGATCGGCTGGCGGTCGGTCACCGGCTCGCCCAGTCCGTCGAACACGTCGGATTCATCCAGCACCGCGCTGCGCACGATGGGCTCGACGAACATCAGCGCATGGTCAAGTTCGACCAGGGCCAGCCCGGCGGCGCGGCGCCCCGGCAGATAGGCTTCCGGGCTGAGCACGCCACCGGACACCGCCAGATCGCCGTCACGGCTCGACACCATGATGCCGCTCACGTCCGGCTCGCGCCGCGCCGCCTCGATCAGCGACACCAGCGCATCGGTATTGCCGGAAAAGATGCCGTAGTCGGCGGTCGCGGCCACCTGACGCGCGGTGGCGCGACCGCGCTCGATCAGACTGCTCTCCAGCTCGGCCAGCCGGTGCAGCACCATCCAGACGCCCCCCGCGATGCCGAAGGCCATCACCGGCGCCAGCGCCACCAGCAGCACGCGCAGACGGATGCCCCAGTGCTTCATGGCTGGCGCTCCTGGCGGATCAGGCGGTCACGCAGCACGTCTCCGTCGTCGATGCGCAGACCGAGCGAGCGGGCGACATGCGGGTTGACCGACACGGTGAAATGTTTCGGATGCCTGGGTGACGGCCAGCTGCGCTCACGCATCCAGCCGGCCAGCGCGTCAGCGGTCTGGCGGGCGATCTGTTCCGGGGTTGAATACAGCGACATGACCGCTCCGGCCCGCACATAGGCCGCCGAAAACCCGACCACCGGCACCCGCGCACGGAAGGAGGTGAGCAGCAGGTTTCTCACGGTGCCCGCGTTATGCACCTGCGGATCGGGCATCGCCAGAAAGACGTCGGACTTTTCCAGCACCTGGGACAGCGCGCCGAACAGCGCCGCCTCGCCGGTGAAGCTGCCGGCCGACAGCTGCAGCGCCGTACCGGACAGTGCGGCGCGCAACGGCTGCAGGCGCTCCGGGTGGGCGGCATCGACCAGGGTACCGATGCGCCGCGCTTCCGGCAGCGCCAGCCGTATCAGTTCGATCTGCCGGGAGAAGGGCTGATCGATATGGATGGCGGTCCAGCGGCGCGCGTTGTCGCCGTTGTTGAGTGCCTCGAAAGCGGACTGCGGCACCAGCACCGACAGAACCGGGACCGGCGCATCGATCTGCGCCAGCGCGCGCAGCGCACCGGCGCCGACGGCCACCACCGCATCGTGACCGCCCAGATCGGCTGGGCCGAATTCGGCCCGGGTCATCACGGTCAGCGCGAATCCGCCGCGGGCGGTCCGCTCGTTCTTCAGCGCTTCGGAAAACTCGCCGTAGGCGCCGCCGCTCTCGCTCAGCAGGACGAGCACCGACGCCGCCCGGGCCATACCCGGCAGCAACAGACAGGCGACAAGGAGAACGACCGTACGCAGGCCCGGGAAGGGAAATCTGCGACGGTTCAGGAAGGACATCGGATGGTGTGACGCGAACACTCGCGCCCGGGACGGGCCCGGAGAGGACGGAAAACGATTCGAGTATGCAGCATGCCGATGCGGCGCATCATCAGCCCTTCGGATGATGATGCGCGCCGCATAGGCGTCAGTTCACGCCCAGCGCCTGGGCAATCTGGGCCTGCATCGCCCAGGCCGCGGCGACCGGATCGGCCGCGTTGCGGATCGGACGGCCCACCACCAGGTAGTCGGCGCCGTTGCCCAGCGCCTGCGCCACATCCACCGTGCGCTTCTGGTCGTCCGCCGGGCGATTCTCGACCGGACGGATGCCCGGGGTCACGACCAGGATGCGTTCGCCCAGTTCGGCGCGGATGTGCGGCGCCTCCAGCCCGGAGGACACGACGCCGTCGCAACCGGCGGCCAGCGCGCGGCGCGCGCGCGACAGCACCAGCGCATCGACGTCACAGGCGAAGCCCAGATCGTCGAGATCGCCGCGATCCAGACTGGTGAGCACGGTCACCGCCAGAATCTTCAGCGCGCCCTTGTCGGCACCGGCCGCTTCCATGATGGCCTGATTGCCGTGAATGGTGGCGAAGGTGGCGCCACTGGACGCCAGTGCGCGCACCGCGGAACGGACGGTTTCCGGCACGTCGAAGAACTTCAGGTCGACGAACACCTTCTTGTTGCGGGCGATCAGCCAGTCCAGCAGTTCGAAGTAATTGCCGCTCATGAACAGTTCGAGACCGATCTTGTAGAAGCGGACCGCGTCGCCCAGCTGGAGCACGATGGCACGGGCCTGATCGGCGGAGGGCACGTCGAGTGCCACGATGAGGCGGTCAGCCGGGTCGATGATCTTGGCGGAAGCTGAAGAGGTGTTCATGGGCGGACCTGAAAATATGGATACGTAAGTGCACAGACACCGGACAACCTAAGCCGCCCGGTGCCGCGGACGGCGCCGGATGGACGCCGAGTAAGGCAAGTGCGGCATTTGGCCTGCGCCGGCAAGGCCCGAGTTTACTAGAATCGGCACCTCACCCGCTTCCGCCGCGCCCGAACTGCCGATGCCCGCAGCCCACATTGCACCGCCCGAGCTCGACGCGCTGCTGCAGAGCGCCCGGAGCGAAGGCCCGCTGCAGGCGGTACTCGACTGGCTGGCACGCCCGGCCAGCAGCGATCCCGCGCACGAAGCGCCGCTGCTCGCCGGCTGTCTGGCGTTGTTCGCCCAGGCTGAACTCGAAGCGCAGGCCCGGGTGCGCGTACTCGACATCTTTCACGACCGCGCGCTGTCCTGCGCAATCACGCTGAAACCTGAACTGGCCGCCAGTGCGCTGCCCGTGCCGGACGCGCTGCGCGCGGCCGCTGACCACCTCGCCGGCGTGCTGATGCAGGTGGCGCGCGGTTATCTGGACGCGCTGCGCGCCCGTGTCGCCCACAAGCCATCCCGGGCCGCCGGCCACGCCATGCTGTGCGTGCTCGACGCCTACGCGCTGAGCACGCTGATCGCCGCCGATCTGCCGGCCGGCTTCTGGTCCACCGCGCACGCCCTGCTGATGCACACCCGTACCATGGCGATGCCGGCCACCCAGGTCGCCGGCTCGGCGGACGCGGAACAGCTTTACCGCGAACTGATCGCGCTCGATCTGGCCCAGCCGCCCCACCTCACGCCGGCCGACTTCTTCAATATTGCCGACTACGTGCGCAGTTACTCCGGCGCCGTGCAGATCCAGATCAATGCGCCGCACCGGGATCTCGACTCATGGTTCTGGCTGGACGACGAAAGCGACCGCGGCCCGGTTCCGCTGCTGCGCTCACCGCCGGACACCGAACGCGGCAGCCACATCCTGTACTGCTCCTGTCAGCGACTCGGCCAGGTGCTTGCGCATCACCTCGACCTGATAGACGAAGGCGGCAACGCGGCCGACCTCTATCTGCCCGGCTGTCTCGGACAGGTCCGCACGCGTCGCCTGCTGCGCCGGCTGCAGGCGCGCTGGATGGCCATGCCGCGACGCCAGTTCGCACGCCGCGAGCGCGGCATGGCAGTGCGCATGCTGATCGGTTTCGACGCCATCTGGCAGCTGCTGGACAAGCGCGACCCGGCGGCCGAATGGGGCAACCAGACCACCGGCTGGACCCTGCTCAACGACAGCGCCAACGGCTTCGCGCTGCGCATGGACAACGGCCCGACCGGACTCATCCGCCCCGGCATGCCGGTGCTGATCAAGGGCAGCGGCAGCCGTACCTGGATGATCTGCGTGGTGCGCTGGGCGCGCAGCGCCCATGCCGGTGCGGTCGACGTGGGCGTGGAACTGCTCAGCCACGGCGCGCAGGCCGCCACCGTGGTGTTCAGCGACGCCGAACCGCGCACCACCGTGCACGCGCTGCGCCTGCCGCCGCTGCCGCGCCAGCGCGCGCATCCTGCCCTCATGCTGCCAAGCGGCGACGCCCGCGGGCGGGAACTGCTGCTCGCCCACATGTCGGGTCCGGGCTGCCGTCTGGGCGAAGCGCGGCTGTCCGACCTCGACCTGCAGACCCAGGCCTTCGAACTGTACGAACTGGACGAACTGACTGCGGCCTCCGGCCGCGGCTGACCGGGCGGGCGCTCAGCGCGCGCGGTCGTTCAGTTCGGCGGTCAGGGCGGCGCCGAACAGCACGATGGTCCAGAACAGGTAAAGCCACATCAGGAACACCGGCAAGGTCGCCAGCGCGCCATACACCACCGCATAGGCGGGCATGTGGCCGGCGTAGATGCTGAGCCCCTTCTGCATCACCGACAGCAGGCCGGTGGCCACCAGCGCACCGCAGATCGCCTCACCCCAGCTCACGGTAGCCCGCGGCAGCGTGCGATACAGCAGCACCAGGAAACCGGCGGTCACCACGCCGGCCGCCGCGCGCAGCAGCAGTACCTTGAGCCAGGGCGGTTCATCCACCAGGCCGAGCGAGGCGGTCACCAGATACAGCGTGAGGCCGGCGCCGACGCCGAGCGCCACCGGCGCGAGCACCGGCAGCGCGAGATAGATCAGCGCGGTACGGCGCACCTTGCGGTGCGGACGCTGCGACCACATGGCGTTGAGCGCGTGGTCGGCAGTGCGTACCCACACCCAGGCGCTGCCCAGCAGAAGCAGCAGGTCGGCCAGCGACAGCCGGCGCGCCTTGGCCACGAAGCGCGAGGCGTGGCGCACCACGCTGCTGCCGGCTTCGTCCGGCAGCAGCGTTCCGGTCAGATAGGCCTGAAGCGGCGCACCGAACTGCAGTGCGTCGGGCAGCCATGCGGTGAGCTGACGCGCCAGCACCACCAGCGGCACCAGCGCGAACAGCAGCGCCAGCGCCAGCGCGGCGGCGGACTGGGCTGCGCGGCCGTCGCGATGACGTCGCACCGCACCGCTGACCACGCGGAAGGGGCGCAGCACGAAATCAGTCAGGGAAGAAGACATCGAAAGGCTGGATAGGAACCGGGAAACCGCCGGAACGCGGCCCGCGACACTGTACACTCCGGCCCTCATTGTGCTGGATGGCCCGCATTGAAAGAAATCCTCGTGCTCTATTACAGCCGCCACGGTTCGACGCTGAACCTGGCGCGGCAGATTGTCCGCGGCATCGATTCGGTGGACGGCGCAAGCGCCCGGCTGCGCACCGTGCCGCCGGTGTCCACGGTCTGCGAAGCCAGCGCGCCGGCAGTGCCCGACAGCGGCGCCCCCTACGCCGAGGCGATCGACCTCGAGGAGTGCGCCGGGCTGGCGCTCGGCAGCCCGACACGCTTCGGCAACATGGCCGCACCGCTCAAGTACTTTCTCGACGGCACCAGTCCGCAGTGGCTGTCCGGTGCGCTGGCCGGCAAACCGGCCGCCGTGTTCACCTCCACCGCCTCGCAGCACGGCGGCCAGGAAAGCACGCTGCTGTCGATGATGCTGCCGCTGCTGCACCATGGCATGCTCATCGTCGGTCTGCCCTACGCAGAACCCGAACTGGCGCACACGCCGGACGGCGGCACACCCTATGGCGCCAGTCACGTGACCGGTGCCGACGCCCGCACCGCCCTGTCGGAACCGGAAGCGAAGCTCGCCTTTGCGCTCGGCCGCCGGCTCGCCCTCACCGCTCTCAAGCTCGCCGACTGACATGAATGCCCGACGCTGGAACCTGCTGACCGCCGGCAGCCTGATCGCCCTCATCCTGCTCGGCCTGGCCTGGGAGCTGTGGCTGGCGCCGCTGCGTCCGGGCGGCTCCTGGCTGGTGCTGAAAATCCTGCCGCTGCTGGGCAGCCTGTTCGGCATCCTGCGCGGCAGGCGCTACACCCACCAGTGGATGTCGCTGCTCAGCCTGGCCTATTTCACCGAAGGCATCGTGCGTGCGACCTCGGACAGCGGGCTGTCTGCACAGATCGCCGTCGTCTACACCGTGCTGTCGGTGCTGCTCTTCCTCGGCAGCACCTTCTACTCGAAGTACACCGCACCCAGCCGGCTGGCTGCACCTTCGCCCGACGCGCAATAAAAAAGGGCCGGCAAATGCCGGCCCTCTCGTCCGTCTTTCCGGAAACCCGGCTCAGATCGGGCTTTCGTCACCCTGCGGGTTGAGCTTCTGCGCACCCTGCAGCTTGTTCAGCGCGTTGATGTAGGCCTTGGCCGAGGCGACGATGATGTCGGTATCGGCGCCCTGGCCGTTCACGATGCGTCCGCCCAGCGCCAGCCGCACCGTCACCTCGCCCTGCGCATCGGTGCCGGTGGTGATGGCATTGACAGAATACAGCAGCAGTTCGGAGCCGCTTCGCGCCACCGATTCGATGGCGCGGAAGGACGCATCGACCGGGCCGCTGCCCTGCGACTCCACCCTCACCTCGCGGCCACCCGCGGTCAGCGTCACCGCCGCCTGCGGCGGTTCGCCGGTTTCCGAGCGCACGCTCATCGCGACCAGCTTGTACAGCTCGTCCTCCGGCGTGACCGCTTCGTCGCTCATCAGCGCCTGGATGTCCTCGTCGAAGATTTCGTGCTTCTTGTCGGCCAGCTCCTTGAACGCGGCGAAGGCGACGTTGAGCTGCTCTTCCGACTCCACGACGATGCCCAGTTCGGTCAGCCGCGCGCGGAAGGCGTTGCGGCCGGAGTGCTTGCCCAGCACCAGCTTGTTGGTGTTCCAGCCCACGTCCTCGGCACGCATGATTTCATAGGTTTCGCGATGCTTGAGCACGCCGTCCTGGTGGATGCCCGACTCGTGCGCGAAGGCGTTGGCGCCGACGATGGCCTTGTTCGGCTGCACCGGATAGCCGGTGATGGTGGACACCAGACGCGATGCCGGCACGATCTGCGACGCATCGATGCGGGTATCCACGCCGAACACGTCGCGCCGGGTGCGCACCGACATGACCACCTCTTCCAGCGAGGCGTTGCCGGCGCGCTCGCCCAGGCCATTGATCGTGCACTCGACCTGACGTGCGCCGGCCATCACCGCGGCAAGCGAATTGGCCACCGCCATGCCGAGGTCGTTGTGGCAGTGCGTGGACCACACCACCCTGTCGGCACCCGGCACCCGCTCGATCAGCGTGCGCATGCGCTCGGCCCACTGCGCCGGCACCGAGTAGCCCACGGTATCCGGCACATTGATGGTCTTCGCGCCGGCCTTGATCACCTCGGTGAAGACGCGCACCAGGAAATCGATGTCGGAGCGCACCGCGTCCTCGGCCGAAAACTCCACGTCCTCGGTGTATTGCCGCGCCCAGCCGATCGCCTTGATCGCCTGTTCGACCACCTGGTCGGGGCTCATGCGCAGCTTCTTCTCCATGTGGATCGGGCTGGTCGCGATGAAGGTGTGGATGCGGCCGCTCGCCGCCGGCCTGATCGCCTCGCCCGCACGACGGATGTCGTTCTCGCTGGCGCGCGCCAGCGAACAGACGGTGGATTCGCGGATGGTTTCGGCCACCGCGCGCACCGATTCGAAATCGCCGTTGGAGGCGGCGGCGAAACCGGCCTCGATCACATCCACCCGCATCTTCTCGAGCTGCCGGGCGATACGCAGCTTCTCATCGCGCGTCATCGAGGCGCCCGGGCTCTGTTCGCCGTCACGCAGCGTGGTGTCGAAAATGATGAGGCGGTCGGTCATGGTGATCTCCGTAGCGCGTCGCACTGCGGTACGACGCGGGTCATGCAGGCATTGGGCCGGGCGCGGGGCGGGGCCGCTCCGGCCCGGGAATATAAGACGTCGGCCGGCACCGTACAACGGCGGCCGGCATTCGCGATCAGGCGTCCGCTTCCGGCGGCGGCAAGGTCGGCGGCGTCTGGCTGCGGCTGGCGCGGCGGATCACCCACATCACGTAGCCGGACAGGCCATAGGCGACGAACAGGCTGAACAGCACCACCGGCGGATTCAGCGACACCGCGACGAAAGCGAGCACGAAACCGAAAATGACGATGAAGGGCACGCTGCGGCGCAGGTTGATGTCCTTGCCGCTCCAGAACTTCACGTTGCTCACCATGGTGAGGCCAGCGAACAGCGTGATCACGAAGGCGGCCCAGCGCATGTCGGGCCCGGTATAGCCGTTGTCGGTCGCCACCCACACCAGACCGGCGACCAGTGCCGCGGCGGCCGGGCTGGGCAGCCCCTGGAAGTAGCGCTTGTCCACCGTGCCGAGATTCGTGTTGAAGCGCGCCAGCCGCAGCGCCGCACCGGCACAGTAGATGAAAGCGGCGATCCAGCCCCACTTGCCGAGGCCGCGCATGGCCCATTCGTAGGCGATCAGCGCCGGCGCCGCGCCGAAGGACACCATGTCGGACAGCGAGTCGTACTCGGCGCCGAAGGCGGACTGGGTGTGGGTGAGCCGCGCCACCCGGCCATCGAGGCCATCGAGCACCATGGCGACGAAGATGGCCACGGCGGAATATTCATAGCGCCCGTTCATTGCCTGCACGATGGCGTAGAAGCCGGCGAACAGCGAGGCGGTGGTGAACAGGTTGGGAAGGATGTAGATGCCGCGCCGGCGTTTCACCGGATCGGCAGGCTTGACGTACTGCGGATCGTATTCGGACATGCATTCACTCCGACGGACCGCGCACGGGATCACCGCTGCACGGCTTTTGCGTTTCAGGCCGGTTCGGCCCCTGGTGCCCGCTGCACCCGATCATGGCCACGGTGGTTCCGACCCCATGAACGCGTCACAGACTGCGCTTCGTCCTGAACCTATCAGGATGACGTGCATCGCGGAAGCGTCCGATGATGACGGGAACGGCCGGCGCACGGATGGCCCGGAATGCAAAAGGCCCGGCGGCCCGGACACGATGTGCCGGGACCGCCGGGCCAGGCGGGACGCCAATCAGTTCTTCGACTGGTCGACCAGCTTGTTCTTCGTGATCCACGGCATCATGCCGCGCAGCTGGGCACCGACCTTCTCAATTTCGTGAGCGGCGGTCAGACGGCGGCGGGCCGTCATCTCCGGGTAGTTGGTGCGACCTTCAAGGATGAAGTTCTTGGCGTAGTTGCCATTCTGGATGTTGGCCAGGCACTCCTTCATCGCGGCACGGGCTTCGCCTGCGATCACGCGCGGGCCGGTGACGTACTCACCGTATTCCGCGTTGTTCGAGATCGAGTAGTTCATGTTGGCGATACCGCCTTCGAAGATCAGGTCGACGATGAGTTTCACTTCGTGCAGGCACTCGAAGTAGGCCATTTCCGGCGCATAGCCGGCTTCGGTCAGCGTTTCGTAGCCGGCCTTGATCAGCTCGACCAGACCGCCGCACAGCACGGCCTGTTCGCCGAACAGATCGGTTTCGGTCTCTTCGCGGAACGAGGTTTCGATCACGCCACCCTTGGTGCCACCGTTCGCAGCCGCGTACGACAGCGCGAGGTCACGCGCCTTGCCCGACTTGTCCTGATACACGGCGATCAGCGACGGCACGCCGCCTCCGCGCAGGTACTCGGAACGCACGGTGTGACCCGGGCCCTTCGGAGCGACCATGACGACGTCCAGGTCTTCACGCGGGATGACCTGGTTGTAATGGATGTTGAAGCCGTGGGCGAACGCCAGCGTGGCGCCCTTCTTGATGTTCGGCTCGACGTCGCCGTAGTACACCTGCGGAATGTTCTCGTCCGGCAGCAGGATCATGACCAGATCGGCACCCTTCACCGCATCCGCCACTTCCTTCACCTTCAGGCCAGCGCCTTCGGCCTTCTTCCACGACGCGCCGCCCTTGCGCAGGCCGACCGTGACCTTGACGCCGGAATCCGACAGGTTCTGGGCGTGAGCATGGCCTTGCGAGCCGTAGCCGACGATGGTGACTTTCTTGCCCTTGATGAGCGACAGGTCTGCGTCCTTGTCGTAGAAGACTTTCATGGGTTTCCCTTGTGTGCTGTGTAGGTTTATGCGGTGCTGCGGGCTGGTGCGGAATGCGGTGTGCGGATCAGAGACGCAGGATGCGGTCGCCGCGGCCGATGCCGGCCACGCCGGTACGCACGGTTTCCAGGATCAGCGAGCTGTCGATCGCGCCGACGAAGGACTCGATCTTGGCCGTGTTGCCGGTCAGTTCGATCACATAGGTCGAATCGGTCACGTCGATGATGCGGCCACGGAAGATGTCGGCGACACGCTTCAGTTCCTCGCGGTCCTTGCCGGTGGCGCGCACCTTGATGAGCATCAGTTCGCGCTCGATGTGCGCGGCTTCGGACAGGTCGACCACCTTCACCACCTCGATCAGCTTGTTCAGCTGCTTGGTGATCTGCTCGATGATGTCGTCGGAGCCGGTGGAAATGATGGTCATCCGTGACAGCGAACCGTCTTCGGTCGGCGCCACGGTGAGCGATTCGATGTTGTAGCCACGCGCCGAGAACAGGCCCGACACGCGCGACAGCGCACCGGCTTCGTTCTCGATCAGTACGGAAATGACATGCCTCATTGCGAGCGCCTCTTTTTTCTAAACGGAGAACCGCCGCCACGGTGCGGGCTGCCGGAGGCCGGTGCCCGCTGCCTGACCGGCGGGTAAGCCGGTCAGGCGACCCCGGCGACGCGTGGATGCCGGGGGCCGCGCGCGACAGTGTCGGATTGCCGTGTTACAGGTCCTCGGCGGACAGGATCATGTCGGTCAGACCCTTGCCACCCATCACCATCGGATACACGTTTTCAGTCGGATCGACCTGGAAGTCGATGAACACCAGGTCGTTCTTGCGCTTGAAAGCTTCGCGCAGCGCACCTTCCACGTCACCCGGCTTCTCGACGCGCAGACCGACGTGGCCATAGGCCTCGGCCAGCTTTGCAAAATCGGGCAGCGAATCCATGTAGGACTCGGAGTAGCGGTTGCCGTGGATGAACTCCTGCCACTGGCGAACCATGCCCAGATAGCGGTTGTTCAGGCTGCAGATCTTCAGCGGAATGCGGTACTGCTTACAGGTCGACAGTTCCTGGATGTTCATCTGCACCGAACCTTCGCCGGTGATCACCGCCACCGGCGAACCCGGGTGCGCGAGTTGCACGCCGATGCCGTAGGGAATGCCCACGCCCATGGTGCCCAGACCGCCGGAGTTCAACCAGCGACGCGGCTTGTCGAACTTGTAGTACTGGGCGGCCCACATCTGGTGCTGGCCCACGTCCGAGGTGACAAAGGCGTCCCCCTTGGTGATTTCCCACAGCTTCTCGACCACGAACTGCGGCTTGATCACCTCGTCGCTGTGCTTGTACTTCAGGCAGTCGCGACTGCGCCATTCCTCGATCTGCTTCCACCATTCGGCCAGCGATTCCTTGTCCGGACGATCGCCCGAAGCTTCAAGCAGACGCAGGATGTCGTCCAGCACGTCCGGCAGGTTGCCGACGATGGGCACATCCACCTTCACGCGCTTGGAAATCGACGACGGATCGATATCGATGTGGATGATCTTGCGCGCCACCCGGGCGAAATCCGCCGGGTTGCCGATCACGCGGTCATCGAAGCGGGCACCGACCGCGATCAGCACGTCGCAGTACTGCATCGCCATATTGGCTTCGTAGTTGCCGTGCATGCCCAGCATGCCGACGAACTGCTTGTCGGTCGCCGGATAGGCACCCAGGCCCATCAGCGTGTTGGTGCAGGGCGCGCCCAGCGTGCGCACCAGCTTGGCCAGCTTGTCCGATGCATCCGACAGCACCACGCCGCCGCCGGCGTAGATCATCGGACGCTTGGCTTCCAGCAGCAGCTGGACCGCCTTCTTGATCTGGCCCTGGTGACCCTTGGTGATCGGGTTGTAAGAGCGCATGGTGACCGACTTCGGATAGTCGAATTCGGCCTTGGCCATCGTGATGTCCTTCGGGATATCGACCAGGACCGGACCTGGACGGCCGGTCTTGGCGATGAAGAAGGCCTTCTTGATGGTCGGGGCGATGTCCTTGACGTCCTTCACCAGGAAGTTGTGCTTCACGCACGGGCGGGTGATGCCGACCGTGTCGCACTCCTGGAAGGCGTCCTGACCGATGGCGGCGGTCGGCACCTGGCCGGTGATGATCACCATCGGAATGGAATCCATATACGCGGTCGCGATGCCGGTCACGGCATTGGTCACGCCCGGACCCGAAGTCACCAGCGCGACGCCGACGCGCTCGGTCGAGCGCGAATAGGCGTCCGCTGCGTGCAGCGCGGCCTGTTCGTGGCGGACGAGTACGTGCCGTACCTTGTCCTGCTTGAAAAGCTCGTCGTACAGGTACAGCACGGCGCCGCCGGGGTACCCGAAAACATACTCGACCTTTTCTTCCGCAAGGCACCTGACTACAATTTCCGCTCCGGTCAAAAGCATCGCCACACCTGTAAAAAAATTCCGGAAAAGCCGCAAAGGGTAGCTTTGGCACTCTTTCCGGTCAAGGCATTTGTCGGCGTCAGGCGGGCATATTGCCGCCCGTATGCCGCCTGTGGCATACCATCCGCACCGACCCACCGAAAGACCGAGCCCTGGCTTCCCGCGAAGAACTGTCCGCCTTTCTTGCCGCTGTCGAACGCCGCGCCTTCAAGCAGGCCGTGTTCGCTCTGCGCAACGACGAATCGGCGCTGGATGCGGTACAGGACGCGATGATGAAACTGGCCGAGAAGTACGCCGACCGGCCGGCCGACGAGCTTCCGCTGCTGTTCCAGCGCATTCTGCAGAACGTGATCCGCGACGCCTTCCGGCGTCGCAAGGTCCGCTCGACCTGGACCACGCTGCTGTCGGCGCTGACCGGACAGGACGACGAGGACGACTACGATCCGCTGGAAACGATGGTGGTCGACGACCCGTCGGAACTCGGCCGGACCCCCGAACAGAACCTCGAACAGTCGGAAGTGATGGCATTGATCGAGCGCGAGATTTCCCGCCTGCCGACACGTCAACGCGAAGCCTTCCTGATGCGTTACTGGGAGGAACTGGATATCGCCGAGACCGCGTCGGTCATGGGCTGCTCCGAAGGAAGCGTCAAGACGCACTGCTCGCGCGCAACGCACGCCCTCGCGGCCGCCCTCAAACTGCGTGGCATCAAACTATGAACCGGACTCACCTACCGCCTCCTGCAAGCGGCCTCGACGAAGCCGCCATCGGTCGTCGCGCGCATGCCGCCCTCGAAGCAAGCTGCGCCGAACTGCCCCCGGATATCGCGTTCCGTCTGCGTCAGTCGCGCGAACGGGCCGTCGCGGCCGCACTGCCCCGGCGGCGTCTGGCGCTGCTCCCCCGGCTGGCCGGCATGGCCGGCACGCTGGGCGGCGGCGACTGGCTGCGGCAGAACCTGATATCGGCCACCGGCGTCGTGCTGCTCGCGCTGATTGCGGCCTTTGCCAGCCAGCAGTCGCAGGACGAGCGCCTGAATGAATCGATAGACATCGACACCGCACTGCTGACCGACGACCTGCCGATCGACGCCTATCTCGACCGCGGCTTCGGCAACTGGCTGGACAGCCAGGGCGAGCGCTGATGCGTATCCTTCTGGCCGGCGCGCTGCTCGCAGCGTCGCTGTCGTGCGCCCCCGCGCTCGCCCAGAGCCGGGCGCCCGCATGGTATCTGCTGAAGCCGGCGGAACAGGCCATCCTGTCGCCGCTGGCGGAGGACTGGGACAGCTTCGAACCCGAACGCCGGCGCAAGTGGCTGGATCTGGCGGCCCGCTATCCTTCGATGACGTTGGAAGAACAGACCCGCATGCGCGCGCGCATGGCGTACTGGGGCAGCCTGAGTCCGAAGGAAAGAATCGAGGCACGGGAACGCTACCGGCGGCTTCAGACCATGCCCCCGGACCAGCGCGAAACCCTGCGACGGCAGTGGGAAGCCTACGAAAGCCTGTCTCCGGAAGAACGCAAACGCCTGCAGGAAGCAGGCAGAAGCGGCAGCAAGACACCGGGCGCGCCTGCAGCGGCGCCGGTTCGCAAGTAGACTGCGCTCCCCTTCCCTTTCGCGGCTTCCTTGCAGCCGCACTGAAACAATGTCAGAAGCTGCCCGATTTCCGGCCGCCGGCCTGCGCCGCCGGCTCGCCTCCCTGTTCTACGAAGCGCTGCTGCTGCTCGGCGTGCTGGCTGCCGGCTTCATGCTGCCGTATCTGGTGATCGGGCTGGCGCTGGACGTGGCGCCTCAGGGCTGGTTCGCCTGGCTGCACATTTTCCTGCTGCTCGGCCTGTACTTCGTGCACTACTGGCGCAAGGGCGGCCAGACGCTGGCCATGCAGACCTGGGGCATACGGGTGGTGGATGCGCTGGAAGACCGCCCGCCCAGCTTTCGCCGTGCGCTGCTGCGCTATCTGCTGAGCTGGCCCTCGCTGTGGTTCGGCGGCGCCGGACTGATCTGGGCGCTGTTCGACCGAGAACGCCAGTTCCTGCACGACCGGCTGGCCGGCACCCGGGTGATCCGGATCAAGTAAGGCCGGTCAGCGCCGGTCTTCCCACCACAGCATGGCGGCTGCGGCGAACATGAACAGCACGCCCGGGGTGAGCGCCGCCGCATAGGGCGGCCACGAATTGATCGCGCCGAGGTTGGAGAACAGGCCGTTCAGCATGTGGAACAGCACGCCGATCATCACGCCGGCAAATACCTTGATGCTGACCGCGGCGTTGCGGTTGTGCATGTAGGCGAAGGGCAGCGCCAGCGCCAGCATGACCAGACAGGCCAGCGGATAGGTAAACTTCTTCCACAGCGCGATTTCGTAGCGGCCGGTGTCCTGGTGGTTGTCCGCCAGATGCTGGATGTAGTGCCAGAGCTTCCAGGCAGACATGCGTTCCGGCACCACCAGCATCACGCTCATCACATCCGGGCTCAGTTCGGAATCCCATACCAGGGTTTCGGCGCGCGTCACGCGTGCGCCCTCGGCCGAGAAGTCGGTTCTCGCCACCTCAGCGAGTACCCAGCCGTCAGGCAGACGGTAGGCGCCCCGCCCCGCTTCCAGAATCGACAGCAGCTCCCGGCGCTCGTTGAACTCGAAAATGCGCACCTTGCGCAGTTCGCCGTCGGGCGTGACGCTGCCGATATTGATGAAATTGCGGCCGTCCTTCACCCAGAAGCCACTGCGGAATTCGCTGGTGAGCAGTTGCGAACGGGCGGCCAGCTTCAGTTCCTGCGCTGCACGTTCGGCTGGTGGCGCGATGAATTCGCCAGTCGCGAAGGTGAGCAGTACGAAAGGCAGGCCAATGCGCGCAAGCAGTTTCAGGATGCGCGCGGTGGACAGGCCGGAGGCGCGCAGCACCGTGATTTCCGAGTGCCGCGACAGCGTGGTGAGCGAGTACAGCGCGCCGATCAGCACCGCGATCGGCAGCGTCTCATAGGCCCGGCCGGGAAGCGTCAGCACGGTGTACATCACCGCGTGCTCCAGCCCGTAATTGCCGCGCCCGAGGTTGTCCAGTTCGTTGATCAGGTCGAAGAAGCCGAACAGGCCGAGGAAGGCGGTCAGCACCAGAAGGGTGGCGAGGGCGACCTCGCGGCGGACGTAGCGTTCATGAATCAGCATGGTCAGCGGCTCCGCAATGCACGCGGCAGATGGCCGTACATGCGCCACGCGAACATCGCCGACAGCAGCAGGAACATGCCGCCGTGCAGCGTCCACATGACCATGCCGAACGACAGCTTGCCCTGCGCCACCATGGCCTGGGTCACGCTCAGCAGATTCGAGTACACGAGGTAGATGAGCAGCGCCATCAGCAGATTGTTGGCCCGACCGGCCCGCGGATTCACGAAGGAAAGCGGAATGGCGAGCAGCGCCAGGTTGAGCGCGGCGATCGGCAGGCCAATGCGGAAGGCCAGCTCACCCATATTGGGCGGCGACGGATCGGCCAGCAGTTCCTGCACCGTGAGCACATTGGGCCGCTCTTCCGCGCCCTGGGATTCCTTGGTTTCTATCCGCACCGCGTAACGTTCGAATTCCATCACCCGGAATTCCGGTGTGCCGGGCAGACCTTCATAACGACGTCCGTGCAGCAGCACGACGAAGCGGTCGCCGCTGGCCAGCGTCTGGGTATAGCCGTCCGCAGCGACCGTCACGCCCACGCGCCCCTTGTCGCTCGAACTGACGAAGATGTTCTTGACGGCACCGTCACTGCCGTCCCCGCTCTCGACGAAAAACACGCGGTTGGCCTGGGACGATTCGCGGAAACTGCCG
Source organism: Methyloversatilis universalis FAM5 (assembly GCF_000214035.2). Lineage (GTDB taxonomy): Bacteria > Pseudomonadota > Gammaproteobacteria > Burkholderiales > Rhodocyclaceae > Methyloversatilis > Methyloversatilis universalis. The sequence continues at coordinate 216,509 of NZ_AFHG01000052.1, read as the reverse complement.
GGCGACATCTGCGCCACGTCGTCGCGGTTGCTCATGCGGGTGCGGAACTCAGCGCTTTTTACCTGCGACCAGGGCGACAGATAGAGCGACAGCACCGCCACCGCCACCACCATGGGCAGCGCGAACAGCACCACCGGACGCACCCACGCCGACAGCGGCAGGCCGGTGGCGAACCACACCACCATTTCGGAATCGCGCCAGGTGCGCGACATTGCCAGCAGCACCGAAATGAACAGCGTGAGCGACAGGATCACGCCCAGGTAGCGCAGTGCGCCGAAGCCGAGCAGCGCCATGACCGCTTCGGACGCCACTTTTCCGCCGGCCGCCTGTCCGAGCAGGCGCACCAGCTGGGTGGACAGCACGATGGCGAACAGCGCGACGAAAACAGTCAGTGCGGTACTGGCGAATTCGCGCAGGGCGGCGCGCTGGAAGATCAAGCCTGGGGCTCCGTGCGGAACGCCTTCGCGCAATGGCGCGTCAGGCCGTTCTTTTTTGACTCGCGCGCAGCGTCGAGCCGATAATCGGCGCGACTGACTCAGCGCGTACTGATAGAGGAGAAGCGGGTGGAATTTAGCATAAAGAGCGGCAGCCCCGAAAAGCTGCGTACCGGCGCCCTGGTCGTGGGCGTATTCGAGTCACGCAAGCCGGGTGCCGCCGCAGCGGCCCTCGATGCCGCCAGCAAGGGCCGCATCACCGAAGTGCTCGCCAGCGGCGACCTGGAGGGCAAGGCCGGCAGCACGCTGCTGCTGCACAAGCTGCCGGGCGTGGCGGCGGACCGCATCCTGCTGGTCGGCCTGGGCAAGGAAAAGGATTTCGGCCTGAAGGAATTCCGCGACGCGGTTGCCGCCAGCGTCCGCGCCCTGCGCGATACCGGCGCTGCTGACGCGGTGATCACGCTGGCCGAACAGGCCCCGCGCAAGCTGGGCGGCGCTGGCGCACTGCGCCAGTCGGCCATCGTCGCGCTGGACGTGCTCTATCGCTACGCCTCGCCGGTCGGCGAAACGAAGGACCCCAGCCGTGCGCTGGCCGCCCTCGGCTTCACGGTGCCGAAGAAGGGCAGCGCCTCAGCCGCGGCCGAAGCGCTGAAACAGGGCGAAGCCATTGGCCACGGCATGTCGCTCACGCGCACGCTGGGCAATCTGCCGCCCAACATCTGCACGCCCACCTATCTGGCCGAACAGGCGCTGGAGCTGGGCAAGCGCGGCGACATCAAGGTCACCGTGCTGGACCGCCCCGAACTGGAAAAGCTGGGCATGGGCTCGTTCCTTTCGGTGTCCGATGGCTCGCGCCAGCCGCCGAAGTTCATCGTGATGGAGTACCGCGGCGGCAAGAAGAATGACGCGCCAGTGGTGCTGGTGGGCAAGGGCATCACCTTCGACACTGGCGGCATTTCGCTGAAGCCGGGCGAAGGCATGGACGAAATGAAGTACGACATGTGCGGCGCCGCCAGCGTGCTCGGCACCTTCCAGGCGCTGGCCGCGATGAAGCTGTCGCTGAACGTGGTCGGTCTCATCCCGACCACCGAGAACATGCCGGGCGGCGCCGCCACCCGGCCGGGCGATGTCGTGAAGTCGATGTCCGGCCAGACCATCGAAATCCTGAACACCGACGCCGAAGGCCGGCTCATCCTGTGCGACGCGCTGACGTACGCCGAGCGCTACGACCCGGCCTGCGTGGTCGATATCGCCACGCTGACCGGCGCCTGCATCATCGCGCTGGGCCACATCACCAGCGGCCTGATGGCCAACGACGACGCGCTGGCCGATGAACTGCTGGCCGCCGGCCAGGCATCGTGGGACCGCGCCTGGCGCCTGCCGATCTGGGACGACTATCAGGAACAGCTGAAGAGCAACTTCGCCGACATGGGCAATATCGGCGGCCGGCCGGCGGGTTCGATCACCGCCGCCTGCTTCCTCGCGCGCTTCACGAAGAAGTACAAGTGGGCGCACCTGGACATCGCCGGTACCGCATGGAAGAGCGGCAAGGACAAGGGCGGCACCGGCCGTCCCGTGCCGCTGCTGACCCACTTCCTGCTCGAACGCGCCGGCAAGCTCTGAGGCGGGCATGGCGGTCGCCGAATTCCATCACGACGCCCAGGACAAGCTGCGCCACGCCTGCACGCTGGTGGCACAGTGGTACCGGGACGGGCGTCGCGTCTGGATTCATTGCGACAGCGAGCCGCTGGCCGCACGGCTGGACCAGATGCTGTGGGTATTCGAGCCGCTGGCCTTCGTTCCGCACGTACGCGACGGCCACCGGCTGAGCGAGGCCACACCGGTGCGCATCGGCCATGACCCGGCCGCCGCGCCCGCGGACGCCATCGTGCTGAACATGGCGCAGTCGGTGCCCGCCGGCTTCGAACAGCGCGAACACATCGTCGAGATCGTGAGCCGCGACCCGGCGGACCGCGACGCGGCCCGGGCGCGCTTCATGCGCTACCGGGAGCGCGGCTTCGACATGCAGACACGAAAGGCTGAAGCATGAGTGAGGACCTGATTGGCCGCGCGGATTCGCTGATGCGGCGCGGTCGCAGCTTCGTCGCCGGCCGGGTCGCGCCGGCGGTGGTCGACGACGGCATTCCGCTGCTCACCGAGGCGGTCGACCTCGAAACGCTCGCCCCCGAGCCGGAAGACCGCACGGCCGAAATCACCGCGGCAGTCACCGCCGAGGTCACTGAGCGGGTCACCCGGGACGTGACCGAACAGGTGACCGCCGAGGTGACCGAGCGGGTGACGGCTGAAGTGACCGAACGCGTCACCGCCGAAGTCACGGCCGAAGTCACCGAGCGGGTCCGCGCGGAGGTGAGTGCGCAGGTCACCGAGCAGGTGAGCCGTTCGGTCGGCAGCGAGGTGAGCGAGAACCTCCTGCTGCGCGCTTCGGATGCGCTCGACCGGGAGTTCGCCGATCTGCCCTCGCAGGTGCAGCTGCGCATCGACGAATGGTGCGCGAGCACGCTGCCGGCACTGGTGAGCATCGAAATGCAGGCCGCCTTTGAGGCGGCACTGGGCGCCGCGCTCGAGAGCGCCGCAGGCCGCATCCGCAGTCAGGCCACGCTGGATCTGCGTGAACAGATCGCCGCCGAGATCGAAAAGCGCAGCCAGGCTGTGCTGCACGCCACGAACCCGCCTTCGGACCAGCCCGACCAGCCTCTATAATCGCGGGTTTGCATCCACGCAGACCCGTCATGACGCTGGCCAAGAGCTTCGAACCGGCCGACATCGAACGCCGCTGGTACCCCGAGTGGGAATCGCGCGGCTATTTCGCTGCCGGCCTGGACACCGACACCCCGAACAAGCCCAACTTCTGCATCCTGCTGCCGCCGCCGAATGTCACCGGCACGCTGCACATGGGTCACGGTTTCAACCAGACCCTGATGGATGCGCTCACCCGCTACCACCGGATGCGCGGCGACAACACGCTGTGGCAGCCGGGCACCGACCACGCGGGCATCGCGACCCAGATCGTGGTCGAACGCCAGCTCGACGCGAAGGGCGTGTCGCGCCACGATCTCGGCCGCGAGGAATTCGTGAAGAAGGTGTGGGAGTGGAAGGAGTACTCCGGCTCCACCATCACCCGCCAGATGCGCCGCCTCGGCACCTCGCCCGACTGGACGCGCGAGCGTTTCACGATGGACGAAGGCCTGTCGAAGATCGTCACTGAAACCTTCGTCCGCCTGCACCAGGAAGGCCTGATCTATCGCGGCAAGCGCCTGGTGAACTGGGATCCGGTGCTGGGCACCGCGGTGTCCGACCTCGAAGTGGTACAGGAGGAAGAAGCCGGCTCGCTGTGGCATATCCGCTACCCGCTGGCCGACGGCTCCGGTTCCCTGACCGTCGCCACGACACGTCCGGAAACCATGCTCGGCGACGTCGCGGTCATGGTGCATCCGGAGGACGAGCGCTACAGCGCGCTGATCGGCAAGACGGTGAAGCTGCCGCTGACCGACCGGGAGATCCTGGTCATCGCCGACGCCTACGTCGACCGCGAATTCGGTACCGGCGTGGTGAAGGTCACCCCGGCGCACGACTTCAACGACTACGCGGTCGGCCAGCGCCATGGCCTGGCCATGATTTCCATCCTGACGCTGGATGCGAAGATCAACGACAACGCGCCGGAAAAGTACCGAGGTCTGGACCGCTTCGCCGCACGCAAGGCTATCGTGGCCGACCTCGAAGCCGCCGGTCTGCTGGAAAAGACCGACAAGCACACGCTCAAGGTGCCGCGCGGTGACCGCACCAATGCGGTGATCGAGCCCATGCTGACCGACCAGTGGTTCGTCGCCATGAGCAAGCCGGGCCCGGACGGCAAAAGCATCACGCAGAAGGCGCTCGACGTGGTGGCCAGCGGCGAAATCCGCTTCCACCCGGAAAACTGGGTGAATACCTACAACCAGTGGCTGAACAACATCCAGGACTGGTGCATCTCGCGCCAGCTGTGGTGGGGCCACCAGATTCCGGCCTGGTACGACGACCAGGGCAATGTGTTCGTCGCGCACTCGGAAGCCGAGGCCTACCAGCGCTACTTCGAACATCTTGCGAAGACCAACCCCGACCTGAAGCGCCTGGCGATCGCCACCGCGATGGCGCGCGAAATGTCCGGCGACACGCTGCCGGAGGTCGGCCGCAACTACGCGATCAAGGAAAACCTGCCGCTGCTCAAGCGCGACGAGGACGTGCTCGACACCTGGTATTCGTCGGCGCTGTGGCCTTTCTCGACGCTGGACTGGACGCCGGACTGGGAGCCGGGCAACCCGGAGAAGAGCAACCCGGCGCTCGACCTCTACCTGCCCTCCTCCGTGCTGGTGACCGGCTTCGACATCATCTTCTTCTGGGTGGCGCGCATGGTCATGATGACCACGCACATCACCGGGAAGATTCCGTTCCGCGACGTCTATGTGCACGGCCTGATCCGCGACGCGGAAGGCCAGAAGATGTCGAAGTCCAAGGGCAATGTGCTGGACCCGATCGATCTGATCGACGGCATCGCGCTCGACGATCTGGTGAAGAAGCGCACCACCGGCCTGATGAATCCGAAGCAGGCGGAGCAGATCGAGAGGCGCACCCGCAAGGAATTCCCGGACGGAATTCCCGCCTTCGGTACCGACGCGCTGCGCTTCACCTTCGCCTCGCTCGCCAGCCCGGGCCGCGACATCAAGTTCGACATGCAGCGCTGCGAGGGCTACCGCAACTTCTGCAACAAGCTGTGGAACGCGACCCGCTTCGTGCTGATGAACTGCGAAGGTCAGGACTGCGGCATGGCGCCGTGCAATGACGACTGCGGCCCGGACGGCCCGCTGCACTTCCAGGCGCCTGATCTTTGGATCGTCAGCGAACTGCAGCGCGTTGAAGCCGAGGTCGAGAAGCAGTTCGGCGACTACCGCTTCGATCTGGTGGCGCAGGCGATCTACCGCTTCGTCTGGGACGAGTACTGCGACTGGTACCTCGAACTGGCCAAGGTGCAGATCCAGAACGGCACGCCGGCCCAGCAGCGCGCCACCCGCCGCACTCTGCTGCGCGTGCTGGAAACGGTGCTGCGTCTGGCGCACCCGCTCATTCCCTTCATCACCGAAGAGCTGTGGCAGACCGTCGCGCCGCTGGCCGATCGCAAGGAAGGCGAGTCGATCCAGCTGGTGCGCTATCCGCAGGCCAACCTCAGCCGCATCGACGCCACCGCAGACGCCTGGGTGGCCGAGCTGAAGACCATGGTGGATGCCTGCCGCAGCCTGCGTGGCGAAATGGGCATTTCGCCGGCCACCAAGGTACCTCTGCTGGCCGCCGGCAAGACCGAGGCGGTGCGCGGCTACGCGCCCTACCTGGCTGCGCTGGCCAAGCTCAGCGAAGTACAGGCGGTCGGCGATGCACTGCCGGATTCGCCGGCCCCGGTGCAGGTGGTGGGTGACTTCCGCCTGATGCTCAAGATCGAGATCGACGTCGCCGCCGAGCGCGAGCGCGTGGGCAAGGAAGTCGCGCGGGTGAAGGGCGAAATCGCCAAGTGCGAGGGCAAGCTGGGCAACGAAAGCTTCGTCGGCCGCGCGCCCGCCGCGGTGGTCGATCAGGAGCGCAAGCGCCTGGCCGACTTCGGCGACCTGCTGGCGAAGCTGGAAGAACAGCTGGGGCGGTTGGGGTGACGCGAGGGGCTGGGGGCTAGGGATTTGGGGCTAGCGGATTGCGGGCGGCGAAGCCGCCCGGAAACTTTTCTAGCCCCTACATCCTAGCCACTAGCTCCTCCAGTAAACGTCCCTCATCCGCTCGCAGTAGCGGACGAGGGACGGATAGTCACGCTCGATCAGCGTCTTGAACGGCAGGTCGAGATCGACGAACACCACGTTGGCCAGCATGCCGTAGGCACTGGCATCGACGCTGGACGGTTCGCCGAACAGGAAGGGCTTGTCGCCCAGCACGGTGGCGATGGCGTCGATGTCGCGCATGCCCAGCGCAGTGATCTCGTCCGCCGAATGGCGGCCGATGCCGGCCGCCTTCACCTGCTTCACCATGCCCTGGCGGGCCAGCTTTGGCACGAACCACTTGTAGGGCGCGCCCATGCCGGCGAAAAAGGCCTCGTGCGTGGCCGGCCAGAAGCGGTCGTCCGCCCAGCGGAAGTACAGCACGCACCAGTAGGCGTGCTCTTCCAGCGTGCGCTGCAGCAGCAGCGACTGCGCACGCTCGCCTCTATCGAGATGATCGTCCAGCGTCACGCCGTGGCGCTTCGTCAGGTGATCGATGATGAAGCTGCTGTCGGCCAGGGTCGTGCCGTCGTCAATGATGAAAGGCAGCTTGCCCTTGGGCGCCCGCCCCAGATTCATCGTGTAGACGTTTTCGTACGGCAGGCCCGCCATGCGCAGCCAGGTTTCGAGCTTGAGGCAGAAACCGCTTGCGTTGGGCAGCCCCATCGCCGGGGGAAACTGGAACAGCCTGATCATGTTGCAGTCTCCCGGTAGAGGTGAGGGGTGGCCGCTTACTTGCGGCGCAGCAGGAACACGAATTCCTTGTCCGCCTCGGTGGCCTCGAGCAGCGTGTGGCCGGTCTGACGGGTAAAGGCCTCGAAATCGCGCACCGCGCCCGGGTCGGTCGCCACCACGCGCAGCACCTGACCGCTGCTCAGTTCGGACAGCGCCTTCTTGGTACGCAGGATGGGCAGCGGGCAGTTGAGCCCGCGGGCGTCGAGTTCCTTGTCGAATTCCATGATTCACTCCAGTGCGGAGCGCCGTTTATACCTGCAGCCACCGCTGCTGCGCAACGCCGCCACGCTCACAGTCCGTCACGGCGCTGCTCGGCCAGCCGCTCACGCAGCTCGCGCAGCCGCGCATCGACCGCCGACTGCTGATAGAAATCGCCGTCGGCCGCCCGCTGGGCCAGTTCCAGCTGTTCGATCGCCGCCTGATACTGGCCGTTCAGCACATAGGCCTCGGCCTGTGCGCGATGCTGGGCCAGCCGCTTGCCGAGCAGCGCGCTGGTGCGGGCCTGGTACTGGTAGAGCTGCGGGTCCTGGGTAGTGAGACTGATTTCGTCGGTCGCGACCGCGAGTGCCTCTTCCGGGCGGTTGTCGGCGATCAGCGCCTCGATCAGGCCATACACGATGGCACGGGGCCGCAGGCCGCTGCGCTGCAGCCCTTCCTTGAAACGGCTCACCGCTTCCGCGGGGCGGCCGGCGTCGAGGCTGATGCGGCCTGCGAGATTGTCCAGCATGGGCGATGAAAACCCGTCGGCGCGCAGCCCGTCGACTTCCTTCTGCGCGCGGACGAAATCGCGCTTGCGCAGCGCGGCGTGCGCGAGGCCGAAGCGTGCCGCGATGCGGGCAGCGCCCTGCACGTCGCGCAGCCGGGTCTCGAACTCGGCGAAGGCTTCGCGTGCCTCGCCGTCGTAGGCGCGCAGCTTGGCACGCACCAGCAGGAAATCGATGCTGTCCGGCACCTGGCGGTAGGCGGTTTCCTGGATGCGGGCGGAGGCGTCGGCGATCCGCTCGGTGGTCAGCGGATGGGTGCGCAGATAGGCCGGCGAATTCGATTCGTAGAAGCGGACCGAGCGCTGCATGCGCTCGAAGAAAGCCGCCATGCCGCGGGTGTCAAAACCTGCGCCATCCAGCATCTGGATGCCGATGCGGTCGGCCTCTCGCTCGAAATCACGGGTGTAGGCGAGCTGGCTGGCCACGGTGGCAGCCTGGCCGCCGACCACCGCCGCCTGCGCCGCCTGTCCGTTGCCACGCGCCGCCAGCGCCGCGATGATGAGCGAGGCGATGGCGATCACGCTCATTTCGCCGCGCTTCGAGTAGAGCCGCGCGATGTGGCGCTGGGTCACGTGCGAAATTTCGTGTGCGATCACCGAGGCCAGTTCCGATTCGCTCTGCGCCGCAACGATGAGCCCGGAATGCACGCCGATGAAGCCACCGGGCCAGGCGAAGGCGTTCAGCGTCGGGTCGCGCAGCGCGAACAGTTCGAAATCCTGGCGCGAATCCGGCAGCTTGGCGATCAGCCGGTCCGCCAGCTGGTTCAGATAGCCGTTGATTTCCGGATCGTTGATGTAGCTGCGCTCGCGTACGCGGGTTTCGCGCCACAGCGATTCGCCGATGCGCCTTTCCAGCGAAGGCGGCAGATCGGCCTGCGCCACGTCGCCCAGATCGGGCAGGTTGTTGGCCGGCAGCACCGGCGGCATCATCAGCACGATCGCGAGCGCCGCGCGCAGTCGCAGGGCGCGGCGGGACCGTCCGGCAGAGGGGAAGAAGGTCATGGCAATGCTATGATAGCCGGCAGGCGTGAACGATCGTTCGGTCGCAGGTGAAAGGCGGCGCGCACGACGGGTAAGCAGATGTGACGACAGGTATCGTCGCGCGGACACGCCGCATCACAGCGCTGCACAGAAGGCCGGCCCCCAACGTTACCCATCTCCACGCCTCCGATGTCGTCCATTCCGGTTGGTTCGCACGCCCTGCTGCTGATTGAAGACGTTCCCGAAGACGTCAAGCTGATCACCACCGCGCTGCGGGCCATCGTGCCAGCGGACCAGATACAGGTGGTGGCCTCCGGCGAGGAAGGCCTGGACTACCTGTTCGGCCGCGGCGTCTATGCCGGTCGCGATACCCGCTATCAGCCGGCACTGGTCATGCTCGACCTGACGCTGCCCCGCATCGACGGTCTGGAGGTGCTCAGGCAGATCCGCGCCGAAGCGCAGACCCATGTACTGCCGGTGGTCATCGTGTCGGCGTCGAGCCAGCAGCGTGACGTGAAACTGGCCGCCCAGCTGGGCGCCAACAGCTTCGTACGTAAGTCGCTCGATTTCGTGAGCTTTTCCGAAACCCTGACGCTGCTGGCCCGCTACTGGCTGGAACTGAACATTCCGCCCCCCCACCCTTCAGCAATGGTTCGATGAGCGCAGACAATCCCCTCACCCACTTCGACGCCCAGGGCCAGGCCCACATGGTGGACGTCGGTGACAAGGCACACACCGCGCGCGTCGCCCGCGCAGCCGGCTCGATCACCATGCTGCCGGCGACGTTCGCGCTGGTGCGCGACGGCAACGCGAAAAAGGGCGACGTGCTGGGCGTGGCGCGCATTGCCGGCATACAGGCGTCGAAACGCACCTCGGACCTGATCCCGCTGTGCCACCCGATCGCACTGACCAAGGTGAGCGTCGACTTCTCGCTGGATGAGGCGAACAACCGGGTGGACTGCGAAGTCACCGCCCGGACCACCGGCCAGACCGGAGTCGAGATGGAGGCGCTGACCGCGGTCAGCGTGGCGCTGCTCACCATCTACGACATGTGCAAGGCGGTCGATCGCGGCATGCGCATCGACGGCATACACCTGCTGGAAAAGGCCGGCGGCAAGTCCGGCCACTGGACCGCGGAATGATCCAGCTCAGGCGGCGCCTGCGGGCCAGGCCTGCAGGGCCCCGGCAGCGCCGCCCTGACGGCTCCGCGCATGTCTGTCGCAGTGCACGGTGACGAACACGACCGCTTTCGGTCTACCATCCGGCCGGTTGCGGAGGCCCGCTCCGCTCTCCCGCCGAAACGATGGCCCAGGAAATAGAACTCAAGCTGGCGCTGGCCGAACAGGGCTGGCGATCCCTCTCGCGCCACCCGGCGCTGCGTGAGGCGGCAGAACCGCCCCATACGCAGACGCTGCGCAATCTCTATTTCGATACCGTCGACCTGGCCCTGCGTCGCCAGCGCGTCGCGCTGCGTCTGCGCCGCGCCGGTCGTCAATGGCTGCAGACGGTCAAATGCGCCAGTTCGGCGCGGGCCGGCCTGTCATCGCGTCCGGAGTGGGAACAGCCCTTTTCCGGACATTTCGATTTCTCCCGGATCGAAGACGTCGCACTGCGTAGCGAACTGGAAGCGCTGCGCGACCGCGGCGCACTGAGCGCGGTGTTCGACACCGACTTTGAACGCCGCGAATGGCGCTTCAGCGTCGGCGGCGGCGAACTGCTGCTGATGGCGGACCGCGGCCACATTCTGGCCGGAGGCCGGCGGGAAACCATCTCGGAGATCGAGCTCGAACTGGCCGGCGCGCCGGTGGAGGCGCTGCTCGAACTGGCTGGCCGGCTGGCCGAAACCCTGCCGCTGCGTGCGGAGTCACGCAGCAAGGCGCAGCGCGGCTACGACCTGATGGCCGGCGCAGAACCGGTGCCGGTACGCGCCGGGCGTTCGCCCATCGATCCGGACGGCTCTGCGGCGGCCGCCTTCCGGGCGGTCGCGCTGGACTGCATCGCCCACTATCAGGCCAACGAACACGGCGCGCTACATTCGGACGCCCCCGAATTCATCCATCAGATGCGGGTCGCGCTGCGCCGCCTGCGCAGCGCGCTGCGCGTGTTTGCGCCCGCCCTGCCGACCGCAGCCGCCGAAACGCTCGCCATGCACCTGCGCGCTCTGGCCAGCGAACTCGGCGAACTGCGCGACCGCGACGTGCTGCAGACAGAACTGCTGGCGCCGGTCATCGCCAGCGCACCGGATGTCGCGCTGCTGGATCTGGAGCGTACCTTGCGCAGCGCGCGGGCGGCCCGTCGCGACCGCGTGCTGGCTGCGCTGCAGGACGGCCGCCAGGCACGACTCATGATCGCGCTGCTGTCGCTGCTGCAGCAACCGGACATCGATCACGCGCCGTCGCTGCGCAAGCTTGCCCGCAAGCGCCTCGCCAGTGCGCACCGCCGCATGATCCGCGCAGCCCATCGCGCGCGGGGCGGCGACATCGACACATTGCATGCGCTGCGCATCGACGTGAAGCGGCTGCGCTACGCGATCGAATTCTTCCTGCCGCTGCTGGACGCCGAACGCACCCGCCAGACCCTGGACACGCTTTCGGAGGCACAGGAATCCCTCGGATTCCTCAACGATCTGAGCCAGGCCGGTCCGCGACTGCTGGCAGCGGCCGGCAACAGCGAGGTGCTGCTGTCTGCCGTGTCGCGCATCGCCGCGCATCACATGCCACGTTACCGCACGGTCGTTGATCGGGCACCGTGTCTGCTGCGCGCGCTGTCACATCTGCCGGCCCCGCGCTGAGCCACGCAGGGCGTCACGCCCCTGTCACTGCAGTTCATGACACTGCCGCGCCGAAGAACACGAGGAGACATTGCATGGACCTGATTCTGTGGCGCCACGCCGAAGCGCTCGATACCGTGCCGGATGCCAGCCGCAAACTGTCGTCGCGCGGCGAGAAGCAGGCACGCCAGATGGCGGCCTGGCTCAAGCCCCGGCTGCCCCGACAAACCCGCATCCTGGCCAGCCCCGCGACGCGCTGTCAGCAGACTGTCCAGGCACTCGGGCTGGAGTTCGAAACCTCACGCCTGCTCAGCACCGATGCATCGGTGGCCGACCTCATCGCCGCCACCGAGTGGCCGACATGTAGCGGCGCGGTTCTGGTGGTGGGGCATCAGCCGACGCTGGGGCGGGTCGCCGCACTGCTGCTGTCGGGGCAGGAGGCAGAGTGGACGGTGAAGAAGGGGGCTGTGTGGTGGTTCACGAATCGCGTACGGGATGGCGAGACGCAGACCGTCTTGCGGGCATGCCTCGGCGCAGATCTTCTGACCTCGTCTTGAGCCAGCGATGGATGGTCGATGACCGGACCCCATCGACAATAATCATCGCGATGAACATGCGAATGCGCCCTACAAGTATCGAGAAGAAGGAAGCTCCATGACCCATTCCGTGATCAAGAGATGGCTTTTTCCAGCGCTGATCGTTCTCGCAGCGGCAGGACTCTACGCGCCCTACCTCGACAACCCGCTGGTGTTCGATGACGAATACTTCTTCATGGCTGGAAATCCCGAAAGTTATGTGGCGAAGGGATTTTCGTTCGCACCGCGCTGGCTGGCGTACTACTCGCACGGACTGACATTCACGCTGATCGGCACGGAAATCTATCCGCAACGGATCGGCAACATGATCCTGCACGCCGGCACTGGCGTTGCCCTCTATGCGTTCATTCTCTGTCTTCTCTCGACGGTGCGTACAAGACGAGAGAACGGACCCAGTGTTGAATTGGCTGCTGCAATTGCGGCCCTGTTGTTCGTTCTTCACCCAGCAGCAGTTTACGGGGCTGGCTATCTGATTCAGCGCACCATCCTGATGGCCACGTTTTTCTGCTTGCTGAGCTGGGTTGCGTTCTGGAAAGGGATCAACGGCTCCAGAACAGCGTTGTGGTTGGCCACCCCGCTGTTTATGTTGGCCGCCCTTTCGAAGGAGCATGTCGTCATGGCACCAATCATCGCGGCGCTACTCTGGATTGGAGTTCGCGGCGATGGCATGCAGCGGCCTTGCCCAAGCCAGCGGGAAATCATCGCCGCTCTTCTGAGTCAGGCAGTCGTGTCGCTGATGCTTGTACTGAGCATGGCCAAAGTCATCGGACATGCGTATGAGCCGATGGTCGCGGGTACTGTAAGCCCCGAATCCGCAGCGAGTACTGACAGTCCGCTGATCTTCCCGTTGAGCGTTCTGACTCAGTCAGGGCTCTTCTTCAAGTACTTGATACTTTGGATTGTTCCAAACGGCTCGTGGATGTCGATCGATATGCGTGAGCCTTTCGCCGCTCTCCCGGTGCCGGCAACGACCTGGTTGCGCAGCCTTGCGTTTTTCGCATATCCGGTCGCGATAGTGATGGCGTGGCTCAAGTACCGACGGCGTTTCGCCATCGGTATCGCGCTGCTCACTCCTTGGGTCATGTTTTCCACGGAGATCGCCACGGTTCGTGTGCAGGAGATATTCGTGCTTTATCGAAGCTATCTGTGGATGCCGGCTCTTTTCGCCCTGGCTGCGCTCGGACTGCTCAAGCTCGAACGACGCATGTGCATAGCCCTGGGCGTCATCGGCTGCTGTGCCCTCGGTTTGTTTTCCATCAACAAGCTCAACACCTTCTCTCATACGTTCTACATCTGGGATGAAGCTGCGTCTCTAGCCGAGCAACAAGGAGCCGATGAGCGCACTCCGGCTGGTCTGGCGCGTATCTATCACAACCGGGGACTGTCGCTGATGCGAGAGGGCTTCATTCCCAATGCAATCGAAGACTTCAACAAGGCACTCTCTCTCGCGCCTGAATACACAGCGGTCTATAGCGACAGAGGTGCAGCCCACCTCGGGATGAAGGCTTTCGATCAGGCAATCGAGGACTTTGAATCAGCGGCCAGACTCGACCCGAACGAAGGAAAATACAGAGCCGGCAAAGCGGCCGCGCTGCGAGGTAAGGAGGACACGTCGAACGCACGCCTGGAAGACGCAGCGGCGTGCGCACTCGGCTGGGTCAGAAGCTGCACATCTCCTTGAATACAATAAAAAAAGCCGCTCCGAGGAGCGGCTTTTTCATCCATCGAGGGTTACTTGCAGACGTTCGCCGCCAGGCAGGTGCCGGACGTGGTCCACTTCAGCACACCACCATCAACAGACGGGGTGGAAATGTAGGTGTAACCACCTGCGGTCGACGTCGCGGTGCTCGTAATGACACCAGCAGCAACCGTCATGCTCGCGAGGTTGGCATTTGCGGCCGGAACCGCGGGGATACCGTTCGAACCGGCGTTGCAATTGGTCAGCACGCCAGCGTTTTCCTGCGAGCAGAGCGCCACGGCCGTCTTGTAGGACTCAGTCTGACTGATGACGTCTGCGAATTTTGCCTTGGTCGTGTACTGCTGATACTGCGGCAGCGCGATCGCCGCCAGAATGCCGATGATTGCGACCACGATCATCAGTTCGATCAGGGTGAAACCTTGCTGAACCTTTTTCATTACTCTCTCCTGTGTTGAACGATACGGGCGCCGATGCGCTCAGGGTGTTATCGAGCAAGGTAGGTGCCAGCTTTAGCAGAATTTTACGTTTTCCGCGAATTCAATGACTTGCCGGAAAATGCGGTCAGGACACCTTTCGTCACACATGCCCGCGTCGTGACAGGCAACGACAGAAAGTGACGAAAAACGTCAGTTCGCGAGGTAGCCGGGGATGGCGGACAGATCGACCATATCGATCTGTTCCGGATCGAGGAAGGTTTCGGCGTAGCGCAGATAGACCTGCTTGCGCACGAACACGTCGAACAGATCCGGGTCGATGTGACCGTTGAGGCGGAACTTGCCGAGGATGTGCAGCGCTTCCGACAGCTTCATCGGCCGCTTGTACGGCCTGTCCTTGGCGGTGAGCGCCTCGAAGATGTCAGCAATGCCCATCACGCGCGCCTGCACGCTCATCTGGTCGCGGGTCAGCCCCCGCGGGTAGCCCTTGCCATCCATGCGTTCATGATGGCCACCCGCGTACTCGGGCACGTTGGACAGATGACGCGGCCAGGGCAGCGATTCCAGCATCCGTATCGTCGATACGATGTGGTTGTTGATGACTTCCCGCTCGGCGCCTGTCAGCGTGCCGGCGCGTATCGTAAGGTTCTCGATCTCGTCGTCGCTCAGGCAGGCATGGGTCTGGCCCAGCGTGTCGGACCATGACCAGCGGCGCGCGATCGCATGCACCCGCTCAACGTCGGCGTCGTTCATGCGCTCGGAGCCGATGTTGGCGTGGTGCAGGAAGGCGCGATCAGCATCCAGCTCCCGCAGCCTGTCCTCGCCGTGGCGCTCGATCTGCGCGAGCACCACCGGCGACGCATCCGGACCTGCGGACACGCGGCTGCGCAGCGCGGACAGCTCCACGTCGCGACGGATCAGTTCGAAGCGGGTGTCGACCAGCGCGATGCGATCGAAAATGGTCTGCAGCTTGGTGGCCTTGTCGACCACATGCACCGGCGTGGTCACCTTGCCGCAGTCGTGCAGCAGGCCGGCGATCTTGAGTTCGTAGCGGTCGGCGTCTGACATCGTGAAGTCGGCCAGCGGCCCTTCGGTGGTGTCGTTAACTGCCTCGGCCAGCATCATGGTGAGCGTGGGTACGCGCTGGCAGTGGCCACCGGTATAGGGCGACTTTTCGTCGATCGCGTTGTTGATCAGCGTGATGAAGGATTCGAACAGCGCTTCGAGCTGGCTCACCAGCAGCCGATTGGTCAGCGCGATGGCCGCCTGGGAGGCCAGTGATTCAGCCAGCTTGCGGTCCGAGTCTGAAAACACGCCGACGGCGCCGGTCACCGGGTCCAGTGCATTGATCAGCTGCAGCACCCCAATCACCCTGCCCTCGTGATTCATCATGGGCACAGTGAGGAAGCTGGTCGATCGATAGCCGGTACGGGCATCGAACGCGCGGGTGCCGGAAAAATCGAAACCTTCCGCGGTGTAGGCGTCGGCAATGTTGACCGTCTGCCGCTTCAGTGCGGCGTAGGCCGCCACCATGGACAGATTGGGTGCGCCATCGGCGAGGTGCAGCGGCAGCGGCGGAAACACGATGCGCTTGCCGCTGGTCCCGCCCATCGCGATGCCGATCGAATCGGTGCGCATGATTTCGAAACGGAGATGGGTCCCGCTGTCGTCGGTGCGGTAAAGCGTGCCACCGTCGGCATGGGTGATCGCCTTGGCGGCGAGCAGGATCTTTTCGAGCAGGGCGTCGATATTGCGCTCGTTGGACAGCGCTGCGCCGATCTCGTTGAGATCCTCGAGCCGGCGCAGCAGATCCTGGAGCTTGTCCATGCGGCGGCGGCCTACTTGATGCAGACCGCGCGAACCTGCTTCATGTCGGTCACGCCGGACAGCACCTTCTCCATGCCGTCCATCTTGAGAGTGCGCATGCCCTCTTCCAGCGCGGTGGCCAGCAGTGTGGCGACACGCTCACGCTCCTGGATGTTCTTCTTAACGCGGTCGGTACCGATCATCAGTTCGTGCAGACCGAGCCGGCCACGGTAGCCGGTGTTGCTGCACTCGGCGCAGCCCTTGGGCCGGTACAGCGTGAAACGGCCCTTGTCGTCGGCGTAGGCCTTCGCCCAGGCCTTGAAGATGCGGTCCATCGCGCCTTCGGCATCCACCTTGAAGTCGGTGGTGTTGCGCAGCTCCTCGCAGTACTCGTCGAGAAAGTGCTTCATTTCCGCCGCTTCCGGGTGGTAGGCCTCCTTGCAGCTCGGGCACAGCCTCTTGGCCAGACGCTGGGCGAGGATGCCAAGCAGCGCATCGGCGAAGTTGAAGGGGTCCATGCCCATGTCGAGCAGGCGGATGATGGATTCCGGCGCGCTGTTGGTGTGCAGCGTCGAGAACACCAGGTGACCGGTCAGCGATGCCTCGATGCCGATGGCCACCGTTTCCTTGTCACGCATTTCGCCGACCATGATCACGTCCGGATCGGCCCGCAGGAAGGCACGCATGATGGCCGCAAAATCAAGGCCTGCCTTCTTGTTGATCTGGACCTGGCGCAGACCCTTCTGGGTGATTTCGACCGGATCCTCGGCAGTCCAGATCTTGGTTTCCGGCGTGTTGATGTAGCTGAGGATGGAGTGCAGCGTGGTGGTCTTGCCGGAGCCGGTCGGACCGCACACGAAGAACAGGCCATAGGGCTTGCCGACCGCCTCCTTCAGCCGCGACAGGTTGTGCGGCAGCACGCCCAGCTTGTCGATCGGGATCGGCTCGCCGGCGGCGAGGATACGCATCACCACGTCCTCGACGCCGCCGGCGGAAGGAATGGTGGCCACCCGCAGTTCAATGTCCAGCGGACCGAACTTGCGGAACTTGATCTTGCCGTCCTGCGGCTTGCGACGCTCGGAAATGTCGAGATCGCACATGATCTTCAGCCGGGTGACCAGCGAGCTGCGATAGCTGGCCGGCACTTCGATGTACGGGTGCAGCGAGCCGTCCTTGCGGAAGCGGATCTGGGTCTTGTCCTTGCCCGGCCGCGGTTCGATGTGGATGTCGGACGCACCCTGCTGGTAGGCATCGATGATGATCTTGTTGACCAGGCGCACCAGTTCGTTGTCGGCCGCAGCGGTGACATCATCGCCGCCGCTGTCGATGGCCTCGTCTTCCTCCCCCAGCATGTCGGACAGCAGGTCGCCGACGCTGGTGTCGTCCATCGTGCTACCGTAGAACTGGTCCAGCGTCTGCACGAACTCGCGCGTGGTGGTGACCCGGTACAGCAGTTTCGACTTCGGGAAGATGTTGTTGACGACGCGCGAACCCTTCACCTTTTCCGGATCGAGCGCGGCGATCACGATGCCTTCGGCGCCCTCTTCGACCGGCACCCACTGCTGTTCCTCGAGGTACTCGCGCTTGAGATTCTTGATCAGGTCGAAGGGCTTGACCCGCTCCGGCTTGAACGGCTCGTAGGTCACGCCGAAGAACTTTGACAGCGATGCGCCGATGGCCGGCTGCTTCACCTGGAAGTCCCGCGCCAGCACATCCTCGATATCGACACCCTTGCGACGCGCCGCACGCGAGGCCAGATCGAACTCCTGCGCCGACATCACGCCATCGACCACCAGGTAGTCGTACTTCGACTTCACCACGTGCGCCGGCTTGTTGCGCTGCTGGAAAGCGACGGCCAGCGTATGCGCCATGCTCTGCAGGCCTTCTTCCGCCAACGCGGAGAAGGGCTGGCCGGACTTGTTGTTGATCAGCTGGACCACGCCCAGCAGATCCTTCTTTTCCGGATCGAGAATCGGCGCGACCAGCATCTGCTTGGTGCGATAGCCCGTCTTCTTGTCCACGCCGTCGAGGAATTTCAGGCTGGCCGAATGTGACTTCAGCTCGGCCTCGTCGTACACATCACGCAGGTTGAGCAGCTTGCGGCTCATGCCCACGAAACCGGCGATCGACTGCTCGGTCAGCGGCAGGCGCAGATCCTTGAAGGAATTGAGGCCGGTCTTCACCTTGGACACGATGGTGGACCGGTCTTCGCCCATCACGTAGATCGTGAGGCGGTCGGCGTTGAACAGCGCAGAAATTTCCTGCGACAGTTCAAGCATGATTTCATCGATATTGGTGGTGGCGTGAATCTTGGTAGTCACGCCCTGCAGGTTCTTGAAGAACGCCAGCCGGCTCGACACATCGCTCATCGCGCCCAGATCGCTGGCCGGCGGCACCACTGCACTCATTCCGTCACCCCGTTACTGCCGACCGACCGGGCCGCGCAGTCGCGCGTGTACCGGTCAGAAATCGAATACATGATTGTTGCGCAACATGCGCGGGCTGCGCGAGCCCAGCGTTTCGGCGATCTCGCGCATGGTGATGTCCATCTGGCTCGGCTTCAGATGGGTGATGTAGATATCGGCCTCATGGCGCAGCTTCTCCAGCTCACCGGCGAGCATGTCGGGACACAGGTGGCGGGACATCACCGCGAGCTGACGATCACGGTCCGGGAAGGCGGTTTCGATGATCAGGTGACGCAGATCCGGCAACGCATTGACCGCATCCCAGAATTCGTCGCACACCGTCGTATCGCCGGAGAAGGCCAGCGTACCGCCCGGGCCGCGCACCGCGTAACCGACCGCCGGCACCGTGTGCTGGGCCGGCAGCACGCGGATCGCGCGGTTGCCCATGTCGATCTCGTCGCCGACCCGCAGTTCGCGGAAACACATGAAAGGCCGCTCGACCGACGGAATTTCGGTGAAGTCCGGCCAGATCGACCAGTTGAAGATGTGCCGGCGCAGCACCTCGAGCGTGGGGGCGGAGGTCCACACCGTGAGCGGACGCGTCCGCAGTTCGCCCACGGTATCGATCATCAGCGGCAGACAGGCGATGTGATCGAGATGACTGTGAGTCACGAACACATGGTCGATGCGGGCCAGTTCGGCGATCGACAGGTCGCCGACACCGGTACCGGCGTCGATCAGGATGTCGTCGTCGACAAGCAGCGAGGTGGTGCGCAGATGCGACCCACCGATGCCGCCGCTGCAGCCGAGTACCCGTATCCTCATCTGTGTTCCCGTACCTCAGTCCCTGATCACTTCGTTTCGAAGGCTCTCACACCGTCCCAGTCCCTGCCCGGCGGAGAACGACGGTAATAACCGATCTGTTCCGCGTACGCACTGTAGAGCAGACAGTCCGGTGCCAGCCGTTGCAGATTGAACAGAGTCAGTTCTGCCTGATCCCACTCCTGCGCCCTGAACTGCCGCAAAGCCTGGTTCCAGAGCTTCAGCTCCTCGACCCGGCCGCGGTCGAATTCCGCCTCCAGCGCCAGCGGCTCGTGGATGGACACCGGCTCGTCCTTGCCCTTCACCCGGACACGGTCGATTTCCCGGAACACGACGCCCTTGGTGGCGCGCCGGGTATCGTCACCCACCAGTATGCCAACACCATACTGCTTGGTCAGCCCCTCCAGCCGCGAAGCCAGATTCACCGCGTCGCCCATCACAGTATAGGCTTTGCGTACCGGCGACCCCATGTCGCCCACGGTGACCGTGCCGGTGTTCAGACCGATGCCGATCTTCAGTTCGGGCCAGCCACGCGCGGTCAGCGAGCGGTTCAGTTCTTCCAGCCGGGCCTGCATCTTCAGCGCCGCCACCACACCGTGACTGGCGTGATCGGTGTCGCTCACCGGCGCACCCCAGAACGCCATGATGGCGTCGCCGATGTACTTGTCGAGCGTTCCACGCTGATCCTGAATGACGAAAGTCATTGCGCCCAGGTATTCGTTCATGAGCTGGGTCAATTCCTTCGGTTCCAGCCCTTCCGAAATGCTGGTGAAGCCCCGGATGTCTGAAAACAGGATGGTCAGTTCCGCGTTGCGGCCGTCCATGCTGTAGTTCTCCGGGTTGCGGCTCATTTCCTCGACCAGTTCGGGCGGTACGTACTGTCCGAACATGCGGGCGAACTGGCGCTTGGAGCGCGATTCGAAGAAATAGCCGTAGGACATGTTCAGCGCGTAGAGGCCGACCACCAGCAGCAGGCCGGCCGCCACCGGCAGCACGAAATCCGCGTACTGCCAGAACGCGAAGTTCATGCCTACCAGCAGCACCAGCGTGCCGCCGGACAGCAGCGTGGCGTTGAGCGGCGACAGCCGGGGCAGCAGCCAGAGCAGCAGACCGCCGACCAGCAGCAGCACGACCACGTCGAAGCCGGTCACGTACTGCGGCCGGTGCTTGATCCGGCCATCGAGCATGCCGGCGATCAGATTGGCGTGGATTTCCACCCCCGGGTAGGTGCTGCCGACCGGCGTCGCCCGCAGATCGAGCAGGCCCGGTGCGGTGGTACCGAGCAGCGCCACCTTGCCCTTCAGCGCCTCGACCGGTGTCTTGCCGGCCAGCACGTCGGCCAGCGAGTAATAGGCGAAACTGCCCTGCGGACCCCGGTAGGGAATCAGCGCGGCCACGTTCTCATCGACCGGAATGCGCAGCGTCCCCCGCGCGGACGGCAGTTCCAGCCATTCGAGACCACCGTAATCGCGTGCGGACACGCCGAAGAAGCCGCCTTCCGCATAGCCCGGCACCAGCCGCGGACTGCCCAGAAGGGTGCGCACGATGGCCAGCGACAGCGATTCGTAATAGGCGCCCTTGTGTTCGACCAGCATCGGCACCCGGCGGTTGAGACCGTCGAAATCCGGCATCGGATTGAAATGGCCGGCGCCCATGGCCGCCGACTGGAAGCGCGGAAGATTGGCGCCGAAGCTGTTGAAGCTGGCGAAGGCGATGTTGCGGCCGCGGAAGGTACCGGCCGGCAGCACTGGATCCGGCAGTGCGCCACTGCTCTGGCCGTCACTGCGGTCGCTGAAGTAGTAACCCAGCAGAACCGGCCGCTTGTCCAGCGAGGTCGCGAAAAGACTGTCGTAATCGAGCTTCGGGCGCAGTTCGTCGAGCGCAGCGCGGAAACCGGCGTCGCCGGCGAGCGGCCCCTTGGCCAGCGCGTCCAGCGTGGCGAGGCCGGAACTGGTATCCGGCTCCGCGAACACCACGTCCACGCCGAGCAGCATCACGCCGTAGTGGTCGAACAGGGTGTCCATCAGACCGGCCAGCCGCTCACGTCCCCAGGGCCAGCGGCCGATCTCGGCCAGCGAGCGCTCGTCGATGTCGAGAATGACCACCCGCTCGTCACGCACCCGCGGCATGGTCAGGTGCAGCTTGGTGTCGTAGGCGATGTGATCCAGATTGCCCAGCACCGGCAACTGGTAGAGCCGGGCGGCATGGCCGAGCAGCACGGCCATCAGTACCAGGCCGAGGCCGTAACGCAGCAGATGTGAATTCACCGTCGGCCTCCCCGGCGCGCGGAACCGTCAATGCGCAGCCGGCCCGTAGCGGGTCCGGCGGCGCAGGGCTTCAGGAGCCGCGGCATGGGCGGAAAGGGTTGGAAGCCGTCAGCGCTTCAGGAAGAACTCCATCTTCACGCCGGCAATCTCGATCACGTCGTGATCGCTCAGCGGATGGGCCTGGGCATCAAGCTGGCTGCCATTGACGATGGGGAAACTGGCGCCTTCGACGTGGGTGATGAAATAGCCCTGCGGACGGCGGGTGATCACCGCGACCTGAAGGCCGGGCTTGCCGAGCGTGGTCAGGGTCTTGGTCAGTTCCAGTTCGCGGCCGGCATTGGCGCCGTTCAGGATCTGGATGGCGCCAATTTGACTCGGCGGTGCGGCGGCCGGAGCAGGGGCGGGCGCAGACACCGGGGCCGGCGGAATCGCGCCGCCCATCGAAGTACCGGCAGGCACCGATGCGCGGAAACCGGCCTGGGTTTCGGTCGGCGCGCGCACCGGCACCACCGGCGGCGCGGTCGGCGCTTCGGCCGGAGGCTTGCGCATCATGTCGGGCCGCAGAACCATGGTCTTCTCGAAATCCGGAGACTGTGCCTGCACCGGCGTTTCGTTGATGTACTTCAGGCGGTACTTGCCCAGTTCGACCACGTCGTTGTTCTGCAGGAAGTGCTTCTTGATCGGCTGGCCGTTCACATAGGTGCCGTTGGTGCTGTTCAGATCCTCGAGGAAGGAATCGTTGAGGATGGTCACGATCACCGCGTGTTCGCCGCTGATCGCGAGATTGTCGATCTGGATGTCGTTGTGCGGCTTGCGGCCGATGGTCGTGCGCTCCTTCGCGAGCGGCAGCTCCTTGAGGACCAGACCATCCATGCTGAGTATGAGTTTTGCCATTTTCCAGTCCTTCACTTCAACCATGCGAGCAGACGCGCCAGCCAGCCGCGGGGCGCGGCAGGAAAGGGCTGCAATACCTTGACCAGGATTACCGAAACGTTGTCGCGCCCGCCATTGTCGTTGGCCATCTGCACCAGCTGTTCTGCGGCAAGATCCAGATTGGCGGACAGGGCCTGCAGGGTGAGCGCGATGTCGTCGCTCTCGACCATGTCGTTCAGACCGTCCGAACAGAACAGATAGACATCGCCGGGTTCGACTGCATAGGTATGGATTTCCGGTTCCACCACCGGATCGACGCCAAGCGCGCGGGTGACCAGATTCTTGTTCTGGGAACGACGCGCCTCTTCCTCCGTAATCATGCCGCTGTCGATTTGCTCCTGCAACAGCGAGTGATCGCGGGTGACACACTCGAAAACACCGCCGCGCAGCCGGTACATGCGGGAGTCGCCGATATGCGCGACAGATACATGGTCATCGTGGAAGGCGGCCATCACCAGCGTGGTGCCCATACCCGCGTACTGGGGCTGGCTCTCCGCTGCGCGGTAGATCGATTCGTTGGCGTGGCCGATCACCGCCTCCAGCAGTTCGGATACGTTGCGGCGGCCTTCGCGCAGACCCTGTTCGAGCTCGGTACCGATGACTGCGGTCGCCATGCCGCTGGCGACTTCGCCAGCGTTGTAGCCACCCATGCCGTCGGCCAGTATGGCCAGGCCAAGCGCGGGCTGGACGGCGACCGCGTCCTCGTTGTGGGTGCGTACCATGCCCGGGTCGGTACGGCTGACCATCTGAAGAGCGGGGCTGAGATCCGGAGTCATGTCAGAGGCTGAAATCGACCTGGGAGAGGGATTGTGAAAGGGAGCCGGCGCAGGCGCGCAGATCGGCCGCCATGTCGTTGCCGGACTGGTAGCGCGCCTCCACGTCCTTGGCCAGCGCGCGATCGATGATGGCGGACAGGCAGTCCGGCACGTCCGGCCGCAGGTCGCGGATGTCCGGGTGCGGCTCATTGGCGATGCGGAACATGAGCTGTGCCATCGAATCGCCTTCGAACGGCAGCTTGCCGCACACCAGCTGGAACAGCATCACGCCCAGCGAGAACAGGTCGGAGCGCCCGTCTATCTTCTTGCCGGCCAGCTGCTCCGGCGACATGTAGGACGGCGTACCCAGCACCATGCCGGTCTTGGTGCGCGACGAGTCGGTGATGCGGGCGATGCCGAAGTCGGTCACCTTCACCTGATCCGACTCGGCTTCGTACATGATGTTGGCCGGCTTCACGTCGCGATGCACCACGTTGTTGCCGTGGGCGTAGGCCAGTGCCTCGGCGACCCGGGCAACGATGTCCATCACCCTGGGCAGCGGCAGCAGGTGGCCCGGCTTGGTCTGCGGCACCAGGTCGCGGCCCTTCAGGAACTCCATCGCGATGTAGGCGAGATCGTGCTCCTCGCCCGCATCGAAGATGGTGACGATGTGAGGATGGTTGAGCCGGCCGGCGGTTTCAGCCTCGCGGAAGAAGCGCTCCTTCACGTCCGCCAGTTCTTCCTCGTCAAATTCCTGCGACAGCGCCATGGTCTTGATTGCGACCACGCGGTTGATCTTCGGATCGCGGCCCAGGTAGACCACGCCCATGGCGCCCTTGCCCAGTTCCTTCTCGACCTGGTAACGCCCCAGCATCGGCTTCTCGACCGTGCCGTCCTCCAGGATGCTGGCGTTGGTGCGCCCCGCCCCGGCGCCACCCAGCATGACGGTTTCCGACATGGCTTTCGCGCGCTTGACCCGGGTTTCCAGATCCTTGAACTTCGGATTGAACTCGGCCATGTGGCGGAACACGGTTTCCGCCTTGTTGAACTGACGCTTGCGCTCGAAATCGAGCGCAAGGTTGTACAGGTTTTCCATCACGGCGTCGGACAGCGGCACAAGACGGAACTTGTCCCAGGCCATGTCGAGCTGGCCCTGACCCTGGAACGCCAGCGCCAGCATGCGGTTGGATTCGGCGGACTGTTCGTCCGATTTCACCTTGCCGCGCTCGGTCACCAGGAAGCGCTTGGTGGTCAGCAGCAGGTGACCGACCAGCAGCAGCGTGGCCGGCAGCATCAGCTGCAACCACATCAGCTGACCGGTCATCAGCACGAAATGGGCTGCCAGCAGCGCGACGAACAGGCCGGCGGTGACGGCAGCGCCGAGACCGGCTTTCAGCCGCGGCAGCAGCACGATGAGGTAGAGCGCGACCAGCAGGAAGATGCTGAACTCGGCGGCCCACCCCCACGACGGCGACACGAAGAAATGCTCCTGCAGGATGCTGGACAGCCCGTGTGCCATCACCTCGACCGAGGACATGGCCGGCGATACCGGCGTCGCATAGAAATTGCCGATGCCGGGCGCGGTCTGGCCGATCAGCACGATCTTGTCGCGATACTTGTCGAGCGGAATCTTGCCGCTCATGACGTCGAAGAAGGAATCGACCGGGAAAGCCGGCTTCCCGCCCTCGCCGCGGTAGTAGAAGCTGTACATGCCCAGACCGGGGTCGGTGGCGATGTTGAGCCGGCCCAGCGACACCGATTCGCCCAGCTTCACGCGGATATCGTCCACGCCCAGATTGAGGCTCTTCGCCGCGATCAGCAGCGGCAGCGACGGATAGAACTGGTCGAAGTGCGTCATCACCAGCGGCTGTACCCGCAGGCCGCCGTCGCGGTCGATCGACGGATTGAGGTGACCAACCGCCGCCGCCACCTTGCCCAGCGGCTCGATCACGCCGGCCGCGACGTCCAGCGTCAGCGGCGGCAACGGCTCGGTGCCGGCCACGTTCTTCAGCGCCATCGCGCGCACGAAATCCGGCAGCGGTCGGTCCGGCCGACCCTGGGGTTCGCCATCCTGGAACAGCATGGGCAGCGCCACGTTGCCGGCCTTGCCGATGCTGGCTGCCAGCAGCCGGTCGGTGTTCAGCGCGTTTTCCGCCTCGTGCAGCACCGCGGAGAATGCCTGCAGCGCTTCGCCCGGCGGGGACGGCTGCGTCTCACCGTCGACCGCTGCAGCGCGGGTCTGGCTTTCGATCGCCAGCAGCTTGTTGATGTAGGCCAGCCCCGGATCGATCTGCGGTTCGGCGAAGAAAATGGTGGTGCCGACCACCTTGGCCTGTGCCTGCGCCAGCCGGTCGATCATGCGCGCATGCACATCGCGCGACCAGGGCCAGCGACCGATGTTGTCGATGCTCTGCTGGTCGATCGCAATGATGGCGATGCGTGAACTGGGGCTGCGCTGGGTGGCGCCGACCCCGACGTCGTACGCCTTACGCTCCAGACTCTGGATCAGGTCGGACTGCGCGGAAAACAGGAAAAGGAGGCTGATGGCGGCGCCAAGAAACCAGTCGGTCTTCCAGATAGCGGCCTTGGTCACGCTCACCCCCCGCAAATGCTTGGCGTCCTCGCCCGAGGGGATGGCGCCTGTCAGCTTGTTGTATGGATGCCGTCCGGCTTTCCACGCGACAAGTCACGCGGAAAAACAGGCGTCTGTCACATATTCTTGCAGTTCCGCCTCAACACAGTCAAACGACGGCTGCGCGTGGGCGGTGGAATTTCACGCTTGGGGTGCCGAATTGCCATCCGGCGTCGCCGGCTCGGCTCAATAAGGCAGTTCGCGACCCAGACCGGCCGCGCGGGCTTGGTCCAGCACCCGGTGCGCCAGCACCAGATCCTGTATCGCCATGCCCTGCGACTCGAACAGCGTCACGTCGGCGTCGCCGCGACGCCCAGGCCGCATGCCGGTCAGCAGTTCGCCCAGTTCGATCATGCCGTATTCGGACAGGCGACCCTTTTCCAACGCCGGCAGCAGATCGCCGGATTCGCGCAGCGCGGTGGCGCGGGCATCCACCGCCACCACGGCGGCGCGGCGTATCGTGGCTTCGTCGATTTCGCGGCGGATGAGCGCGTTCGAGCCGGCAGCAGTGACATGGGTACCGTCGCTCAGCCAGCGGCCATCGAACAGTGGCTCGGAGGCCGTAGTGATGGTGACCACGACGTCGGCGCCGCGGACTGCCGCCTCGACATTGTCCGCCGGTTCGACAGCGCGGCCGAGCAGCGCGGACTGCTCGGCGCAGAAGGCTTCCAGCCGCTCACGCCGGCGGGCGACCACCTTCACCCGGGCGATGTCACGCACCGCGCACAGCGCAGCAATCTGGCTGCGCGCCTGCCAGCCGGCGCCGAACACCAGCGCTTCGCGGGCATCGGTCCGCGCGAGCACCCGGGCCGACAGGCCACCGGTGGCGCCGGTGCGCATCATGCCGAGGTAGTCGGCTTCAATCACCGCCAGCGGGCGACCGTTGGCGGCGTCGAACAGATGCACCCAGAAGCGCGCCGCCTCGCGGCTGGTGGTATAGCTCTTGTAGCCGATGACGCCCAGCGGCTGCACCGCGCCGTGCAGCATGTGCAGCGCCGAAGTCGGTGTGCGGCTGCGCGCCCGCGGCGTATCGATGGCCTCGCCGGTCGCGTGCCAGCGATGCGCCTGTTCGACCGCCGCCAGCGCATCCGGCAGCGTCAGCACCTGCCGGACTTCGTCCTCGGTGAGGTAGAGCGCCACGAGCCTGCCTTACTGGATCGGGAAATCGACCGGCTTCTGGCGGGCTGCAATGATCTTGCCAACTGCCAGCACGAGGAGTGCGCCGATCACGCCGGCGCCGTAGCGCACCAGATCGGTCACCTCCGGCCGCGCTTCGGTGCTCGCCGGATCGAGCGGCATGTAGGGCAGCACACCCGGATCGGTCACCAGCATGGTACCGGCGATCCAGCCGAGCAGCATGGCGCCCAGCGTGACGATGAAGGGAAAGCGGGTCATCAGGCCCAGCACGATCTGGCTGCCCCACACGATGATCGGAATCGACACCAGCAGACCGAACACCACCAGCGGCAGCTGATGGTCTCCACCCGCGCCCTCGGCCGCGCCGGCGATCGCGATCACGTTGTCCACGCTCATGACCAGATCGGCCACGATGACGGTCTTGACCGCACCCCACAGCTTGTCGCTGGACGCGATGTTGGCGTGTTCGTCCTCGTCTTCCGGCATCAGCAGCTTGATGCCGATCCATAGCAGCAGCACTGCGCCGACCACCTTCAGGAAAGGCACCTTGAGCAGGGTGAGCGCGAACATGATGAGGATGACGCGCAGCAGTACCGCACCGGCCGTGCCCCACATGATGCCGAGTTTGCGCTGCGCCGGCGGCAGCTTGCGGCAGGCCAGCGCGATCACGACCGCGTTGTCACCGCCCAGCAGGATGTCGATCATGATGATCTGGCCGACGGCGAGCCAGAACTCGGGAGAAGTAAAGTCCATCGTGTGTTGCGCCCGGATTGCGAAAGCGCGGATTCTACCGACAGACCCTTATGAAGGGCACAAATGAAAAGGCCACCGCCTGCGCGGTGGCCTTTTCAGCCGCGTCCGTACCGGATACGGATCACCCGGTCAGAGCTTGGCCTTCAGCAGCTTGGCCATTTCCGACGGATTGCGCGTCACGGTGAAGCCGCACTCTTCCATGATGGCGAGCTTGGCGTCGGCGGTGTCGGCACCGCCCGAGATCAGCGCACCAGCGTGGCCCATGCGCTTGCCCGGGGGCGCGGTGACGCCGGCGATGAAGCCGACGATGGGCTTCTTCATGTTGGCCTTGCACCACTGCGCTGCCTCGGCTTCGTCCGGACCGCCGATCTCGCCGATCATGATCACCGCGTCGGTGTCCGGATCGTCGTTGAACATGCGCATCACGTCTATATGCTTGAGCCCATTGATCGGGTCGCCACCGATGCCGACCGCGCTCGACTGGCCGAGGCCGATCTCGCTCAGCTGGCCAACCGCTTCGTAGGTCAGCGTGCCGGAGCGGCTGACCACGCCGATGCGGCCCTTCTTGTGGATGTGGCCCGGCATGATGCCGATCTTGATTTCGTCCGGCGTGATCAGGCCCGGGCAGTTCGGGCCCAGCAGCAGCGTCTTCTTGCCGCCGGCCGCTTCCTTGGCCTTCATCTTGTTGCGCACCATCAGCATGTCGCGCACCGGAATGCCTTCGGTGATGCAGATGACCAGGTCGAGGTCGGCTTCGACCGCTTCCCAGATCGCCGCGGCCGCGCCAGGGGGCGGCACGTAGATGACCGACACGGTGGCGCCGGTGGCGGCCTTCGCTTCAGCCACGGTGGCGTGGATCGGGATGCCCTCGAAGTCCTCGCCGGCCTTCTTCGGATTCACGCCGGCGACGAAACAGTTCGCGCCATTGGCGTAGTCGCGGCACATGCGGGTGTGGAACTGGCCGGTCTTCCCGGTGATGCCCTGGGTGATGACCTTGGTGTCCTTGTTGATCAGAATCGACATGTCTGGTTCTCCCCTCAGTGTCCGGCCACGGCGGCAACGATCTTCTGTGCCGCATCCGCCATGCTGTCGGCCGAAATGATGGGCAGACCCGAGTCCGCCAGAATCTGCTTGCCCAGTTCCTCGTTGGTGCCCTTCATGCGCACCACCAGCGGCACCGTCAGGTGCACCTCGCGCGCCGCAGCGACGACGCCGGTCGCGATGGTGTCGCAGCGCATGATGCCGCCGAAGATGTTCACCAGAATGCCGCGCACATTGGGGTTGCGCAGCATGATCTTGAACGCCTCGGTCACCTTCTCGGTGGTGGCGCCGCCACCCACGTCGAGGAAGTTGGCCGGCTCGGCGCCGTACAGCTTGATCACGTCCATGGTGGCCATGGCCAGACCGGCACCGTTCACCAGACAGCCGATGTTGCCGTCCAGCGACACATAGCTGAGGTCGAACTTCGACGCCTCGATCTCGGCCGCGTCCTCTTCGTCGAGATCGCGGAAAGCCACGATATCTTCATGACGGTAGAGCGCGTTCGAATCGAAATTGAACTTGGCGTCCAGCGCCTTGATGTTGCCGTTGCCCTCGAGAATCAGCGGATTGATTTCCGCCAGCGAGGCATCGGTTTCCATGTAGCAGGTGTAGAGCTTCTTGAAGGTGTCGATCGCCTGCGCCTGCGATGCTTCGGGAACGCCGATGCCGTCGGCCAGTTCCTTGCCCTGCGCGTCGGTCATGCCGACCAGCGGGTCGATGAACACCTTGATGATCTTTTCCGGAGTGTTGTGGGCGACTTCCTCGATGTCCATGCCGCCTTCCGACGAGGCCATCATCGCCACCTTCTGCGTCGCGCGGTCGGTCAGCGCGGCGACGTAGTATTCCTTGCGGATGTCGGCGCCTTCCTCGATCAGCAGACGACGGACCTTCTGGCCTTCCGGGCCGGTCTGGTGCGTGACCAGCTGCATGCCCATGATCTGCTTCGCGAACTCGCGCACTTCATCGAGCGACTTCGCCACCTTCACGCCGCCGCCCTTGCCGCGGCCGCCGGCGTGGATCTGCGCCTTGACAACCCAGACCTTGCCGCCCAGCGATTCCGCCGCGGCCACAGCCTGATCAACCTCGAAAACCGGTACTCCGCGCGGCGTGACCACACCGAAACGGCGCAATACCTCCTTCGCCTGATACTCATGGATCTTCATGCGTATTCCTCGCCTTGTTGTCTGCACAGGATGGTGAAACGCCCGCTTCGGGTTGTAGCCCTCACGGATCTTGTCAGGCCCCGGAACGCTGGTCAGCGGCCGGTACCGGCCGCCGGGCGCGCAGAGCCCGATGGCGTAATCCATAATTATACGCGCGCTTCGCTGCACCGCAGCGAACGGCAGGATAAGAAATCCTCACTCCAGCGAGGGGCCTATCATCAGATCGAGCCTGCCCACGCCGGCGACTGACGCTTCGATCCGGTCGCCCGGCTGCAGAGCGGAAACCCCGGCCGGCGTACCGGTGAACAGCAGGTCGCCGGCCTTCAGCTCGACCAGTGCCGACAGCCGGACCAGCAGCGCCTCCACATCGAGAATCATGTCCGACAGGTCGCCCTGCTGCCTCAGCCGGCCATTCACCGCCAGTTCGATGCGGCCGCTGCGCGGATGGCCGCACTCCGCCGCCGGCACCAGCGCCGACACCGGCGCGCTGAAATCGAAGCCCTTGCCCATGTCCCAGGGCTGGCCCTTGTCACGCGCGGCGCGCTGCAGATCACGGCGGGTCAGATCGAGCCCGACGCCGTAGCCGTATATGCAGGCACGCGCGCGCGCTGCGTCGAGATTGCGCCCGCCGTCATGCAGCGCCACCACCAGTTCCACTTCGTGCTGAAGGTCGGTGGTCTGCGACGGATAGGGCACGCTGTCCGGCAGTGCCACCGCCGCATACGCCGGCTTGGAAAAGAAGAAGGGCTGTTCCAGCGCCGGGTCGTGGCCCATCTCTCGCGCGTGGTCGGCGTAGTTGCGGCCGACGCAGTAGATGCGGCGTACCGGAAAAAGGGCGTGCTCTCCGCGGATCGGCAGATGCACCGGGGAAAGTTCGAAAAGTGTCGCCGGCATGCGGCCTCCGGTCAGGGTTGTGCGATACACAATTTTGCCTGTTCCCGGATCGCCTTGTCTGAAGCGGCTCCCGAAAGCGTGCGCCACTAAAGTAAAGTTTCCCCTTCGCAGGCCGAAAGAACCCACAATCGGGTATCGCCTCTTGCTCACCGGCTGGGAGTTTCATCAATTGCACATGTCAGGCACCGCGCACGCACGAACGCATGGACGATCGCGTTCCCGCATGCGTCCGACGCTGCTCGCCGCCGCCTTGTTCGCCATCGGTCTGCAGGTCACTGACGCGCAGGCGCTCGGGCTCGGCGGCCTGCGGGTGCGGTCGGCACTGGGCGAGCCTTTCCGTGCAGAGGTGGCACTGATCGGCAGCGGCGAGAGCACGCCCGCAAGCACCTGCTTCTCGATCGAAACGCCGCCTTCGATGAGCGCGGACGATCTGCCGTGGCTGGGCAGTGGCCGCATGCGCATCCAGGGCCGGACACTCCATATCAGCAGCAGCGCACCAATCAATGAACCGGTACTGATGGTCGGCGTACGGGTGGGCTGCGGCTTCGAGGTGTCCCGTGACTACACGGTGCTGATGCAGCCCATGGGCGCAGCGCCGGAAGACGCGCCGGTCGCATCCGCCGCACCGGCTGCGCCGGCCGCCACCGCAGCCGACAGCGCAGTACCTGCCCCCGCCCGCACGCGGCGCGCAGACAGCGCATCCCGCGCCTCCGAAGGCGCCGCCGCGCCCGTCGACGCCGCCGCAGAACCGGCGCGAGCTGCCCCCCGCAAGGCAAAAGCGAAGCGCGCGGAAGGCAGCGGTGACCGTCTGTTCGTGGCACCGGGGCTGGAAGGCGGTGCCCTGAAAATGTCCGGCGGCATGGCCAGCCGGCCGGAAGCGACCGAAGCGCAGCGGGAGGCGCTGCGCAGCGAACAGAAACTGCTGGCTGCGCTGGACGAACAGATCGCGACCCATCTGGCGATCGCGGACAAGGTGAAGCACCTTGAAGCCCGGCTGGCCGAGCTGCAGAAACAGCTCGACCGCAGCGGGGCTGCACTCGATGCGGCGCGCGCCCCTGCGCTGGCCGCACCGCCCGCGACGCCCTTGTCAAATCCTGCCGTCGCACCGGCTCCGTCGGTTCAGGCAGAGACCCGCCCAGCCGTCACACCGCCGGTCGAGGCCGAACGCAGCGACGGGCCGTCCGGCGACGTGCCCTCCGCCTCCCCGCAGGAACAGCTTCCGGCGCCGGTGGCACAGGCAGACGTGCCGCCGCCCGCCCCCGGTCTGACCAACGAACCGGTCAAGGTGGTGACCAAGCTGCCGCCGGATGCGGCCGCCGAAGACCCGGCCGCCGAGCTGCCGGGCGTGGACTGGATGGTGGCCGGTCTCGGTCTGGCCGCCGCCGGTGCGGTACTGGGCGGCAGCTGGCTGTGGCGCCGCCGCGCGGCCCGGATCGCCGCAGCCCGCGCCCGCCGGGAGCAGGAACTGGCCGCCAGCCTCGCCAATCGCCCGTCGCCACGTCGCCGCGACGACCGCGCGGCCGACAGCGAATACGCGCACGGAGACGGCTTCCGCCCGGGCGACACGCAACCGGCGCAGTCCGCGGTGTCCGCATCGCCGGCCCCTGCCGTGGCCATGACAGCCTCCTTCGAAGGCCGGCCCCAGTCTCCAACCTATTCGCTCACGCCGCCGGTCCCGCAGGTACAGGAAGTGGCCTCCATCGATTTCTTCCCGGGCGAGGCGCCAGCCGAGCACATGGAAGACATGGAAATCGCCGCATCGCCGGCGGCCACGGAGGCGGACGAGCCGGGCAAACCGTCAGCGGCCGTTCCCGATCTGGAGTTTTCGACCTCGTCGATCGCCAGCGTCGATTTCGAACTCGGCAATGACGCGGAGACGCCCGCCGTCGCACCGGCCCGACTGGATCTGGAATTCGACTCGTTCAGCGGCAGCACCAGTTCGAACGGTCTGTCGGCCACCCAGGCCGAAGCCTTTTCGACCCAGGGACCGCGGCTGGTCAGCAGCCAGCCCAGCGTCCCGGCGACGACCGGCATGGCGATCGACCAGAGCGCCCATCCGGCCAACGAGGAAGCCGCCCCTTCGCACGAGCACGTGCTGGAACTGGCCGAAATCATGATGTCCTTCGGCCGGGCCGAAGGCGCCGCGCAGACGCTGTCGGACTTCCTGCGCGACTACCCCAAGGAATCGCTGGTCCCCTGGCTGAAGCTGCTCGATCTGTATCACAAGGGCGGCCGCCGGGGCGAATACGACGACCTGGCCCCCAAGCTGAACCGCGCTTTCAATGTGAAAGTGCCGCAGTGGGAAGAGTTCACCGGTCCGCTCACCTCGGAATCGGTGGAGCAGTTCGCTCACATCATGGCCCGGGTCAATGCGACCTGGCCGGGTCAGGACTGTCTGGACTACCTGACCGAGCTGCTGCGCGACAACCGGGCGGGCACCCGCATCGGCTTTCCGCTCGGCGTGATCGACGACATCCTGCTGCTCAAGAGCATGCTGGAGTGGCTGATCGCCAACCCGCCGATGACCAATACCAGCGCCTCCCGCCTCGCCCAGCTCTGACCCTGTCCGGCCGCTCAGGCCGGGTTGTCGATATCGACGAAGTCCACCTGCAGGCCGAAGTGCGCAGCGATGTGCGCGCCCAGCGCCCGCACGCCATAGCGCTCGGTCGCATGATGGCCGGCCGCGATGTAGGGCACGCCGCTCTCGCGCGCCAGATGCGTGGTCTGCTCCGAAATTTCGCCGGACAGATACAGATCCACCCCTTCGGCGATCGCCTGCTCGAAATAGCCTTGGGCACCGCCGGTACACCAGGCGACACGGCGTACGCTGCGGCAGGCATCACCGACCAGCAGCGGCGCGCGCCCCAGCGCTTCACCCACCTGCTGCGCCAGTACCGACGCCGCCACCGGCTGCGCGGTTTCGCCCAGCCACAGCAGGCCCTGATCGCCGGCGACGCCGGTCGGTGTCAGACCGAGCACCCGGCCCAGCTGGGCGTTGTTGCCCAGTTCGGCGTGGGCGTCCAGCGGCAGGTGGTAGGCGAACAGATTGATGTCGTGCGCCAGCAGCCGGGCCATGCGGGCCTTTTTCATGCCGGTGACGCGGCCGTCCTCGCCACGCCAGAACCAGCCGTGATGCACCAGCAGCGCCTGCGCGCCGCGCTCGATGGCGGCCTCGATCAGCGCCTGGCTGGCGGTCACGCCGCACACCACTTTCCGCACCTCGGGCGCGCCTTCCACTTGCAGGCCGTTTGGGCAATAATCCTTGAAGCGCGCGGCTTCCAGCAGGTCATCCAGATGTCGTTGCAGCTGCGTCCTGTCCATTCCCGACCACTTTTCCCCGTTCCGACTCCGAATTATGCAGCGTCTGTGGCTGGTCTTTGCTCAATCGGTCACTGCCGCGCTGGCCGTGCTGTTCGTCGTGGTCACACTCAAGCCGGACTGGCTGCCGGCGCGCAGCAGCCCCGCCCAGAACGGCGCCTCCCCACTGCCTTCCATCGAACACCTGCTGCCAGCCCAGCCGCCGGTCGCCACCCGGGTCGAAGCGGCCAAGGTGGTGAGCTATTCGGATGCCGCGCAGAAGGCACTGCCGTCCGTGGTGCACGTGTTCACCACCAAGGCGGTGCGCACGCCGCAGCACCCGCTGATGAACGATCCGGTATTCCGCCATTTCTTCGGCGACCGCCTGGGCAGCCAGCCGCAGCGCCAGATGGGCCTGGGTTCAGGCGTCATCGTCAGCGAGGACGGCGTGGTGCTGACCAATAACCATGTGGTGGAAGCGGCGGACGAGATCGAGGTATCGCTGAACGACGGCGGCAAGTATCCGGCAGTGCTGATCGGCAGCGATCCGGAATCCGATCTGGCGGTGCTGCGGGTGAAAGCGCCGGGCAAGCTGCCGGCGGTCAGCTTCGCCAGCAGCGACAGCCTGCAGATCGGTGACGTGGTGCTGGCCATCGGCAACCCCTTCGACGTCGGCCAGACCGTCACCATGGGCATCGTGTCGGCGCTGGGCCGTTCGCAGTTGGGCATCAACACCTTCGAGAACTTCATCCAGACCGACGCGGCCATCAATCCGGGCAATTCGGGCGGCGCGCTGGTCGATGCGAACGGCAATCTGGTCGGCATCAACACCGCCATCTATTCGCGCAGCGGCGGTTCGCTGGGCATCGGTTTCGCGATCCCGGCCAGCACCGCGCGCAGCGTGATGGAACAGATCGTCGCCAGCGGCTCGGTGACCCGCGGCTGGGTCGGTGTCGAGGTGCAGGAACTGACGCCGGAACTGGCGGAAAGCTTCAAGTACCCGCTGACCGGCGGCGCGCTGATTGCCGGCGTGATGCGCGGCAGTCCGGCCGACCGTGGCGGCGTGCGCCCGGGCGACGTGCTGCTGGAAGTCGAAGGCCGCAAGGTGAAGGACGCGTCGGGCATGCTGCAGCTGATCGCGGCCCTGGTACCGGGTCAGCAGGCCACGCTGAAGGTGTACCGCAGCGGCGGTGAGCGGGATATCGCGGTGACCGTGGGCAAGCGTCCGATCAACGGCGTCGCAGCCAAGAACCGCGAATGAGCGGAAAGGTCAGCCCGAGGTAAGAACAAACCGGGCGTTCACGACTGCGAACGCCCCGCTCCTCGGATCGTTTTCAGACCGCGGTATCGGTGCGATCGCTCTCTTCGCGGGTCACCGGACCGCCGATGAAACGGGCGGCCAGAATGCCCAGTTCGTACAGCAGGCACAGCGGAATCGCCAGCATCAGCTGGGACACCACATCGGGCGGCGTGACCACCGCAGCCACCACGAAGGCGCCGACGATGACGTAGGGACGCGCCTCCTTCAGCTTTTCGATCGTCACCAGACCGAAGCGCACAAGCACGATCACCACCACCGGCACCTCGAAGGTGACGCCGAAGGCAGTGAACATCGTGAGCACGAAACTGAGGTACTGCTCGATGTCCGGCGCTGGCGTGATGCTCTTGGGCGCGAATTCGGCGATGAAGTGGAATACCACGCCGAACACGAAGGTGTAGCAGAACGCCATCCCGAGCACGAACAGGACGGTGCTGGCGATGATGAGCGGCAGGCCCAGCCGCTTTTCGTGCGCGTACAGCCCCGGCGCGACGAAAGCCCAGGCCTGGTAGAGCACGTAGGGCAGCGCGATCAGGAAGGCCACCATCATGGTCACCTTGATCGGCACGAAGAAAGGCGTCACCACACCTGTAGCGATCATCTTCGTGCCTTCCGGCAGCGCGATCATCAACGGGCGGGCCAGCAGGTCGTAGATGTCGGCCGCCCAGGGCATCAGGCAGATGAACACGATCACCACCGCCGCCACCGCGCGCAACAGGCGGTCACGCAGTTCGACCAGATGGGAAATGAAACTTTCGGTCTGCTCGCTCATGTCTTGTCGGCCGGAGTGGCCGGCGTTGCCGGGGTGGCTTCGGGCAGCGGAATGTCGAGGGACAGCTGGGCGGATTCAGGCTGCGGCCGGGCAGGTACTGCAGCTGCATCCTGCTGCGCTTCGGGTGTGGCGTGAGCAGCGTCCTGTCCGGCAGCCTGCTGCTCGATGGCCGCGTACTTCTCCTGCTCGGCCATCGCTGCCTTCATCTGGTCGCTCAGGCCATCCACTTCCTTGTTCGCGGTGGACACCGCCTCACTGGCCTGACGCTCGACGTCACGCACCTGCTGCTCGACCTGGGCCTGCAGCTTGCGCAGTTCCTCGAGCTGCATTTCACGTGAAATGTCCGCCTTCACATCGCTCACGTAGCGCTGCAGGCGGCCCAGCAGATGGCCGGCGGTACGCGCGACACGCGGCAGGCGCTCGGGGCCGAGCACCAGCAGCGCCACGACGCCGATTACGAAAAGTTCGGAAAAACCGATGTCGAACATGGGACGGGGGGCGTGATGTACAGGGCAGACCGAAGCCTGCCCTGTACGGACGGAATCGCGGCGCGGGCCGCGCAGATCGCGGCCCGTCCGGTCAGGACTTGACCTTCTCTTCGGCCTTCACGTCTATCGTGTGGCCAACACTCTGGGTGGGCTGGTCGGACGGAGCACCCGACTCGGCACCCTTCATGCCTTCCTTGAAACCCTTCACCGCGCCGCCGAGGTCGGAGCCGATGTTGCGCAGCTTCTTGGTGCCGAACACGAGAAGCACGATGACGAGCACGATGAGCCAGTGCGTGATGCTGAGCGAACCCATGGATTACCTCTCGGAAACGATCATGGGCGGCAGCGGGTGGTCACCGCCCAGAACATGCATGTGAAGATGATACACCTCCTGCCGACCCACCTTTCCGCAGTTGATGATGGTGCGGAAACCGTCGCCCGCTCCCGCTGCGCGGGCCAGTTCGCCGGCCTTCGCCAGCATGCGGCCGAGGATGACTTCATGGCTGCCGTCGGCATCGTAGAGCGTCGCGATGTGCGCCTTCGGAATGATGAGGAAGTGCACCGGCGCCTGCGGGTTGATGTCGTGGAAGGCGTAGATCAGGTCGTCCTCGTACAGCTTGCGCGACGGAATCTTGCCTTCGATGATCTTGCAGAAGATGCAGTTGGGGTCGTGCATGGTTTCAGTCTGTCCCTGAGCCCGAAAGTTTCAAATACGCGTATTACCGTATTGCGAGCGGACTTCAGCCGCCAGTGCGCGAACGCTTCTCGTCGATGCCGGAAATGCCCTCGCGGCGACGGAACTCGTGCAGCACGTCTTCCACCGTCAGGCCGTGATGGGCCAGCAGCACCATGGAGTGGAACCACAGGTCGCACACCTCGCGCACCACGTGGCCGACGTCGCCGTCCTTGGACGCCATGATGGTTTCAGCCGCCTCTTCCGCCACCTTCTTGCAGATCGCGTCGGTGCCCTTGTGGAACAGCGAGGACACGTAGCTCGACGACGGGTCGGCCCCCTTGCGCTCGGCAATGGTCTGCGCAACGCGGCGCAGCACTTCGATATCGATCATTTGTAGATGTCGTCCGGGTTCTTGATGACCGGGTCGACCTCGTCCCAGCGGCCATCGGTGAGCGAATGGAAGAAGCAGCTGTGACGGCCGGTATGGCAGGCGATGCCGCCTGTCTGTTCGACCTTGAGCAGCAGCACGTCGCGGTCGCAGTCGAGCCGGATGTCCAGCACCTTCTGCGTGTGGCCGGATTCCTCACCCTTGTGCCACAGCTTGCGGCGCGAGCGCGACCAGAACACCGCCTCGCGCAGTTCAGCGGTACGCGCCAGCGCGTCCCGGTTCATCCAGGCGAACATGAGCACGTCGCCGGTCGATGCCTCCTGCACGATGACCGGCAGCAGACCGTTGTCGTCCCAGGCGATGTCCTTGATCCAGTCCGGCATGCTCATCACAGACGGACCTCGATGCCGCGCGCCTTCATGCGCTCCTTGGCTTCGCGCACCGTGTGCTCGCCGAAGTGGAAGATGCTGGCCGCGAGCACCGCGTCGGCGCCGCCTTCGAGCACGCCGTCGGCCAGGTGATCGAGGTTGCCGACGCCACCCGACGCGATGACCGGAATCGGCACCGCGTCCGACACCGCGCGCGTGAGCGCAAGGTCGAAACCGCTCTTGGTGCCGTCGCGGTCCATGCTGGTGAGCAGGATTTCGCCGGCACCCAGCGCCGCCACCCGCTGCGCCCATTCGATGGCATCGAGACCGGTGGCCTTGCGGCCGCCGTGCGTGAACACCTCCCAGCGCGGCTGGCCGTCGCGGTCCTCGACCCGCTTCGCGTCGATCGCGACCACGATGGCCTGCGAACCGACCTTGCCGGACGCGCGGGCCACCAGTTCAGGATCGGTGATCGCGGCGGTGTTCATGCTCACCTTGTCGGCACCGGCGTTGAGCAGCCGGCGGACATCGTCCACGGTGCGTACGCCACCGCCGACGGTCAGCGGAATGAATACCTGTTCGGCCACCTGCTGCACCACGTGCAGGATGATGTCGCGCGCGTCGGAGCTGGCGGTGATGTCGAGAAAGGTCAGTTCGTCCGCGCCCTGCTCGTCGTAGCGGCGGGCGATCTCGACCGGGTCACCGGCGTCCTTCAGCGACACGAAATTGACGCCCTTGACCACGCGGCCGGCGTTGACGTCCAGACAGGGAATGATGCGCTTGGCTAGCATGTGTGTTCCGCGCCGAGCGCGAGCAAAAGTGAGGTCAGCCCTTGCCGTTGAGCCGGTCGGCTTCCGCCTGGGCCGCGGCGAAGTCCAGCGTGCCTTCGTAGATGGCGCGACCGGTGATGGCGCCGATCACGCCTTCGTCCTCGACTGCGCACAGGCCGCGGATATCTTCCATATTGGTGACGCCGCCGGAGGCGATGACCGGAATGCGCAGTGCCTGGGCCAGCTTGACCGTGGCATCGATGTTCACGCCGCTCAGCATGCCGTCGCGGCCGATGTCGGTATAGACGATGGCTTCGACGCCCTGGTCCTCGAACTTCTTGGCCAGGTCGATCACGTCGTGACCGGTCATCTTGGACCAGCCGTCGACCGCCACCTTGCCGTCCTTGGCATCGAGGCCGACGATGATGTGGCCGGGGAAGGCGCCACAGGCGTCATGCACGAAACCCGGGCTCTTGACCGCGGCGGTGCCGATGATGACGTAGCTGATGCCGTCGTCGAGATAGCGCTCGATGGTGTCGAGATCGCGGATGCCGCCGCCAAGCTGGATCGGGATTTCGTCGCCCAGCTCCTTCACGATGGCCTTGATCGCCGATTCGTTCTTCGGCTTGCCGGCGACGGCGCCGTTCAGATCCACCAGATGCAGGCGGCGGGCACCGGCGTCGAGCCAGTGGCGCGCCATGGCGGCCGGGTCTTCCGAAAATACGGTCACCACATCCATATCACCCTGCTTCAGGCGTACGCAGTGGCCGTCCTTGAGGTCGATGGCGGGAATGAGCAGCATGGCGCGAGTCGTGTCGTGTCAGGGGGTGGAGGAAAGGAAGGGCCGGACGACAGCGTCAGGCCCGCGGAATCAGGGCATCCAGCCGATGAAGTTGGAAAGCAGGCGCAGGCCAGCCTGCGCGCTCTTTTCCGGGTGGAACTGCACCGCAAAAATATTATCTCGGGCTACCGCACTGGTAAAGGTTGCGCCGTAAGCGGTTTCGCCCACGGCCAGCGTCGCATCGGCCGGACACACGTAGTAGCTGTGCACGAAGTAGAAGCGTTCGCCGTCAGCAATGCCGGCCCACATCGGGTGGGCGCGGGTCTGCTTCACGCCGTTCCAGCCCATGTGCGGCACCTTGAGCCGGCCACCGCTGGTCGGATCGACCGGATCGGCGAAGCGCTTCACCTCGCCCGCGAACAGGCCCAGTCCCGGCACGTCACCCTCTTCGCTGTGCTCGAACAGCATCTGCAGACCGATGCAGATGCCGAGGAAGGGCTTGCGGGCGGCCGCTTCCAGCACGACCGAGCGCAGGCCGCGCGCATCCAGCTCGCGGGTGCAGTCGGGCATGGCGCCCTGACCGGGGAATACGACGCGATCGGCAGCGGCGACCACCGAAGGGTCGCTGCTGACGATGACTTCGGCGTCGGGGGCCACGTGTTCGATCGCCTTGGCGACCGAACGCAGATTGCCCATGCCGTAGTCGATGATGGCAACGCGAGTCATGAGACGGCGAAAATCAGCGGTAGAGGATGAATCCGGAGCGGATCAGAGCGAACCCTTGGTCGACGGCATCTGGCCGGC
Organism: Methyloversatilis universalis FAM5; assembly: GCF_000214035.2. Lineage (GTDB taxonomy): Bacteria > Pseudomonadota > Gammaproteobacteria > Burkholderiales > Rhodocyclaceae > Methyloversatilis > Methyloversatilis universalis. The sequence continues at coordinate 176,038 of NZ_AFHG01000052.1, read as the reverse complement.
CGCACGCTCGTCACGCTCGGTGGCGGCGCGCAGCGCGCGGGCAAAGGCCTTGAACACGGTTTCGCACTGGTGATGGGCGTTGATGCCACGCAGATTGTCGATGTGCAGCGTAACCAGCGCGTGATTGACGAAGCCCTGGAAGAACTCACGGGTGAGATCCACGTCGAAATCGCCGATGCGGGCACGCGTGAAATCGATGTTGTACTCCAGCCCCGGACGGCCTGACAGGTCGACGACGACGCGCGACAGCGCTTCGTCCAGCGGCACGTAGGCGTGGCCGTAGCGGCGCAGACCCTTCTTGTCGCCGATCGCCTTGGCGAAGGCCTGTCCGAGCGTGATGCCCACATCCTCGACCGTATGGTGCGCGTCGATGTGCAGGTCGCCCCGGGCGACCACATCGAGATCGATCAGGCCGTGACGGACGATCTGGTCCAGCATGTGATCGAGAAAGGGCACGCCGGTATCCAGCTTGCCCTGACCGGTACCGTCGAGATTGATGCGCACCGTGATCTGGGTTTCCAGGGTGTTGCGCGTGATGTCGGCTTGCCGCATGAAAGGGAACGAAGAAGATGCAGAAGGGTGATTCGGTGATCCGGCCCGGCCACGGACCGAAGCGGAGATGGCCGGATGATAACATCGACTTGCTGCGGCCATTGCCGGCCGGCGCTGACAGCGCACCGTTCCCCGAATCACCCTAGCCTGCCTTCCCGCACCGCCATGAGCCAGTTCTGGAGCCCCGTCGTCCACACCCTCTCGCCCTACACGCCGGGCGAGCAGCCGAAGATCGACGGTCTGATCAAGCTGAACACCAACGAGAACCCCTACCCGCCCAGCCCGCACGCGGTGGCGGCCATGCAGGCCGAACTGGGCGTGGATGGCGACCGGCTCAAGCTCTACCCGGAGCCGACCGGGCTGATGCTGCGCGAAGCGCTGGCCGACCATTTCGGCATCACGACCGACCGCGTGTTCGTCGGCAACAGTTCGGACGAAGTGCTGGCCCACACCTTCATCGGCCTGCTGAATCACGCGCGGCCGTTGCTGTTCCCGGACATCACCTACAGCTTCTACCCGGTGTATTGCGGGCTGTATGGCATCGCTTTCGAACGCGTGCCGCTGGACGATCGCTTCGCCATCCGCGTCGATGACTACATCGAGCGCCAGCCCGGCGCGGTCATCTTCCCCAATCCGAACGCGCCGACCGGCCGCCTGCTGCCGCTGGCCGACATCGCCCGCCTGGCCGCGGCGCTGCCGGATGCGCCGGTGGTGATCGACGAGGCCTACATCGATTTCGGCGGCGAGTCCGCGGTCGCGCTGATCGATGCCCATCCGAATGTGCTGGTCACGCAGACGCTGTCGAAGTCGCGCTCGCTGGCCGGCCTGCGGGTCGGCTTCGCGGTCGGCCAGCCGGCGCTGATCGAGGGTCTGAACCGGGTCAAGGACAGTTTCAATTCCTACCCGCTGGACAGGCTGGCGCTGGTGGGTGCCACCGCTGCGGTACGCGACCGCGAGTGGTTTGACCAGACCCGCCGCCGGGTGATGGCCAGCCGCGAACGGCTGGCCGGCGAACTGGCCGGCCTCGGCTTCGAGGTGCTGCCGTCGGCCGCCAACTTCCTGTTCGTGCGCCATCCGCGGCACGACGCGGCCGCGCTGTCCGCCGGGCTGCGCGAGCGGCGCATCCTGGTGCGCCACTTCCGCGCTCCGCGCATTGACCAGTTCCTGCGCATCACGGTGGGCACCAACCCGCAGTGCGACGCACTGGTCGAGGCATTGCAGGAACTGGTCTGACCCGCCCCGACTGACCGGGCGGCGTAACGCCACCCGGTCGTGGAGCGCTTCTTGCTGCGTCGGGTGCATCGTCATCCGTCCTCCGGCTCGCCATGTTCCGATCCCGCACCGCACTCCCCGCCCTGCTGGGCGCTCTCCTGCTGTCCGCCTGCACCAGCGTGTCCTTCAAGCAGGGCGCCGGCGGCAACGACTACAAGGCCGATGAACGCACCTGCCTCGGCACCACGACGGAGCGCACCGCCTTCCTGCAGTGCATGGAAGCGAAAGGCTGGTGGACCCGCTCGACCGAGGAACTGTCGCAGATCGCACTGGTGCCGGTCGAGGACAGCGACACGGCCGAAGCGGCGTCCACCGCCGCTGCCGCGATCCCGGCGGAGACTGCAGTGACTGCACCGGCAGCGCCCCTCGGCAGCGGCGCAGAAGCCCGTGCGCAGACGGTCGCCCCTGCGGCCGCCGCACCACGGGATCCGCTGTCGCGGGTCCGCATCGCGATGTGGTCGAAGATGGGCGCCGGTGCCGACGACCTGATCGCGGACCAGAAACGGTGTCTGGACACGCTGGGCGACGCCCACGCGCCGGACACAATGGCCGGCACCGTCAGCCGCGGTCTATACGACTGCCTCCGTCGCCAGGGCTGGACCGGACTCACGCTGCGCTGACCCGGAATATTCTATTTGAATAATCAGAACCACTGTCATACATTGACGGCGGGTGGCCTCGCACACATCACACAAACACGACACACATCGGCGCCGGAGACACACCACCCTCGCGGCCGTTCCGTCCGGAACGGCGCAACCCACACGAGGAGGTGTTCATGTTTTCAGCAAGAATCGTTTGCATCGCGTCGCTGTGCCTGGCCGCACCGGGCGCGCACGCGCTAGGGTCCGGCGACATCGCGTTCACCGCGTTCAACGCCGACGAGGACGGATGGGCCATCGTGGTCCTGACCGATCTGGCCGCCGGCAGCACGGTCTATTTCAGCGACAGCAACTGGAACGGCAGCGGCTTCGGCAGCGCGGAAGGCATGCACACCTGGACCACCGGCGCCTCGATCATCGCGGCCGGCACCGTGATCCGCTTCAGCGACATTGACCAGAGCGCGCGTTCGGTCAGCATCGGCAGCCTCAGCACGAGCGGAAACGCCGGGCTCAGCAGCAGCGGTGACACGCTGTTCGCCTATGTCGGCAGCAGCGTGTCCGCACCCCAGACCTTCCTCGCGGCGGTGTCGTCCGAAAGTGCCTCGGCGGCGGCCACCGCGCTGGCGAATGCCGGACTGAGTTCCGGCGTCAACGCGCTGATCCTGCCGGCCAGCACCGACTACGCCTACTACGTCGGGCCGCGCAGCGGTCAGGCTTCGATGGCGGGCTATCGCAGCGCACTGAACGATGCCGCGAACTGGTCGGCCGCGATCGACGGCAACCACGCCGACGCGATCCCGGACCCCACCGCCTTTTCGGTGGTCAGTACGGTGCCGGAAGCGTCGAGTGCGTGGATGCTGCTGGCCGGTCTGAGCGTGCTTGGCCTGCGTCGCAGAGTGCTGCCGGTTTAAGCGGTCGCCGCCACCGGGTGCTGCAGCGGTTCGATCAGCGCCCGGTAGGCGTGCCAGGTGGCATGACCCACCAGCGGCATCAGCACGATGAGACCCAGCATGAAGGTGGCGAAGCCGAGCACCGCGAAGCAGGCGATGATGGCCGCCCACAGCAGCAGCGGCGCAGGATTCCGCCCGAGCGAAATCAGGCTGGCCAGGATGGAAGTGACCGCGTCCTGCCGCCGGTCCAGCATCAGCGGGATGGCCACCACACTGGCACCGAACACCAGCGACGCGAAAATGAAGCCGACCACCGCGTACGCCAGCAGAAACTCGACGTTCTGCAGCGTGAGCACCTGTTCGAGGAAGTGATCCACCGACGGCATCTGGGTGGTGTAGAAGAGCGCGAACACCACCAGCGAGGCACGCGCCCACACCAGAAAGATGATGATGAGGATGACCGCGAACACGCCGATCGCGCCGGCGTTGTGACTGCCAGCGGTCAGCGAGTGCGCCAGCACCGGCGACTTTCCAGCCTCCCGCTGGCGCGACAGGTCATAAAGACCCAGCGACAGGAAGGGTCCGAGCAGCAGGAAGCCGCACACCAGCGCGGACGTGAGGTGATAGGCGTGGCGGAAAACCGTGGTGAGCACCAGCCCCATGAAAGCGAAACAGCTGCCGTAGAACAGGCTCCCGCCAGGATTGGCGCGCATGTCGCGGGCCGCGGCGGCCAGCCAGCCGAAACAGGCGAACACGCCGACTTCACGGACGACGGGAAACGGAAGGTCCAGCGCGTCGCTGCCTGCCTGGGGGACTTCCGGGTGCTCGGACTGCTGCATGCCTGCTCCTGATCGGTTCACACATCGCAACGACGTGTGCATGACCGGCGCTGGCCCACACACGACCCGGGCGCCACTGTACGCCGGGTCGGTGCGGTGTGGAAGTCAGTCCTTCAGACGCATTTCGGCCGAACGGGCGTGCGCCTGCAGCCCTTCGCCGTGGGCCAGCACCGAGGCGATGCGACCCAGCTTCTGCGCACCCTCTTCCGAAATGTCGAGGATGGAAGTGCGCTTCTGGAAGTCGTACACGCCCAAGGGGCTTGAAAAGCGCGCGCTGCGCATGGTCGGCAGCACGTGGTTCGGGCCGGCGCAGTAGTCGCCCAGCGCCTCGACCGAATAGTGACCGAGGAACATCGCACCGGCGTGGCGGATGCTCTCGACCAGCGCACGCGGGTCCTCGGTGCAGATTTCCAGGTGTTCGGGCGCGATCCGGTTGGCGATGTCGCAGGCTTCGGCCAGATCGCGCACCTTGATCAGCGCGCCGCGGTTGGCCAGCGAAATGGCGATGGTGTCGCGCCGCGGCATCTCGGCCAGCAGCCGGTCTATGGAGGCATGGACACGGTCGAGAAAGCCGGCGTCGGTACACAGCAGGATGGACTGCGCCAGTTCGTCGTGCTCGGCCTGGGCGAACAGGTCCATCGCCACCCAGTCCGGATTGCCGTGACCGTCGGAAATGACCAGCACCTCGGACGGACCGGCCACCATGTCGATACCGACGGTACCGAACACCCGCCGCTTGGCGCTGGCCACATAGGCGTTGCCCGGACCGACGATCTTGTCGACCTGCGGAATGGTCTGCGTGCCGTAGGCCAGCGCGGCCACCGCCTGTGCGCCGCCGATCGTGAACACGCGATCCACACCGGTGATGGCCGCTGCGGCCAGCACCAGCGGGTTGCGTTCGCCACCGGGCGTCGGCACCACCATGATCAGTTCCTTGACCCCGGCCACCTTGGCCGGAATCGCGTTCATCAGCACCGAACTGGGGTAGGAGGCCCGCCCGCCCGGCACATAGAGGCCGACGCGATCCAGCGGCGTCACCTTCTGGCCCAGCCGGGTACCGTCAGCTTCTGCGTACTCCCAGGAATCCTGCTTCTGGCGCTCGTGGTACAGGCGCACCCGGTCGGCCGCTTCAGCCAGCGCGGCGCGCTGCGCGTCGCTCAGGCTGGCGTAGGCGTCGTCCAGCACGCTGCGCGGCAGTTCCAGTTCCACCATGGACGCGCAGTCCATGCGGTCGAAGCGGCGGGTGCAGTCGATCACCGCGGCGTCGCCGCGCGCGCGCACGTCGCGCAGGATGTCGGCCACCGCGTGCTCGATCGCGTCGTCGGTGCTGCTCTCGAACGCGAGCAGCGCGTCCAGCGTCTGCAGGAAATCCGGGGCGCCGGAATCGAGCCGGCTGATCTTCGTGTTGCTCATTTCTTCACCGCACCTTCGATCGCTTCAAGAATCGGCTTGAGCAGATCGTGCTTCACCTTCAGCGCCGCCTGATTGATGACCAGACGCGAGCTGATGTCCATGATGTGTTCGACCTCGACCAGATTGTTCGCGCGCAGCGTGCCGCCGCTGCTCACCAGATCGACGATGGCATCCGCCAGACCGACCAGCGGCGCCAGTTCCATCGAGCCGTACAGCTTGATCAGATCGACGTGGACGCCCTTGGCGGCGAAATGTTCGCGCGCGGTGTGCACATACTTGGTCGCCACCTGCAGGCGCGCGCCACGGCGCACCGCCTGTTCGTAGTCGAAGCCCTTGGGCACCGCGACGCTCAGCCGGCAGCGTGCGATGTTCAGGTCGATGGGCTGGTACAGCCCGGCACCGCCATGTTCCAGCAGCACGTCCTTGCCGGCGATGCCCAGATCGGCGGCGCCGTACTGCACATAGGTCGGCGTATCGGACGCGCGCACGATGACCAGACGCACGTCCGGCCGGTTGGTGCCGATGATGAGCTTGCGCGACGACTCCGGGTCGTCGGTCGGCACGATGCCGGCCGCCGCCAGCAGCGGCAGCGTTTCTTCGAAGATGCGTCCCTTGGACAGCGCGAGGGTGATGCCTTGCACGGTGTGCCTTTCTCGGTGGCGTGCCTCAGGACACGCGGCGGACGGTGGCGCCGAGCGCGGTGAGCTTCTGCTCGATGCGTTCGTAGCCGCGGTCCAGATGATAGATGCGTTCGATCAGCGTTTCACCGCGGGCGACCAGACCGGCGATGATGAGGCCGGCGGAGGCGCGCAGGTCGGTCGCCATGACGGTGGCGCCGTCGAGGCGGGCGACGCCGGTCACCACCGCGGTGTTGCCGTCAATACGGATATCTGCGCCCAGGCGGGCCAGTTCAACCGCGTGCATGAAACGGTTCTCGAAAATCGTCTCGCGGATGACCGCGGTGCCTTCGGCCACGGTATTGACCGCCATGAACTGCGCCTGCATGTCGGTCGGGAAGGCCGGATACGGCGCGGTGCGGATCGACACCGCTTTCAGTTTTTCCGGCGCCTTCAGCACGATGGCTTCAAATGACGGGGACTTTTCGGTGCGGATGTCGCAGCCGGCGTCCATCAGCTTGTCGATCACCGCGTCAAGATAGCCAGCCGAGGTGCCGGTCAGGCGGATCTCACCACCGGTGACCGCGGCCGCGCACAGATAGGTACCGGTTTCGATGCGGTCCGGCATGATGCGGTGGGTGGCACCATGCAGACGGTCGACGCCCTGGATGCGGATCACGTCGGTGCCTGCACCGGAAATGCGCGCGCCCATGGCCACCAGACAGTTCGCCAGATCGACCACTTCCGGCTCACGCGCGGCGTTCTCGATCACGGTTTCACCGTCGGCCAGCACCGCCGCCATCATCAGGTTCTCGGTGCCGGTCACGGTCACCATGTCGGTGAACAGCCGGGCGCCCTTGAGCCGCGTGGTGCGCGCGACCACATAGCCGTGCTCGACCGAAATGTCGGCCCCCATCGCGGTCAGGCCCTTGATGTGCTGGTCCACCGGGCGCGCACCGATGGCGCAGCCGCCGGGCAGCGACACCCGCGCCTCGCCGCAGCGGGCGACCAGCGGACCGAGCACCAGGATGGACGCACGCATGGTTTTCACCATTTCGTACGGCGCCAGCGGATTGTTCAGGCCGGACGCATCCAGCGTGACGGTCGAACCCTCACGCTGCACCGCCACGCCCATCTGCGCGAGCAGCTTGAGCATGGTGCCGATGTCGTTCAGCTGCGGCACATTGGTCAGCGTGAGCGGCTCGCGGGTGAGCAGCGCGGCACACAGGATGGGGAGTGCAGCGTTCTTGGCGCCCGACATTTCGGCCTCGCCGCACAGGCGGTGGCCGCCTTCGATCAACAGCTTGTCCATGGCGCGCTCAGGCCTTCCACTCGTCCGGCGTGAGCGTCTTCATCGACAGCGCGTGGATTTCCTCCCGCATGCGGTCGCCCAGCGCGGCATACACCAGCTGGTGACGGCGCACGCTGCGCAGGCCTTCGAAGGCCTGCGCCACCACGAGGGCCTCGAAATGATGACCGTCACCGACGACCGTGCAGTGGGTGCAGTCTATGCCTGCGGTGATGGATGCCTGGATGCTTTCGGGAGTGACCATGTTCAACTTCTCAGTTTGTAGCCGCGCGCCAGCATGTTCAGCGTAATGCCCGCAAGCACCGCGAAACTGCCGCCCGCGACCAGGGCGCTGACCCACGGCGATACGTCCGACTGGCCGAAGAAGCCATAGCGGAAGCCGTCGATCATGTAAAAGAAAGGGTTCAGGTGCGACACCGCCAGCCAGAAGTCCGGCAGCGTATGAATGGAGTAGAACACGCCGGACAGGAAGGTGAGCGGCATCACGATGAAATTCTGGAAAGCCGCCAGCTGGTCGAACTTGTCCGCCCAGATGCCGGCGATGATGCCCAGGCTGGCGAGCAGCGCGCCACCGAGCACCGCGAACAGCAGGATCCAGCCCGGATGCGCGTAAGGCAGGTCGACGAAGAACAGTGTGACCGCCCATACGCCGGCGCCCACCACCAGCCCGCGGATGACCGCGGCCAGCACGTAAGCGGCAAAGAACTCGCGATAGGAGATCGGCGGCAGCAGCACGAACACGATGTTGCCGGTCACCTTGGACTGGATGAGCGAGGACGAGCTGTTGGCGAAGGCATTCTGCAGCAGGCTCATCATGACCAGGCCAGGCACCAGGAAGGCGGTGTAGCTGACACCGCCATAAACCTCCACGGTACGGTCGAGCACGTGCGAGAACACCAGCAGGTAGAGCAGCGCGGTCAGCACCGGTGCGCCGACGGTCTGGAAACCCACCTTCCAGAAACGCAGCAGTTCCTTGTACAGCAGGGTACGCAGCGCCGGACTCATCAGGCGGCCTCCTGCATCATGGCGATGAACACGTCTTCGAGCGCCGGCTTGGCCAGTTCGATGTCGTCGAACAGCACGCCCTCGGCGTGCAGACGGGCCAGACAGGCGGCGACCTCGTCCGCGCTGTCCACGGTGAGCGCGATGCGACCATCCGGCGTGGCCCGCGCGCGGGCGCGCAGTTCGGGCGGCAGCGCAGCGCCCTGACCCAGCCGCAGCCGCAGCGTCTGCTGCATGCGCCGGGCGAGCAGATCGGCGGTGCGTTCGAGCGCGATCACCCGGCCCTGCTTGAGCATGGCGATGCGGCCGCACAGGCTTTCCGCCTCTTCAAGATAGTGGGTGGTGAGCACGATGGTGTGGCCCTGGCGGTTCAGGTCACGCACGAAAGCCCACAGCCCCTGGCGCAGTTCCACATCCACGCCGGCGGTCGGTTCGTCCAGCACGATGACCGGCGGGCGGTGCACCAGCGCCTGCGCCACCAGCACCCGTCGCTTCATGCCGCCGGACAGCGCGCGCATATTGCTGTCGGCCTTGGCGGTCAGATCCAGACGGGCGAGGATTTCGTCTATCCAGTCGTCGTTACCGCGCAGGCCGTAGTAGCCGGACTGGATGCGCAGGGTTTCCCGCACCGTAAAGAAGGGGTCGAACACCAGTTCCTGCGGCACCACGCCCAGATTGCGGCGCGCGGCGCGGTAATCGGCCACCGTGTCGTGGCCCATCACGCGGATGCTGCCGGCGTCCGGCCGGCTCAGGCCGGCCATGGCCGAGATCAGCGTGGTCTTGCCGGCACCGTTCGGGCCCAGCAGGCCGAAGAATTCGCCAGGCGCCACCTGCAGCGACACGTGGTCCAGCGCCTGCAGCGAACCGAACCGCTTGCAGACGCCTTCGATCAGCAAGGCAGGGGAAGAATCAGCCATCGGAAAACTTCGGCGGCGGTCCGGCAGGCCGGACCGCCGCGGTCATGCATCAGGATGCGACGGACGCCTCGGCGTCCAGACCGCAGAAGGAGGACACCTCGTACAGACGGGCCAGACTGGTCAGCCCCGCCGGAGCGCCGGTAACCGGCAGCGGGCCGCCCGGCCCGACACTGGCACGTTCCCAGGCCAGCAGTACCGCGATGGCCGACGAATCGACGTCATTCACGCCGGACAGGTCGATCGAGCGTGCGGACTTCAGCAGCGCCAGCCCCTTGTCCCGCAGCGCACCGGCTTCGGGCAGGCGCATGGCGCCGCTCACCCGCAGGACGTCACCCTCCAGCGCAATCATTTGGCAGCGGCGGCAGACGGTGCCGGCGTCGGGGCGGTCGAACTGTTCTTGGCGCGCAGCGCCTTGACCAGGCCATCCACACCGCCCGCGCGGATTTCAGCGGCGAAGGTTTCGCGGTAGTTGGTCACCAGGCTCACGCCGGCCACCATCACGTCATACACCTTCCAGCCGTTGTCCTGCTTCTCGAGCGCGTAATCGAGCGGAATCGGGCGACCGTTGGGCTGATTGATCTGGGTGCGCACGGTCACGTCGGTGTCGGCAGCGCCCATCTTGAACGGCTTGTAGTCGATGGTCTGGCTCTTGTAGCTGGTCAGCGCGTTCGAATAGGTGCGCACCAGCAGGGTACGGAACTCGTCGGTCAGCTGCTTCTTCTGTTCCGGCGTAGTGGCGCGCCATTCCTTGCCCAGCGCCAGCGCGGTCATGCGGGTGAAGTTGAAATGCGGCAGCACGCGGGTTTCCACCAGTTCGGCGGTCTTGTTCGCGTCGCCTGCCTTGATGGCAGGATCGGTACGCAGCGTGGTGAGCACCTCTTCGGTCACGTCCTTCACCAGCACGTCAGGCGCCTTGACCGCCGTCGCCTGCGCGAAGGCGCTCGCCGTGAAGGCGATCAACAGAAACTGGACACAGCGCTTGAACATATGAACTCCCAGAAAAGAAAGAGGCCTGTCGGAACGCGACAGGCCGTGGCGACCGCTGCGCCCGGACACGTCCGGGCGGGAATCGATCACTCTGCAGCGGGGGCTGCAGCTTCAGCCGGCTCCGGCGTTTCCAGAGCCTTAACGTCCAGCATGTCCGACTGGCCGACAAGCAGCAGGTTCCAGGTCGATTCGACCGGTTCGTTGCTGGTCAGGCTGTCGGCCGGCAGCGACGGCAGCGCGGCATCGTCTGCCTGACGCGGCGGATTGCCGTCGTAGATGGCGCTGCGACGGTGCTGCAGATAGGCGTCGCGCACATAGGCGTACTTGTCGAGCGCGGCCGCTTCCAGCGCGTCTTCTGCCTTCAGCAGGTCGGCGCGGGTATCGATGGCACGCAGCGCGATGGCGGTGTTGCGGTAGCCGCGATGCGCGTCGGCGTCACGAACCGGGTCGGTGTAGATGTCGGCCGCCAGACCCACGGTATCGCGCACCGTGCGCGGACCGAGGATGGGCAGCACCACGTAGGCGCCGTCGCCCACGCCCCAGCGGCCCAGGGTCTGGCCGAAATCTTCTTCGTGCTTTTCCAGGCCCATCGGCGTCGCCACATCGAACAGGCCGAGAATACCGACCGTGGAGTTGATCAGCACACGACCGGCATCGGACAGCGCGTCACCCGGCTTGCCCTGCAGCAGATTGTTCACGCTGGTCCAGATGTCGGCCAGGTTGCCGAAGAAGTTCGACACGCCGGTCTGCACCGGCTGCGGGGTCACGTAGTTGTAGCCCTGAGCCACCGGCTTGATGACCGCCTTGTCCACCGTCTCGTTGAACGAGAACATGGCACGGTTGTAGCCCTCGATCGGATCCTTCGGGTTGCCCGAGGTCGCACAGCCGGCCAGCACGGTGGCGGCGGCGGTCGCGGCGAGCACCGCGCGGAGGTTCATGTTCGACTGCTTGTTGGTCTTGGTCATCTGTCGGGCTTTCCGGCTACGCACGCTATTCATCACTGCTCGGGGGCTTTCGGGCTCTCGGCAGCCTTGTTGAACATGAACTGGCTGATCAGCTTTTCCAGCACCACCGCAGACTGGGTCTTGGTGATGGTGGCATCCGGCTTCAGCATTTCGGTGTCACCACCGACCTCGAAACCGATGTACTGCTCACCCAGCAGGCCCGAGGTCAGAATGGTTGCGAAGGTGTCGCGCGGGAAACTGTAGCGCTTGTCCACGTCCATTTTGACCACGGCGACATACAGATTCGGGTCAAAGGTGATTTCCGTCACCCGTCCGACGACTACGCCCGAACTTTTGACGGGCGCACGCGGTTTCAAGCCACCGATGTTATCAAAGTTGGCCTGGAGCCTGTATGTCTCCCCGATGTTAGCGGACGCAAGGTTGCCCACCTTTAGTGCCAGAAACAACACTGCCGCGACGCCGACTGCGACGAAAACACCGACCCAAAGGTCGAGAACGGTACGGTTCATCCATTGCCCCTGAACATGAAGGAGGTGAGCACGAAGTCCAGCGCCAGAATGGCCAGCGCGGAATTGACGACGGTGCGGGTGATCGCCCGCGACACGCCCTCGGCGGTGGGCGCCGAGTCATAGCCTTCGAATACCGCGATCAGCGCGACGGCAAAGCCGAACACCACGCTCTTGATCACGCCATTCACGATGTCGTAGCGGAAATCGACCGATGCCTGCATCTGAGACCAGAAGGCACCGTCATCCACGCCGATGAACACGACACCGATGAACCAGGCGCCGAATACGCCCATGGTCGAGAACAGCGCGGCCAGCAGCGGCATCGAGATCACGCCGCCCCAGAAGCGCGGCGCCACCACGCGGGCGATCGGGTCGACCGCCATCATGTCCATGGCCTTGAGCTGTTCGGTGGTCTTCATCAGGCCGATCTCGGCGGTCAGTGCGGAGCCGGCCCGGCTCGCGAACAGCAGGCCGGCCACCACCGGGCCCAGTTCACGCACCAGCGACAGCGCCACCAGAATGCCCAGCGCTTCGCTCGAGCCGTAGCGCTGCAGCGTTTCGTAGCCCTGCAGGCCCAGCACAAGACCGACGAAGAAGCCGGACACCAGAATGATGATGAGCGACAGCACCCCGGTCGAGAAAACCTCCCGGATGGTCAGCTGGAAACGTGCGAACGAGGTGCCGGAGCGGGCCAGGATGGCCAGGAAGAAGCGGGTCGCGAAGCCGAGGCGCCAGATGCCATCGACCGTGCGAGCCCCCATGGCGCGCAGCAGACGGGTCACGGACGGACCTCCATCAGGGTTTTCCGGTAGTCGTCGGACGGGAAGTGGAAGGGCAGCGGGCCATCGGTTTCTGCATTGACGAACTGCTTCACGAAGGGGTCGGTCGAGGCGCGGATTTCGTCCGGCGTACCCTGAGCCACCACCTTGCCGCCGGACAGGAAGTAGATGTAATCGACGATTTCCAGCGACTCGTGCACGTCGTGGGTCACCATGATGGAACTGGCGCCGAGCGCGTCGTTGAGCTTGCGGATGAGCTGACCGACCACCGCCAGCGAAATCGGGTCCAGACCGGCGAAAGGCTCGTCGTACATGATGAGCATCGGATCCAGCGCCACTGCGCGGGCCAGCGCCACACGGCGGGCCATGCCGCCGGACAGCTCGTTCGGCATCAGCTTGTGCGCGCCGCGCAGACCGACCGCGTGCAGCTTCATCAGCACCAGATCGCGGATCATGTCTTCCGGCAGATCGGTGTGTTCGCGCAGCGGGAAAGCCACGTTTTCGAACACGCTGAGGTCGGTAAACAGCGCGCCGAACTGGAACAGCATGCCGACACGGCGGCGCAGCCGGTACATGTCCCGCCGCGACAGCGAGGCCAGATCGTGTTCGGCCACGCGGATCTGGCCGCCGGTGGGTCGCAGCTGACCGCCGATCAGCCGCAGCAGCGTGGTTTTGCCACAGCCGCTGCCACCCATGATGGCCACGAGCTTGCCGCGCGGAATGCGCAGATTGATGCCGGACAGGATGGGCCGCTTGTCGTACGCGAAGTCGACGTTCGACACGTCAACCAGGATGTCTTCGGCCGGAAGGGGTGCGGACACGAGCGCGGAACGGTCTTGTGATAAAGGCGGCGGATTGTAGCAGATGCACTTCCGTCGTCCGGCGGGCGGAATCCACGGCTTCGCGCTGAGCTATGATGCCCGTGCCCATGCCGAATACCGCCCGAACCCCCGCTGCGCGCGCCCATGGCCGCCCTGGACTGCTCATCGTCGACGACGATCCGCTGATCGCCGACTCGCTGTCCTTCCTGCTCGAAGCGGATTTCGACGTGGTGAGCCACGCCTCCAGGCCGGCCGCGGTCGCCTGGCTGCGTGAACAGGCCACGGCGCCAGCGCTGGCGCTGATCGATCTCGGCCTGCCGCCCTGTCCGCATCGCCCGGATGAAGGCTACGCGCTGATCGCCGACCTGCTCGCCCATTCGCCGGACACCCGCATCGTCGTGCTGTCCGGCCAGGGCGAGGACACGGTCGCCCGTCATGCCCGCGCGCTGGGCGCCACCGAATTCGTCGCCAAGCCGGCCCAGCCGCAGGCGCTGAACGGCCTGCTGCGCCAGCTGGCGCAGACCCGCGCCGACGCCGCGCCCGCGCTGCCGGCACTGATCGGCGACAGCGAACAGATGGTGCGGCTGCGCGCCCAGATCGAACAGTACGCCGGCCTGCCCTACCCGGTGCTGATCGAGGGCGAGTCCGGCACCGGCAAGGACATCGTGGCCAACCGGCTGCATGCGGTGGTGGGCCGCACTCATCCTTTCCTCGCACTGAACTGCGCAGCGATCTCGCCCAGTCTGGTCGAGCCCACGCTGTTCGGCCACGCGCGCGGCGCCTTCACCGGCGCGCAGACCGCACGCGCCGGCTATTTCGAGGACGCGGCGCAGGGCACGCTGTTTCTGGACGAGATCGGCGAACTGCCGCTGGACCTGCAGGCCAAGCTGCTGCGGGTGCTGGAAAACGGCGAGTTCCAGCGGGTGGGCGAAACCCAGCTGCGGCGCTCGAGCGCCCGCATCATCGCCGCGACCAACCGCGACCTCGGCGCGGAAGTACGTGCCGGGCGCTTCCGCTCCGACCTGTATCACCGGCTCAGCGTATTCACCATCACCCTGCCGCCGCTGCGCGACATGGGCGACGACAGGCTGCGCCTGCTCGAACATTTCCGCGCGCAGTTCTGTGCCCAGCTGGGCCGTCCGCCCTTCGGGCTGGATGCGGCGGCGCGCGAGGCCTGGCTGGGCTACGACTTCCCGGGCAATGTGCGGGAACTGCGCAACATCGTGATCCGGCTGGCCACCAAGCATCCGGGCCGCGAAGTCGGCCGCGCCGATCTGCTGTCCGAATTCGATCCCACCGCCAGCAGCCAGGACGGCGGCAGCGCCGAAGCCGGCGAAGGCGATCTGGTAACGGTCGCCACCGGTCATCTGCGTGCCGGCGGTTTCCGGCTGGACGCCCGGCTGCACGAATGGGAATCCGCCTACATAGAAGCGGCCATGCGCATGGCGCGCGGCAACGTGAGCGCGGCCGCCCGCCTGCTCGGCATCGCGCGCACCACGCTGTATCACCGCATGGACGCGCAGGGTCGCGACGACGGCGCCGGCGACTGACATGTATCTCGACCACTTCGGCCTGCGCGAGCCGCCCTTCCTGATCACGCCGCACGCGGACTTCTTCTTCGGCGGCGCCAACCGCAGCGCGCTGCTCGACGCACTCGTGTACGCGCTGGGCCGGGAGGAAGGTCTGGTCAAGGTGAGTGGCGAGGTCGGCACCGGCAAGACCATGCTGGCGCGAGTACTGATGAACCGGCTGCCGGACAGCCTGCGCCCCATCTACCTGGCCGATCCGCTGATGGACCGCGCCGAACTGCTGGCGGTACTGGCGGACGAACTGGGCTGCACCGACCTCGCCGATGGCAGCCCGCACCGGCTGCTGCGCGCGGTGCAGGCCACGCTGGTGGCCGAATTCAGCGTCGGCCGCCAGATCGTGCTGCTGATCGACGAAGCGCACGCGATGCCGGCCGATACGCTGGAACAGATACGGCTGCTGTCCAATCTTGAATCCGAGCGGCACAAGCTGGTCAAGATCGCGCTGTTCGGCCAGCCCGAACTGGACGACCTGCTCGACCGCGCCGACATGCGGCAGCTGAAAGACCGCATCACCCAGCACTTCAGGCTGGATCCGCTGTCGCCGGCCGACGTCGCCACCTATATCGATTTCCGCATGCGCGCGGCCGGCTACCGCGGCCCGGCGGTGTTCGACGACGCCGCCACCGCCCGCATCGCCCGCGAATCCGGCGGGCTCACCCGCCGCATCAACGTGCTGGCGGACAAGGCCCTGCTGGCCGCTTTCGCCCGCGGCGCCCACGGCGTAAGCATCGCCGATGCCGAACGCGCGGTCGCCGACACCCGCACCCGGGCCGAGCCGGTACGCACCGCCGGCAGGCCGGCCTTCGTGCGTCCGGCGCTGTTCGTGCTGGCGGCCGCCGTCCTGCTGGGCCTGGGCATCGCGATCGGGCGGCTGCTGCCGGAAACCGCCTCGATGTCCGCCGCAGCCGGCAGCGCCAGCGCCGCCCCGGCGATGCCCGCACCGGCTTCACCGCAGGCGGCGCCCGCGGCAGCGGCACCCGCCGCCCCGGCTGCGGCCGCTCAGCCGGCAGACATGCCAACGGACGCGCAGTCGTCCGAACCCGCTCGCGACGGCGGCGCGCAGCAGGTTGCCGCCGGCGATCCGCTGGAAGCGCTGCTTGCGGGTAGCCGCGGCTGGACCACTTCGGCGCCGGCCGAGCGCTGGTTCATACAGCTCATGTCGGTACCGTCCGGCAAAGGGCCTTACGTGCTCGACTATGTGCGGCGGGCCAGCCGCGCGGTCGATCCGGCCCTGCTGCGCGCCTACCGCACCGAAACCCCTGCGGGCAGCCAGATCGCGGTGATCTACGGCGACTTTCCGGATCAGCGCAGCGCGCAGCAGGCGATCGGCGCGCTGCCGGAGTGGATTGCCGCGAGCCGGCCCATGGCCCGCTCGGTACGCAGCCTGCGCGGCGAGTCCAGCTGACCGGCGCCCGCTCATGCCAAAGTCATCATTAATGGAGCGTCATCTTGATCCGTGGCGGATTGCGCGTACCATCCGTCACCGAATACCGAACGCGCCCGCGCCCATGACCGCACCGATGCGTCCCGCCCAAGAAGAACGCCGCCTCGCCGGACACGCACTGCGTCCGCTGTTGCTCGCCAGCCTGCTGACAGCGGCCGGCGGCTGCGCGATGCACGCACCGCAACAGATGTCCGAAGGCCACGTGCTGGCCGACCGGATCCCCGCCAGACCGGCCGGTGACATTCCGCCGCCGGTCGCCCGACCGGTCGCACCGCCGCAGCCCCAGCCGCGGCACAAGACCGAAACCTACAGTGTGGTGGTGAATCAGGTGCCGGTGCGCGAACTGCTGTTCGCGCTGGCGCGCGACGCGCGGGTGAACGTGGACATCCATCCGGGCATCGAGGGCGCGGTTACGCTGAACGCCATCGACCAGACCCTGCCCCAGCTGCTCACCCGCATCGCCAATCAGGTGGACATGCGCTTCGAGCTGGATGGCCCCAATCTGGTGGTGATGCCGGACACGCCCTTCCTGCGCAGCTACCGGGTGGACTACGTGAACATGTCGCGCGACGTGAGCGGCGCGGTGTCGATCAACACCCAGATCGCCTCGACCACCTCGGCCGCGGTCACCAGTGCCGCCGGCGGGGCGACCGTAAGCACCACCAGCGGCGGCGCCGGCAACAGTTCCAGCACGCGCATCGACAACGTGGCGAAGAACCGCTTCTGGGAATCGCTGGAGCGCAACCTGCGCGACCTGCTGCGCGAAACCGACAAACTGCTGCCGGCCGACGGTGAAAGCGCCCCGGCAGCCGCGCCCGCCGCGACCCCGGTCGCCGGCGGCAGCGCGCAGCCGGCGCCGGTCGCCGAGCGCCGCACCACCTTTCGCGAAGCCGCTTCGGTCATCCTGAATCCGGAAACCGGCGTGATCAATGTGCGCGCCACCTCGCGCCAGCACGAGAAGGTGCAGGAATTCATCACCCAGGTCACCCGCATCGCGCGCCGCCAGGTCATGATCGAGGCGACCATCGCCGAAGTGCAGCTGACCGACAACTACCAGCAGGGCATAGACTGGCGCGCGCTGTCCATGGGTGGCCGGCGCGGCGGCGTCGACATGCAGCTGCTCACGTCGTCGACCGACTTCACCAGCAACAATCCGGTCGCCATCGGCCTCGGCCGCAACGGCACGCTGACCGACAGCATCAAGCTGCTGGAAACCTATGGCGACGTGAAAGTGCTGTCCAGCCCCAAGCTGTCGGTGCTGAACAACCAGACCGCGCTGCTCAAGGTGGTCAACAACATCGTCTACTTCGAAATCAAGTCGGACGTGGTCGCCAACACCAACCAGCAGGCGGTGCGCAGCTTCACCGCGACGCCGCGTTCGGTGTCGGTCGGCCTGGTGATGGCGGTGACGCCGCAGATCAGCGGAGACGGCTTCGTGCTGCTCAACGTGCGGCCGACCATTTCGCGCAAGGTCGGTGACGCGCAGGACCCGACGCCCGACCTCAGCGCCCCCAATCTGGTGCCGGTCATACAGACCCGCGAACTGGAATCGGTCATGCGCGTCGCCAGCGGCGAAACCGCGGTGCTGGGCGGCCTGATGCAGGACGAGATCAACTACCGCCGCGACAGCATTCCGGGCGTGTCGGCCCTGCCCATCCTCGGCCCGCTGCTGTCGGCCCGCAACGAAACATCGCGCAAGACCGAACTGGTGGTGCTCATCCGCCCGGTGGTGATCAACGACGCCAGTCTGGACGGCGACTACGCCCCGATCACCGGTGCGCTGCCCGGCCGCGACTTCCTCGCCCCGGCCTTCCCGCCCAACACCCTGCCGCCGCCCCGCCCCGCTCAGGAGCCAGCGCGGTGAGCCTGCTGCTGGAAGCGCTGAAGAAGGCCGAAGCGGCCAAGCGCCGCGAAGAAGAGGGCACGACCGAAGTCCGCGCGCCGGACGCACCGGCGCCGGCGCCGCGCATCACGCCGGCGCACGAACTCGAACTGATCGACGACGAGATCGCCCAGGCCGCCCGCTTTGCCGGACTGGACGTGCCGGAACCGGCCCCTGCGCCGGCGCCCGCCGCCGCGCCGGGTGCGGAAGCGGCCCGTCTGCTGTTCGAAGCCAAGCAGCCGCAGCCCTCGCGTTCGTCCTCTCTGGTCTGGCTGCTGGGTGGCGGCGCCGTGCTGCTGCTCGCGGTCGGTGCCTGGGTGGCGTGGCAGGTCAGGACGCTGGAAGGATCGGGCCAGACGGTGCAGCCCGCCCGCCAGCCGCCGCTCGCGCAGAACACGCCCGCCACGCCGGTCGGGACCGGCAGCGAAAACGCGGCGACGGTTGCCCCGCAACCCGCGGCCTCCGCGTCACCGGCCGCAGCACCGATCATCACAGCACCGGTCACCGCGGCGCCGGCACCCGTGCCGGGCACACAGGCGCCCTTAGCGCCGGCGGCGCTTCCGGCGACGCCTACCCTGGCCGCGGCCCCGGCCGAATCCTCGCGCTTCCTGTCCGGGCAGCTCAGTGCGCCCGCCGCTGCGCCGGCTCCCGCCCCGAGCGCACCGGCGGCGGCACCGATACGCATCACCCGCAACGCCCCTGTGGTGCCGCAGGACGTGGCCGACGGCTATGCCGCCTTCCAGGCCGGCGAATTCGACCGCGCCCGGCTGGCGTACGAGCGCGCACTGCGGGCCGATCCGCGCAACCCGGACGCGCTGCACGGTCTGGCCGCGCTGGCCCAGCGCAACAACGACGAAGCGCGCGCGCGGCAGCTGATGCGCCGCATCGCCGAAGTCGATCCGTCGGACACCGCGGCCCGTGTCGCGCTGAGCGATCACAGCGATCCGGCCACGCAGGAAGCACGGCTGCTGGACATCGCAGCGGCCCAGCCGAAATCGTCCGCGGCGGCACTGGCGCTGGGTTCGCTGTACGCCTCGCAAGGCCGCTGGCGCGAAGCGCAGCAGGCCTGGTTCAACGCCTACACGCTGGCGCCGGAACAGCCGGACAACGCCTACAACCTCGCGGTCAGCCTCGATCAGCTGCGCCAGCCGCGACTGGCCCTGCAGTACTACCGCGAAGCGCTGACGCTGCGCGACCGGCACGCGGCCAGTTTCGACGCCGAGGCGGTGGCCGTCCGGATCCAGGCGCTGCAGGCGCAGGATGGCCGGTGAAACCATGAACGCCCCGGGCACGCGGCCGCACAAGCCGCTGGGTCAGCTGCTGCTGTCGCAGGGCCTGATATCGGAAGACCAGCTGCGCATCGCGCTGCAGGAGCAGCAGCGGCAGAACCTGCCCATGGGCCGGCTGCTGGTGCAGCTCGGCTTCGTCAGCGAAGCCACGCTGCGCGACGCGCTCGGCGTCACGCTGGGCAAGCGCACGGTGGATCTCGCCCACGCGCTGATCGACCCGGACGCACTGCGCCTGGTGCCGCAGGCACTGGCCAAGCGCCACCGCCTGCTGCCGCTGAACTACGCGGCCAACGCCCGCCGCCTCACGGTGGCGGTGTCGGACGTGAACGACATCGTCGCGCTCGACCAGCTGCGTGCGCTGCTGCCGGAAGGCATCGAGCTGGATACGGTGCTGGCCGGCGAAACCGAACTGGCGCACGCGATCGACCAGGCCTACGGGCACGAACTGTCGATCGAGGGCATTCTCACCGAGCTGGAGACCGGCGAGGTCGACTACCGTGCGCTGGCCGCCTCGGCCGACGAATACAGCCAGCCGGTGGTGCGGCTGATCGACGCGCTGCTGACTGACGCGGTCAAGCGCGAAGCGTCCGACATCCACTTCGAGCCGGAAGCCGGCTTCCTGCGGGTGCGCTACCGCATCGACGGCCTGCTGAGGCAGATCCGCTCGCTGCACCGCTCCTACTGGCCGGCGATGGCGGTGCGCATCAAGGTGATGGCCGGCATGAACATCGCCGAAATGCGTGCGCCGCAGGACGGTCGCATTTCGCTCACCATCAGCGGCCGGCCGGTCGACTTCCGGGTGTCGTCGCAGCCCACGCTGCACGGCGAAAACATCGTGCTGCGCATTCTCGACCGCGCACGCGGCATCGTGCCGCTCGACGGTCTCGGGCTGGCCGACGCGCAGCTCGACCAGCTGAAACTGATGATCGCGCGGCCGGAAGGCATCATCCTCGCCACCGGTCCGACCGGCAGCGGCAAGACCACCACGCTGTATTCGGTGCTGAACCACATCAACACCGAAGGCGTGAACATCATGACGCTGGAGGACCCGGTCGAATACCCGATGGCGCTGATCCGCCAGACCTCGGTCGCCGAGTCGGTCAAGCTCGATTTCGCCAACGGCGTGCGCTCGATGATGCGGCAGGATCCGGACATCATCCTGGTCGGTGAAATCCGCGACGCCGACACCGCCGAAATGGCCTTCCGCGCGGCGATGACCGGCCACCAGGTGTATTCGACGCTGCACACCAATTCCGCGCTGGGCGCGATTCCGCGCCTGCTGGACATCGGCATCCTGCCGGACATCATGGCCGGCAACATCATCGGCGTGATCGCGCAGCGCCTGCTGCGCCGGCTGTGCGTGTACTGCCGCCGCGCCCGGCCGGCCGAGCCGCACGAAGTGCATCTGCTGGGCGTGCGGGAAGGCACGCCGCCGGACATCCACGACGCGGTCGGCTGCCCGGCCTGCGAATTCACCGGCTACCGTGGCCGGCTGGCGGTGATGGAACTGCTGCGCATGGATTCCGACCTCGACGAGCTGGTGGCCCGCCGCGCCACCGCGCGCGAACTGCGCAACGCCGCCCGCGCCAAGGGCTTCCGCACGCTGGCCGAGGACGGCCTGCGGCGCGTGCTCGAGGGCGCGACCTCGCTGGAAGAACTGGCGCGCGTGGTCGACCTGACCGAGCGCATGAGCCAGGGCGGACCCGACTGGTACGCGAGATAGCGGTGGCCATCTTTTCGTACAAGGCGATGAACGCGCAGGGCCGCATGGTGTTCGGCCGCATGGACGCGGCCAATCTGGTCGACCTCGAAATGCGCCTCAAGCGCATGCAGCTGGACTTCATCAACGGCCAGCCGATGAAGCACGCGCAGCCGCTGTTCGGCCACAGCCTGCCGCGCATCGAACTGATCAATTTCAGCTTCCATCTGGAACAGCTGGTGCGGTCCGGCGTGCCGCTGATCGAGGCGCTGACCGACCTGCGCGATTCGACCGACCACCCGCGCATGCGGGAAATCGTCGCCTCGCTGGTCGAAAGCATCGAGGGCGGCCGATCGCTGTCGCAGGCCATGGCGGAACACCCGGCGGCCTTCAGCAAGGTGTTCTGCGCGCTGGTGCGCGCCGGCGAACTGACCGGCAACCTGCCGGAAGTGCTGCGCGAACAGGTCGAGGCCTTCAAGTGGGAGGACGAACTGGTGTCGCAGACGCGCCGCCTGCTCACCTATCCGGCCATCGTCGGCAGCTTCCTGCTGTTCGTGATCGCGGTGCTCATGCTGGTGGTGGTGCCCGACCTCGCCCGCTTCTTCCGCAACACCGGGCTGGAACTGCCGCTGCAGACCCGCATCCTGATGGGTACCTCCGAATTCCTTCAGGCCTGGTGGCCGGCACTCATCGTGCTCGTCGTGGCCGCAGGCATCGGCGCGGCCACCGCCCTGCGCGTCAACCCGGCGCTGCGCCAGCGCCTGGACTGGATCAAGCTCAACCTGCCGGTGATCGGGCCCATCCTGCACAAGGTGGTGCTGTCGCGCTTCGCCAGCATGTTCGCGATGATGTATGGCGCCGGCATTCCCATCATCGACGCGGTGCGCACCTCGGAAGACGTGGTCGGCAACGCGGCGGTACGCGACGCGCTGATGCGCGCCGGCCTGCTGATCGGTCAGGGTCAGAACGTGACCGCCGCCTTCCAGAGCGTGGGCCTGTTTCCGCCGCTGGTGGTGCGCATGCTGCGGGTCGGCGAAAGCACCGGCGCACTCGACCGCGCACTGCGCGAGGTGTCCTACTTCTACACCCGCGACGTGCGCGAATCGATCGCCCGCGCGCAGGCGGCGATGGAGCCGGCGCTCACGCTGGTGCTGGGCCTGCTGCTGATGAGCGTGGCCTTCGCGGTGCTCGGCCCGGTGTACGACATGCTGACCAAACTGAGGATCTGATGCCGCGCCGCCACGTCCTCTATGTCGATGCCACCCACCTGGCCGCCTACGGATGGCGCGCCGGCGAGGTGACGCTGCGCGCGCGCTTCGCCAACGACGCCGACGGCCATGCGCAGTTCGCCGAATTCCTGCGCCAGCGTCGCGACAGCCTCTACCTGATGCTGTGCGACCTGGTGGACGAGGCCTTCGTCGCCGAGAACGTGCCCTACGTGACCGGTGCCGACCGGGCCGCGCTGATCCGCCGCAAGCTCGCGCAGCACTTCTTCGGCACGCCCTACACCTGCGCCCGCTCGCTGGGCCGCCAGCGCACCGGCCGGCGCGACGAACAGATGCTGTTCTGCGCACTGACCCGGCCGGCGGTGCTGGAGCCCTGGCTGAACGCGCTGCGTACCGCCGAAGTCGCGCTGAGCGGCATCCACAGCCTGCCGCTGGCGGGCGAAACGATACTCGAGCGCCTGCGCCTGACCGAAGGGCAGACCCTGCTGCTGGGCATCAGCCCGGCCGGCGTGCGGCAGAGCTTCTTCGAAGGCGGCCGGCTGCGCTTCTCCCGTCTGACGCCGCTGACCGCGCTGTCCAGCAACGACCTGCCGCGCGCCTGCGCCGAAGAGGCACGCCGGCTGCATCCCTATCTGCTCGGCCAGCGTCTGATTTCGCGCAGCGAGCCGCTCACGGTACGGGTGCTGGTACCGCCGGCACGGGTGGATGATTTCGCACTGGCCTGCCGTTCGAACGACGCGCTGCGTTTCGAACTGATAGACAGCAGCCAGACCGCCGCCCGTCTTGGCCTGCGTCCCGCTCCGCCGGATGCCGACAGCGAAACGCTGTTCGTGCAGGCACTGATGCGGCGCACGCCGGCCGAACAGTTCGCGCCCGCCGCCGAACGGCGCTTCCACCGCATCTGGCTCACCCGTTTCGCACTGCGCGCCGCAGGCTCGGTGGCCCTCGCCGCCTGTCTGCTGTACGCCACCCACAGCGCGCTCGACAGCCTGGAACTGCGGCAGGACACGCAGCGCCTCGCCGACGACACGCTGCGCGCCCAGCGTCAGCGACATGACATCATCCAGCGGCTGCCCCCGACCCCGGTGCCGCTGGACACGCTGCGCGCGGTGCACGAGCGCAGCCTGCAGATCGAACAGCGCAGCGCGCAGCCCGTTACGCTGCTGGCCGATCTCGGCCAGGTGCTGGACCAGGTACCGCAGGTGGCGCTGGACCGCCTCGAGTGGCGCATGGTGAGCGAGGCCGGCGGCAACGGTGCGTCCGCGGTCGGCGGGGTGACCGCCGGGGCCGGCAACGGTGGCGGCATGCGGGCAGACCTGGTGATGCAGGCGCATCTGCCGCAGGAATTCGGCAGCCAGCAGCGACGCGCGCTGGAGGTGGTGGATACCCTGGGCGCCCTGCTGCGCGCCCGCCCGGGGGTGCAGGTGCAGGTGCTGCGGCAGCCCTTCGATCTGGAATCCGGTCAGGTGCTGCGCGGCGGCACCCGCGCAGAACAGCTCGACGCCGGCAGCCCGCCGCCGTTCTCGCTGCGCATCAGCCGGACGGTGAACCCGTCATGAAGCGCGAAGACCTGCGCAAGGCCGGCGGCAGCGCACTGCTCGCGCTCGCGATGGCGCTGGCCGGTGGCGCGGCCATCTGGGCCAGCAACGAACTGGCGACCGAAGTGCGCCAGTCGCACGCCCAGGCCCAGTCGGGCCGCGATGCGGCGCAGCGCGCGCTGTCGGCGGCGCGGGCGGAAGAAGCCGAAATCGCCGCCAAGATCGACCGCTTCCGCCATCTGGTCGAGCGCGGTGCGGTCGGACCGGAACAGCGTCTGGCCTGGGTCGAGCTGATCCGCGACGCGCGCGCCCGCCACGGGCTCGGTGCGGTCGATTACGAATTCTCGCCGCAGCGCCCGCTGGACCCGGCGCTGGCACCGGCGGACACCGGCCAGCTCGAGGCAACCAGCAGCGCGCTGCGCATCCGCATGCCGCTGCTGCACGAAGGTCAGCTGGTGGCTCTGCTGGACGATCTGGTGCGGCACGCTTCGGCCCTGGTGCGGGTACGCGAATGCACCCTCAGCCGCGCCGCCACCGCAGCGCCGGGCGGTGAACAGCTGAATGCGGACTGCCTGCTGGACTGGATCACCTTCAGGCCCCGCAGCGGAGGTCCGGCATGAAGCGCCTCTCGATCGCGTGCGCACTCGGGCTGTTCTGCGCAGGTGCCGGCGCAGAGATGCCGGCGGCCGCGGGCACGACCGTCACTGCGCCCGCTCAGCCGGCACGACTGGGCCGCCTGTTCTACAGCGAGGAGGAACGCAGCCGGCTGGAAGACCGACGCAATGCCACGGTCGCCGCTCAGGATATTCCCCGCACCGTGGGCGACCTGAAACTGGATGGCGTGGTCACCCGCTCGTCCGGCCGCAGCACCTGGTTCATCAATGGCACGGCGGCGGATGCCGACGCGCTGTCCCGTCTGCCGGGCCGGGCGGAACACGGCGGACTTCAGCTGCAGGGCGCGGACGGACGGACGCTGCGTCTGAAGCCGGGCGAACGCGCCGCCATTTCGGAAGGCGGCCACGCCAGCGCCGAAGGCCCGGTCATCGACATCCGTCCGGGGCGGTCGCGGTGAAACGCATGCCGCAGCGCCAGCGGGGCGCCGCCCTCATCCTGGCCGTGGTGCTGCTCGGCCTGCTCGCGCTCACCACGCTGAGCCGCGCGCTGTCGGCCCCCCGGGGGTCGCCGAAACGCTGGCCACCGAACGGGCACTGGCGCGCGCCCGCGACGCGCTGGTCGGCTATGCCGCGCTCGGCAACAGCGAAGGCAGTCAGGCCAATTCGCCTGGCGCCCTGCCCTGCCCGGACCTCGACAACGACGGCGCGGCCGATTTCAGCTGTGCCGGCCACATCGGCCGCCTGCCCTGGCGCACGCTGGGCCTCGGACGAACGACGGACGGCAGCGGCGAATGTCTGTGGTACGCGCGCAGCCCGACCTACAGCAACAACATCCCAACCAGCACCCGCGGCACGTCGCCGGACCGGCCGGCGCTGAATCCGGCCACACCTGGCGAAATCGTCGAGGTCGGCAGCACCGGACCGAGCGGGCGTCTGCTGGCGGCCGCGGTATTCGCGCCAGGCCATGCGCAGGGGGGCCAACTGCGCGGGGCGGCCGACGCGGTGTCCGGCTGCCGCGGTGGCAGCATCGGCCAGTTCCTCGAAGACGTCGCGGTCGCCGGCACCGACCGACCGCACACCGGCGGCCTGAACGCCGTCAGCCTGCCGCCGGATGCCGGTTTCAACGACCGGGTGATCGCGCTCGATACGCCCCGCCTGTTCGTCACCGCCAGCACCCGCGTGCTGGCCGAGCTGCGACCGCAGACGGTGCCCGACGACGGCACCCGCAACGCCGACGGCACGCCGGTGGCCGAATGGTGGACACGCAACCAGTGGTGCAGCCGTCTTTGCATGCAGGGCAGTGACGCGCGCATCACGCTGAGCGACGGTCGCCTCATCGCGCGCACACTGGCCGTGCTGCCGGACTGCGCCCTGCCCTGTTCCTGAACATGAAAAAGCATCGAGGATTCACGCTGATCGAAATCGCGGTGGCACTCACCATCATCGCGCTGCTCAGCATCGGCGCCATCAGCGCGCTGCAGATGGCCATGCTGCGCACCCGCATCGCCGAAACCCGCGAAGCGCTGCAGGCCGCACGCGAAGCCGTCACTGCCTATGCGGTGGCCAACCGCTCGCTGCCCTGCCCGGCGGCTTCGAGCGCAGACGGGCTGGAACAGAGCCGCAGCGGCGGCAGCTGCACCACCAGCCGTGGCCTGCTGCCCTGGACCACGCTGGGCGTACGCGGACTCGACGGCTGGGGCAATCGCATCGGCTACATGGTGTCGCCGGCGCTGGTGAAGGCGCCCGCCGACCGCATCCGGCTGGACAGCGCAGGCGACATCCAGATCTGGCTGCGCGACGCCGCGGGCAACGAGGTCAGCGCCGCCACCACGTCGGCGGTGGCTTTCGCGCTGTGGTCACATGGCGAGAACGGCCGGGGTGCAACCACGTCGGCCGGCACCGTGGTGGCCGACGACTCGGCCACCAACAGTGACGAGGACGCCAACAGCTCGCAGCCGGACGGCACCGCACCGCGCCGCCTCTACGCCCGCGAAGGCAGCACCAGCAGCGCCACGGCAGGCGGCGAGTTCGACGACATGGTGGAATGGGAGTCGCGCTTCGTGCTGTTCGGACGCATGATCACCGCAGGACAGCTGCCATGACCCCTTCCACCGCCCCCGTCTCGTTGCTCGCCCGCCTGCGCAGCGGCGGCATCCGGCCCGAAGACAGCGCGGACGAGCGGCTGAACAAGTCACTGCTGGTGCTGGCGACTGGCCTGGTGTGCGTCGCGTCGACGCTCTGGCTGGCGGTCTACTGGAGCCTCGGTCCGCGGCTGTCGGCCACACTGCCCTTCGTCTACCAGCTGCTGCTGGCCGGCAATCTGGCCTTCTTTCTTTACCGCGGCAATTTCAGAAGCTTCCGCGTCACCCAGCTCGGGCTGTTCCTGTTCGCACCGTTTGCCGCGCAATGGGCCATCGGCAATTTCATTACCGCCAGCGGCATCCTGCTGTGGGGGCTGCTGGCTCCGATCGGCGCCATCCTGTGCATCGGTGCGCGCGAATCGCTGGCCTGGTTCTTCGCCTACGCCTTCCTGGTGACCCTGACCGGTTTCTTCGATTACTACCTGGCGGACGCCGCAACCTACCGCAACGCGCTGGTACCGGTCGAAACCAGCGTCGTGTTCTTCGCGCTCAACTTCCTGGCGGTGTCCAGCATCGTGTTCATGCTGCTGCGCTTCGCGATCGAGCAGAAGCAGATCATCGCCCGCCGGCTGGCGGAAGCTCACGCGCTGCTGGAGCAGGAACAGGCGCGATCGGAACGGCTGCTGCTGAACATCCTGCCCGGCCCGGTCGCACGCCGGCTCAAGGAAAACGAGAAGAACATCGCCGACGGCTTCGCCGACGTCAGCGTCATGTTCGCCGACATCGTCAATTTCACCCAGGTCGCGGCCGGCATGACGCCAGCCCAGGTGTTCTCGATGCTGAACCGCGTGTTCTCACGCTTCGACGAGCAGGCGGAAGCGCGCGGACTCGAGAAGATCAAGACCATCGGCGACGCCTACATGGTGGCCGGCGGACTGAATTCGGACAACGCCGACTACACCGCCGCCATCGCGGACCTGGCCCTGGAAATGCGCGACTGGCTGCGCAACCAGACCACCGGCACCGGCGTTCTGCTGGATCTGCGCATCGGCATCGGCACCGGTCCGGTCGTGGCCGGCGTGGTCGGCAAGAAAAAGTTCATCTACGACCTGTGGGGCGACACCGTCAATCTGGCCAGCCGCATCACCACCGAAGGCGTGCCCGGCATGGTGCAGGTCGACACCGCCACCTATCTGCGCCTGCGCAGCCGCTACGACTTCCACCCGCCGCAGACGCTCTATCTGAAGGGCAAGGGCGATACCGTGGTGTACCGCCTCATCGGTCGCCGCGCGGACGAGGACGTCATCAGCACCACGGAACTGGACATCGTGCTCGACTGAGCGCCCGGTCCTTCGTCAGAGCTGCCGCGCAGCGCAGCGCTGCGCTCCGTCCTGCGCTGAGCCCGCCTTGCACCCTGCGACCATTCGCCATCCCGTCCGGCGGGCGGCCGCATCGCGCCCCTTCCCCATTCGGCTATCCCCGCTCATCGGCATGGGGACTGCGCAGGCCACTCGGGCGGATCCGCCCCTATTGCCCTCGCGCATCGACGACCGTCTGGAAAGATGTCCTGCCTTCAGCAACCTTCGGCGCCATGGCGCAACGAGGCAGAAGCACTCGGTCGAATCCGGCGCCGGAAATGAAAAACGGGCGCCCGAAGGCGCCCGTTTGAGCACGACTTTCTGATCGGAAACCGATTAGAAGGTGTGGGCCAGACCGATGTTGAAACCGGAATCGCCGTACGCTTGGTTCGGGGTGTTGCCCGGGTTACCAGCGTTACCCGTTGCAGCCGGATAGGTCGCGCCAGCAGCGTTCTTCGAGATACCGCAAGCCAGACCGGCGACGTTGCTGTCGCTGCTAATCTTTGCGTAGGTGGCGTAAGCAGTGGTGCGCTTCGAGAAAGCGTACTCGCCGCCGAAGCCCCACTTGCTGCAATCCGCGTCCGCAACGCGATCATTGTTCGCCTTGACGTACGAAGCCTTCAGCGTGATGTTCGACGTGACCGGAGCCGAAACACCGATCAGCCAGCCGTCGCCGTCCGAAACAGCCTTGGACGCATTGTCATCACCTTGGGTCTTTTCGTAGTAAGCCGACAGCTTGGCCACACCGAAATCGTAGCTGGCGCCAGCTACGTACAGATCGAATTCGAGATCGCGACCACCAGCACCTGCGCGCTTGATCTGCAGATTTTCGTAGTCGAGAGTGAAGCTCAGCGGACCATTGTTGTACAGAGCAGCAATCGCGTACAGGGGGGTATCGCCCGTATCAACGCGGCCATTCGCCGGAGCCAGCGCGCCGGCTTCCGACAGCAGCGAGGTGGTGTAGGCGCCCAGGAACTTCAGGCCGGGGGCCAGTTCCGGGGTGATGTACACGATGGCGTTGTCTGCACGGTCGGCCTGGCCGAGACCCGAGGTCACGCCGAACAGCGAACCGGCGTTGGCAACGGTCTGGTTCTTGAACGGGTCGTACTGACCGACGAAGGAGTAGCGGGCGCCATCAACACGGCCGCCGATCACGGTACCGAAAGCACCTTCCAGACCGACCCAGCTGTGACGGTTGGTGGTGGTGCCGAACGAGGTGCCGCTGTCGCCGGAGAAGCCGAATTCAAATTCGTAGATGGCCTTCAGACCGTTGCCCAGGTCTTCGTTGCCACGGAAACCGAAGCGGTTGGTGCCGCCGATACCGTCTTCGAAGTCGTTGAGGCGATCACGACGACCATTTTGGGTCGGGCCACCATTATCACCACCACGCGACATGAAGCCGTAGTCGATACGACCGTAGATGGTCACGTTGGAAGCTTCGGCCATGACGGCGGCCGGGGCGAGCGCTGCGGCGATGGCAGCGGCAAGCAGTTTCTTGGACATTACGCAAATCTCCTCTTGCGATGATAGTGGGTGCCCGGATCGTATTCAACCGCGAGGCTGTTGCACTGCCGGGCTACACACCTTCGAGCTTCAGAAGGTGTGCCGGACTGTACCGAAGCAGCAAAGTCCGCCGCAAGCCATGCGTCAAATTACGTAGCCGGCCCGTCGTGGCCTTGTGGTTTTTGCGCAACAGCCTGCCGTGAGGACGCCGCGCAAGGATGAATCGTGAAGGCCTCCGTTGTCCGAGAAGGCGCGGAGCCGAGCGCCGGCCCGGTTCGGGCCCAAAAGGCGCAGGACACCCATCCGCCGACGTACTTGTAGCCCGGCAGTACAACAGCCTCGCGCCGTCACGCCCCCCCGGGCATCAAGCGCATCGCAGGTCCTTTAAGGCTTCCGGGGCGTACTCAGCGCCCACCCGTTTCCCGGTGGGCGAAGCCCATACTCAAGGCATCGTGAAAACGGGTGGCAAGAGGTCCCCGCGATCATTCGAAACCAGCCGCTTCCATGCTGACCTATCGAGACGGCACACCTCGCGCGGCTATCGCTTCAGGGAGCGCGGTCGGCCAGACCGGCATGATCGACCGAGCGGGCACAAAAAAGCCCGGAACATGTCCGGGCTTTCTGGTTGCAGGCGGACTGCAGCGGCGCTCAGACGCCGCAGCTGCCGCTGCCCCCGGAACGACCGATCAGGTCGAAGAACTCGCGGCGGGTACGAGCGTCCTCGCGGAAGGCGCCCAGCATGCGGCTGGTCACCATGGCCACGCCCGGCTTGTGCACACCGCGCGTGGTCATGCACTCATGGGCGGCTTCGATCACCACCGCCACACCGCGCGGCTGCAGCACCTCGTACAGCGCATCGGCCACCTGCACCGTCATCTTTTCCTGGATCTGCAGGCGCTTGGCGAACACTTCGACCAGCCGCGCCAGCTTGGAGATGCCGACCACGCGGCGGTCCGGCAGGTAGGCGACGTGGGCGGTGCCGATGATGGGCACCATGTGGTGCTCGCAGTGGCTTTCGAAGCGGATGCCGGTCAGCGCGATCACTTCGTCGTAGCCCTCGACTTCCTCGAAGGTGCGCGACAGCACATCGCGCGGATCTTCGGCATAGCCGGCGAAGAATTCCTCATACGCCTTCACGACGCGTTTGGGCGTATCGATCAGGCCTTCACGGGTCGGGTCGTCCCCGGTCCAGCGGATCAGGGTGCGGACGGCCGCCTCGGCTTCTTCACGGGTCGGACGCGCGGTGTCAGTGCTCTTCATGTTCTTCCTGTACTTATATATATGAGGTCGGCGGACAGGGCGTCTGTCCACCCGGCATGCGCGGGGATCGGACCGGACCGTTCATGGTGGCGGCGGGTCGCGCGCTTTTCAAGGGGCTTGAGCAGACTGTGACCCTTGATTCGGCGTTTTTGCTCCCCAGATTGAGCACAGTTGTCGAGTACCCCTGCCCGCAGCAGGGATTGTTTCCGGATGCAAGAGGCCGGAACGGCCTTCAGGCGGGCCGGCTCCATTGTTCGCCCACAAGTTGCGCCGACTGTTCCGCACTGTTGTCAGGCGCGCAAACACACGTCAGGAGAGGACATTCGATGAAGATCAAGCTGTCTCGTACCGCTCTCGCAGCGCTGACCGCCACCGCGTTCGGCCTCGGCGCCACCGCGACGACAGTGGACTGGCTGCGCTCGGCCGAAGCGGCGCCCCAGTCCAAGCCGGCGACCCAGGTCGCCCAGGCGGCGCCGGCGCCCACGGCGCTCACCAGCGCGCCGCTGGTCACCGGTCTGCCCGATTTCAGCACCCTGGTCGAACAGACCTCGCCTTCGGTGGTGAATATCAGCGTGGTCGGCAAGGTGCCGCAGCGCGCAGCGATGAATCCGAATGATCCGATGTTCGAATTCTTCCGCCGCTTCGGCATCCCGGTACCGCAGAACCCGCAACGCGGCGGCGGCGGTGATGCACCGGCCCCGCGCGGCATCGGCTCCGGCTTCGTCATCAGCCCGGATGGCTACATCCTGACCAATGCCCACGTGGTCGCCGAGGCGGCTGAAGTGACGGTGAAATTCACCGACAAGCGCGAGTACAAGGCCAAGGTGATCGGCAGCGACAAGCGCACCGACGTGGCGCTGATCAAGATCGAAGCAAAGAACCTCCCGGCGGTGAAGCTGGGCAATGCCGAAAACACCCGGGTCGGCGAATGGGTGGCGGCCATTGGCGCCCCCTTCGGTTTCGAGAACACGGTGACCGCCGGCATCGTCAGCGCCAAGTCGCGCGCGCTGCCGGACGAATCGCTGGTGCCTTTCATCCAGACAGACGTGGCGATCAACCCGGGCAATTCCGGTGGCCCTCTGTTCAACCTCAATGGCGAGGTGATCGGCATCAATTCCCAGATCTATTCGCGCACCGGCGGCTTCATGGGCCTGTCGTTCGCGATCCCGATCGATGTCGCGATGCGGGTGGCGGACCAGATCAAGCTTTACGGCCGCGCCAAGCATGCGCGCCTCGGTGTGAGCATCCAGCCGATCAACCGCGAACTGGCGGACAGCTTCGGGCTGGACCGCGCGCGCGGCGCACTGGTGGCCAATGTCGACCAGGGCGGGCCGGCGGACAAGGCCGGTCTGCAGGCCGGCGACGTCATCCTGTCGGTCGACGGGCGCGAGGTGTCCGACTCCTTCGATCTGCCCAAGGTGATCGGCAATCTGGCGCCGGGCAAGACGGTGAAGATGAAGGTGTGGCGCCAGGGCGCGGAACGCGAACTGAGCGCGACGCTGGGCGAGCAGTCGGACAGCGAACTGGTGGCGCAGGGCGACGGCAGCCGCGACAGCAGCCCGCTGCGTGACCGCCTCGGTCTCGCGGTGCGACCGCTGACCGGCGCCGAAGCGCAGCAGCTGGGCGTGAATCGCGGCGTACTGGTGGCGGACGCCGGCGGTGCGGCGGCACAGGCCGGCATCCAGCCGGGTGACGCGATTCTTGCGGTCAACGGTCAGCCGGTGGGCAGCGCGGAAGAACTGGCGCGCCTGGTCGAGAAGGCCAAGGGCCGGGTGGCGCTGCTGATACAGCGCGGCGACAACCGGCTGTTCGTGCCGATCCGGATAGGCTGACCGCCTGACCTGGCGCATGCAGGTGAGCGATGTCCGCTGGACGGCGGATGTCGTTCACCGCGCCTTCCGCAGCGCACGGTCTTCGCAGCACGCGACGCAGACCGTAAAGACGGCCGCGAACCGGCCGCCCTCCCCCCCCCATTCTCGCTGAGCTCGCTGAGCTCGCTGAGGCAGCCGCCCAATCAGGCGCGCGGCCGGGCCAGTACCCGCCAGTCCCTGCCCACGGCCCGCATGTCACGGATGTCGAGATCGATGCGCTGGGCCAGCGTGTCGAAGGGGCCGAGATTGAACAGCCCCATGCCGCGCCCGAGCAGCGTGGGCGCCAGATACATCAGCAGTTCGTCCACACAGCCTTCGCGCATCAGCGAGCCGTTCAGCTTGTGCCCGGATTCGGCATGCACCTCGTTCAGCCCGCGCGCGCCCAGCGCCTGGAACATGGCCGGCAGATCCACCTTGCCGCCCTCGTTCGGCAGCACCAGCAGTTCGGCGCCGGCGTCGCGCAGCGCCCGGGCCTTCGGCGTGTCGTCCGACGCGCACACCACCAGCAGCGGCGAGCGTTCGATGTCGGCGAACAGCCGCGCCTGCGGCGTGAGCTGAAGCCGCGCGTCGACGATGATGCGCAGCGGCTGCCGCGGCGTGTCGACCTCGCGTACGGTCAGGCTGGGGTCGTCCTCCATCACCGTACCGATGCCTGACAGCACCGCACAGGCGCGTGCCCGCCAGCGGTGACCGTCGCGCCGCGCCGCCGGACCGGTGATCCACTGGCTCACCCCGTTTTCCAGCGCGGTCACGCCGTCCAGCGTGGACGCGGTCTTCAGCCGCACCCAGGGTTTGCCCCGGGTCATGCGCGACACGAAACCGATGTTCAGTTCGCGCGCCTCGTTCTCCAGTACGCCACAGTCAGTGGCGATGCCGGCGGCGCGCAGCCGCGCCAGACCGTTGCCGGCGACCAGCGGATTCGGGTCCTGCATGGCCGCGACCACACGGGCGACGCCCGCGGCCACCAGCGCGTCTGCGCAGGGCGGCGTGCGGCCATGGTGGCTGCACGGCTCCAGCGTCACGTAGGCGGTGGCGCCGCGGGCTGCCTCGCCGGCCGCGCGCAGCGCATGCACCTCGGCATGCGGCTCGCCGGCCCGCTCATGCCAGCCTTCGCCGACGATGCGGCCCTCCTTCACCAGCACGCAGCCGACACGCGGATTCGGCGACGTGGTCCACAGCCCCCGTGCGGCCAGCTTCAGCGCACGCGCCATGAAGCGCGCGTCGAGCGCGACGTCGAGCGCCATTCAGCCTCCGGTCTTGCGGGTTGCGCGCGGCGGCTTGGTCACTTCGCGCACCACTTCGGAAAATTCATCGACATCCTCGAAATTGCGATAGACGCTGGCGAAGCGGATGTAGCCGATCTTGTCCAGCTTCTTCAGTTCGCGCATGACGAGCTCGCCAAGACGGTCGGTCGCCAGTTCGCGCACGCCCATGGTGAGCAGGCGTTCCTCGATGCGATCCATCGCCAGATCCACCGATTCGGTGGTGACCGGGCGCTTGCGCAGCGCCAGCATCATGCTGGCCCTCAGCTTTTCGCGATCGTAATCGGCCCGCCGACCGTCCTTCTTGACGATCTGCGGCATCTTCAGCTCGACCCGCTCGTAGGTGGTGAAGCGCTTGTCGCAGTGCGCGCAGCGACGCCGGCGACGGATGATGTCGCCGTCCTCGCTTTCGCGCGTTTCGACGACCTGGGTATCGGGGGAGCTGCAGAACGGGCATTTCATGGCGTCGCTCCGGGCATGGACGGCGCGAATGTTACGCCGGGATGCGAGCTCGCGCCGCACCCTGCCCGAAATACGACGGCGCGCGTACGCCGGGTCAGGCCGCTTCGCTGGCCTCGATCAGCTTCTGGTAGGTGAAGGCGGCCAGCGCCAGACGGTCCGATTCCTGCACCTCGACGAATTCCAGCCCGTGATTGAAGGTCAGCGCCTCGCTTTCGGCGTCCGGATTGCGCTGCACCGAACGGATGGCGGCCTTCACGTGCACGAACTGATCGATGTCGTCGAACTGCAAACGGAATTTGAGCTGGATTTCGTCGCCCGCGCCGCCAATGGCGGTTTTCGCCGCCATCAGCGATCCGCCCTTGCTGATGTCCAGCATGGTGCCGGCGTACAGGGCGCCGTACATGTCGGTCACCGCGGTGATGAGCTTCACGCTGGCGCGCTGGGCACGTCGCACGCGCATGCCGCGCACCTTCTTCGGGTAGCTCAGATGCAGGTAGGGGAAGGGCGTGTTGGCCATTTTCAGCACGTGAGAGGGGAAGGCGTACACGCTCTTGCCGGAAAAGAAGCGTACGACGAAGGCCGCGTCCTGCTTCACGATGGCGTAGGCACCGTCGATCATCGGCGGCGTCACCATGACGCTGCGCCCCTTCGCGTAACCTAGCAGCTTCACCGTGTGGCGCTGGCCGTCCTCGCCGGCGGCCTGCAGCTGCAGCGTGTCGCCGATCTGCATCCGGATGTCTTCCAGCTCAAGCAGGATGCCGTCCTTGTCGGACGCGGCCTTGGGTTCGGTGTCCTGACCGGCGCGCGCGGTCACCTGCGGCATGTTGGCGGCCACGCGATCACGGTAGAGCCCGCGCTCGCTCAGCACATCGAGCTGATTCTGCGTCTGCACGATGACCCCGGCCTTGAGCAGAAGCTTGTTGTTCTGGTCATACAGCGAATAGGGCAAGGGTTTGCCCAGCACCACATCGGTCTTGCGGACGGGAATCATCTAAAGCCTCGCGAGGAGCGTGTTATCCGTCCGGATATCGACCGGCCGCGGCTGAACTTGATGTCACCCGCAGCGCCCGTGGTTATTTTTCACATCTTTTTTACATCGCGATCGGAAACGGCCATCCGGCGCGCCTTCATTAGATCGTGCAGGCTGCGCGCCGCAGGCACCAAAGGGGTGCGGTGCTGGGTCCAGCCCATCTGCCGGCGGGGTGCCCAACGACGCAGGCGCGTGGCAGCCCAGCGCAGCAGCCGGTAAGGGCCGGTGCGGGCGTAGATGCCGCTCCAGAAGCGCCACACCAGCTTCTGGCCGAGGCTGAACGACGCGCCCTGCCCGGCCAGCGGCTGCGCGGTGCGGGCTCCGGGCGCCCGGTTGGCTTCGGTGCGCAGCCGCATCAGCAGGGACGGAATCGGGATGCGTACCGGACACACCTCGGCACAGGCGCCACAGAGGCTGGAGGCGGTCGGCAGGTCGCGGCTGGCCTCCAGCCCGAGCAGATGCGGTGACAGGATCTGGCCGATCGGACCGGGATAGGTCGTGCCGTAGGCATGGCCGCCGACCCGCGCATACACCGGACAGTGGTTCATGCAGGCGCCGCAGCGTATGCATTGCAGCGTCGCGCGCAGCTGGGCGTCGGCATAGGCCTGGCTGCGACCGTTGTCGAGCAGCACCAGATGCATGCGGCGCGGGCCGTCCTGGTCGCCCGGCCGGCGCGGACCGGTAATCAGGTTGAAATAGGTGGTGGCAGCCTGACCGGTGGCCGAACGCGGCAGCAGGCTGGCCAGCGGCAACGCGTGTTCCAGCGTATCGACCACCTTCTCGATGCCCATCATCGCGATGTGGATGTCCGGCACCGTGGTCGATAGCCGCCCGTTGCCTTCATTCTCGACCAGCCACAGCGTGCCGGTCTCTGCGATCGCGAAATTGACGCCGGAAATGCCGATGTCGGCCTGCATGAAACGTTCGCGCAGCACCTGGCGGCCGGTGTGGATGAGCGCATCGACGTCTTCGGTATAGCCGGCGCCCGGAATCTTCTGCTCGAACAGCCGGGCGATGTCCTGCTTCGTCTTGTGGATGGCCGGCATGACGATGTGCGACGGCCGTTCGCCGGCCAGCTGTACGATGTATTCGCCCATGTCGGATTCCAGGCAGTCGATGCCGCGCGCCTCGAGGTAGTGGTTCAGCTCCACCTCCTCGCTCACCATGGACTTGCCCTTGATCACCCGCTGCGCACCGGCTTCGGTGGCAATGCGGTGGATGAGGGCGCAGGCCTCGTCCGGCGTGTCTGCCCAGTGCACCTCGACGCCGCGCGCCTGAAGATTCGCTTCCAGCTTTTCCAGCAGCGCCGGCAGGTGGGCCAGCGCGTGCTTGCGCACCGCCTCGCCCAGATCGCGCAGCGCTTCGGTTTCGACCGGGTCCGGAAACTGGCTGGCGCGCTTGTCGCGCAGGAAGTTCATCGCGCTGCGGAAGTTGTCGCGCAGGCCGTCGTCGGCCAGCGCCTCGCTGACCCGGCCGCGGAACTGCGCCGGCGATACGAAATGCAGCGGCTGCGCACTCATGCGGTCTCTCCGTCCGCGATCACCACCACGATCAGTTCGCGCGGACCGTGCGCACCATAGGCCAGGGTCTGCTGGATGTCGGCGGTGCGCGACGGGCTGGACACCAGCACCCGGTTGGTCGGCATGTCGTCGGCCCAGCGCTGCACGCTGGCGGCGTGGTGCAGGTCGTCGTACAGGTCGTGCACATCGACGCAGACCAGGCTGACCGGGGGCACCAGCGACAGCGTGCGCGGCAGCGCACCGCCATGGTTCAGCAGCAGTGCGCCGGTGGCAGCGATGCCGGCAGACGCCGGCGTGAAACCGGCATCGACCGTTTCGAACAGTGCGCGCTTCCAGCCCTCGATCGCGCCGTCGAAGCGCACGGTTTCGATGGTGTCCGGCAGCGCGGCGGCCAGCGTCACCGCGCGTGCGCAGGACCCCAGCGCCAGCCGGCGCACGCCGCGCTGCTGCAGCGCCTCGGCCGCCACCGACGCCCACGCGTCCGGCGCGGCCACCTTCACGTCGGCACGCGAAGCACGCAGGCGCGCGCACAGCTGGCTCAGGAGCTCGGTCGCGGTCAGCCGCGAACGCCTTGCGTAGTAGCCGGCCACGTCCGGCACCGCCACCGGCGCGCCCGGCTCGGCGGCGCGCAGCCGCGCCAGGATGCGGTCACGGGCGCTCATGCTTCGCCCTCCAGCCGGCGGCGCAGGAAGGTGGCGATGTGCTCGCCCCGCAAGGGCCGGCCCTGGTGTTCGGCGGCGTGCGTGATGTTCAGCATGCAGCCGCAGTCCGCGGTCACGAAGCGCTCGCACACCGCCGACAGGCTGGCCACCTTGTCGCGCACGATGGCGCCGGAAATGTCCGCGTGCTTGAGCGAGAACACGCCACCGAAACCGCAGCATTCAGATTCGCTGGCGTGGGTGTCGAGCGTGACGCCGGGCAGCGCGGACAGCAGCTGCACGCCGTGCACCCGCGTACCCATTTCGCGGCGGGCGCTGCACGAGGTGTGCAGGCCCACGGTCACCGGCTCGCCGCCGGCGCCGGAATAGTCGACCGCCAGCACCTCGACCAGAAAGCCGGCCAGTTCATGCACCCGGCCAGCCACGTCGCGTGCCCGCGCCTGCAGCGCCGGCTCGTCGTCGAACAGCGCGGGCCAGTGGTGCCGCATCATCCCGGCACAGGAGCCGGACGGCACCACGATGGGCCAGGGCTGATCGAACAGCGCGATCTGCGCCGCGGCGACCCGGCGCGCCTCGTCCGGATTGCCGCTGGTCCAGGCCGGCTGACCGCAGCAGCTCTGCGCCTGCGGGTAATGCACGGTGAGCCCCTCGCGTTCGAGCAGCCGCACCGCGTCCAGCCCGGCTTCGGGCACGAACAGGTCGATCAGGCAGGTACCGAACAGGTAGACCTGGTCGGGGCGCGGTGGGCGGGCAGCGTGCATCGAAAACTCCGGTGGTCGCGCCCCGAGGCGGGCGGCTTGATGGGAGCGCATGATCGCGAGCGCCCGCATTCGGGCAAAATTGGTCGGACCAATTCAGCAGAGATCCCGCCATGCCCGTCTCCGCCGCCGACCGCGCCACCCGCGCACTGGAAGCCCGCCTGCTCGACGGCCACTACCCGGCCGGTGCCCGCCTGCCGGCCGAACGCGCGCTGGCCGACGAACTGGGCGTGTCGCGCGGCACGCTGCGTGAGGCGATACAGCGTCTGGCTGCCCGCGGTCTGCTGGCCAGTCGGGTCGGCAGTGGCGTGTACGTCACCGAAAGGCTGCACGGCGGGCTGGCGTCGCCCTGGCGACAGCTGCTGGCCGAACACCCGCATCTGGGCGGCGACATGCTGGAATTCCGGCGCGTGCTGGAAGGCGCCGCCGCGCAGTTCGCCGCCGAACGCGCCAGCCGCGCCGATCTCGCCACGCTGCGCGGGGTGGTGGACCGGCTGCGCCGCGCGCGCCGCGACGACGACGAGGCGCAGGAGGTACTGCTCGATTCGGTGTGGCATGGCGCCATCGCCGCAGCCGCCCACAACAGCATGTTCGGCTATCTGCAGGCCAATCTGCTGGCCATGCACCGCGAGCACATCGCGCACAACCAGGCCGGCCTGCGTTACGGCGACCGGGCGGTGGCCGAGGCGCTGTGGCAGCAGCACTTCGCGCTGTGGGAAGCAATCCGCGCACGCGAACCCTATCGCGCGCGCGACGCCATGTACGCGCACATCGACTTCGTACGCGCGCGGCTCACGCCGCCGGCACAGCGCTGATCCGCGGCGGACACAGGGCTGATTTGCCGGCGGTGGTCGCCTCGCTGGCCGCCAGCACGGCGATTCGCCGCGACGATCTTCCGATCAGTCCGTCAGGATGCCGGGAACGCTAGCGGCTCGGAAAGCGTCCGCGGCCCAGACCGTAGCGGCTGAGTCGCCGGTAGAAGGTGGCGCGCGGCATACCGATCAGCGCGGCCGCTTCGGTCGCGCGCCAGCCGCTGGCTTCCATCGCCTCGATGATGCGGCGGCGTTCGTCCGCCTCGGCTTCGCTGCGCGGCCCGGGCGTCTCAGGGGCCGGTTCGTCCAGCGCCCGCAGCAGGTTGTCCGGCAGATTCAGGCGTGACAGCGCATTGGATTCGCACACCGCGACCGCATAGCGCAGCGTGTTGCGCAGCTGGCGGATGTTGCCCGGCCATCCATAGCCCATCAGCTCGTCGGCCAGCTCATCCGGAAGCTCGATGTCTCGCCCTGCCGCCGCACATTCCTCGTCGAAC
Organism: Methyloversatilis universalis FAM5; assembly: GCF_000214035.2. GTDB lineage: Bacteria > Pseudomonadota > Gammaproteobacteria > Burkholderiales > Rhodocyclaceae > Methyloversatilis > Methyloversatilis universalis. Next base: position 136,210 of record NZ_AFHG01000052.1, on the reverse strand, counting down.
ACCTGCTGCAGCACCTGGCGCCGGTCACTGCGCGCGCGCAGCGGCGGCAGCGTGAAGGTGGCGGCATTGAGCCGGTAGTACAGATCCTCGCGGAAGCGGCCGGCCGCCACGAGCGACTCCAGGTCGCGGTGGGTGGCGCACACGACGTTCAGATCCACCTTTTCCGGCTCGGTGCCGCCCAGGCGCAGCACCTCGCCCTCGGCCAGCACCCGCAGCAGCCGGGTCTGCAGCGGCAACGGCATGTCGCCGATCTCGTCCAGGAACAGCGTGCCGCCGCTGGACATCTGGATCTTGCCCGCCTCGCCCTTCGCCTTGGCGCCGGTGAACGCGCCTTCGCGGTAGCCGAACAGTTCGCTCTCGATCAGGTTTTCCGGAATGGCTGCGCAGTTCAGCGCGACGAAGGGCTGATCGTGCCGCTCGCTCTGCGCATGAATGGCGTGCGCGAACGCCTCCTTGCCGACGCCGGTCTCGCCCAGCAGCAGGATGGGCAGACGGCTGTTCACGATGCGCTTGATGCGCTGGATGTCGCCGGCAACGCGGGTATCCCCCACCGCCAGCGTCGAGAAATCGTGCCGGCCCTGCACCGCCCGGCGGGGCTGGCGCCGCTGTTCGGGCACCCGCACCACCGCCGACAGCACCTGGCCGCTGCTCAGCCGACGCAGGCCCACCGGCATGCCCGGCCGGTCGTGCGCGGCCCGCAGCAGTTCGTCGGCGCTCAGATCGAACACCTCGTGGAAGGCGCGCGGCAACGGCCCGGCGTACTCCAGCAGTTCGACATGGGCGAGGAAGTTGGCCTGCACGATGCGGCCGCGCTCGTCCAGCGCCAGCAGGTAGCTGCGCTCCGGGTCCAGCCCGCGGCCGACGCCGGCGATCTGCACCGTCCAGCGGTGGCGGTTGGCTTCGATGAACCAGGCGTTCTCGATGAAACGGGCGTTCTGCGCCACCAGCTGGAACACCACCGACTGGCTGCGGCGGTCGTCCGGCGCCGCCAGCGCCGACGCGTTGAGCACCGCCACCACATCGTTGTCCGGGCCGAACACCGGTGCGGCGCTGCAGGTAATGCCGACGTTGTAGGCGCGGAAGTGTTCGCCCTTGTGCACCAGGATGGGTGCCCGGTCGATCAGCGTGGTCCCGACGCCACAGGTGCCTTCATCACGCTCAGACCAGCAGGCGCCGACACGGAAGCCACGCGAACGGAATTCGAGATCGGTGGACGGGTGTCCGCGAAAGTCCACGGTACTGCCCTCGGCGTCGGTCATCAGCACGCAGTAGCCGGCGTCCTTGATCTGGCTGTGCAGCTTGCCCACGCCGAGCCGCGCCAGCTGCAGGAAGGGCTCGATGCGACCACAGCGCTCGCGCACCTCGGCCGCGCTCAGGATGCGCGGCGAAGCCGGCATTTCCGGATCGACCCGGTGCTGTTCCAGCGAACGTCGCCAGGACTCGGCGATGCGGTCCTGTCCCGGCACTCGCAGTTCGCCGCCGCTTGCCGACGACAGCGCACCAACCTGCCTCATGTGCTGCGAGAACGCATCCCTGAAACGCATGGCCTTTCCTCCTCCTCATGTCCTGGCGTCATCGCCGGGTGCAGTGCACCGGCTGTTTTCGCGACAGTGTAGGAGAGCGTTTCGGCACGCTTCAAGCATTACCGCTGCTGCGACGCACAACGAAAGCCACCCCGCAAGCCACTGAAATACAAGGATTTGTCTCACTTCGAGTGAGACAGCATCTCACCGTCTCGGGATGGCGAACCGATTTCGCTGCAGCGCAACATCCGGGAAGACAGCCCGCCATTCTCCGCCGCATTCCGCACTGCAGGACGCTTTGCGCCCTGCCGGCCCCGCACGCCGATGTCATCCGGTCACGCGCTGTCGACGCTGGCACGACGCTCGCTGACGGGCTCTCCGCATCAGCCCAACAGCGAGGACAGCATGGCGCAGAACGACCCGAAAAAGAGTGTCACCCCCGAGCACGGAAGCGGCTGCTGTCAGTCGCGGCGAGACGCAATGAAGGCGGCCCTGGCGGTGACCGCGCTGTTCGGTGGCGCGGTGCGCGGCGCGCACGCCAGCGAAGCGGCCGACCTGCCGCCGCAGCCGGGCGACCGCCTGGTGCGCATGGACGACGAGGGCGCGCCGCAGCCGCTGAAGGTCGCCGACATTCCGCTCGCCAGCAAGCCGGTACGCGCGCTGCCCTTCGCCGCGACCGATGCGCTGGTGCGCGACGGAAGCCGGCTGGGCCGGGTCATCCTGATGCGCTTCGACCCGGCGTCGCTCGACGCCGAAACCCGCGCCCGCAGCGCCGACGGCGTGCTCGCCTACTCCGCCGTCTGCACCCACCAGGGCTGCGAAGTGAGCGAGTGGGATGCGGCCGGCGGCGCCATGTTCTGTTTCTGCCACTTCTCCAAATTCGACCCGCTGAAGGCCGGCACGGTCACCGCCGGCCCCGCCGGCCGCGCCCTGCCCTGGCTGCCGCTGAAGAGCGAGCACGGCGAACTGGTGGTGGCCGGCAGCTTCAGTTCGGCCCCCGGCGTGCGCAAGGGCTGACCCGGATACGCGTTTCACACCGCCCGGGCGTCACAAGGCGAAGCGTCCGGGCTGCAGCACCGGTCGCGCCCACGAAGCGCGACCACATCTTCGCCCTACAACACAGGAGGAAGCATGAGAAACACGATGAAGCGGACCGTCCTCGCGGCGGCACTGCTCGCGCCGCTGGCGGCCACGGCGGCCCTGCCCGCCTACGCGCCGGTCACCGACGCACGGCTGAACAAGCCGGAAGCGCAGAACTGGCTGATGTACCGCGCCAACTACGCCGGCTGGGGCTACAGCCCGCTCAAGCAAGTGAGCGACAAGAACGTCGACAAGCTGCAGCTGGCCTGGGCCTTCTCGACCGGCATGACCGAAGGGCACCAGGCACCGCCCATCGTGAACAACGGCTACATGTTCGTCGCCACGCCGAACAACCAGGTCATCTGTCTGGAAGCCAAGAGCGGCCGCGAAATCTGGCGCTACAAGAAAACCATTCCGGACGAGCTGCAGCAACTGCACCCGACCAACCGCGGCGTCGCGCTGTACGGTGACCGCGTGTACATCGCCACCACCGACGCCTTCCTGGTCGCGCTCGACGCCAAAACCGGCAAAGAGGTGTGGAAGACCGCGGTGGCCGACTGGAAGTCCGGCTACTACATGACGCTGGCGCCGCTGGCCGCCAAGGGCAAGATCATGATCGGCAGTTCGGGGGGCGAATACGGCATCCGCGGCTTCGTCGCTGCCTTCGACGCCGACAGCGGCAAGGAAGCCTGGCGCACCTACACCATCGCCGGCCCGGGCGAACCCGGCGGCGACAGCTGGCCGGGCGACACCTACAAGCGTGGCGGCGGCTCGGTGTGGATCACCGGCACCTACGACCCGGACACCAACCTCGCCTTCTGGGGCGTCGGCAACGCCGGCCCGTGGATGGCCGACACCCGCAGCGGCGACAACCTGTACGCCAATTCGGTGCTGGCGCTGGACGTCGACACTGGCAAGCTCAAGGGTTACCACCAATATCACCACAATGATTCGTGGGACTGGGACGAGGTATCCGCCCCGCTGCTGATCGACCTCGAGCACAAGGGCAGGAAGGTGAAGTCGCTGGTGCACGCCGGCCGCAACGGCTATCTGTGGATGCTGGAGCGCACCGACAGCAAGGTGAATTACGTCGATGCCTGGCCCTACGTCACGCAGAACGTATTCACGAAGCTCGACCCGAAGACCGGTCGCCCGACCTATGACCCGGCACGCATACCGGCCACCGGCAAGACGGTGAACTTCTGCCCCTCGCTGTGGGGTGGCAAGGACTGGCCGCCCGAGGCCTACAACCCGCACACCGGCCTGCTCTACATCCCGGCGCAGAACAATCTGTGCTCGGAACTGACCGGCGAGCCGGTCAAGTACAACAAGGGCGAGCTCTACCTCGGCGTTTCGATCGAGAACGTGCTCACCAATGTGCGCATGACGCCGGAGTCGAAGGTGCACATCGGCGAAGTGCAGGCCTGGGACCTGAAGACCGGCAAGAAGGTGTGGACCCACACCTATCCGGAAATGAACTGGGGCCCGCTGATGACCACCGCCGGAAATCTGGTGTTCGGCGGCGGCACCAACGACCGCAAGTTCCGCGCCTTCAATGCCAGCACCGGCAAGCTGCTGTGGGAATTCCCGACCAATTCGGGCGTGACCGGCGTGCCCTCGAGCTTCGAGGTCGACGGCGAACAGTACATCGCTGTGCAGTCCGGCTGGGGTGTGGATGCCGAACGCATGCAGGGCGCGTTCAACGCGGTGCTCGACAAGAAGACCACCGTGCCACAGGGCGGCGTGATCTGGGTATTCAAGCTGCCCAGGAAATGATCCACCCGGGCGCCCGGTCCGCCGCGCGCCTGCCAGAAAGAACATAACAAGGACATGAACTCATGAACACTTTTGCCATCACTCCCACCCGTGCCGCGAAGACTGTCGTCTCCGCATCCGGTTTCGCCCTGGCGCTGCTGTCCGGCAGCGCTGCGGCACAGACCACCTTCGATGTGATCGGTCCGCACGAATACGACCTGCCGGTCAATTTCGACCAGCCGTTCAACGTGTTCGTGCAGTACGCCACCGTGCAGCGCGACAGCCGGCTGTTCGACAGCGACGGCGATCGTCAACGTGGCAGCAGCGCGCAGAAGATCATCGGCCTGTCGAAATACGTGCGCTTCTGGACACCGGATTCCAACCGGAACATCGGTCTGGCGTTCGAGGTGATCCAGCCCACGGTGGGCATCCGGGACCGCAATTCTCCCGACCCGGATACCCGCCACATCAGCGGCTTCGGCGACACCATCACCGGTGCCGCCATCTGGTACAAGCCGACGCCCGGTTCCACGCTCGGCTTCCAGACCTTCCTGCAGGTGCCGATTGGCGACAAGGACGTCAGCGACACCAACTGGAAGAACCTGTCCAGTCTGCTGTGGTACGCGCCGCTGACCGATCGCATCGCATGGACCGGCGACCTCGGCTTCGTCGCACAGAGCCGCAAGGACGACGGCACCCGCCCGGGCATGTTGTGGCACACCAACAACCGCTTCGGCTACCGCGTGAACGACTGGCTGGAACCGTTCGCCGGTGTCGACTACGAGCGCATCAGCGGCCGCAATGGCGCCGGTGACTCGTGGGGGCTCGATGGTTCGCTCGGCGTGATGTTCCATTACTACGGCAACCAGTCGATCGCGCTGCGTTACTCGCACGGCATCGAAGGCGAGAACCGGCCGGTCAACAACAGCATCAACGTGAAGTACGCCTACGTCTGGTAACCCCGGCCGGCGGCGTGCTGTGGCACGTCGCCGGCCTCCTTCAAGGAGGCTTCAAATGAAACTGCTGCACGCACTCGCACTGAGCATCGCCCTGCTGGTCGCACTGTGGGTCTGCCTGAGCATCGGCATGCCGAACCTGCAGCTCAATCCGTGGATAGGCTTCGTCGCCTGGGCCACCTTCTTCGCCGCCGGCGGCGGCAGTCAGGCGCTCGGCAAATCGGCCTTCGCCGCACTGGCCGGTGTCGTGCTGACCGCCGGCACGATGTGGCTGGTCGCGCTGGCCGGCGGCAGCCTGCCGGCGCTGGCGCTGCTGGTCGCGGTGCTGGCCTTCGTGCTGGTGGCGATGGCCGACGTGGCCGCGCTGTCCTACACGCCCGCCGCCTTTCTCGGCGCCGCCACCTACTTCGGCGCCACTGGCGACACCTTCGAGAAGGCGCTGTTCGTCGGCCTGACCTGGATCGCCGGACTCACCTTCGGCTACCTGTCCGAATCCTTCGGCAAGCGCATGACGCGCGCCGCCTGAACCCGCGCACCGCACTCGATCACCGCTTCCGATCACACACACCAAGGAGACTCTGGAATGACCACCCATCACAACTACATCGACGGACGCTTCGACGAGAGCGACGTCGCCAGCCGCATCGAAGTGTTCAACCCGGCCACTCACGCGCTGCTCGACACGGTGCCCGAAGCCGGTGTCGCCGCGGTCGAGCGCGCGATCGCCGCCGCCCGCACGGCACAGCCGCAGTGGGCGAAGCTGCCGGCCATCCAGCGCGCCGGCTGGCTGCGCAAGGTGGCCGAAGGCCTGCGCGGCGTGCGCGAAGAGATGGCGCGCCTGCTGACGCTGGAACAGGGCAAGACGCTGGGTCTGGCGCGGGTCGAGGTCGACTTCACCGCCGACTACCTGGACTACATGGCCGAATGGGCGCGCCGCATCGAGGGCGAGGTGCTCACCAGCGACCGCCCGGGCGAAAGCATCTTCCTGCTGCGCAAGCCGGTGGGCGTGGTCGCCGGCATCCTGCCGTGGAACTTCCCGCTCTTCCTGATCGCCCGCAAGATGGCGCCGGCGCTGGTGACCGGCAACACCATCGTGATCAAGCCGAGCGAGGAAACGCCGCTCAACGCCTTCCTGTTCGCGAAGCTGGTGCATGCGGCCGAACTGCCGCGCGGCGTGTTCAACCTGATCGGCGGCCGCGGTGAAACCACCGGCGCCGCGCTGACCGGCAGTTCGTCGATCGACATGGTGAGCTTCACCGGCAGCGTGGCCACAGGCAGCCGCATCATGCAGGCGGCCGGCCGCAACCTGACCCGGGTCAATCTGGAACTGGGCGGCAAGGCGCCCGCCATCGTGCTGGCCGACGCCGACCTCGACCTCGCCTCGACCGCGATCACCGCGTCACGCGTGATCAACACCGGGCAGGTGTGCAACTGCGCAGAGCGCGTCTACGTGCAGCGCAGCGTGGCCGACGAATTCATCACCAAGCTCACCGCGAAGATGGCCGCCACCCGCTATGGCGACCCGATCGCCGATCAGAGCGTCGACATGGGCCCGCTGGTGAACAAGGAAGGCCTGGACAAGGTGGCCGCCATGGTCGAACAGGCCAGGCGCGACGGCGCCCAGTGCGTGCTGGGTGGCCGCGTCGCCGACCGCGCGTCCGGCTACCACTACGAGCCCACCGTACTGATCAACTGCCATGCCGACATGGACATCATGCGCAGTGAAATCTTCGGGCCGGTGCTGCCGGTGCAGCTGGTCGACGATCTCGACGAGGCGGTGGCCCACGCCAATGCGTCGGACTACGGCCTGACCTCGTCGGTCTACACCCGCGACCTCAATGCGGCGATGCGCGCGATCCGCGATCTGCAGTTCGGCGAAACCTATGTCAATCGCGAGAACTTCGAAGCGATGCAGGGCTTCCACGCCGGCCGCCGCAAGTCGGGCATCGGCGGCGCCGACGGCAAGCACGGGCTGTACGAGTACACCGAAACCCAGGTGGCCTACATCCAGCACGGCTGATGCAGAGCGGGTGCATCCCCCGCACCCGCCCTGCACACCCCGGGTCTTGTAGAAGACCTTTCGTTTCTCCTCGGTTGCGGGCACCCAGGCCTCCGGGTGCCCGCTTTTTTTGCCGTTTTCCGGCCGATTTCGGTTTTCCACTACTGGCGGCAAATCCGGGGGGTGTCCATAATTGCGACACGTCGACGCGGGCGATCCCTGCGATCGGCGTAGCCATGGCAGCCACCCGCTGCCGCTTCAGAGCTGTCGACACTTGCATCACCCATGCGCAGACGGACAGGCGCCACGGACGAGCATCTCCTCGCCCGGCACGCTGACGACCCCGGACGGGCCTCCATGCCCCGGCCGGGTTGTGCATCGGCGGTGCATTTGATCGAGCAGCTCGATCAAAAAAGAGGAGAAAGCCTGGATGTCTGCACTACCCAATCCCCTGCTCGCTTCCGATCCGGACGCTGTCGAAACCCAGGAATGGCTCGACGCGCTGGAAGGCGTGATCGAACACGCCGGTGAGCAGCGTGCGCATTACCTGATCGAGCGGCTGACCGAACTGGCGCGTCGCGCCGGCATCAACATCCCGTACTCGGCCACCACCGCCTATGTAAACACCATTCCGGTCGGCAAGCAGGCGCCGGCGCCCGGTGATTACGAGATCGAGCACCGCATCCGCAGCTACATCCGCTGGAATGCGATGGCCATGGTGCTGCGCGCAAACAAGGACACCAATGTCGGCGGTCACATCGCCAGCTTCGCGTCCAGCGCCACGCTCTATGACGTCGGATTCAACTGGTTCTGGCATGCCCCCAGCCCGACCCACGGCGGCGACCTGATCTACTTTCAGGGTCACTCCGCACCCGGCATCTACGCCCGTGCCTTCCTGCTGGACCGTCTGAACGAAGCCCAGCTGGACAGCTTCCGGCAGGAAGTCGGCGGCAAGGGCCTGTCCAGCTATCCGCACCCGTGGCTGATGCCGGACTTCTGGCAGTTCCCGACGGTGTCCATGGGCCTCGGCCCGCTGCAGGCCATCTACCAGGCCCGCTTCATGAAGTACCTGCAGGATCGCGGCATCGCCAATACCGAAGGCCGCAAGGTGTGGTGCTTCATCGGCGACGGCGAGACCGACGAACCGGAAACGCTGGGCGAGATCGCGATGGCGGCCCGCGAAAAGCTCGACAACCTCATCTTCGTCGTGAACTGCAATCTGCAGCGTCTGGACGGCCCGGTGCGCGGCAACGGCAAGATCATCCAGGAACTGGAAGGCGACTTCCGCGGCTCGGGCTGGAACGTGATCAAGCTGCTCTGGGGCAGCTACTGGGACCCGCTGCTGGCGCAGGACAAGACCGGCCTGCTGGCGCAGCGCATGATGGAAGTGGTCGATGGCGAATACCAGACCATGAAGTCGCGCGACGGCGCCTACGTGCGCGAGCACTTCTTCGGCAAATATCCGGAACTGGCGGCCATGGTCGCCAACTGGAGCAACGAGGACATCTTCCGCCTGAACCGCGGCGGCCATGATCCGCACAAGGTGTATGCCGCCTATCACGCCGCGGTGAACCATACCGGCCAGCCCACCGTCATTCTCGCCAAGACCATCAAGGGCTATGGCATGGGCGGCTCGGGCGAGGCGCAGAACATTTCGCACCAGCAGAAGAAGGTCGATCTGGAATCGCTGCGCGAATTCCGCGACCGCTTCGACCTGCCGATCAAGGACAGCGAACTGGAATCGCTGCCCTATCTGAAGTTCGACGAGAACTCGAAGGAAGTGGCCTACATGCGCGAGCGCCGGATGGCGCTGGGCGGCTACCTGCCGCAGCGCCGGATGAAGGCCGATCCGCTCGAAGTGCCGCCGCTGTCCGCCTTCGACGCGCTGCTGAAGGCCTCCGGCGAAGGCCGCGAACTGTCGACCACCATGGCCTTCGTGCGCATCATGAACATCCTGCTGCGCGACCCGCACATCGGCAAGCGCGTGGTGCCCATCGTGCCGGACGAGTCGCGCACCTTCGGCATGGAAGGCATGTTCCGCCAGATCGGCATCTGGAACCAGGAAGGCCAGAAGTACGTGCCGCAGGACGCCGACCAGCTCATGTTCTACAAGGAGTCGAAGACCGGCCAGATCCTGCAGGAAGGCATCAACGAAGCCGGCGCGATGAGCGACTGGATCGCCGCCGCCACCAGCTATTCGGTGCACGGCGTGGCCACCATCCCGATCTACATCTTCTATTCGATGTTCGGCTTCCAGCGCATCGGTGACCTGGCCTGGGCGGCCGGCGACCAGCGCGCCCGCGGCTTCCTGGTCGGCGGTACCGCCGGCCGCACCACGCTGAACGGCGAAGGCCTGCAGCACGAGGACGGGCATTCCCACCTGTGGTCCGGCGCAGTGCCGAACTGCGTCAGCTACGACCCGACCTTCTCGTACGAAGTGGCGGTCATCGTGCAGGACGGCCTGCGCCGCATGATGGCCAACCAGGAGGACATCTACTACTACCTGACGGTGATGAACGAGAACTACGAGCACCCGGCCATGCCGGACGGTGCCGAAGCCGACATCCTGAAAGGCATGTACCTGTTCCGCCGCGGCGCCGCCTCGAACGGCCCGCGCGCCCAGCTGCTGGGCAGCGGCACCATCTTCCGCGAAGTGATCGCCGCCGCCGAACTGCTGAAGGCCGACTGGGGCGTGGAATCGGATCTGTGGGCCTGCCCGAGCTTCACCGAACTGGCCCGCAACGGCGCCGACTGCACGCGCTGGAATCTGCTCAACCCGCTGGAAACCCCGCGCGCGTCGCATGTCGAGCAGTGCCTGCGTGACACCCGCGGACCGGTGATCGCGGCCACCGACTACGTGCGGCTGTTCGCCGAACAGATCCGCGCCTGGGTACCGCGCAAGTACGTGGTGCTGGGTACCGACGGCTTCGGCCGTTCGGACACGCGCGAGGCGCTGCGCTCGCATTTCGAGGTGGATAGACACTGGGTGACGGTGGCGGCGCTGAAGGCGCTGGCCGACGACGGTGCGCTGGACCGGGCCAAGGTGGCGGAAGCCATCGCGCGCTACGGTCTGGACGTGACCAAGCCGAACCCGCTGTACGTCTGAGCTGTGGCGGCGCGTCGAGGACGTGCGCGGAGGGGCCGGATGCGCGCGGAGGCGGAACCGCCAGGTTCCGGCCGCAGCAGCCGGTGCGCCCTTCGCACGTCCCGGGCGTGCCAGCCGGAACACATGCACCGGCCGCGTCGCACGCGGCCGCACACCGCGGGCGCGTGCCGCGCGACCGCACCCGAATGCGAGGCTTGAATGAGCACGATCAATATTGAAGTACCCGACATCGGCGACTTTTCCGATGTCCCCGTCATCGAAGTGATGGTCAAACCGGGCGACCGCGTCGAGGCCGACGCGCCGCTCGTTTCGCTCGAATCCGACAAGGCCACGATGGACATTCCGGCGCCGCACGCCGGCGTCATCGGCCAGATCACGGTCAAGGTCGGCGACCGCGTGTCGCAGGGCAGCGTGATCGGCACGATGGAGGTGGGCGAGGCGCCCGCCGCTGCTGCCGCTGCCGCGCCAGCGCCCTCACCTGCACCCACTCCGGCGCCTGTTGCGGCAGCCGTGACGCCGGCTCCGACCGCGGCAGTCGCCGCCGCACCGGTCGCCGCTCCCGTGGCGGCCGCCGGCGCCGCCCCCGCCGCAACAACGCAATCGGCCCGGGGCGACTACACGCCGGCCGCCGGCGCGGTCGCACTGCCCAGTGCCGCCGACATCGCGGCCGAACTGGTGGGCGGCAAGAAGGCGCACGCCAGTCCGTCGATGCGCGCCTATGCACGCGAACTGGGCGTCGATCTCGCCCGCGTGAAGGCCAGCGGCCCGAAAGGCCGCATCACGCGCGAGGACATCAACGCCTTCGTCAAGGGCGCGCTGCAGGCGCCGGCCGCTGCGCCGGTGGCCACCGGCGGCGGTCTGGATCTGCTGCCCTGGCCCAAGGTCGATTTCACCAAGTTCGGCGACATCGAGCGCAAGCCGCTGTCGCGCATCCGCAAGCTGTCGGCAGCCAACCTCGCGCGCAACTGGGCCATGATCCCGGCGGTCACCTACCACGAGGACGCCGATGTCACCGATCTGGAAGCCTTCCGCCAGCAGATCAACGCGGAACAGGCCAAGGCCGGCGTCAAGCTCACCATGCTGGCCTTCATCATCAAGGCGGTGTGCTCGGCGCTGAAGAAATTTCCGGAGTTCAACAGCTCGATCGACCTGCAGGCCGAAGAACCGGCGCTGATCATGAAGCAGTACTGCCACATCGGCTTCGCCGCCGATACCCCGGGCGGACTGGTGGTGCCGGTCATCCGTGACGCGGACAAAAAAGGCGTGGCGCAGCTGGCGGCCGAATGCGGCGAACTGGCGGCCAAGGCGCGCGACGGAAAGCTGTCGGCAGCGGAAATGCAGGGCGCCTGCTTCACGATTTCCAGCGTCGGCGGTCTGGGCGGCACCGGTTTCGCACCCATCATCAACGCGCCGGAGGTCGCCATCCTCGGCGTCAGCCGCACCACGATGAAGCCGGTGTGGGACGGCTCGGCATTCCAGCCGCGGCTCATCCTGCCGCTGTCGCTGACCGCCGATCACCGCGTGATCGACGGTGCGGCCGCCACCCGCTTCAACGCCCATGTCGCCGCGCTGCTGGCCGACATGCGCCGCGTGCTGATGTGAGGGAGCGAAACATGAGCACACTGACTGTAAAGATTCCCGACATCGGCGACTTCAAGGACGTGCCCATCATCGAAATCATGGTGAAGCCGGGCGACACGGTGGACGCCGACGCGCCGCTGATGTCGCTGGAGTCCGACAAGGCCACGATGGACATCCCCGCGCCGCAGGCCGGCCGCATCGTCGAACTGCGGGTGAAGGTCGGCGACCGCGTATCGGAAGGCAGCGTGGTGCTGACGATGGAGGCAACGGGCGCTGCCGAGGCGGCGCCCGCGCCGGCACCGGCGGCTGCGCCGGTCGCCCCGGCCCCCGCACAAGCCGCAACCGCCGCGCCGGTGACCGCCACCGGCAGTGCCCCCGCCAGGGTCGACGAAAGCTGCGCCGTACTGGTGATCGGTGGCGGCCCCGGCGGCTATTCGGCCGCCTTCCGTGCCGCCGACCTCGGCCTCGAGGTGGTCATCGTCGAGCGCTACGCCACGCTGGGCGGCGTCTGCCTGAACGTGGGCTGCATCCCGTCCAAGGCGCTGCTGCACGTGGCCGCCGTGGCCGACGAGGCCGAAGCGCTGGCGGCGCACGGCATCAAATTCGGCGCGCGCGAGGTCGACATCGGCGCGCTGCGCGGCTGGAAGGACAAGGTGGTCGGCAAGCTGACCGGCGGTCTGGCCGGCATGGCCAAGGCGCGCAAGGTGAAGGTGGTGCGCGGCACCGCCCGCTTCATCGACCCGAACCATGTCGAGATCGCACTGACCACCGGCGACGGCAAGGCGGAAACCGGCGACAAGAAGGTGCTGAAGTTCGGCCACTGCATCGTCGCCGCCGGCAGCCAGGCCGTGAAGCTGCCCTTCATGCCGGACGACCCGCGCGTCGTCGATTCGACCGGCGCACTGCTGCTGGCCGACATCCCGAAACGGATGCTGGTGATCGGCGGCGGCATCATCGGGCTGGAAATGGCCACCGTCTATTCGACGCTGGGTGCCCGCATCGACGTGGTCGAAATGACTGGCGGCCTGATGCAGGGCGCCGACCGCGATCTGGCCAAGGTGTGGGAGAAGAAAAACGCCCACCGCTTCGACGCGGTCATGCTGAACACCCGGGTGACCGGGGCGGAAGCGACCGCCGATGGCATCAAGGTGAGTTTCGAAGGTGCGAAGGCGCCGGCCGAACCGCAGAGCTACGACCGCGTGCTGGTGGCGGTCGGTCGATCGCCGAACGGTCGCAAGCTGAACGCCGAAGCGGCCGGCCTGCGCGTAGACGAGCGCGGTTTCATTCCGGTGGACAGCCAGATGCGGACCAACGTCGCGCACATCCATGCCATCGGCGACATCGTCGGTCAGCCCATGCTGGCGCACAAGGCGGTGCACGAGGGCCATGTCGCGGCGGAAGTGATCGCCGGTCACAAGCGCCACTTCGACGCCACGGTGATTCCGTCGGTCGCCTACACCGACCCGGAAGTCGCCTGGGTCGGTCTGACCGAAGACGAGGCCAAGGCCCAGGGCCGCAAGGTGACCGTCGGCAAGTTCCCGTGGGCGGCCAGTGGACGGGCCATCGCCAACGGCCGCGACGAAGGCTTCACCAAGCTCATCTTCGACGCGGACACCCACCGCGTTGTCGGCGGTGGCATCGTCGGCACCTCGGCCGGCGACATGATCGGCGAGGTCGCCCTGGCGATCGAGATGGGCGCGGACGCGGTCGACATCGGCCACACCATCCATCCGCACCCGACGCTGGGCGAGTCCATCGGCCTGGCCGCCGAGGTCGCTGAAGGCAGCTGCACCGACCTGCCGCCGGCCCGGCGCTGACACCCGACGCCGGCCCATGCGGGCGCCGATCCGGCCACTTCTCCGAAAGAGACGGGCCGGATCGGCGTCGGCGGACTTTACAGTGGCAGAGGCAGCAGCCAGCCAAGGGATTGAAAAATTGTGAAAACACAATTCCAATCATCGGCTTGCATGGAGAAAATCCCGACGGCCTGCTTCTTGCTTCTGACTCAGCATCAGCCCATGGATCGATCTGCCCCGGCCACATCCCCGGCGCCGTGAAGCAGTCGGCGTCCCCGTGTGGCAAGGCGCGATAACATCCGCGGCAACAGCCCTTCGGTGAAACGAATATGAACGAGCGTGACCAGAACACTCCGGCCGTCGACAGCGACCTGCAGCAGACCTCAACGCAGGCGGTGAACGCCGGGCGTCGCAAGATTGCCACCGGCGGCGTCGCAGGCGCCGGCGTGCTGCTGTCGGTGACCAGCCGTTCCGCTTTCGGCACCAGCGTGTGGGGCACTTGCACCGGCTCGGAAATCGCGTCCGGCAACCTGTCGAACGCCGGCACGCCGCGACCCTGCGGCTGCAGCCCCGGCTACTGGAAGAGCAGCAACCAGAACGGCAGCGCGCTCTGGGACAACGTCAGCATTTTCAGCCCCTACCTGAAGAGCGCGAAGTTCAACACCGTGTTCGGCTGCGCCTTCTACGCATCGGGCAACGTGACACTGCAGCAGGCCGTGGATCAGACCACGTCCGCACTCGGTTCCTGGTGCCCGAGCAACAAGGTGAATTCGATGCGCAACGTCGCGTTCCACGCGGTTGCCGCGCTGCTGAACGCGCAGTTCTATGGTGACCGCTTCCCGTTCTCGGACATGCAGACCGCCACCGGCGTGATCACGGTGTTCCGTAACGCCTTCACCAGCGGCACCTCCGCGCTGACCACCCAGTTCAGCGACCGCTTCAAGTCCTTCTATTCGTCCTACCCCAATCTGTGGTGCAACGGCAGCCAGGAATCCAGCATCCAGGTATGAGCCTGGACCCAGGCTGGACCCTGCCTCACGCACCCCTGATTTCCATACTCCACTGGGAGGATGGATGCGTGCTGTATGACGCGCTGAAAACCTCCACCACCCTGCTGTCACCGCTGGCCGGCCAGATCATCGAACGGCTGCGTGACGGTGCGGCAGATACCGCCACACTGGCGTCGCTTCCGGATGCGCCGGACGCGGAATCGCTGGCCGGACTGCTCGAGGATCTGGCGGTACATGGCCTGATCCGGCGCCTCGACTGAGCGATGTCCGGCGCACCGCTCTCCTCGCTGTCCCGCAGCGATCTGCAGGACCGCCTCCGCGCCCCGGACGGGCTGAGGCTGCACATCGGGCGCTTCGTCACCGGCATCCGCTCGCGCCACGCCCAGGTGGCGGACGGCCTGGCGACGCTGTACGCCGATTACCGGCTCGCCGACGACGACACCTTCTGCGATTACGCGGTCGAGGTGGGCCGCGGCGACGGGCTGCGCACCTTCGTGCGACCGCAGTCGGTGTTCCGCTTCGAAGGCATGCAGCCCTTCAAGCCCCTGCCCGGCGATCAGGCTTTCGCCATGCTCGAGTGGGGGCTGAACTGGGTGTTCACCAACCACGCCCAGCACTACCTCATCATTCACGCCGCGGTGCTCGAGCGTGACGGCCAGGGGCTCATCCTGGCCGCGCCGCCCGGCTCGGGCAAGAGCACGCTGTGCGCCGGACTCGCGCTGCGCGGCTGGCGCCTGCTGTCGGACGAACTGGCCATGGTCGGCCTTGAAGACGGACTGCTGCTGCCCCTGCCGCGCCCGGTCAGCCTGAAGAACCGCTCGATCGACATCGTGCGCGGACTGCCCGGCGATCCGGTCATCGGCCCGATGGCGCATGACACCGCCAAGGGAACAGTGGCCCATCTGAAACCGCCGCGTTCCAGCGTCGAGGAAGCACTGAGCCGTGTACAGCCACGCTGGGTGGTGCTGCCGAAGTTCGAAACCGGCAGCGAATGTGCGGTCCAGCCCATGGGACGCGCGCGCATGTTCATGTCGCTGGTGAGCAATGCCTTCAATTACCCGCGTCTGGGCGTGACCGGCTTTCAGGCCATGGGGCGTCTGGTCGAGGCCTGCGACGGCTACACTGCGCGCTACGGCTCGCTGGACCAGATCGTGCCGGTGCTGGAATCCATCTGTTCCCGCCCGGCCTGATGCCGGGCGCGTCACCCCGAGCTTCCATTCCGCTTCGATGAACAGACGAACAGACAGGCATCTGGCGAACGCACTCGCCCATCCGGACATCACCGCAGGTTTCGGCGCACGCGACTGGGAAGCCCTGATCGGTCAGGCACGTACCAGCGATCTGCTCGGACAGCTTGCCGAAGTGCTGCGTGACGCCGGCGACAGGGTCACGGTGCCGGAGCCGGTGCTCTTCCATCTCGACGCGGCGCTGCGCATCGCGGCGCTGCACCGGCAGTCGCTGCTGCTCGAACTGGCGGTGATCGCCAGCGCGCTGTCCGCGCTCGGCGAACCGGTGGTGCTGCTCAAGGGCGGCGCCTATGCGGTGGCCGGCCTGCGGGCGGGGCGTTCGCGCCTATTCGGCGACATCGACCTGATGGTGGCCAAAGCCAGCCTGGACCCGGCCGAAGGCGCGCTGTTCCGCCACGGCTGGCGACCCACCCACCTGAACGCCTACGACCAGCGCTACTACCGCCAGTGGATGCACGAACTGCCGCCGATCGAACATTTCACGCGCGGCACCGTGATCGACCTCCACCACACCATCGTGCCGCCGACTTCGGGCCACATTCCCGATCCGGCGCGGCTGATCGCCGATGCACGACCGGTGCAGGTGCCGCACTGCCCGGACATTTTCCGGGTGCTGTCGCCGGTGGACATGGTCATGCATTCCGCCTGCCATCTGTTCTACGGCGAGTTGCAGAAAGGCCTGCGCGACCTGTACGACCTGCACTGCCTGATCGGCGAATTCTCGTCCGAAGAGAGTTTCTGGGAACGCCTGCTGCCGCAGGCGCAGGCGCACCAGCTCGAATACCCGGTGCTGCTGGCCCTGCGCTTCGCGCAGCGGGTGTTCGGCACCGCAGTGCCGGAGGCGATCGCCGAAGAGTGCGACCGCCGTCTCGGCCGCCGCTGGACAGGGGCGCTGACCGATCATCTGATCGACGCCTCGATGTATGCGCTGCACCCGAGCAGCGACTCGACCTGGCGCCGTGCGCGCCGGCACATTCTCTACGCGCGCAGCCACTGGCTTAGAATGCCGCTACACCTGCTGATCCCGCACCTCGCGTACAAGGCCTTCATCCACGACGAAGCCCGGGTCGGCTGAACCCAGGATTCCATTCATGACTGCAGACGAACTGAAGATCGCGGTGGCGCGCGCCGCCCTGCCCCATGTGGTGCCGGGCGAACTGCTCGGCGTCGGTACCGGCTCGACCGCCAACCATTTCATCGACCTGCTGGCCGCCGAGAAAATCGCGGTGGCCGGCGCGATCGCCAGTTCGGAAGCGTCGGCCGCGCGCCTGCGCAGCCACGGCATTCCGGTGCTGTCGCTGGACGAGGCCATCGCCTCCGGCCGGCGCATTCCGGTCTATGTCGACGGCGCCGACGAGATCGACCCCGGTCTCAACCTGATCAAGGGCGGCGGCGGCGCGCTGACGCGCGAGAAGATCGTGGCGGCGGCATCCGACTGCTTCGTCTGCATCGCCGATCACTCCAAGTGCGTCGAGGTGCTGGGCCGCTTCCCGCTGCCGATCGAGGTCATTCCGATGGCACTCGGCCTGGTGTCCCGCGAACTTACGCGCATGGGCGGCATTCCAAAGCTGCGTGAAGGCTTCGTGACCGACAACGGGAACCTCATCCTGGATGTGGCGGGCCTGAAGATCACCGACCCGGCGGCTTTCGAAACCGAACTGGATCACCTGACCGGTACCGTCACCAACGGCCTGTTCGCCCGTCGCCGCGCCGATGTGGCGCTCGTGTCGTCGCCGGACGGCGTGCGCACGTTGCATGCCTGACAGACCGGCACCCGCCCCGGGTGCCGCCCTTCATCGTTAGACGGATCACCGCCATGAGCGAACACATTTCCAAGCGTTATGACCACGAGCTCGAAGGCGTACGTACCGGCCTGCTGCAGATGGGCGGCCTGATCGAGCAGCAGATCGAGCATGCGATGCGCGGCGTGATCGAGCGCAACCTGCCCATGCTCGAAGAGGTGATCGCCAATGACAAGAAGGTGAATGCGATGGAGGTCGAGCTGGACGACGCCTGCATCCACCTGATCGCCAAACGCCAGCCGGCGGCGGGCGACCTGCGCGTCATCATGTCGGTGGTCAAGATCATCACCGACCTGGAGCGCATCGGCGACGAAGTGAAGAAGATCGCGAAGATGGGCCGCCACATCCTGGAATCCGACGCGGTGTTCGTGCCGCGGGTGGAGCTGCGCCACGCCGCGTCACTGGCCGTGGACATGCTGCGCCGGACGCTGGATTCGCTGGCGCGCATGGACGTCGGCAGCGCCACCGAAGTGGTGCGTCAGGACAAGGAGGTGGACGCCGAATTCAAGTCCATCATGCGCCAGCTCATCACCTTCATGATGGAAGACCCGCGTACCATTTCGTGCGGTCTGGACCTGCTGTTCATCGCCAAGGCGATCGAGCGCATCGGCGACCACTCGAAGAACATGGCGCAGTACGTGGTGTTCATGGTGAAGGGCACCGATGTGCGGCACGGCGGGCTGGCCGCGATGGAAGCGGCGGCCGCCAGCGACTGAAGCGCCCGCTCAGTGCAGCACGGCCGGCCGGGTGCCGGCCTTTTTTTCGCCCGCATCGGCCAGCGTTTCGGTGCCGCGCGTGTCCCCGCTGCGCTCGGCCGGCCGGACGACGGCCGCCGGCAAGGGCTGATCCGGGTCCGGCATCGAACTGGCGCGCGACAGTTCCTGCGCCTGCGCCAGCTGTTCCGGTTTCAGCGACGCGGCGATTTCGTCGCGCGCCCCGCGCGCCGCGCCATGACCCTGCGCCGCGGCCCGGTTGAACCAGGCATAGGCCCGGATCAGGTCCGCCGGCACGCCTTCACCGATGCGATGCAGCCGGCCCATGTGGTACTGCGCCCCGACGTGACCGTTGCGCGCAGCCGCCATGAACCACCTGCCGGCCGCCGGGTAGTCCTGCAGCGTGCCCCGGCCGAGCTTGTAGGCCAGCGCGAGTTCGTACTGGGCACGCACATGTCCCTGTTCGGCCGCCCGTTCCAGCCAGCGTATCGATTCGGCCAGATCCTCGGCCTTGCCGGAGCCCCCCTGCGACAGCATCATGCCGTAGCTGTACTGCGCCTCCGGATCGCCGGTGTGCGCGCGGGCGCGCTCGGCCTCCATCGGTTCAAGCTCGGCGATCAGCTTTTCGTGCTCCGACTTGCTGCGGGTATCAACGCCTCGGAAAGTGACCACCACCGCGCTCGCCAGCCCCAGCGCCAGCGCCCCGCCGACGAGCGCGAGCGGCACCCTGCGGAAGCGCACGAAACGCTTGTGGCAGTTGCGGCAGCGAACCGGCTTGAGCCAGAAACGCCCGGCCTTCTCGTCAGAACTCTTCCAGCTGGAGTCCTTGGTGTTGGTACTGAGGCAGTAGGGACAGCTCCTGGCCCCCTGCAACAGGCTGGATCGGCGGGTGTTGACAGTCATGACGGCGAAACTATCACGGGGAATTTTTCCCGCCCGTGAAGAACTGTTGCGCTCAGGCGGACGGGGGAACGAAGCCCGTGACCTGGTCCGCACCTTCTCCGAAAAAGTGCTTTTCCATCTGTTCGGCCAGGTATTTGCGGGCGCGCGCATCCATCAGGCTGAGGCGGTTCTCATTGATCAGCATGGTCTGGTACTTCACCCACTGCTGCCACGCCTCCTTGGACACCGATTCATAGATGCGGGCGCCGAGCGCGCCGGGAATCGGGGGGAAATCCAGCCCTTCGGCTTCGCGTCCGAGCTTGATGCAATTGACCATGCGTGCCATCTGAAACTCCAAAAAAGCGTGTGTCCACAAGAAGACCGGATTCTACGGCCGCAGCGGCATTTAGGCGTCTGCCCGATGCAGGCAGCCTTCAGGTTCCGTGTCTACGTTCGTACATCCGGAAGGCGTTCTTGCCGCCGTTCTTGGCGGCATACATCGCCGAATCGGCAGCGGTCAGCAGCGATTCGCCGCTGTGTGCATGCAGCGGATAGATGCCGATGCCGGTACTGGTGGTGACCTGGGTCGTGCGACCGTTGAATTCGAACACCATGCCCGCCACCTTGTCGCCGATCCGGCGCGCCAGCCCGGTCAGCGCCTGTTCGTCGGTATCCGGCGCCAGCACCGCGAACTCGTCACCGCCGAGCCGGAAGAACATTTCGTTACGCCGGATGATGGCGCCCACGTCGCGCGCCAGTCTCACCAGCACCTCGTCGCCGGCCTGATGGCCGAACAGGTCGTTCACCGGCTTGAAGCCGTCGAGATCGAACATGAGCAGGCCGAGCTGGGTCTTGCGGCGGCCAGCCTCGGCGATCATGCGCTCCAGTTCTTCATGGAAGCGGCGGCGGTTGTACAGATTGGTCAGCGGATCGCGCTCGGCCATGTTGACCAGCGCCTCGGCCGCGCGCCGCTCGGCGGTCACGTCCTCGTAGATCCACACACGACCGAGGAAGCGGCCGGGTGCGGCGGACGGTACCAGCGCCGACTGTTCGCGGATGATGCGACCGTCACGCAGCGGAATGTCGAGCGGCGCACTGGGGATGCGCGAGGCGAGCACCTTCTTCACCTGTTCGCGGTAGGCCTCCTCGTCCGCCCGCAGGTGCCCGGTACGGTCGATCAGCACCGCGTCGCGCATGCCGGACAGATTCTCGTCCGGGGCGAAACCCCAGATCGCCTTGAGCATGCGGTTGGCGTGCTGAGCGCGGCCATCGCGGTCGACGAAGAGCACGCCCAGATTGATCAGGTCGAGCAGCGCCTCAAGCCGCGAACGCTCTTCCTCGCTGCGTGTCAGGTAGTAGTCGCGCAGACCCTGTTCCCGACGCAGCGCGGTCACGGTGTCCAGCAGCTTCAGTTCGGCTTCCTTGCGGCTCTGGATGTCGTCCGCCGACACCCGCACGCCGAGGCAGATGCCGCCTTCGTCGTAGATGGGCTGCCAGTTCAGCGCCACCCACACGACCGATCCCTCGCGGTGCAGCAGCCGCACCTCGAAGTTCTCGCCGCTGGCACCGGCCAGCGCGTCACGCGCGCGGGCAGCGAAGATGCGGCGGTCCTTCTCGTGAATGAGCATGGACGCCAGATCTTCCGCCAGCAGACAGTCCAGCGGCGTATAGCCGGTCACCCGTTCGATCGAGCGGTTCACCCAGATCAGCCGGCCCTGCGGGCTGAACCAGGCTTCGACGCCGAAGGTGAAATCGGCGATCGCGTGAAAGCGCGACTCGCTCTTGCGCAGCGCGGTCACCCGCTCGTCGAGCGCCTGCACCATCTGGTTGAAGGCGCGGGTCAGCCGCGCAAGCGCGTCATCGCCCCGCACCGGCAGCGGCGCCACGTCCTCTGCGCGGCGCAGTGCCACCGCCCGGTTCTCGATCGCGCTGACGCCGTCGAGCACGCCGCCCAGCACCCAGCGCACCAGCAGCGCATGCAGCACCAGCACCAGCGCGATCAGCACCGCAGCGCCGGCGCGCAGCAGCTGGAGGGAATCCTGCAGTCCGGACAGATCGGCGCTGGCACGAAGTACGCCCACCGGCGCGCGGCGGCCGGGCTGCAGCAGCTCGACCCGCATTTCGTAACGCCCGCGGCCGCTGTCCAGCGCCGCCTGCAGGTCGGCGTGAGGCGGACCGAGCGCGGCCGGGCCGCCGTCCGCGACCAGCACCCGTCCCGCATCGTCCCGGACTTCGGCGTAGACAAGCTGGCCGAGCCGGCGCAGCGTGCCCAGTTCGGTCGCCAGCCGGGCCGGATCACCGGTGACCGCGGCGCTCAGACGGGTCTGCATGTCGGCGCTCAGGTAATCCAGCCGTACCGCCTCACGCGCGACCAGCTGGGCGGCCAGCTCGCTGCCCGACCACAGCAGCACGCCGCACAGCGCGCCGGCCAGCAGCAGCACTGATGCGACCAGCCGCCCCTGCAGCACGCCGATGCGGCGGTTCAGCAGTCGGAGCATGCGCAGGGCTCCGGCGGCGTCACAGTCGCTTCACCAGCACCTTGCTGCGGCGCTGAGGGTTGTAGTTCTCCCGCCGCACCCGCGGCAGCGCGTCGATGCCGGCCTCCTTGAACCCGCGCTCGACGAACCAGTGCGCGGTCACCGTGGTGAGCACGAACAGGTCGCGTATCTTTTCGGCGCGGGCGCGGGTTTCGACATAGCTCAGGATCTGCTCGCCGTAGCCGTGACGACGGTATTCGGGCATGACCGCCAGACAGGCCAGTTCGGCCATCGCCTCTTCCGGATAGGGATAGAAGGCGGCGCAGCCCATGATGACCTCGTCGTGTTCGAGCACGCTGAAGCGGTCGATCTCGCGCTCCAGCCGTTCGCGGCCGCGGCTGACCAGCGTGCCGTCAGCCTCCAGCGGCGCGATCAGGCCGGCGATGGCGGGCACGTCCTCGACGCCGGCGTGGCGCATGCGCGCCAGCCGCTCGCGCGAAATGACGGTGCCCACGCCCTGGGTGGTGAAGAATTCCAGCAGCAGCGCGCCGTCGAGGTCGCGATCGATCATGTGGGCACGTGCCACGCCGAGCTTCACCGCGCGGATGGCCCGAGGCAGGTAGAGACCCAGGTCCTCGGTGATGCCACGGCCGGCCTTCAGCCACTGCGTGGCTTCGTCTGCAGTCAGTTCGGGCACCAGTTCGCCCGATTCGTCGACGATGCCCGGCGCGTCGCACAGGTAGATGAGCTTGGTCGCCTGCAGCGCCACCGCGACCGATTCGGCCACCTCTTCCATGCTGAGGTTGAACACCTCGCCGGTCAGCGAATAGCCGTAGGGCTGGATGAGCACGATGTCGCTGTCGGCCAGCGCGTCATTCAGCGCCTCGACGTCAACCTTGCGCACGGTGCCGGTATAGCCGTGATCGATGCCATCGACCACGCCGACCGGGCGGGCGGTCAGGAAGTTGCCGGAGGCCACTTCGATGGTGCTGCCGGCCATCGGCGTGTTGGGCAGGCCCTGAGAGAACAGCGCCTCGACGTCGATGCGGATGGCCCCGTTGGCGCGTTTGACGCATTCCATCGCCTGCGCGTCGGTCACGCGCAAGCCCTTGTGGTAGCGGGCTTCCAGGCTGCGGGCCGCGAGTTCTTCCTCGATCTGCGGGCGTGCGCCCACCACCAGCACCAGCTTGATGCCGAGCGCGGCGAGCAGGTTGCAGTCCTGCACCAGGGAATTGGCCAGCGGGCCCTGGAGTACTTCGCCGCCGACGGCGATGACGAAGGTGCGACCGCCGAAGGCGTGGATATAGGGTGCGGCGCTGCGCACCCAGGCGACGAAGCGCCGCGAATCGGGATCGGCGTGCATGCGGTGTCCGGTCAGAGATATGCGCTGATTTTAGCCGCAGCGGATGACCCGCCGTTGACCCAGATGCGTGTCATTGCAATTCGGATTCCAGGCGCTCGCACAGCGATTCGAGTATGGCGAGGCGGGCGCGGTACTTGTCGTCGGCCACCACCACTGCCCAGGGCGCCCGTTCGGTATGGGTTCGGGCCAGCATGTCCTGCACCGCCGGCAGGTAATCACCCCAGCGTTCGCGGTTGCGCCAGTCCTCGGGCGTGATCTTGAAGCGCTTGAAGCGCCGGCGGCCGCGCTCGTTGAAACGGCGCAGCTGTTCGTCGGCGCTGACCTCCAGCCAGAACTTGCAGACGATGATGCCGTGCTCGGTCCATTCCTGCTCGAAGGCATTGATCTCTTCATAGGCGCGCGACCAGTCCGGCTCGGCGGCAAAGCCCTCGACCCGCTCGACCAGCACCCGTCCGTACCAGGAGCGGTCGAACAGCGCCACCCGGCCATCACGCGGCACATCGCGCCAGAAGCGCCACAGCCAGGGATAGCGCCGCTCGTGCTCGGTCGGCGCCGCCACCGGATGCACCCGGTAGTTGCGTGCATCCAGCGCGTGGGTGATGCGGCGTATCGCGCCCCCCTTGCCGGCGGCGTCCATGCCTTCGAACACCACCGCCAGCGAACGGCGCGCGAACGCCGGATGGCGCAGCAGCATGTTGAGCCGGCCCTGCAGGTGCTCCAGTTCCGGCTCGTAGTCGTGCTTGGACATCGGCTTGGTCACGACCCGTGCCGGCTGCGCCGGCTGTTCGCTCGGCACCACCAGCGGCGGCAGCGCCGGCGCGGCGGTGCGCCGCTGTCCGGACAGCGCGGTCTTCAGCGCTTTCAGGATGACCTTACCAACCGCAAGTTGCGCCTGCCCGAGATCGCTGGCGTCGATCAGATGCCACGGCGCATGTACCGTGTCCGACATGCGGATCGCCTCTTCCGCCACCTTGCAGATGCGCTTGTGCTGGCGATGCGCGCGCCAGTCCTCGGCGGTCACCCGCCAGCGGGTGGCCCTGTCGCGCTCCAGTTCGCGGAAATGCGCACGCTGGCGGTCGGCATCCAGATGCAGCCAGAACTTCAGCACCACCGCGCCTTCCATCGCCAGCATGCGCTCGAAGCGCTGGATTTCGTGCAGCGTGTGCCAGAACGCGTGGCGCTTGATACGGCGGTTCACCCGGGCGTCGATCGCCTCGGTGTACCAGCCTTCGAAAATGATGGCGGTCCGGCCGCGCGACGGCAGCGCCTGCCAGTAGCGCCACATGTGCGGACGCTGGCGCTCGGCTTCGTCCCGCGGACCGAAGGCGCTGGTGCGGATGTGTCGCGGGTCCATCCATTCGTTCAGCGTATTGACCACCCGCCCGCGCCCGGCACCGGCGATGCCGGCGATCAGCACCACCACCGGCGTGCGGGCCTGTTCCAGCACCGAATACTGCGCGTCCAGCAGATCGGCGCGCAGCCGCGATACCGCGCGCTCCAGCCTTTCCTCGTCCATCGGTTCGACCTGCTGCGACAGCGACGCGAACATCAGAAATCTCCGATCACGGTATTGAGGGCGGCCAGCACGGCGGCGCCGGCAGTTTCGGTGCGCAGCACCCGCGGCCCCAGCGTGAGCGGCCGGAAACCCGCCGCGCGGGCGACCGCCAGCTCGTCGTCGTCGAAACCGCCTTCGGGGCCGATCAGCACGGTGAGCGCTTCATCGGCACGCAGCCCGGCCGACTTCAGCGGGATTCCGCCTTCCGGGTGCAGCACGAAACGCTGGCCTGACGCACCGGCCAGGGCCTGCGGCAGCGTCAGCAGCGGTGTCACCTCGGGCACGACATTGCGGCCGCACTGCTCGCAGGCTGACACCGCGATCTGCTGCCAGTGCTCGACCCTGCGCTGGGCACGCTCGCCGGCCAGTTTCACCACCGCGCGGCGGCTGACCACCGGCTGCACCCGGGCCACGCCGAGCTCGACCGCCTTCTGCACGATCCAGTCCATCTTGTCGGAGGCGGCCAGACACTGCATCAGCGTGACCGACAGCGGAGACTCGCGCTGTGGCCGCGCCTCGCCGCTGATGTCGGCCTGCAGGGTTTTGCCGCTGCGCAGCAGGCGGGCGGAAAACTCGCTGCCGCGCCCGTCGAACAGCGTGACCGCATCGCCGGCGCTCAGGCGCAGCACGCGCTCGATGTGATGCGCCACCGGCGCCGGCAGGTCGACCACGCCGGAGGGCTGGTCGGGCAGAGAGCAAAAGAAGCGTGGAATCATCGTGTTATTATTTGTGCACTGCAAGAACGCTCGATACGACACGGCGACCGCGCCAGCCGGCCTCAGGTGCAGGTGGCGACCGCCGTAATCAGTCGGGACAGGCCTGTACGGCCGGCCACCGCCGCGAACGATACTGCCACGCCGCGCTGACGGGGTGCATCCGGATCAAAAGCACGGCACACTGACGGACGACCATGAGCTCATCCACCCTGCAACAGATCGTCGACACCGCGCGCAGCGTCGCCCGCGAGGTGATCATGCCGCACTTCCTGACTGCCCAGCGCAACCAGAAGGACGACGGCAGCCTGTTTACCGTGGTCGATCTGGC
Organism: Methyloversatilis universalis FAM5; assembly: GCF_000214035.2. Classification (GTDB taxonomy): domain Bacteria; phylum Pseudomonadota; class Gammaproteobacteria; order Burkholderiales; family Rhodocyclaceae; genus Methyloversatilis; species Methyloversatilis universalis. The sequence goes on along the minus strand of NZ_AFHG01000052.1, from coordinate 110,321 downwards.
GGCGCAGGAAGCGCTGATCGAACGCCTGCCCCGCATCATCGACCGCCCGGTGCTGGGCGAGGAAATGCCGGAGTCGGTACAGCTGAGGCTGTGGCATGAAAGCGAAGACGGCATCTGGTGCATCGATCCGATCGACGGCACCACCAATTTCGTCAACGGCATTCCCTTCTTCGGTGTGGCCATCGCCTACATCCAGGGCGGACGCACCCGCTACGGCGTGGTGTACAACCCGATGACCGACGAGGCCTTCTATGCGCATGAAGGCGGCGGCGCCTTCCTGAACGGCAACCCGCTGCCGCTGCGCACGCCAGCCCGTCACCTGATGGACGCGGTGGCCGGGGTCGATTTCAAGCGCATCCCGAAGGCGCTGGGCGACGCCCTCGCCACCCAGTCGCCCTTCTACTCGCAGCGCAACTTCGGTTCCAGCGCGCTGGAGTGGTGTTTCATCGCGGCCGCCCGGCTGGACGTCTATCTGCACGGTGGCCAGATGATGTGGGATTTCGCCGCCGGCAGCCTGATCGCGGCCGAAGCCGGCGCGCGCTGCTCGATGCTCGACGGCGAGGCGCTGGACATGGCTCCCGGCCGCAAGACACCCGTGGTGGTCGGCGCCAGCGCCGACCTCTACCGGGAATGGATGGACTGGCTGTCCGCCCACGGCGGTCGTTGAGGCGCACACCCGCTACGGCTTAAGAGGCGGGTGCCGCCTCAAGGCACGGACGTCAGCCGTGGTGCACCGGCAGATGCACCGGCGCCACCTGCGAATTCACCAGCCGCCCGCCCTCGTGCATCAGGAAGTCGCGCAACGCGAGCGCGGCCGGCAGCAGGTTCTTGCGGTCGCGGTACACCACATGCCAGTTGCGCACGATGGGCGTGCCCGGCGCCGCGATACGGCACAGCACGCCGGTGCGCAGTTCGAGCTGGCAGGTGTGTTCGGACAGGAAAGCCAGGCCCATGCCGGCGATGGCCGCCTGCTTGATGATTTCATTGCTGGGCAGCTCGATGATTTCCGCCGGACGTATGCCCTGTTCGACCAGATAGCTCTCCTGGGTCACCCGGGTACCGGATCCGCGTTCGCGGATCAGGAAGGCCTCATGGCCCAGATCTTCCGCCGTCACCGTCTTTCCGCCCGCCAGAGGATGCCCCTCGCAGGCCAGCACCGACAGCGGATGCTCGGCGAACACGTGGGCTTCGCAGCCGAGCGCCGCCGGCGGACGCCCCATGATGGCCACGTCGATCAGGTTGTCCTCGAGGTGGCGGAAGATGTCGTCGCGGTTGTGCAGCGAAATGCGCACCTGCACGTCCGGATAACGTTCGCGGAAGGCCATCAGCAGCCGCGGTGCAACATACTTGGCGGTACTGACCACGCCCACCGACACCAGGCCGGAATGACCGGTCGCCATCTGCGCCAGCGCGGCCTCGGCTTCGGCCAGCTGGTGTTCGATCGCGCGGGCGTGGCGCGCGATTTCCATGCCGACCTCTGTCACGCGCAGCTTCTTGCCCAGCGTTTCGATCAGCGGCAGCCCGATCAGACCATCCAGCGCCTTCACCTGCATGGACACCGCAGGCTGGGTCAGATGCAGTTCCTCGGCTGCCCGAGAAATGGACCCCAGCCGCGCGACCGCTTCGAAAATCCTGAGCTGTCGGAGTGATACACCCCGGGTCCACTGCGTTGCCATATCAATCCAGATAAGAATGTTTGATTGATCCTATCAAAACATCTTATTTTCAACAAAGACTGAATCCAGATATATTGCACCGCAACAGCAGACGAAACGCGGCGGAACCGAAACATACCGCACGTTGTCCGAAGCGAACAGATCATCGTCAAACCCTGTCAGCTCAATGAAAACCGACAGGTGACACAGGCTCCTCCTCCACAACCTTGTTTGTGGATTCATACCCCGGCTCGCAAGAGTCCGGGGTATTTTTTTGCATTGCACACTCTGTTGCATGCGGCGGAACACATCGCTCCGCACGCGCAGCAATCCAGGCTCGAGCCGGCCTCGCCCGCTGTTGCCACCCGACTCATGTGACAGCCGGTCCATGCTCCGGCTAGGATGGAATCGACACCGGGACCGGAGGAGGCTGTCATGAGTGAAGGGCGCAAGACCCTGACGCGTTACACCATCGAAGCCCAGCAGCGACACCCGCAAGCCAGCGGGATCTTTTCAAGCCTGCTGAACGCGGTGGCCACCGCAGTCAAGATCATTTCCAATCATGTAAACAAGGGAGCACTGGTCGGCTCGCTCGGCAGTTTCGAGGCGGTCGGCAGCGGCGCGGCGATCAATCTGTCGGGTCGTGTCGTCCAGAAACTCGACGCCATCGCCAACGAGGCGATGCAGCGCGAGTGCGAATGGGGCGGCCACCTGGCCGCGCTGGCGCCCGAGGGGCTGGATGGCTTCATCCCCACGCCCGACGAGCCGCCGCGCGGCAAGTACCTGCTGCTGTTCGACGCGCTGGACTGCAGCAACAACATCGACGTGAATCTGACGGTGGGCAGCCTGTTCTCGGTGCTGCACGCGCCGAATCCGGGGGCCGAGCCGCAGCTTTCCGACTTCCTGCAGCCGGGCACAGAACAGGTGTGCGCCGGCTTCGCGCTGTACGGCCCGTCCACCATGCTGGTGCTCACCACCGGCGAGGGTGTCGATGGCTTCACGCTGGACCGCGACATCGGTGCCTTCATCCTGACCCATCCGCAGATGAAGATTCCGGCCCACACCAGCGAATTCGCGATCAATGCGTCGAAATCCCGCTTCTGGGAGCCGCCGGTCAAGCGCTATGTCGAGGAATGCCTGGCCGGCCAGACCGGCCCGCGTGGCGAAGACTTCAACATGCGCTGGATCGCGTCGCTGGTGGCGGAAACCTTCCGCGTGCTCACCCGCGGCGGCGTCATCATGTATCCGGAAGACACCATGCAGCCGCCCTCGCCCGGCCGCATTTCGCTGATGTACGAAGCCAATCCGATCGCCTTCCTGATCGAACAGGCCGGCGGCGCAGCCACCAACGGCCGGCAGCGCATCCTGGAGCTGACGCCGCGCAGCCTGCAGAGCCGCACGCCGCTGATCTTCGGTTCGCGCGAGGAGGTGCGCCGCATCGTGCAGTACCACCACGAAAGCGATCAGGGGCTCGATCGCGAATACACTTCGCCGCTGTTCAATTCGCGCGGCCTGTTCTCGGCCTTCTGAGCCACCGCGCCCCGGCCACAGGAAACAACCCCGGATGTCAGCCCGCCACCCCGTCATCGCGATCACCGGCTCTTCGGGCGCCGGCACCAGTACGGTCACCCGCACCTTCCAGCACATTTTCCGGCGCGAGGGCGTGAATCCGGTCATCGTCGAGGGCGACGCCTTTCACCGCTACAACCGGGAGGACATGAAGGAAGCCATGGCGCGGGAGGCGGCGGCCGGCAATGACCACTTCAGCCACTTCGGCTCTGACGCCAACCTGTTCGAAGAACTGGAAACGCTGTTCTGCCAGTACGGCAACGAAGGCAGCGGGCGCATCCGCAAGTACCTGCACAACGAGGCGGAAGCCGCTCCCTACGGTCAGCCGCCCGGCACCTTCACCCCCTGGGAAGACATTCCGCCGGGCACCGACATCCTGTTCTACGAAGGCCTGCACGGGGCGGTGAAAACCGACAAGGTGGACATCGCGCAGCACGTGGACCTGCGCATCGGCGTGGTGCCCATCATCAATCTCGAGTGGATACAGAAGCTGCACCGTGACCGCGAACAGCGCGGCTACACCACCGAGGCGGTGACCGACACCATCCTGCGCCGCATGCCGGAGTACGTGCACTACATCTGTTCGCAGTTCGAGAACACGCACATCAACTTCCAGCGCGTGCCGATGGTGGATACCTCCAACCCCTTCATCGCGCGCTCCATCCCGACGCCGGAAGAGTCCATGGTGGTGATCCGCTTCGCCAACCCGCGCGGCATCGACTTCCAGTACCTGCTGGCCATGATGGGCGGCGCCTTCATGTCGCGCGCGAACACCATCGTGATTCCGGGCGGCAAGATCGATCTGGCGATGCAGCTCATCTTCACCCCGCTCATCCTCCGGCTGGTCGAAAACGGGCGCAAGGCGCGCGCCCGCTACTGACCGGAGCGGCCGTCGCTGCGGGCAAAGCCTGTGCCCGCGCCCTTTGAGGCCATTTCCGGCCACTTTCCGCCGCAAATCCGCACCGCTCTTGCGCCGCAACACGGCTGGCGTGAGTCCTTGTTTTCGCGGATAATTGCAGGTTTTTCCGGCCGGAACCCCGTCTGATGAGCGCCCCCTCCGTCACCCCGAAAGCAGGCTTCAATCCGATCACCGGTGCCATCCGCGCCCTCGCGATGGATGCCGTCCAGAAAGCCAACTCCGGTCATCCCGGCGCCCCGATGGGCATGGCGGAAATCGCCGAAGTGCTGTGGCGCCATCACCTGAAGCACAACCCGGCCAACCCGAACTGGGCCGATCGCGACCGCTTCGTGCTGTCCAACGGCCACGGCTCGATGCTGCTGTACGCGCTGCTGCACCTGAGCGGCTACGACCTGTCGATCGACGACCTGAAGTCCTTCCGCCAGCTGCATTCCAAGACGCCGGGCCACCCGGAACACGGTTACGCACCGGGGGTGGAAACCACCACCGGCCCGCTGGGTCAGGGCATTGCCAACGCGGTCGGCATGGCGCTGGCCGAGCGCGCGCTGGCCGCCCAGTTCAACCGCCCTGGCCATTCGGTGGTCGATCACTACACCTGGTGCTTCCTCGGCGACGGCTGCCTGATGGAAGGCATTTCGCACGAAGCCTGTTCGCTGGCCGGCACCCAGAGCCTGGGCAAGCTGATCGCCTTCTACGACGATAACGGCATTTCGATCGACGGCCACGTCAAGGGCTGGTTCGCCGACGACACGCCGAAGCGCTTCGAAGCCTACGGCTGGCAGGTCATTCCGGATGTCGACGGCCATGACGCCGCCGCCATCGACGCCGCCATCCGCGCCGCCAAGGCCGATACCGCGCGCCCGACGCTGATCTGCTGCCGCACCGTGATCGGCCTCGGATCGCCGAACAAGGCCGGTGGCCACGACGTGCACGGTGCGCCGCTGGGCGCCGCCGAAATCGAAGCTGCCCGCGCCCACATCGGCTGGACCCACGCCCCGTTCGAGATTCCGGCCGACGTATACGCCGCCTGGGACGGTCGTCCGGCCGGCAAGAAGGCGGAAGAGGAATGGACCGCCCGCTTCACCGCCTACAGCGCCGAACACCCGGAACTGGCCGCCGAATTCACCCGCCGCATGCGCGGCGCACTGCCCGCCGACTTCGAACAGGTGGTGGCCGACACGATCGCGAAGTTCGACGGCAAGGCCGAGAACATCGCCAGCCGCAAAGCCAGCCAGAACTGCATCGAAGCCTTCGCGCCGGCGCTGCCGGAACTGCTGGGCGGTTCGGCCGACCTGGCAGGTTCCAACCTGACGCTGTGGTCCGGTTCCAAGGGCATTTCCGCGGCCAATCCGGGCGGCAACTACCTCTATTACGGCGTGCGCGAATTCGGCATGGCGGCGCTGGCCAACGGCATCGCGCTGCACGGCGGCTTCATCCCCTACACCGCCACCTTCCTGATGTTCTCGGAATACGCACGCAACGCGCTGCGCATGGCCGCGCTGATGAAGGTGCGCCAGATCTTCGTGTTCACCCACGATTCGATCGGCCTCGGCGAAGACGGCCCCACTCACCAGCCGGTGGAACAGACCGCCACGCTGCGCCTGATGCCCAATATGGATGTCTGGCGTCCGTGCGACACGGTGGAGTCGGCGACCGCCTGGGCATCGGCCATCAAGCGCGCCGACGGCCCGACCTCGATGATGTTCTCGCGCCAGAACCTGCCGCACGTCGCACGCGATGCCGCGACCACCGCCGCCATCGCGCGGGGTGGTTACGTGCTGTCCGAAGCGGCCGGCAAGGTGGAAGCGGTGCTGATTGCCACCGGCTCCGAAGTGTCGCTGGCGCTGGCCGCGCAGAAATCGCTCGAAGCCGAAGGCATCACGGTGCGCGTGGTGTCGATGCCGTCGACCAGCGTGTTCGACCGGCAGGACGCCGCCTGGCGTGAAACCGTGCTGCCGCGCGGCGTTCCGCGCGTCGCGGTGGAAGCGGGCGTGACCGATCTGTGGCGCAAGTACGTCGGCCTGGAAGGCGCGGTAGTGGGTCTGGACCACTTCGGCGAATCGGCCCCGGCGGGCGAGCTGTACAAGGCTTTCGGCATCACTGCGGACGCGGTGGCGAAGGCGGCACGACAAGTGCTTGGCAGGTAAGCGCCAACGCGGCGGGATTGTTCTGCAATCCGCCGCGTTTGCGTTTCCAAATGCCAATTTAGGCGCAGCGCAGCCACAAGCTGCGCCGCACAATCCAAGACTTTTCTTGAATCCACACCCAACGGAGAGGGAGTTGCTGAAATGACGATCAAGGTTGCGATCAATGGTTACGGACGTATCGGCCGCAATGTGCTGCGTGCGCACTACGAAGGCGGCAAGCGCCACGACATCGAAATCGTCGCGATCAACGACCTCGGCGACCCGAAGACCAACGCGCACCTGACCCAGTACGACACCGCGCACGGCAAGTTCCCGGGCACGGTCAGCGTCGACGGCGACTACATGGTGGTCAATGGCGACAAGATCCGCGTGCTGGCCAACCGCAACCCGGCCGAACTGCCGTGGGGCGAACTGGGCGTCGACGTGGTGATGGAATGCACCGGCTTCTTCACCACCAAGGAAAAGGCCTCGGCCCACCTGAAGGGCGGCGCCAAGAAGGTGATCATTTCCGCGCCGGGCGGCAAGGACGTGGACGCCACCGTCGTCTATGGCGTGAACCACGGCGTGCTGAAGGCCACCGACACCGTCATTTCGAATGCCAGCTGCACCACCAACTGCCTGGCCCCGCTGGCAAAGCCGCTGAACGACAAGATCGGCATCGATACCGGCCTGATGACCACCATCCACGCCTTCACCAACGACCAGGTGCTGACCGACGTCTATCACGAAGACCTGCGGCGCGCCCGCAGCGCCACCCAGTCGATGATCCCGACCAAGACCGGCGCCGCCGCCGCGGTCGGTCTGGTGCTCCCGGAACTGAACGGCAAGCTGGACGGCTTTGCGATGCGCGTGCCGACCATCAACGTGTCGGTGGTCGACCTGACCTTCACCGCCAAGCGCGCCACCACCGTGGATGAAGTGAACGCCATCCTGAAGGCCGCCTCGGAAGGCGAGCTGGCCGGCATCCTCGGCTACAACACGCTGCCGCTGGTGAGCATCGACTTCAACCACGACCCGCGTTCCAGCGTGTTCGACTCGACCCAGACCCGCGTGTCGGCAGACGGCAAGCTGGTCAAGGTGCTGTCGTGGTACGACAACGAGTGGGGCTTCTCCAACCGCATGCTGGACACCACCGTCGCGCTGATGAGCGCCAAGTAAGGATCCGGCGTCGACGAGCGGGGCGCGGGCGCGGGCGCCCCTGCCCCGCTTCGTTTTTTGCCCGTCCCGAAACGCCACTCGATCACGCCTGACAGGCCCATCACGCACCGCGGAGCATTCATCATGCAGTTCAAGCGACTTTCCGATCTCGATCTCAAGGGCAAGCGGGTGTTCATCCGCTCCGACCTCAACGTGCCGCAGGACGACGCCGGCAACATCACCGAAGACACGCGCATCCGCGCCTCGCTGCCGGCCATCCGTGCCGCGCGCGACGCCGGCGCCGCGGTCATGGTCACCTCCCACCTCGGTCGCCCGACCGAAGGCGAACTGAAGCCGGAGGACTCGCTGGCGCCGATCGCGCGCCGCATGTCCGAACTGCTGGGCTTCGAAGTGAAGCTGGTCGCCAACTGGGTGGATGGCGTACAGGTGGCACCGGGCGAAGTGGTGCTGCTGGAGAACTGTCGCGCCAACAAGGGCGAGAAGAAGTGCGACGACGCGCTGTCGAAGAAGCTCGCCGCGCTGTGTGACGTATGGGTGAACGACGCCTTCGGCACCGCCCACCGCGCCGAGGCGACCACCTTCGGCATGGGCCAGTACGCACCGGTCGCCTGCGCCGGTCCGCTGATGGCCAGCGAACTGGACGCACTGGGCAAGGCGCTGGGCCAGCCGGCCCGCCCGCTGGCGGCCATCGTCGCCGGTTCCAAGGTATCGACCAAGCTCACGCTGCTCGAAAACCTGGCCGACAAGGTGGATCAGCTCATCGTTGGTGGCGGCATCGCCAACACTTTCCTGCTGGCCGCCGGCAAGAAGATCGGCAAGTCGCTGGCCGAAGCCGATCTGGTCGACGCCGCAAAGCGCGTGATGGCCAAGACGAACGTGCCGCTGCCGGAAGATGTCGTATGCGCGAAGGCCTTCGCTGCCGACGCAGAAGCCACCGTCAAGGCGGTCGATGACGTGGCCGACGACGACATGATCCTGGACATCGGCCCGAAGGCGGCCGCCAAACTGGCGGAAACGCTGAAGGCTGCCGGCACCGTGGTGTGGAACGGTCCGGTCGGAGTGTTCGAGTTCGACGCATTCGGTCACGGCACCGAAACGGTGGCCCGCGCCATCGCGGAATCGAAGGCCTATTCGATCGCCGGTGGTGGCGACACGCTCGCCGCCATCGCAAAATACGGAATCGCCGATCAGGTGAGCTACATCTCGACCGGCGGCGGCGCCTTCCTCGAATTCCTCGAGGGCAAGACGCTGCCCGCCGTCGATATCCTGCTCAAGCGCGCCAACGGCTGATCATCAAACAGAACGCGCATAAAACAACGAAACAACGAGGAGACCGCCCAGCCATGCATCGTTTCACCAAAATCGTCGCCACACTCGGCCCCGCATCCAGCGATCTGGCCACCCTCACACGGCTGGTCGAGGCCGGGGTCGATGTCGTGCGGCTCAATTTTTCGCATGGCAAGGCGGACGACCATCGTGCGCGCGTCGAGAACCTGCACGCGGCCTGCGCCAAGGTGGGCCGCACGGTCGGCATCATGGCCGACCTGCAGGGTCCGAAGATCCGCGTCGGCAAGTTCGCCGGCAGCAAGGTGCTGCTGAAGGGCGGTCAGCCCTTCATCTTCGACATCGAGTGCCAGCTGGGCGATCACGAGCGGGTCGGCCTGGACTACCCGGAACTGGTGAATGACGTCGAGCCGGGCGCGGTACTGCTGCTCGACGACGGCCGCATCGTGATGGACGTGAAGGCGGTCACCGACACCCAGATCCACTGCGTGGTCCGCCACGGCGGCGAGCTGTCCAACAACAAGGGCATCAACCGCCAGGGCGGCGGCCTGTCGGCGCCGGCGCTGACGCCCAAGGACATGGAAGACATCAAGATCGCGGCGTCGCTGAATGTTGACTACGTCGCGGTGAGCTTCCCGAAGAGCGGTGCCGACATGAAGCAGGCGCGCGATCTGCTCCGCGCGGCCGGTTCGAGCGCGCTGCTGATCGCCAAGATCGAGCGGGTGGAGGCGATTCCGGCGCTGGAGGAAATCCTCGAAGCGTCGGACGGCGCCATGGTGGCACGCGGCGACCTCGCGGTCGAAGTGGGCGACGCGGCGGTGCCGGCGATGCAGAAGCGCATCATTCGCGTGTCGCGCGAAATGAACAAGCTGGTGATCACTGCGACCCAGATGATGGAGTCCATGATCAGCAGCCCTGTGCCCACCCGTGCCGAAGTGTCGGACGTGGCCAACGCGGTGCTGGACGGCACCGACGCGGTCATGCTGTCGGCTGAAACCGCCTCCGGCCAGTACCCGGTGGAAACGGTCGAGGCGATGGGCCGCATCTGCGTCGAGGCCGAGAAGTCGGCCGAGGTGAAGCTGGACCAGGAATTCCTGCAGCGCGTGTTCACCCGCATCGACCAGTCGATCGCGATGGCGGCGCTGTTCTCGGCCTTCCACCTGAAGGTGAAGGCGATCGCCACGCTGACCCAGTCAGGCTCCACCTCGCTGTGGATGTCGCGCCTGAACAGCGGCGTGCCCATTTACGCGCTGACGCCGGAAGTGCGCACCCGCTACAAGCTGTCGATGTACCGCGGCGTGACGCCGCTGATGATCAAGCTCGATCCGGACGCCGACCGCGACCGCATGCTTATCGACGCCGAAGCCGAACTGCTGCGCAGCGGTGCCGTGAAGGTCGGTGACCTCATCGTGCTGTCCTTCGGCGAGCCTATCGGCGTTCCGGGCGGAACCAATACACTGAAAATCGTCAAGGTCGGGGAGTATCGTCAACTCTCCACCGTAATCTGAACTCGCAGGAGAAACACATGCCTCTGGTATCCATGCGCCAACTGCTCGACCACGCCGCCGAGAATGGCTACGGCCTCCCGGCCTTCAACGTGAACAACCTCGAGCAGGTCCAGGCCGTGATGAGCGCCGCCGACGAAGTCGGCGCGCCGGTCATCCTGCAGGCCAGCGCCGGTGCCCGCAAGTACGCCGGCGAGAGCTTCGTCAAGCACCTGATCCAGGCCGCCACCGAAGCGTGGCCGCACATTCCGCTGGTGATGCACCAGGACCACGGCACCAGCCCCAAGGTGTGCCAGGGCGCGCTTGACCTGGGCTTCGGCTCGGTCATGATGGACGGCTCGCTGATGGAAGACGGCAAGACCCCGGCCTCGTTCGACTACAACGTCGATGTGACCCGCAAGGTGGTCGAGATGGCTCACCGCATCGGTGCCACGGTCGAAGGCGAACTGGGCTGCCTGGGCAATCTTGAAACCGGCGAAGCCGGCGAGGAAGACGGCATCGGCGCCGAAGGCAAGCTGGATCACAGCCAGATGCTGACCGACCCGGAAGAGGCCGCGGTATTCGTCAAGGCCACCCAGCTGGACGCGCTGGCGATCGCCATCGGCACCAGCCACGGCGCCTACAAGTTCTCGCGCAAGCCCACCGGCGACATCCTGGCGATTTCCCGCGTGAAGGAAATCCACGCCCGCATCCCGAACACCCATCTGGTGATGCACGGTTCGTCCAGCGTGCCGCAGGACCTGCTGGACATCATCAACCAGTACGGCGGCAAGATGAAGCAGACCTATGGCGTACCGGTTCCGGAAATCCAGGAAGCGATCAAGTACGGCGTGCGCAAGATCAACATCGACACCGACATCCGCATGGCGATGACTGGCGCGGTGCGCAAGTTCCTGACCGAAAATCCGGAAAAGTTCGACATGCGCGAATGGATGAAGCCGGCACGCGAAGCGGCCAAGGCAGTGTGCAAGCAGCGCTATCTGGAATTCGGCTGCGAAGGCCAGGCGCCCAAGATCAAGGCGATTCCGCTGGACGAAATGGCCCGTCGCTATGCCGCCGGCCAGCTCGCGCAGACCGTGAACTGAAACCGAAACGCCGAACCGAAGAACGCGATACCCGAAAAGAAATGGCCGACGCACTGTTCGAATCCAGCATCAAGAGCCTGCCGCTGATTGCCCGCGGCAAGGTCCGTGACATCTACGCGATCGACGACGACAAGATGCTCATCGTCACCACCGATCGCCTGTCGGCGTTCGACGTCATCCTGCCCGACCCCATCCCGGGCAAGGGCAAGGTGCTGACGGCAGTCTCGAACTTCTGGTTCGGCAAGCTCGCATCGGTCTCGCCCAACCACCTGACCGGCATCGCGCCGGAATCGGTGGTGACCGCGGACGAGCGCGATCAGGTCGAAGGCCGTTCCATCGTGGTACGCCGGCTGAAACCGCTGCCGATCGAAGCCGTGGTGCGCGGCTACCTGATCGGCTCCGGCTGGGGTGACTACTCGCGTACCGGTGCGGTGTGCGGTGTACAGCTGCCGCACGGCCTGCGCATGGCCTCGAAACTGCCCTCGCCCATCTTCACGCCGGCCACCAAGGCGGCGGTGGGCGATCACGACGAGAACATCAGCTACGCACAGACCGAAGCGCTGATCGGCGCCGCCATGGCTGCACAGGTGCGCGACACCGCGATCGCGCTCTACAGCGCGGCCGCCGACTACGCAAAGAGCCGCGGCATCATCATCGCCGACACGAAGTTCGAGTTCGGCCTCGACGCGGACGGCAAGCTCATCCTGATCGACGAGGCGCTGACCCCGGATTCGTCGCGCTTCTGGCCGGCCGACCAGTACCAGGAAGGCAGCAATCCGCCCTCCTTCGACAAGCAGTTCGTGCGTGACTATCTTGAAACGCTGGACTGGAACAAGACCGCGCCGGGTCCGACCCTGCCGGCCGACATCATCCAGCGCACCGGCGACAAGTACCGCGAGGCACTGACCCGGCTGATCGGCTGATCGCAGGCCGGGCGGCCACGCCGCACGATCCCGGACGGAGCGTCCCGCCTTGCGCGGCACGCTCCGTTTTCTTTGGTGCGGCTTTCAGGTGCCGGTGCGCGGTACGCTGCGGAGGCCGTCCTGCGCGCTGACCGCAGCCTTGTCGGGCGAGGCGTTTGCGGCCTGATCGACCGTGATCAGGCCATCCAGCGTGAAGCGGAAGGTGGCCCCGCGACCCGGCGCCGATTCGGCGCGTATCTGCCCGCCATGGCGTTCGACAATGCGCTTCACGATGGCCAGGCCGACGCCGGTGCCCGGGAATTCCTCCGCACCGTGCATGCGCTGGAACACCCCGAACAGCCGGTCGGCATAGGCCGGATCAAAGCCGACACCGTTGTCGCGCACGCACAGGGAGGGCCCCCCCGCCGTCCGCTCGACGAACACCTCCACCAGCGGCTGCGTGTTGCGGGACGAGAATTTCAGCGCGTTGCCCAGCAGATTGACGAACACCTGACGCAGCATGGCCGGATCACCGCTGACGTGGCCGAGCGGCGACAGCGCCATCCTCGACGCCGGATACTGCTCCGCCAGATCGCTCGCCACCGCCTGCACCAGCGCGTCCAGATCGACATCGGTACGCAGCATGTCCACCCGCGACACGCGCGAAAAATGCAGGATGTCGTCGATCAGCAGGCCCATGCGCGAGGCGCCGCGCTGGATGCGGTCCAGCATGTCGCGCCCTTCGTCGTCCAGCACCGCGGCCGCCTGTTCGGCCAGCAGATGCGCGAAACCGTTGATCGCGCGCAGCGGGCTGCGCAGGTCGTGCGACACCGAATAGGAGAACGCCTCCAGCTCGCCGTTCGCCTGTTCCAGCAGGGCGGTGCGTTCGGCCACCCGGCGCTCCAGCGACTCGTTCAGTTCATGCACCTGTCGTTCGGCGCGCGCGCGTTCGAGCGCGAACTGCGCGATCTCGACCAGTCGCTCCACCGTGTTCTCGTCCGCCCGTCCCGGGCGCCACGGACGATCGTGCAGGATGGCCAGACAGCCGAGCACCGTACCGTCCTGCGCCACCAGCGGCAGCGCCCACAGCGCGCGCAGTCCGTCCGCCAGCAGCGGCTCGCGGCAGTTCTCCAGCTCGGCTTCGGCCAGCACATCCTCGTACAGCAGTGTCCGGCGATTGCGCAGACTGTCGATCACCGTTCCCCGGCAGGGCTCTTCCGGCAGGCGCTGCAGGCGCGCCCGCAGCGCCTGCGGCAGCGCATGGTCGGCCACGCCCACCCCGAGTCCGCCCGCTGGCTCGAAGGTGAGCACCGCGCAGCGTGCGTCCTCATTGATCAGGCCGGCCACCAGCACGGCGAGCCGCGACATGACCTCCGCCAGCGGTGCGGCGGCGGCGATCAGCGCCAGCAGCTCGCGTTCCGCGATGTCGATCTGTTCCAGCCGCTTGCGCACCGATACGTCGGCCACCGTGCCCACCACACGGGCACTGCGGCCAGCCGCATCGCGCTGGGCCACACCGCGCAGCTGGAACCAGCGATAGCGGCCGTCGGCATGCCGCATGCGCAGTTCCTGCTGGAAGTGGTCGGTGCGGCCGCGCAGATGGCTGGCCACCAGCGCCGACCACGCCCTGCGGTCGGCCGGATGGATGCCGGCCACGAAATCGCGCACCCGCATGCGCCGCCCGCCGGCGTCGTAGCCCATGATCTGCGACAGCCGGGGCGACACATACATGCGGTCACTGCCGGTGATCCACTCGGCCAGTCCCTCATTCATGCCGCGCAGCGCAAGTGCGTAACGCTGCTCGCTGGCGCGCAGCGCGCGCTCGGCACGGATGCGCGCAGTCAGGTCGAGATAGGACGCCACCACCGCATACGGTCGCGCCGCGCCGGCGTGGAACAGCGGCTGGGTATTCACGTTGAGCCAGCGCAGCTGGCCACCGCCGTCCTCGATCCCGATCACCACGTCGCGCGCAGGGAGACCATCTCCGAGCGAACGGATGGCGGGATGCATGTCGGGCGCCAGCGGCGCGCCGTGCTCGTCATACAGCCGGGCCTCGGTCTGCCGGTCCGGCTGAGAGGGCTGAGCGGCCTCCAGCCAGCTGCAGTCCTCGCTGGTGCGATTGCTGGTCAGCAGGCTGCCCTTGGCGTCATACAGCACCACCGCTTCGGACAGCGCGCCCAGCAACACGCGGAAACGCTGTTCGCTGGCCGCCAGCGAGCGCTGCGCCTGCATCTGCGCGGTGATGTCGTGGGCGATCAGCAGCATCTGCCGGGGCGCGTCCGGATCGACCGGCCGCGCGGCGGCCGACACCCAGCGCACCGCGCCGTCGCGCCTGCGCAGCGGCAGCTCGAGGCCGTCGGCGCCCCGGCCGTCGGCCAGCAGCTGGACGACGCGCAGCTTGTCCTGCGGCGTGAGACAGAAATCGACGAAACTGCGGTCCGCCAGCGCGATGACGTTGTCGTCCAGCAGGCGGGCAAAGGCGTCGTTGAGTTCGCTCACCGAGCCGTCGGGCAGATCGATCAGACAGGCCGGCATCGGCAAGGGCTGCACCAGCGAAGGCGGTGCAGGGGCCACCGCAGGCGCCGTTCCGGTATCCGCTTCAGTCTGCTGCACCGGCGCGCGGCGGGCGCACTGCCGGTAAAGCCATGCCCCGCAGCCCGCGCACCAGAGCAGCCAGGCCAGCTCCACCCACCCGCCGTGCGGCGCGGCCAGCACGGCACCCGGCAGCCACACCGCCGCAAGCACGGCGATCAGCGCGATAGACAGGCGGCCGGATTCGGACGGCGGGCCGGAAAGACGGGACAGGGGGCCTTGCGGCGGGGTCATCCACTCTCCTCCTGGGCAATGCGCGAGCGGCTTTCAGGCTCGGGGTGACCGTTGCGAAGGGAGGCTGCCGGGCGGGGCAACGGTCGTGCGCAGACAGGCGCGCCGCGCAAAGAATAGTCCAAAGCCATACGGACACAAAGGGTAATGTCACACTGTCTGCGCATCGGCCGATGCGTACGCCGCCCTCCTCCGCGGTGGACGCGCCGCGCACCGATGCTCGATATTCGTGCCACCAGCTCCTACACTCGACACCATGCAGAAGCGGAAACACTGGAATCTGGGGGCCAAGCTCGCGGTTGCGGCCGCGCCCTTCGCGCTGCTCGCGCTGCTGTCGATCTCGCTGACGCTGTGGGTGTCGTGGCAGCTGGACGGCGGTGCCGCCGCAGTGAACGAAGCGGGCCGCATGCGCATGCAGGCCTACCGGATGTCGCTGCTGGTGGCGGCCGGCGAACGCACGCTGCTGCCGGACGCCCGCAGCGAGTTCGAACGCAGTCTCGCGCTGCTCAGCCACGGTGATCCGGAGCGCCCGCTGTTCATGCCGCGCGACGAGGACATCCGCAGCCGCTTCGATGCGGTGGGTCAGCACTGGCGGCAGTACAGCAAGCACTGGCTCGACGTGCGACCGGCCGACAATCGCGGCCTGCGCGAGGAAACCGCCCGCTTCACCGGCCGCATCGACGCGCTGGTGGCCGGCATCGAAGCCCACATGTCGCGCTGGACCGCGCTGCTCAACCTGATGCAGCTGGCCACCATGGCGCTGGCGGTGATTGGCGCCACCGTGCTGCTCTACATCGGCTACCTGTTCGTGCTGGAGCCGGTCGGTCAGCTCAAGCAGGCGCTGGAGCGCATACAGCAGGGCGACCTCGGCACTCGCGTCGAGCGCAACAGCAGCGATGAGTTCGGCACGCTGGCCGATGGCTTCAACGACATGGCCGACCAGATACAGGCCATGTACCGCAATCTGGAAGCCAAGGTGTCGGCCAAGACCGCGGAGCTGCAGGAGAAGCGCGAGCGGCTGGAAGCACTGTATGAAGTGACCTCGCTGATCGCCACCGCCCGCTCGCTGGAAGAGCTGGCCCGCGGCTTCGTCGGTTACGTGGCGCGCGCGGTACATGCCGACGGCGTGGCGCTGCGCTGGTCGGACGAAGCCAACCGGCGCTACGTGCTGATCGCCTCACAAGGCCTGCCGGCCTACATGACCGACGGCGAACGCTGCCTGCGTGCGGACGAATGCCACTGCGGCGCACCGAACGCCCCGCCCTTCGCGCGGGTCATTCCGATCCAGGCGCTGGAGAAGGAGGGGCTGCAGTACTGCAGCGAAGCCGGTTTCGAAACGCTGGTGTCGGTGCCGGTCCGGCTGAAGGACAGGCTGATGGGCGAGGTCGACCTGTTCTTTCATGCCGAAGTCGATCTGTCGCCGTCGGCCCGCTCGCTGCTCGAGGCGCTGGCCACCCACCTTGCCAGCGGCATGGAAAACCTGCGGCTGAACGCGCTGCAGCACGAGGCGGCGGTCTCGCAGGAGCGCAACTTCCTGGCCAACGAACTGCACGACTCGATCGCGCAGTCGCTGGCCTTCATGAAGATGCAGGTGGAAATGATGCGCACCAGCCTGTCGGCCCACGACGAGACCGGTACGCGCGCGGTGCTGGACGAACTGGATGCCGGCCTGCGCGAAAGCACCGGCGACGTGCGCGAACTGCTGCTGCACTTCCGCACGCGCACGAATTCCGAGGACATCGAGGCGGCGCTGCAGGCGACGCTGCGCAAGTTCGAGCACCAGAGCGGTGTGCGCACCACGCTCACGCTGCGCGAGCAGGGCCTGCCGCTACCGCCGGATCTGCAGATCCAGGTGCTGCACATCGTGCAGGAAGCGCTGTCGAACGTGCGCAAGCACGCGCGCGCCGGCCACGTCTGGCTGGACGTGCAGCAGCAGCCGCAGTGGCGCATCGAGGTGCGCGACGACGGCCGCGGCTTCGAGACCGGCGACGGGCCGCCGGATGAAACCCACGTCGGCCTGCACATCATGCAGGAGCGGGCGGCGCGCATCGGCGCGCGGATCGAAGTATTCTCGACGCCCGGAAAAGGTACGTCGGTAGTGCTCACACTGCCGGCCAGTGATCCCACGCTGCTCGATCTGCCGCCGCTGCAGGCTGTTTCATGACCCCCACGCCACCCTTCGCCCCGATACGCATCCTGCTGGTCGATGATCACACGCTGTTCAGGCGCGGTCTGTCCGCGCTGCTGTCGCGCGATCCGGGCCTGCGGATCGTCGGCGACGCGGCCGACGCCGGCGAGGCCCAGCGGCGGGCACAGCAGCTTCAGCCGGACGTCATCCTGCTGGACAACCACCTGCCGGGGGTCAATGGCGTGGACGCGCTGCCGGCACTGCGCGAGGCTGCGCCCGGCGCCCGCGTGCTGATGCTCACCATCAGCGAGGACGGCGAGGATCTCGCTACCGCGCTGCGCGGCGGCGCCAGCGGCTACCTGCTGAAAACGATGGAAGGCGAAGCGCTGGCGCGCGCCATTCACCGCGCCATGACCGGCGAAGCGGTGGTGGCCGACGAAATGACCGGCAAGCTGGTCGAGGTGTTCCGCCAGGCCGCGACGCCGCCGGCCGCCGCCACCGAAACGCCCGCGCCCGCGGCCGGCGCGCTGTCACCGCGTGAAACCGACATCCTGCGCGGCATCGCACGCGGCGACAGCAACAAGGTGATCGCCCGTGATCTGGGCATCGCCGAAACCACGGTGAAGATCCACGTACAGCACATCCTGCGCAAGCTGGGCGTCAGTTCGCGCGTACAGGTGGCGGTGATCGCGGTGGAGCGCGGACTGGTGTAGCCACCGGGGCGCGCCGCGCCTCACTTCAGTCCGAGCCGGCGCGCAAGCTTGTGCAGATTGCTGGGGTCCAGCTCCAGCAGGCGTGCCGCCTGCGCCCAGTTGCCCGCACTGGCCTGCAGCGCGCGCTGCAGATGGGCGCGCTGGGCGGCGTCGGTCACCACCCGCAGCGGCCGGATGCCGCCGGTGCCGACCTCACCGTCGCCGGGCTGAACGTCGCCCGCCAGCGCGTCCTCCAGCGGTTGACCGATGTCCAGCGCCGACGCCGGTATCGATACGATGTCGCTGCGCTGTGCGCCGCGGCTCACCATCTTCAGCGCGGCGCGGCTGATGGCGTGCTCCAGTTCGCGCACATTGCCCGGCCAGCGGTAGCTGCACAGCGCCTGCTCCGCGTCCGGCGCCAGCCGCAGGCTGCGCAGGCCGAGACGCATGCGGTTCAGCTCGAGAAAGTGACCGGCCAGCAGCAGCACGTCGCTGCCGCGCTCGCGCAGCGGCGGAATCGGCGCCGGATAGACCGACAGCCGGTGATAGAGATCGGCGCGGAACAGCCCGTCGCGCACGCTGTCGCGCAGATTCCGGTTGGTGGCGGCGATGATGCGCACATCGACCTGGCGCGGCCGGTCGGTGCCCAGACGCTGTATTTCGCCGTTCTGCAGCACCCGCAGCAGCTTGGCCTGTATCGACAGCGGCAGTTCGCCCACCTCGTCCAGGAACAGCGTGCCGCCGTCGGCCGCCTCGAAGCGGCCGGGCCGATCGGTGGTGGCGCCGGAAAAGGCGCCCTTCACATGGCCGAACAGTTCGCTCTCCGCCACCGACTCCGGCAGCGCCGCGCAATTCACATGGATGAGCGGTCGTTCGACGCGCGACGAGCGCTGATGCAGGTAGCGGGCGAACAGCTCCTTGCCGACGCCGGTTTCGCCGAGCAGCAGCACCGGCAGGTCGGAGCCGGCGACCACCGCCAGCTCGCGCAGCAGCGCGCTGACCACCGGGCTGTGCCCGATGATTTCGTCGCTGCCCGGCAGCAGACCGTCACCCGCACCACCGCCGGCCGACCCGCGCGCCATGCGCAGGGCATGGATCTCCTGCTCCAGCCGGGTCACCCGCAGCGCCGCCTCCACCCGCACCGTGCAGCGACGCAGCCGGTCGCGTGACGCCTGATCGAAGGTGCCGGTGCGCAGCGCATCCAGCGTGAGCACGCCCCAGGGCTGACCGTCGACATGCAGGCTGGTGCCCATGCAGTCATGCACCGGCAGCGGCTCGCCGACCCGGGTGTCCAGCAGGCCGTCATAGGGGTCGGGCAGTGCGCTGTCGTGGTCGAAGGCGGTCACGTCGCGCCGGTTCAGGATGGCGGCCAGCCGCGGATGGTGGGCCGGCATGAAGCGGCGGCCGAGCGCCTCGCGCACCAGCCCGTCAACAGCCACCGGCCGCAGGCTGTCCTCGTCCAGCCGCAGCAGTGCCACCGCGCCGCAGTCGAAGGCGGCGCGCAGGCTGGTCACCAGACGCTGCAAGCGGACCGCGTGCGGCAGCTCGCTCACCAGATCGGCCAGCAGCATGTCGTCGATGAGGTCATTTTCACCAATCACGGTCAAATAAACCCGAAAGGAAAGGGTCGATATTACCCCGTTCGCACGCAAGTGACTGATCCATAGGGGTCTGCGGACTGGCCCCGATCTTGCGAAACAGGGCTCATGTGCCCGCCGGCCCGCGAACGGATCGCTGGCTCCGGGCGACAGACCCGACCAAGGAGACCGACCGCCATGAATATGACCGAACAATCACTGGGCGAACTGGCCCGCACCATTCCAGGCGCCACCCGCATCTTCCACACCCATCGTCTGGACTTCTGCTGCGGCGGCAAGAAGACGCTGGGCGAGGCCGCCGGGCGCCGCGGCCTGGACGCGCACCGCATCGCGGACGAACTGCAGGCGCTGCGCGCTTCCGCCGCAAGCGGAGACCGGGACTGGTCGGCGGTGGACAACGAAACGCTGATCGCCCACATCCTGAGCCGCTTCCACGACCGTCACCGCGAACAGCTGCCGGAACTGATCCGGCTGGCACGCCGCGTGGAACAGGTGCACGGTGATCGCCCGGAGTGCCCGCGCGGGCTGGCGAACCATCTCGAAGGCATGCTGCAGGAGCTGGCCACCCACATGCTGAAGGAGGAACAGATCCTGTTCCCGATGCTGATGCACACCTCGCCGGCCGCGGTCGGCAGCCCGATCGCAGTGATGCGGCACGAGCATGACCAGCACGGCGAAACGCTGCGCACGCTGGAAGCGCTGACCGACGACATCACGCCGCCGGCCGATGCCTGCAACACCTGGCGCGCGCTCTACGTCGGCCTGCGTCAGCTGCGTGACGACCTGATGGAGCACATCCATCTGGAGAACAACATCCTGTTCGAGGTGCGCACGCCCGTCGCCGCCTGACCGCTTCCCCGCTCTCTCCCTGCCCCACTCTGGCGCCCCTTGCGGGCGCCTTTTTTCGTTCCGGCCCGGCCTTTCCGGCCCCCGCACGCTCCGAGCGCAGCCATACCGAGCACGCGGCAGGCCGCCTGCGCTTGACCTCGATCAAGCGGCGCGCGGCCTGCTGCCCGGGTAGTTCTTCCGGAGTATGGCCATGCCGCCGCCATCGTTCTTCCGCAGGGGCCGGACGATACCGATGAAGGATTCCGGCCCCTGCCCCCCCTCCCTACCATCGCCGCAGGCTAAAGAGGGAGGACAAATCATGACCAGGAAGGGACAGGCGCTGTCGGTGCTGATCGTCAGCACCCTGGCGTTCACCGTGTGCTTCATGGTGTGGATGATGTTCGGCGTGATCGGCATACCGATCAAGAAGGCGCTGGATCTCAACGCCACCCAGTTCGGCCTGCTCACCGCGACGCCGGTGCTCACCGGTTCGCTGGTGCGGGTGCCGCTGGGCATCTGGACCGACAAGTACGGCGGCCGCATCGTGATGACGCTTCTGATGGCCAGTACGGTGCCGGCGATCTGGATGATGAGCTATGCCACCCAGTACTGGCATTTCCTGGTCATCGGCCTGTTCGTCGGTCTCGCCGGCGGCTCGTTCTCGGTCGGCACGCCCTATGTCGCGCGCTGGTTCCCGAAGGAGAAGCAGGGCTTCGCGATGGGCGTGTATGGCGCGGGCAACTCGGGCGCGGCGGTGAACAAGTTCGTCGCACCGGCGCTGCTGGTCGCCTTCGGCTGGACCATGGTGCCGCAGGTGTACGCCGCCATCATGCTCGGCACCCTCATCATCTTCTGGCTGTTCAGCCACAGCGATCCGGCTCACCTCGTGCCGTCGAACACGAAGTTCACCGACCAGCTGAAGGCGCTGAAGGACCCGCGCGTGCTGAAGTACTGCCAGTACTACAGCATCGTGTTCGGCGGCTATGTCGCGCTGAGCCTGTGGATGGTGCAGTACTACGTCGGCGAGTACGGTCTCGACATCCGGGCGGCCGCTCTGCTGGCCGCCTGTTTCTCGCTGCCCGGCGGCGTGCTGCGCGCGATCGGCGGCTGGCTGTCCGACAAGTACGGCGCGCACAGCGTCACCTGGTGGGTGCTGTGGGTGAGCTGGATCTGCCTTTTCCTGCTGAGCTATCCGCAGACCCACTTCACCATCGTCACGGTTGAGGGCCCGAAGACCTTCGACATCGGCCTGAACGTGTATGCCTTCACCGGCCTGATGTTCATCCTCGGCATCGCCTGGGCCTTCGGCAAGGCCAGCGTATTCAAGTACATCAGCAACGACTACCCGGCCAACATCGGCACCATCAGCGGCATCGTCGGCCTGGCCGGCGGCCTCGGCGGCTTCGTGCTGCCCATCCTGTTCGGCGTGCTGCTCGACCTCACCGGCATCCGCTCCAGCGCCTTCATGCTCATGTACGGCGTGGTGTGGGTGTCCCTCATCTGGATGTACTTCACCGAAGTCCGCCGCACCCCGCTGGTGGATGACGTCACGGCCGCCCGGCCCTGACCCGGCTCTTACGGAGATCGACATGAATCCGACCCTGCACGCCGGCAAGCAGCCGGTACCGGCCGCCCGCACCGGCCCCGACGTCGAGGACTGGCGTCCGGAAGAAGAGGCCTTCTGGGAAAGCACCGGCAAGCGCATCGCCTACCGCAACCTCTGGCTGTCGATTCCCGCGCTGCTGTGCGGATTCGCGGTGTGGGGCATGTGGGGCATCATCACGGTGCAGATGCTCAACCTGGGCTTCCCCTTCACCCAGGACCAGCTGTTCACGCTGACCGCGATCGCCGGCATCTCCGGCGCCACCATGCGCATTCCGGCCTCCTTCCTGATCCGGCTCGCCGGCGGCCGCAACACCATCTTCCTGACCACCGCCATGCTGCTGGCGCCGGCCATCGGTACCGGCATCGCGCTGCAGCACACCGACTGGCCGCTGTGGGTGTTCCAGCTGATGGCGCTGTGGTGCGGCGTCGGCGGCGGCAATTTCGCCAGCTCGATGTCCAACATCAGCACCTTCTTTCCGAAGCGGCTGCAGGGCACGGCGCTGGGCCTGAACGCCGGTCTGGGCAACTTCGGCGTCACCACGATGCAGATCGTCATTCCGCTGGTGATGACCGTGCCGCTGCTCGGCGCCTTCGGCGGAGAGCCGATGACGCTGGTGAAGGACAGCGGCTGGATCTTCGGCAAGATCGCCGCCGGCACGCCGACCTGGATACAGAACGCCGGCTTCGCCTGGGTGCTGTCGCTGGTGCCGCTGTCCATCCTGTGCTGGTTCGGCATGAACAACCTGAAGGCGGTGTCGCCGGACACCGGCAACCCCATCGTCGCCTTCTCGAAGATCACCTACCTGTACACGCTGGCCTTCATCCCGGCCATCTTCATGCTCTACCTCTACCTGCCCGCGCCGACCGGCCTCGGTCTGCTGAACATGTGGGTGGCGATTCCGCTTGACATCATCATGGCACTCACCGTCATGAAGCTCGCGGCGTTCGGGCCGATGCGCGAAGGCGTGTCGAAGCAGTTCCGCATCTTCAGCGACAAGCACACCTGGTCGATGACCGTGCTCTACATCGTGACCTTCGGCTCCTTCATCGGCTTCTCGATGGCGCTGCCGCTGGCGATGAAGGTCATTTTCGGCGTCAGCCACGTACCCGATGCCAGTGGCGTGATGCAGCACACCGCGCCCAACCCGAACGCGCCGACCGTGCTGGCCTTCGCCTGGATCGGTCCTTTCGTCGGCGCCGCGGTGCGTCCGGTCGGCGGCTGGATTTCCGACAAGTGGGGCGGCTCCATCGTCACCCAGATCATTTCGCTGGTGATGGTGGCGGCATCGGTCGCGGTCGGCTACGTGATGAAGCTGGCCTACAGCTCGGCCACGCCGGAACAGTATTTCCCGCTCTTCCTCGGCCTGTTCATCGTGCTGTTCTTCGCCAGCGGCATCGGCAACGGCTCCACCTTCCGCACCATCGGCGTCATTTTCGACCGCCAGCAGGCCGGCCCGGTTCTGGGCTGGACCTCCGCGGTCGCCGCCTACGGCGCCTTCATCGCACCGGTCGTCATCGGCGCCCAGATCAAGGCGGGCACGCCCGAACTGGCGATGTACGGCTTCGCCATCTTCTACGCGGTGTGCCTGGTCATCAACTGGTGGTTCTACCTGCGGCCGAACGCCTACGTGAAGAACCCCTGACCTCCCCGGCCCGCTGACCGGCACCGCAGGCGGTACCGGTCCGGGCCCCGGACACGCACACCGACACATTCATCGAAAGACTCAGCCCGGAGCGTACATATGAGCCACTTTCTAGACCGACTGACCCACTTCTCAGCCCCGAAGGAAAGCTTCTCGGGCGAGCACGGCATCGCCACCGGCGAAGACCGCAGCTGGGAAGACGCCTACCGCGATCGCTGGGCGCACGACAAGATCGTCCGTTCCACCCACGGGGTGAACTGCACGGGCTCATGCTCGTGGAAGATCTACGTCAAGGGCGGCATCGTCACCTGGGAAACCCAGCAGACCGACTACCCGCGCACGCGCTGGGACATGCCCAACCACGAGCCGCGCGGCTGTGCGCGCGGTGCCAGCTACAGCTGGTACCTGTACAGCGCCAACCGCGTGAAATACCCGATGGTGCGCGGCCGCCTGCTCAAGACCTGGCGCGAGGCGCGGCTGAAGCACGGCCCGGTCGAGGCGTGGGCGTCCATCGTCGAGGACGACGCCAAGCGCCGTGACTACCAGCAGGTGCGCGGCCTCGGCGGCTTCGTGCGTTCCAGCTGGGACGAGGTGAACGAGCTGGTCGCCGCCGCCAACGTCTACACCATCAAGAAGCACGGCCCGGACCGCATCATCGGTTTCTCGCCGATTCCCGCCATGTCCATGGTGAGCTACGCCGCAGGCAGCCGTTACCTCAGCCTGATCGGCGGCGTGTGCATGAGCTTCTACGACTGGTACTGCGACCTGCCGCCGTCCAGCCCGCAGATCTGGGGCGAACAGACCGACGTGCCGGAATCGGCCGACTGGTACAACTCGACCTACATCATCGCCTGGGGCTCCAACGTTCCGCAGACCCGCACGCCGGACGCACACTTCTTCACCGAAGTCCGCTACAAGGGCGCCAAGACGGTCGCAGTGACGCCCGACTACGCCGAAATCAGCAAGCTGGCCGACCTCTGGCTGCACCCCAAGCAGGGCACGGACGCGGCGCTGGCGATGGCCATGGGCCACGTCATCCTGAACGAGTTCTACTTCAAGCGCCGCAGCGAGTATTTCGACGACTACGCCCGCCGCTACACCGACCTGCCGATGCTGGTGCAGCTGAAGGAGCACACGCTGCCGGACGGCCGTACCGTGCTGGTACCCGACCGCTATGTGCGCGCCAGCGACTTCAACGGCAAGCTGGGCCAGGCCAACAACCCGGAATGGAAAACGGTCGCCTACGATGAAGGCGGACGCGTGGTGCTGCCGAATGGTGCCATCGGCTTCCGCTGGGGCCCGGACGGCCGCGCCGACGCAGGCCAGTGGAATCTGGAAGCGAAGGAAGCGCGCCACGGCGGCGACGTGAAGCTCAAGCTGTCGGCGCTGGAAGGCGACAACTCACCGGTCGAATACGTACAGGTGGCCTTCCCCTACTTCGGCGGCACCGAACACGAACACTTCCAGAACAGCCCGCAGGCCGGCGGCGACGTGCTGCTGCGTACCGTGCCGGTGCAGCGCATCGCGCTCGGCAAGGCCGGCGACAAGCGCGACACCCTGGTCGCCACCGTGTTCGACCTGCAGGTGGCCAACTACGGCGTGGGCCGTGGCCTGCCGAACGACACCGGCGCGACCGGCTACGACGACGACACGCCCTACACCCCGGCCTGGCAGGAGCGCATTACCGGCGTGCCGCGCGATCAGGTGATCACGGTTGCCCGCCAGTTCGCCGACAACGCCGACAAGACCCGTGGCAAGTCCATGGTCATCATCGGCGCGGCGATGAACCACTGGTACCACTGCGACATGAACTACCGCGGCATCATCAACATGCTGATGATGTGCGGCTGCATCGGCCAGAGCGGCGGCGGCTGGGCGCACTACGTGGGTCAGGAGAAGCTGCGCCCGCAGACCGGCTGGACCGCGCTCGCCTTCGCGCTCGACTGGATACGTCCGCCGCGGCAGCAGAACTCGACCAGCTTCTTCTACGCGCACACCGACCAGTGGCGCTACGAGAAGCTGGGTGTCGAGGAAGTGCTGTCGCCGCTGGCCGACCCCGCGCAGTGGCAGGGCAGCATGATCGACTACAACGTGCGCGCCGAGCGCATGGGCTGGCTGCCCAGCGCGCCGCAGCTGAAGACCAATCCGCTGCAGGTGGTCCGTGACGCCAGCGCCGCCGGTGTCGATCCGAAGGACTATGCAGTCGGCGCCCTCAAGAACGGTACGCTCGAACTGAGCTGCGAAGACCCGGACGCACCGCAGAACTGGCCGCGCAACATGTTCGTGTGGCGCTCCAACATCCTCGGCTCCAGCGGCAAGGGCCACGAGTACTTCCTGAAGCACCTGCTGGGCACCAGCAACGGCGTGCAGGGCAAGGACCTGGGCGTGGATGACGCGAAGCCGGCCGAAGTGCGCTGGCACGAGCACGCGCCGGAGGGCAAGCTCGACCTGCTGGTGACGCTCGACTTCCGCATGAGCACCACCTGCATGTATTCGGACATCGTGCTGCCGACCGCCACCTGGTACGAGAAGAACGATCTCAACACCAGCGACATGCATCCCTTCATCCACCCGCTGTCGACCGCGGTGGACCCGGCCTGGCAGTCGCGCAGTGACTGGGACATCTACAAGGGCTTCGCGAAGAAATTCAGCGAGGTGTGCGTCGGCCATCTCGGCGTGGAACGCGAGCTGGTGCTGACCCCGCTGATGCACGACAGCCCGGCCGAACTGGCCCAGCCCTTCGGCGTCGCCGACTGGAAGCGCGGCGAGTGCGACCTCATCCCGGGCAAGACCGCGCCGCAGATGACGGTGGTCGAACGCGACTATCCGAATGTCTACAAGCGCTTCACCGCGGTCGGACCGCTGATGAGCAAGGTGGGCAACGGTGGCAAGGGCATCGCCTGGAACACCCAGGACGAGGTACGCCAGCTCGGCGAACTGAACGGCCTGGTGACCGAAGAGGGCGTGACCAAGGGCATGCCGCGCATCGACAGCGACATCGACGCCTGCGAGGTGGTGATGATGCTGGCGCCGGAAACCAACGGTCAGGTCGCGGTCAAGGCGTGGAAGGCGCTCGGCAAGCAGACCGGCCGCGAACACGAGCACCTGGCCATCTACCGCGAAGACGAGAAGATCCGCTTCCGCGACATCCAGGCGCAGCCGCGCAAGATCATTTCGTCGCCGACCTGGTCCGGTCTGGAAAGCGAGAAGGTGTCGTACAACGCCGGCTACACCAACGTGCATGAACTGATCCCATGGCGCACGCTGACCGGCCGCCAGCAGTTCTACCAGGATCACCCGTGGATGCGCGCCTTCGGTGAAGGCTTCGTGAGCTACCGCCCGCCGGTCGACCTGAAGACCACCGGCGAGATCGCCGGCATCAAGCCGAACGGCAATCCGGAGATCCAGCTCAACTTCATCACGCCGCACCAGAAGTGGGGCATCCACTCCACCTACAGCGACAACCTGCACATGCTGACGCTGAACCGCGGCGGTCCGGTGATCTGGCTGTCGGAGGACGACGCGAAGCGCGCGGGCATCGTCGATAACGACTGGGTGGAACTGTTCAACGTGAATGGCGCGATCACCGCCCGTGCGGTGGTGAGTCAGCGGGTGAACCCGGGCATGGTGCTCATGTACCACGCACAGGAAAAGATCATCAACACGCCGGGATCGGAAATCACCGGCGCGCGCGGCGGCATCCACAACTCGGTCACCCGCATCGTGCTCAAGCCCACCCACATGATCGGCGGCTACGCCCAGCTTTCGTACGGCTTCAACTACTACGGAACCATCGGCACCAACCGCGACGAATTCGTGGTGGTGCGCAAGATGAAGCGCGTCGACTGGCTCGACGGCGAAGCCGCCACCGACACCGCCCACGCGTAAGGAGAGATGACATGAAAATACGCGCACAGATCGGCATGGTGCTCAATCTCGACAAGTGCATCGGCTGCCACACCTGTTCGGTCACCTGCAAGAACGTGTGGACCAGCCGGCCCGGCATGGAATACGCCTGGTTCAACAACGTCGAAACCAAGCCCGGCATCGGCTACCCGAAGGAATGGGAGAACCAGGACAAGTGGCAGGGCGGCTGGATGCGCCGTGCCGACGGCTCCATCGTGCCGCGCCAGGGCGGCAAGTGGCAGCTGCTGATGAAAATCTTCGCCAACCCGCACCTGCCGGAAATCGACGACTACTACGAGCCCTTCACCTTCGACTACGACCACCTGCAGTCGGCGCCCGAAATGAAGGCGACGCCGACCGCACGGCCGCGCAGCCTGATCACCGGTCAGCGCATGGAAAAGATCGAGTGGGGTCCGAACTGGGAAGAGATTCTCGGCGGCGAATTCTCGAAGCGCTCGAAGGACAAGAACTTCGACGAGGTGCAGAAGGACATCTACGGCCAGTTCGAGAACACCTTCATGATGTACCTGCCGCGGCTGTGCGAGCACTGCCTGAACCCGGCCTGCGTCGCCAGCTGCCCGTCCGGCTCGATCTACAAGCGCGAAGAGGACGGCATCGTGCTGATCGACCAGGACAAGTGCCGCGGCTGGCGCATGTGCGTGTCCGGCTGCCCGTACAAGAAGATCTACTACAACTGGCAGAGCGGCAAGGCCGAGAAGTGCATCTTCTGCTACCCGCGCATCGAGGCCGGCCAGCCCACCGTGTGCTCGGAAACATGCGTCGGCCGCATCCGCTACCTCGGCGTTCTGCTGTATGACGCAGACCGCATCCAGGAAGCGGCTTCGGTCGAACACGACCGCGACCTCTACCAGGCCCAGCTCGACATCTTCCTCGACCCGAACGATCCGGACGTGATCGAACAGGCGCGCGCCGACGGCATCCCCGATTCGTGGATGGAAGCCGCCCGCCGCAGCCCGGTGTACAAGATGGCGGTCGAGTGGAAGGTGGCGCTGCCGCTGCACCCGGAATACCGCACGCTGCCCATGGTGTGGTACGTGCCGCCGCTGTCGCCGATCACCGCCGCCGCCAATGCCGGCCAGATCGGCAGCAACGGCGAAATCCCGGACGTGAACCAGCTGCGCATCCCGGTGAAGTATCTGGCCAACCTGCTCACCGCCGGCGACACCCAGCCGGTGGTGCGGGCGCTCGAACGCATGCTGGCCATGCGCGCCTACCAGCGCACCAAGCATGTCGATAACCGCATCGATCTGGCCGCGCTGAAGCAGGTCGGTCTCAGCCAGGCCGAGGTGGAAGACATGTACCACGTGATGGCCATCGCCAATTACGAGGACCGCTTCGTCATTCCGAGCACCCACCGCGAATACGCCGAGAACGCCTTCGACGTGCGCGGCGGCTGCGGCTTCTCCTTCGGCAACGGCTGTTCGGAAGGCAGTTCGGACACCAGCCTGTTCGGTGGTTCGAAGCGCCGCACCATTCCCATCAAGGCGGTGGTCTGAGATGAGGCCCCCCACGCTCACTGCGTTCGCGCAGGGCCGGCTTTGCACAGCCGGCCCGTTCGGCAGGCGTAGCACATGTGCTGCGCAACCCCTGCCTAACCCCCGCCAAGGGGGCTGCGCTCGCCCTTGGGGCGGCCCGGCGGGCAGCGCGTTCTCACCTGCAGGCGCCGATTGCCCTTCGCTTGGCGGACCGTGCGCATGTCCTCCCCAACTCGTTCATGAGGACCCTCTCAATGTTTAGTCCACCGAAGATGACCCACACGCTGCGCGCCTGCGCGCTGCTGATCGGCTATCCGGACGCCGGCCTGCGCGGGCTGCTGCCGCAGATCGCGCAGGCGGTGCGCGACGAGGCGGCACTGTCCGCGTCCCGGCTGGCGGAACTGGATGCGCTGATCGACCTGCTGCAGCGGCAGGACGCCATCGAGGCCGAAGCGGCCTATGTCGAACTGTTCGACCGCGGCCGCTCGACCTCGCTGCACCTGTTCGAGCATGTGCATGGCGATTCGCGCGACCGCGGCCCGGCCATGATCGATCTGGCGCAGACCTACGAGAAGGCGGGTCTGCATCTGGGCCCGGCCGAACTGCCGGACTACCTGCCGGTGGTGCTGGAATTCGCCTCCACCCAGCCGCCCAAGGAGGCGCGCGCCTTCCTGGCGGAAATGACCCACATCCTGAACGCGCTGTTCACCGCGCTGGTGAAGCGTGAAAGCCGTTACGCCAGCGTGATCGGCGCACTGATCGAACTGGCGGGCGAGCGCGCGCAGGCGGTGAAGATCGCCGACGACGAAGCGCTGGACGACAGCTGGGCCGAGCCGGAAGCCTTCGGCGGCTGTTCGACCCAGGGCCAGGCGCGCCCGGGCACGCACCAGCCGGTCACCCGCCCCGTCCACATCGTTCGCAAGACCCCGGTCACCCAAGGAGCGCAATCATGACGTCCTGGCTCGACAACCTGCTGTTCGGCTACTACCCCTACATCTGCCTCGCGGTGTTCTTCATCGGCAGCCTGCTGCGCTTCGATCGCGACCAGTACACCTGGAAGAGCGACTCGTCGCAGCTGCTGCGCCGCGGCCAGCTGCGGCTGGGCAGCAACCTGTTCCACATCGGTGTGCTCTTCCTGTTCTTCGGGCACTTCTTCGGCATGCTCACGCCGCACGCGGTGTACGAGCACTTCATCGGCGCCGGTGCCAAGCAGCTGGTGGCCATGGTGACCGGCGGCATCGCCGGCCTGCTGGGCTTCCTCGGCCTCACGCTGCTGCTGCACCGCCGGCTGACCGAGCCGCGCATCCGCGCCACCTCCAAAACCAGCGACATCGTGATCGCGCTGCTGCTGTGGGTGCAGCTGCTGCTGGGTCTGGCCACCATCCCGCTGTCGGCCCAGCACCTGGACGGCAGCATGATGCTGCGGCTGGCCGAATGGGCGCAGCGCATCGTCACCTTCCGCGCCGGCGCGCCGGAACTGCTGGCTGAAGCCGGATGGGTGTTCAAGACCCACATGTTCCTCGGCATGACCATCTTCCTGGTGTTCCCCTTCACCCGTCTGGTGCATGTGTGGAGCGGCTTCGCGTCGGTGTTCTACGTGTTCCGCCCGTATCAGGTGGTGCGCGCCCGCCGGCTCAACCTGCCGGCCGGCCACAACCAGCCGCGGCAGCCGGGCGCCGGCATCTGAACCGGTGCCGGCCGCGGTCACGCCGCGGACGCCGCTTATCTGGTAGACAGTCGTGGGTACGGCCGCAGCGGTCGTACCCACGACAGAACCGACACCACGAGGAGAACCCATGCAGTCCACCCAAGACAGCCGCGTCGCGCGGGTCAACGGCATCGCGATCAGCGGCCCGGACGAAGACCTGCCGCAGGACGAGCTGCGCAACCGCGCCTGCACCGAACTGCTGCGTCAGGCCGCGCAGAAGGCCGGCCTGCTGTCTGCGGACGACACCCAGTCGGCCGACGGACTTATTTCGGAAGAGGCGGCGGTGGCCATCGACACGCTGATCGGTCAGGCGGTGCAGGTGCCCGAGCCGTCGGAAGAGGCCTGCCGCCGTCACCACGCCGCCCACCTCGGGCGCTACACCGTGGGCCAGCGTGCGCGGATGCGCCACATCCTGTTCGCGGTGACTGAAGGCGTGGACGTGAACGCGCTGCGCAGCCGCGCCGAAGCGGTGCTGGTCGAGGTGCGCGCGCACGCCGACGGCGAAGACCCCTTCCCGGAGGCGGCCCGTGCGTGCTCCAACTGCCCGAGCAGCGAACGCGGCGGCGACCTCGGCTGGCTGGCGCCGGAAGAGGTGGTGCCGGAATTCGCCCGCGCCATCTTCGGCCAGCCGGACATCGGCGTGCTGCCGCGCCTGGTGCACAGCCGCTTCGGCTTCCACGTGATCGACGTGCAGGAACGCGAAGCCGGCACCGTGCTGCCCTTCGAGGAAGTCCGCGCCACCGTGGCCGCCTCGCTGCGCCAGCAGAGCTTCGCCACCGCGCTGCGCCAGTACGTGGCGCTGCTGGCCGGCCACGCCACGCTTGAAGGCGTGGACATGGACATGGCCGACACTCCGCTGGTGCAGTAGACGCACGATGAAACCGGCGGCGCGCCCTCCACATCCGCGGCGCCCGCCGGCCCGGCCTTTCCGGAAAACGCCATGCCCGACGAACTGCTGACCCGCCTGCGCCGCTTCCACGACCACACCTTTCCCGGCGTGCAGGACCGCTTCCAGCATCTGGTGCGCGACGGGCAGCACCCGACCATCCTGTTCATCGGCTGTTCGGATTCACGGCTGGTGCCCTATCTGCTGACCGGCACCGGCCCGGGCGAGCTGTTCATCGTGCGCAATGTCGGCGCCTTCGTGCCGCCCTACGACGGCAGCACGCGTCAGGGCCAGCTGGCCGGTTTCCACGGCACCTCTGCCGCCATCGAATACGCGGTACTCAACCTGAAAGTGGCCCACATCGTGGTGTGCGGCCACAGCCACTGCGGCGGCGTGCGCGCGCTGTACGAGGGCGTGAGCGCCGAGGCGCCCAATCTCAATGCCTGGCTCGACCTCGGCCGCGAGGCGGTGCTGCCGGTGCAGCTCACCGACGAGGCGCTGCGGCGCACCGAACAGCGCGCGGTGGTGCTGCAGCTGGAACGGCTGATGGACTACCCCATGGTGCGCGCCGGCGTGGACGCCGGTCGCATCGCGCTGCACGGCTGGCACTACGTGATCGAGGACGGCGAAGTGCACGTGTTCGACGTGCATCGCGGCGCCTTCGTGCCGGCCTCCAGCGCGGAACACAGCGGCACCGGGCCCTTCCTGCCCTTCGCGGGTGACGAACCGAGCCCGATCGACGCATGGTGAGCCATACTGCGCGCATGCACGCGCACGATCACGACGCCTCCTCGCCCAACCGCCGCGACTTCCGTGGCCGCCGCTGGGCCATGGTCACGCTGCGCTCGCTGCATCTGGTGGGCGTGGTGCTGGTGGGCAGCGCGCTGCTGACCGGCCATGACGAATACCGGCGCGCCGCCGCGCTGCTCATGCTGGCCACCGGTCTGGGCATGTATGCGCTGGAGGTGTGGAGCAAACCCCGCCACGCGGTGGAACTGGCCGGCCTGTTCATCCCTCTGAAGCTGGTCGGCGTTGCCGCCATGATCGTGCTGCCGCAGTCCTCGGCCGGCCTGTTCTGGCTGCTGCTGATCGCGTCCTCGGTGGTGTCGCACGCGCCGGCCGGTTTCCGTCACATCCGCCCTTTCTCCGCGCACGCGGACGAGCGCCACTGATCTTTCCGCTTCAGATGCCCCTGCTGCAGATCATCTACACCAGCACGCTGGTGGAGGACGGCCCGGCCGTGCTCTCTTCCATCCTGGAAACCAGCGTGCGCAACAACGCGCGCGAAGACATCACCGGCATGCTGCTGCACTCGGCCGGCAACCTGCTGCAGGTGATCGAGGGCGAGGCTGACCTGCTGCGGGCGCGCTACGCCCGCATCTGTGCCGACCCGCGCCACAAGGGACTGATCGAACTGTCGCAGGACACGATACCGGACCGCGAATTCGGCCTGTGGAGCATGGGGGTGCGCAATGTGGAGGCGGAGGACATCGCGCCGGCCGGTGCGTCGGCCGTGCTGTTCAGTGGCGGCTTCGACCGGCAGATCTTGGCCGCCCGCCCCGGTCTGGCGCGCGAAATGCTCACGCTGTTCAGCCACCACATGCGCTGAGCGCCGCGGCTCGCGCGCCTCAGACGCGCACCGCGCGGCGGCGCGCGTTCACCGCCGCCAGCATCCCCAGTCCGGTCAGCAGCATCGCCCGGCCGTCGGCCTCGGGCACCGCCGGAATCGCGGGCGGTCCGGCCTGCAGCGTGGCTTCGAACCAGGCCGGCCCCCAGCCCGCGGTCCAGTTGCCGGTCAGCAGCGCATTGAAGTCGTCCGGCGAGGTGTACATCCACAGATTGGGCGAAGTCGTGACCGCCGGATTGCCGTCGTACGAAACCGGCATTTCATAGGTGCGCAGCGGCTGCAGAGGCAGACCTTCCGGGCTGATGAACGCGAAGTACCACTGGTTGGCGGCCAGCTGCAGGCCCGGTTCGAACGTGAACTTCTGGATATCACCGCTGTGCACGGTCGTGGTGACCGCGCTGGTCCACAGTACCTCGATCAGGTCGCCGGACGCGCCGGCAGGCAGACCGCTCCGGTAGCCCCAGCTGCCGATGAAGGCGCGGAAGTTCATCGTGCCGCCACTGTTGGTGTAGCCGCTCAGCTGGCCGGTGATGTCGGTGCGCTGGCGCAGGAAAAGGCTGAAATCCTCCAGCCACAGGTCGCTGCCGGTGGGGCGGAACGTGACGCCCATGCTGCCGGAGATCGGTGGCGTGAAGTCCGGCCGGTCGGACACCACGCAGCACTGTGCGCGATAGCGCACGTGATTCGGCCCGGTGACGCTCTCGGGCGTCAGATCGATCAGGGTTTCGGCATGGAGCGGCAGGGCGGCCAGCAGTCCGGCCAGGGCAAGGACGCGCATCAGGGTCTCCATCAGTGTCGGATGACCTGACGGTAAACCCGGATGCAGCGGCCTTGCACCCCGCGAACAGGGGTGTCGGCGCCGCTTACACGCGGCGTCGGCGCGCGGCCCTGGCCACCACCGCGCCGCCGGCCAGCATCATCAGCGCGGACGCCGGTTCCGGCACCGCAGGCAGCGGCGGCAGGCCGCCCACCTGATCGGAACTCAGTTCGACGTCGTACAGGCGTATCGACGCCACCGCACCGTCGGCGAATTCGCCCTGCCCGCCGCCCACCAGATTGTCGGCGAAGAAATGGATGAGCCGCTGCGGATTGGCCGAGGCATAGGCGCTGAAGTTCAGCGAGGTGGTGCTGAGGTCGAACTGGAAGATGCCGTCCATATAGGCGGTCACCGTGTTGTTGCCGCGGTTGGTCAGCGTGACGCGATGATATTCGCCGACGGTGAAGCGGGTCGGGCCGTCCCCGCTCGGCCACACCTCCAGCCGGCTGTCCGGATCGATGTAGAGCGCGTTGTCGCTCTGCCGGTTGGACACGCCGAAAATGTTTTCCCAGCTCGAAGTGTTCGGCTCGAACTTGAACACGATGTCGATCGAATAGGCGTCGTCACCGTTCAGCAGGCCGCTGCTGTTCACCAGCAGGCCGGCCTGCTGGCTGGGTGTGCTGTTGCCGTCGAAGCGCCACACCCAGCGGGTTTCACCGAACACCGTGTCCTGCACGAAACCGCTCAGGCCCAGCGGATCGATCACGCCCAGCGCGGGCACGCCGGCCTGATCTGCCGCCAGCGTACGGTCGAATCGCCAAGTCGCGACCGGCTGCGGATCGGCCGCGGACGCGGCGAACGTCGCACCGAGCGAGGCGGCGGACAGGACTGAAAACACACTTGTGCGAAAGCTCATCATTGCCATCCTTCAGTGGATATCGGACGACCGGGCCGGCAGCAAGATCGATACCACAACGACATGACATTGATTGCACGCGGAAAATCTCAGTGGCGTCGCGGCCACTGTCAGAAAGCTCGACAGCCGTGCCGGCTCACGCCGCGGAGGTCACCGCTTCCCTTGCAGGCAGGGACAGGCTGAGCCGGAACTCGCTGCCCTGACCGGGCCGGGCCCGCACCGAAAGATCCGCACCGATCAGCTGCGCGCTCTGTCGGGCGATCGCCAGTCCGAGCCCCAGGCCGCCATAGCGCCGCGTACTGGAGGCGTCCTGCTGCACGAAGGGCTGGAACAGCCGGGGCAGCGCCTCCGCCGCGATGCCGATGCCGGTATCGCGCACCACATAGGTCAGCAGATGACGGCCGTCGGCATCCGCCGCTGCCACTTCGAGCGACAGCGAAATGCGGCCGGAAGGCGTGAATTTCAGCGCGTTGTCGCCCAGCAGCTGCAGGATGTGCGCGATGCGCCCGGCATCGCCCACGAGCGTCGGTGCCGACCCTGCGATATCGACCTCGAGGTGGAGGCCGCGCGCCACCGCCATCGGCGACAGCGCGCACGCGAGCGTGCGCAGCGGCTCCGCCGGATCGAAAGGCGCGTCCTTCCGCGCCGTGCTGCCCGCCTCCAGCGCGGTGTATTCCAGTACCCGTCCCAGCATGTCCATCAAGCCGCTCGCCGCTCCGCCGAGCGCGTCCAGCAGTTCGCGCTGAGCCGGGTCATGCACCTCTTCGGCCAGCAGCTCGGACAGCCCCAGAATCTGATGCATCGGCGTCCGCACCTCGTGGCTGATGCCCGCGAGAAAGGCGGACTTCGCGCGCGACAGCTGCTCCAGTTCGCCGGCCCGCCGCTGCAGCTGGGCGTTCAGCGACTCCACTTCGAGATTGCGCTCCAGCAGGCGGGCCGACAGCTGGTCGCGCGCCTGTTCCGCTTCGCGCCGGGCGGTGATGTCGACCAGGGCGATCAGCCACTCGTCGCCTACCCGGGAGGCAGAAACCAGACAGGTCAGCGCCGGCCGACCGCTCGGTTCGAAGTGCATTTCCAGCAGCCCTCCGGGCTGGCTGTCGCGCTCGCAGCTGCCCAGCAGACGCTCCCAGCCCTCCACCGTCATCGAACAGCGCGTGCGCGCCAGCCAGTCGGCGAACAGGGGCTGCGGGCGGTCCGTCTCGCCGAACAGCGTGTCGAACGCGATGTTGCTGCGGCGGAGCGCAAGCGCGCCCGCCCGGCGTTCGAGCGAGCACTTCGGCAGCGGCGAAGCGGAGAACAGCGAGCGGAACAGCCGCTCCTGCGCCTCACGCAGTTCGGTCACGTCGTACAGCGTGCCGACGATGGCGTCCTCGTCGCGGAAGCGGGCCAGCGCGAACGATGCCTCCACCCAGCGCACCGCGCCCTGACGGGTGATCAGTGGAAGGTCATAGCGCGAAGGCACGCTTTCGCCGGCCTGGCGCGCGATCTGGTTGGCCAGCAGCTGCTCGCGGTAGTCCGGATGCACCAGTTCGAACACGCCCATGGACAGCAGTGCCTCACGGTCGTAACCCGAAATGCGGCAGGCCGCCGGATTGACGAACAGCACCTGATTGCCACGGATCACGAAAATGGCCGCCACCGCGGTGTCGGCCAGCGCGCGGAACAGGTCGCGGTCTGCGGTGAGCGAAGCCTCGCTCCCGCGCAGCGCGCGGTTCAGCGCCGCCAGCCTCAGCAACAGGCCGATCACGAGCGCGGCGACTGCCATGACAAGTGCGTTGAACCCCCACCCGTAAGGCGCGAACGCCTGGACAAATGGGGGAATGGACGCCGGCGGAACAGGGACGGACATCTGGGTTCACCTTCCATATCGGTTCATGTCCGGAAGGGGCGCCTTCACCGCCGGGAAAGGCACCGCTCATGACAACGCCGCGGATTCTGACAAAAAAGGCGCGGACAGATGTCTCACTGCCCGCGCAAGACAGCGCTTTTACGATGTTTGACCGAAGGCGGCGCCGGGCGACGATGAGAGCGCCGTGCGCGCGCCGGCACCCGCCGGGAGCGGCGGCGTGCAGCGCACGGACGTCCGGTCGGTGTGGCGAGCGTCCGGCGCGTTCAGGTCAATGAATGCACGCCGTCCTGCCTGCAACGTCAGCGCAGGCCGGCGCACGGCGGCGCACGGCGGGCGGGCAGCATGCGTTCCAGTACCGCGCAGTTCGCCAGCAGCGCCTCGTCCTGCCAGCGCCGGCCAACCAGCTGGACACCGACCGGCAGTCCGTCCTCGATGCCGACCGGCAGCGTCACCACCGGGTGGCCGGTCAGCGAGAACGGTGTCACCAGCCCGATCGCGCCTTCTGCAAAGTGCAGGCGCGCCTCGTCCACCGCAATGTCCGGCGGCCGCTTCCACCACAGCAGCCGGGTCTGCGGATAGGCCACCGACGGCGCGACCGGACACAGCCACACATCCCACTCGCCGAGAAAGCGCTCGATCGCGCGAATGAGGCGGTCACGCATGTTCAGCGCGCGGTTGTAGCGCTGCGCATCCAGCGCCAGCCCCTGCACGAAGGCGTGCGCCAGTGGCTGGTCGCGGGTGATGAAGCGGCCGGTCACCGACAGCAGGCGGCGTGCCAGCGCCGGCATGCCGAGGCCGATTTCAGTGCCGGCCAGCCAGCCGTAGGCCTGCCATGCCTTGTGCGTGTCGAAACCGTCCGGCTGCCGGCGCTCCACCACGCAACCGCCCGCCTGCAGCGCAGCCACCGCACGCGCCAGACCGGCCCGGGTGCGCCGGCACAGCGGCAGGCCGCCGAAGTCGTCCCACCACGCCACGCGCAGCGGTCGCGCGGGTGCCGACACCGGCTGCACCGGTACCCGCGGCACTTCGGTGTCGAGATCGTCCGGACCGGCCATCACCGCAAGCGCGCACTGCAGGTCGGCCACCGAAGGCGCCAGTGCTCCGAAGGCCAGCATGTGGCGCACGCTGCGCCGGCCGCCCGGCAGATGCGGAATGTGGCCGCTGCGCGGAATGCGGTTCTCGGTGGCCTTCAGCCCGGCCACGCCGCAGTAGGCGGCCGGAATGCGGATGGAGCCGCCGATGTCGCTGCCCGGATCGAGATAGGAAAAGCCCATGGCCACCGCCGCCGCGCTGCCGCCGGAACTGCCGCCCGGCGTGAGCGCCGGGTCCCACGGGTTGCGCGTCGGCCCGAACAGCGGGCTCCAGCATTGCGGCGTGCCCGCCAGTTCCGGCAGATTGGTCTTGCCGACGATGACCGCGCCGGCCGCCCGCAGCCGTGCGACCACGGTGGCATCGCGCGCCGGAACGTGCCGTGCCAGCGGCGGATGGCTGCTGGTGGTGAGCAGGCCTGCGGTTTCGAACGAGTCCTTTACCGTGACCGGCACGCCCAGCAGCGGCGGCAGCACACCACCTTCCGCGCGCCGGCGGTCGGCCGCCTCCGCCGCAGCCCGTGCGCCCGCCTCGTCCAGCGTCACCACCGCGTTGATGTCGCCGTTGCGGGCGCGGATGCGCGCCAGACAGCGTTCGAGTTCGTCGGCGGCAGACGTGTCACCGCGCGCAATGCGGGCAGCGACGTCGAGGGCGGTATCGGTCATGGACAGCTCAGCAGGCCGCGGGAAGAACTCGCGGCAGAACGCTTACTTTGGGGAGCTGGCATCAGACATGGTCATGCCGCCAGCGGCGCGGTACGAAGCGCAGCAGCGGTACAGGTGCCTGACCCGGCATATTCAAGGCCTCCGACAGATCGAGTTTCAGATCCCCGCGCTCAGGCGATGGCGGCTCCATCCCGAAATCCACCGACATCTCGCGCCGCGACAGCCCAAGGGTCTGCGCGCCAGAGACAGGTTTGAAGCCCCAGGAGCCCTCCGGCGACGGCTTTCCGTCCGGCCCCCAGCGGCCGAACTCGTACGAGGCCACCGGATGGAGCACGACATCGCCCACGATCAACGTCACGTGCTCGGGATGAAAGGTCGCTGTTGCGTTCGCGGACGTCATCGACAGAAAGAGGCGGGTGAGCGGGGGACGGGATGAGGAAGACGGCCCGGTCACGCTGCGTTCCTACACGGGCAGGCCGATGATCTTGACACGTTCGGCGTCGAACCCGTGATTCTCCAGACGGACGACCATCTGCAATCCGGGAAGCAGGATCGGTGCAGGCATGAGCCCGCCCGCGTCTTCGGGCGACGCAATACAGGCAGGCGACGCCTCGATGCATGCCTGGTGCATCCAGCCGGCCCGTTCACCGACACAGCCGGTCAGTGCCAACGCACACAGGCCGATGCCAGCGCTGCGCAACATATCTGCCTTCCTTCGTCCGCTCGCTCCTGTCTGCGAATGCTACCCCACAACAAGTGAGGACATACCGGTGTCAGCGCTGTGACAGACCCCTGCGCAGGTACGCAACGACAGCATCGGTGACTGGATTTCCTGGCCGACATCCCCATCTGATGCACATACCCTCTAACCGGCCTGACACCATGCACATCGCCTGCCCCCGCTGTTCCGCCACCAATCGCGTGCCGGACGACCGTCTGGACGACGGCCCGGTCTGCGCCCGCTGCAAGGCGCCGCTGCTGGCGCCAGAACCGTTCGCGCTCGATGACACGCAGTTCGATGCCTTCATCGATCGCACCGAGCTGCCGGTCGTGGTCGATTTCTGGGCCGCCTGGTGCGGTCCATGCCGGGCGATGGCGCCGCAGTTCGAAGCCGCCGCCCGCCAGCAGCCCCATGTGCGCTTCGCCAAGGTCGATACCGAGGTGGCCCGGCAGACCGCGGCCCGCTTCGCCATCCGCAGCATTCCGACGCTGATGCTGTTCAGCGGTGGCGTGGAGGTGGCACGTCAGGCGGGCGCGATGAGCGCGGCCGACATCGTGCGCTGGGTGCAGGCGCACACCCGGAAAACCTGAGCGCCTGCCTTCCGGAGCCGGGGTGGAGTGATGCCGGCTCAGCCCGCCAGCCGGCGACGGGCGGCAACACCGGCCACCAGCAGGCCGGCGCCCCACAGCGCGAAGTCGTCCGGCTCGGGCACGGCGGACACGCTGCCGGCCATCACGATGCGGCTCACCCGACCGGCGATCGCCCAGTCGGGCAGTGCCGGGGCCGTATCGGCAACGGGCAGCAGCCAGGACCACGAGGCTGTCTGCGGATAGGCCACGCTGGCTACCAGATGTACCTGTTGCGCGTCCAGTCGCCCGGCGTAATGGGTGACCGGAGCCGACGGGTTGCCGCCGGTCACGCAGGCGCACACCAGCGGATCCATGGGCCCGTAGAAACCGTCGTAGTCGAGAAAGCCCGGCTCGGGCCGCAGCGTGGCGGTGAGCCCGTCCATCGGCAGGAAGGTCGGCAGCGTCAGCGCGTAGGCCGGCGCACTGCCGTAGTCGATCTGCAGCGCGCTGAACCAGGCACGGCGGATGGACGGGTCGTAGTCGGACACGCCGATGTCGGCCTGCAGCGCGCCGCTGATCGAATACCGGGTGTAATCGCTCACCAGCGTCCAGGCCGGGCCGCCGAAGGCCCCGCCGTCCGTGATGTACACGTAATGCGCCGTCTCCACCTCGACATGGCTGAGCTGCGGATCGAAACGGTATTCCGCCGCCTGCACG
Source organism: Methyloversatilis universalis FAM5 (assembly GCF_000214035.2). Taxonomy (GTDB): domain Bacteria; phylum Pseudomonadota; class Gammaproteobacteria; order Burkholderiales; family Rhodocyclaceae; genus Methyloversatilis; species Methyloversatilis universalis. The sequence goes on along the minus strand of NZ_AFHG01000052.1, from coordinate 69,874 downwards.
GCACAGGACAGCAGCAGCGCGCAGCTTGCGGCAAGAACGTGCTTCATCGACGCGACCTCCTCGTGGGCAATGGAGGCCAGCATGCCGCGTGAATGTGATGCTTTCGTTGAGTCGGCGCATGAGCCGCGCCGTAGTCCGCTCCCGTTCGGGATCAGATCGCCAGCCAGCGCATCGGCTTCATCGGCGACGCCACGAAGCCGTGCCGCGCGTAGAAACGCTGGGCATCGACGTTGACGGTATCGGTCAGCAGCGTGATGCGCGGGCAGCCCTGCTCGCGGGCGAAGGCGATCGCCGCCTGCAGCAGCGCGCTGCCCACGCCACCGCCACGGGCCGACGGCGCGACCACCATGTCCTCCAGCAGCAGCACGCGCTGACCCAGCGCGGTGGACACCGTGTAGAGCAGATTCACCATGCCGGTGACCTCGTCGCCCTGGCGCGCCAGCAGCACGGCGCCGACCCGCGGATCGCCGACAATCATCGCCAGCCCGCGCGCCTGCGCGGAGATGTCGGGCGAGAACTCGGCTTCTTGCGAGAACAGCACAGACAGCAGTCCGCACAGCGCGGGAATGTCGGCGGGGGTGGCGGTATCGATCTGCATGACAGGCTCCTGAAGACAGGCCTGCATCATGACGGCATTTTCAGCGGAGCGGGCACAGCGGCAGGAAGAGATCGCTCTCCGCCGCGCTTTCGGGCACTTCGGGATGAAAGCGGAGCCGCTGCAGCCAGACCGGAACATCGCGTCGGGTTTCGCCGCTGTCCGGCAGCCATTCGGCATGCAGGAAGCGGATCGCGTCACCCAGCGTGTCGTCGCTGCCGACATGGCGCAGCACCGCGCAGCGTCCGCCGGGAATGACCCCCTCGACCACACCGTGCGGATTGGCGGCGACCGGCTCGCTGACCGCTGCACACAGGTCAAGCCTGAAATCCGCCGCCGTACCGCCCTCAGGAACGCGGTACAGGATGTTGTAGGTCGCGCTGACCGCGGGCGGCAGCCGGTGCGCACGCCGCCAGTCGATGAAGCGGCGGATCGACGCGTCCAGCGTGTCCGGGTGGCCGTGATGTGCCAGCACGGCCACCCGTATCGCCGGCTGTTCAACGATGCGCACGTCGGCGCGGTGAAATCTCATGGGCATTTTTTGCGCCAGCGCCCACGATCAAGCGGCGACCGGTGTGAAACGCTGGAGCACCACCCCGCCGATCTCGACCTGACCGACGAACATGTCGAAAAGCCGCACCCACAGCCCGGAGTCGTTGTACAGCGGCCGGTACAGCACCATCGGCTCCAGCGTTTCGCTGTGCCGCACGACGCAGACCACTTCGTACTCGCCGCCCTTGTAGTGGCGGTAGCGACCGGGGGCGATGGCGGGCAGAGGCGGCAGATCACTCATGTCAGATATCCGTGGGCGGGTTTCGGGATGCACAGTGTGCCAGCGGACCTGGGTCGGGCGCGGCCCGGTCTAGCGGACGCGTTCGAGAAGTCGATCGAAACCGGGCCATCCGTCGACGGTCAGCGCGAACTTGGAGGTGGCCCTGCGGCCCTTGTGCCTGTCCTTGTCGCCGGACGTGAGCCCGTCGATGAAGGCGGCGCGGTCCTCGACCCAGCTGCCGCCGAGCAGCGTGACGCCGCGGGCGAACAGCGCGTCGGGCAGACAGCCGGCGCTGGGGCCGACCATGGCGAACCAGCGGGCGGCGCGGCAGTGGGCGAGCATGCGGTCCAGCGTGTCGTTCAGCAGCAGCGTGCTGGTGGACAGCACCTTGCTGCAGCGCTCCAGCGCGCTGGCGTCGGTGGTGACCCGCCAGCCCTCGCGTTCGCCGACCGCGCGCTCGTCCAGTTCGATCACGGTGAGGTCGGCACCTGCGGCGACGATGCGCTCCACCAGCGGACCGAACAGGCCGATCATGCCGATCGTGTCGCCCGGCTGCGGATCCATCTGGCCGATGGAATCGCTGCTGCCCTCCGGCCGGTAGCCGGCGCGGTCGAACAGGCAGCGGGTGATCGCGTTGGCGCAGACGAAGCCCAGCGTGCGATCCACGCCCTGCCCGCTCACGTAGCGGCGGGCCAGCGCCAGCGCGTCCGTGCCCTTCAGGTCATCGAGGCCGGGGCCCTTGCGCAGCCGCTCCAGCGTGTCGTCGAGCAGCACGTATGAGAGCCCGATGCTGCCATCTTCCAGTTCCAGCGCGCAGAACTCGCCGCGCGCGTGACCGCTGGCGCCATCGCGGCAGGGTTCGTCGGCCACCGGCGGCGGCAGGTGCAGCGCGCGCACGCGCGGCAGCGGCATGCGTGCTGCCAGGGTTTCGATCTGGGCGAGATAGTCGGTGGCGAAGCTCATGCGTCGGGTTCGTCAGGTGAAGAATGGGGAGGCCGCAGGTGATCCGGCAGCGGCTGGCCGCGGCGCAGGCCGGCCCGCACCGCGGCCGAGGCGACTTCGCCGCTGACCGTGGCGTCGCGGTTCTCGCTGGTGCGCAGCGCGCCCGGAAAATACAGCGCGGTGAGCCGGTGGGTGTGGATGGGCGGCTCGGCGCCGCGCCCTTCGGTGCCGTAGCGGCGCCAGTCGCGCACCGGGTGGATGTGGTCGGCCACTTCGAGAAAGCCGATGGTTTCGCGGTCGCCGATCAGCACGCCCTGCACCCGCAGGCCGAGATCGCGCTTGGCGGCATCGAGCCGTGCCACCACCTCGGGCGTGGCGCCAAAGTCGCCGTCGGACGCGACCAGCAGGTCGGCCATGCGCCACGCGGCCTGTTCCAGCCGGGCCAGCGCGTATTCCAGCGGCCCGCAGATGTCGGTACCGCCGCCGAAGCCCTGGCCCAGAAAGCGCACCAGCCTGTCGATGCCTTCGGCATCGACCGCAATCTCCATGTCCACCACCTCGCCGGCGCCGCCGAAGGCAAACACGTGGCAGGCGCGGCCCTGCGCGTGGGCGGTGCGCACCGCCTCCAGCACCACCGCCTTGGCCACTTCGCCGGCGCCCCCCTGCATCGACGCCGAGGTGTCCACGCACACCAGCAGCGGGCCCATCTCGAGCCGGCGGTCCTGCTGCGGATCGGGCCGCGGCTGCAGCACCGGCGCGTCGACATGACGCACTTCGCGCATGCGGTCGTCGTCCTCGTAGCAGAGCAGCGTGCGTTCGGCGCGCCGCGCGTGCCACACCAGACGCAGCGTCGGGTGGCCGAGCAGCACCGCCTCGGCCGGCAGCATGCGGGCGATGCGGTCGGCACGATGCACACCGCGCGTCTCGCCCGGCATGTCGGGCACGCGCACGGTACGCGCCTCGCTACGCCGGGCCACCGCCGACTGCATGACGGTGACCGGCGTGCGGCTCGCCTCATCACTTTCATCGGACAGCCGGGCGCGGCCGAGACGGCGTATGCAGGCGGCCAGGTCAGCCAGCCTTTCCAGCAGCCGGCGGATGCGCAGCACGGTCTGCCAGCCCTCCGACTTCAGCACGCCGGCCAGCACGTCCCAGCGCGCGTCCTTGCTGTCGTCCGGCAGCTTGCCGAACACCTCGATCAGCTGGTCCATCTGGCCGCGGCGCTCCTGCCAGTCGGAACCGAAGGCCTCGATCGCGCGCTGCAGCGCGCCGGTTTCGCTGGCGCCGCGGTCGCGGTAGTCCGGCACCAGATCGAGATGGAACAGCAGGCTCTGCACCACCGTGTCCGACAGCCCTTCGCGGCCGGTGCAGTAGGCGGCCAGATCGAGCTCGGCCAGCGTGTCGCACAGCCGGCGGGCCAGTGCCGGACCGGGCCAGACCCAGTCGCGGTCGGCCGGCACGCGACCGCCGACCAGACCGGCGCGCAGCGCGACCAGGGTCGCCAGCCGCGGCTCGAGCGCACCGTGCGCGTGGGTGAGGCTGCCCAGCCACAGTGTGCGCGGCAGCGCATCGAGTGCGGCCAGCCGCGCTTCACGGCCGGCGAACAGCAGCGGAGCCGGGCCTTCGCTCACGCCAGCGGCTCGTGCTCGACCGGCTCCGGCAGGTCGCTGAAACGGGCGGCCTCTTCGGCCGACAGACGTGGCAGGTTGTCGAAGCCGCGGCGGGCGTCGCAGGCGCGCTCGGCCAGCCCGGCGATCACCGCCGCAGTATCGGCGAGCCGCGCGTCCAGCGCGGCCAGCAGGCCGTCATCCAGCCACAGCGTACTCGCGCGGGCCGCGGCAAGACTGGCGCGCTCGGCGGCCAGCTCTTCGGCATAGCCGGCGATGCGCGCGAGCAGATCGTCGATCTGCCCGGTGCGCGCCGCGATGTGGGCCGGGCCGTAGCGGCGGCGCCGGCTGTAATTCATGCGCAGCGCACCGGCGCCGCCCTTGGCGTCACCGATCACGCCGGCCAGTTCTTCAGCTTTCTCGGTCATGGCCTCCGGCGCGCTGAAACGCAGCCTGCCGGATTCGTCGTAGTCGAGATCGCTCGCGTTCTGTTCGGTTTCGAGCTGGGCCTGGAAAGCCTGCACCACGCGCGACAGGCGCTCCGGCGCGAAGCCCGCGCGCACGCCCAGCCGCGCCAGCAGCCAGTCGGCCACCGCCGCCTGCCGCCCGGCGTCCGGCGCCACGCAGGCGGGCAGCAGCAGCAGGTCCCACGGACCGACCTGGTCGCGGCCCTCGGCCGCGGCCGCGACCCTCAGCAGCCAGGCGGTTTTCACCCAGCGCCGGTCCGACACATAGGCGCCCTCGTCCGCCAGATGCGCGCGCAGTTCGGCCAGCAGACAGACCACCCGCGCCGGCAGCCTCACCGCCTGCGCGGCATTCGACACCGCGCCCAGATCCTCGTCGCCCAGCAGCAGCGCGTCCGCCGGCGGCGTCCATTCGTCGGCGCAGCCGGCCGCCAGCAGCGCGGCAAAGCCATCACCGCTCACCGCGCTGACCGGAATGCGCAGCAGGAAGCGGTCGAAGAAGGCTTCGCCCACCTCGTCGTCCGGCACCTCGTTGGTGGCGCCGATCACGCTGACCAGCGGGCACAGCTGGCGGCCGGCGCCATTGTCGAACTCGCGCTCGTTCAGCAGCGTGAGCAGCGCGTTCAGGATGGCGCTGTTGGCCTTGAACACCTCGTCGATGAAGGCGATGGTGGCGTCCGGCAGGAAGCCGTCTGTATGACGTTCGTAGCGGTCCTGCTCCAGCGCGCGGATGGACAGCGGACCGAACAGTTCTTCCGGCACCGAAAAGCGGGTGAGCAGTCGCTCGAAGTAGCGGGCGTCGCGGAAGGCGCGGTGCAGCCTGCGCGCCAGTTCGCTCTTGGCGGTGCCCGGCGGGCCGATCAGCAGCGTGTGCTCGCCGGCGAGCGCGGCCAGCAGGGTCATGCGCACGACGTGGCGGCGCTCGACCAGGCCCTGTTCCAGCGTGGCGAGCAGCGCGGCCAGACGTGAGCGGAAGGCAGTGGAGGTGTTCATCGGGCGGAATCTTTCAGGTTCACCGCAGGATGCGGCTGGCCACCAGCGCGTGCGCGCGCTGGGCACAGGTATCGACATCGATTTCGTGCAGACCGTCGTCCGACACTTCGAAGATGCCGGCTTCGGTCACGATGAAATCCATCGGAATGTCATGCGGCTGCGGATGGATGGTCGGCATGCGCGACAGTTCGAACGCCACACCTATCTTCAGCGGCTGCACCGTGCAGGCGGCAAGCGTACGGTCGAAGAAGCCGCCGCCATAGCCGAGGCGATAGCCGCGCGCGTCGAAGCCGACCGGCGGCACCAGCAGCGCATGCGGCTGCACGACATTGGTGTCGTCCGGCACCGGCAGGTCGAACACGCCGGGCGTGGTGGCCACGCCCGGCCACCATTCGCGGAACACCAGCGGCGCGTTGCGCTCGACCACTTCGGGCAGCGCGCCGCGCGCGCCCTGCGTACGCAGCGAGCGCAGCAGATGGCGGCTGTCGAATTCGCCGCGGAAGGGCCAGCAGAAGCCGATCGTCATATGGGACAGCAGCGGGAAACCCGCTTCGAGATAGCCGGTGATTTCGACATTGCGCGCCATGCGCTGCGCCGGCTCGACCGCCTCGCGCTCGGTCAGCAGACGCTGGCGCTCGGCGCGTCGCCAGGCCGACAGATTGTCCGGTGTGTTCATCGCGGGTACTCCTTCACGACATCGCGGGGGCCGGTTTCGCTGCGCGCACGGCGCGCAGCATGAGCGCCGCGAACAGCAGGATGGCCGCGGCGTGCAGCCCGCCGGCCAGCATCAGCGCATCATGCCGGCCGAGCCCCGCACCGGCAATGCGCAGCGCAAGGCTGAGGGCGAGCAGCCACAGCGGCCAGCGCGCACGTGGATCGTAGACCGGCCGCAGGCGCAGCAGTGCCGGCAGAACGATGGGGGCGTGGCCGAACACCATGGCGAACACGAAGCCCAGCAGCACCGCATGCAGCCCGGTGGCGGCCAGCGGCCCCGGATGGAACTCGCCGTACAGGCCGAGCAGCGCGCCCACCAGCAGCCACAGATAGCCGACGGTGAGGCAGAGCGCGGTATGGCCCGGCCAGCCGGCTGCACGCCATGCGCGCGGCGCAATGTCCCAGCGCAGCAGCCACAGCGCCAGCAGCGCGCAGCCCGGCCACAGCGCCAGCGAGGCGGGATCGACCGCACCGGCGATCAGCAGCGCGACCGCCGCGATGAACAGGCTGCGCGCCAGCGCCGGCAGCCGCACCAGCTGGGTCAGTTCGCGCCGCTCACCGGCAATGGTGAGCACCAGGAAGGCCACCCAGCCGCGGGTGGTGGCGGCGAGGTCGCCGCCCATCGCCCACAGCAGCGCGCCACCCAGCCAGCAGGCGGCACCGCACAGTTCGACCATCAGGTGAGGCGACCACGCACGGCTGACGCCGGCATGAACGTAGAGCGCGACCAGACCGGCCGCAGCCAGCGCCCAGCAGGCCTGGGCCAGCGGCAGCAGCGACGGGCTCCACGCAAGCAGGCCACCGATGCCGGCCAGCAGCGGCGCACCCAGGCCGGCAAGACGACCGAGCGCGACTGCGCGTTCGAGTGCGATCAGCGTGCCGAAGAAGCCGCACACCATCAGCGCGCCATGCACCGGCGCCGGCATGACCGGCACCGGCAGGCCCAGCCGGGCCAGCCCGCCGCTCAGGCCGGACAGCAGCGCCACCACCGCCAGCAGCGCGCAGGCGACGACCGCCTGACGCCAGCCCGGCGGCCGCGTCACGCTCATGCCAGCCGCACCGCCCGGCCGCGGCGGTCCACCGGCATCAGCCCGTCCAGCCGGCCCGCCTTGATCGCCTCGACCATGCGGTCGAGTGAGCGGCCGATGTCGGCCTCGGCCGGCGGCCGACCGCCACTGCCGGACAGCGCTGCGACGAACACGATCGCCCAGTCCGGCGCGAACAGGCCGGCCTCCTCCGCCAGCGCAGCGAAGTCCTGCAGTTCGTGCGGCGACTTGTCCACGCAGCAGTGCGGCACCAGCGCGCCGCCCCGGCCGGCGGCGAAGCCGGCGCGCTCGGCCGCGCTGGCGCCGTCCGGCAGTTCGGCACGGGTGAACACCAGCAGCAGGCGCTGCGGCTCGGGCTGCTGCCGGGCGGCGGCGATCAGGTCGTCGAACGAGGCAATCTGCATGTCGTGTCTCTCCGTCAGATGTTCCAGCCGAAGCGCTGCTGCAGCGCCGGGCTCATGCGTCCGGGATGCCAGGGCGTGTCCCAGTCGAACGTCACGTTCACTGCCCAGCCCGGCGGGCAGGCGGCACGCAGCGCGGCGGTGGCGTCCTCGATCAGCAGGTCGCCCATCGGGCAGGTGGCGCTGGTCGGAATCAGTACCACATCGACCTGGCGGTCACCGACGCCGATGTGTTTCACCAGGCCGAGGTCGACGATGCTTTCCGCCAGCTCCGGGTCCGGCACCGTATGCAGCGCGGCGCGCAGGGTGTCGATGTCGGGCATCACGATACTCTCCGCAGCGGTTCGATCGCGCGCGGCGCGGGCGGCAGCAGATCGGCCAGCGTGTGGCGGTCGAGATGGGCCAGGAACTCGGCCAGCGCGCCTTCGAAAATGCCGGTGAGACGGCAGCGTCCTTCCAGCGAGCAGCCGCTGCCGCCCGGCTCGCCGAGACATTCGACCAGCCGGAAGTCCGGTTCCACGCTGCGCACCACCTCGCCCAGCCGGATCTGCGCCGGATCGTGGCCGAGCCGCATGCCGCCGCCCTTGCCGCGCACCGTTTCCAGCCAGCCGGCCAGCGCCAGCTGGTGGGTCACCTTCATCAGATGGGCTTCCGAAATGCCGTAGGCCTGCGCGATTTCGGCGATGGTGCACAGCCGGTCCGGATGCCGGCCGACGTGCATGAGCAGGCGCAGCGCGTAATCGGTCATCGTGGTCAGACGCATGGCGAGTGTCCTGTGCGTGTCGTGAAAGTCACCCGGCACACGGCCTGCAAGGCCCGTACCACCTTGCGGCGGGTGTGGATACGGTGGCCGGCGGGCGCGCCCATGTCAGCCCCGGCGCGGCGTGATGGACACCGGCTGCGCGGCGGGGCCGGCGCGATCCGGCCGCGGGCGGATCATCATCGGGAAGAAGCGCCACAGATAGAGCGCGAACGCCAGCGCCCACAGTCCGGCGGCGCCGTGCAGCAGATGCACCGACGCCGGCGACGGATGCAGCGCGGCCAGCCTCAGCACGGTGGCGGCGATCACCAGTCCGTAAGCCGTCACCATGCTGCGGTCGGTGTCCAGCGGGCGGCCGAGGTGGCCGAGCGCGGTGCGGGTGATCATGCCGATGATGAGCACCGAAAAGCCGCCCATCGCGATCACATGCACATGCAGCGCGGCCGGCGTGCCGGCACCGGCCGCGTGGGCGGCAGCCAGCAGCAGGCCGATGCCGAGCCCGGCGTAGCCGACGTACAGAATCCACAGCAGCGGCTTGTGCAGCACCCGCCACGGCTTCCAGCTCACCCACTGCAGCAGCGCGATGCCGCCGGCCACCGTCAGTGCGGCGGCCAGTGCGGTGGTCCAGCCGGCGAACAGGCAGAGCACCGCAACCGCGCTGGCGATCAGCTGGGCCATGCCGCTCTGCAGATGGGCCGGTACAGTCAGCCCAGGCACCGCCCGCATGGCAAAGAAGGGAATCACCCGGCGCGCGACCAGCAGCGTGAGCAGCGTCATCACCAGCAGACCGGCGTTGAAATGCCGCATCAGCGCGCCGTAGTCGCCGGCGCGGGTGGCGAGCAGGAAAAGCAGGTCGGTCAGGCCCAGACCGAGCAGCATGAGCGGCACTGCGTAGTTGCGGGTGTTGCGGGACAGCAGCACCGAGCGCCCGAGCGCGGCGGCGGCCAGCGCGAAGAAGCCGCCCTCGGCCAGTGCGCCAGCCAGAAAGGCGGCGTCACCCGGCAGCAGGAAGGCGACCCGTGCCAGCGCCCACAGCAGGCAGAGCACCGCCAGCGCACGGCCGGCCAGCGGATTGATGCCTGTCCAGGCGCCGCCGGCGGTCATCAGGAAGCCGACCGCAATGGTGGCGACGAAACCCCACAGCATTTCGTGGGCGTGCCAGGCCAGCCCGCCCAGCGTGCCGCCCGGCAGCTGCGGCGCGAATATCCACACCGCCACCGCGAGCAGCGCCCACAGCGCGCCGGCCAGATAGACCGGCCGGAACCCCATTTCGAGGAAAGCCTCGACCGACGGCGCCGCGGCGGACGACTTCGGCGGTTCATCGATGGACAGCAGCAGGGCCATGTTCGCGCTCCTTCAGTGGATGGGCGAAAACATACATCCTCGATGAATCTTAAAACTTGATGCAGAACAAGGCCGGCGGTCAAGGACCGGAAGATCGGGGCCGCGCGGCATCAGCGGCGGCTGTCGGTGCCGACCTCCGCACTCACCTCGATCACTTCGCCCTCGATCACGCGGCCGCCACTGGCGGGCACGTCGCCGAAGGGCGCCTGCATCGGGTGATCCATCTGTTCGCGCATGCGGCGGCGCAGGTCGCGGGTTTTCCACCACATCCAGCCCCAGAAGGCGAGTCCGCCCACCACCGCCACCGCGACGATCACCACCGAGAACATGAGCCCCAGCACCAGCAGGCCGGCGCCGACCAGCAGCGCGACCAGCTTGCCGAAGAAGCCCTTGGGCTGGAGATGGACCTGACGGCCGTGCAGGCGCCGGAAGGACGGATCGGTGTTCATGCGGGAGCGCCTCGTGGGTTCAAACGGATCACATGGGGGTGACCACCGGAATGGTCAAGGGTTCGCGCAGGCACCGGATGCGACGCAAGACTGAAACATGCACCGCCTAGGCTGGACGGTTGCCGATCGCATGTCCATCGCGCATATCCGACACAACAACAGTGAGGTCCATCATGAAACTGAAATCGCTCGCCGCGGCGCTGCTGGCCGCCGCCGCCATGCCGGCATCCGCCGTGTCCTTCATCAACGGCATCGCCATTCCGGGCAGCACCGGCGACCAGTTCGGCAGCAGCGTGAACGACGGCAGGCTGGGCATGTTCTCCGACATCTACTACGACCCGAACCGCAACGAATGGTGGGGCCTGTCCGACCGCGGTCCGGGCGGCGGCACCCTGCCCTACGACGTGCGGGTGCAGCGCTTCACGCTGGATGTGGACCGCAGCAGCGGCGCCATATCCAACTTCCAGGTGGTGCAGACGGTCAAGTTCAGCGCTGGCGGCACGGTGATGGGCGGCCAGTTCCCGGGCACGCTGAGCGGCTCGGCCGCAAATCTGGGCACCGCCTTCGACCCGGAAGGTTTCGTCATCAACCCGCGCACCGGCACGCTGCTGGTGTCGGACGAATACGGTCCGTCGCTGTACGAATTCGACCGCAGCGGCGCGCTGCTGCGCACCTACAACACGCCGCAGGCGCTGCGCCCGGTGCTGGCCAACGGCCAGTACAACTACGACGGCGACGGCGTGAGCGGCCGCCGCACCAATCGCGGCTTCGAAGGGCTGGCCATCTCGCCGGACGGCCGCTACACCTACGCGATGCTGCAGAGTTCGATGATGGACGAAGGCGGCGCCAACGGCGTGTACAACCGCATCGTCAAGTTCGACAACGGCAATGGCGAAGCGGTGGCGCAGTACGCCTACCGGATGGACACCGCAGCCCAGGGCCGCGGCATTTCGGCGCTGGTCGCGCTGAACGACCAGGAATTCATGGTGCTGGAGCGCAACAACCGCGGTCTGGGCGCCGAAGCGACGCTGGCCGGCGCGGCTGGCAACAAGAATGTGTATCTGATCAGCCTCGCCGGCGCGACCGACGTGACCGGCATCGACCTGGATGCGCCGGGCGCCAGCTTCGTCGCGGTGAGCAAGAACGGCACGCCCTTCATCGATCTGGCGGCGAACACGCTGCCAGAAACCGGCGGCGTGTCGCCTGAGAAGTGGGAAGGCCTGGCAGTGGGCCCGCAACTCGACGACGGCTCCTGGCTCATCGTGGCCGGCAATGACAACGACTACTCGGTGACCCAGAACGGCAGCGCGGTGCAGTTCGACGTGCTGTACAACCCGGCCACCCAGCAGCGCATCCAGTGTCCGCTGGGTTCGACCGCCGGCTGCACGCTGGCCGGCACGAGCACCGCCTATACCGGCAGCACCGACGGTTTCGCGCTGATTCCGGGCGTGCTGCACGGCTACCGCGCGTCGGCCGCCGAACTGGCCGGCTACACCGCGCCGGTGCCGGAACCGGCTTCGTGGGCCCTGCTCGGCGCCGGTCTGGCGCTGGTCGGCGCCCTCTCACGCCGCCAGCGCTGAGCGCTGCAAGCTGCAAGCTGCAAGCTGCAAGCTGCAAGCTGCAAGGTCGGAACCCCCCGGAACAAAAGGGGTTCCTTGAATCCTGGAGCTTGCCGCTTGTAGCTGACTTACAGCCGCCGGTGCGGCTGTTCGACCAGGTTCTGGTAGACGTAGCTCTTGAGGAAGACCGAAGTCTGCGCGTTGAGGTCCTCGAATTCGACGCCATAGGCCGGTTCGCCGGTATCCACGGTGTCGTGCTGGTTGCGGATCACCCCGGTCACCACGATGCGGGTGCGCACCTTGTGGATGTCCAGCACCAGTTCCAGCGACACCTTGTCGCCGACCGCACGGCCGGGCGACCACACGCGCACTTCGGCGCCGGTGGCGCTGAGATTGGTCACCACGGTGGGCACCGGTTCGTCGGCGTCGGTCACCCGCGCGCTGATCGAGGTGGCGATGCGCTCGGCGTTGCGGATCTGCCGCATCGAGATGCGGCGCGGAAATTCGAGATGCAGGTATTCGAACGGACGCACCGAACGCTTGCCGACCACGGTGCTGAAGCCGTAGGCGTGGCGGCCGGAAAAGGTGCGCACGCCGATTTCGTCGCCCTCGATCGGCGGGCCGGCCCAGGCGCGGGTGTCCGGCATGGTGACCAGCACGCTCAGATCATTCACCCAGCCGATCAGCTTCACCACGCCCGGCTGTTCGCCCAGCTTGGCCGGTGGCTCGATCACCATGCGGTCGCCAACCTTCAGACCCAGATCCTTGAAAGCGAGATCCTTGCCGACCACGGCGGCATCGGCGGTGCGGGCGAAATCTTCGACGGGGGGCTCGGCTCTGGTATTCATGTTGTTCCGGCTCGGCAACGGCGTATATGGACAACCCGAAGCTTCTTAACGAAAGCGTGAACCGGAACTGAAGATGGCCGGACGCCGGAGTGTGAAAAATTTTCAGCGCCGGCGCCCGGATCGGGGCGGGAACGGGCCGGCGGCCCGCGCCCGATGACGCCCCGGGCAGGGATCAGAGCAGCGACTTGGCCGCTTCCAGACCCTTCTTCGCGCATTCCTCGTCCTCTTCCTCGGTACCGCCACTGACGCCGACGCCCCCCAGATGCACGCCCTTGGCGCTCATGATGGGCAGGCCGCCGATGATGGCGGTGGTGCGGGGCAGCAGTTCGGCGGTCGGAATGCCCTTGGACAGATCGCGGAACTGACGGGTGGACACCGGCAGGCTGGCCGAGGTGTCGGCCTTCAGGCGGGCCACATTGACGCTGATCAGGATGCTGTCGTCCATGCGGCTGAAGTACTTCGGATTGCCGGCGGTGTCATGCACCGCGATGATCATGCGCCAGCCCTTGCTGGCGGCGTACTTCTCGCAGCCTTCGCCGATCGCCTTGGCGGTGGCGAGGTCGAGCGACGGACGCGCGGTCTGGGCCTGTGCGGCGCTGCCGAATGCGCTCAGCGCGGCGAGCGCGACGGCGGCGGACAGGGTAGTGAACTTCATGGCGTGTCTCCTCTTCTTCTCGTGGGTGAAATCGGCTCAGCAGTGACCGGACGGCCGGATCAGTACCACTGGCCTTCGTCCTGGGTGGCCGCCTTGCGGTCAGCCGCCTGAACGCGCTTCGCCTCCTCGCGCAGGAAGGCGATGATCTGGCGGATCTCTTCCGGCTTCAGCGCCGGCCCGAAACCGCCCATCTGGGTATTGGCCCGGCCTTCGGAAATGATCTTGTACATGTAGTCGTCGCTGTTGGCGCCGCCCGGGCCCCAGGCGCCCTTGACCAGCTGCGGCCCCTTGCCGCCCTTGCCGCGCGAGTTGTGGCACTGCTGGCAGTTGCGGCCGAACAGTTCTTCGCCCTTGCTGGCGTCGCTTTCGGTGGCGGCCCCGGCGGGACCGGTCGGGCCGCCCGGCCCGAAGGCGGAAACGGATGTGGCGCCCAGCGCCAGCGCAGCGGCGAGCGCGCAGGTGGCGGCGCCGCGGATCAGGGTGTATTGCATCGGTGGAACTCCATATGAGTGGACAGGCGCGGCCAGCCGCATCGGGCCGCCGCACCGGCATCCGGCCGGGCCGGATGCGGGATCAGAACCAGAGATCGTCTTCGGCGCCGGCCTTGGCCTTTTCGGCCGCCTTCACGCGCTTCGCTTCCTCGCGCAGGAAGGCGATGATCTGCCAGATCTCTTCCGGCTTGAGCGCCGGGCCGAAGCCGCCCATCTGGGTGTTGGGCCGGCCGTTGGCGATGATTCCGTACATGTAGCCATCGCTGTTCGCACCGCCAGGGCCCCAGGCGCCCTTGACCAGCTGCGGCCCCTTGCCGCCCTTGCCGCGCGAGTTGTGGCACTGCTGGCAGTTGCGGCCGAACAGTTCCTCGCCGGCCTGCGCGGCCTGCGGGTCACCGGCCAGCGGATTCACCGCCGGAATGTCGTTGCCGAAGGCGAACGAAGCGCTTGCCGCCGTCAGGCCGGCCAGCAGCATGAAACGCAATGAGTGCTGCATCACGGCTCCTGTGCTCACGGGAAGCCGGCCTTGCGGGCCAGCGCGTCCAGCGTGCCGTCAGCCGCGAAAGCCGTCAGCACCGCATCGAGTTCGCTGCCCAGCGCCGCGTCGCCGCGCCGGTAGGCGATCACGAAACGGGTGGTCAGGGTCGGCTCACGCAGCACCTGGGCCAGCCTGAGTGAAGCCGGCAGCGGCGTTTCGGCCAGACGGCCGGACCACACCAGCGCACCGCCCAGTTCGCCCCGCGCCACCGCCTCCAGCATCTGGCTCACGCTGCCGTAAGGCGTACGGTTGTAGCCGCCGGCCAGCAGGTGAAGATCGGCCGGCGTGGCGGTGATACCGCCCACCCGTGCGGTGCGCAGGTCAGCCAGCACCTTCGCCTTGCTCGCGGCAGGCACCACCAGCGCATAGGCGACCGCGGCGTACGGCTTCGAGGCGACCAGATTGCGTTCGGCCAGATCCTCGCCGCCGTCTACGGTTTCGGGCAGACCGACGAACAGTTCGCAGGTGCCGGCCTGCACCGTCTGCTTGAGCGCCCGGCCCATGCCGCCGCGGGCGGGCACGGTGATCCAGGTGAGCTGCAGGTCTCGCCCCATGCGGGCAGCCACCGCCTGCATCACTTCTATATCCAGCCCCTTCGCGCCGCCGTCGCGCGATGAGAAGGGCGCATTGCCCTCGACCACGCAGGCGTTCAGCGATGCTGCATGCGCCGCCGGCAACGTCGCGAGGCCCAGCAGGCAGGCTGCGATGCGCAGCACGGCGGATGTCTTGATCGAAATCGTCATCGCGACATGGGGCGCCCTTGCGGGCGCCCCGGCTCCATTACTCGGACAGGCCGAAGATCATCATGCCGCCGCCGCGGTTCTGGTGCTTGAACAGCTCGTCATACACCAGCGGCCACAGGCTGCCGCCGCCCGGGCCATACACGATGGCCACGTACTGCTTGCCATCCACCGTGAAAGTGGTCGGGTTGCCGTGGATGCCGGTGCCGACGTTGAAGCGCCACAGTGCCTCGCCGGTGTCGTCACGCATGGCGTGGAACCAGCCCTCGGCGTCACCCGCGAACACCACGCCACCCGCGGTGGCCAGCATGCCGCTGGTCGCCGGCGTGCTCTGCGGACGCGACCACACCACTTCGCCGGTGGTGGCATTGAACGCCTTGATGCCGCCGGTGTAGGGGTTGGCCTTCAGCACCTTGGACGACAGGAACCACTCGCCGCGCTTCCATTCCATCTTCTTGGCCTGGATGTCCATCGAGCTGTCGATGTAGGGCACATACAGCAGCTTGGTCTTCGGGCTGTACGCTGCCGGGTGCCATTCCTTGCCACCGTCCAGAATCGGCGCGATGTCCTTGGCGATCTTGTCGTAGCCCGGGACCTTTTCCGGGTTGACGATCGGACGGCAGTTGTCGGAGAAGCCGGTCACCCAGTTCACGCGTGCGATCGGCACCACCCAGTTGCACTTGCCGGTAACGCGGTCGATCGAGTACAGGTGACCGTTGCGGTCGCCGTGCAGCCACACCTTGCGGCCCTTCTCGTCGTCCACCAGAATGGTTTCGTTGTTGCCGTCGTAGTCCCAGGCGTCGTTCGGCGTGTACTGGAAGTGGTTCTTGATCTTGCCGGTACGCGCATCCATCATCAGCGTGGAGTTGCTGTACAGGTTGTCGCCCTTGCGCACGCTCGGGTCGAAGTCAGGCGTCGGGTTGCCCACGCCCCAGTAGATCGTGTTGCTCTTGGGGTCGTAGTTGCCGGTCAGCCAGGCGGACGAGCCGCCGGTGCGCCAGGAGTCGTTGGCCCAGGTCTTGGCGTTCGGGTCCTTGGCGTCGGTCGGGCGGGTGGTGGTCTGCCACACGATTTCGCCGGTGTCCGGATCGAGCGCGGTGATCTTGCCGACGTTGGCGCCGACGTCGCCGCCGGAGTTGCCGACCACGATCTTGCCGTCAGCGACCAGCGGCATCGAGGTATAGATTTCGCCGGTCGTGTAGTCGCCCAGCTTCTTTTCCCACACGACCTTGCCGGTGGTGTTGTTCAGCGCGACCACGTGGGTGTCCAGGGTGGCCATGTAGACCATGTCCTTGTACACCGCCACGCCACGGTTCACCGCTTCGCAGCACAGGCGCGGGCCGAGGTCGCCCGGCAGCGAGCGCTCGTACTTCCACAGCATGCGGCCGGTGGCGCCGTCGATCGAGAACACCTTGTTCTGGCTGGCGGTCACGTAGATGCGGCCATTCACCACGGTGGTCTGGCTGTCCTGCGCGTCATTGACGCCGAAGGACAGGTTCCACTTCGGCACCAGCTTCTTCACGTTGTCCTGGGTCACCTGGCGCAGCTGCGAGAAGCGCGTGGCCTGGTAGTCCTTGCCGTAGTGCAGCCAGTTGTTGGCGTCCTTGTCGGCGTTGATCAGCATGTCGTCGCTGACGTAGTTCGGACGCCACTTGAAGGTGGCTTCCAGCACGTTGATGCCGAGCGGCGGTTCCGGATCTTCGGCATGCGCGACAACCGGTGCCAGCAGCAGGGCTGCCAGCAGGCTGCTGGCCAGGGTACTCACTGCACTGGGCCGCAGGGTGCGGCCGCTGTTCTTGTTCATCAGGCTTCCTCCAATGTTGTGAATGCGCAGGCCTGCCGCCGGCCCGGATTTTTATCGGCCGGCACGCGGAACGACGACGTTCCGAAGACATGCGCGCACAGATGTCTGCAGCATTCGTGCCACGGAGGCCGTGACGGCCGCCTCGACGACACTCCGCCAGACGGGGCGGTGGTTTGCGGAGAAAGGGAAAAATTCCCCTGCCGCGGGTGAGTGACTCACTGAGACACCGGAGCAGGGAAAACAGAGACAGCTGTCTCAGTCGCAGTGCGCTACATATGTCGCAGTGACACCCGCAGCGGCCGGTTCAGAAGGACAGCTGACCGGACAGATACCAGGCGCGCTGGCGCGGCTTGTCCGCCACATTGCCCAGATCGACCTGGGCCGCGGTGAGCGAGAAGTTCTTGTACGGGAACCAGGCGACGAACACGTCGGAGGCCGCCTGTTCGCGGAAGGCCGACAGGTTGTCCGGCTTCTCGCGGTACTCGACCCCCACCGCGAGATTGTCACGCAGCAGTACCGCGACCGAGGCCGCCGGCATCAGCTTGTAGTCGTCGGACCTGTCGCCGCCAAAGCCGAGCAGGCCGAACTGGTTGGCCCGGGTGGCCTGCAGCGTCACATTGGTCAGCAGGTTGTAGCCGCCGGCCAGCCCCAGATACACCTTGGTCGCCGCCACATAGGCTTCTAGGTCGGACTTGCGCTGCGCGCCGAGCAGGGTCGGCACCAGACCGAAATCGCGGTTGTGCTTCCAGCTCAGACCGACCGACACCTGCGGCCACCAGCGGTCCTGGTCATACACCGCATCGCCGAACAGCCTCACCTTCGCACCGATCACGTCGAGGTCGATCGACTGGCCGGGCACCGTGTCCGACAGGCCGAAACGCTGGGTGGCCGCCGACAGTTCGACCCGGTTCCACAGGCCGACCGCGACCCCGCTGGATTCCAGCTGAAAGCCGCCACGGGTGCGCAGGCGGGTATGAAAGGCGGAGGCGCCGATCTGTTCGCGTGTGCCGTAACCGGCGATCACCGCCCACGGATTGAGACCGCCTCCGGCCGCGCCCTCGATCTGACTCACGCCGCCGGTCGCGATCAGGCGGTCACCGCTGCGCGGTCTGGCCGCGGGAGCGGACCGGGCGTCGGGGGTCGCTTCGCCGGACCCGGTGGCGGGCAGCTCGACCACGTCCGGCGCCGGCCCGGCGGCCGACTGCCAGCCGGACATGCGCAGCGGCGCGTCATCCGCCAATGCACCGCCCGCTGCGAGGGCGAGCAGGCCGGTCAGGGCGGCGAAGTGAGGGCGGCGGGCTTTCATTTGTGGGAAATTTGATCAAAAGTCTGAAAGAGCTTACAACGGCTCAAGACCGCAGCGAGCGACTCCGATATCCGGGTGTCGCTCCAGAGGAACACTCGCATGAATCGTGCCCATCACCGTCTGCTGCTGATCGCCGGCCTGGCGCTGCTCGCCGGCTGCACCCACCTGCGCGAGGACGATGCCCTCTACGCGCGGCTCGGCGGCGAAGCCGGCATAGAGCGCATCGTGAGCGATCTGGTGGACGTGGTAACGATCGATCCGCGCACGCGCCGCTCGCTGGAGGGCATCAAGGTAAAACACCTGAAGCACAGCATCACGATGTTCATCTGCAACGTGGCAGGCGGCCAGTGCGACTACGAAGGTGAGGACATGAAGAAGACGCATGTCGACGCACAGATCACCGAAGCCGAGTTCGACGCCCTGGTCGGCATGCTGCGCGAGGTGCTGGACCGCCACGTCGGCACCGCGGAAAAGAACGAGCTGCTGCGCCGTCTCGCGCCGATGAAGCGCGACATCGTCGCCGGCTACTGAGGTCGGGCGCCCCGGCCGGGGCCGGTCCTGCGCGGGCGCTCAGCGTCCCTCGAAACCCGGCTTGCGCCGCTCGATGAAGGCGGTCACGGCCTCGGCGAAATCGCGGGTGGCGGCGCAGCGGCCGAAAGCCGCCGCCTCGTCGGCCAGCTGCTGTGCAAGCGGCTGACCGGATGAATTCAGCAGGCGCTTGATTTCGGCCCAGCCGTGGCGCGGCCCCGCCGCCAGTCGCGCGGCTTCGGCGGCGACCGCGGCATCGAATTCATCCACCGGCACCACCCGCTCGACCAGGCCCAGCTCCTTCGCCTCGTGCGCATCGAAGCGGCGCGCGCTCCACATCAGTTCGCGCGCCCGCCGCT
Source organism: Methyloversatilis universalis FAM5 (assembly GCF_000214035.2). Taxonomy (GTDB): domain Bacteria; phylum Pseudomonadota; class Gammaproteobacteria; order Burkholderiales; family Rhodocyclaceae; genus Methyloversatilis; species Methyloversatilis universalis. The sequence continues at coordinate 50,959 of NZ_AFHG01000052.1, read as the reverse complement.
CGCCCAGAGCACGCACCAGGAAGTGCGACTGGCCGCCGGCACCCGGCTGGGCCAGACCGATGCCGGCGGTCGAGAACAGCGCGTCCTCAGCCGCGATCACGACATCGGACGCCAGCATCAGTGAAAAGCCGTAGCCCACGCAGTCGCCGCGCACCGCGGCCAGCACCGGCTGGTGCGCATGACGCAGCGCGAGGATGACCGGATTGACCCAGTTCTCGACCAGTGCGCGAAAAGTGGCCAGACGCGCCGTCGGGTCCAGCGGCAGGCTCTGTGAGAACTCATGCACATCGCCGCCGGCACTGAAGCTCCCCCCGTCGCCACGCAGCACCAGTACCCGGCACGCCGGATCCGGCAGCACCTTCTCCACCGCCTCGCGCAGACCCTGCATCATCGCGGTGGTGAAGGCATTGCGCCGCGCCGGCCTCGACATGGTGAGCGTCGCGACGCCACGTTCGAGCGTGCTCAGGATGCGGCCGGAATCGTTGGGGGTCATCTTCAGGACAGTCTCAAGGACGAAGGCGCGAGCTTATACCGCCGGTGGAAGCCTGAACTGAAGCCGGCGGTCCGCCAAAGCCGCCTCGCGGAAAAATCACTGCGCCTACGCAAAACCCGATTGCATACGGATCCCTGAGGCGAACGGCTGTCGGAGCCTGCCGCGCCCCGCTGCATGCCCACCCTTCGCACCAGCCCCCGTCGGAGGGACGCCCCGCCGCGATGCGGCGCATGCTCACGCACCATCTCCGGCTCCACGCACGGATCGCGGCGAGGGCGCCGCTCCCACGGAAAATACGAACTGCATCCCGAAACTCGAAGCGCGCGTCGGACAGACGACTGCGGCACCCGGCGGCTTGCTCCACCCTTCGCGCCGGTCCTCGTGGGAGCGGCGCCCCGCCGCGATGAGGCACATGCTCACGCACCATCTCCGGCTCCAGGCATGGATCGCGGCGAGGGCGCCGCTCCCACGGAAAATACAAACTGCATCCCGAAACTCGAAGCGAGCGTCGGACAGACAACTGCCGCACCCGACGGCACGCTCCACACTTCGCACCGGCCCCCGTGGGAGCGGCGTCCCGCCGGGATGCGGCGGAGGCTCACGCGTCATCCCCGACTCCACGGCACGATCGAAGCGGAAGCGCCCCACCCGCTGAAACGCGGCGTTTGCCGCCGCTAGACCTTCTCGAACACCCCGGCCGCCCCCATGCCGGTACCGATGCACATGGTCACCATGCCGGTGCGCGCTTCGCCGCGCTGCATCGCGGCGATGACGGTGGCGGTGCGGATGGCGCCGGTGGCGCCCAGCGGATGACCGAGCGCAATGGCGCCGCCGAGCGGGTTCACCTTCGCCGGATCGAGATCCAGCGTGCGAATGACCGCCAGCGCCTGCGCGGCGAAGGCCTCGTTCAGTTCGATCCAGTCGAGGTCGGCCTGCACGACGCCGGCCTGTTTCAGCGCGCGCGGGATCGCCTCGACCGGACCGATGCCCATGATTTCCGGCGGCACGCCGGCGACCGCGAAACTGCGGAAACGGGCGATCGGCCTCGCACCGGTGCGCTGCAGCGCCGCCTCCGACATCAGCAGCACCGCCGCCGCACCGTCCGACATCTGCGAGCTGTTGCCGGCGGTGACCGAGCCCCGGGCCGCGAATACCGGCCGCAGCTTCGCCAGCCCTTCGGCGGTGGAATCGGCGCGCGGGCCTTCGTCGGTATCGAACACCCGCTCGACGATGCGCACCGTGTTGCTCGTCAGGTCGGGCAGGTGGCTGCGCACCATGTATGGCCGTATCTCGTCAGCGAAACGGCCGGCGGCGATCGCCGCCAGCGCCTTCTGATGTGACGCGAGCGCGAAGGCGTCCTGGTCCTCGCGCGACACCGCGTACCTGTGCGCCACCTTCTCCGCCGTCAGGCCCATGCCATAGGCGATGGCCACGTTCTCCGGCGACTCGAAGGCGCGCGGATTCACCGTCACCTTGTTGCCCATCATGGTCGGCATCACCGTCATCGATTCGGTGCCGGCGCCGATGGCGATGTCGCACTGGCCGGTCATGATCTTCATCGCGGCGTCGGCCACCGCATTGAGGCCGCTGGCGCAGAAGCGGTTGATCGTCACACCGGGCACCGACACCGGAAAGCCGGCCAGCAGCAGTCCGATGCGGGCGACATTCATGCCCTGCTCGGCTTCCGGCATCGCGCAACCGACCACCACGTCGCCGATGTCGTTCAGGTCGAATTCAGGCACCGCGTCGACCACGCCGCGCAGCACGTGCGCCAGCATGTCGTCCGGCCGCACGTGGCGGAAGGCGCCACCCTTCTTCGCCACCGGCGTACGTTTGGCGGCGACGATATAGACATCCTGTATCTGTTTCATCGCGAATCTCCCGTCAGTTCCGCAGCGGCTTGCCGGTGTCCATCATGTGCGCGATGCGCGCCTGGGTTTCCTTCGTACGCAGCAGATCGACGAACAGCGCACGCTCGACCTCGAGCAGCCACTGTTCGTTCACCCGAGTGCCGGTCTCGATGTCGCCGCCGCACAGCGCAGTCGCCGACGCGTGCGCGACGCGGTAGTCGTGCGCCGAAATCAGACCGCCCTCGCGCATATTCACCAGCATCATGTCCAGCGTGGCGATGCCGCTGCGGCCGGCCACCGGAATGTCGACTGCCGGCAGCGGCGGTCGCCAGGCCGATTCGGCCATCGCGATCGCGTTGCGCCGCGCGACATGCAGCAGTTCGCCGGCATGCATGACGACCACATCGTCCTGCTTCAGCAGGCCCATCTCCTGCGCGTGGCGCGCGCTTTTCGATACCTGAGCCATGGCGATGGTCTGGAACACCGACTGCAGGAAATTCATCGGATCCTTCGTTGCCGAAGTCTCGGCCGCGCGGGCGGCACGGATCGCGAATTCCTTGCAGCCGCCGCCGGCCGGAATGACACCGACCCCCGCTTCGACCAGACCGATATAGCTTTCCAGCGCCACCACCGCGCGCGGCGAATGCATGACGAATTCGCAGCCGCCGCCGAGCGCCATGTTCTGCACCGCGGCGATGACCGGCACCTGGGCGTACTTGATCGCCATCGACGCCTGCTGGAAGTCGTTGATCACCCGGTCCAGCGTCGCGAAGTCGCCCGCCTCCAGCACCGGGCGGATCTGCTTCAGGTTGGCGCCGACCGAGAACGGTCCCTGCGGCTGCCAGATCACCAGACCGTCGAAATCGCGCTCGGCGCGCGCGATCGCTTCGCGGATGCCGTCGAGCACCTTCGGACCGACGCAGGACAGGCGGCTCTTGAAGGACAGCACCGGCACCCGCTCGCCGTCGGCGTCGTCCAGCGTCCACAGCCGTACTTCATCGCCTTCCCACACCGTATGCGTCGCGCGCGGCACTTCGGCCGGCATGCGCTCCGGAAAGAGCTGGCGCGGCGACACGACGCGCGCCTCCAGCTTTGCGGCCGAGGCGGACCACGAACCCGCCGCCTCATGCACGCCGTGGCGCTCGAACACCCAGGCCGGCAGCGGCGCATCCGACATCGCGCGGCCGGCGGCGATGTCCTCGCGCAACCATTCCGCGACCTGCTGCCAGCCGGCGCCCTGCCAGGTTTCGAACGGGCCGGCGCTCCAGCTGAAGCCCCAGCGCATTGCGAAGTCGACGTCGCGCGCGTTGTGGGCGATGTCGCCCAGATGCACCGCGACGTAATGGAACACGTCGCGGAAGATGGACCACAGGAACTGCGCCTGCGGATGCCCGCTCGCGCGCAGCGCGGCCAGCTTCATCGCCGGATCGCGCTCGGCAAGGATGGCCTGCACCTCTTCGGCAATGGTGCCGGCGGCGTCGCGGTAATCCTGCAGCGCGAGATCCAGCACCTTGATCGCCTTGCCGTCCTTGCGATAGACGCCGGCCTTGGTCTTCTGGCCGAGCGCGCCGCGCTCGACCAGTGCGGCCAGCCAGGCGGGAGCGACGTAGTGGCGGTGCCACGGATCGTCCTGCAGATTGTCGGTCATGGTCTTGACGACATGCAGCAGCGTGTCGAGGCCGACCACGTCGGCGGTGCGGTAGGTGGCCGACTTCGGCCGGCCGATGGCCGGACCGGTCAGCGCGTCGACCTCGTCGAAACCGAGGCCCAGTCGTACCGTGTGTTGCATCGCCGCCAGCATCGAGAACACACCGATGCGGTTGGCGACGAAATTGGGCGTGTCGAGCGCGCGCACGACGTTCTTGCCCAGCGTCGTGGTCAGGAAATCCTCCAGCCGGGCCAGCAGCGCAGCGTCGGTCGTGCGCGCCGGAATCAGTTCGACCAGCGCCATGTAGCGCGGGGGATTGAAGAAATGCACGCCGCAGAAGCGGCTGCGCATCGCGTCCGGGCAACCGTCGGCCAGCGCGTTGATCGACAGGCCGGAGGTGTTGGTGGCGAAGATCGCATCGCTGCGCAGATGCGGCGCCACCTTGGCGTACAGCCCGTGCTTCCAGTCCATGCGCTCGGCGATGGCTTCGATCACCAGATCGCAGTCCGCCAGTCGCGCCGCGTCGCGATCGTAGTTCGCCACCTCGATCTGGGCGGCGCGGTCGGCAGTGGCCAGCGGCGCCGGTTCCAGCTTCTTCAGCCCGGCGAGCGCGCGCTTCACGGTGGCGTCCGGATCGCCCTCCTTCGCGGCCAGGTCGAACAGGATGACGGGAACGTTCGCGTTGGCGCAGTGGGCGGCGATCTGCGCGCCCATCACGCCGGCGCCCAGTACGGCGACGCGACGGATGCGGAATCTGGAGGATGTCACGATGCGGACTCCCGGGAGAGGCGGACCGGCCGCGCGCGGCGACCGGTCCGGGTACGACAGGAAGAGCGGATCAGAAGCGGGTCGAGTACTGCACGCCGAGGATATCGACCGAGTTCTCGTATTCGCCGACCAGCGTGCCCTTGAGCAGCGCGCTGCCGCCGTTGTTGTTCACGCTGGCGTCCTTGACGAACAGGTGGGCGTAGCCGACGTCGACCGCAGAGCTGGCGTCCGGCCGCCACTGCACGCCGAAGGACAGCCACACGCGGTCCTCGTCGGGCACGCGCGGCAGGCGGGTGCTTTCGCGCACCGGCGTCTGGTCCCAGGCCAGGCCGAACTTCAGGCTCACCGCGTCGCTGTAGGCGTAGGTGCCGCCGAAGGCGACCCGCCAGGTGTCACGCCACCGCAGTTCCTCGGTCGTCACCACCGTGCCATTCACGTTGACCACCTGCAACTGCTGCAGCGAGGACCAGCCGGTCCAGCTCAGGTCGCCCATCATGGTCCACCGGTCGGAAATCTTCTGATGCACGCTCAGCGTGGCGGTGTCCGGCAGTTCGACGTCGGCGGTCACCTTGCCGCCGCGGGTGCCGTTCAGCACGCCGGCGACCACGTTGCCACCCGCGTTCAGGCCGGTGAAGGCGGCGGTGCCTTCCAGCTTGTAGTCCATTTTCGAGCGATAGGCCGCACCGATGCGGGTGCTGTCCGACACCTGCCACAGCGCGCCGATGTTCCAGCCCCAGGCGGTGTCATCGCCCTTGATGCGCCCGCGCGCGAGCGAGCCGGCCAGACCCGGGTTGGTGACCATATTGGTCAGGTCCGCATCGATGCGCTGGAAATTGAGGCCGACGCCCAGCGACAGCACGTCATTCACCTTGAAGGCGACCGACGGGTTGATGTTCACCGTCTTGATCTCCGACTTCACCGCATGGAAGCGGCCCACCCAGTCCGGCGAATACTCGGTCTTCAGCCCGAACGGGGCGCCCACGCCGAGGCCGGCGGTGACGCGGTCGGTCAGCTGCCAGGTCATGTAGCCGGCCGGAATGCCGGCCCAGTCGCCGGCGTCGCCGCCGTTGCCGCCCACGCCCTGACCCGGCGGCACGGTCGATCCCTGATTGCTGAACTTGGCCGAGGGCCGCACCAGGTCGACCGAGAAGGCGACATTGCGGCCGGGCAGCAGCGTCATGCCGGCCGGGTTGAAGAACACCGTGCTGGCGTCCTCGGCCACGGCGGCGCTGCCTGCATAGGCATTGCCCAGACCGCTCGCGTTGCCTTCGAGCAGCTGGAAGGCGGCAGCGTGGCTGGCCGTCGAACCGAGGGCACCCAGCGCGATGGCCAGTACCTTCATCGCGGTGCCGGTGGCGCGGCGCTGTGTCGTCTGCATCATGTCTCCTCCTGTGTGCGTCATCGAATGGGTGCTGCTTTCAGAGCGTGCCCCGGCACTGGGCACGCAGGATAGGGTCGGGCTCACGGCTTCGCGGGGTCAGGCGGAATAGCCCGCTTGCTGCCGTCCTCGTTCATCGCCACGTAGGTGAGCTGCGCGGTCGCCACCTTGAGCACGCGCAGGTTCTCGTATCCGGTTTCGGCATAGACATCGACATCGACCACGATGGACGTGGTGCCCACCCGCGCGACGCGGGCGTAGAAGGACACCAGATACTGGGTCGTGATCGGCTGCAGGAACACGAAGGAATTGACCGCGACCGTCACCACCCGGCAGCGGGTGCGGCGCATCGCGGCAATGGAGCCGGCCACGTCGACCTGCGACATGACCCAGCCACCGAAGATGTCGCCGGCGGCATTGAGATCGCGCGGCATGGGCAGCATGCGCAGCGCGGGTTGTTCGTCCGGAAGGTGTTCGGTTGCAGTACTCATTTCAGTGTGCGTGGTGTGCGTTCAGGACCGTGCCAGAGGCGCTGCGTCCGGGATGGGAGGCCGCATCATAGTGCAGCGGCCCGCCGGTGTAGGGGGCGAATCCGGCACCGAAAACGAGGCCGGCATCGGCAAGGTCCGCGTCGCCTACGACTGCGTTATCGACGCAGCGGCGGGTCACCTGAATCAGCGGTGCCAGCAGCCGCTCGGTCAGACCAGCCGGCACCGCGGCCGGCTGCGCGCGTTCGGGGTGCCCGTCCTTCCATGCGTAGAAGCCTTGCCCGGTCTTGCGGCCGAGATGGCCCTGCTCGACCCGCGCCTGCAGGCAGGCCGGTGCCGCGGCCCCGCCGGTCAGCCGGCTGCCGGCGGCCATCGCGATGTCCAGCCCCACGGTGTCCGCGAGTTCGACCGGCCCCATGGCCATGCCGAAATCGAGGGCTGCGCGGTCCACCACCTCGGGCGGCAGGCCCTCGTCCATGCATTTCATCGCTTCCAGCATGTAGGGACCGAGCACCGCATTGACCAGGAAGCCGGGCGCGCTGCCCACCGGCAGCGGCAGCTTGTCGAGCGCGCCGACGAAGGCGGCGGCGCGCTGCACCGCGCTGTCGGTACTGCCTGCGCCGCGCACTACCTCGACCAGCGGCATCTTTGCCACCGGATTGAAGAAGTGGATGCCGACCAACCGGCTGGGCGCCTGCAGCGCGCGCGCGATGTCCTCGATGCGCAGGCTGGAGGTATTGGTCGCGATCAGCGCCTCCGGCTTCGCGCGCCGTTCGACGTCGGCGAGCAGGGTCTGCTTCGCTTCGAGGTCCTCGTAAATGGCTTCGATGATCAGATCGGCACCGGCCGCTGCAGCACCGGTCGGGTCCGGCACCAGCCGGTCGAGCGCGTCGCGCAGCGCCTTGCGGTCGCGGCGGAACTTGCGCGCGAAGGCCTTCGCCGCCCGCTGCATGGCCGGCGCGATGCGTTCGAGCCCGTTGTCCTGCAGCGTCACATGGAAGCCGCGCAGCGCGCACCAGGCGGCGATGTCGCCGCCCATGACGCCGGCGCCGACCACGTGCACCCGGCGTATCGGCGGCAGCGCGCTGTCCGCCTTGGCGAATCCGCGCAGTCGTTCGCGCAGGTGATACACCCGCTGCAGACTGGCGGTGGTCGGGTGGGCCACCAGCGACGCCATCGACGCCGGATGCGCGGCCGGCACCGCCAGCGCGTTGCCACCGAAATCGCGCCAGATCTCGACGATGGCGTAGGGTGCCGGGTAGTGACGGCGCGCCGCCTTCTTCGCCACGCCTTCCAGCGCCTTCTTCGCCACCGTGCCGCGCAGCGGACCGAGCAGCAGGCGCTGCAGCAGCGGCAGCGCGCGCCGCGGCGGATCAGCCAGCACGCGGGCACGCGCGTGTTCGCGCATCAGCCGCGCCGGCGCGATCTCGTCGACCAGCCCGGCGGCCTTCGCACGCTTCGCGTCCAGTGCGCGTCCGGTCAGCATCATGTCGAGTGCTGCCGGCGCACCGATACGCTGCGGCAGCCGCAGCATGCCGCCCCAGCCGGGCACGATGCCCAGCAGCACTTCCGGCAGCGCGAAGCGGGTGCCCGGCTCGTCGACCGCGACGATGTGGCGACAGGCGAGCGCCAGTTCGGTGCCGCCGCCAACGCAGAAGCCGCGAACCAGCGCGCAGGTCGGGTAAGGCACCGCCGCCAGCCGGTTGAACAGGTTCCAGCCGCGGCCGACGATGTCGCGCGCGCCCGCTTCGTCCTTCACCGCGCCGAATTCGCCGATGTCGGCACCGGCAATGAAACCGCCCGCCTTGCCGGACAGGATGACCAGCCCTTTCGGTGGTGCCGCATCGAGCGCGTCGAGCACCGCGCCCAGTTCGCGCATCGCCTCGCCGGACAGCGTGTTCACGTGCTCGCCGGCGCGATCGAAGGTGAGCCAGGCCACGTCGCCGGCATCGCGTTCGAGCCGCCAGTGGCGGAAGGTGTTCGCCTGCACGCTCATCTCCGCAGTCATACGGTCTCCACCAGCATCGCGCCGCCCTGCCCGCCGCCGATGCAGATGGCCGCCATGCCGCGGCCGCCGCCCTGACGGCGCAGCACGTGCAGCAGATGCAGCACGATGCGCGCACCACTGGCGCCGACCGGATGACCGATGGCGATCGCGCCGCCGTCGACGTTGAGCTTTCTTTCGTCCAGCGTACCGAGCGCCTGTGACAGTCCGAGCTGTTCGCGGCAGTACCCGTCGGATTTCCACGCCTCGACGCAGGCGATGATCTGGGTGGCGAAGGCTTCGTTGATTTCCCAGGCGTCGAGGTCGTTCAGGCCCAGGCCGTGCCGCTGCAGGATGGGCGTGGCGGCATGCACCGGCCCCAGCCCCATCTGCGCCGGATCGAGCGCCGCCCACTGGCTGTCGACGATGCGACCCAGCGGCGTCAGCCCGTACTGGTCCACCGCCCGGCGCGACGCCAGAAGCAGCCAGCTCGCGCCGTCGGTCACCTGCGAGCTGTTGCCCGCGGTCACCCGACCCTGCCGGCGGTCGAACACCGGGCGCACTTTCGCCAGCCGGTCGACCGACGAATCGCGACGCAGGCCGTCGTCCTCGGCGTACAGCGTGCCGTCGCTGCCGGTCAGTGCGGCAATTTCGCCGAAGGCGCCCTCATCCACCGCACGGGCGGTGCGCTGATGCGAGCGCATCGCGTAGAAATCCATCTGCGTGCGGGTGATGCCGAAGCGGGTAGCGAGATTTTCGGCGGTCTGTCCCATGTTCAGCCCGATCACCGGATCGGTCAGGCCGCGGATGAGGCCGATCACCGGCGCCAGCATGGCCGGCCGGAACTTCGTCAGCAGCGCGGCGCGCTGGCCCAGCGACTTCGCCGCGTACCACTGCGACAGCCAGCGCACCATGGCGTCGGAAAACAGCAGGTGGGCACGCGACAGCGCGTCGACACCGCCGGCCAGCACCAGATCGGCACGGCCGCGCTGGATGTTGGCCAGGGCCGAATCCAGCGCCTGCATGCCGCTGGCGCAGTTGCGCATCACGGTCCAGCCAGGCACGCGGTCGCCGCAGCCCATGCGCAGCGCGGCGATGCGGCCGATGTTCGCCTCGTCCGCCGACGGCGCGGCGCAGCCGAGGATGACTTCGTCCAGCCGGTCCGGCGCGAAGGGCTGGCGGGCCAGCAGCGCGTTGCCGGCAGCCACCGCCAGATCGGCCGCGGCAAACGGCCCAGGCGTGTTGCGGGACTTCAGGAAGGGCGTTCGCGCACCATCGACGACGAACACGTCAGGCAGGGACATGGACTCTCCTCAGGCGGCCAGCGCGTTCACGTGACGCGCTTCGACCGGGGCGGCAGCTTCGGCCTCTGCACCGAAGTCCTGCGGGAAATCGTCGACCTTCACCACGCGGTCGCGCAGCTGGTCGCGCCGTTCGATCAGCGCGCGCTCGGCCGCGTCGATCAGGCCGGCGTCGACCGCCGCCTGCATCAGCGCCGGGCCGCGCGCCTTCAGTTCGCCGCGCTTCTGCGCCGCGCGCAGCCGGGCCTCGATCGCCTCTGCGGCCACGGTCGCTTTCAGCGCCAGCTCGATGGCGGCGACCGGCTCGTGCTCGTCCTGCGGCAGATACATGTCCGCGGTCAGCCGGTCGCGGCTGGCGCCCGGCTCGATCAGGCACTTTGCAACCTGCGTGCCCAGGCGGTCAGACGGCACCACATAGGGCCGGCCGAGCGGAAAGATGAGCGCGCGCAGCAGCACCGCGAGGGCGCGGTTCGGGAAATTGGACATGACGCCTTCGAAGGCGTGCTGCGCCTGATACATCGCGTCCCAGATCGCCCAGTGCATCAGCGGCGCGTCTTCGGCCTGACGGCCGTCCGCCTCATAGCGCTTCAGCGTGGCCGAGCACAGGTACATCAGCGACAGGATGTCGCCCAGCCGCGCCGACAGCCGCTCCTTGCGCTTGAGGTCGCCGCCCATTGTGAGCATGGCGGCGTCGGCCAGAAAGGCGAAGGCGGTCGAGAAGCGCGTGAGCTGCTGGTAGTAGCGCCGGGTTTCCGGCGCCACGCCGGCCGGCACGCCGACCCAGTGCGAGCCGGTGAGTCCGGTCACCAGCGCGCGCACCGCGTTGATGACGGTGTAGCCGATGTGGGCGAACAGCGCCGAATCGAATTCGGCCAGCGCGGCCGGCGTGTCCTCGGCCAGCGCGGCGCGCATTTCGCGCAGCACGTAGGGATGGCAGCGCACCGCACCCTGACCGAAGATGATGAGGCTGCGGGTCAGAATGTTGGCGCCCTCGACCGTGATGCCGATCGGGATCTGCTGGTAGGCGCGGCCGAGGAAGTTGGACGGGCCCAGACAGATGCCCTTGCCGCCCAGGATGTCCATGCCGTCATTGACCACGCTGCGGGCGCGCTCAGTGATGTGGTACTTCACGATGGCCGACACCACCGACGGCTTTTCGCCTAGATCGATGGCGGCTGCGGTCATGCGGCGCGCCGCGTCCATCATGTACAGATTGCCGCCGATGCGGGCCAGCGGCTCCTGTATGCCCTCGAAGCGGCCGATCGCGGTCTTGAACTGGCTGCGCACCCGGGCATAGCCGCCCACCGCACGCGCGGTGAGCTTGGCCATGCCGGTGTTCGACGCCGGCAGCGAGATCGAGCGGCCGGCGGCCAGACACTCCATCAGCATGCGCCAGCCCTGCCCCGCCATCGCCGGGCCGCCGATGATCCAGTCCAGCGGCATGAACACGTCCTTGCCCCAGTTCGGCCCGTTCTGGAACACCGCATTGAGCGGGAAATGGCGGCGGCCGATCTGCACGCCCGGATGGTCGGTCGGGATCAGCGCGCAGGTGATGCCGAGGTCTTCCACCTCGCCCAGCAGGTGCTCCGGGTCGTACAGCCGGAAAGCCAGCCCGAGCAGCGTGGCGACCGGGCCCAGCGTGATGTAGCGCTTGTCCCAGGTCACCCGCATGCCCAGCACCTCGCGCCCCTGGTGCATGCCACGGCATACGATGCCGTAATCGGGAATCGACGCCGCATCCGACCCGGCCTGCGGGCTGGTCAGCGCAAAGCAGGGGATTTCGAGGCCCCTGGCGAGGCGCGGCAGGTAGTGGTCCTTCTGCGCATCGGTGCCGTAGTGCAGCAGCAGTTCCGCCGGGCCGAGCGAGTTCGGCACCATCACCGTCACCGCCGAGGCCGAACAGCGGGTCGACAGCTTGGTCACGATCTGCGAGTGCGCCCAGGCGGAAAACGCCTTGCCGCCGTACTTCTTCGGAATGATGAGGCCGAGGAAGCCCTTGTCCTTGATGTACTGCCAGGCCTCGGGCGGCAGATCCATCAGCTCATGCGAAATGCGCCAGTCGTCGGACAGCCGGCACAGCTCATCGACCTCGTGGTCGAGAAAGGCCTGTTCCTCCGCGGTCAGTGCCGGTTCCGGATAGGCGTGCAGCCTTGTCCAGTCCGGATGGCCGCGGAACAGTTCGCCCTCCCACCACACGGTGCCGGCTTCCAGTGCGATGCGCTCGGTGTCGGACATCGGCGGCAGGATGCGGCGGTAGAGCGCCAGCAGCGGTTTCGATACCAGCGCACGACGCAGCGGTGCGATGTTCAGCAGCAGCGCCGGCACGCCGAGCAGCAGCGCCAGCGCGACCCGCACCGGCAGCGGCCAGTCGTACTGCACCGCGGCCACTGCCAGCCCGCCGGCCAGGACCGCACAGTGCAGCCACAGCGGCGCGCGACGGTAGGCCAGCACGACGAAGACCAGCGCGAAGCCGATCAGCCACAGCAGCGGAGTCAGTGCGTTCATCCTCGTCTCCTTCCCTGTCCAGTCCCGGGCACGAACCGCGAGCAATCGGTACGCCCTGCCATTCAGACCGCCTCCGGCAGCGGCGCCCGCAGCCCGCCGAGCAGGAAGCTCATCAGCCGCGGCACCATGCGCTTCATCGCATCCGGGCCCTCGACCTGCACGCCGGTCACCGCCTGCAGCGCGTCCAGCCCCGACACCGCGTGCGACATGGCGCCGAACATGAAATGCAGCCGCCACACGATGTCCTCGACCGGCACCGTCGGCAGCGCGCGGCTCAGCGCGTCGCGGTAACGGGCGATCACCGGTGCGTACTCGACCGCCAGGCAGTCGCGTACCACCGCCGACGGCTCGGTGAAGGTGCGGCCGAGCAGACGCATGAATTCACGCCCCTGCCCGCTTTCCGCCGCCATGGTCAGCGATCCGCCGAAAAAGCACTCGACGATGGTGCGCGCCTTGACCGGTGCGTCGCCGGCGACCGCTTCCGCCTCGTCCAGCGCCTGCATGCGCAGCGCGTTCAGCGGCTGCAGCCGGCGCAGGATGACCGCGCGCACCAGTTCGTCCTTGCTGCCGAAGTGGTAATTGACCGCCGCCAGATTGACGCCGGCGGTGGTGGTGATCATGCGCATCGACGTGGCTTCGAAGCCGTGGGCGGCGAACAGCGTCTGCGCCGCGTCAAGGATGAGGGCCCGGGTTTCGTTCGCGGGTTCGCCCTTGCGACGGGCGCGGAGCGGCAGCGTAGGCAGGTCCATGCGCAAATTCAAACGTTCGTTTGATCGTACGATCAAAGATAAGCAGCGTTCAGTGCCCTGTCAATCCTGCACCGCCGCAATGACCGGAGCGTGTTGACAGTCAATCGTTTGATTCATAGAGTGCGCGGACTAAATCAATCGATTGATTCACTGCATGGAACACGACGCATCCGCCGCCCGCCAGCGCCTGCTGGACGCCGCACTCCGGCTGTTCGCGGCGCGTGGCTACGAGGGCGCGACCACACGCGAAATCTGCGACGCGGCCGGCGCCAACCTGTCGGCCATCCGCTACTACTTCGGCGACAAGGCCGGCCTGTACCGCGCCACCTTCTGCGAGCCGCTGGGCGAACCGACCGATCCGGCGCGGCTGGCCGACATCGCCGCGCTGCCGCTGCGCCCGGCGCTGACCGCCTTCTTCCGCGAATTCCTGCTGCCGCTCAAGCACAGCGACGCGGTGCAGCTGGTGATGAAGCTGCACTTCCGCGAAATGATCGAACCGACCGGGCTGTGGCAGGACGAGATCGACGCCGAAATCCGCCCGCAGCACGACTGGATGGTCGAGCGGCTGCGTACCGAACTCGGGCTGGACGCACCGGACACCGATGTGCAGCGGCTGGCGGTGGCGGTCATTTCGATGGCGGTGCATTACTACGTGGGCCGCGAGCTGATCGATCTGCTGGCGCCCGACCTGCTCGCCAGCCCCGAGGCGATCGACCTGCTGGCGAAACGGCTGGCCGGGTACGCGGTGTCGATGATCGAGGGCGAGCGGCTGCGGCGGAAGGGAGAAGGCGATGCGCACTAGGCATGCAGCCCCTTGGCTGCTGACCCTGGTCGCGGCGGCGCTGACCGGTTGCGCCAGCGAGCGCGGCCTGTTCACTACACTGGGCCCGGACCATGAAACGCCCGCCCCGCGCAGTGCCGAGGCGTGGCAGACCGGCACGCCGGACGGCGTGCAGCTGGCCCATGACGGACGGATCGAAGCGCTGGCGGCATGGTGGGCCGGCTTCAATGACCCGCTGCTGATCGAGCTGCAGCAGGCAGCGCAGGACGCCAGCGCCGACCTCGCCGCCGCCCGCGCGCGCATCGTGCAGGCACGCGCCGACGCGGTGGCCGCGGGCGCGGCCAGTCTGCCCGCGCTCAGCGTGGACGCCTCGGTGAACCGTTCGTCCTTCACCTTCGGCGGTCCGGCCACGCTGCGCACCCAGCAGCAGATCGGCCTGCAGGCCAGCTGGGAAGTCGATCTGTTCGGCGGTCTGGCGCGCGAGCGCGAGGCGGCACGCGCCCAGCTGCTGTCGCGCACTGCGGCCTGGCATGACGCCCGCGTCGCGCTGGCGGCGGAAACCGCGGACGCCTATCTGGCGGTGCGCGACTGCGCGCGCCGGCTGGACCTCGCCGAAGCCGACCACGCCTCGCGTCGGGCGTCGCTGGACAGCACCGAAAAGCTGGTCGAGGCCGGCTTCCAGCCGCCGTCGGAGCGCGCGCTGGCGCGTGCGCTGGTGGCCGACGCCGCGTCGCAGGTCGCCGCGCTGCGCGCCGACTGCAGCCGCAACGTGAAACGCCTGGTCGAACTGACCGCACTGGACGAAGCCACGCTGCGCGCCCGCCTCGCCAGCGACCCGCTGCGCCTGCCGCAGCCGCCGGTATTCACGCTGGACGCGGTGCCGGCGCGCGCACTGCGGCAGCGCCCGGACGTGGCCGCCGCCGAGCGCGAGGTGGCGGTCGCCAGCGCGCGCATCGGCGTGCAGGAAGCGTCGCGCTATCCGGCGCTCAGCCTGAGCGGCAACATTTCGCCCACCCGCATCGCGATCAACGGCGGGCCGGCAGTCACCACGCGGACATGGTCCATCGGCCCCACGCTCACGCTGCCGCTGTTCGACGCAGGCCGCCGCGCGGCGAATGTGGACGCCGCACGCGCGGAATACACCGCACGCGCCAGCGCCTTCGACGCCACCGTGCGCCGCGCAGTGCGCGAGGTGGAAGACGCGCTGGTACGGCTGGACGCCGCGGCCGCACGACTGCCGGAAGCCCGCGCCGCCGAGCGCGACCACGCCACCCGGCTGGCGGCGGTAGAGGCGCAGCGCGCGGCCGGCCTGGCCCGGCTCGACGATGTCGAAACCGCCCGTCGCGCCACGCTGGCGGCCCGCAGCCAGTGCCTTGCGCTGGAACAGGAACAGGTCGCTGCCGCCATCGCGCTCTACCGCGCAAGCGGCGGTGACTGGGCGCTGTCGCCCGAATTCGACGCATTCCCGCATCCCGAGGTGTCCCGATGACACGCCCTGCATTCCCTTTCGTTCGTTTCACCGCGTCCGGCCCGCTGGCAGGCCTCATGGCAGGCCTGGCGCTGCTGCTGGCCGGCTGCGGTGAAGCGCCTTCCGACACGCCGCCCAAGGCCGCCAAGCCGGCGCTGACCGCCACCCTGGTCCAGCCCGCCCGCAGCACGCTGCCCGACGGCCTGCAGGTGAATGGCAGCATCGCCGCCTGGCAGGAGGCGCTGATCGGCACCGAAGTGAGCGGCCTGAAACTGGTTGAGGTGCGCGCCGACATCGGCGACCGGGTGAAAGCCGGCCAGCTGCTCGCGCGCTTCGACGACGAAACCGTGCGCGCCGATCTGGCCCAGGCCGAAGCCGCCGCGCAGGAAGCCACCGCAGCACTCGACGAAGCGGCGCAGAACGCCGCCCGCGCGCGCCGGCTGGAAGGCAGCGACGCGCTCAGCGCGCAGCAGCTCACCCAGTACCGGGTGGCGGAACAGACCGCACAGGCGCGGCTGGCGTCGGCCCGCGCACAGGTGCAGCAGCAGACGCTGAGGCTGGCGCGCACCCGCGTGCTGGCGCCAGACGACGGCGTCATTTCGGCACGCAGCGCCACGCTGGGCGCGATCGGCAATGCCGGCGAGCCGCTGTTCCGTCTGGTGCGCGGCAGCCGGCTGGAATGGCGGGCGGAAGTGACCGCGGACGAACTGCCGGCGCTGCGCCCGGGTCTGCCGGTCACGGTGAAGGCGCCCGGCCTGCCGCCGGTCGACGGCCGCATCCGCACGCTGGCGCCGACGCTGGACCCGCAGACCCGCAACGCGCTGGTCCATGTCGACCTGCCCGGCGGCTACGAGAAGGGCCTGCGGCCCGGCGTGTTCGCCCGCGGCCAGATCGCGCGCGGCGCGCGCGAGGCGCTCACTGTGCCACTGCAATCGCTCAGCCTGCGCGACGGTCACCGCTATGCCTTCCGGGTGAGCGCACAGGAAGGCGATCTGGCCACGGTGGCGCAGGTGAAGGTGGACACCGGCCTGCTCGCCGGCGACCGCATCGAGGTGCGCGCCGGTCTGGCCGCCGAGGATCGCATCGTCGCCAGCGGCGGCACCTTCCTCGCCGACGGCGACCGGGTGAAGGTGGTGGCGCCATGAACCTGTCCGCCTGGAGCATCCGCAACCCGCTGCCGGCGCTGGTGCTGTTCGTGCTGCTCACGATGGCCGGCCTGCTCGCCTTCAGTTCGATGAAGGTGCAGAACTTCCCTGACCTCGACCTGCCGACCATCACGGTGAGCGCCGCGCTGCCGGGTGCGGCCCCCGGCCAGCTCGAGAATGACGTCGCGCGCAAGATCGAGAACTCGATCGCCACGCTGCAGGGCCTCAAGCACATCACCACCCGCATACAGGACGGCGTGGTCACCCACATCGTCGAGTTCCGTCTGGAGAAGCCGGTGCAGGAGGCGCTGGACGAGGTGCGCTCGGCAGTGCAGCGGGTGCGCTCCGACCTGCCGAACGATCTGCGCGATCCGGTGGTGACCAAGCTCGATCTGGCCGCTACGCCGGTGCTGGCCTTCACCGTGTCGTCGTCACGGCTGGACGAGGAAGGCCTGTCCTGGTTCGTCGACGACGTGGTCGCGCGCAAGCTGCTCGCGGTGCCCGGTGTCGGTGCGGTGAACCGGGTCGGTGGCGCGAAGCGCGAAGTGCGGGTGGAACTGGACCCGCTGCGTCTGCAGGCGCTGGGCGCCAGTCCGGCCGACGTGTCGCGCCAGCTGCGGCAGATGCAGATCGAAGCCACCGGCGGCCGTGCCGACCTCGGTGCCGGCGAACAGCCGCTGCGTACGCTGGCCACCGCCGAAACCGTCGATACGCTGCGCGGCTACCAGATCGCGCTGGCCGACGGTCGCCGCGTGCGGCTGGAGCAGATCGCCACCATCCGCGACACGGTGGCCGAGCGCCGCTCGGTCGCGCTGCTCGACGGCCGCGAAGTGGTGGGTTTCGAAGTCACGCGCAGCCGCGGCGCCAGCGAAATCGAGGTGGGCCGCGGCGTGCAGGCGGCGATCGAATCCCTGCGCGCCGAGCACCCGGACATGACGGTGACCGAGGCCTTCAACTTCGTGAAGCCGGTGCAGGAGGAATTCGATGGCTCGATGACCATGCTGTACGAGGGCGCACTGCTGTCGGTGCTGGTGGTGTGGGCCTTCCTGCGCGACGGACGCGCCACCTTCGTGTCCGCGGTGGCGCTGCCGCTGTCGGTCATCCCGGCCTTCATCGGCATGTATCTGTTCGGCTTCTCGATCAATGTGGTGACGCTGCTGGCGCTGTCGCTGGTGATCGGCATCCTGGTTGATGACGCCATCGTCGAGGTGGAGAACATCGTCCGCCACCTGAAGATGGGCAAGACGCCGCTGGAGGCGGCGCGCGAAGCGGCGGACGAGATCGGGCTGGCGGTGATCGCCACCACCTTCACGCTGATCGCGGTATTCCTGCCGACCGCCTTCATGAGCGGCATCGCCGGCCGCTTCTTCAAGCAGTTCGGCTGGACCGCCGCGCTGGCGGTGTTCGCCTCGCTGGTAGTGGCCCGCCTGCTCACGCCGATGATGGCCGCCTATCTGCTGAAGCCGGCGACGCACGCACAGCAGGAGGACGGCTGGCTCATGCGCCGCTACCTCGCGTTCGCGCGGCTGTGCATCCGCCACCGGCATCTGACGGTGATCGCGGCCGCCGCCTTCTTCGTCGCGTCGCTGGCGCTCATTCCACTGCTGCCCAAGGGCTTCATTCCGCCAGACGACAATCCGCAGACCCAGGTGTTCATCGAACTGCCGCCGGGCGCCACGCTGGCGCAGACCCGCGAGCTGGCGGAACAGGCGCGCCAGCGGCTGATGAAGATCGAGTACGTGCAGCGGGTCTACACCACGATAGGCAGCGGCGCGGTCGGCAACGACCCGATCTCGGCCCAGGGCGAGCCGGAAGTGCGCAAGGCCACGCTCACCGTGCTGCTGGCCGAGCGCAGCGAACGCAGCGTGCGCAAGCAGGTGACCGAACAGCAGATCCGCGCCGCCATCGCCGACCTGCCCGGGGTACGCACCAAGGTGGGCCTCGGCGCCTCGGGCGAGAAGTACATCCTGGCGCTGAGCGGCGAGGATCCGGCCACGCTGGCGGAAGCGGCCCGCGCGGTGGAAAAGGATCTGCGCACCATTCCAGGCATCGGCAGCATTTCGTCGAGCGCGGCACTGCTGCGGCCGGAAATCGCGGTGCGGCCGGACACCGCGCGCGCCGCCGACCTCGGCGTCAGCGCGGCGGCGATCGGCGAAACGCTGCGGGTGGCTACGGTGGGCGACTACGACCAGTTCCTGCCCAAGCTCAACCTGCCGCGCCGCCAGGTGCCGATCACGGTGCGGCTGCCGGACGCCGCACGCAAGGATCTGGATCTGCTCGCGCGGCTGCCGGTGCCGACGCTGCGGCCGGGCGCCGGGCCGGTCATGCTGGGCCAGGTGGCTACGCTGGAACTGTCCAGCGGGCCGGCGGTGATCGACCGCTACGACCGGCTGCGCAACGTGAATTTCGAGATCGAACTGTCCGGCGTACCGCTCGGCGAGGTGAGCGCCGCGGTGCAGGCACTGCCCAGCATCAACGCGCTGCCGCCGGGCATTTCGCAGGTGGTGGTGGGCGATGCCGAAACGATGAACGAACTGTTCGCCAGTTTCGGTCTGGCCATGTTCACCGGCGTGCTGTGCATCTATCTGGTGCTCATCCTGCTGTTCAAGGACCTGCTGCAGCCGGTCACCATCCTGGCCGCGCTGCCGCTGTCGATCGGCGGCGCCTTCATCGCGCTGCTGCTGACCGGCAAGAGCTTCTCGATGCCGTCGCTGATCGGTCTGATCATGCTGATGGGCGTGGCGACCAAGAACTCCATCCTGCTGGTGGAATACGCCATCGTCGCGCGGCGCGACCACGGCCTGTCGCGCATCGACGCGCTGATCGACGCCTGCCACAAGCGCGCGCGCCCCATCGTGATGACCACCATCGCGATGGGTGCCGGCATGCTGCCGATCGCGGTCGGCTTCGGCTCGGCGGATCTGTCCTTCCGCAGTCCGATGGCGATCGCGGTGATCGGCGGGCTCATCACCTCGACCTTCCTCAGCCTGCTGGTGATCCCGGTGGTCTATACCTATATCGACGACGCCGAAGGGCTGCTGCGCCGGCTGTTCCGCCGGCGCAGACAGGCGGCATCGAGCGCCGCCTGATGCTTCACATCTGACTCATTCCTGCCTCACGCCTGAGACAGCTGCCTCTCCGCCGGGAGACAGCCGTCTCGGGAAGTCCTCCCGGAATCGGCCGAACCCGGCACCCTGAAGATTCCGCTCCCGGACATTCCGGGAGCATTTCCCGTTCCTCGATCTGGCATCGGTATTGCGCTGTGAGACAGGCACGCCGCGGCTGTCCGCACAGCTCGCATGGCGTGCTCCACGCACATCAGACGGAGAGAGGAAAACGATGAAAACTCCCATGCGACCGGCCCTCAGGCCGGTGGTCAGCGCGCTTTGCATAGCGCTGTTCTGCGGCAGCGCAGCCGCGAACAACTGGGCCGAATACAACGGCGACAAGGCGGGCTCGCGCTACCTGGCCGGCGGCAAGGTGAATGCGCAGTCGGTGAAGTCGATGAAGGTGGCCTGGCGCTGGTCCATGCCGGACAACAAGGTGTGGCAGGACAACGCCGAACTGCGCACCTGGGTGAACCAGTCCACGCCGCTGGCCATCGACGGCGTGCTGTATTCCAGTTCGCCGATGGCCATGGTGTCGGCCATCGACGGCAGCACCGGCAAGACGCTGTGGACCTACGATCCGAAGGCCTATGTCGAAGGCACGCCGCCCAACCTCGGCTTCATCAGCCGCGGCCTGTCCTACTGGGCGGATGGCAAGGACAAGCGCATCCTGGTCGGCACCGGTGACGGCTACCTGATCGCGCTGAACGCCAAGACCGGCAAGCCGATCGAAAACTGGGGCGACAAGGGCCGCATCGATCTGACCAAGGGCCTGCGCCGCTTCGTCGATCGTTCGCTGGTATCGCTCACCTCGCCGCCCATCGTGTGCGGCAACACCGTGGTGCCCAGCCTGGCGGTGCTCGATTCGTTCGCGGTCGGCCGCTCGCCGATGAAGTCTCACCCGCCGGGCGACATCCAGGCCTTCGACATCCGCACCGGCAAGCGCGTGTGGCATTTCGAGCAGCCGCCGCAGGAAGGCCAGCCGGGCAACGAAACCTGGGAAGACGGTTCGTGGAAGACCACCGGCTCGGCAAACATGTGGGCGCGTCCGAGCTGCGACGAGGAACTGGGCCTGGTCTATCTGCCCTTCTCGACCCCGACCAACGACTTCTACGGCGGCCACCGCAAGGGCAACGGCCTGTTCGGCGAATCGGTGGTGGCGCTCAACGCGAAGACCGGCAAGATCGCCTGGTACCAGCAGATCGTGCATCACGGCCTGTGGGACTACGACCTGCCGACCGCACCCAACCTGATGGACCTGACGGTCAATGGCAAGAAGGTGAAGGCGCTGGCCCAGGTGACCAAGCAGGGCTTCGTGTTCACCTTCGACCGCAGCACCGGCCAGCCTGTGTGGCCGATCACCGAAAAGCCGGTGCCGCAATCCACCGTGCCCGGCGAACGGTCGTCGCTGACCCAGCCCTTCCCCAGCCTGCCGGCGCCCTTCGTGCAGCAGGGCGTGACCGAGGACGACCTGATCGACCTGACGCCGCAGCTGAAGGAAGAGGCGAAAAAGATCCTGTCGCGCTACAACTACGGCCCGCTCTACTACCCGCCCACGCTGGACAAGGCAGGCACGCTGCAGGTACCGGGCGTGCTCGGCGGCGCCAGCTGGGCCGGCGCCGCGCACAACCCGAAAACCAATGTGCTGTACGTCCCGTCCTTCACCATCCCCTTCGGCATCAAGCTGAAGAAGGAGAACGAAGGCGTGTACGACTACACCGGCACCTGGGCGGGTGTGGGCGGCCCTCAGGGTCTGCCGCTGTTCAAGCCGCCTTTCTCCACGGTCACCGCGATCGACATGAACACCGGCAAGCACCTGTGGCGCATTCCGGCGGGCAAGGGTCCGGTCGACCATCCGGCGCTCAAGGACCTGAAGCTGGACCGCGTCGGCGTACCGCGTGAGAGCTTCATCGCGCTGACCGACGAGGTGCTCTTCCTCGCACCGGAAGGCACGAACTCGGTGATCGGCCTGTCATCGCGCGGCAACGCGCTGATCACCCAAGCGACCGCCGAGGAGAAGGAGCCCTTCCTGTACGCGCACGATGCGCGCACCGGCAATCTGCTCGGCGAAATCAGGCTGCCGGGCGCCGCCTTCGGTGCGCTGATGACCTACCGGGCCAACGGCAGGCAGTACGTCGTGGTGCCGATCGGGGGCGCCGGTCTGCCGGCCGAACTGGTCGCGGTGCAGGTCGACTGAGCATGACCCGGCGGCGGGTGCCCGCTGCCGGTTGCCGTCACGTCGCGCCCCTCCCGCGGCGTGACGGCATTCCAGAACAACGCATCACCCGGAATCCTTCATGAAGACACCTACATTCATTTTTTTCGCGCTGATGGGCTGCATGGCTTCGGCCATGGCCTTCAACGCGGTGCTGCCGGACAAGGCGGCAGAACCGGGCGCATCGGCCGGACCGGCGCCCTTCGACCTGCGTGACCCGGCCCGCATCAAGGCGGGCATGGCGCGCTTCCAGTCCACCTGCGCCGACTACTGTCACGGCCACAAGCCGGCGCTGTTCATCGACCGCGACGGTCTGGAAGCCGAATACGTGTTCAACACGATACGCGACGGCGGCAAGGGCGCGACGCCGATGCCGCCCTGGGGCGAAGTGTTCTCACAGGACGAGATCTGGGAACTGGTGGCCTACATCCGCTCGCTCGGAAAGTGGTGAGCGGCGGTCAGCGCAGCACGTAGCCGTCGTCCTCCAGCGCCTGGCGGATGTCGGCTTCGCACACCAGCGGGTTGTGCTCGATGCTGATGACGCCGGTCGCCAGCGCGACCTCGACCAGGCTGATGCCCGGCAGTTCGTGGATGGCGTTGATGATGTCGTGAACGTCGTCCTCGCCGCGCAGGCCGTCGACGGTGATGAGCGTGGTATGCATGGCTGTTCTCCGGAAACGGTCCGTACTTTACAGGCGCCCGCGGCCGGCGGGTCGGCGGCGGTCGCCCGCGACGCGCTCATCGTTTAAGGTGACGGCATGAGCACATCGCGTCATCCCGCATGCCCGCCGATCTCGATCCGCGCCTGACCGGACTGGCTGCCGCGCTGGGCATCGGCCTGCTGATCGGCATCGAGCGCGAGCGGCGCAAGGGCGAAGGCCCGACCCGCAGCGCCGCCGGTCTGCGCACCTTCGCGCTGGTGTCGCTGCTCGGCGCGCTCGCCATGCTGCTGGGCGGCGGCATCACGCTGGCGGTGCTGGCCGCCTCGGTCGGTCTGCTGGCGGTCGTGTCCTACCGCCGTTCGCGCGACGACGACCCGGGCCTCACCACCGAAATCGCGCTCATCCTCACCTTCGCGCTGGGCGCACTCGCGATGCAGGATGCGCCACTGGCCACCGGCGTCGGTGTGGTGGTCGCCATCGCGCTCGCGGCACGCAGCGCACTGCACCGCTTCGTCGTGCGCGCGCTGTCGGAGCAGGAGGTGCACGACGGCCTGCTGCTGGCCGCCGCGGCCCTGGTCATCCTGCCGCTGGTGCCGGACCGCGCGATCGACCCGCTGGGCGCAGTGAACCCGCGCACGCTGTGGCGGCTCGCGGTACTCATGATGACGATCAACGCCTGCGGCCACATCGCGCTGCGGCTGGTCGGGCCGGCCCGCGGTCTGTCCTTCGCCGGCTTTGCCTCCGGATTCGTATCCAGCACCGCCACCATCGCCGCCATGGGCGCACATGCGCGTCGCCAGCCGGCCCTGCGTGCCGCCGCGGTGTCCGGCGCCGTGCTGTCGTCGCTGGCCACCGTGCTGTATCTGGCGCTGCTGCTGACCGCCGCCAGCCCGGCGGTGCTGCGTGCGCTGACCCCTTCGCTGCTGGCGGCAGGCCTGACCGCCGCCGCCTACGGGGTGCTGTGCGCGCTACGCGGTACCCGGGCGCACGACGGCGAACCGCCACCGCCCGGGCGCCCGTTCAATCCGCGGCTGGCCCTGCTGTTCGCCGCCACCATGGGCGGTCTGATGCTGGTGACCGCCTGGCTGACCGACCGTTACGGCGCAGGCGGTGCCGGCCTGGCCGCCGCGCTGGCCGGCTTCGCCGACGCCCATTCGGCGGCCGCGGCGGTCGCGGCGCTGCAGGCCGGCGGCCGCATCACTCCCGAACAGACGGTGCTGCCGATACTGGCCGGCTTCAGCACCAATGCGCTGAGCAAGCTGGTGGTGGCGTTCACCGCCGGCGACCGCGCATTCGCGGCCCAGGTGGTGCCGGGCGTCCTGCTGTCGGTGGGTGCGGCCTGGCTGGCGCTGCTGCTGTGACCCGGGTTCGCGTCTTCACAGGCTGCGGCCGCCGACGCTGAACATCGCGACGCGCAAGCGGCTACAGCGCCGCGTTACGATCCTGCCGACCGGAGAGACGCCATCCCGCCTTCAAACGCCGCATCGCGGCGGGGCGCCGCGGCCACCAGGCGCTTCCCGCCGAAACCACGCTGCGCCGCTTAGAATCGGGACATGAGACGACACGCCACCCTCCCGACGCCCGCCGAACAGGCCCCGGGCACCCGCCGCCGCGATTCCGAAACCATCCGCAACCTGCTGCCCTATCTGTGGGCCTACAAATGGCGCGTGCTGATCGCGCTGTCCTGTCTGGTGCTGGCCAAGGGTTCCAACGTGGCCGTGCCGCTGGTGTTCAAGCAGATCATCGACGCCCTGGCACCCGCCGCCACACAGTCGCGTGCCGCACTGGAGGCGGCACCGCTGCTGGTGCCGCTGGGCCTGCTGGCGGCCTACGGCGCGCTGCGCTTTTCCACCTCGATGCTGACCGAACTGCGCGAAATCGTGTTCTCGCGCGTCACCCAGCAGGCGGTGCGGCGCATATCGCTGCAGGTGTTCCGTCACCTGCACGCGCTGTCGCTGCGCTTCCACCTCGAACGCCAGACCGGCGGCCTGACCCGTGACATCGAACGCGGCACCCGGGCGATCGGTTCGCTGATCAGCTACACGCTGTATTCCATCCTGCCCACGCTGGTCGAGATCGGGCTGGTGCTGGGCATTCTGGCGGTGCAGTACGAAGCGAGCTTTGCGCTCATCACCTTCGTCACGCTGGCGCTCTACATCACCTTCACCGTCACCGTCACCAACTGGCGCACCACGATACGGCGCGAAGCCAATGAGCTGGATTCGGCCGCCAATACGCGGGCCATCGACAGCCTGCTGAACTACGAAACGGTGAAGTATTTCAACAACGAGGAATTCGAGGCGCTGCGCTACGACGAGCAGCTGGCGCGCTGGCAGCGTGCGCAGGAGCGCAGCCAGGTGTCGCTGTCCTGGCTCAACATGGGTCAGGCCGCGATCATCGCCGTGGGCGTGGCGCTGATGATGTGGCGGGCGACCGTGGGCGTGGCCGAAGGCCGGATGACGCTGGGCGACATCGTGCTGGTCAATGCCTTCATGATCCAGCTCTACATTCCGCTGAACTTCCTGGGCGTGCTGTACCGGGAAATACGCCAGTCGCTGACCGACATCGAGCGCATGTTCGCGCTGATGGACACCCACCGCGAAGTGGCGGATGTGCCGGACGCGGTAGCGCTGCCTGCCGGCCCCTGCGAAGTGCGCTTCCAGCAGGTGAATTTCGGCTACGAGCGGTCGCGGCAGATCCTGTTCGATGTCGATTTCACGATTCCGGCCGGCGGCCGGGTCGCGGTGGTCGGGCACTCCGGCTCGGGCAAATCGACGCTGGCCCGGCTGCTCTACCGCTTCTACGACGTGAACGAGGGCGGCGGCCGGATCACGATCAACGGCCACGACATCCGCCGGCTCACCCAGGACAGCCTGCGCGGCGCCATCGGCATCGTTCCGCAGGACACGGTGCTGTTCAACGACAGCATCCACTACAACATCCAGTACGGCCGGGTCAGTGCGTCGGCCGCCGAAGTCGAGACCGCCAGCCGCGCCGCCCAGCTGCACGACTTCGTGCAGAAGCTGCCGGACGGCTACGCGACCAAGGTGGGCGAACGCGGCCTGAAACTGTCCGGCGGCGAGAAGCAGCGTGTGGCCATCGCGCGCGCGCTGCTGAAGAACCCGCCCATCCTGATCTTCGACGAAGCGACCTCGGCGCTGGATTCACGCACCGAACAGGCCATACAGGGCCAGCTCGAACAGATCGCGCGCGGCCACACCACGCTGGTGATCGCGCACCGGCTGTCCACCATCATGGACGCGGACCAGATTCTGGTGATGGAAGCCGGCCGCATCATCGAGCGGGGCAGCCACGCGGAACTGCTGGCGCTGGACGGCGCCTACGCGCAGATGTGGGCGCTGCAGGCGCAGGAAGACAGCGCCGAAGCGCCCCCCGAGAACGCGGTGTGAACGGCCGCGGGCGAGGGCGCGAACCGCACCGGGCGCCCGGCACCGCGGGAAACGTACAAGGAAAGGATGAACGAAAAAAAACCGCGCCGGAGCGCGGTTTTTTTGTCCCTGAAGCGAACGCTCAGGCTGTCTTGCGGCGGCGGCGAACCGCGACCATGCCGGCCAGCGCAGTACCGATCAGCGCCAGCGAAGCCGGTTCCGGCACTGCCGGCGGCGGCGGGGTCACCGGCTTGGTGGTGGCGGTCACGCCCGCGATCTTGACGTAGTCCAGCGCATCGGCGGTCGAACCCGGGGTGACCAGCCAGTAACGCGAATACGTGGAGTTCGTGGTGGCGCGCGGATCGCTGTTACCGGCGAAATCACCGATCTTGGTCCAGCCGGTCAGGGTGGAGAAGGTCTTGCCGGTCAGCGTGGTGGTGATGTCCGCCACCGACGAGCCGGTGTAGGCGTACACGGTCAGATCCGAATCTCCGCTGAACCAGCCGATATCGACCAGACCGAGCGTCATGTCCGAACCGAAGGAGAACAGCATGCCTTCCATCGCACCGGCGTTGTCCAGCGCGTGCTGGTTGTTGCCGGTCTGCGCGTAACCGGTAGAAGTCACTTCGTCGTTGGCGGTCGAATCGCGGCTGGTCATGCCCAGGCCGCTGGAGCCCTGATAGGTCAGATAGGCGCGCTCAATGGTCGAACCGCTCGCGGTGTTCGCAAATCCCTGGATATTGACGGTCTGACCTGCCGCGTTGGTGTAGTTCATCGCCGAATACTCGGTGATGTTGCTGCCGAAGCCTGCCGCGCTGGTCGCCGACGTCGCGCTCGACGTGAAGGCCCAGGAATAGTCAGCCGCAGATGCCGCAGTACCGAAGCCGGCGATCATCGCCGCGCCCAGAATCCGGATCAGTTTCTTGTTCATTGTCGTTCCTTGGTGAAAGGGGACATTACTGTCTTGCACGTACTTAGCAAGATAGGGGCCAGCCCATGACAACACTTTAAATTCAATGACTTGTCGAGTGTAAAATTCTGTGGTGTAAATATTGTCGACATATTCAGCGTGCGCCCAGCTCGCCGCGCAGCGCCCGCGCCTTGTCGTCCCCGGGGAAGGGCACACCGGCCTGCAGCGCCGCATCCAGTTCCTGGCGGGCTTCGCTGACTCGACCTGCCTTGGCAAGCGCCCACCCGAGGTGGTAGCGGATTTCGGGATTCTGCGGGCTGCGCAGGCGTGCTTCGCGCAGATGACGCAGCGCTGCGTCATGCTGCCCCTTCTGCGCCAGTATCCAGCCCAGGGTATCGAGCACCACCGGGTCGGAAGGCGCCAGCTTGAACGCCCGCTCGGCGGTCTGCTGGGCGGCGGCGTCCTGCAGCCGCCATTGCAGATTGGCCAGATTGTTCAGCACCGGAGCGGATTCGCCGGCGGTACGGATCACGCCTTCCAGCGTGGAACGCGCCTCCTTCAGCTGACCGGCGTCGGTCTGGACCTGCGACAGCAGCAGACGGACCGACATGTCCTTCGGCCGCTCCCGGACCAGCGCCTCGATCGCCGCCCTGCCCTGCTGCGGCGACCCCGCACGGCGATGCGCCTCGTACAGACGCCCGGCCACCTCCACGCCGGCGCCACGTCCCAGCGCGGCGCGATAGTGGGCAATCGCATCATTCCAGCGGCTGCGGGCCATGGCCACGTCACCGGCGAGACGATAGGCGTCGGCCGGCGCAGCCGGCGACTTCAGCACTTCCTGGGCACGCGCGTCGGCCTTGTCTATCTGGCTCTCGGCAAGCAGCAGGTCGGCCTGCATGATCTTGGCCGGTACGAAACCCGGGTCACCCTGCAGGGCCTTCTCCAGACTGTAGGCCGCGCCCGAGGGGTTGCCCGCAAGACGCTGCAGCTGCGCGATACGGTACTGAGCCCCCGGTTCGAAATCGGCCACCCGGGTCATTGCGGTCAGCGTGGAGCGGGCGCCGGCGGCGTCTCCGCGCGCCAGCTGCACCCGTGCCAGCGCCCCCTGAATCTGCAGATAGCCGGGCTGCCCCTGGCTTACGCCCCGGGCGACTTCGAGCGCCTTATCCAGCGCACCGGTCTGCAGATACATTTCGATCAGCGCCACTCGGCCTTCGACATGATTGGGGTGCTTGGCATGCAGCGTTTCCAGCCCGCGCAGTGCCTCGGCGGAACGACCGCTCGATGCGTCCAGCATGGCCCGTTCGAACAGCGCCGACGCCTGGTCCGGCTTGTCCTTGAGCAGCGCGTTCAGACGAGCGCGGGCCTGTTCGGGCTTGCCTTCTGCGATCTCGAGCCGGGCGAGATTGAGCTTGACGCCGTCGAACTTGGGATCGGCCGCCATCACCTTTTCGTACGCCTTGCGGGCGCCTGCGAAATCCTTCGCCGCGGCGCGGGCGACCCCCAGCAGATTGAGCGCGGCCAGGTTGTCCGGCTCACGCTTGACCACGGCCTCCATCAGCTCGACCGCCTTGCGCGGCTGGTTCTCGCGCAGCGCAACCAGGGCCAGCGCAGTGCTCGCCCGCGCCTGCCCCGGGTCCTCCCGCAGTGCGCTGCGCAGCTGTTCGGTGCCTTGGGCCGTCTGCTTTCCACCGATCAGGCTCAGCCCGAGCGATGTGCGGACCTGGGAGGAATTTCCGAGCTTGGCGGCCTGTTCGAGCAGTTCGGTCGCCTGCTGATAGCGCTTCAGCTTGCTGTACGCATTGGCCATGAGCGTGAGCGCTTCAGGGTCGCGCGTACCGCCGCTGCGCATCAGCGGCTCGAGCGTGGAGATCGCCGCCGCCGGCTCGTCCATGGCGAGCTGCAGCGATGCAAGCGGCTTGCGCGCCGCCATCTGCTGCGGGAAGAAGCGGATGTGCAGTTCGAAATACTCTTTCGCCTTGACCGCCCCGCCGAGACCCAGGTGGGACAGGCCGGCGATCAGCGCAAGATGGGAACGGCTGGTGAGCACCGAGCGCGGCAGCGGATCGATCAGACTGGTCACCTCGCCGAGCAGCTTGCGTGCCTCGTCCTTGTTGCCCTCGCTTTCCGCGATCACGGCGCGCAGATAGGCCGCGCGGGGTTCGGTCACATCGGCATCCGAAGAACGCAGCAGTGACTGCTTGGCGTCCTGCATGCGGCCGAGATCCATCAGCACCGAGCCGCGACCGAGCAGCGCTTCGCCATTGTCGGGCCCGAACTGTACGGCCCGGTCGTAGTAACCCAGGGCCTGGCTGAGCTGTCCTGCGGCGTAGGCCACGGCAGCGCGCTGACCCCAGGCATCGGTATCGGACGGCGCCATCGAAGTCGCCTGTTCGGCCAGCGACGCCGCCTCGTCCGGCCGACCGGCCTGCAGCGCGATGCGCGAATGCAGTACCACGGCAGAGGCCGCGGACGGATTCTGCGTACGCGCATCCTTTACCGTGGCCAGCGCCTGCGGATACTGGCCCAGTTCCAGGTAGGCCCGGGCGCGTACCAGGGTCATTTCATAGCGCACGCCCGGCGGCAGGTCGTCCACCTGCAGTGTCTCCAGCACTTCCTTCTGCCGACCGATCGCCAGCAGCAGATTGCCCAGCGGCACGATGTATTCGGCCCGCGACACCCCTTGCTTCTGCGCCTCGCGCAGCGCCACCTCGGCGGCCGCGTAGTCGCCCTTGCGCAGCGCCGCACGGCCGAGAAGCATGTGCGCGGCGAGGAAGTTCGGATCCGCCTTGAGCGCGTTCTTGAGCTGGATGATGGCGCCGGCGTCGTCCTTCTTTTCGAAGCGGACCAGCGCGTCCTCGTAGTAGCGGCTGGCGGAATCGGCGGCCTGCACCGGCGAGTGGGCGAGCAGCCCGACCGCGAGCAGGGCCGCAGCGAGGGAGGAACGATGGAACATCATGGGCGACCGTCGGATTGTCGAGGCGCCCGAGTATAGGTCCGGGCCCGGCCCGGTACGCGCGACCGCGTCACGCCGCGGTGCGCGTGGACGCAGAGGGTCAGCCGGCGGTCAGTCGCAGCGCCGGACGGGCACGCAGATGCAGGGCCGAAGCGCGTTCGTCGGCCGGCAGCAGTCCGCCCTGCCAGCCGAAAGTGAGGCTGGCGACGTCGCCCATCGCCTCGCGCCATACGCGCGCCGGACCGGCGTGCCCGCACAGCAGCAGCTGGCCGCCGTCGGCACGCGACTGGACCGAGAACAGCCCGTCCAGCGGCGTGGCGCCCACCCGGCGGGCCGCGGCGGCGGGATCGCCGAGCACTTCGCCCACCCTGAGCTGCGGGTCCCACAGCAGGAAGCCCTGGCGGGCCGGCACCAGCGGCAGCCAGTGGCCGTGACCGTTGTCACCGAAGCGTGCGACGTAGAGGGCACCGTGCTGCAGCGCGCCGCTGTCGGGCAGCGGACCGATGAACTTGTACACGTGGCGGGGCCGTTCGGCCTCGGTCAGATGCACCACGCCGCGGCCGTCACGGGCGCGCAGCAGGCCGCCGGCCAGGTAGGTGACGCCGGCCAGACGAGCGTGGCGGCCATCGGAATCGAGTTCGAGCGGGTGCAGGGCTGCGGACATCATGGGACATTGAACGGGATGACAGGAATCCCGACACTGTCACCGCTGCAGGTTACCGCCGCATGACGTGGCCGGCGGCCCGGACGGTCAGGCGCGACCGAGTGCACGGTCCACCGTCTCGCGGGTGAGCGAGGCGGCGAAGGCCTGGATGAAGGTATAGGTGTAGCCGCGCAGCCAGCCGTTGCGGTGCAGGCCGATGCGGGTGGTGCTCGGTTCGAACAGGTGACTGCAGTCGATCGCGCGCAGGCCGCGGTCCTGTTCGGCATCGAACGCCATCTGCGCGACGATGCCCACGCCGAGACCGAGCGCGACATAGGTCTTGATGATGTCGGCGTCGATCGCGCTCATCGCTACCCGAGGCGTCAGACCGCGCTCGGCAAAGGTCTGGTTCACCCGGGAGCCGCCGGTGAAGGCGAAGTCGTAGGTGATCAGCGGCCAGTCGGCGATCGCTTCCAGCGTCAGCGGCTTCACGTCCAGCAGCGGATGGCCGGGCGGCGCGATCAGGCAGCGGTTCCACTGGTAGCAGGGCAGGCTCACCAGCAGATCGTATTCGTCGATCGCCTCGGTCGCGATGACCAGATCGGCCGCGCCCGACAGCACGTACTCGCAGCACTGGGTCGGATTGCCCTGGTGCAGCTCGATCTGCACGCCCGGATGCGCCCGCATGAATTCGGACAGCACATGCGGCAGCACGTAACGGGCCTGGGTGTGCGTGGTGGCGATGGACAGACGTCCCTGTTCGCCGCTGGCGTATTCGTCGCCCACCTGACGCAGGGCACCGACGTCGCGCAGCATGCGGCGGGCGATCGCGATCACCTCTTCCCCAGGCCGGGTGACCGCGACCAGGCGCTTGCCCTGGCGCACGAACACATCGACGCCCAGTTCCTCCTCCAGCAGGCTGATCTGGCGCGACACGCCGGACTGCGAGGTGTGCAGCGCGCGGGCCGCCTCCGACACGTTGAGGTTGCGCTGGGCCACTTCGGCCACGTAACGCAGTTGCTGAAGATTCATGTCCGCCGTCCGTCGAAGGGATGTGCCACAGGCCAGTTAGAACCGGAAATCATTTGAATCTTACTTCAAAGCATTTCCAATTATCTTGAACCGGCGATACCCTGAAAAATTCATCTTGCCGGACCTGCGCGCATGGATTTCGGGTATTCGGTGGCCGGCTTTTTTGTCGGTGCCATCGTCGGACTGACCGGCGTCGGCGGCGGCTCGCTGATGACGCCGCTGCTGGTGCTGCTGTTCGGCATCCACCCGTCGGTCGCGGTCGGCACCGACCTGCTGTATGCCGCGATGACCAAGGCCGGCGGCGCGGTGGTGCATGGGCGCAACCGGACCATAGACTGGCGCATCGTGAGGGCGCTGGGCGCGGGCAGCGTGCCAGCAGCAGCACTCACGCTGTGGTGGTTATCGACGCATTCCCGCTCGGCGTATGGCAGCCAGTCGCTGATCAGC
This sequence comes from Methyloversatilis universalis FAM5, assembly GCF_000214035.2. Taxonomy (GTDB): domain Bacteria; phylum Pseudomonadota; class Gammaproteobacteria; order Burkholderiales; family Rhodocyclaceae; genus Methyloversatilis; species Methyloversatilis universalis. The sequence continues at coordinate 19,040 of NZ_AFHG01000052.1, read as the reverse complement.
GGTACGCTCGGCGTGGCACTGGTGCTGACTGCGTGCGCACTGCTGTTCCGCTCGCGCCTGCAGGCACTGGCCGAGCGGCCGGGCATCGGCGCCTGGCGCGAACGTCATCTGACGCCGCTGACCGTGGCGACGGGCGCGGTGCTGGGCCTGCTGGTCACGATTTCATCGGTCGGCGCCGGCGCGCTGGGCACTGCGGCGCTGGTTTTCCTGTATCCGCGGTTGCCTGCGGTACGCATCGTCGGCAGCGACATCGCGCATGCAGTACCGCTGACGCTGGTGGCCGGCATGGGCCACTGGTGGCTGGGCAATGTCGACTGGACGCTGCTCGGCGCGCTGCTGATCGGTTCGCTGCCCGGCATCGCACTGGGCAGCCAGATCGCGGCCCGGATGCCTGAAAGATTCCTGCGACCGCTGCTGGCCAGCATGCTGTTCGGCATCGGCGGAAAACTGAGCCTGAACCTTCTAGGCTGAAAGAGGGCAACGGGTTGTCCGGCGCAGACCGGGCACCCATGACGGGACACCCCTATGTATCGCTACGACGACTACGACCGTGCGCTGGTGATCGAGCGCGTCGCGCAGTACCGCGACCAGCTCCAGCGCAATCTGGCCGGCGAACTGTCGGACGACGAATTCCGTCCGCTGCGCCTGCAGAACGGCCTCTATATCCAGCGCCATGCGCCGATGCTGCGCATCGCCATTCCGTACGGCATGCTGGCAAGCCGCCAGCTGCGCAAGCTGGCCGACATCGCGCGCCGCTACGACCGCGAGTACGGCCACTTCACCACCCGCCAGAACCTGCAGCTGAACTGGCCGAAGCTGGAAGACACGGCGGACATCCTGGCCGAGCTGGCGACGGTCGAAATGCACGCCATCCAGACTTCGGGCAACTGCATCCGCAACATCACCACCGACCCGTTCGCCGGCGTTGCGCCGGACGAAATCGTCGATCCGCGGCCGTACTGCGAAGTGCTGCGTCAGTGGTCCACCTTCCATCCGGAATTCGCCTTCCTGCCGCGCAAGTTCAAGATCGCGGTCAGCGGCACGGTGGAAGACCGCGCGGTCACCTATGCGCACGACGTCGGCCTGCAGCTGTACCGGGACGATCAGGGCGAGGTGCTGGTGCGCGTCATCGTCGGCGGCGGCATGGGCCGCACGCCCATCCTCGGCAGCGTAATCCACGACGCCCTGCCCTGGCGCCACCTGCCCACCTATCTCGACGCTGTGCTGCGGGTGTACAACCGCTACGGCCGCCGGGACAACGCCTACAAGGCGCGCATCAAGATCCTGGTCAAGGCCATCGGTGCCGAAGAATTCGCGCGCCAGGTGAATGAGGAATGGCAGCTCGAACGCGACGGCATCGCCACCGTGACCGACGAGGAACTGGCGCTAGCCGCGGCCGCCTTCCAGGACCCGGATGCGCCGGCCCGTCCGGCCCGCGACGCCGGCTTCGACGAGAAGCTCGCCAGCGACCGCGCCTTTGCCCGCTGGGTGTCGCGCTGCGTACGCGCCCACAAGCGCCCGGGCTACCGCTCGGTCACGCTGTCGCTGAAGCCGCACGGCCTGCCGCCGGGTGACATCACCTCGGCTCAGATGGAAGCGGTGGCCGATCTGGCCGACCGCTACAGCTTCGGCGAACTGCGCGTCACGCACGAACAGAACCTGGTGCTGGCCGACGTGCCGCTGGCCGATCTGTACGCGCTGTGGCAGGAAGCCCGCAAGCACAACCTGGCGACGCCCAATATCGGCCTGCTGACCGACATGATCTGCTGCCCGGGCGGCGACTTCTGCTCGCTCGCGAACGCCAAGTCCATCCCGATCGCCCAGGCCATCCAGGCGGAGTTCGATGATCTGGACTACCTGTACGACATCGGCGACCTGGAGCTGAACATTTCGGGCTGCATGAATTCCTGTGGACACCACCACGTCGGCCATATCGGCATTCTCGGCGTGGATAAGGCCGGTTCGGAGTGGTACCAGGTGTCGATCGGTGGCGCCCAGGGCAACACCACCTCGCTCGGTGACGTGATCGGCCCCTCGTTCGCGGCTGATGAAGTGCCGGGCGTGGTCAAGAAACTGATCGAAACCTATGTCGAGGCGCGCACGCCGGAAGAGCGCTTCCTCGACACCGTGCGCCGGTTGGGCGTGGCGCCGTTCAAGGCGCGCGTCTATGGCGAATCCAGCAAGAAGGCCGAGGTGACCCATGGCTGATCTCATCCGTGGCGAAGCCCTCGCCCAGGACGTATGGACCTGGGTGAAGCTGCCCGATTCCGGCGAACCGGTGCGCAAGTCCGCCGGCAAGGTGGTGCTGTTCAAGCTGACCGGCGAACCGGCCGCGGCCGACGACGTGATCGACCGCTGCGAAGTGCCGGCCACCGGCAAGGTACTCATCCCGCTGTCGGTATGGCTGCGTCGGCATGAAGCGCTGGCAGCGCGGATGGCGGCCGGCGAGATCGGGGTGTGGCTGGACAGCCATGAAGAACCGGCCGAACTGGCGGACAGCCTAGGCGGCGACCTGAACCGCCTGCCGCTGATCGGCGTGAACTTCCCGAAATTCATCGACGGCCGCGGTTTTTCGGTCGGCTTCATCCTGCGCAACCGCTACGGATACCGCAATGAAATGCGGGCGCTGGGCGACGTGCTGCGCGACCAGATGTTCTTCTTCCGCCGAACCGGCTTCGACGCCTATCTGCTGCGCGCCGACCAGAAGCCGGAACGCTGCATCGCCGCGCTGAAGGATTTCAGCACGCCGTATCAGACCTCCACCGACGGCAACGTGCCGGTCTTCCGTCGTCGCATCGGTCAGAAGGTGCCGGCATGAGCAACCCGCTGATCCATCCGAACGTCACCGACGCGCTGCGCGACAAGGTGGCGCTCAAGACCGCGGCGGCGGTCGACCTGCTGAAGCAGGCTGCAGCCGAGTTCCAGCCCATCGGTTTCGCCAGCAGCATGGGCGCCGAGGACATGGTGATCACCGACCTGATCCAGCGCAACGCGCTGGACATCGAAATTTTCACGCTGGACACCGGCCGCCTGCCGTCGGAAACCTATGACCTGATGGCCAAGGCGGAAAAGCACTACGGCGCGCGCCCGGTCACCTTCTTTCCGAGTCACGAGGCGGTAGAGGAATATGTCCGCAAGCACGGCATCAACGCCTTCTACGACTCGGTCGATCTGCGCAAGGCCTGCTGCGCGATGCGCAAGGTCGAGCCGCTGAAGCGCGCGCTGGCCGGCAAGAAGGCCTGGATCACCGGCATGCGGGCACAGCAGTCGGCCACCCGCGCCGAACTGCCACTGCGCCAGTTCGACGAGAGCCACGGCATCGAGAAATTCAACCCGTTGTCCGACTGGAGCGAGCGCGAGGTGTGGGTGTACATCCACACCCACGGGGTGCCCTACAACGAGCTGCACGAACGCTTCGTACCCAGCATCGGCTGCCAGCCCTGCACCCGGCCGATCTCCCCGGGCGAGGACATCCGGGCCGGTCGCTGGTGGTGGGAAAACCCGGAAAGCAAGGAGTGCGGCCTCCATGTCAAGGCAGGCTGAACAAGCGCAGCAGCCGGGCAAGGTGTGGCTGGTCGGCGCCGGCCCTGGCGCCGCTGACCTGCTCACGCTGCGCGCCGCCCGCCTGCTGGCCGAAGCCGACGTGGTGCTGCACGATGCGCTGATCGGCGACGACGTGCTGGCCCTCGCGCCGCAGGCCCGGCTGATCGCGGTCGGCAAGCGCTGCGGGCGTCATTCGACCGCCCAGCGCTTCATCAACCAGAAGATCATCCACGCGGCGCGTACTCACGCTCGGGTGGTGCGCCTGAAGGGTGGCGACCCGATGCTGTTCGGCCGCGCCCAGGAAGAGATGAATGCGCTGGCTGCGGCCGGCATCGAATACGAAGTGGTCCCCGGCGTCACCGCAGCCAGTGCGGCCAGCGCCCAGCTGAAGGTATCGCTCACCCGCCGCGGCATCGCCCGCAGCGTGGCGCTGCTCACGCCGCGGGCAGGCGAAGGCGAACACCCTTCGCAGGCACTGCGAGCGAACGCCGATACGCCGACGCTGGCACTTTACATGGCGTCCCACGAATCGATGGCCATCGCCCGCGAACTGATGAGCTATGGCCGTGGCGCCGACACGCCGGTCGCTCTGGTCGAGAACGCCAGCCATCCCGCCTCGCGCGAAGCCTTCACCACGCTGCAGGGCCTGTCTGAGCATACCGTCGGCGCGCTGCTGGGCTGCGGAGACCAGGCGCCCGAAGGTCCTGTGCTGGTGATGCTGGGCGAAGTTTTCCGCGACGAAATGCAGGCGCGGACGTCGTCCACCTCCTCCGAAAGCGCGCGATGCATTCAGGTCAGTGCCGCCTGATCCAATAGATGCATCACCGCGCTGTCGTTTCCGCGCCGCGGATCCACTCGCTTCCGGTCCAGCAAAAGAAAAAGCCCCGCATTGCGGGGCTTTCAATTTGAGCCGTCCGGAAACTTATTCGGCGACTTCAACCGCTTCGGCGCTCTCGTCCGGGCGGTCCATCAGCTGGACATAAGCCATCGGCGCGTTATCGCCGACGCGGAAGCCCATCTTCAGGATGCTCAGATAACCGCCGTTGCGGTTCGCGTAGCGCGGGCCCAGCACGTCGAAAATCTTGCACACGACTTCGCGATCGCGCAGACGCGAGAAGGCCAGGCGGCGGTTCGACAGATTCGGCGTCTTGCCCAGGTTGATCAGCGGCTCGACGACGCGGCGCAGTTCCTTGGCCTTCGGCACGGTGGTCTTGATGGCTTCGTGGCGCAGCAGCGACACGGCCATGTTGCGGAACATCGCTTCGCGATGCGAGCTGGTGCGGTTGAGTTTTCTGAGACCGTTACGATGACGCATGATGACTCCGTAAAATTATGCGGCCACCGCGGGTCAGGCAGGTGGCCGGTTTATCGTGTATCCGGCCCGAAGGGCGGTACGGTGTTACGCCCGATCCAGGCCGGCAGGCGGCCAGTTCTCGAGCTTCATGCCGAGCGTGAGGCCACGCGAGGCAAGCACTTCCTTGATTTCGTTGAGCGACTTGCGACCCAGATTCGGGGTCTTCAGCAGCTCGTTCTCGGTGCGCTGGATCAGATCACCGATGTAATAGATGTTCTCGGCCTTCAGGCAGTTGGCCGAACGCACCGTCAGTTCCAGATCATCCACCGGACGCAGCAGGATGGGGTCGATCACCGCCTGCTTGCGCACTTCGGCAACCGGCGCCGTACCTTCCAGCTCCGCGAACACCGACAGCTGATCCACCAGAACGCGTGCCGCATAGCGGACCGCCTCTTCCGGCTCGACCGCACCGTTGGTTTCGACATCCATGACCAGACGGTCCAAATCGGTGCGCTGTTCCACACGCGCCGATTCCACCGCATAGCTCACCCGACGGATCGGGCTGAAGCTTGCATCGAGAACGATGTGGCCGATGGCCTTGTTCTCGGACGAACCCTGACGCACGGTACCCGGCACATAGCCACGTCCCTGTTCGACCTTGAACTGGAGATCCAGCTTGCCACCCGGTGCGACGTGAGCGATCACGTGCTCCGGATTAACGATCTCGACATCATGGGTCACTTCGATGTCACCGGCCGTCACCACACCTTCGCCGTTACGCGATACACGCAGGTAGGCTTCCGAACGGTTGTGCAGCTTCAGCACCACACCCTTCAGGTTCAGCAGGACGTCGACCACGTCCTCGCGGACGCCGTCCAGCGTCGAGTACTCGTGCAGAACACCTTCGATCTGCACTTCAGTCGGCGCGTAGCCGGGCATGGACGACAGGAGAATGCGACGGAGCGCGTTGCCCAGCGTGTGCCCGAACCCGCGTTCGAACGGCTCCATCACCACACGTGCATGAGCCGGCGACAAATTTTGTACGTCAATGATTCGCGGTTTCAAGAGAGCATTGCTTTGCATCTGCAGTCCTCAGTGACGTCAACAGGCTGATCGCCAAAGCGATCAGCGGGAATACAGTTCGACAACCAGACTTTCGTTGATCGTCGAGGACAGATCCGAGCGGGCAGGCATGGACTTGAACACGCCACGGCCAGCCTTGGCATCGACATCCAGCCACTCCGGGAAGCCACGCGAAGCCTGGGCTTCGAGCGCACCCTTGGAGCGCAGATGGCCCTTGGCGCGTTCGGTCAGCTCGACCACATCGCCCGGACGCACTTCGTAGGACGGGATGTTGACGCGCTTGCCATTCACCAGGATGCCGTTATGGCGCACGACCTGACGCGACTCGGCACGCGAGGCACCGAAGCCCATGCGGTAGGCAACCGTATCGAGGCGGCTTTCCAGCAGCTGCAGCATGTTTTCACCGGTCTGGCCCTTGCGGCGCTCGGCTTCGGCGTACACACGGCGGAACTGACGCTCGAGCACGCCGTAGATGCGGCGGATCTTCTGTTTCTCACGCAGTTGCTGGCCGAAACCGGACAGGCGCTGGCCAGACTTCTGACCATGCTGACCCGGAGCGTAGGAGCGGCGCTCGATGGCGCACTTGTCGGTGAAGCACTTCTCGCCCTTCAGGAAGAGCTTTTCGCCTTCACGACGGCATTGACGGCACTTCGCGTCGAGATTACGAGCCATTCTCTAAATTCCTCTTAGATGCGCCGACGCTTGGGCGGACGGCAGCCGTTGTGCGGGATCGGCGTGATGTCGGTAATCGACGAAATCTTGATGCCGAGCGCGTTCAGCGCACGAACGGCCGACTCGCGACCCGGGCCGGGACCCTTGATGCGGACTTCCAGATTTTTCACACCGCACTCGACCGCGACCTTGCCGGCAGCTTCCGCAGCAACCTGGGCTGCGAACGGGGTGCTCTTACGCGAACCCTTGAAGCCGGCGCCACCCGAAGTGGCCCACGACAGGGCGTTACCCTGGCGGTCGGTGATCGTGATGATGGTGTTGTTGAAGGAAGCGTGAATGTGCGCGATGCCTTCCGCGACGTTCTTCTTGACCTTCTTCCGGACTTTTGCAGCACTCTTGACCATGATCGTGTCCTAAAGATTACTTCTTCGCGCCAGCGATCGACTTGCGCGGCCCCTTGCGGGTACGGGCATTCGTGCGGGTGCGCTGGCCGCGCAGCGGCAGGCCACGACGATGACGAACACCGCGATAGCAGCCCAGGTCCATCAGGCGCTTGATGTTCATCGTCACTTCACGACGCAGGTCACCTTCGATGGTGAACTTGCCGACCTCTTCCCGCAGCCGATCCATTTCGGCCTCCGAGAGGTCCTTGATCTTCGCGTTGCGGGCAATGCCAGCAGCGTCGCAGATCTTTTGTGAGCGGGACCGACCAACTCCGAAAATCGCGGTCAGAGCGATTTCCGTGTGCTGGTGGTTAGGAATGTTAACGCCGGCGATACGGGCCATGCAGTCACCCCGAAAAGCGAAACCTTAAATGTTATCAAAGACCACTAGTAAGCGTCAACCTTGACGCTGCTTGTGACGCGGATCGGCGCAGATGATGCGGACGACACCGTGGCGACGGATCACCTTGCACTTGCGGCAGACAGGCTTAACAGATGCTTGGACTTTCATCCCAATTCTCCAGCTGAAACCAAACGCCAGTTTTACTTGGCGCGAAACACGATGCGACCTTTGCTCAGGTCATAAGGCGTGAGCTGCACCGTTACCTTGTCACCCGGAAGAATGCGTATGTAGTGCATGCGCATCTTTCCGGAAATGTGCCCGAGAACCACGTGTCCGTTTTCGAGCTTCACGCGAAACGTTGCATTCGGCAGGGTTTCGACAACCTCACCCTGCATTTCGATGACATCTTCCTTGGACATAGCTACTCAGCGTGTCGGGAATCCGGTCCCGCGGAAGTTGGCCTTCTTGAGAAGGCTTTCATACTGGTGCGACATCACGTAGGCCTGGACCTGGGCCATGAAATCCATGGTCACGACCACGATGATCAGCAGCGAGGTTCCACCGAAATAGAACGGCACGTTCCACTTCAGGATCAGGAACTCAGGCAGCAAACACACCAGCGTGATGTAAACCGCGCCAACCAGCGTGAGCCTCGAAAGGATCTTGTCGATGTAGCGCGCGGTCTGCTCGCCCGGTCGGATGCCCGGGACGAATGCACCACTCTTCTTCAGGTTGTCCGCAGTTTCCTTGGCGTTGAACACCAGTGCCGTGTAGAAAAAGCAGAAGAAGACGATCGCGGTAGCGTACAGCAGCACGTAGATCGGCTGACCCGGCGACAGCGTTGCGGCCAGATCCTTCAGCCAGCGCGTGCTCTCGCTGGTCGCAAACCAGCCTGCGAGCGTTGCCGGGAAAAGGATGATCGACGACGCGAAGATCGGCGGAATCACACCGGCCATGTTCAGCTTCAGCGGCAAATGGGAACTTTGCCCCCCATACACCTTGTTGCCGACCTGGCGCTTTGCGTAATTGACCAGAATCTTGCGCTGCCCCCGCTCCACGAACACGACGACAGCAGTCACCGCAAACACGAGTGCAACGATGAACAGCGCAGTCAGTTCGTGCATCGCGCCAGTATTCACCAGCTCCAGCAGACCACCGATCGAACCCGGAAGTCCGGCGGCGATACCCGCAAAGATGATGATCGAGATGCCGTTGCCGATGCCACGCTCGGTGATCTGTTCACCCAGCCACATCAGGAACATCGTCCCGGTGATCAGCGTGGAGATCGTTACGAAGCGGAACATCATTCCCGGATCCAGCACCAACCCCGGCTGCGACTCCAGCGCCACCGAAATACCGAAAGCCTGGAACAGCGCGAGCGCGAGCGTACCGTAGCGGGTGTACTGCGTGATCTTGCGCCGCCCCGCCTCACCTTCCTTCTTCAGCGCCTCGAGTGAAGGCACTGCCACGGTGAGCAGCTGCATGATGATCGACGCCGAAATGTACGGCATGATCCCCAGCGCAAAAATCGTGAAGCGCGACAGCGCGCCACCCGAGAACAGGTTGAATACGCCGAGTATGCCCCCCTGCTGGCCATGGAAAAGCTCCGCCAGGCGTGCAGGATCGATGCCCGGAACCGGAATGTGAGCGCCAAGCCGATAGACCAGCAGCGCGCCTGCGAGAAACCACAGGCGGCGCCACAGATCACCGAACTTTGCGCTACGACCCGGCTGCTGGGCGGCAGTAGCCAACGCTTACTCTCCGACCTGGCCGCCGGCAGCCTCAATGGCTGCACGCGCACCCTTGGTCGCGCCGATGCCCTTGAGCACCACACGACGGGTCATTTCACCCGACAGTACGACCTTGGCCGACAACGCATCACGCGAAACCAGGCCGAACTGCTTCAGCACCAGAAGATCGACGTCTTCGACCGGCAGCTTCGACAGCGACGACAGATTCACTTCTTCGTTGCGGGCACGGGTCAGCGAGGTGAAACCACGCTTCGGCAGGCGACGCTGCAGCGGCATCTGGCCGCCTTCGAAGCCCACGCTCTTCCAGCCGCCCGAACGGGACTTCTGGCCCTTGTGACCACGACCGCAGGTCTTGCCCAGGCCGCTGCCCATGCCGCGACCGACGCGACGACGGGCGTGCTTCGAACCCTCGCCCGGCTTGATGTCATTCAGTTCCATTTACGCCTCGACCTTCAGCAGGTAAGACACCTTGGTGACCATGCCGCGCACTGCCGGCGTGTCCTCAAGGACGACGGTGTGATGCAGACGGCGCAGACCCAGGCCGCGCACGGTAGCGCGGTGATCCTGCTTGCGACCGATCAGGCTCTTCACCAGAGTGACCTTCAGAGTTTTTTCAGCCATCACAGACCTCAGCCGAGAATTTCCGCCACGGTCTTGCCGCGCTTGGCGGCAACTTCCGACGGCGTGCTCATGCGCAGCAGGCCGTTCAGCGTGGCGCGCACGAGGTTGTAGGGGTTCGACGAGCCGAGCGACTTGGCGACCACGTCGGTCACGCCCATCACTTCGAACACTGCGCGCATCGGGCCACCGGCGATGATGCCGGTACCGGCGGCGGCCGGCTGGATCAGCACGGTCGAAGCGCCATGGTGGCCAACGATCGGGTGATGGAAACTGCCATCCCGAAGATTGACACGCACCATCTTGCGGCGCGCCTCTTCCATAGCCTTCTGGACAGCGACCGGCACTTCACGCGCCTTGCCCTTGCCCATGCCGATTCCGCCGTCGCCATCACCGACCACGGTGAGCGCTGCGAAACCCAGAATACGACCACCCTTCACCACCTTGGTGACACGGTTGATCGACACCATTTTTTCACGCAGGCCGTCGTCGCGTTCTTCCTGGGCCTGGTTTTGCTTCCGTTGCGGTTTAGCCATCGCTTGAGTCGCCTGATCAGTTAGAACTTGAGACCGCCTTCGCGGGCGGCCTCAGCGAGCGCCTTGATACGACCGTGGTACTTGAAGCCACCGCGGTCGAACGCAACCTGCTCGATACCCTGGGCACGGGCGCGCTCGGCGATCAGCTTGCCCACCAGCGAAGCTGCGTTCACGTTGCCGCCATTGCTCACTTCCTTGCGCACCGACTCTTCGACGGTCGATGCCGCTGCCAGCACGCGGGTGCCGCAACCAGAGTACACCTGAGCGTAGATGTGGCTGTTGCTGCGATGAACCGACAGACGGACAGCCTTCAGCTGGGCGATTCGGGCGCGGGTCTGACGCGAACGGCGCAGACGGGAGATGTTCTTGTCCATGTTCGTCACCCTTACTTCTTCTTGGTCTCTTTGATCACCACCACCTCATCGGAGTAGCGCACACCCTTGCCCTTGTAGGGTTCGGGTTCGCGGTACGCGCGAATTTCGGCAGCGACCTGACCGACCAGTTGCTTGTCCACGCCCTTGACGCGGATCTCGGTCGGCGCTGGCGTTTCCACCTTGATGCCTGCGGGCATCTCATGGACCACCGGGTGCGAGAAACCAAGCGACAGGTTCAGCTTGTCGCCCTGGGCCTGGGCCTTGTAACCCACGCCGACCAGGGTGAGCTTGCGCTCGAAACCCTGGGTGACGCCGGTCACCATGTTCGCCACCAGAGCACGCATGGTGCCCGACAGCGCCTTGCTGTTCACCGCGCCTTCGATCTGGGCGAAGCGGATTTCGCCACCTTCGACCGTGACCGCGACGTTCGGATGCAGCACGCGGCTGATCTGGCCCAGCGGGCCCTTCACCGACAGCTCGCCGGCATTCAGCGCGACGTCGACGCCTTTCGGCACGACAACGGGATTCTTTGCGATACGTGACATGTCTTCTTCCTCAGGCCACGATGCACAGCACTTCGCCGCCGACCTTCTCGGCGCGGGCCTTGCGATCGGTCATGACGCCACGCGGCGTCGAAACGATGGCCACACCCAGACCGTTCATCACGCGCGGCAGATCATCCGTGCCACGGTAGACGCGCAGACCAGGGCGGCTGACGCGCTCGATGCGCTCGATGACGGGGCGGCCCGAGTAATACTTCAGGACCAGCTCCAGTTCAGCCTTGCCACCTTCGGTGCGCACGCTGAAACCGTCGATATAACCTTCGGACTGCAGCACCCCGGCGATCGCCACCTTGATCTTCGAGGACGGCATGACAACAGAGCCCTTCTGTGCCATTTGTGCATTGCGGATGCGGGTCAGCATGTCCGCAATCGGATCACTCATGCTCATCTTGTACCCCTGTTACCAACTAGCCTTGACCATGCCGGGCACTTCGCCCCGGAAGGCCGCTTCACGCAGTTTGTTACGGCAGAGACCGAACTTCCGGAACACGCCGCGCGGACGACCGGTCTGTTCGCAGCGATTGCGCAGGCGGGTCGGGTTAGCGTTACGCGGCAGCGCCTGCAGCTTCAGACGTGCGGAAGCACGATCCTCTTCGGTTGCCGACATATCGGCGACGACGGCTTCCAGCGCGGCGCGCTTGGCGGCGAACTTGGCCACCAGCTTCTCGCGCTTCGCTTCACGGTTTTTCAATGCCAACTTAGCCATGGCAACCTCAATTCTTGAACGGGAACTTGAACGCGGCGAGCAGAGCCTTGGCTTCCTCGTCGGTCTTGGCGGTCGTCGTGATGCTGATATTCATCCCGCGAACCTTGTCGACCTTGTCGTACTCGATTTCCGGGAAAATGATCTGCTCTTTGATGCCGATGTTGTAGTTGCCACGGCCATCGAAACCCTTGCCCGACACACCACGGAAGTCACGCACACGCGGCATGGCAACGGTGATCAGTCGATCCAGGAATTCGAACATGCGCGGACCGCGCAGCGTCACCATGCAGCCGATCGGGTAGCCTTCGCGGATCTTGAAGCCCGCGATGGCCTTGCGAGCCTTGGTGACAACCGGCTTCTGACCGGCAATCTTGACCATGTCGCCGACCGCGTGTTCGAGCACCTTCTTGTCGCCCACGGCCTCGCCGACACCCATGTTCAGCGTAATCTTGGTGATGCGCGGAACTTCCATCACCGACTTGTAACCGAAGCGGGCCGTCAGGTCGGCCACAACGGTTGCCTTGTAAAAATCTTGCAAGCGCGCCATTGTCGTTCCTTAAGCCTTGACCAACTCGCCATTCGACTTGAAGAAGCGGACCTTGGTACCGTCTTCAAGCGTCTTGATGCCAACGCGATCACCCTTGCTGGTCGCCGGGTTGAACAGCGCGACATTCGAAATGTCGATCGGCATTTCCTTTTCGACGATGCCGCCCTGCTGACCCTTCATCGGGTTCGGACGCTGATGCTTCTTGGCGCGATTGACACCTTCAACCACGACAGAGCGCTCGTCGACGCGACGGAGCACGGTACCGCGACGACCGCGGTCCTTACCCGTCAGCACAATGACTTCATCGCCTTTGCGAATCTTTTCCATCTGACTCTCCAGCCTGGCCTCAGAGAACTTCCGGCGCCAGCGAAACGATCTTCATGAAACGCTCGCCGCGCAGCTCACGGGTAACCGGCCCAAATATACGGGTACCGATCGGCTCGAGCTTGTTATTCAGAAGCACGGCGGCGTTGCCGTCGAACTTCACCAGCGAACCATCCGGACGACGCACACCCTTCGCGGTACGAACCACGACCGCGTTATAAACCTCGCCCTTCTTCACGCGACCACGCGGCGCAGCATCCTTGATGCTGACCTTGATCACGTCGCCGATACCGGCATAGCGACGCTTGGAACCACCAAGCACCTTGATACACATGACAGAGCGCGCGCCGGTGTTGTCGGCCACGTTCAGCATGGATTGCATCTGGATCATTTCTTATCTCCAACTTATCCCGCTCATGGAGCGGACAGTCTTGGACCCGTCAGGGTGAGGACGAGCCCAGCGAAACCGTTTGGCTCGGTGAAACAAAGCACGCAACAATAGCATGCGGGGAGGGGCTCTGCAAGCCCCTCCCGGATACTTCCAATCAGATCACGCGGGCCTGTTCAACGACCTGGGTGACTTTCCACGCCTTGGTGCGGCTGATCGGACGGCATTCCTCGATCTGAACCAGATCGCCTTCATGCGCCTCGAGGCCTTCAACGTGAGCGTGGTACTTCTTCGACCGCATGATCACCTTGCCGTAGAGCGGGTGCTTGACACGGCGCTCGACCAGCACGGTCACGGTCTTTTCCATCTTGTCGCTGACCACACGGCCGACCAGCGTGCGATGGACCTTTTGATTGGTCTCGCTCATTTCGCGCTCGCTTTCTGTTCCAGCAGAGTGCGAACGCGCGCGATGTCGCGGCGCACGTTCTTCAGCTGGCTGGTATTGGTCAGCTGCTGGGTGGCCTTCTGCATGCGCAGCGAAAACTGCGCCTTCAGAAGATCCATCAGCTCCTTGTTCAATTCAGCGGCATCTTTCGTCCGCAGATCCTTGGCTTTCATCGCTTACCCCAGCTGACGCACGACAAAGGTGGTTTCGAGCGGGAGCTTGGCAGCAGCCAGGCGGAACGCCTCGCGCGCCAGCGCCTCGTCGACGCCGTCCATCTCGTACAGCACCTTGCCCGGCTGAATTTCGGCGACCCAGTACTCCGGGTTGCCCTTGCCGTTACCCATACGCACTTCCGCCGGCTTCTTCGAAATCGGCTTGTCCGGGAAAATGCGAATCCAGATACGACCACCGCGCTTGATGTGACGCGTCATCGCACGACGAGCGGATTCGATCTGACGAGCCGTCAGACGACCGCGCGAAGTGGCCTTGAGGCCGTACTCGCCAAAGGAAACCTTGGTACCGCGGGTGGCGAGACCCGTGTTGCGGCCCTTCTGCTCCTTACGGTACTTTCTTCTCGCCGGCTGCAGCATTGCTAGCTCCTGACTTTCTGACTCGTTGCTGAGTGGACTTCACGTCGGCATCACCGGCCGAAGCGCTGCCTTCCGGCTTCGCGTCACGGGCGGGACGGCGACCTGCCGGACGGTTGTCGCCTTCCGGGCGACGGCCATCACGACGCGGGCGACGTGCGTTGTCGTTTTCTTCGGTAACTGCCGGCGCTTCGCCACGGGCAAGCATTTCGCCCTTGAACACCCACACCTTGATACCGATCACACCGTAGGTGGTCTTGGCTTCCGACGTACCGTAATCGATGTCGGCGCGCAGGGTGTGCAGCGGCACACGACCTTCGCGGTACCACTCGCGGCGAGCAATTTCGATGCCGTTCAGACGACCGGACGACATGATCTTGATGCCCTGGGCACCGAGGCGCATCGCGTTCTGCATCGCGCGCTTCATCGCGCGGCGGAACATGATCCGCTTCTCGAGCTGCTGGGCGATCGAATCGGCGATCAGCTGTGCATCGATTTCCGGCTTGCGGATTTCCTCGATGTTCACGTGGACCGGTACGCCCATCATCTTGCCGAGCTGGGCCTTGATCAGTTCGATCTCTTCGCCCTTCTTGCCGATCACCACACCCGGGCGAGCCGAATACACGGTGATGCGGGCGTTCTTCGCCGGACGCTCGATGACCACGCGGCCCACCGAAGCGTGCGCCAGCTTCTTCTTCAGAAAGGCGCGGACTTCGAGGTCCTGGTTAAGCATGCGCGGGAAGTCCTTGCTGGAAGCAAACCAGCGCGAAGCCCAGTTATGCGTGACCGCCAGACGGAAGCCGGTCGGATGAATCTTCTGTCCCATAACCTTCAGTCTCCAACCGTGACGAACACGTGGCAGGTCGGCTTGATGATGCGATTGCCGCGACCCTTGGCCCGGGCGGTGAAGCGCTTGAGCACAACACCCTTTTCCACGTAAATGGTCTTCACCTTCAGGCTGTCGATATCGGCGCCGTCGTTGTGCTCGGCGTTCGCGATTGCGGATTCGACGACCTTCTTGATGATCTTGGCGCCCTTCTTGGGGCTGAAAGCCAGAATGTTCAGAGCCTGACCAACCGACTTACCGCGGATCAGATCGGCAACCAGCCGACCCTTCTGCGCCGACAGACGCACGCCGCGAAGACTTGCACGGGTTTCCATTGTCATCGCTCCTTACTTCTTCGCTTTCTTGCCCGCGGTGTGACCCTTGAACGTACGGGTCAGCGCGAACTCGCCCAGCTTGTGACCGACCATGTTTTCCGAAACATAGACCGGGATGTGCTGGCGACCGTTATGCACGGCGATGGTGAGACCGATGAAGTCCGGCAGAACGGTCGAACGACGCGACCAGGTCTTGATCGGACGCTTGTCATTCGACGCGCGAGCCGTATCCACCTTGGCCAGCAGGTGGGCGTCGACGAACGGGCCTTTCTTGATTGAACGTGCCATTGCCTACCTCTTATCGCTTGTAGCGGCGCTGCACGATCATGTTGCTCGTGCGCTTGTTGCTGCGGGTGCGGTAGCCCTTGGTGGGCTGACCCCACGGGCTGACCGGAACGCGACCTTCGCCGGTACGACCTTCACCACCACCGTGCGGGTGATCGATCGGGTTCATTGCGGTACCGCGAACGGTCGGACGCACACCGCGCCAACGGGTTGCGCCTGCCTTGCCAAGCTTGCGCAGGTTGTTTTCTTCGTTGCCCACTTCACCGATGGTCGCGCGGCACTCGACGTGCACACGGCGGATTTCACCGGAGCGCAGACGCAGCTGAGCGTAGCTGCCGTCGCGAGCAAGCAGCTGCACCGAGGTACCGGCCGCACGCGCGAGTTGCGCGCCCTTGCCCGGCGTCATTTCGATGCAGTGAATGGTCGAACCGACCGGAATGTTACGCAGCGGGAGCGTGTTGCCGGACTTGATCGGCGCTTCCGAACCGCTGACAACTTCCTGACCGACCGCCATGCCCTTCGGGGCGATGATGTAACGACGCTCGCCATCGGCGTAGCACAGCAGCGCGATGTGAGCCGAACGGTTCGGGTCGTACTCGATACGCTCGACCTTGGCCACGATACCGTCCTTGTTGCGACGGAAATCGATCACGCGGTACTGCTGACGATGACCACCGCCCTTGTGACGGGTGGTGATGCGACCGTGATTGTTGCGACCCGAGGTCTTGCTCTGGGTTTCGGTCAGCGAATCAACCGGACGACCCTTGTACAGATGCTCGTGGACGACCTTGACGACCGCACGACGGCCAGCCGAAGTCGGCTTGACTTTGACGAGTGCCATTAGACAGCCCCTCCTTCAGCGAACTCGATGTCCTGGCCCGGCTTGATGCGGACAAAGGCCTTCTTCCAGTCGCTGCGACGGCCGAAAGTGCGGCCGAAACGCTTGATCTTGCCCTTCACGTTCAGAACCTGAACGGAAAGGACTTCAACCTTGTTGTCGCCCTTGCTGAACAGCAGCTCGACCGCAGCCTTGATTTCCGGCTTGGTAGCATCCGGAGCAACCTTGAACACGACCTGGTTGTTGCGGTCGGCAATGAAGGTCGCCTTCTCTGAAATCTGCGGCGCGAGCAGAACCTGCATCAGCCTTTCCTGCGAAAAGTTGCTCATGCCCACATCTCCTCGAATTTGCTCATCGCGCTGCGCGTGACCAGCACCTTGCCGAAACGGATGAGCGACACCGGATCCGTCTCGTGCGCTTCGAGAACCAGCACGTTGTGCAGGTTGCGCGACGACAGGAACAGGTTCTCATCGAGTTCGTCGGTGATCACGAGCACCGAATCCAGACCCATGCCCTTGAGCTTGCTGGACAGGAGCTTGGTCTTCGGAGCGTCGACATTGAAGTTCTCGACCACGGCGATGCGGTCTTCGCGGGCCAGCTGCGACAGGATCGCGGCGATGCCGGCGCGATACATCTTGCGGTTGACCTTCTGCGAGAAGTTCTCGTCGGGCGAGTTCGGGAAGATGCGGCCGCCGCCACGCCACAGCGGGCTGGACGACATACCGGCACGAGCCCTGCCAGTACCCTTCTGACGCCACGGCTTGCGCGTGGTGTGCTTGACCAGGGTACGGTCCTTCTGTGCGCGGGTGCCCTGACGGGCGTTGGCCTGATAGGCCACCACCAGCTGATGCACCAGCGCTTCGTTGTATTCGCGGGCAAACAGTGCGTCCGGTGCCTGCACCGTGGACGCCTGCTGACCTGCGTCATTCAAAACCTTCAATTCAGCCATCGCGCTCTCCTCAGCCCTTGACCGCCGGCAGGACGATCACGTCACCGCCCTTGGAACCCGGAATTGCGCCCTTGATGAGCAGCAGCTGACGGGCCTCGTCGATACGCACGACCTCTAGACCCTGCTGGGTGCTCTTGGCATCACCGAGGTGACCGGCCATGCGCTTGCCCGGGAAAACGCGACCCGGATCCTGCGCCATACCGATCGAGCCCGGCGAGTTGTGCGAGATCGAGTTGCCGTGCGACGCACGGTTGGACGAGAAGTTGTGGCGCTTGATGGCACCCGCGAAGCCCTTGCCGATGGACGTACCCGTCACATCGACCTTCTGGCCCACGGCGAACACCGAAGCGGCACTGATGACATCACCCGCCTTGAACTGGGCGAGCTTCTCCGCATCAACGCGGAATTCGCGCAGCACTTCACCGGCCTCGACACCTGCCTTGGCAAAATGACCTGCGGCGGCTTTGTTCACGCGGGTAGCGCGACGCTTGCCGAAAGCGACCTGCACCGACGTGTAACCGTCGGTTTCTGCCGTCTTGATCTGGGTAACGCGATTGTTCGACACATCCACGACCGTCACCGGAACGGTTTGACCGTCATCGGTGAAAATGCGCGTCATGCCGACCTTGCGACCCACAAGGCCTAGACTCATGTTTTTCTCCTCATCCCGGTTGCGATTGACCGGGATCCGTTTCAACTGCCACCGGAAATCCGATGACGCTTACCGGCAAAAAGAACGCCGGAAAAGACTGCTCTTACTGAAGCTTGATCTCGACATCCACACCCGCGGGCAGATCCAGCTTCATCAGCGCATCCACCGTCTTGTCAGTCGGATCGATGATGTCCATCAGGCGGACATGGGTGCGGATTTCGAACTGGTCGCGCGAGGTCTTGTTCACGTGCGGCGAGCGCAGCACGTTGAAACGCTCGATGCGGGTGGGCAGCGGCACCGGACCACGAACAACCGCGCCGGTACGCTTGGCGGTATCCACGATTTCCAGGGCCGACTGATCGATGAGGCGATAGTCGAAGGCCTTCAGGCGGATACGGATCTTCTGGCTTTGCATTGGTTTTTCCCAAAGAGCGAAAGAGCAAAGCCGGACGACACGAAGCCGTCCGGCACAAAAGCTGTCGAGTGTACTACTTACTCGATGATCTTGGCAACCACGCCGGCGCCGACGGTGCGGCCGCCTTCGCGGATCGCGAAGCGCAGACCTTCTTCCATCGCGATCGGGGCGATCAGCTTCACCGTGATCGAAACGTTGTCACCCGGCATCACCATCTCGGTGCCTTCCGGCAGATCGATCGCACCGGTCACGTCCGTCGTACGGAAGTAGAACTGCGGGCGATAGCCGTTGAAGAACGGGGTGTGACGACCACCTTCATCCTTCGACAGCACGTAGATCTCGGCCGTGAAGTGGGTGTGCGGCTTGATCGAACCCGGCTTGGCCAGCACCTGGCCACGCTCGACTTCTTCACGCTTGGTGCCGCGCAGCAGCACGCCCACGTTGTCACCTGCCTGACCCTGATCCAGCAGCTTGCGGAACATTTCCACGCCGGTGCAGGTGGTCTTCACGGTCGGCTTGATAC
>NZ_AFHG01000053.1 GCF_000214035.2 Methyloversatilis universalis FAM5 | reverse complement strand
CGCACGTGGCGCGCAAGGTCAGCGGCAGCGCCGTCGATGGACGCACCGCGCGTGGCAAGGGCTACGCGATGAGTCTGCGCAGGCGAAAGATGATCGAAGAGGCCTTCGGCTGGATCAAGACGGTGGGTGGTCTGCGCAAGACGCGGCACAAGGGGCTGGAGAGGCTCTCCGGTCAGGCGCTGTTTGCGTTCGCGGCGTACAACCTGACTCGAATGCTGAGCCTGATGCGAACGGCTGCCGCGTAGAGGGATAGATGCGTCCGCTGCCTGGCGAGCAGCCGAATACGAGGGTGAGAGAACCCCGAATCACACGCCACGGCGCACTTCCGGTGCCGGAAAAAACGAGCGGAAGGACATGATCCGGAAGGATTCAAGGGTTTCTCACCAGCCTGTTAGGCCTAATCTTTCTGCTTCGTCTGCGATGCCACTCTGAGTATCCTATAAGCATAAAGGCGGCCCCGGTTAATAAAACCAGTAACCACACCAGATAGATCCGGGCTTCGGGACTAAAGATCAGGGTGTGTCGCATCGAGAAATGAGGGCTATCAAACCTCAATGTTGGTTACTTGAGCGTGGGCGCTCGCCCTGGTTCTCTCATCGTCAGGAGGAAGCATGCCGGCCTCATCTCGATCAGATCATTCTGTTCGTCCCTGACTTAACGTGTCCTTAAATCCAGCCGGCAGATCGCAACTGCTTCTAAGTAACTGGCCGCTGCGCTTGCCTTATGACCGGCCTCCACTGCTCCACTGAGCACTGCAGTTCGTGAAGTGGGTGCTTCACTCGTCAGGGAGCGCGACGCTGAGGCAACTCCTCGTCTTGGCCGAGGCAATGGCTGCGAAGAACAAGGGAGAGAAAGGCATGCGGATGAGATATTCAGAGCGGTCGTGCTCCTGAGTGCGTTCCCGTATCAGCGAGCAATACAGCTGGGTTACCGCGTTAGACGGCGGATGTGCAGTCGATGTGCCAGAGCCGCCGCAAGCGCACCTAAAGCTCCGCTCATCAGCACATGTGATGCAAGATGTGCTCCCCTTGCGACCTGAACCACGCCCGCCAGAAGGCCAAGAGCCAGCACGGCCACAAGCAAGTTCCTGCGTTTGTGTCCGCTGAGAATCGGGACAACTGCCAGCCACATGAAAGCGCTCGATGCATGACCACTGGGCAGGCAACGTCCCGGGCCCGCATTGCTTGGAGCGACATCCAGCAATCTAAAGAACTCGGCTGATCCACCGAATTGAGTCAAGTACCAAGGGCAGCTATGAAGAGAAATGCTTCGGGCATAGCTGGTTGCGAGAACAATGAATAGGGATGCGGTCAGAACAAAATTCAGCTCTCTTGATGCAATCCTCAAGTGAAGACTTCCGATACCCGATATACGGATGCACAGCAAGCCGGTCCAAATCGTCAGCGAAAGCCACTTGAAGCCGTCATGAAGCAAGCCCGACCACAACTCCGCCTCCCGTAGTGGAAAGCGAGTGGAACCTGGATCGAAGAACTGCCTGGACAACCACAGATCGGCGCCGCTCCAACGCGATGCAAAGAGGGCAAGAAGCAGACACACTAGCGCCACCAACCAGAGATCGGCGTCGCTTCGCGATGAGCTGGATGGAGGAGCCTTACTTGCTCCTCTGCTTGAATACCCATGCCGCTGCGCGCTGGCACTTTGCTCCTTCGAAGATGATTTCATCCTCAATCGCCCGAAGTGACTCATGTCACCGGGTCTTCACCATGAAACCCACACCCCTTACGGTGATGATGGTATCTGGTGGGAGCTTTCGCCTCAGGTTGTGGATGTGTACGTACAGAGCATTACTGCCCAGGTCCTCGTCCCAACCATATACGCACTGACAGAGCGCCTCTGCCGCAACAGCACGCCCGGCGTGAGCGATCAAGTGCTTCAATATTTGAAACTCCCGTCGCCGGAGGGGAATCTCGCAATCACCCACTATCGCGCACCTCGCTCCCAGATCGATCGCCACCGACCCCGTATCTAGCACGCTCGCAATCGATCCACTGTTACGTCTATCAAGCTCTCGTAGCCGTGAGAGTACCTCGTCGAGATCCGGGGGCGACATCACCGCATCATTTGCGCCGGCGTTGAACGCCTCGCTAAGACGGGTGCCAGGCTGAACGAGCGCAAAAATTGGAAGGGACGTAAAACGCGACCGAAGGGACGCAAGATGAGTGCACAGTGCAGTCCCTGCAAACGTTGGTCCAAGTAGCAATCCGCCCCACTCGAAGGATGTGAGTGAATAAATCAGTTCCGACGCGGTATTGATTGCCTCCACGTTATACCAGTGTTGCTTAAGCGCCCCAACGAGGTGCTCGCGCAGGGAGAGATCATCTGTAGCGACAAGGATCCTCATAGAGCCGCCTCAACTGGTGAGGCCTCCCGACAAGGAGCAAACAGATCGAGATCCGTCTTGTATGCGAAGGTGCGCACATCAAGTGCGCCAAGGACTGAATGAAACAGGTTGTCGTGGCTCAACGTCCGGCTAGCTTGCGCCTGCAAGCACTCCATGGACAGCCGTTGATCCTTCAAAAAACTAGACGACGCCCAAAAAATCATTGGGATCTGAAACTGAACTTCCGGAGCAATTGAACGGGGAGCTCCATGGAGATAAATTCCTGCTTCACCCAGAGACTCGCCATGGTCGCTCACATAGAGCATTGAAGAAGCCCCTACATTTGGTGACTCCTTTAGCGTCTCTATGATTCTTGCTAGGACGTGATCAGTGTAGAGAATGGTATTGTCATAGGCGTTGTGCAACGAATCAGCTGAGCAGTCATCCAGATTAATGGTTTGGCAGACCGGCCTGAAGAACTCGAACTCAGGCGGATAACGTCGCCAATAGGCCGGACCGTGGCTCCCTTTCTGATGCAAAACAAATACGGTGTCTCGCTTCAGGTCTGATAACCTCGTCCGCAACCGATCGACCAGAATTTCGTCAAAACACTCGCCATCCCGGCAGAATCGCGGGTCAGTCTCCTTTGCAAGGTTCTGCGATTCGACGCGATCACACAGCTTCTTGCAGCCAGAGTTGTTGTCCAACCAGACCACGTCCAAACCGGCACGAGCAAGGACGTCCAACAAATTCTCCCGGCCCCTGAATGCTTCCTCGCTGTATGACCGCTGTCCAAGATCGGAGAACATGCACGGTAGTGATACTGCGGTCGACGTCCCACACGAGGTTACGTTGTCAAAGGAGAGAACGTCCGCAGCTTCGAGCTGAGGATTTGTCCTTCGCTCATGCCCCTCGAGCGAGAAATCGGTAACACGTGCGGTCTCGCCAACGACAAGTACAAAAATGCTTGGACTGGTTAAGCCTCGTCTTACCTCGGGACGAGAAGCGTCAAGCCCGACGTGAACGGTGGATGGCGTGGTTTGCTTTGGTTGAACGTATCGAAAAGTCGAATAGACAGCATTCAGGGGGTTGAACTGATACCGAAGCCCTCGATCGTTCCTGATTACCGATGCGTACTCTGCGCTGAAGATTGCGAACAGAAGTACAGCACCAATCAGATTCACGACGACAAAGCCCGAGCGCCACATGACCGTGCGAAGCGCAGAGCCTTCTCGAACTCGTACTCTTACTCGTGCCAACCACAGGGACGGTAGTACTCCCACGACGAGAACCCAAGCTAGGAACGGTCCATCGACCAACTCAGCTGCTTCTGCCGGATCGGTCTCAAAGACGTTCTGAACCATAGTTCTATCAATCCCTACGCCATATCTGTCGACAAAGGCGCTGGTCGTAGCAGCCAACACAACAAAAAAGATCAGTACCGGCCGTCTCAGGCGTCCAACTGCCAGAACACCCAAGACCACATTGAGAATCATTGCCAAGGTCAGCCCGATGCCGACCACGAACAGGACATCATCAAGCCGCGTCAAATCGCGGCCATCAATCAGGCGCGTCCAGAAAGCCCGATTGCAAAGAAGAACAATCCAAAGCGATGCGAACGCCATTACGGAGAACTGAGACCAGCCCTCCGTTCGTGCAGAATTCTCACGAAGCATAGAGTGACTCCTCACCCAATCAGTGCGTGTTCATTGAGGCGTCTCAACCTTAGGGTTGAGACGCGGAAGAGACAGTTCGTTGAACTAGACTGAAAGAGTCTTGGAGTCCTCCTCTGATCGCCGACGACCACCGTAAAGCAACGGCAGCACCAGTAAGGTCAGTGCCGTTGAAGACAGGATGCCGCCGATGACCACTGTGGCCAGAGGGCGTTGCACCTCAGCTCCGGTTCCCGTGGCGATTGCCATCGGTACAAAGCCCAAGGATGCGACCAAAGCTGTCATTAACACTGGCCGCAACCGTTGCAAAGCGCCTTCCCGAATCGCTTCTGTGAGTGACATCCCTCCTTCGCGCAGACCACGGATGCAGGAGATCATCACCAGACCATTGAGCACGGCCACCCCCGAGAGCGCAATGAAGCCGACTGCCGCTGAGATGGACAACGGAATGTCTCGAAGCCATAGCGCCAGCACACCACCCGTGAGCGCAAATGGAATCCCTGTAAAGACCACCAATCCGTCGCGGATCTTGCCGAACATCATGAACAGCAGCAGGAACACCAGGCCCAAGGCAATAGGGATTACAAGCTTCAATCGATTCGATGCAGATTGGAGGTTTTCGAACTGCCCACCCCACGTCATCCAGTAGCCAGGAGGCAGTTTCACTTCTGTTGCCAGACGCTGTTGGGCTTCAGCGACGAAAGAGCCCAGATCCCGGTTCCGTACGTTCGTGGTCACTACGATTCGGCGCTTTCCGTTTTCGCGACTGATCTGGTTGGGTCCAGGTTGCATGTCGAGCGTTGCGAGCTCAGACAGGGGAACAAAGCGTCCGCCACCCCCAGTTGCCGCAGGAAGTTCGATTGGCATGCGCGCGAACGCATCCAGATCTGTTCGTGCTTCGTCCGCAAATCGCACAACGATGTCGAATCGACGGTCTCCTTCGAAAACGACACCGGCTTCGCGTCCTCCCATGGCCGTGGCGACAGCGTCCTGGATACTGCCCACATTGACGCCGTAGCGAGCAGCCTTCGCACGATCAATCCGCACGGTAAGCACGGGTAGGCCGCTTGTTTGTTCTACCTTGGCCTCAACAGATCCCTTGATGGTGGAGAGAACTGCCATGATGCTCTCGGCATTTCTATTGAGCGCATCCATGTCGTCGCCAAATATCTTTACGGCAACGTCGCTGCGCACACCGGAGATAAGCTCATTGAATCGAAGTTGGATGGGCTGCGAGAACTCATAGCTCTGGCCAGGCATCTCTTCCAGAGCCACTCGAACAGCGGTCATTACCTCATCTCTGGAGCGACGCGGCGTCGGCCACTCACTGACGGGCTTCAGCATCACGTAGGCATCGGAGATGTTTGGAGGCATCGGATCCGACGCCACTTCCGCTGTACCGGTACGAGCAAACACACGTTCAATCTCCGGGAAGCGTGTCTTGAGCGTCATCTCCAGCTTTTGCTGCATCTCGACTGACTGACTGAGACTGGTGCCTGGAATCCGAAGCGCCTGAATGGCAAAGTCGCCCTCATTGAGGCTCGGGACGAACTCGCTACCCAAACGCGACGCAAGCACCCCCGCGCCTATCACCATCGCTGATGCCAAGACCAGGACTACAGTCCGATTGGCAAAGGTACGGTCCAGCAGTCTCATGTAGATGCTGCGCGCACGCTCCATGATCTTGCTTTCTCCTTCCGTCACCGACCTCCCTATACACATGGCAAGTGCTGCAGGAACGAAGGTTACCGACAGGATCATGGCGCCCAGAAGAGCGATCACCACTGTGAATGCCATCGGATGAAACATCTTGCCTTCAACCCCGGAGAGGGCGAACAACGGCAGGTACACCACCATGATGATCAGTTGCCCGAAGAGCAGAGGACGGCGTGCCTCTCGCGCAGCCTCGAAGACCTCATCCAGCCGCTCTCGCAGATTCAGAAGACGTCCTGCTTCCTTCTGACGATGGGCGAGCCTGCGAACGCAGTTCTCAACGATCACAACCGCGCCATCAACAATGATCCCGAAGTCGAGCGCACCGAGGCTCATCAGATTCGCGCTTACTTTCTGCTGAACCATGCCGGAAAACGTAAAAAGCATGGAAAGTGGGATCACGAGCGCCGTGATGAGTGCTGCGCGGATGTTTCCGAGGAAAAGGAACAAGATAACGATGACTAGGACTGCACCCTCAAGAAGATTCTTCTTTACGGTGGCAATTGCCTTGTCCACCAGGGTAGTACGGTCGTAAACCGTCACCGCCTTGACCCCTACAGGCAGGCTTCGATTGATTTCTTCCATTCTTTGGGCAACCGCCTGCGCAACGGAGCGGCTGTTCTCGCCGATGAGCATGAACACGGTGCCCAAGACGACTTCACGACCATTGTCTGTAGCAGCCCCAGTGCGCAGCTCTCGGCCAAATTTCACCTCCGCGATGTCCTGAATGCGGACGGGAACTCCATTTACCGTCGTCACAACGATGTCCGAGACCTCCGACAGCGAGCTGACTTGACCAGGCGCTCTGACCAGATACTGCTCGCCATTACGTTCGATGTATCCCGCACCAACGTTCGTGTTATTGGTTTCCAGCGCAGCCACGAGTTGACCAAGAGTGATGCCAAAGGCACGCATCCGATCTGGATTGGGAGCTACCAGATACTCACGCGCGAAGCCACCAATCGTGTTTATCTCTGTGACGCCACGAACGGTGCGCAACTGCGGCTTGATAATCCAGTCCTGTACCTCCCGAAGGTCCATCGGAGTCCATGGAGTCCCATCAGGCTTCAATGCGCCTTCAGCTGCCTCTACTGTCCACAGAAAGATCTCACCCAGGCCTGTGGAGATCGGCCCCATTTGCGGCGCCACGCCCGCGGGCAACTTGCTGCGAGCTTCCTGCAAGCGCTCGTTTACGAGCTGGCGAGCAAAGTAGACGTCCGTGTCGTCATCAAAAATGACGGTGACCTGGGAAAGTCCATACCGCGACAAAGAGCGAGTCTGGGAGAGGCCTGGCAGGCCTGCCATGACGGTCTCGATTGGATAGGTGACGCGCTGCTCGGTTTCCAAGGGTGAATAGCCGGCAGCCTGCGTATTGATCTGCACCTGAACGTTGGTGATGTCAGGAACTGCATCTATGGCAAGACGCTGATAGCTGTAAATACCGAATAAAGCCATACCGAGTACCGCAAGCAACACCAGCAGGCGCTGCTCGATACTCACACGAATGAGTTTTTCGAACATCTTCGTCTCCTCAATGAGCGTGCTCGGCGCTGTCTTTGCCGAGTTCTGCCTTCAAGACGAAGCTGTTGCGAGCGACGTACTCTTCACCCGCGGTAACCCCCTCAAGGACTTCGACGTGATCACCATCGCGACGTCCGAGCTTCACGGGACGCACTACGAAGCCCGACGGGGTGCTCACGAAGATGCTGTCCTTGCCTTCGATGTTCTGGATGGCCGCTGAGAGCACCGTCACGGCAGCTTCGGTGGTATCCAGGCCGATGGAAACCGTTACGAAGAGACCCGGCCTCCACGCCAGATCAGGATTCCGAAGCACCACGCGCGCGGGCGCGGTACGGGTCTGCTCCCCGAGCAACGCTCCAACGTAGGTAACAATCCCCTTTGCAGAAACGCCTGACGCAGTTGATCGGACGGTCACCTCAGTGCCGCTTCGCACCCGCATTAATTCCTGCGCCGGAACGCTGATCTCCGCCCACACTGTAGTGAGGTCGGCCACAATGAACGCTTGAGTGTCTTCTCGCACCGCCTCTCCGCGGGTAAGGTGCTTTTCGACTACTGTTCCAGCAAATGGCGCCCGCAAGGCAAACTGGTTGAGCTTGTCTTCACCGGAACCCGTATTCGCACCAAGTGCTGCGAGTTTCTCCCGGGCATTCGCCACCATGATCTCCGCTTCGTTCATGGCTTGCCGTGCTTGCAGATAGTCCAGCTCTGGAGACACCTTTTGCTCCCAGAGCGACTTTTCTCGTTCATAGGTAGTGCGGGCCAGATCGAGGCGCTTCTTTGCCGAGAGCAACTCGCTGCGCTGTTCTGCAAGCTGGGTGCTAGCAATCACTGCCATGACCTGCCCCTGGGCCATGGAGGCACCCAGATCGGCGCTTACCTCCTCAACGACCCCTGCAACACGTGGGACGACGTGTGCCATTCGGTCCGCATTGAAGCGTATCTCTCCCGGCAGCTCCAGGAGGGTTTTCAACTGCCCGGGAGCGGCCTTTTCAACCGCCAACCCGGCCTGTGCAATCTGGGTTTGGTTCATCGGTATGGCGTCTGGAACTCCTTCCTTCGACTTCGGTCTCTTGGGTTCGTCCTTGCTGTGGTCATGGTCCTTGCCGTCTTCCTTTGACTCGCTAGGAGCCGCGTGGTCGTGACCATCGTGACTCTCCTCGGTCTTGCCAGAAGAATGGCCGTGACTGACCTCCATCCAGGAGTAAGAGGCCGCAGCCGCGGCAGTGACCAGCACTGCGATTAGGACACTCAAGAGCGGCCGTTGCTGGATCCAGTTGGTAATCGGTTGGAGGATCATGGTTACTCGCCATCCTTTCGATCGCCCACTATGCTGCGCATAGTCGCGATGGCTTCATTCATTTCGGTAAGGGCGCGCACATACTGGGAGCGAGCCTGAAAGAGGGTGCGCTGGGCGTCGAGTACTTCGAGAAGCGTGAACTTTCCGAGCTCAAAGCCGATGGTTGCTGCGCCGTAGGCACTTTGGGCGCCCGGCAGAATGTCCAGCTCCAGAGTGCGGACAAGACCTTTGGCCGTAGAGGCTCGCTCGTAGGCACGCACCAGGCCTTCCGAAAGCTGAGCTCGCAGCGCCATCAATTCGTCCTGAGCCTGATCAGCACGACGCAGTGCTTCGAGTTGTGCGCCCTGGTTGCGGTCATTGATTGCCAAGGGAATGGAGAAACCGAACAGGACCTGGGTGAGGCCCAATTCGTTGTTTCGAGCAGCCCCCACACTCAATCTGACATCCTGTACTCCACGACTACGCTCCAGATCCACGACCGCCCGACGGCGGCTGATCTCAGTTCGAGCACGTTCCATCAAAGGAGAGTCATCAAGCCCTGACAACATGTCTGGCAGCGGGCGCAAGCCGGACTCATCATTCAGAGATCCAGTTGCGTACTCGAACCTCGGCATCGCATTGCCCCATAGTGCAGACAGTCGAGATCTGGCAACCGCTAGAGCACCGTTTGCCGCGCTAAGCTCCGCGCGTACTGCCGCCTGTGCTAACTGAGCCCGAGTCTCTTCTACGGGAGACACCTTTCCTGCACGAACTCGCCGGCCGGCGATATCGCTAACCCTCTCTGCAAGGTCGAGTGAGCCCTGAGCTAAACGCTGGCTTTCCTGTGCAGCAAGGACTCCGCGAAACGCAGCTTCAATCTCGGCCCGTAGGGCGCGCTCGCGAGCAAGAAATTCCTGCGTGGCAACGCTCTGTCCGAGCTCAGCCACAGAAATTCGTGCTTCGCGTTTTCCACCACGCTCGATGAGCTGGCTCAGTTCCAAGGTGGTCGTTCGATTGCGGTCTCGCAGATCCTCAACTCGCATTCCCAACTCAGGATTGGGGCGCAAGCTGCTCTGGAGGCGATCTCCATCACGTGCCCGCACTTCGCGCGCCAAAACCGTCAGCGATGCGTTGTTTGTGAGGACGTACTCGATCGCTTGTGAAAGCGAGAGGGGTGTTACTGGCTCGACAAATCCTGCGCCAGTCGACGCTGCTGGCAGGTTGTCAGGAGAAATGGCATAGCGCGGGCTAAAAGGTTGCCCAGAGGTCGGCGCCGGGGTAGTGGGTTGAGCATGGACGACAACGGCCCATACACAACCCACCGCCAGCGGCAGCAGTTTGCTGAACATGAATTCACTCCAACTTGCTCGAACGAGATCTGGACGAACTCCAGGTGCTATGTCGGCGACCAGGAGACGTCTGACGAACAGCTGACGAGCGCACGGACACGACCATGGCTGGCCGTTACCGCAGCGACTCAGGTCTTGATCGTGAGGATCAGAACCTCAGGCAGCCGCGAGCAAAGGTGGCCGATAGAGGCCGGGCGGAATGAAGGATTGAAAGCTGATCGCTGCGCTGGGGAGCGCAGCTTGGCTAGTTGGGGCGGGATGCCAAGCATGAGATGCGCTGGCTTGGGCAGGAGTATGGGAGAACTGATGCCCCGCACATCCATGATGATGATCAGTGGCGTGGGGTTCTTCACCACCGATCGACGAGTATTTCGTATCCCAATCTGCTGCCATAGTCTTGTGCTGGTCGCCAAGGACGTGACCAAGCTCGGACTCACTCGCGACCACTTCCCAGCCAAAGTGAGGACTGAGCAGCGTGACCATCAAGATTCCGACAAGAAAAGCGGCAAAGAAGGAACGAACCTGTTGCATCTTTTTTTTATACCACAGATGGGCTCATCGTTTGCACGTCGCCACATTTAGTCACGAGTGTGTCGGTGTTGATTCAATTTGCGTGCCAGTTCAGTCTGTTGCTGCATGGAGGGCCATCCGAATAAGGCTGCCCCTGCTGCTGCTTGAACCAAGGCATAGATGCCGTAAATCAGTCCTGCCCCCACGCCTTGAGCGGCTGAAACGCCAAAGACGGATAACGCACCCGCAGCAGCAGCTTCGCGGGCTCCCCATCCACCCCAGCTAACAGGAATCGCTGCCATCAAGAATATGGGAAACGACACGGTGGCCCAGACAGCAGTAGAGAGTTCAAGATGGATTGCCTTAGCCCCAAGTGCTAGCGCGCCGATGGAGAGCCACTGCACACACAGTGCAGCGACGCTTTGCAAAACGTACTGCCGGCGGATCCGCATATGGCAAGTCTCCAAAGAGATCACCTCTTCGTGGAAGCGTCGCCACGCAGGAGCAAGCCGACGCAGGAACAAAAGGGGCAAGAGGGTCCAGAGAATGCCGATGACGACAAACAGCGGTTTAGAAGGCTCGGGAAATTGATCCGTCCAAGATACTTGGCCAGCGATCAGCGTCCATGTGAAAGCACTCCCCATAATGCTGATTGCGATCA
Organism: Methyloversatilis universalis FAM5; assembly: GCF_000214035.2. Classification (GTDB taxonomy): domain Bacteria; phylum Pseudomonadota; class Gammaproteobacteria; order Burkholderiales; family Rhodocyclaceae; genus Methyloversatilis; species Methyloversatilis universalis. The sequence goes on along the minus strand of NZ_AFHG01000053.1, from coordinate 226,832 downwards.
CCAACCAGAAGCCCCATACGCGATCGAGCAACACAGATAATGTTGCCCCCATTGGGTGCATGCCTTGCTGACGAAGAACCAGCGCACGATAGACATCCCCACCCACAACCCCTCCGGGTAGCAGCGCATTCAGTGCCATCGCGCGGAAGTAAATCTGTAGTGCGGTCGTCGAAGTGATCGGGTGACCAAGCCATGCGGCCAACTCACGCCAGCGCAGGGCGGAGATAACGTTGGACAGCACAGACAGAATGAGACCAGCAGTCAGCCAAATCCAGTTGGCACCGGCAAGCACCGCGAATACCTCTCGCGGATCGGCAAACCAAACTATGCCAAACAGGAGGACACCGCCGATTGCCAAACGCGAACGTTGAATCCGCGCTTTCTTCAATTGCGTGTATCTCGAACATGGTACTGAGCACCGCCGCGGCCCTCATGGTAGATCCGGCTCAACAGCTCGCCCACCAAGCCTGCAACCACGAGTTGGACGCCCACCACTAGCAGCAGGACCCCTACCGTCAGTAAGGGGCGTCCAGCAATGTGCTCCCCTAAGAGTTTGAGAAGGCCTAGCCAAGACAGAATGGCAACGCCAAGAGCCGCGAGCCATAGACCCAAACCACCAAAAGCATGTAGTGGGCGCTGACGGTAGCGCATGAAGAACACGATGAGCATGAGATCAAGAACTACTCGAAAGGTCCGATCAATGCCGTACTTCGATACCCCATGTGTGCGTGCATGATGTCGGACAGGCATCTCAGCGATTCGCGCCCCTACGTCTCGTGCGAGCGACGGGATGAAGCGATGCAGCTCACCGTAAAGCCGTATACGGTCGATGACCTCCCTGCGATAAGCCTTCAACGCACAGCCGTAGTCATTAAGCTGGACGCCAGTGACCCGTGAGATCAGTGCATTGGCGATATATGAGGGAAGACGGCGGGAAAGAGCTTTGTCCTGTCTGTGCTCCCGCCATCCGGAGATCACATCTATCCCTGCATCGGAGTCCAGACGGTCCAGCATGGCGGGGATGTCGAACGGATCGTTCTGCATGTCTCCGTCCAACGTCACCACATAGCGACCGCGCACGCGGTCAAAACCGGCTTGTAGCGCACTCGACTGACCGTAGTTCCGTACAAGGCGTACAGGACGAAGCCATGGCCGCTCCGCGGCAAGTCGCAGCAGCATCTCGCCGCTGGCATCGCGGGATCCATCATCGACAACAATCAGTTCGAAAGCACGTGAAGTCGGAGTGAGTGCAGCAAACACGCACTCCACAAATTCTCCGACGTTTCCCTCCTCGTTGAAGATAGGCACGACGATGGAAACGTTGACGCAGCCGTCCTGGCAAGGAAGTTCGAGCGAGCTAGTACGCTCTGTAACAGGAGGCATGAGGGATCCCCGGTACCGCAGAAGAAGATCCTCTTATTCTTAACGAGAGCAATTTAAACAGGCGTTAACGGCGCGAAAAGGGCGCGCTGCGAGAATCGGTCGCATGATCACCTCAGCCATCAAGGGCCCGTTCGCTCTTCTCGTCGTCTACTTTGGGGCGCAGGTCTGCGCTCGCGTTTTTGCGTCCCCTGGCCTCGAACTCCATGAAGCAGAGCAGGCGCTATGGACGCAGGATCTGGCGCTCGGATCTGGCACTCAGCCTCCGCTGTACACATGGGTCCAGTGGCTTGTGTTCAAGCTGTTCGGTGTGTCGATCTTCTCACTGTCGCTGCTGAAGAATACTTTACTCGCAAGCACCTATGGATTCGTGTGGTTAGCCGCACGTCGCTGGTTACCGCCTTCGCTGGCTGTCTTAGCTGCCGCCTCATTGCTTCTGATCCCTCAGATCGGATGGGAATCTCAACGAGACCTCACACACTCCGTACTTGCGGCAGCAGTTGCTGCTGCGACGTTGTACGTTCTGATTCGTCTGATCGAAAGGCCGACGCCCAGGCTGTACCTCTTACTCATACCGCACGGACTGTGGCTGCTTGACCATTGGGATCTGGCGAGTACTCGAACAATGGAAAAGCTTGGTCAGACGCCCCTTGGCGGGTACGGCATCGTTCGAGGTATAAGCAGCCTCGTCAGCGCCACTGGGGCAACTGTTGGTGTGCTTTGCCTTATTTATATGTTGCTCTTTGGTTGGTCAGTGTGGAAAAGGCATGAGGGAGACCACTATGACCGACAGATCTGTTCATTCTGGCAACAGTACTTCCGGGCACTGACCGCATTGCTACTGGCCCTTGTTCTTTTTTTTGGGGTCATGCACTTCAAGGGACGCTGGCTGCAGCCATTGTTGTTCGCAGTTCCGTTCGCCTTCTTCTGTTGTCGGAAGAAGCTCGTCGGCCATGCGCGCCTCCGGTGGCTCAAAGTCGTTCTGAGTGTGCTTGCCGCGCTATATCTGGCCGTGGCAGCGTTCAGACCATCTCCTGAATGGATGGCGGGATCGACCTGATGAGTTATGAGCCAATAGTTGCTCTGACCGACACCTTGCTAAAAAGTGGTTATCGGGGCGAAACGCCGACCATCACTGATGACGCAGTTCTGGGAGGAGTCCTTCGCATACGTTATCCCGGCGTGAGGGTCATCATCTGGAAGCCAGGCAGCCCACTGCCTGCTGAACATCAGAGGCCGCATCTACTGTTAGGTCAACGGGATGGAGGACTTGCTCTGTTCGAACGAGCAGGCAGAGCTATGGGTGCAAGCCTGCGGCTTAGCTATGTTCATGCTAAGCCAGGTCACTCGTCTGTTGAATATCGCTACGTGCTCGCAGATTGAGCATACTTCCACGGCATCCCAAAAGGAATTCAGACGATGACTGAGAAGCTGAGCCTCGATATCGCCATCGTGCTGCCGGATGTGCAAGATGAAGCGGATGCATGCGTTGAGCGTCTGATTAAAGAGGCCCAAGGCCAACCTGGCGTTGAGCGGATCCACATAGTGGCGAAAGGCGGTACTGCCGCCGCCGAACTCTGCATCCATTACGACCCCGATGTGATTGAACTCGCACGAGTCCGCGCTCTGATTCTGAGGGCGGGAGCCGCATGCACTGAGCGTTATGGACATGTCGTGTGGCAAGTGAATGGCATCACTCATACGCGGCGAGCTAGGTCTATAGAAGATGAACTAAGCAGAATCCCAGGTGTGCTGGAAGTGGATGTGAGCGCCGCAGGTTCCATCAAAATGGAATATGACCGCACTCGCACAAATGAGACAGAGATATGGGAATCCCTAATTTCCCTGAAAGTATCTCTCCGACAAGACGGCAATCCCGTCAGGGGTGCTTCAGTACCGTCGGTCAAGACAGATACCAATGTTGAACCCGATGATCATTCTCACAAGCATGGTGAGTTCCTAGGGGACAACACCGAGCTGATCTTCGCCCTAACCTGCGGAGCTCTTCTTGCCATCGGGTTCGGAATTGAGAAGCTGACCGCTGATGCGCCACCGTGGCTGCCGTCTGCCCTCTACCTCGTTGCTTATTTCTTTGGTGGCTTCTTCACCCTGCGTGAAGCCGCAGACAATCTTCGGCGCAAGCGATTCGAGATCGACACCCTGATGCTCGTGGCGGCTGCCGGTGCCATTCCACTCGGCGCACTAGCCGAAGGAGCGCTGCTGCTATTTCTGTTCAGCCTCGGACATGCCCTTGAGCACTACGCAATGGGTCGAGCAAGGCGCGCAATCGAAGCTTTGGCAGAACTCGCCCCAGACACTGCAAACGTTCGGCGCGGTGGCCAGATTACGGAGATTGCGGTCGAGGATCTAGCAGTGGGAGACGTTGTTATCGTTCGACCCAATGAGCGTCTTCCGGCAGACGGATTCCTCGTACAGGGGATGTCCAGTATCAACCAGGCGCCTGTTACCGGCGAAAGCATTCCTGTCGACAAATACCCCGTCCCAGATGTCGCCAACGCTCGCTCAAAGCCTGATCTGGTGGATTCGTCTTCACGCGCATTCGCCGGGACTATCAACGGCGCAAGTGCGATCGAGATCGAGGTCACACGAACCTCGGGTAACTCAGCCTTGGCCAAGATTGTGAAGATGGTGAGCGAGGCCGAATCCCGCAAATCCCCAACGCAGCGTTTCACTGATCGGTTCGAGCGCATATTCGTTCCCGCCGTGCTTGGCTTGGCCCTTGCGCTGCTGTTTGCCTGGATTGTCATTGATGAGCCGTTCAGTGATAGCTTCTACCGGGCGATGGCTGTTCTCGTTGCGGCCAGCCCGTGTGCATTGGCGATTGCTACGCCGAGCGCGGTGTTATCTGGCGTTGCGCGTGCGGCGAGAGGAGGCGTGCTGGTGAAAGGCGGTGCCCCGCTGGAAGAGCTTGGTTCCTTGCGCGCCATGGCCTTCGATAAGACCGGAACACTGACTGAAGGCAAACCCCACATCACCGAGGTCGTTCCGGCTCCGGGTGTTTCGTCGGATGAGTTGCTATCAATAGCCGTGGCGGTGGAGAGCTTGAGTGATCATCCGTTAGCGCTCGCTCTGGCTCGCGACGGACGCCAACGTCTGGAAGGGCAATCAATACCAACGGCGACAGATCTTCGAAGTCTGACTGGCCGCGGCGTCGTTGCAAAGGTGAATGGTAGCCAGGCATGGGTTGGTAAAGAGGGAATGTTCGGTGCCGACGGCATTCCAGATCTTGGGGAATTTACGGCGTCGGCCATAGCACGGCTAAGCGACGCAGGTCATACAACCATGGCTGTACGCTTAGGTAACCGTGATCTCGGGGTCATCGGCATGATGGACACACCCCGTCCTCGTGTCCGGGAGGTTCTGCAGCAACTGCGGGAGCTGGGCGTTAGTCGCATGATCATGATCTCCGGTGATCACCCAGTCGTTGCAACAGCGGTGGCTAAAGAGGTTGGGTTGGATGAGGCATGGGGAGGTCTCATGCCTGATGACAAAGTCAAAGCGATCAAAGAGCTCAAGGAGCGGGCCAAGGTTGCCATGGTCGGTGATGGAGTGAATGATGCTCCAGCTATGGCGAATGCAACTGTTGGAATCGCGATGGGCGCTGCCGGATCTGATGTCGCTCTGGAAACAGCGGACGTTGCATTGATGACTGATGACCTTCGCCGCTTACCATTTGCGGTGGCGCTGAGTTGGCGTACACGAGCCGTTATTCGGCAAAACGTTTTCGTCAGTCTCGGAGTGGTGGCATTACTTGTTCCGGCGACCATATTTGGTCTCGGCATCGGCCCAGCAGTCGCCATCCACGAAGGTTCAACGCTGCTCGTGGTGTTTAATGCGCTTCGTTTGCTGGGTTACAGAGAACGGTGAGCTTATTCCAGTGATGTGAACCGCCCCGGGTTTTGTGGAGGCTCCAAGTCTTGAGAAGATGGAGCCATCAAGAAGTCATCGAAGTTCTCACCTGAGGTTAGCGAGCGAGCTGTGCGACTGGTGCAGGAGCACCGCAGGGAGTACCCGTCGCTGTGGGCAACGATCGAATCGATCGCACCGAAGATCAGATGCGTGCCGCAGGCACTGCTCGATTGGGTCAAGCAGGCGGAAGTCGACGCGGGGGCACGTCCTGGCGTGAAGACGCCGGATGCGCAGCGCATCAAGGATCTGGAGCGCGAGGTCAAGGAGCTGCGCCGCGCCAACGAGATCCTGAAGCTTGCCAGCGCGTTTTTCGCCCAGGCGGAGCTCGACTGCCGTTTGAAGTGATTTACGGGCTGGTCGATGAGTACTGCGACAGCCACGGGGTCGAGCCGATGTGTCAGCTTTGTCCTGCAGTGCTGCTCTGCCGCCTTTACACCAGCGTTCCAGGCAACCATCCCGGATGTTCTGCCAAACGAAAAGGACTATACCCGCGCACTGTCCCTCTCTCGCATGGCCTATGACATGGAAAGCCTGCTCAGTCCAATGATTGCTGCAGCGCTCCTGACAGTGATCAGCTTCCACTGGTTGTTTGCATTCACGTCGCTGGGATTCCTGATCTCTGCGTTGCTCGTTCTATCCGTCGTGCTGCCCCTGTCGGAGGCCAAGGAGCGCACCGGAACCGTTTATGAGAAAACGTTCCGTGGCATGTCAATCTATCTGCGTACCCCACGGTTGAATCTAGCCGCTGCCGCTGCGAGTTCAATGGTGATCGTCAACACGGTGGTCTACGTGCAGACGAGGCTCGGGCGTGAGAGTGGCGATGTTCCGCTGGCCCTAGCGTGCTTTGGGTTTGGATCGATGGTTGTGGCGTTGCTGGCTCCCGATATCTCTGGACCGCATGTCTGATCGTCGCCCCATGCTTCTGGGGGCGACCATCATGACAGTGGGCCTGGCGGTGGGGGCTGCTGTAGGCCTTTTTGGGCAAGCCACAGAGTGGCCGTTCTTTCTCCTGACGCTGTTTGTAATTGGCGTTGGCTATTCAATGACGCAAACGCCAAGTGGCTGCCTGCTACGTCGCTTCGCCACTGCGGATGATCGATCTGCAGTGTTTGCAGCTCAGTTTTCACTCTCGCACCTTTGCTGGTTACTGACCTATCCATTGGCAGGACAAATCGGGATAGCGGCGGGGCTGCCGGCGGCATTTGGAGTACTGGCGGTCGTCGCACTTCTGGGTACGTTGAGCGCATGGGTGCTATGGTCTGCCAATGACGCGGAGGAATTGGTGCATTCCCATGGTGACGACGATGCCAGTCTTGCTCATCTCGAGACAGGTGAGCCCCACGGTGCAGGCCGACACAAGCACGCCTATGCCATCGATGAATTGCATCTGAGATGGCCGACAAGCGGTAACTGAGTCGCTAAGCCAATGAACCAATTCCTCCTTGCAAAGACCGCTGACTGATATGAAGGGTGATTTGGTACTGCTATCCTTGCTGCACGATTACTTCTTCTGGATTCTCGGAGGCGGTGGTGCACTCATGCTTGTTCTGTATATATTTCTAGATGTTACGCAAATGCGCAGCGAACGCAAGAAACGGAAAATAATCGAGGAGGCCGTGCAGAACAGTCAGTCAAGAGGCAAAAAGGACTGTCAGAAAGAATGAGGTTGAGGTTTTGGATGAAATTTTCTTGTGGGGGTTTTCAAGTTTCCGTTGTGATCGTAGATGGTTTTGATTGGTGGGTCGTAAATGTGGGTCGGATGGCGGATTTGATGGGAGTTGATTGGGCGTTGCTATGGTGGCGAACGATCTGCATATTCAATCTTTCACGCACTTGAGGATGATGGTGATCAGTAAAAGCCGGCTTGAAGGGCGCTGTCGTTCGATTTAGAAAGCGCGGAGAACGCAGGGAAATTTCAGGGGGGTATATGGCGTTCATGCATCAAAGATTTGTTGGCGTAATTCCGGGCTGCTATCGGCTAACCTGGCAACGAGTTTCACTCTTTCTCATAGCGACGCTTCTCTTGTCGTTCGCGTGCGCAAGTCAGGTGCACGCCCATGCTGTGGCCGAGGGCGACAAGGGCTACATTCAAGAGATATCTGGCGTAAATATCATCCATTTTATGTATTTGAGGGGCGAAGCACATGGCTACAGGATATGACCATATCCTGTTTTTGCTTGGGGTGATTTTCTTCCTGTACCGGATGAAGCCCATTGCCTTGTGTATGACGCTGTTCGCTGTTGGCCATTCGACAACGATGTTTCTAGGTGTGTACTTCAATGTCGGATAAATGGCTACATAATTGATGCAATCATCGGCCTTTCGGTGGTTTACAAGGCGCTCGACAATGTTGGGGCGCTTTGGCGTTGGCTCGGTTTTCAGCCCAACACGAAAATCGCAACAGTTGTATTTGGACTCTTCCATGGGTTTGGTCTGTCCACAAAGATCATCGAGTACAACATTTCGCCTGACGGCCTGACCCCCAACTTGCTGGCATTCAATCTAGGCGTTGAAATCGGACAGTTGCTTGCGCTTGGCACCATTTTGATTGCGATGAGCTATTGGCGCCGAACAGCTGGTTATTGGCGCCATGCGTACGCCGCAAACGTAGCTATGATAAGTGCCTGTTTCATTCTTGTCGGCTATCAACTCACTGGTTATTTTTTCTGATTCACACACCGAGAAAATCTTATGTACAACGCAACCAAGCCGACGCTCGACGACCTTCCCACATCTAAACAACTGCTTCGCTCGACGTCGATTGCATTCATCGCTACTATGGCCATTTTGATCGCCATTGTCCTTCCCTCAGAGTATGCGATCGTCCCGACCGGGATTGGACGCGCTCTGGGCTTGACGGAAATGGGAGAAATCAAGACGCAGTTGGCCGAAGAAGCCTCTGCTGACGCTGCTTTGGATGCCGAAAAGGTTGCGACGAAAGGGAACGCCGGTTCCGCAATGCCAGCGCAGGTACAAAGTGGTACACCGGTAGCGAACGATTCGGCTTGGCGCGATGAAATGCGTGTCGTGATAAAGCCCGGCCAAGGCGCCGAGGTGAAGTCGAGTATGAAGGTTGGCGAGCAAGCCGAATTCGACTGGGTTTCCGAAGGCGGCGTGGTGAATTTTGATACCCACGGCGATGGCGATGGCCAGTCTGTTAGCTACAAGAAGGGACGTGCTGCGCCTGCAGGAGATGGCGTGATTCAGGCCGCTTTTAGCGGCAACCACACTGGTTCTGGCGAAACCGTGGTGACGCCGATGTCACGGTGATCGTTCGTACTCGAGGCCAGTACGGGGAGATGAAGCACGTCCTGTAATCAATCAAGCTGACACAGACCAATGTCTTTTCATTTTAGTTCTATTGTTATGTCATTGGTTCGAAATGAAACCGAAGTTTTCCGTTCTGCCGCTTTGGCAGGGCTTTACCCCAGGAGATAGTGATATAAAAGTTCGCCCGTTCTTGATTGCAGCCATCATAAGCGCTTCGCTTGCCTCAACGCTTGTGATGACCCAAGCAGGTGCGCATGACGACGATGAGAAAGCCGTGCCGAAGACATGCGAGCAGTTGGCCGACACGAAGCGATACATAAGCGATGTGGCGTACCCCGAAGTGAAGAAGCTGAAGGAACAGTGCGCCGCCACGAGCAAGAAGCCGGCTGCTACTTCCTCTTCGACTCCGCGCTAGTCGATCGACGGCAGAGACGGATTGCTCAAAGTTGTGGCCTTGGTTTTGTGAGTCACGGCCACAACCAGTGACGCCACGCACAGGGCGATCAACTCGCGCCTGCTGCGCGGCGGCTCGATGTCCCCCAAGAACACAACGCCAGCTGGAAGGCGGGAGAGCGCCTCGTGGAGGACGTGATCGAAGCGACCGTGGACGTCCCCAAGCAGGAAGAGGGTTCGTGATCCCATGACGGACAATCTCTGATGCGTGCTCTCGGGTATTGAACAGGGGGCGGCCAAGTGCGCCGGAGCCTCAGCGACCATCGCTCCGCCTCTGTGTGCAGTCTTCACAAAACGAGGACCGACGAACTGAGTAATCCGAGGTGTGAGCGCCACATCGCTCACAGATGCTGTGGGCCGCTGACCGGACGATTTCGGTCACGCATCGGCTGTTTTCTGTGCTGTTTCGGACCTTAAGGACCAGTTCCCAATGCGTCCGCATCGCTCCTGCAAAGTAAGGAAGGTTCGGGATCGACTGGCCCTGCTTCTCAAGGGCGTAACGGCATTCGGACTCGATGCCGATGCATGCCGTGTCCAGCAGATCAAACCAGCCGTCCTCGCATAGAAACTGCCAGCGCCATTCGTACTCCGTTCGCGCTCTCAGCTTGCGCAGAAACAAGGGATATCGGGCCACCAGTTCTCTGATCAGCTGCAGCGTCATTTTGATCAGTGAAGAACGAGCTGCACGCCGTGCTCAAGAGGAGCGACGCCGAGGAGGTCTTCCGCGACCAGAGACCGCCGACCCGCGAGAAGCGCTCGGCCAGCGCCAGCAGTAAGGCGCTTTCGCATCTCGCGCGGAGGCATCACAGAGAGGATCCGCAGCGCCTCGTCACTGAGATTTCCGTCGAGAAAATGAGTCCAGCCTCGTTCATGACGCAGGTGGGTGAACACGGATATCGCAATGTGTCTGGCCTGTTTCTCATCGGGTTTGGGAATCTCAAAGGCCAGAAACCGCTGCTTGATAGCGTCCGGAACGCGTTCGATGACGTTGCAGGTTGCGAGCCAGATAACACGGCTTACATCCAGATTAAACTCGGGCAAAGCGAGATCAAAGAACCGGGAAGCGCTATGGCGTTCCAGCAGTCGGTGGAGGGCGCTCAGGGGCGACGTAGCATTGCGTGAACCCAGTTGGTGATCGACCTTGTCAATCTCTTCGAGGACCACAACCGGATTGGCGACCTCGCCGCAGACTACGTGCCAGAAGAACTGGCCGGGACTTGAATTGGCCCAGTACTGTTCGCTTCCGCTAAGGGATGCGCCACATTGTGCTGACGACATGTCCACCAACAGCACGGGTGTCAGGTTCAGCCCCGCGGCCAAGTGCTGCATAAAGATGCTCTTCCCGTGGCCGGGCTTTCCGTGAATAAGAATCGGATCAAAGGCGAGTTCCCTGCCGGTTGCCAATGAAAGTGCACATTGGCCCTCGACGTAATCGATTACGGAGGCGAAGTTCGGAAAAAGCATTCTCAAATCATCAAAAAGCCCTTGAGTTACGCCCGAAAACATTCGGAGCGGCTTCTTTGGTTTCTGTGATGCGATGCGATCAATGTAGCCCCGAACGCGGGCTCTCGAGTCCACATCCATGCCGGGAAGTTGAGATCTCAGCAGGCTGACGGACTGCTCATGCCACATTTCAACAACCAGTCCCATATCGGGCGAAGTGCCGCCTTCGGCGCACATTTTGGCCGCTTCAGGGCTGGCAAGTGCCGTCGGCTCGGAGCTTGACTCCTCCGGCTCGATCCGAGACGGCGCGCTTTCAAGGATTGATTCTTGATGGCTGGGAGAAGAACTCTGGCCTTCAGGCGAAGCTTGGTGTGGGCCTGCATACCATCTCTCCACTTTCCAGCGGTGAAGACGGGAATGGGGAGGGCAGAAACCGTCGAACATCTCATCCAGATGACGGCCGCACGCTTTGCAGCGATACGCCGCTTCCATCCGAAGTTCCTTGCATCTTTCCATGAGTGCCGTTCGACGGGCTCGGTCCAAGCCATTCGCGAACATGAAGACAGTGGGGCCGTGCGCGGCGTCTGCCCACAAAAAGAATGCGGAGTCGTCTGCAAGGCGCTTCTCGCCGACGATAGCTTTGAACTCACTCAATGCCTTGAAGACAAGGGAGATGTGTCCAGGAAGGAATTCAATAGAGAACGACAGGGACCAAGAGAATTCCTGATCCTGAACGTCCTTAGCATGCCCAAGGAGCTCCTCGTGGCTCGCGAAGAATCGGTCTAAAAGTACGTTTCGGATCGCCATGTCGCCCTCTCGATGGCGGAAGTAGATCATCGTTTTAGAGGGTTGTAAACCTCTTCTTCGGCGTCTTGTCGCAAAAAAATAGTTGGCGAATATTGATCTGATCTCAGAGTAATTCGTTGTTGGGGGGGGCTAAAGAGTATTTTTCGCGACGTCAATTGGGGTGTTTCGGCGGCTGTTGGGAGTGAGCTTTTAAATGAGCCCTCGGCGCCTTTGTCGAGAAGGATAATGTGTTCAATTTCGCAGAATTTGAGTAGGGGTTAAAATTGAACTATATGCGGTATTCACTCAGCGTAATCCAGATAATAGACTTACTTCCGGCAAGGTTCGTTCCACGAGAATTGCATGGATGGGTTTATTGTGACGGACAGCGGCGGACGGGCTATCAGGGTTGAGAACGACACTGAGGGGCGATTATGGCCAGCGTTGGGGTGTGATCCTGAACGACGCCGTTGGCTTGGCGTGTTCAGGGGGGGCGCGACGGTGAGCGCCTATCAGCAGATGGTTGCTGCTACGGCGCCTCACGAGCTAGCCTTGCATAACTACGTGAAGATATCGAACTGGTGCCCTTCGTTATCCGTAAAGACTATCTGCCTAAATCGGGCAGGTAAGGCGTTGCTGCGCTGGACAAAAACCATTAACTCTGGTTCATTGCGCATCGGCGCAATCAATTGGGCCAACGTTCCAGACGGATTATGGATCGTCCATTCGCGAGTTGTGTGTGCCACCATCTCGCGAGCGGCCAAGACTCTATTTTGTTTGTCGGGGTCGATTTGGTAGGGTTCGTTCAATATGAAATGAAAGCCCGTCGCTGGGTCCCACCACAGAGTCTCGTGGTCTCGATTTGGGTATTGGGAGCTCAGCATGCGGTGAGGGTCACCTTGAAATGCGGCGATCGCTTTGGATTGTGAAGCGGCCAAAACTCGCATTACGTCGATGAAAACCAGCTTTCGTGCCGCTTTACTCAGATTGTGAGCGCACGACATCCAAGACGTGTATTCATCAGTGGCAGCAAGGCGCGATCGATCTGCTCGAACGATGTGAAAGTCGCTGAGCGTACCTATCTGGCGGCGCTCGGCAAGGGAGAGGAAGTTCCACCAAGGTTCGCTCAGCTGAACATGCGCTTGCATCGTTCCTCGCGCGCTGTTCAGTCGGTCTGACCACTGTGCTGAGAGAGTTACCAGAAAGTGGCGCCGATCTATTGATGGCTGCTTACGCCACTCCCGCTCGAAAGCCTTGTATGAGGGCCAACCACGAGCAGTTGCAGCCAGATCGAGTGCTGCGAGCTGGGTTAACGCTCCATCTTGGCGTCGAAGCTTCTTAGCCTCGTTCTTGAGGCGGCGGGGAGAGGGGATTTTGGCGCCTGAAGAGGTAGGCAGGTTTGCAGACATGGCAGTTTCCTATTGCCAGACCGACATCCGCTACCGATCCATGGCGACAGGGTCCATGGTGCACGAAGCAAAACTACTGAAAGACGCTGCAGCGCGGAGGGCTGCCTTCCATGGCGGATGAGGAAGCCGCGTCTAAGGCATAAAAAGTATATCGCATCTCGTTCGGTGCGCAATGGCTGAGGGGCGTCGCCGTGCGCTAGAAGCCGTTGACCCCGTCCGTCAAGGTGATCAGGGTGCGGTCAATGCGAACATGGGAGTCGATTGCCGCCCCTGCCAATTCGTCCGTGGAGTCTCCTCCCCACGGCCAAATTGTTCATTGAGTTAGTGTGTTTGGGGACTCAGGGCGATCTCGTGCTGGTACAAGAGGCAACGGACTTTAATGTCCGACGTTGTACGAACTTCTCGGTATCATTGCCGTTTTCAATAAAGAGGAGGCCTCAATGTCTGGGCAAACCTACGAAGAGCTGATTGCCAAAATATCCGAACTGCAGCAGCAAGCTGAAGCCGTCCGCAAGAGCGAACTTGATACAGTAATCGCCGACGTCAAGGCAAAGATAAAGAAGTACAACCTCTCAGCTGCGGATCTGGGCCTCGGTGGCAACCTTCGCCGCGCGGCTCGCGCGACTAGTGCCGTGAAGGTAAAGATTGCACCGGGTAAGTATCGCAATCCGGAAACAGGGGAAGTGAAAGAGGTCGGGGCCGCCGGCCGCAAGCCTACGTGGTTAGTGAGCCTGAGCGCGGATGAGCTTGAGCGCGCTCGCGTGAGCTGATTATCCCGTTTGCGCCGTCAAGAGATCTAGCCAAGCGCTCCTGGCTGTTTTTGAGCATCGTGTCAGGAGCCCGTTGGCGGCCTCAAGGCGCTAGCAGCTGACTTCTTTGGACAGGCGCGAACTCCATGGGCACCAAAAGCTGTTCGGCAAAAAGGCGCCTCCAACTTCGTCTAGGTGCTCCTCTACGTAAGCAACGTTGGCATCACACACTTCGATCTGGAACTCGAAAAAACCGATGGTCTCGGGATCCAAGTGAAATGACCAGCCAGGATTATAGTCGGCTGGTCTAGGTACGACCTTCCCTTGCACGTGCGCCTTAAGTTGATTTCCTGAAGCCAAAATTCTCCGGGCCTCTTCGATCTTCGCCGCGTCATTGAGTTGGAAGACAAATTGCTTGAGCTCGCCAGAGGGGATGAGTTGCTCAAAGGCAAAGTAAGCTCTCATGGCATGCTCTCAAGGATGTGCTTTCGTCACCATGCCATACGTGAGTATTGGTGTCACTTCAGGTGCTCGACAATCTGATCTCCCGTATCCAGATATCCACCGTCAACGACGTGCACGCCTTCGGTACCATTCACCGAATAGTGCAGCGGGATCGCACCCCCACTTTTTGCTGTTTCGACGCCAAGAAAATCGATCTCGAAGTAGTCAGCCATACATCTCCCTCGCTTTATGCCAATAAAGTGCTGGTGGCTTTGCCCCTACCAGCGATCCACAGCACACGTGAGTCCTGTCGGAGTCCAAACCAACGACACGGCGGGAAGGCCGCCGGCATCCTCGGCGATGTTGCGCAATGTGTTTCGGTCTATGCCCGAGTGTGGGCCGCCTTTCGGGTGGCTGTGCCAAGTTCCGATGAAGGTGAGATACCCCAAAGAGTTTCCATTTGCCGTGCGCAAATTCTGAACAAGTCCATCCGTTCCGAGGACGAAGCGGGCGGCCCCTCGAATGCTGTCAGGCGGCGCGTCCACGGTGCCCGTAATGGTGATGGTTCGATTTTCAAACGAGATGCGGCCGACCAAGGCTCCGCCTGTTTCCAAAGCGCCCCAGCGCAACGCATCGGCATGGATTGTTTGCACGACCGGGTGCAGAATCCGAATGTTCCAGCCACCATCGTCTACTACTTCGAGCACAGTGGTTGGGCCAAGGCCGGCGCGGGTCCATGCCATGCCCAGGCCTTCGGCATCCGAGATCCCCGCGCAAAGCGTCGCTTCCTTCGGAAGCCCGCCAACGAGCCAACGTTCCAGTTGCAGGCCTGCCAGTGACGCAGAACGAGAAACAACGGCATCAGACATTGGCATCGTCAGTGAACGGCAGTTGTCACCTACGAAAATGCGGGTGGGCTCAGACGTATCACCGGCAATCGACGCGCGCAGTTCCGGCACAAACCGGCAGCACTCGAACAAGAATGCCGTGAGGTCGTCAACCCGTCCGGCGCGACCAGGTCCTTCCAGCAAAACCGCGACACAGCGGCCCTGACCATACATCGCGATCCGTACCAGACGGGCAGGAGACTGGTTCAGTGCTGCTGATTGTGTTTCTGCGGCTAGCACCTGAAGTGATGCCGTTGCGTCCACTATGATGGCTGCATCCTGCGGAACGGTTGTGGCGAACTGTGCCGGATCCACCAGGAGGGTCACAGCGTCGATGTCGAACGCGCGCGATTGAAGATGTGACAGCTCCTCAAAGGCCGTCTTCATCAGCGCCGACTTCCGAGGTGGGACCAGTACTGATGCACGCTCAATGAGTGCATGCCGCGCCGCGTTATGAGGCGACATGGACTCGTTGTCGACGAAGGTCATTGAGCCGAAGCCTGCTCGCCCCAGTTGCATCGCGATTTTCGATCCCACACTTCCGCAGCCGAGTATGACCAGAGGCTGCGATGTGGCTGCTGATGTAATGCCAGATGTCCTTGCTAGCAACTCGGGAGACAACGCATGCGCGTGAAAAGCCGGGTGAACCGTGGCGTTTCGCTCCAGGAGTGCTTGAGCATTGAGTTCATAGCGCACCACGTAGGGCAATAGCTCGACACTTCTCCCTGGTGAACCCACAAGCGACGCTGGCCTTTGTACAGTCAGAATCACAATCGCGTAAAAGCCGTGCACCCAGCCGCGCGAGTCCTGCTGAATATCCAGGATCGAGTGTCTGTAGTAACCATCCAAGCCTTGGGCCAAAGCGTCACGATCAATGCCGAGTTCTGCTGCTCGATCAAGCAGCGTCGCAAGATCGACAACCGTCTCCGGTTGGTAGTGTCCGACCACATGCGGGTGGCCTCCGGTCATGGTAGCCCGGGCAATGAAGGCGGCGGTGTGGCCGTTTGCCCATTTGCCCAATTTGTCGTTGTGAGTCTCCTGGTAAAACACAGGATCGACTTGCGGGGTCAATTCGGCATTGACGATGGCGTATAGACCGCCATCAATCGTCACGTAGCCTGCGGGGACTACCAGAATGGTGCCGTCAGCGGGAGCTGTGGCCGCAACCTTCTCGGCACTGAATACCACGGTCGAAGGACAGCTGTCTCGTCGCGTCGGCTCCCACCCCTGTTCAAGGTCCAGCAACGTGCCCGCTGCGGCCTTGTGCAGCCAATCGATCAACTGATCGACAATGGCGTCTAGGCCAAACCGATGCAGCAGTTCGTTGAGCGATCCCTCGAACAGGCAAGGCGAGACCAATTCGCCCTCGCGATGAGGGTTGATATGCGGCAAGTTGAGCGGGAAGTCCGCTCGCAAGAATGGCTTGGGCGCGGACAGGGGCCATTCAGCGCCGAACACCAGAACGCATGTTTCGACCGAGCGTACTCCGGTCTCGGATACCCCTCTGCGCCGAGACCTGCTTGGCAATTCAACGGCAACATCGACTTCAATCTGCGTCAACGCGCCCAATGCCGTTGGCTCGCCAACGCGGACAAGGCCCCGATGCCGCTGAAGTTGATGCAGTGCGTCCGCGATGCGGTCCGTCATGATGCCCCGTGCGGCATGGGCGTGCGCGCAGAGGTGATCACGGCGGCGGCCTTCGATCCGGCTTCCTTCTTCGAAGGAGGCTGCACACCCTGAGCGGTGACGGTGAAAACGAGGGGCTCCACGGATTTTTCGCTCGGATATTCGCCCGTGCAGTAGAACTCGCCTTTTGCGTCGTTCACGATCGCCACGTACTCACGCTTCGCGCGGATGCAGGGTGGATCGCTGTCATCGTCTGCGATCGGCTTGCAGCTGGCGACGATAACGGCACCATCACGGGTCTGCGAAAGTGCCTTGCGGGCATCGGCGTCGAGTTTGGCCTTCTCGCCGAAATCGGACCAACTGTCATAGGACAGCGAATGCCAGGAGCAGTGATGCGGTGCCTGCATGATGTCGTACTCAAGCACATCGGCTTCAGTCTTGTGGCGCTGCCACTGGCGGTTCCAGATGAATACCTCGGCATCGCCACCAGTCAGGAATTTCGCGCCATCCGGCGTCTGCGCATCGGCGGCCAATGTGATGTTCAGGATCACGCTGGACTGGTTCTTGACCAGGCACTCTTCCTCTTCTTCGTCGTCCTGGGCATCCAGGGGAGCCAAAAGAAGCGCGGAGAAGAATGCCGAACTCTTGCCATTGATCGTCGAGAAGCACGTGTCCACCTTCCGCACGATCGAGGTGAGATCGTCGGTTTTTCCGTCGATGTCCTCGCCCATGATCTGGATGCGGTCACCGTTCCCGACGGCAAAGTTCTTGTCCCGGTTCAGTTGCACGCGCCGGCGTGCCTCGGTGTTGAAGGCCTTGGCGTCGTCGCTCAAGGTATGAGTCTTGCTGGTGCGTCGAAACACGATCGGGGACGACCACATCTCGCGGATCACGATCTTCTTGTCCTTGTCGTCCTTCTTGTCATCCGGGTACTTGTCGAGCGGCCCCAGGTAGAAATGCCGCGTCAGGCCGCGGCAATGATCCTGATCCGGGTGGCTCAACAGGAAGGCATCGACATACGGCCTACCGTTCTCATCCTTCTTCAGCCGTTCGCGCAAGTCCTTGGCAACGTCGCGCACGTCCTTTCCGGGGTCGTCGGCGTCCTGCCGGATGTTGATGTCGATCAGCAGCGTCGTCGCGTCGAGGTCGCCGAACTTGATGAGCGTCATGTCCCCGTTATCAACGGGGAAAAACGTGATGGTGGTGGGCATGAGGGTCTCCGGGTAGACGACCGAAGGATGATCGCGTATAGTTAATGTACGACTATTTTTTACGCCCGTCTACTTTTTAGGCGCTATTGATGCAAGAGCCCCCTGTTACTGCCGCTGAGCCCGCTGAACCCAAGGGATTAAGTTGGGGGCTGGAGAGCAGACTTCAATTCATCGATTTTCGTTTGCGCTGGGAGCGGCGCATCAATCGAATGGATCTCACTGAGCACTTCGGCATCTCTGTTCCCCAGGCTTCACTGGACATTGCCAAATACACAGAGTTGGCGCCGGGCAATTTGGTCTACGACCGCAGCTCCAGGACCTACACGGCAGCGCCGGGCTTCCAGCCGCTGTATCAACGAAGCTCGGCACAGCGCTATCTGGCAGAGTTGCTTGCAACCAAGATGGGTGTTGTCGAGCCGGCTGCCAGCTTCATCGGTTCTGCGCCAGAGACGGATTGGGCACCTTCCCCTTGGCGCACGATCAATGAGCAGACTGTCGAAGCGGTGGTTCGGGCAATCCGGCAGCGGGAAGCCATTCGGGTGAGCTACCAGTCCATGACGTCCCTGGACGAATCGATTCGCTTGCTGTCACCGCACGCCCTTGGCAACGACGGTTTTCGCTGGCACGTGCGAGCGTTTTGCCACAAGCGCCAGCGCTTCAGCGATTTCGTTCTCGCCCGAATTCTGCGCATCGACGGTTTCGAGCTGAGCCAAGTTGACTTCAGCCAGGATGCGCATTGGCATACTGTGCTGATGCTGGTCCTTGCGCCGCACCCTGATTTGCCCCCGGCCAAGAAGCGAGTCTTGGAGCTGGATTACGGCATGGAATACGGACAGGTCAAACTTCCATGCCGCCAAGCGTTTCTGTACTACACGCTGAGGCGTCTGGGCTTGCATACCAAGGAAGCGCCAGACCCTCTTGCGCAGCAGATCACGCTGAAAAATCGCGATGAAATCCAACCCTATATCGATGCCTTGACGGCACAGGCCTGACTTCATATGACAACCTTTTTTGAGCTGGTCAAGGACCCCTACGAGCGCAAGGCGCGTGTGGTCCCCGGACTTCTTGTGGCCCTGCCGGTGCTGGTGCCGCTTCTGTGTGTCTACGGGCCAAAGCATCCCGTGCTTACAGGTGTGATCGGCCTGCTTGGTGGCTGCGGCGCTATCTATGCGCTGGCGAGTGTCGCCCGCGGGCGCGGGAAACAGCTTGAAGAGATGCTGGTTGCAAAGTGGGGCGGCATGCCCACAACCATCGCACTGCGTCATCGCGACAAGTTTCTCGATGGTGTCAGCAAACAGCGTTATCACACGGCGATCACGGCCAAGCTGGGTATCGACATGCCAACGGCAGAAGAAGAGTCAGCAAGCCCTGACAAGGCGGACGATATCTACGTTGGCGCCACCAAGCGGCTTCGCGAACTCACGCGCTCCAACAAGCAGCTCTTGCTGAAAGAGAACATTGCCTATGGGTTTCACCGCAATATGCTGGCGATGAAGCCGGTCGGTATCGTGTCGTGCATCCTGGGCATCATCTACGGATTGCTGATTGCGAAGGTTCTGCAGGTAGTCCCACCCCATTTTGACCCAATGCAACTTGCCGATCCGGGGCTTGCCGCAGGCCTGACGTTGCTCATTTCGTTGGCCTTGCTTGCTGCTTGGCTGCTGTACTTCGATCAGGGCGCAGTCAGGCGGATGGGGTTCGTTTATGCGGAACGCCTGTTCGAGTGCTTGCCGTCTTTGTCTTCTTCGGCCCCGAGAAAAAAGCCTGCAAAACCGACTGCGGACTAAGATTCAACGCACTCTGCGGATAGGCATAGGCGCGTAACTCCGCTGGAATGTTGGCCTATCGGCTGACTTTCGGCAGAGGATGGTCAAGTCTCGTGGCTGGCGGCCACGTGATTGCGATGCAAGTCCGAAACCACGGCGATCAGCCTGTTGATCGGTTCGGCCAGCCGCTTCGGCAATACGCGATGCTGGGTATGGGTTTTCAGATCGGCGATCCAGCGATGCGCCACCCATACGTCCTCTTCGGGGTGGTTGTTGTCCACGCCGTTGCAATACTTGTAGCCAACGAGCGCATCGGTGTGCGACAGCAGGATGCGCGCCATCGTCATGTGGAAGCGATGGGCCTGGAGGTCCGCCTGGCCTCTGGGACGCGGTAGGGTCAGCCGTAGGCATCGCTGGGCGTTGAACTCACTCCAGTCGGGGCCAACGACTTGCCCCGCGCGTTCCAGCATCTTGCGGGACTGCTCGTTCTTGCCGTTGACCAGGGCAACGGCGACCGTACCCTTCGGGTACTCCAGCTTTTCGGCGAGCAGGTTCATCCAGCGCACCAACTTGTTCAAGGTCTCATCGTCGGCAAACACAAGGAACTGATGGCGTTGCTCGTCATCCAGAAACGCCGGCAATTGCGCGTAGAGGGGGTACAGCAGGTCGTGGAGATAGATGTAGGTCTGCCGGCGTCCTTGCTCGTGGCTCCGCGTGGTTGCGGTCAGTACCCGCTGTGCCCACTCGGGCGTGAGTTCGTCCAGCGTCATTTCGGTGATGTCGATGGAGATGAGCGGGAATCCTAGCGACTTCCCGATCAGCGCTTTGCGTCCGTCGAAAGCGTGGCCGAGTTCTATTTCAACGCCACCCAGCACCATCGGCTCAGCCTGGACCGGTGGGCCGAGCACGCCAACGTCGAGCCGGAATTTGCTACCGAATCGCGTTTCAAGAGGATGCTCGGTTGCTACCTTTTCGGCGCCGAGCAACAAATTGCCTTCCAGCGGATAGTCTGACGCATCCGCATCCTTGAACGCCCAGGGCATCGCGAGCCCGGCGTTCAAGCGCCGGGAGAGTTCGGCCGCGACAAGTTCCTTCGCCCGCCGGTGTTCAGGGCTTTCCTGTACGGCGCGCCACCGGCTGGCTTCTTCATCGTCGAAGTGCGCTTTGGGGTTGAAGGTATGCTGGGTTGGAAGCACGCGGAAATGGGATCGCCGACGTAGCTTCCCGCTTTCAAAGGAGGGGCTGACCCATGTCACCATCTGCCGCGATGCGCCGGGAGACACGAGGGGCCACAGCTTGCGCGCATGTTCACGGCTGCGAACGTCGCGCGCGGCGATCGTTGTCCGGAAAATCCCTTTTCGAGAGAAGACAACGATCGCCTCGTCCATTCCCGTCCTTTCCTTATGGCGATATGGCCGCTAGTTTCGTGGTGCGATCCAGCTTGCGGTGAATCAGCGATACCAGCGTCAGGATGTCCTGTGCGTCCTGTTCGGACATGGGCCGATTCGTCTTGGGCGCATGGGCCAGCGGGCGCCGAACAGGCCGATCAGCAGGTTGGCAAAGCCCTTCTGCTCGCTCTTCTCGGACTCCGTGTTGAGTGGTCCCAAGGCGAGAGCGGGCTGCTGGCCCGCGAATGCCTTGTTCACCAGGTCAGCGCCATCGCCGTTCAGGCCCGACAGCAGGCGAATCCGCTCCGCAACGCCCTTCGTTGCCTCGAACACGGCATGAAAGTAGTTTTCGTCCAGCAGCTCGGCGCGGCAATAGTTCAGCATTTCGAAGCGGACGACGCGGCTTTCCAGCGCGGCCTTGAATCGTCCAGCTCGTGCACGCGCAGCATCGAGCGTCGTGGCCTTGTCTAGGTGCGCGACCTTGCCGTCGTCGTGCACGTACAAGCCGGAGAAGGCAAGGACGACACTGAGTTCGTCGCGCCGCCAAGCGAACGTCGCTGGATCACGATCGCAGTTCACCCGGTTCATCGCGCGATTGATGAATATGATGAGATGGTTGCCGATCTGATGCTGGTTCTGCGCGCCGGTCCGCGCATTGAACAACCGCTTCCACTTTTCATGCCGGGCGACGTGTCGGCAACCTCGATTTCTTCAACAGGCGCTCGATCTCCGTCCCGCTCAAACCGCGCTCGGTATCGGCCAGCACACGACAGGCGGCTTCAAGGTGCTGTGAGCTGAAAGGGTCAATTCGCGTCGCCAATGCCTGTCTCCCTCGTTAGGCATCAGATGATGGCCTGCAAGCCCTTGTCGGCGATGACATTGAGCAGTTTGAGAGCTGGCCCGGCGGGATGGGTTTCGCCCTGCTCCCACTTGCGCACGGTCGAGGCCGAAGTGTGCAAATGAAGCGCGAACATCGGCTCGCTGAAATTCAGGGCTTCGCGCAGGTGTTTGATGTCGGCAGTGCTGAACTCCCCCACTGGCGGCGGGCAGATCGCGTCGAACTCGCGCATCGTCACCTTGCTGATCGCTCCCGCTTCGTGGAGCGCAGCTAGGTCGCCACGCAGGGGTTCAATGATCGTGCTCACAATGCACCTCCAATAGCGCACCCGACTGCAACGCCTTCGACAAAGCCTCGGCGGACAGTTCCAGGAACACCTTGCCGGCGCATTGCAGCGCCTTCTTCTCGTCCTGCGTGATTTTGCCTTGTCGCTCTTGGGGAACCCATGCAGGAACACGTAACGGCTGCCGATCCGGGCCGACAGCGGTGTGCGGTAGCCGCCGCTCATGCCGCCGCTCATGCCGCCGCCGTCTCGTCGGGAAAGAATCCAGCCTGTTGTCATCACTGTAACAGGCAGAAGGTTCAGTGTGTCCCGGCGCCTTATGGTCAAGGATAGGGCCCGGGAAACGTCGCTCAATCAACGATCCCGACCTACCCCTGATCCCCTCGATTTATTGGTCCTGGATTCCCAGTTCAGTGATACTGAATCGCACGCATCTTCTAGACACCACGCTGCCTCAAAAACGAGATCGGGATGGCGTTCAACGGTTCGCTAGGGTCGACGGCTCTCTAACCACGCCAAGAGCTTCGATTCGGCGCTCGCTCCGTTGTACGGCACCCGAATCGTCTCATCTCGATCTAACCTCAGGGCGGTCGGACGTTTGGATTCGGAGATAAGGCGGTTGTCATCTCCCGGCTCGTGTAGACGTGTGCAAAGCGGGAACACGAACTCCGCACTCCGGATCAGCGTGAGCAGCGAGCTCTCATCGGTAGCCTCACTCGTTAGCTTTATGAAGGCGATTTCCCTGACAGCATAGGATGTGCCTTCAAACTGAACGATGTGTTTCTCGGCATCAACATCAACTTTATGGAGGATGACGTCGGGCGAAGCGTTGATGACGTTTGCGTAGTAACCCGCAAGATGCTGACAGGCGGAAAGCGCCCAAGCCAGAAAGTCGCCCGCTTCGACGATGTCGATGCTCCGAATTTTCTCCAAGGATCCGAGCGGATCTCCCACGGCCACTAGCTTTGTCGCAGGCGTGACCCCCATCGCCACTTCAGCGCCTTGCGGTCTTCGCGCTGCAGTCGGTTTCTGGGCAAAGACAGGCTTTTTTTCCAGATCGGGAAACTTTCGTCTGCGGGAGATCACGTAGGTCGCCGGAGTCAGCGACGTCGAAGCATCTTTGTCGACGAGCTCTGCTTTGCTGGGCACTTTGGGCTTAGCGCGTGCTTGCTGTTGAGCGTTGTCGCCATCCCTATCCCCACAGGCATCACTCTCGCGGTATCGCAGACGCTGAAAGGGGAAAGGGTGCGAGCAGGAGAGCAACTCGTGCACTACGAACGAGCCCTCGTCGTCGTTGCCGCGCCTAACCCAGACTCCGCGAGCGCTGAGTGAGGTCTTGCCCACAAACGGAAAGTGCGAATTGCGGTACTTGCCTCCCTCTGTTGAGTCATCTCCTACTCCAGATAAGGAGATGGCGGCGGCTGCCTTCCATGCTTCGTTGTCTCCCAAGATTCGAGCGACGTCGGAAGCACTGCGTCCGCGAATGCCCGGGCCTAGGTCAAGTTGCGTCAGGCCTGGAAAGTGTTGAGCGACACCCAGGTCAGAACGCCTGAGGCCTGGCGTGAAGAGCTTCCCTATGAGCTTGGATGAAGAACCGAAGTAGAACCTAATCAGTTCCATGCAGGGGATCATCAGAAACTTGTCGTTGGGTAGTCGAACCTCGACGCAGTTTGACTTCGTGCTGTTCTGATGTTCAGGATGCTCTGCGAAGGGGAGCAGATACTCGCCTGTATCCGGGTGTCGGCCACCCGCCTTCACGTAGCTCCACGTGGTGGGCTGCACGTCAATGTCGGGGAATAGTTCGGTGGCACCCTTAGAGTTACCCACGAACCGCTGATTTTTCCATCGATCCCCGATTCGAAGAACGACAAGGGTGCCAACAGACACCCAGCAAGTGCAGACATCTTCCTTGTTTTGATACTTGTGCTTAAAAAGGCGCGCACGGGACAGATGAACTTCGACTGAGATCTGGCTACCCTGCGCGTATCTGTTCCGATATCTCACGGCGCCGAACCAGTCGATCTGCCACTCCTTGTTGTCATTGGGAAAGGCGGCTATGCGGAGGCTGAGCCTCCACTTTTCTTCATCGCTGACCATGCGGACTCGCGTGCATAAAAGCGCGAGACTCTAGCAATAGAACGGGTGCGCATCACTAAGATCGTTCGGATGGTTGGGGTGCCAAGAGAGTGGATGGATGGCCACTCAATGTCATGCGATAAGAAAGTGTTGGTAAATCCGCCACTTACCATCGGCCCGACCGCGACAGTGTGTGGCAATTACGGTTGCAACATATTCGATAACTTCGCGCTTATTTTGATAGGTTACAGCCGCCCCCGACCAGCGCGGCGGCGCTGGCCGAGTGGTGAGGCGCGCGGAAGGGCCGGCGGCCCAGCTGCGCGGGCTCGAACAGACCGGCGCCCGACAGCACCGCTGCGGTTTCCAGCGCCTCCGCCTCGGAAAGCCTCGGCAGCAGGCCGGCGATGCGCGCCGCGAGCATGGACTTTCCGGTGCCCGGCGGCCCGGACAGCAGCAGCGAATGCTGGCCTGCCGCGGCCACTTCGAGCGCGCGCCGCGCTTCCAGCTGTCCGCGCACATCGGCCAGATCCGGGCCGTCGTCCCCCGGCGTGCAGGTCTCTGGCTGTGCCGGCGCGAGCGCGGACTGGCCGCACAGGTGGGCGCACACCTCCAGCAGCGAGCCGGCGGCCAGCACCGTCAGGCCACCGGCCATCACCGCTTCGGCGGCGGACGCGGCGGGCAGCACGAAGGCCCGGCCGGCCGCGCGGGCGCCCAGCGCCATCGGCAGCGCGCCGCGCACCGGGCGCAGCGCGCCGTTCAGCGACAGTTCGCCGGCGAATTCAAAACCGTCGCAGCCGGGCGCGTCGAGCGCGCCGGCCGCGATCAGGATGCCGAGCGCGATCGGCAGGTCGAAACGGCCCGATTCCTTGGGCAGGTCGGCCGGCGCCAGATTGACCGTGATGCGCCGGGCCGGGAAGTCGAAGCCCGAACTGAGGATGGCCGCCCGCACCCGGTCGCGCGCCTCGCGCACCTCGACATCCGGCAGGCCGACCAGCGAAAAGGCGGGCAGGCCGTTGCCGACATGGACCTCGACCGCGACTTCTGGGGCATGCATGCCGGCCAGAGCACGGCTGCGCAGGATGGCGAGAGACATTCTTACGTCATGAAATGTGACGGCGGAAGTCTATCTGGAAATGCCGGAGGCATGGCGCCACGGATTGTCCGGCTATGGCAGGCGGGGTGCGAAGTCTCTGCAGCGATGGCGTCTGTGGGTGCGCACGGCTCCGGTTTCAGGGCGGTATCGCGGCGAGGCGCCGCTCCCACCACGTCCGCCCGCCGCCGGCCGGTCCGGGTGCCGCACGAAAGACCTAGTCGTGGTGCTCGCCGCGACGGCCGACCGGCAGACCCAGCTGCTTGAGCTTGCGGTACAGGTGGGTGCGTTCCAGCCCTGAGCGCTCGGCCAGCCGGGTCATGTTGCCGCCCTCGCGCTCCATGTGGTGCTCGAAGTACATGCGCTCGAAGGCTTCGCGCGCTTCGCGCAGCGGCTGGTCCAGGCCGGGCAGGGCCGGGGCGCTGCCCGGGCGCAGCAGGGTGCGCAGCGAGGCGGCGTCCAGCTCGTCGTCGAGCGAGGCGAGCGCAGCCGAGCGCAGCGCCGCCACCAGTTCGGCATAGCCTCCGGGCCAGGCGTGCTGGCGCAGCAGCGGCCGCACCGACTCCGGCAGCCGGCGCGGCGGCACTTCGCCGGCGTCGACCAGATGTTTCAGTACGTCCTCGGCCAGATCGGCCACTTCGTCGCGCAGCTCGGCCAGCGTCGGCAGCGGCAGCACGATTTCGAACAGCCGCGCCAGCAGCGCGTCTTCCCAGCCGGCGGCCTGCAGTTCGGCCGGGCCGAGCGCGGAACTGGCGATCAGGCGGGCGTCCAGCCGGTCCAGCCGGTCGAGCGCGAAGGCGATGTTCTTCTGCTGCATGCGCGACAGGTGACCGAGATCGCCGGTGTGGATGACGCCGCCGCGCGCGGCGTCGAGCTGTTCCTGCGTGATCGGGCCGCTCAGGCTGGCCAGTTCCAGCCAGCGCCGGCCGGGCGCGGCCAGCGTGCGCGCTGCCAGTTCGCCGAAGCTGGACGGCCCGCAGCGCAGCAGCAGCACGCGCGAACGCGCCGCCATCTGTTCGACCTTGCGGCGCAGGTCGCGCAGCTGGCCGCTGCGGCCGACAGCGGCCAGGGACGGTGCGGCCGGCCGCTGTTCCGGCGAACTGCCGCGCGCCAGCGCGCGCTTGACCGCGGCCAGCAGCTTGGCCAGCGCGATCGGCTTCTCCAGGAAATCCATGGCGCCGATGCGGGTGGCTTCGACCGCCGAGTCTATGGTGCCGTGGCCGGACATCATGATGACCGGCATCGTGAGCTGGCCGCCGGACGCCCATTCCTTCAGCAGCGAAATGCCGTCGGTGTCGGGCATCCAGATGTCCAGCAGCACCAGATCCGGCTTCTGTGCGGCGCGTGCAGTGCGTGCCGCGGCGGCGTTCTCCGCCAGCGTCACGTCATGCCCTTCGTCGCTGAGGATTTCCGACAGCAGCTCCCGGATCCCCATCTCATCATCTACGACCAGTATGCGAGCCATTGTTGCCTGCTTCCTTCATGCCGCCAGCGGCAGTGATATGCGGATTTCCGCGCCATGCGGCGCGACGTTCTCTATTTCTATGCGGCCTTCGTGTTCATCGACGATCTTCTTCACGATGGCCAGGCCGAGCCCGGTGCCACGTGCCTTGGACGTGACATAGGGCTCGAAGGCGCGCGCCAGCACCTGCGGCGGAAAGCCGCTGCCGTTGTCGCGCACCGCCAGTTCCGCGCGCCCCCCCCGGCGCCGGGTCTGTATCTGTATGCAGGGCGTGTCGGCTTCCGCCAGCGCGTCCTGCGCGTTCTGCAGCAGGTTGTGGATGACCTGGCGCAGCTGGCCGGCGTCGCCCGCCACATCGGGCAGGTCGGTGGCCAGCTGGCGCTCGATGCGGGCGGCCGACGTTTCGTACAGGCCGAGCACTTCGTCCACCAGATGGTTGAGATCCAGCGGCGCCAGCGCAGGCGCCGGCAGCCGCGCGTAGTCGCGGAAGGCGTTCACCATGTTCTTCATCGCCTCCACCTGCTCGACGATGGTGGTGGTGGCGCGCGCAAGCATTTTCTGGCCATCCGGATCGAGCCGGTCCGACAGCTTGAACTGCAGCCGCTCGGCCGACAGCTGTATCGGCGTCAGCGGGTTCTTGATCTCGTGCGCCAGCCGGCGCGCCACTTCGCCCCAGGCGGCGCTGCGCTGGGCGGAAATGAGCTGGGTGATGTCGTCGAACACCACCACGAAGCCGCCGCCACCGGCTGCCGGCAGCTGCGAACCGCGGATGAGCAGGGTCTTGGCCGGGCCGAAGGGGTCGGGAATGTCGATCTGCCGGCTCCACGATTCATGGCCTTCGTCGATCGCCGCCACGATGGTGTCGCGCAGTTCCGGGTGGCGCGGCCACTGTGCGAGCGTCATCGTTTCCCAGCCGTCCAGCGTGTCGCCGAGGATGGCCATCGCGCCCTGGTTGGCGGCCCGCAGCTTGGTGGACGGGCTGAAGGCCAGCACGCCGGCCGACAGGTTGCCGAGCACGCCTTCCAGATAGGTGCGCGCGGCTTCGGTTTCCGCCCGGCTGCGTTCGGCCTGCGCCCGGGCGTCCTCGAGCTGCTGCGTCATGCGACGGAAGGACTGGGTCAGCGTACCCAGCTCGTCGCGCGACGCAACGGCAGGGATGGGGCTGAAGTCGCCCTGCATCACCGCGTCGGTACCGCGCGCCAGGATGGACAGCGGCGCCGACATGCGGCGGCTGATCACGAAGGCCACCGCCAGCGCCGACAGCAGCGCCAGCAGCAGGGCCAGGGTCAGCGTCAGCGCGAAGATGCGTTTCAGGCCGGCGCGCGCGAGCGACAGTTCTTCGTAGTCGCGATAGGCGCTCTGCACCGCTTCCGCGTTCTGGGCCAGCGAAGCCGGCAGCGGCTGGGTGAGCTGCAGCACCGGCGCGTCCGAGGCGAGCGAGGCGCTGCCGACAAACACCAGCGCGCGCACCGTGAGGCCGTCGCCGCTGTCGGTGTCCACCGCCGCGAAACCGGCGCCCTGGCGCGCCTGGCGCAGCTGCGACGGCGACGGCAGCGGCGGTACCAGCCGGGTGGCGGCGGAACTGGTCGACAGCACCCGGCCGGCCGACGAGAACAGTGTGGCGCTGGCCGCACCGGCCTGTTCGCGCAGCACGTCCATCCGGGCGTCGCGCCGGATCAGTGGCGTATCCGCCAGTTCGCGCGCCATCGCGCGGGCCTTTTCCAGCAGGTCGGCGGACACGTAGTCCAGTGTGTTGCGGCCGAGGTTGAGGCCGCCCTCGAGCGCCTGCTCGATGCGCACGTTGAACCAGGAATCGACCGAACGCGACACGAAGCTGACCGACAGCACATAGATCAGCGCTCCCGGCGCCACCGCCAGTGCGGCGAAGGCGGCGAACAGCCGCAGCTTGAGCCGGGAGCCGAATACCGCCGCGCGGTGCTCGCGCAGCAGCTGGGTCACCAACCAGCCGACCAGGCCGATCAGGCCGATCGCCACCGTGATGTTCAGACCCAGCAGCAGCGGGTAGTTGCGCGCGAACAGCTGGGTGTTCTCGCTGGCCAGCGACAGCAGCAGCAGTAGCACGCCGCTGATCGCGGTGGTGGCGATGATGAAAACCTTCATCTCGCCTCCTGCGGCTGGGCGGTGAAGCCCCAGCGCTGCCAGTCGGATTCCAGCGTCCAGTCGCGGTTGCCGATGGCGCTGAGCTGGAACGGTTTGGGCAGCTGGGTCACGTCCAGCCGCAGCCGCAGCGCGGCGACATAGCTTTCGCCCGGCTTGATCCGGCCGTAGTCGACCACGGTCCAGCTGCGCAGCCGGCCGATCAGCTTGAGCGCCTCGTCCAGCGTTTCGAAGCTCTGGTGCAGTGCGCCGGTCGATACCCGATACTGCCGGGTCAGTGCGTGGTAACTGAGCCGATAGGTCTGGCTGCGCTCGATCACGTCCTCGTCCAGCCAGTACCAGCGGGGCCGGCTGATCTCGAACTCCAGCACGAAATAGAGCGGCACACCGCGCATGACCGCATCGGCCAGCCGCTGGGTCAGCGTGACGCTGATGTCGGTCGACAGCTGGTAGCCGTCATCGCCGTGGTCCAGCCGCACGTCGCGCATCTGCACGCCGGCCGCCAGCGCGTGCGCGGTCAGCGCGGCCAGCAGCAGTGCGCCGAACAGCGCGCGCGCCGCCTCACGCAGCGTCCGCGGCTTTCTGCAGCAGTGCGTAGTAGAAGCCGTCATGCTCGGCGGTCGGCAACAGTGACAGGTCGGGCGCACCGGAAAGGGTCAGGCGTCGGCAGTCGGGATGGCGGGCGGCGAAGGCGGCCACCTGATCCTGATTCTCGGCGCGGAACACCGAGCAGGTGGCATAGAGCAATTTACCACCCGGCGCCAGCACGCGCCAAAGCGCGTCCAGGATGGCGCGCTGCTGCGACGCGAACTGGGCGATGTCCTTCGGCCGGCGCAGCCATTTCGCGTCCGGGTGGCGGCGCACCACGCCGGAAGCGCTGCACGGCACGTCGGCCAGGATGCGGTCGAAAGGGCGGCCGTCCCACCAGTCGTCCGGCCGCGCGGCGTCGCCCACCGCGATGCGGCCGGGCAGGCCGAGGCGGGCAAAGTTGTCGGCGATGCGCTGCGCACGTGCCTCGCTGTGGTCCAGCGCCAGCAGATCGACGTCCGCCGCTTCGAGCAGATGGCAGGCCTTGCCGCCGGGCGCGGCACAGGCGTCGAGCACCCGCTGGCCGGCGGCGACGTCGAGCAGCGCAGCCGCCCCCTGTGCGCCGAGGTCCTGCACCGACAGCACGCCCTCGGCGAAGCCGGGCAGCCGCGACACCGGACAGGGCTTGTCCAGCAGCAGGCCGGTCGTGCCGTGTGCCTGGGCGCCGATGCCGGCGGCGGCCAGCGCTGCGGCGGCCGCGTCGACCGTGCTGCGCCGGCGGTTCACCCGCAGCGCCATCGGCGGATGGCTGTTGCCCTGGGCGGCGATGCCGGCCCAGTCGTCCGGGTGGTCGGCGCGCAGCCGGTCCAGCCACCAGGCCGGGTGCTGCAGGCGGGCCGCCTCGTCGGCCGCGACCGCGGCCTCCAGTTCGGCGTGGCGGCGTTGGGCGTTGCGCAGCACCGCGTTCATCAGGCCGCCGAAGCGGTCGCCGCCGAGCGCGCGGGCGGCGTCCACCGCCTGGCTCACCGTGGTGTGCGCACCGTCCGGCCGCGCCTCCAGCCGGCACAGCGCTACCCGCAGCAGCGCCTGCCGGTCGGCCTCGCGCAGCGGCTTGGGCACCAGCACCGCCAGCCGGCGGTCGATGCCGGCGTGCGCGCGCAGGCACTGGTAGGCAAGGTCGCGTACCGCCGCGCCGTTGTCGGACAGGCCGTCCGACATGCGCGCGAAGGCGTCATCCAGCGTTTCGCCGGCGGTGACGGCGGCGACCGCGCGGGCCGCGTCCACCAGGGCTGCGGCCAGCGAATCCGCGGGCAGACGGTTGGACGGCGGTGCAGGCGGGCGGGAGGACGGGCCCGGTGCGGGACGTCCGGAGGAGCGGTGGTGAGAATTCAAGACGCTGAAGGTATGGGTGCGGGTGGCGGATTGTAGGCGGCTCAGCCGGTCCAGGCGTGCGCCTTCAGTGCCTCGAGCGGTGCGTAGCGCAGGGCCGCCTCATGCGTCGCGACCAGGATGACCTGCGGCGCCTGCCCGGCTTCCAGCGCTTCGCGCCAGCGCGCGGCGCACAGGCACCAGCGATCACCGGCCCGCAGACCGGGGAAGTCGTACTCGGGCCGCGGCGTCGACAGGTCGTTGCCGCGGCCGCGAGAGAACGCGAGGAATTCGTCGGTCATGACCGCGCACACGGTGTGCGAGCCGAAATCGTTCTCGTCGGTATTGCAGCAGCCATCGCGGAAAAAGCCGGTGATCGGCTTGAACGAGCAGGGTTCGAGCGGTCCGCCCAGTACGTTGCGGGCGCCGCCGCCACCGTTCCAGCCTCTGTCCATGGCCATGCCGTCCTGTCTGGGTACGAAGAAAAACCGCAGTGCGCGCCGCCGGTCAGGGCAGCGCACACTGCGGAATGATGCCGCAATGAGGCGGAGGTGTCGCGCGGCTCAGCGGCCGCGTGCCAGCTCGCGCAGTCGCGCGATGCGTTCCTCGGTCGCCGGATGGGTGCTGAACAGGCCGCGCAGGCCGCCGCCGGACAGCGGGTTCATGATCATCATCTGGCCGGTTTCCGGATGCGCTTCGGCGGTCGGCATCGGAATGCCGCGGGCGTAGGCGTCGATCTTGGCCAGCGCGCTGGCCAGCGATTCCGGGTCGCCGGAGATCGCTGCGCCTTCGCGGTCGGCACCGAACTCGCGGGTGCGCGAAATCGCCATCTGGATCAGCATGGCCGCGATCGGTGCCAGGATGGCGACGATGATGCCCACCACCGGATTGGTCGGCCGGCCTTCCTCGTCGCGGCTGCCGCCGAAGAACATGCCGAACTGCGCCAGCGCGGAGATCGCGCCGGACACGGTCGCCGAAATGGTCGAGATCAGGATGTCGCGGTTCTTCACGTGCGCCAGTTCGTGCGCCATCACGCCGCGCAGTTCGCGCGCCGACAGCATCTGGATGATGCCGGTGGTCGCGGCCACCGCGGCGTTTTCCGGATTGCGGCCGGTGGCGAAGGCGTTGGGCTGCGCCTCGTCGATGATGTAGACGCGCGGCATCGGCAGCTGCGCGCGCTGCGCCAGCTCGGCCACCATGTTGTACAGATACGGCGACGAGGCGGCGTCGACTTCGCGCGCGTTGTACATGCGCAGCACCATCTTGTCGGAGAACCAGTAGGCCCACAGATTGGTGGCGCCGCCGAACAGCAGTGCGATCAGCATGCCCTGCTGACCGCCGATGGCTGCACCGACCACGCCGAACAGCGCGACGATGCCCGCCATCAGTATCGAGGTCTTGAGCCAGTTGCCGAACATTCGAATACCTTTCAGTAAGAGAGGATGCGCACTATAGATCGTGCGCGAAGCAAGAAATTCAAGCGATGGCGCCGTTGAAAACTGCGCTTACAAGGAAACCCGGGCGACGCGGCTGCGGCGACGGGTCACCCCTCGGCGCGCTGGCCGACCACCAGCGGATGGCCGTGCAGGAAATCGGCCGCCGGCAGCCGTTTGCCGCCCGGCTTCTGCAGTTCGGTCACGCGCAGCGCGCCTTCCCCGCAGGCGATCACGACGCCGTCGTCGCCGACCGCGAGGATGCGCCCGGGCTCGCCGCTCGCCGGCTCGACGCGAGCCCGCCACAGCTTGATCGGCGTGCCGTCCACCGTCATCAGCGCGCCCGGGAAGGGATTGAAGGCGCGGATCGCGCGGGCGAGTTCGACCGCCGGGCGGCGGAAGTCCAGCGCCGCCTCGGCCTTGCCGATCTTGGCCGCGTAGCAGGCGCCGTCGGCCGGCTGCGGCACCGCCCTGATGCGGCCAGCCAGCAGCGCGGGCAGGGTGTCGATCAGCAGTTGCGCGCCGGTGACGGCCAGCCTGTCGTGCAGTGTTGCAGTGGTGTCGTCGGCGGCGATGTCGACTGTGCGTTCGGCCAGCATCGGACCGGTGTCCAGACCTTCGTCCATCTGCATCAGCGTGATGCCGGTGCGGGCGTCGCCCGCCTCGATCGCGCGGTGGATGGGCGCCGCACCCCGCCAGCGCGGCAGCAGCGAGGCGTGGATGTTGATGCAGCCGAGACGAGGGATGTCGAGCACGGCGCGCGGCAGCAGCAGGCCGTAGGCGACCACCACCAGCAGGTCGGGCGCGGCCTCGACCAGCGGCGCGCGCAGTTCCGGCGTCTTCAGGGTATCCGGCTGAGCGACCGTCAGGCCGTGCGCCAGCGCGCGCTGCTTGACCGGGCTGGGCATGAGTTTCATGCCGCGGCCGGCCGGGCGGTCCGGCTGGGTCAGCACCAGCGGAATGTCGCAGTCGAAGGTGGCGAGCGCGTCGAGCGCGCGGGCGGCGAACTCGGGGGTGCCGGCAAACGCGATGCGCGGCCGGCGGGCGGGGGCGGGCGGCATCAGGCGCTCTCGCGCGCCTGCTTCGCGAGCTTGGTCTTGATGCGGGTCTGCTTCAGCTGCGACAGGTGGTCGACGAACACCTTGCCCTGCAGGTGATCCATTTCGTGCTGGATGCACACCGCCAGCAGGCCATGCGCATCGATCTCGGTTTCGCTGCCGTCCAGCGTCAGCGTGCGCACCTTCACGTGTTCGGCGCGGGTGACCTTGTCGTAGATGCCGGGTACCGACAGGCAGCCCTCTTCATAGACCTGCTCGCCGTCGCGTTCGACGATGCGCGGGTTGATCAGCGTGATCAGGCCCGACTTGTCCTCGCTGATGTCGATCACGATCACCTGTTTGTGTACATCCACCTGGGTGGCGGCCAGTCCGATGCCCGGTGCGGCGTACATGGTTTCGGCCATGTCGGCGGCCAGCCGGCGGAGGCTGTCATCCACCGCGGCAACCGGCGCCGCCTTCTTGCGCAGGCGGGGGTCAGGAAACTTCAGAATCGGAAGCAGGGCCATAAAAGTCGTGCTGATTTAATGGATTAGCGGGGTATTTTCATGCAGACTGTCATTAGATGACGCTGCTTGCTACACTTCGGCATGCGCTTGGCGTTTCGGCGGCCGGTGTGCGTCTGCATACCGGCGGCCCTTCAGTTCAGGCGGGGCCAGTACGTAAGATCAGGTTCGTAACGACCATATTGAAAGGCAAACCCGAGGCAGGTTCCGGAGGCGCGCGAATCCGCGGTTTTCCGGCCTGTCCGTGCGAGGCCACACCATGCGCAAGATTATATGCTCCCTGCTGGTCGCCCTTTCAAGCGCGACCGCCTTCGCCCAGTCGGCAGCGCCGGCCCTGGCCCATGACGCGCCCGATCGCCACGTCGTCCGGCCGGGGGACACGCTGTGGGGTATCGCCGGCCTGTTCCTGAAGGAACCGTGGCGCTGGCCCGAGGTGTGGCGTCTGAACAAGGACCAGATCCGCAATCCCCACCTGATCTACCCGGGTCAGATCGTCTATCTGGAGGATTTCGGCGGCTCGCCGCGACTGCGCGTCGCCCAGCCGGTGAAGCTGAGCCCGAAAACCTACGAAGAGCCGCTCAAGGAACCGATTGCGTCGATTCCGCACAAGGCGATCGAACCCTTCCTGGCCAAGCCCATCGTGGTTGAAGCGAGCTTCAACGACACCGCGCCGCGCATCGTCGGCACCGAAGAGGGCCGTGTCTACCTGAGCAGCGGCGACACCGCCTACGTGAGCGGCGTGACCGACAAGACACCGAACTGGCACGCCTACCGTCCGGCGGCGCCGATCCGCGATCCCGAAACCAAGCAGGTGATCGGCTACGAGGCGGAATACCTCGGCGAGCTGAAGCTGGTGCGCGAGGGCGAACCCGCCACCTTCCAGGTCGTGGCGTCGCAGTTCGAGATCGGCAAGGGCGACCGGCTGGTGCCGGCGCGTCCGCCCGAGCTGGTGGCCTATGCGCCGCGTGCGCCGGAGAAGGACATCCAGGGCAGCGTTGCGCGCATCGTCGGCGGCGTCGCCTCGTCCGGCCGTCACAACGTGGTGCTGCTGAACCGCGGCGCCAACGACGGGGTCGAGATCGGTCACGTGTTCGCCGCCTATCTGGCCGGCGCCAAGGTCGATATCCGCGAAGAACAGAAGATCGACACCTATCAGCTGCCGGACGAACGTTCCGGTCTGGTGTTCGTGTTCCGCGTGTACGACACCATTTCCTACGCGCTGGTGATGGACGCCAAGCGTCCGATCACGGTCGGCGACCGCTTCCGCAAGCCCTGATCCTGCCTCGCGCCAGGGCGTGCCGCTAGACAGTCCGGAATCCGCAGCCGCCTGGCTGCGGCTCACGCTGACCCGCGGCGTCGGGCTGGAATCGCAGCGCCGGCTGCTGTCCGCCTTCGGCCCGCCCGAACGCATCTTTGCCGCCGCCGGCACCGCGGTGCGTGCCGCTGTCGGCGACCGGGTGGCGCGCGCGCTGGCCGCTTTCGACGCGGACGATCAGGTCGCACGCACGCTGGACTGGGCTGCCCAGCCCGGCAACCATCTGGTCACGCTGGCCGATCCCACCTACCCGCAGGCACTGCTCGAGATCGCCGATCCGCCCACGCTGCTCTACGTGAAGGGCCGGGTCGAACTGCTGAACGCGCGTGCCCTCGCCATCGTTGGCGCCCGCAATGCCACCGCTCAGGGGGCGTCGAACGCCGAACAGTTCGCCCGTGAGCTGTCGCGCGGCGGGCTCACCATCGTCAGCGGTCTGGCGCTGGGCTGCGATGCGGCGGCCCATGCCGGCGCGCTGGAGGGGGCCGGCAGCACGATTGCGGTGATCGGCACCGGCGCCGACCGCATCTATCCGTCGCGCAATCAGGAACTGGCCCGCCGCATCGCAGAACAGGGCGCGGTGGTGACCGAATTTCCGCTCGGCACGCCGGCGCTGCGCGACAACTTTCCGCGCCGCAATCGCATCATTTCCGGGTTGGCGCGCGGCGTGCTGGTGGTCGAGGCGGCCGCGCGCAGCGGTACGCTGATCACCGCGCGACTGGCCGGCGAACAGGGGCGCGAGGTGTTCGCCATTCCCGGCTCCATCCACTCGCCGCTGTCCAAGGGCTGCCATCAGCTGATCCGGCAGGGCGCAAAGCTGGTCGATGACGCGCGCGACATCCTGTCCGAACTGCAGCCGGCATCGTCCGCGCCGGCGGCGTCGTCCGCCGCGGAACCGGCCGGCGACGCACAGCGTGCCGTGCTCGACGCGATGGGTTTCGACCCGGTCGGTATCGATTTGCTGTCGCAACATACCGGCTTGACGGCGGACACCCTCTCCGCCATGCTGCTCTCACTGGAACTCGAAGACCGGGTGGCGACGCTGCCCGACGGACGTTTCCAGCGATTGAAGTAGCACGGCGAAGCGCCCAGCGCGTCGCCGGGTGACAAACCCGCCGGTGGGCTTCCCCGCCGACCGGCTCGCGCGGAGCCGAATCATGATCGACGTTCTGGTCTATCTTTTCGAAACTTACGCGCATCTGGACAGTTATCCCGAGCCCAACCAGCTTGCACGCAAGCTGTCGGCCGCCGGCTTCGAGCAGGACGAAATCGAGGAAGCCATGGGCTGGCTGTCCGGCCTTGAAAGTGCCGGCGGCGCGGACAAGCCGCGCATCGAGGCAGAAAGCCGCTCCATCCGCCTGTATTCGTCGGAAGAGATGTCACGTCTCGACACCGAATGCCGTGGCTTTCTCGCCTTTCTCGAAGAAGCGGGCGCCATCAATGCGCTCACCCGCGAAATCGTGGTCGAGCGGGCACTCGCGCTCGAAGACGAGGATGTGTCGCTGTCCCAGCTCAAGGTGATCGTGCTGATGGTGCTGTGGAACCAGCAGGTCACCACCGACACGCTGGTACTGGAAGAACTGCTGTCCGACGACGACGAACCGCGCGCGCCGCACTGAGGCCGGACGCCGCTGCGCCGGCGGCACAGGCCGTGCCGCCGGGTGATGCACGTCATGCAATAAATATGGCGTCGTTGCGACGTGTCTTGCCTGTTCCGATTTTTTGTCCCTATCATGCGCCGCTTTCACGCCGCTTGAACCGGCGCGCATCCTGCGCGCACAAGCCGGCGGCAGGTATCGGGCAGGCATGGGCAAGAAACTGATCATCGCGGAAAAGCCGTCGGTCGCGCAGGACATTGCGCGCGCCATGGGCGGTTTCACGCGCGAGGGCGACTACTTCGAGAGCGAGGACTATGTGCTGTCCTCGGCGGTCGGCCACCTGCTCGAACTGGCGGTGCCGGAGGAATACGAGGTCAAGCGCGGCAAGTGGTCGTTCGCGCACCTGCCGGTCATTCCGCCCCGCTTCACGCTGAACCCGATCGACAAGACCGCCGAGCGGCTGCGCCTGCTCACCCGGCTGATCAAGCGCAAGGACGTCGACGGTCTGGTGAACGCCTGTGACGCGGGGCGCGAGGGCGAGCTCATCTTCAATTACATCGTCGAGCACAGCAAGACGAACAAGCCGATCGAACGGCTGTGGCTGCAGTCGATGACGGCCACCGCCATCCGCGACGGCTTTGCCGGCCTGCGTTCGGCGCAGGAAGTCGAAGGTCTGCGTCAGGCGGCGATGTCGCGCGCCGAGAGCGACTGGCTGATCGGCATCAACGGCACGCGGGCGATGACCGCGTTCAATTCCAAGACCGGCGGTTTCCATCTGACCACGGTCGGCCGCGTGCAGACGCCGACGCTGGCCATCGTGGTGCGGCGCGAAGAGGAAATCCGCCGCTTCAAGTCGCGCGACTACTGGGAAATCGAAGGCCGCTTCGGCGTTGCCGCCGGCGAATACGCCGGCCGCTGGTTCGACGAGAAGTTCAAGAAGCCCGAGGGCGACGAGCACGCCCGCGCCGAACGGCTGTGGGACGAAGCGAGGGCCAGGGCCATCCAGGCCAAGTGCGCCGGCAAGACCGGCACGGTCGAGGAAGAAGCCAAGCCCTCGACCCAGCTGTCACCGCTGCTGTACGACCTCACCTCGCTGCAGCGTGAAGCCAACGGCCGCTTCGGCTTCTCCGCCCGGGTGACGCTGCAGATCGCGCAGGCGCTGTACGAAAAGCACAAGGTATTGACCTACCCGCGTACCGACGCGCGCGCGCTGCCGGAGGACTACCTGCCCACCGTGAACGACGTGCTGGCCCGTCTGCCGCACACCTACGCGCCGCACGCCAACGAAATCGTCAAGCAGGGCTGGGTGCGCCCGAACAAGCGCATCTTCAACAACGCCAAGATTTCCGATCACTTCGCCATCATCCCGACCGGCACCGAGCCGAAGTCGCTGTCCGAGGCCGAGGCGAAGATCTACGACATGGTCACCCGCCGCTTCCTGGCGGTGTTCTTCCCGGCCGCCGAATACCGCATCACGACGCGCATCACGCGGGTCGAGGGCGAAGCGTTCAAGACCGAAGGCAAGGTGCTGGTGAATCCGGGCTGGCTGGCGGTCTATGGCAAGGAAGCGCAGCTGGAAGAGGACGGCAAGGGCGGTGAAACCGCCGCCGCCAGTCTGGTGCCGGTCAAGCCGGGCGAAAGTGCCCGCGTCAATGACATGATCGTCAAGGCGCTGCAGACCAAGCCGCCCGCACGCTACTCGGAAGCGACGCTGCTGACCGCCATGGAAGGCGCCGGCAAGACCATCGATGACGAGGAACTGCGGGCCGCGATGGCCGGCCGCGGCCTCGGCACGCCGGCCACCCGTGCGCAGATCATCGAGAACCTGATCCTCGAGAACTACATGCTGCGCGAGGGCCGTGAGCTGATCCCGACGGCCAAGGGCTTCCAGCTGATGATCGCGCTGCGCGGCCTGAAGATCGATGAACTGAGCTCACCGGAACTGACCGGCGAGTGGGAATACAAGCTGTCGCAGATCGAGCGCGGCGAACTGTCGCGTGACGCCTTCATGCGCGAAATCGCCGACATGACGCAGCACATCGTGCACCAGGCGAAGAGCTACGAGAGCGACACCATCCCGGGCGACTTCGCGACGCTGCACGAGAAGTGCCCGCGCTGCGGCGGCGTGGTGAAGGAGAACTACAAGAAGTTCCAGTGCCAGAGCTGCGACTTCTCGCTGTGGAAGATCGTCGCCAGCCGCCAGTTCGAAACGCACGAGATCGACACGCTGCTGCGCGACCGTCAGGTCGGCCCGCTGACCGGCTTCCGCAACAAGATGGGCCGGCCGTTCAATGCGGTGATCAAGCTGAACGATTCGCTGGAGCCGGAATTCGATTTCGGCCAGCCGCGCGAGGACGAGAACGCGGAGCCGGTCGATTTCTCGCAGCAGACGCCGCTCGGCCCCTGCCCGAAGTGCGCCGCCAGCGTGTTCGAACAGCCGATGTCCTATATCTGCGAAAAGTCGGTCGGCCCGGAAAAGAGCTGCGACTTCCGCTCGGGCAAGATCATCCTGCAGCAGCCGATCGAGCCGGAACAGATGCAGAAGCTGCTGACCGCCGGTCGCACCGACCTGCTGAAGGGCTTCGTGTCCTCGCGCACCAAGCGCAAGTTCTCGGCCTTCCTGGTGCGTCAGGCGGATGGCAAGGTCGGCTTCGAATTCGAGCCGCGCGCGGTCAAGCCGAAGGCGGGTGCCAAGACCAAGGCTGCAGCCGCCGATGCGGCGCCCGAGGCCGAGGCCGAAGCGCCGGTGAAGAAGGCCGCAGTGAAGAAAACCACCGCGGCGGCCAAGAAGCCGGCCACCAAGACCACGACGCGCAAGAAGTCCGCCTGACCCGAGGTCGGGCCGGGTACGCCCGCGTTCCGACGCGGCGCGCCAGGTGGGAGGCGGCCGCCGATGCCGCATGCGCCTCCAGTCGTCGGCGTGGCATCGCGCCAGGTCGCGCGATCCCGGGACGAGAACGGGAAATCCGTCTTCAACCGTCAGCGCGGGTGGCGACCGGTGCCTCAGTAACGTCGGCGCTGCGGCGCCGGCGCGCCTGTCTTACGCTGCCGTGCTGTCCAGCCACACCTCCAGCCCCTGGGCATTCAGTTCGATGTCCAGTCCCCACACCGCCATCGCCTGATCGCGGCTGAGCGCGCTGCCGTGCGCGCGCAGTTCGTCGAGCAGCAGCTTTTCCAGACCGTCCAGCAGCGCCTGCTTGCGGCCCTCGCCTGCGCCGGCGCAGGCCTTCGCGATCGCCACATGGGCCGCGATGCGCGCCAGCAGCGCGCGGCCGAGCGCGGGTACGCCGGTCACCTTGCCGTAGTGGGTCAGGTACATTGCCTGCGGATCGCGCGCCAGCATGCGTTCCACCGACGCCTGCATCGCCGCCGGTTCGAACTGCACCGGTGAACTGGTCGGGAAGATGAAGGCGCGGCCATCGACCGTGCATTCGGGGTAGGCCAGGCCGAAGGTGTCGCCGGTGAACCAGCCCTGCGAGCGGGCGTCCCAGATGCAGTGGTGGTGGCGGGCGTGGCCCGGGGTGTCGATGAATTCCAGCGGCCGGCCGTTGAAGTCGAGCACGAAGCCGTCATGCGTTTCGATCACCCGAGCGGCGTCCACCGGCAGGATGTCGCCGTACATGTCGGCCATCGCCTGTTCGCCGTAGACCGCGGTGGCGCCGGCGATCAGTTTCGACGGGTCGATCATGTGGCGCGCGCCGCGCGGATGCACCACCAGCTGCGCGTTCGGGAAGGCGCGCATCATGGCGCCGGCGCCGCTCGCGTGGTCCAGATGCACGTGGGTCAGGATGATGTAACGCAGCGCCTCGGGCGCGATGCCTTTCTGCGCCAGCGCGGCCCGGACGTTGGGCAGCGAGTGGCCGGTGCCGCAATCGACCAGCGCCGCCTGGTCACCGGCGCGGACGAGATGGATGGACGCCATGCCGTGGCGGATCAGGTCGGCGTCGATGGCCGAAATGTCGTGGTCGTAATCGATCATGCAGCGGACTCCGGTGAACGCAGCCGACAGTATGAATCACTGCCGGCAACGCTTCACGAGCCGCGGCCGGCGCGCGCCTGTTCCTCTTCCATCAGTTCCAGAAAGCGCGCGTCGAATTCCTTGCGCAGCTGGCGCCTGACCTGGGCCGCGGTGTGGCGGCGCTGTTCGTCCGGCGAATGCGGAACCAGTGGCGGCACCGGGTGCGGCCGCCGGTCCTCGTCCATCGCCACCATGGTGAGGTAGCAGGTGTTGGTGTGACGGGTCGTGTGCTCGCGGATGTTCTCGGTCACCACCTTGACGCCCACTTCCATCGAACTGGTGCCGGTGAAATTGACCGAGGCGAAGAAGGTGACCAGTTCGCCGACGTGAATCGGGCAGCGGAAGATGACCTGGTCCACCGACAGCGTGACCACATAGGACTGCGCGTAGCGCGCGGCGCAGGCGTAGGCGACCTGGTCGAGCAGCTTGAGCAGTGCGCCGCCATGCACATTGCCGGAAAAGTTGGCCATGTCGGGCGTCATCAGCACCGTCATGGTGAGCTGGTGTTTGGGCAGTTCGTTCATCGTGTTCAGAGCGGGGATGTCGATCGGTGCCCGCAACCCGGTGCCATCACTCGCGCCGTTCGATGCGCCAGCCCGGTTGGTCGTAGTCGCGGACGTTGCTGTACGGCCGCATCTGATAGACGCGTGTGCCGTTTGCATCCTCTTCGATGCGTACGCCCGGTTTCGAGTAGTCCCGGATCTGGGTGCCGCGCACGGTCGGGTAGATGTCCGTGGTGCGGCTGCGCGCGTTCGGCCGGATCAGCTCGCGCGGGTGCTGCCCGATCATGCCGCCCGGACTGGCGCCGCTCATGCCCTGTCCATAGCCTTCCGGGCCGAGCGGCGTGACCGGCACATGGCCGCTGCCGCCGGCGGCGGACAGCAGCGGTGAAACGGTCAGCAGGGTAGCTGCGAGCAGGCTATGGATGTTCATGGCGACCTCCCGGTCCGGTGGCACGACTGGATGATTCAAGTGTAGTGCCAAAGGCGGTGCCGGCCCTGCGCAGCCCGACACGGCCGCGATCGCCGGCACGGAGTGTGGATTGCGCGCCACAGCCTGCGCCGGCCCCGTGATGGATGCGCCGGCTTGTGGAATGATGCGCCCATGAATCCCGACGACCGCAATCCTTTCGAATCCGCCCCGGACGCCGCGCGCCCGGCGCCCGACGGCGACTCCGCCTTCCGGCCGGTTGCCGGCGAACCCGACTCCCGTACCGTGGACGCCGGCCAGGGGCTGGAATGGCTGCGCCAGGGCTGGCAGGCCTTTATCGCCGCGCCCGGCGTGTGGGTGGTGATCACGCTGCTGTGGGTGACCGCGGTGGTGGTGCTGAACCTGGTGCCGCTGTTCGGCATGATTGCCGCCACGCTGCTCGCCATGGTGACGGTCGGCGGCCTCATGACCGGCTGCCGGGCGCTGTCGCGCGGCGAGCCCTTCGGTGTGCATCACCTGTGGGCCGGTTTCGGCGACCGCATCAATCCGCTGCTGCTGCTGGGCGGCCTCTATCTGCTGGCGTCGCTGGCCATCGGCATGCTGGTGGTGCTGCTGTCCGCCATCGGTGCCGGTCTGGCCGGCCTGGCGGCGGTGGCCGGTCTGGCCATGCTGATGGCGGCGATTCCGGCCATGTTCATCGTCGCCATCATGCTGATGGCGCCGGTGCTGATGGCGGTCTGGTTCGCGCCGGCGCTGGTGGTGTTCCACGACATGAAGGCACTGGAGGCGATGAAGCTGAGCTTCTTCGCCAGCCTGCGCAATGCGCCGGCCTTCGTCGTGTTTGCGCTGCTTTACGTGGTGCTGGTGGTGCTGGCGTCCATTCCGGCCATGCTGGGCTGGCTGGTGCTGCTGCCGGTCACCTTCGGCGCGATGTACGCCAGCTACCGCGACGTGTTCAACCAGGCCTGATCAGCGCCCGGCTCACGCTTCTTCCGCGGCGCCCTTCACCACCTTGAAGCGCGCCAGCGTGGCTTCGCGCGCTGCCGCGTGGTCCACGATGGGCGCCGGGTAATCGCTGCCGATCACGCAGCCGGCCATCTTCTGTTCCAGCGGCGTGGCCAGCCAGGGCGCGTGGATGCGCTTCTTGTCGAATTTCGCCAGTTCCGGGCAGTAGCGGCGGATGAACTGGCCGTCGGCGTCGAACTTTTCCGACTGCGTGACCGGATTGAAGATGCGGAACCAGGGCTGGGCGTCGCAGCCGGTCGAGGCGGCCCATTGCCAGCCGCCGTTGTTGGCCGCCAGATCGAAGTCGTTCAGCTGGCGCGCGAACCAGTGTTCGCCGCGCCGCCAGTGGATGCCGAGGTCCTTGGTCAGGAAAGAGGCGCTCACCATGCGCAGTCGGTTGTGCATGTAGCCGGTCTGCGCCAGCTGGCGCTGCGCCGCGTCCACCAGCGGATAGCCGGTGCGGCCCTCGCACCAGGCGCGGAACTTCTCGTCGTCGTCCACCCAGTGCACCGCGTCGTACTCGGGCCGGAAGCTGCCGGTCAGCACATGCGGGTTGTGCCACAGGATCTGGAAGTAGAAATCGCGCCAGATCAGCTCCGACAGCCAGGTTTCGGCGCCGGCGCCGCCGCGCGCGTGCGCTTCGCGCGCCAGCCGGCGTATCGATACCGTGCCGAAACGCAGATGCACCGACAGATAGCTCGGTCCCTTGGCCGCCGGGAAGTCGCGCAGCACCTTGTAGCGGTCGATGCGGTCGCAGAAGCCGTCGAACAGCGTGTCGGCGCCGCTCATGCCGGTGGGCAGCTTCAGCGTCGGCAGATTGGTGGGCGCGAAACCCATGTCGGCCAGCGACGGGATCGTGCCGGCGGGCGGCGCGGCCAGCGCGCCGGCGTAGGTGCGCACCGGATAGGCCTTCAGATGGAAGGGCGTGAGCTTTTTCAGCCAGGCGTTCTTGTACGGCGTGAACACCGAGAACGGCTTGCCGCCCTGGGTGAGCACCTCGTCGCACTCGAAAATGACCTGATCCTTGAAGGTGTCGAAGCCGATGCCGTCCTGCGCTAGCGCGTCGTGCACCGCACGGTCACGGGCCAGCGCGCCCGGCTCGTAGTCCCGGTTGGCCAGCACCGCGGCCACGCCCAGTTGGCGCGCCAGCCGCGGGATGAGGCCGCGGGCGCGAC
The DNA here is from genome assembly GCF_000214035.2 of Methyloversatilis universalis FAM5. Classification (GTDB taxonomy): domain Bacteria; phylum Pseudomonadota; class Gammaproteobacteria; order Burkholderiales; family Rhodocyclaceae; genus Methyloversatilis; species Methyloversatilis universalis. The sequence goes on along the minus strand of NZ_AFHG01000053.1, from coordinate 183,294 downwards.
CATGGCGCACGATGAGACCGCCGCCCAGCGCGCGCAGCGCAGCGTCCAGCTCGCTCACCGAGGCGTGGATGAATTCGACCCGGCGATCGGCGCTCAGCCCTTCGGCCAGCAGTTCGTTCAGGATGTCGGTGTCGAACACGAACACGCACCACACCGGCCCGCCGGCGCGCAGCGCGTGGTAGAGGGCGGCGTGGTCATCGATGCGCAGGTCGCGGCGGAACCAGACCAGTCGGGGGGCGGCGTTGTCAGCCATGCGGGCAGTCCGTGAAAAGGAGAATTCAGGGGGGGAACGGGTGGCGCTTCGAGTGCGCGCCGCCGCTTCAGTTTCGTGCCGGTTCGCGGCCGGCGCCCAACACGGATAAAATCATCCCATGTCCGCACACGCCATGACGCCCACGGTCAATCTGACCGGCCATTTCCTGATCGCCATGCCCGCCATGGCCGACAAGAATTTCGCGCGCACGCTCACTCTGGTGTGCGAGCACAACGATCAGGGGGCGCTCGGCGTCATCGTGAACCGGCCGATCGACATGTCGCTGGACGACCTGTTCGAGCGCATCGACATGACCCTCGAGTCCTCGCGCTTCCAGGGCCAGCCGGTGTATTTCGGCGGTCCGGTGCAGACCGACCGCGGTTTCGTGCTGCACCGCCCGGTCGGCAGCTTCCAGTCCAGCATCGACATCGGCAACGGCCTTGCGCTGACCTCGTCGCGCGACGTGCTGCAGTCGCTGGGCGGCGAGAACGAGCCGGAAGAAGTGCTGGTCACGCTCGGTTACGCCGGCTGGCAGGCCGGCCAGATCGAGTGGGAACTGGCGCAGAACGCCTGGCTCACGGTGCGCGCCGACCCGCAGATCATTTTCGGCCTGCCGCCGGAAGAGCGCCTGATTGCCGCCATGCAGCTGCTCGGCGTCGATTACGCGTCGCTGTCCGAAGTGGCCGGACATGCCTGATCCGGCCGCGCTGCCCGCGCGCGGCACCGTGCTCGCATTCGATTTCGGCGAAAAGCGCATCGGCGTCGCAGTCGGCGAATGCGAACTGCGCACCGCCTCCGCCCTCACCACGCTGGATGCCGAAACCAACGACGCCCGCTGGTCCGGCATCGGCCGCCTGCTCGACGAATGGAAGCCGGCGCTGCTGGTGGTCGGCCTGCCGCTGTCGCCGGACGGCGAACCGCACGACATGACCGCACGCGCTCAGCGCTTCGCGCGCCAGCTCGAAGGCCGTTACCGGCTGCCGGTGGCGCTGCAGGACGAACGCTTCACTTCGGCCGAAGCCGACGCGCAGCTGCGCGACGGTGGCCAGAAGGACTGGCGCGAACGCAAGAAACAGCTGGACGCACACGCGGCCCAGCTCATCCTGAAGGACTATTTCGATGTCACTGCCTGACGCAGAACTTCTGCTGGCGGATCTGGCGGCGCAGATGCGGCCGCACATGACGCCGGACACCGCGCTGGTCGGCCTGCACTCCGGCGGGGTGTGGGTCGCGCAGCGCCTGCACGCGCTGCTGGGTCTGGCGCAGCCGCCGGGCGCGCTAGACGTGAGCTTCTACCGCGACGACTACGCACAGCGCGGGCTGTCGCGCGACGCGCGCCGTTCCAGCCTGCCCTTCGATATCGAAGGCCGGCCGCTGGTGCTGGTCGACGACGTGCTGCATACCGGCCGCACGGTGCGTGCCGCGCTGAACGAACTGTTCGACTACGGTCGGCCGGCGCGGGTCGAACTGGCGGTGCTGGTCGATCGCGGCGGTCGTCAGCTGCCGGTGGCCGCGACGTACTGCGCCACCCGCTACGCGCCGCCGGCCGGCAGCCGCGTGAAGCTGGTGCAGGACGATGGCCGTCTCGCGCTGCGCCTGGTACAGGATCAGGAGTGAACATGGCCCGCAATCCGCAACTGAACAAGCACGGCGAGCTGCAGCACCTGCTCACCACCGAAGGCCTGCCGCGTGACGTGATCACCCGCATCCTCGACACCGCCGAGCCCTTCGCCGACGTGGCCGAGCGCGAAGTGAAGAAGGTGCCGCTGCTGCGCGGCAAGAGCGTGTTCAACCTGTTCTTCGAGAACAGCACGCGCACCCGCACCACCTTCGAGATCGCCGCCAAGCGGCTGTCGGCGGACGTGATCAACCTGAACATCGCGACCAGTTCGACCAACAAGGGCGAAACCCTGCTCGACACGGTAGATAACCTGGCGGCCATGCAGGCCGACATGTTCGTCGTGCGCCACGCCTCCAGCGGCGCGCCCTACCTGATCGCCCAGCACCTGGAAGCGACCGGGCGCGACCACATTCATGTGGTCAATGCCGGCGACGGGCGCCACGCGCACCCGACCCAGGGCCTGCTCGACATGTACACCATCCGCCACTACAAGCGCGACTTCACGCAGCTGTCGGTGGCGGTGGTCGGCGACATCCTGCATTCGCGGGTGGCGCGCAGCCAGATCCACGCGCTGTCCACGCTGGGCGTACCCGACCTGCGTGCGGTCGCGCCGAAAACCCTGCTGCCGCAGGACATCGAACGCCTCGGCTGCCGCGTCTTCCACGACATGCGCGAAGGTCTGCGCGGCGTAGACGTGGTGATGATGCTGCGATTGCAGAACGAGCGCATGCAGGGCTCGCTGCTGCCCAGCGCACAGGAGTATTTCAAGTTCTTCGGCCTGACCGAAGAGAAGCTCGCACTGGCCAAGCCCGATGCCATCGTGCTGCACCCGGGACCGATGAACCGCGGGGTCGAGATCGATTCCGCGGTGGCTGATGGCCGGCAGGCGGTCATCCTGCCGCAGGTCACCTTCGGCATCGCGGTGCGCATGGCGGTGATGGCCATGCTGGGCGGAGGAAACGCATGAAGATCCACATCAAGGGCGGCCGGCTGATCGATCCGGCGCAGGACATCGACGCGCAGACCGACGTGTTCATCGCGGCCGGCAAGGTGGTGGCGCTGGGCGCGGCGCCGGATGGCTTCCATGCCAACCGGGTGATCGACGCTGCCGGGCACATCGTGGTGCCCGGCCTGATCGACCTGTGCGCGCGGCTGCGCGAGCCGGGTCTGGAATACCGCGCGACGCTGGAGTCGGAAATGGCGGCGGCGGTCGCCGGCGGCGTCACCAGCCTGGCCTGCCCGCCGGACACCGATCCGGTGCTGGACGAACCGGGTCTGGTCGAAATGCTGAAGCACCGGGCGCGCATGCTCAATCTCGCGCACGTGTATCCGCATGGCGCGCTGACCGTCGGTCTGAAGGGCGAGCGGCTGACCGAAATGGGCGAACTGACTGATGCTGGCTGCATCGCCTTCTCGCAGGCCAACGAACCGGTGGACGACACCCAGGTGCTGTTCCGCGCCATGCAGTACGCGGCCACCTTCGGCTATACCGTGTGGCTGCAGCCGACCGACCTGCATCTGGCCGCCGGCGGCGTGGCGCACGAGGGCGAGATCGCTGCGCGGCTGGGTCTGACCGGCATTCCTGTGCTGGCCGAAACGCTGGCCATCGGCCGCATGCTGCAGCTTGCGCGCGCCACCGGCTGCCGCCTGCACCTGGCCCGCATTTCCAGCCGCGCCGGCCTGATGCTGATCGACCAGGCGCGCCTGGACGGCATGCAGGTGAGCTGTGATGTGGCCATCCACGCGCTGCACCTGTGCGACGTCGACATCGGCTATTTCGACCCGCAGTGCCGCACCGTGCCGCCGCTGCGCGCGCAGTTCGACCGCGAGGCGCTGCGCGCCGCGCTGGCCGACGGCCGCATCGACGCGCTGTGTTCCGACCACACGCCGGTCGATGACGACGCCAAGCAGGTGCCGTTCGCCGAAGCCGAACCGGGCACCACCGGTCTCGAACTGCTGCTGCCGCTGACGCTGGCCTGGGCGCGCGAAATGCATCTGCCGCTCAAGCTCGCGCTGGCGCGCATCACGTCGGACGCGGCGCGCGTGCTCGGCCTGAACGCCGGTCATCTGAAGGTGGGCGGCGCGGCCGACGTGTGCATCTTCGACGCCGACGCGCCGGTGCGCATCAGCCGGGAAACGCTGCGTAGCCAGGGCAAGAACACGCCTTACCTCGGCCGCGAACTGCTGGGCCGGGTCAGCGCGACGCTGGTGTCGGGCCAGGTGGTGTACGAGGCGCCGGCGCGCCACTGAGCGCCTCCGGACCGAGGTCCAGCCGGACCTCGAATTCCGTCGCTTCCAGCGCCTCACCCTGAGCGTCGGTCAGGGTGAGCCGGTAGCGGCCGGGGCGCGGGCTCCACAGCGCGCGACCTTCGACCGCCGGCAGCTTTTCGTCGCCGATCTGCCACAGCAGTCCGGGCAGCGGCGGGCGCGCTTCGAACAGCAGCGCCTGCCGGCCGCCGGGCAGGCCGGCGCTCACCAGCTTCACGCCCGACGTCGGCTGCACGATGCGTGGCCGGCCATACAGGTCGCGCAGCACCGCGTCGGCGAACGCCTGCTGCGTGCCCGGCAGGAAATACTCTTCGCGGTCGGTTTCGATCTCCGGTTCGAAGCGCAGATGCTGCGGCTCCAGTCCGGGCGCCGGCGGCGGCGCTTCGCCCGGCGCCGGATCGAGCGCGGCGACCACGCCGTTCCACAGCCCGGCCACCGGGTGTGCGGCGCGCAGCGCGATGGTGTGACGACGGGTCCAGCCCACCGACCAGAAGGTGCTGCGGTCTGCGCTGCGGCCGTGCATGACCGCGTGCCACGGGCGACCGTCCGGCGCGGTGCGCGAGGACAGCAGATCGCCGGTCAGCCAGGCCACCGGCGGCGCCCACAGCCGCTTGCCGCTGCGGTCGGCACCGCGCCACTGCGCGGCTTCGACCGCCCAGGGCGTCCATACGCCGTCATTGGCCAGGGTGCGGAAGGCATTGGCCATGTCCGGCAGGCTGGCGCGCGTGCCGCTGCCCGCCGAGGCGTCCAGCCCGTGCGCGCGCAGCAGCGCGATCAGCGTGTCGTCGCCGACCAGCGCCCGCACTCGCAGCGCGGGAATGTCCGCCGCCTGGGCCAGTGCGGTGCGGGTGCTGAGCGCGGCGCCACTGCCCTGTACGCCGGGCGGCACCGGCAGCGCGACATGCACCAGGCTGTCGTCGAACACCGATGCAGCGCTGATCCAGCGCTGGTCGAGCGCCAGTCCGTACAGGAAGGGCTGGGTCACGCTGCCGGCCGGCAGCTTGCGCGCGGCGACGTCGACCTCGTCCGGGCCGCCGGCCCATACCAGCACCTCGCCGCTCGCGTTGTCCATCACCACGACGGACACGTCGCTGCGCTCGCGGCCCAGCGCGTCCAGCGCGCGCCGCTGCAGTCGCGCGTCCAGCGTGGTGGCGCGCTGTTCTCCGGTTTCGCGCAGCAGCCGGCGGGCCAGCGCGGGTGCTTCGTTCCAGCGCGGGTCGAGCCGGTAGCGGCGGGCGAGCACCTGATCGGCCAGCGCCTTCAGTTCGCTGCAGGCCGGCGCCGGCTTGAGCTTGAGCGCGACCGCGCAGGCGCGCTGGCCGACCCGGTCGGCGCCGGCATTCGGGCCGCGCAGCAGCGCAGCCAGCAGCAGCGCCTCGCGCAGGTCGACCGCATCCGGGTCCTTGCCGAACAGGCCGCGGCTGGCGGCCGAAATGCCGCGCAGTTCGCCGCGGAAGGGCGCGAGGTTGAAATAGGCTTCGAGGATTTCCGCCTTGTTCCAGCGGCGTTCGATTTCGCGCGCGGCGGCCGCCTGGTCCCATTTCTGGCCGACCGAGCGGCGGCTGCCCTGCAGCCGCAGCGCCGGATCGATCAGGCCGGCCAGCTGCATGGTGAGCGTAGAGGCGCCGCGCGGACGACGGCCTTCCAGCGTGCGCCAGATGTTGTCCCAGGTGGCGCCGGCGAGCGCGGTCCAGTCTACGCCCGAATGTTCGAGAAAGCGCTTGTCCTCGGCCACCAGCAGCGCGCGGATCAGCGGCGGCGACAGCGCGCGGGCGGACACCCAGTCCAGCCGCCGTTCGGTGAAATCCACGCGGATTTCGGCCAGCGGCTGGCCGTTGCGGTCGAGCAGGCGGGCTTCGGAAGAGCGCCAGCCGTCGCGCACGGTGGCGAAATCGGGCGCGAGCGCACGCGCCGCGGGCGCCGCCAGCGCCAGCAGCGCGCAGGCGGCGGCAGCACAGGTCCGCCGCAGAAAGAGGTTCATCGTGCGGTGGGCGGCCGCGGTGTCAGTTCAGCATGCACTGAGCGTGCATTTGTCGCCCGAAGCCTGGCGCTCGACGGTCACCCGCGCGAGCTGCGGCAGCTGCGGCGCCAGTTCGCGCCACAGGTAATGACAGAGGTTCTCCAGCGTGGCGGGGCCGATGCCCTCGACCTCGTCCAGGAAGCGGTGGTCCAGCTTCGCCCTGACCTCGGCCAGCGCGGCGCGGAACACCGCCAGATCCATCAGCATGCCGCTGGCCGGGTCCGGCTCGCCGCGCAGGCTCACTTCGGCGTGATAGGTGTGCCCGTGAATGCGCAGGCTGGATTCGGTTTCCACCTTGCGGCGCAGGGTGTGGGCGGCTTCGAAGAAGAAGCGCTGGCTCAGTTCAACAACCATCTCGATACGTCCAAAAGGAACCGCCACGTCATGCAGTGCGCGCGGTTCCGGGTCTGCAGCGGTCAGCGTATGCCGACCGCCTTGTGCGTCTGGAAGCTCAGCCTCCAGCGCGGGTGCTGCATGCACCATTCGATGGCCCAGCGGGTGTTGTCCGCCGAAGCCGCATTGTCCATCGGCTGCACCAGGAAGTGCTCGAAATCCCAGGCTTCCATCGCGGTCAGGTCGAGGCCGGCCTGCGGCACCACCACTTTCAGTTCCTGACCGCGGGTCTGCACCACCGGGTTGCCGGCCTTCGGGCTGACGCACACCCAGTCCAGTCCGGGCGGCGCCGGCAGCGTGCCATTGGTTTCCACCGCGATTTCGAAGCCGCGCGCGTGCAGCGCGTCGATCAGCGGCGCGTCGACCTGCAGCAGCGGTTCGCCGCCGGTGAGCACGACGAAGCGCGCGCCACCCTCGCCCGCCCAGCTCGCGGCGACGGTGTCGGCCAGCGCATCGGCGTCGTAGCGGCCGCCCAGCGTGCCGTCGGTGCCGACGAAGTCGGTGTCGCAGAAGCGGCACTGCGCGCTCGCCCTGTCCTGCTCGCGGCCGCTCCACAGATTGCAGCCGGCGAAGCGGCAGAACACGGCGGCGCGGCCAGCGTTCAGGCCTTCGCCCTGCAGCGTGTAGAAGATTTCCTTGACCTGATATGCCACGACCGATGCCAGAAACTGCGCAAAACACGCTAGGGTATCGCGTTTATTGGATTTTTCCACCTGATGACCGACGACACCGACCTGCCGGATCCACCCCAGCCGCCGCTGCCCGTAGCAGTGCAGCGCGCGGCTCAGGCCGCATCGCAGCCTTCTTCACAGCCCTATGCCGACCTCAATCCGGACACCGTGCTCGATGCGCTCGAAGCGGCCGGTTTTCCGGTCGACGGCCGGCTGCTGGCGCTGAACAGCTTCGAGAACCGGGTGTATCAGGTGGGGCTGGACGAGGGTACGCCGGTGATCGCCAAGTTCTATCGCCCGGCGCGCTGGAGCGACGAGGCCATCCTGGAGGAGCACGCTTTCAGCCTGGAGCTGGCCGAACGCGAGATTCCGGTGGTGCCGCCGCTGCGTCTGCCGTCCGGCGACACGCTGGCGCACCACGCCGGCCATCGTTTCGCGGTGTTTCCGCGACGCGGCGGCCGCGCGCCCGAGCTGGACCGCAGCGACACGCTGGAATGGATAGGCCGCTTCATGGGCCGCATCCATGCGGTGGGTGCGGTGCAGCCCTATGCCCATCGGCCGGCGCTGGACATTGCCAGCTTCGGTGACGAGCCGGCCGCCTATGTACTCGACCACGGCTTCGTGCCGCCGGAGCTGGAAAAGGTGTATCGCGGCGTGGTCGCTCAGGCGCTGGATGGCGTGCGCGCCGCCTTCGAGCGGGCCGGCGACGTGACGCGCATCCGTACCCACGGCGACTGCCATGTCGGCAACATGCTGTGGGTCGAGGGCCAGGGACCGCACTTCGTCGATTTCGACGACAGCCGCATGGCGCCGGCGATCCAGGATCTGTGGATGCTGCTGTCCGGCGAGCGCGAAGACCGGGTACGCCAGCTCGGCGACGTGCTGGCCGGCTACGAGGAGTTCTGCGAATTCGACCTGCGCGAGCTGCATCTGGTCGAAGCGCTGCGCACGCTGCGGCTCATCCACCACAGCGGCTGGATCGCCCGCCGCTGGCAGGACCCGGCCTTCCCGGCCGCCTTCCCCTGGTTCGACACGCCGCGCTACTGGGAAGCACGGGTGCTCGAACTGCGCGAACAGATCGCGGTGATGGACGAGCCGCCGCTGTGGCGCATGCCCGGCATGGGCTGAGCGCCCGGGCGCGGGCTTCGGAACGTTGCGGTGGTCGCGGCGTTCCGCCTCCGGTGCAGCGACGCACGGACGCGTTCCCTAGGTTTAACGTCCGTCGCGACCGGGCGTCGCGTCCACCGGCCGGTTGCATGGGCGGTCGCCCGAGCGCGGTCAGCGCACCCGGAACGGCAGGTTGGCGGTCGCCACCTTGCTCGCGCTGTCGGTCAGCGTGATGAACAGCCGGTAGGCACCCGGGGTCGTGGGCGCGACGAAGCGCACGCTGCGCGCGTCTGCCTGCAGCATGCGCACGCCGATGCGCGGCGGCGGCGCTTCGGCATCGCCGCCCAGGCGCAGGTCGGTCGCCTCTGCATGCACGGTCCATTCGGTCGTAAGCGCCGACCCGTCGAAGGCGCGAGCATCGACGCCAGCCGAAATTTCAGCACCGGGCGCGAAGTCGTCCGCGGCGATGCCGATGCCGAGAATGCGCGGTGCGGCGGTGGCTTCCGGACGCCCCCAGGCCGCGGCCAGCGCGTCGGTCATCGCGGTTTCGTGGCCACCGGCCAGCAGGCCGTGCCAGGTCGCGGTCTGTTCCTGCTTCTCGCCCCACAGGAAGGGGAAGGCGGCGACGATCTGCGGCTGGCTGGCGACGAAAGCCAGTGCCTCGCGGAAAAAATCCGCCTTCTGCGTGCTGGTCAGTTCCACCGGCGCGCCCCAGGGCTTGCGACCGGCCTGCCACTGGCCCAGCGGGCCGAGTTCGGTCACCACCATCGGTTTCGTGACGCCCAGCCGCTGCAGGCGCGCCGGCAGTTCGAAAATCGCGCCGCCATAGACATTGAGCCCGAGCAGGTCGACCTGCGGACAGCAGTCGGCCAGCGGGCGCAGCCCGTCGTCGCTGTTGTCAGCCACCACCATCACGGTCGGGTGGCGCGGATCGAGTGCCTTTACGATGCCGGCCACGCGGTCGACCTCGCGCCACAGCGGCTTTGGATCGGCGACGCCGGTTTCGATCTCGTTGCCCACGCCCCAGGCCAGCAGCGCAGGATGGTCGCGGTGGCGCTGCACGAAATCGCGGATGCGCGCGTCCTGCGCCGCCACCATGGCCGGGTCGCCGTAATCGAAGCCGTGGCGCGGATGGCTCAGCCACAGCCCCATCACCACCTTGATGCCCAGCGCGTGCGCGGCATCCAGTACCCAGGCGTCGCTTTCGCGATAGACGCGCACCACGCGCGCACCGGCATCGGCGAGCTTCTGCAGCGCCACGCGGTCGCCCTCGAACGCGGCGCCCTGCCAGGCGGGGTCGGCGGCGCGCGCCTGGGTGCAGGCGAGCAGGGTCGCGATCAGCACGAGCGGGCGCACCAGTCGATAGGGCGTCATCATGCCCGTCCGAGTGCCGGCACCGGCCGGCGGTTCCCGCTCAGTGGCCCGGTTCGACCCGCGTCGCCATCACCTGGTCGATGCGGTAGCTGTCGACGTCCATCACCTCGAAGCGGTAGCCGCCCCACACCACGCTGTCGGTGCGGCGGGGTACACGGCGCAGCATCACCATCAGGAAGCCGGCCAGCGTGTCGTACTCGTCCTCGGCCAGCAGCGCGTCGATGCCGAGCACGCGTTTCACGTCGCCGATCGGCGTGATGCCGTCGATCAGCCAGGAATGGTCGTCGCGCCGGACGATCTGTTCCTCGTACCAGGGCGACACCAGATCGCCCATCACCGTGCTCATCACGTCGTTCAGCGTCACCACGCCGACCACCAGGCTGTATTCGTTCACGATGACCGCGAAGTCCTCGCCCACCTGGCGGAACTGGTCCAGCACTTCGGCCAGCGTGAGCCGGTCCGGCACGATGAGCACCTTGTGCAGCAGGCTGTCGTCGGTGAGCGTGATCGGCTGGTTCTTCAGCACGCGCTGGAACAGGTCCTTGGCATCGACATAGCCCACCACGTGATCGATGTCGCCGTCGCACACCGGATAGGTGGAGTACGGCTCTTCCGCGATGCGGGCGCGGATCACCGCGTCCGGGTCGTCGCGCAGGAAGTAGGCGATGCGCTCGCGGTGGGTCATCGCGCTCGGCACGGTGCGGCTGTCCAGCTCGAACACGTTCTCGATCACCTGCTGTTCGCGCCGCGCCAGCGCACCGCTCTGCGCGCCGGCTTCGGTCAGCGCCAGAATGTCGTCCGAGGTCACCTTCTCCTCGCGTGCGCGCGGCAGGCGCAGCAACTGCATCAGGCGGTCGGTCAGGCGGGCGTACAGCCACACCAGCGGCCGGAACAGCGCACTCAGGAACAGCATCGGCCCGGCCACGCGCACCGCCAGCGCTTCCGGTACCGCCATGCTCACCCGCTTCGGGATAAGGTCGGCGAACAGGATGAACAGCGAAGTGACCAGCAGGAAGGACACGAGGAAACCGGTGGTGGCGGCGGTGTCGGCCGCCAGCCAGCGTTCCAGCAGCGCCGACACGTAGGGGCTGAGCACGCCTTCGCCGACGATGCCGCCGAGCACCGCCACCGCGTTCACGCCGATCTGCACCACGGTGAAGTAATGGCCCGGGTTCTCCTGGATGCGCATCACCTGTTCGGCGCGCGGGTCGCCGTCTTCCGCCATCTGGCGCAGACGCAGCCGGCGCGAGGCGGCGAGCGCGATTTCGGCGATCGAAAAGAAGGCGCTGGTAAGGATCAGCGCCGCGAGCAGCAGCACGCTCTGGGTCAGGCTCATGATGGGTGCGCAGGGCGACTTGCAGGACGTTGCAGCAGTCTACCGTGCCTGTGGCGGCTTCCTGTCACCCGCGGCGTCTGCAGATAATCGGGCAGGATGCCGCCTTTAGGTGCATAGTGTCGGGCGGTGCGATGGCCCGGGGCGTGTGAACAGGCCGCCCGCCGCGCACACCGTCACTGCTGTATTCCGGTTTCCTGCCCGCCCTGACGCAGTCGGGGCGACCTGAATTCCTTCGCATCCCAAAGCGATTCCGCAGTTGGCTCCATGGCGTCTGCCCGTCACCCGGCTGACGCACCTTTTTCATGCCTGCTCCGGGAGAACCGCAATGGCCAAGGAAGAACTGATCGACATGAACGGCGTAGTGACCGAAGTCCTGCCCGATTCGCGCTACCGCGTCACGCTGGAAAACGGCCACATCATCGTGGCCTACACCAGCGGCAAGATGCGCAAGCACCACATCCGCATCATCGCCGGCGACAAGGTGTCGCTGGAAATGTCGCCCTACGATTTCAGCAAGGGCCGCATCACCTTCCGTCACATCGAAGGCCGTGGTCCGGCGACGCCGCCGCCGGCCCGCCGCACCCACTGATCGCCTGCCGGGTCTGACCGGTTGCGCCCCCCGGGGGCGCTCCGGGCACTGACCGTATGGCGCGGGCTCTCAGCGCCCGCGCATCCGGCGACGCTTCTCGTGCAGCTCCTGCGCCTCGACCGACAGCGTCGCGGTCGGCCGTGCCAGCAGCCGCGCGAGGCCGATCGGCTCGCCGGTGAATTCGCACCAGCCGTAGCTGCCGTCGTCGATGCGCGCCAGCGCCTCGTCGATGGTGTGCAGGTGCTTGCGCTCACGGTCGCGCACCCTCAGCTCGAGCGAATGATCCTCTTCCAGTGATGCACGATCCGACGGGTCGGGCGTGCGTTCGAACTCGTGCAGGTGCTGCGTGGTGTCGTGTGCGGACTGCAGCAGCGCATCGCGCTCGGCGAGCAGCCGCCTGCGGAAGAAAGCCAGCTGCGACGGGGACATGTAATCCGACGGCGAGGACGTGAGCAGCGCCACGTCGGAATCGGATTCGGGCAAGAGGACAGCGCTCATGGTTCTTACCTTCCGTGTGAGCGGTGGGGTGAGCGGCCGGCTCCGGTGCGGGTCACGACCACCCTGCGAAGCGCTCACCATACACCCGCCCCGTGTGCAGCGGTGTGAGCATTTCGTTTCGCCGGCGTGTCCTGCGCCGGCACGGGTTTATTCATCGCGCGAGACCGCATAGCATGGCGCCCGCTGCCGACCCCATCCATGGAGATCTGAATGAAGCTGTTCTACCTGCCGGGCGCCTGTTCGCTGGCCCCGCACATCGTGCTGCGCGAAGCCGGCCTGCCGTTCGAACTGGTGCGCGTCGATCTGAAGAGCCAGACCACTGCTGACGGCACGCCCTTCGGCAGCATCAGTTCCAAGGGCCAGGTGCCTGCACTGCAGCTGGACGACGGCGAAGTGCTGACCGAAGGCCCGGTGATCGCCCAGTACGTGGCCGACCAGGTGCCGGACCGCCGCCTCATTCCCGAAGCCGGCTCGCGCGAGCGCTACCGCGTGATGGCATGGCAGAACTTCATCACCTCCGAACTGCACAAGGGCTACTCGCCGCTGTTCAACCCGCTGTTCGACGCCGCGGCACGCAAGGTGGCGGCCGACATCCTGCTGCGCAAGTTCACCTGGGTGGACAGCCAGCTGGGCGAGGACGGCTGGCTGTGCGGGCCGGACTTCACGGTCGCGGACGCCTATCTGTACGTGGTGGCCGGCTGGAGCGCCTGGGTCAGTCTCGACCTGTCGCAGCTGCCGCGCCTGCAGGCCTATCTTGCCCGCGTGGCCGCCCGTCCGGCGGTGCAGGCCGCGCGTGCGGCCGAAGGCCTGAAGGGCTGAACGGACGGTTCTCCGCCGCAGCGCCGATTGACAGTGCGGGCGCCGCCGAAGCAAGGTGGGCGCCCGCCGATGTGTCGAGTGTCTTCCCCATTCTTCCGTGCTGAAAATCCTTCACACCGCCGACTGGCAGATCGGCAAGCAATACGGACAGTTCGAACCGGACGAAGCGGTGCTGCTGGCCGAAGCGCGCATCGCCGCGGTCGAGCGGCTGGCCGCGCTGGCCACCGAACAGAAGGTCGATCTGGTGCTGGTGGCCGGCGACGTGTTCGATGCCCAGGGCATCGCCGACAAGACCGTGCTGCGGCTGTTCAACGCCACCCGCGGCTTCGCCGGCCCCTGGGTCATGCTGCCCGGCAATCACGACGCCGCACTCAGCGAATCGGTGTGGACGCGCGCGCAGCGGCTCAATGCCGTGCCGGATCACGTGCACCTGTGCCTGCGGCCGGTGCCGCTGCACTTCGAAGGGCTGAATGCGGTGGTCCTGCCAGCGCCGCTCACACAGCGCCACACCTATACCGACCTGACCGAGTGGTTCGCCGCGGCCGACACGCCGCCCGGCACCTTCCGCATCGGGCTGGCGCACGGTGCGGTGCAGGGCGTGCTGGCCGAAGGCATCGATTCGGCCAATCCGATCGCCGCCGATCGCGCCGCGCAGGCGCGGCTGGACTATCTCGCGCTCGGCGACTGGCACGGCTGCCGGCAGATCGACGCGCGCTGCTGGTACAGCGGCACGCCGGAAACCGACCGCTTCCGCAACAACGACTCCGGCTGTGCGCTGCGGGTCGATATCGACGCACCGGGCGCACTGCCGCAGGTGAGCGTGCTGCAGACCGGGCGCTACCGCTGGCGCAGCGAGCGCGTGGTGCTGCAGGTGGCCAGCGATATCGATGCGCTGTGCGCGCTGCTCGACGGTCTGCAGGCGGATGACGTGCTGCAGCTCGAACTCGCTGGCCAGACCGACCTGGCCGGGCTCGCCCGCCTGCGCGATGCGCTGGCGCAGGCACAGGGCCGCGCCCGCGCGCTGCGCGCCGACCTCGACCCGGTGCGCATTGAACCGACCGACGACGATCTGGCCCGGCTGGCCGCCGAAGGCTATCTGGGCGAAGTGATCGCCGACCTGCGTGCCGCCCAGGATGGTGCCGATGGAGACACCGCGCGCGACGCGCTGGTGCTGCTGGCCGGCCTGCTCGACGCACGCCGTGCGGCCGGGGAAGCGCGATGAAGCTGCACCGTCTGCGGGTCGAACAGTTCCGCCGCTTCCGCCAGCCCTTCGAACTGCGCGACCTCGAACCCGGGCTGAACCTGTTCGCCGGTCCGAACGAGACCGGAAAGAGCACGCTGGTCGCCGCGCTGCGCGCCGCCTTCTTCGAGCGCCACCGCTCCGGCACCGTCGATCACCTGCGGCCGTGGAGCGATCCGGGCGCCACGCCCGAAGTCGAACTGGATTTCGAACTGGACGGCCGGGACTGTCGCCTGAACAAGCGCTTTCTTGGCCGCAAGCGCTGCACGCTGCAGTACGGCGAGCGCGTCTTCGACGGCGCCGAGGCCGAGGACTTCCTCGCCGAACGGCTGGGCTTCGCCTTCGCGTCCAAGGGCGCGAGCAAGGCCGAGCACTGGGGTATTCCCGGCCTGCTCTGGATAGAGCAGGGCAGCGCGCAGGAATTGCGCGAGTCGGTCGGTCATGCCACCGACCACCTGCGCAGCGTGCTCACCGCCTCGCTCGGCGAGATCGCCGGCGGCGACGGCGACGACATCACCGCCGAAGTCGAGAAGCAGCGCAACGAACTGCTCACCCCGTCCTCCGACCGGCCGCGCGGCATCTGGCTCGAAGCCCAGCAGCTGTGCGCACGGCTGGCCGGCGAGCTGGCCACGGTGGAGGCCGCGCTGCAGGACAGCCGGCAGAAGGTGGACCGGCTGGCGCAGCTGCGGCAGCAGCACGATGACGAAGCACAGAGCTGCCCCTGGGTGGCGCTGCGTGCGCAGGCCGCCGAGGCGCGTGCGGCGCTGGCCGAGGCGCAGTCGCTGCAGTCGCGGCTGATCGGTGAACGCGAGTCGGCGCAGGGGCTGGCGCGGCAGGTCGAGCTGCTGCGCGGCCAGATCGCGGCTTTCGATGCGGACGCGGCCGACGCCGCGCGCCGGGCCGAAGCGGTGTCCGCCGCCCAGCGCGCGCTGGACGCGGTGCAGGCGCTGGCCGCGCCCTGGCAGCAGCGCGAGCGCGAGGCGGCGCAGGCGCATGAAGCCGCCCGCAGGCGGCTGCAGCAGGCGCGCAGCCGCGACAACCTGCAGCAGGTGAGCCGCGAGCTCGATGACGCGCGCCGCAAGGCCGATGCCGCGCAGACCGCTTCGACGCAGGCCGAGGCGGCACAGGCGCGCGTGCTCGCGCTGCAGGCCGAAGCCGCCGCCTGCGAAATCCGCGCGGCCGACCTGACCGCGCTGCGCGAACAGGCGAAGCGCCTGCGCGAACTGGACATTCGCCGTACCGCACTTGCCACCCGGCTGCGCTTCGCACTCGACGACGGTCGCGAACTGCGCATCGGCGACGAGGTGCTGACTGGCAGCGGCGAACGGCTGCTGCCCGAAGCCACCACGATCACCCTGCCCGGCCACGGCCGGCTGCGCATCGAACCGGGCGGCAGCGATGCCGCCGCGCTCGCGCGTGAAGCGGCGGAACTGGCCGACCGTCACGGCAGCGCGCTGGCCCGGCTTGGTCTCGCCTCGCTCGAGGCGGCCGAGGCGCGCCAGCAGCTGCACGCACAGAAGCTGACCGACCTGAAGGCGGCGGACGCGACCGTGAAGGCGCTGGCGCCGCGCGGCGTCGATGCGCTGCGCGCCGAGTGCAGCGTGCTCGCCGGCCGGGTGACCGAACTGACGCAGCGCCTTGCCCTGCTGACCGCCGAGACACAGGGTGCGAGCGACGCGGCAGACCTGCCGTCGGTGGTCGAAGCCGAAGCGGCCGAAGAGCGGGCGCGTCAGTCGCTGGCCGAAGCCGCGCGCCATCTGGGCGAGGCGGTCAGCCGGCGGGCGGCGGCGGATGCGGTGCTCGAAGCCGCGCAGGGCGAGGCGGCTGCGGCGCGCGCGCGGCTCGACGATCCGGGCCGTGCCGAGCGGCAGACGGCGGCGCAGCGCGCGCTGGTCGACGCACTGGCCCGGCAGGCCGCCCAGGCGCAGCAGGTCGAGGCGCTGGCACGTCAGCTCGAGGCGGCCCGCCCGCAGGCGCTGGAACAGGACGTACAGCGGCTGGACCGCAGTGCCGACATCGCTGAGAAGACCCGTGACCAGCGGCGTGACGACATCACCCGGCTGGAAATCGAACTTGAAGCGGCGGGCGCCCAGGGGCTGGACGAAAGGCATGCCGCGCTCGCCCGTGACCTCGCGGCGGCCGGGCGCCGGCAGGACCAGCTGGCGCGTCGCGCCCGGGCGCTGGACCTGCTGCTCGGCCGGCTGCGCGACAAGCGGCGCGCCCTCACCCAGCGCCTGCAGGCGCCGCTGCAGACGCATCTGAATCACTACCTTGGCCTGCTGTTTCCGGGCGCGCGCATCGCGATCGACGACAGCCTGGGCCCGGGCCCGCTCACCCGCGAAGGCGCGGGCGGCAGCGAAAGCGGCGACGTGGAGGCACTCAGTTTCGGCGCCCGCGAACAGATGGGCGTGATCGCCCGCCTCGCCTATGCCGACCTGCTGCGCGAAGCCGGTCGCCCCACCCTCATCATCCTCGATGACGCGCTGGTGCACAGCGACGCCGCGCGACTGGACCGGATGAAGCGGGTGCTGTTCGACGCCGCCAGCCGGCACCAGATCCTGCTGTTCACCTGCCACCCGGAGAACTGGCGCGATCTGGGCGTGCAGGCGCGCACCCTCGATGCCGTCGCCTGAGTGGCGCCCGTGAAACCTTAAAAGCAGCCCTGATCAAGACTTCACCGAAACCGGAACGCCCATGCCGCTGAACATCAACGCCACCCCGATCACCGCCGCGCTGGCCGGCGCCTTTTCCGCCGCGGTGTGGCCGCTGCTGTGGTCACGCTTCGGCGGCGAGGGCGGCGACAGTGCCGGACTGGTGATTGCCACGCTGCTGGCGATCGCGCTGCCGGCCCACCTGTTCGTGGTGGGCCTGGGCCGAGCCGGTCACGACGCCAGCCGCACGCTCGACACCGCGCTTCTGCGGCGCATCGGCGCGTGGCTGGCGGCTGCCGCCGTGGTGGCCGCGGTGCAGTCGCTGATCTGAGCGAGACGCCTCAGGGGCGCTCGACCGTCAGCTTCAGGTTGTCGATCGCGAGGCCGTGGTCGAAGCCCTGGTGATTGCGCACCACCCAGCGCAGCCACAGCCGGCCGCCGGCGGTCCAGGCCGGGCGGATGACGCCGCCCAGCGCCTGCTTCGCCAGCGCGTCGCGTCCGTACACCGGCGAGCCCGCCGGGGTGACGATGAGCGGCGACGGTGATTCGAAATCGAAGCCGGCGCCCGGGCGTACCCATTCGACATGGCCGAATTCCTCGCCCACGCCGTATTCGAACACCAGCCGGTTCAGGTCGTCGCTGGCGCCCTGACGCCACTGCTGGCCTTCGAACGCCAGCTTCACGTTGCCGATGTCGCGGTCGCCGGCATTGCGGAAGGACACGGTGATGTAGCCGGCCAGCTGACCGGCGGCCGGCGTGCCGAAGTAGCCGCCGCCCGAACCCAGGCCGCCGAGCGCGCGGTCGCTGTCACCTTCCAGGCCGTAGCTGTAGAAGCTGCCGCCGGTGTCGTCGCCGGTGTCGCCGCGGTAGGTCGGCGTGACCAGCGGCTGTTCGACGAAGTTGAGCAGGCGCCAGCCGGGCAGCGTGTCGTTGTCGCGCCACTCGAAGGCGCGGCTGGTCGCGCCCAGCGTGTTGAAGTCCTGGACGTAGACATAACGTCCGGTCGCGTCCGGCGTGACCTGGATGTCGGCCGTGGCGGGCAGCGCCACGGCCAGCAGCGCGGCGCCGAGCAGACGGGTGTGGAAAGCCTTCATTGCGCTCATCGACTCAGGCCTGCTTGCGGCGCGCCGCCACGCCGATGATGCCGAGGCCGGCGGCCAGCAGTGCGATCGAAGCGGGCTCCGGTACCGCCGGGATGGCCACGCTCAGCGACACGTTGTCGATCGCCAGACCGTGGTCGAAGCCGGCGCTGTTGTAGTCGATCCAGGTGATCCAGAGGGTCTGGCCGGCCTGCCATTCGAGCGCGATGTCGCCGCCCAGCTGAACCGCGTTGGCATTGCCGTCGGTGCCGTAGCCGGCAGTGCCGGCGTTGGCCACCGGCGAGTTGTACTTGAAGGACACGCCCGGATTGATCCAGGTGGTGACCGCGCCGAAGGTGTCGCCGAAGCCGTAGCGGAAGTCCAGCGTGTCAGTGGTGGCGTTCGATTCGCCGACGCGCCACTGTTCGGCGTCCCAGTACACGTCCACACCTTCGATGGTGCGCGCCGCATCGTTGCGGAAGGACACCGCCATGTAGGCCGACAGCGCGTTGGACGCCGGCGAGCCCCAGTAGGCGCCGCCGGAACCGAGGGCGCCGAGGGCGCGGTCGCTGTTGCCGTTCGCGCCGTAGCTGTACACATAGCCGCCGGCGTCGGCGCCCGCGCTGGCGCGGTAGTAGGTGATCGGGTTCTTCAGCGCATTGAACAGCGACCAGCCGGCCAGCGTGCTGTCATTGGCCCAGGCGACGTTGGTGTTGCCGTTGGCCGACGCCAGCGTGTCGAAGGTCTGCTGGTATTCATAGCTGTCGAACTGGCCCCAGGCGTCGCGTTCAAGCGTGACGCTCAGTGCGGCGTGGGCCGGTGCTGCGAGGGCGGCGGTCAGGGCGAGGGCGAAGGTGCGGATGATCATGGCGGTGTGCTCCGTATCGGTTGTTCTGGGGGGTCAGGCGAGCGGCAGCAGCGCGCGGTGTGCGCTGCCCGGCAGGGTGCGCAGCGTGGCGCCTTCGCTGAGCGTGTAGCTGCGCGATTTCACGGTGCTGACGAAATGCCAGGTGGCGCGGCATTCGTCGCGGGTGGCGGTGAGCACCAGGAAGCCGCGGTGGCCGGTTTCGGCGTACTTGAGGTCGGGTATGGCGTCGACCATCCACTGCGCCACCACTTCCGGCGCGTCGGTGCGGCGGGTCACTTCCATGCCGGGCGAAGACACGCCGGGCGTGGCGAACTCGACGCCGATGCGGTGGCCGTCGGCATCGACCAGATCGCTGGCCCACGCGTTGTGGGTGTCGCCGGCCACCACCACCAGGTTCTTGTCCAGCCGGCGGGCGGCGGCATACACCGCCTCGCGGGCGGCGGCGTAGCCGTCCCAGGCGTCGGTGCTGCGCGGGATGGCCGGCTGGTTCAGCACGTAGCGCTCGGCGCGGGTGAGATCGTCCGGGCGGGTCGCGGCCTTCTCGTTCAGCGCGATCCAGTTCGAGATCGAAATCTGGTCCAGCGCGATGGCGGCCGGAATTTCGGCGCGCGCCATCAGCACCTGCTGGCCCAGCACCTGCCAGGTGGCGGTGGACGCTTCCAGCCGCGACTCCAGCCAGGCCTGCTGTTCGCTGCCCAGCATCTGGCGCGAAGAGGCGCCCATCGCGGCGCGCAGCGCATTGGCATCGATGCCGTCCGGGCCGACGAAGTCACCGAAGGACAGCTGTTCGGTACGCGCCAGCAGGCGGGTTTCCAGCATGTGCAGCGACAGCAGGTCGCCGAAGTCGAAGGAGCGGTAGATGCGGCGCAGGTCGCTGGTGTCCGGCGTGCGCACCGGCAGCCACTCGTGATAGGCCTTCAGCGCGGCGTTGCGTCGGGTCGAGTAGTCGCCTTCGGTGGCCGGCGTGTGGTTGGCGGCGCCGCTCACATAGGTGTTGTTGCACACCTCGTGGTCGTCCCACACCGGAATCAGCGGCAGCGACGCGGTCAGCGCCTGCAGGCCGGCGTCGCTGCGATAGAGCGCGTGGCGGGTGCGGTAGTCGGCCAGCGTGATGCACTCGCCGGCCGGCAGCACTTCGCGGCCGAGCGCGGCGGCATCGTCGCTGGCGTAGCCGCCGCGGCCGTATTCGTACATGTAGTCGCCGAGGTGCAGCGCGGCGTGCAGGTCGTCCATGCGCGCCGCTTCGGCATAGGCGTGGAAATAGCCGGCCGGGAAGTTGGAGCAGGAGAACACTGCCAGCTTCACCTGATCGACCGCGCCTTCGGGCAGCGTGCGAGTGCGGCCCACCGGCGAGCGCTGGCCGGCGTACGTGAAGCGGTAGTGGTAGCGGGTGTCCGGGCTGAGACCGTCGACGTCGATCTTCACGGTGAAGTCGCGGGTGGCATTCGTGCGGAACTGGCCGCTGCGCACCACGCGCGAGAAACCGGCATCGGTCGCCACTTCCCAGTTCACGCGCGGATTGGCGTCGCCGGGCGCGCTGACCCGGGTCCACAGGATGACCCGGCGCGCCAGCGGGTCGCCGCTCGCGATGCCGTGCAGGAAGGGGGCCGCGGCGGCGGCCGGACGGCTGTGCAGCAGGACGGGCGTGGCGAGGGCGGCGGCGCCCAGCGTGCCGATGAAGCGGCGGCGGCCGGAGTGATGCGTGCTCATGGGAGTCGGTGCGGTGCGTGAAAACGGAAGCCGCGCAGTGTCCGGGTGGCCGATGACAGTTCGCACCGCTGAACCGGCGGCCGGCATGGTCCGTTCGGATCAATCCCTACCCATCGGCCCCGCGCCACCGGCCGGTGCCGACGTGATCCGGATCACGCTGCGCCTCAGGTCGTTTGCTGCGCGCCGAACCGCATTTGGCCGGGTGCCGGCGAACCTGCCGGCACCCGCCGAAATCGGCGTCTGGCGTACATCGGGCGCCGCAGCGGGGATTGCGCCCGGCCCTGCCTCGCAGCCGGCGCTCGCCGGGCGCCCTCGCTGCGTTTCAATATCTCTGTAACGAAAAAGCAATCAAGCATTGATTCGTTCGTCACGATGGGGGCGGCGGCTAGGCTGGATTCATCGGTGTGCCGGAGGTCCGTGCGCACCGCGCCCGCCGTGGCGCCGACATCCGGTCCTCTCCGGTCGGCGGCTGCAGCCGGTGCAGTCCGGAGGAATGCCCTTGAACCTGGGTCTGGTCGATCTGTTCCACGTCATCATCACGCTGGCCGTGCTGCTGAGCTGCGCGCATCTGGGCGGCTATGCCGCCGCGCGCCTGCGCATTCCGCCCATGGTGGGCGAACTGGCCGGTGGCCTGCTGCTGGGCCAGACCGTGCTGAAAAGACTGTGGCCGGATGCCCACGGCTGGCTGCTGCCGGCCCTGCCCGCCACCGGTGGCACGGTGCCGCCGGTGCTCACCGTGCTGAGCTTCTGCAGCACCATAGGCCTGCTGCTGCTCATGTTCATCGGTGGATTGCAGCTGCGCCGCCTGCTCACCCGCGACGACACCGGCTCGGTCGGCTGGGTGGCCGCCACCGGTGTCATCGTGCCGGTAGGCGCCGGCCTGCTGCTGTTCGAGCTGGTGGATTTCAGCCCCTATGCCGGCAGTGCCGGCCATCTGGGGGCGCTCAAGATCGTGCTGCTGATCGAGCTGGCCATCACCAGCATTCCGGTCATTGCGCGCATCTTCATCGACCTCGGCCTCATGCACACCCGGCTCGCCCGCATCGTGCTGTCGGTGGCGGTGATCGAGGACGTGCTGCTCTACGTCGCGCTGTCGATCGCCCTCGGCATGGTGCAGGCGAGCGCCGGTGGCGATGCGTCGGTGCTCACCGGGCTGGGCATCGGCCCGGCGGAACCCGCGTTCGTGATCTGGCACATCGCGGCCAGCCTGCTGCTGCTCGCGGTGGCGGCCTGGGGATTCGGGCCGGTGCGGACGCCGGAGGGCGAAGCCTGCGCCCGCTTCAATTTCATCGCCCGGCGCAGTCCGCTGGCCTGGCTGTTCACGTCGGTGCTGGTGACCACCGGCGTCGCCATGCTGCTCGGGCTGGCGCCGATGTTCGGCGCGCTGGTGGCCGGCATCGTGGCGTCACGCAACACCCACGCCGACGTGGTGAAGGCGCAGCAGCAGGTGGAATCGGTCGGCCTGGGCTTCTTCATTCCGCTCTACTTCGCGCTGATCGGCGTGTCGCTGGACCTGATCCGCGACTTCGACTGGCGTCTCACGGTCGGCATCCTGCTGTTCGGCAGCATCGTCAAGTACGGCGGTGCGCTGATCGGCGGTCTGTTCGCGCGCGAACCGCTGCCGATGGCGAATGCGCTGGCGATCAGCGTCAATGCGCGCGGCGGGCCCGGCCTGCTGGTGGCGGCCACCGCCTTTTCGGCCGGCATCGTGAATCCGGTCGCCTACACCAGCCTGGTCATACTGTCGGTGCTGACCTCGGTCGGCGCCGGTCTTTTCCTCGCCCACCTGCTGCGCACCCGGCCCGCGGTGGCCGAACTGATCGCCGGCGATACCTCATCGCGACACCGGTCCGCGGGGCAGCCCGCCGCCGTGTAGGCCCGCGCCGCCGGGCGCCGGGGCCCGGCTTTGCACAGCCGGCCGCCCCGGTTTGCTCAATTTGACCGACAATGCCGCTGCCGCGCTGTCTTCGCGCGGTATTTTCCCGGTCATGGACATACAACGCAGTGCCCCCCTTGAAGCGGTGATGGATCTGTTGCTCGACGCGGTCTGCGTCGTCGACCGAGAGGGCCATTTCCTTTTCGTCAGTGCCGCATTCGAGCGCATCTTCGGCTACCGCTGCGACGAAGTGGTGGGCCGCGCGATGATCGAATACGTGCTGCCCGAGGACCGTGAGCGCACGCTGCGTGCCGCGGCCGAAATCATGTCCGGCGAGCCCAAGCTCAGTTTCGAGAACCGCTACGTGCGCAAGGACGGGCGCGTGGTCCACGTCATGTGGTCGGCGCGCTGGTCGGAGAACGAGCAGGTGCGGGTGGCGGTCGCGCACGACATCACCGCCCGCAAGCGTGCGGAGTCGATGCAGACCGCGATGTACGCCATGTCGGAAGCGGCGCATGTGGCGACCGATCCGTTCGAACTGCTGGCGCTGGCCCACCGCATCGTGGCCGACCTGCTGCCGGCGGACCGCGCCATGGTCGCGGTGCGCAACGACACCGATGGCGCGCTCAACATTGCCTATGCCGCCGATGCCCAGGGGCTGCCTGCTGATGCCCTGCCGGCGCGCTGTCTGGAATTCTGCGAGGACATCGTGCGTCGCGGCGAACCGGAAATGCGTGCGCTCGACGACGGCGAACAGTGGCTGGGCGCACCGCTCTCGTCAGCCGACGACAGGCTGGGCGCGATTGCGCTGAAGCGCCGTGCCGGCGGGCCGCTGTTTGCCGTGCGCGACCGCGACCTGCTGCACTTCGTGGCCACCCAGATCGCCACCGCGCTCGAACGCATGCGCCTGCAGACGCGGCTGCGTCGCATGGCGCAGTACGACGCGCTGACCGGCCTGCCCAACCGGGCGCTGCTGCACGATCGCATCGACACCGCCATCGCGGTCGCCCGCCGCGCCCGTGGCCGGCTGGCGCTGCTCTATCTCGATCTGAACCGCTTCAAGGACGTGAACGACACGCTGGGTCACGCCGCCGGCGATCAGCTGCTGCAGGAAATCGCGCAGCGGCTGCGCCGCGCGGTGCGCGACGCCGACACGGTCGCGCGCCTCGGTGGCGATGAATTCGTGGTGCTGCTGGGCGATCTGACCCAGGCGGCCGATGCGGCCCACGTGGCCGACAAGATCGGCGAAGCCCTGCGACCGCCCTTCGTGGTCGAGGGGCGTGAGCTGGAAGTCAGCGCCAGCATCGGCGTCGCCCACTGGCCCGAGGACGGGGACGGCACCAAGGAACTGCTGCTGACCGCGGATGCGGCGATGTACGCGGCGAAAAGAAGGCGCTGAGGACGGCGCTGAAGACGCCCGCTCGGGCGCCACACGGCTCAGCCGCTCAGAGCGCGCGCCCCCAGGCGATGCCGAGAATGTGTTCGCTCAGATGCACGTCCGCCTCGCCGCCGCCGAAGGGTACGGCCGGAATTGAAGCGCTGCCGCGCACGGTTTCGCGGAAGGCGCGGGTGTAGGACAGACTCAGTTCGCCGCCAGCGGTTTTCCAGGTCGCACCGATGCTCGCGTGGTCGCGCACCACGCCCGGTGCCAGGATGTTGAGCAGCGTCTGGCCGGACGGGACCGGTGCCGACACGTGGCTGTAGCCGGCGCGCAGCGTCAGGTTATCGCTCCACTCGTAGCCTGCGCCGAGCTTCCACACCGTCACGTCGCGCCAGCCGAAACCCGGACCGTCGTTTGAACCGAGCGGGTTGCCGGCGAACAGCGGCGCCAGCGTGCGGCCGACCGAAGGCACGCCGCTGTATTCGATGCGCTGCACGTCGGCCGCCAGCGTGAGCGCACGGGTGGCCTGCCAGGCGAGGCCGGCGCCGTAGTTCTCGGGCACGTCGAAGCCGCCGCCTTCGGCGAACAGTCCGCGGTACTTGTCGAAGTCGCCCATGCGCGTCTTGGACGCCCAGGTCAGGCCCACGGTCAGCGTCGGCGACAGCCGGCCGGTGTAGCCCAGGCGCAGGCCCCAGCCGGTGGCGTCGTCGCGTCCCTGATCCGACACATTGCCGGGAGCGGCGGAGAAGCCCGCGAAAGGCTGTATGCCCTTGGCCTTGAACTGCTGCCAGGCCAGGTTCACCGCCACCCCGACCGCGTGATCCGGCGTGATGCGCCAGGCCAGCGACGGCGACACGAAAACCTGTGCCAGATCGATGCCGGCATTGCCCTGCGCGCCGAAGCTGCGGAAGGGGTTGCGGCGGTAGTCGGTGTTCATGCCGCCATTGCCATAGACCGCGACACCGAAGGCGTAGTCGCCGCCGAACTGACGCACATAGCCCAGCTCGGGAATGAAGAAATTGCGCGTGTCGTTGCCATCGTAGCGGCCGTCCAGACCTGCGCCGTTGCCGGAGATCTCGGCGCCGCGACTGGGCCGGAACCACACCGCGCCGACGTCGATCCGGTTGCCGACGAAGGCGGTACCCGCCGGATTGGTGGCGGCCGGCAGTCCGTCCTGCGGCAGCGCGATGCCCACGCCGGCCATGCCCTGCGACTTCACGCCGTAGCCGTGCTGCAGGTAACCGTTGGTGGCGAAGGCGGGCGCTGCGGCGAGTGCGGCGAGCAGGGGAAAGGACAGCAGGTGTCGCAGCGTCATGATCGTATCGGTATCGACGGGAACGCGGAGCTTACGAAGCGGCGCTCACCGGCCCAACCAATATTTCCTGCTGAGCTCTTCAGCTTTCTCCGATGCGTTGTGGGCCTGTGTCGATGAACTGGAGCCGTGCCAGTTGCGCATACAGCCCGCCACGCGCCATCAGTTCGGCATGGGTGCCGGATTCCACCGCGTGGCCGTGGTCGAGCACGACGATGCGGTCGGCGCGCTGCACGGTCGACAGCCGGTGCGCCACCACCAGCGTGGTACGGCTGGCCATCAGCGGTTCCAGTGCGGCCTGCACCATGCGTTCGCTTTCGGCGTCGAGCGCCGAGGTGGCTTCGTCCAGCAGCAGGATGGGCCGGTCGGCCAGGATGGCGCGGGCGATGGCGATGCGCTGGCGCTGGCCACCCGAGAGGCGCACGCCGCGCTCGCCCAGCGGGCTGTCGTATCCACCGGGCAGGTCGCGGATGAAGGCATCGGCAAAGGCCGCCTTGCAGGCGGCGCGCACTTCGTCGTCGCTCGCGTCCGGCCGCGCGTAACGCACGTTGTCCGCCACGCTGGCGGCGAAGATGACCGCTTCCTGCGGAACCAGCGCGATGCGGGCGCGCAGTACGGCCGGGTCGGTGCAGTGCAGCGGTACGCCGTCGATCTCGACTGTGCCGGACTGCGGATCGTAGAAGCGCAGCAGCAGCTGGAACAGCGTGGATTTGCCGGCGCCCGAAGGGCCGACCAGCGCCACCGTTTCGCCGGCGCGCACGTCGAGGTCGAAGCGGTCCAGTGCCGGGCTGTCCGGGCGGCTGGGGTAGCAGAAGCGCACGCTGCGGAAGGCGATGTCGCCGCGCGCGGGCGAGGGCATCGGCAAGGGGGCGGCCGGCGCGGCGATCGCCGGCCGCGTGTCCAGCAGTTCGATCAGCCGTTCGGTGGCCCCCGCCGCGCGCTGCAGTTCGCCCCACACCTCGGCCAGTGCGCCGACCGAACTGGCCACGATGGCGGCATAGAACACGAAGGCCGACAGTTCGCCGGCCGACAGCCGGCCGTCCAGCACGTCGTGGCCGCCCACCCACAGGATGAGGGCGACCGAGCCGAACACCAGCAGGATGACCATCACGATCATCACCGCGGTATGCCGGTAGCGGCGCACGCCGGTGGCGAAGCTGCGCTCGACCAGTTCCGCGAAGTGGCTGCGGTCCGCGTCCTCGTGATTGCTGGCCTGCACGATACGGATGGCATGAACCGTTTCGTCGATGTGGGTACCCAGATCCGCCAACCGTGCCTGCCGCTCGCGCGACAGGCCGCGTACGCGGCGGCCGAACAGCACGATGGGGGCCACCACCAGCGGCACGCCGGCCAGCACCAGCAGCGTGAGCCGGCCACTGGTCAGCGCCAGCATGACCAGCCCGCCGATCAGCAGCAGCGTGTTGCGCAGCGCGATCGACAGCGTCGAACCGACCGTGTTCTCGATCTGTGCGGTGTCGTTGGTCAGCCTTGAAATGACGTCGCCGGTGCGCCCGGCTTCGAAGAAGGACGGCGGCAGCGACAGCAGGTGGGCATATACCTTCGTCCTCAGGTCAGCCGCCACCCGCTCGCCCAGCCAGGACACGTTGTAGAAGCGCAGCCAGGTTGCGGCCGCCAGCAGCAGCACCAGGCCCAGCGTCGCGGCCAGCGCGCGGTCCAGCCACTGCGGATCGGCGGCGGCAAAGCCGCGATCGATCACGGTGCGCAGGCCCTGGCCGAGCGCCAGGGCCGAGCCCGCGGCCAGCATCAGGCCGAGCGCAGCCAGCAGCAGCCGGCCGCGATGCGGGCGTATCAGCGCCCACATCACCTGCCGTATCCGCTTCAGGTCGGGCCGGGTGCCTTCTATTCTCGATTCAGTCACGCAAAGTCATCCTTTTTCAGGTATATTCGCGCCCCTACCCAAGTGCGCGGGTGGCGAAATTGGTAGACGCGCTGTCTTGAGGGGGCAGTGCCGCAAGGCGTGAGAGTTCGAGTCTCTCTCCGCGCACCACACCTTCCGTACCGTTCAAGGTACTGCCTCACCGGGCTCTCCGGTGCGGGCAATCCGGGTTCCCCGGTTCAGAAATCCAGATTTCATCCGTTGTCGTCTCTTTGCGGCCGCGTGCAGCACGCCCTGTCCGGCGTCCTGCGCTTTGTTACTATGCGCGTCGCAATTCCCAGCCACTCTATCAACCAACGACTTCCTGACTACGAGCAGGAGGCGGACAAGGTCGGAGAAGGAGACGACGATGGCGCTGGACAAGGCCCTGCTCGGGCGCTTGCTGCAATTGAACGAACCGTGGACGGTACGTGACTTCCGATTCGATCCGGGTGCGAGGCGGGTCGATGCATGGATAGGCCTTGAAGTTCAACGCGGATGGTTCGGCCTGGGTCGCAAGCAGGCCGATCAGGAGGGCGCTGAACGGGTCTGGCGTCACATCGATCTCGCGGGGTGGCGCTGCCACCTGCATGTGCTGGCGCCCGCCAGCGCTGATCTGAGCGCCCTGCCCTGGGCCGGGCCGGCCGACATGCCCTTCTCGCAGGCGCTTTCCAAACAGGTATTCGCGCTGTTCAACGAGGGCGTATCGCTGAACGGCATCTGCGCCATCACCGGCATTCCTCTGCAGGAACTGTGGAAGTTCAAGTTCGCGCTCGACCAGGGCAAGACCGCGATCACCGATCCGGCCCGGGTGGCTGCAGCCGCGCAGGCGGCGGTGGCCGGCGACGCGGCGGCACCGGCGTCCGCTGCGTCCGATGACGACGTACCTGATGTCGCCGACCCGGTGTGGCTGCAGCTGATCGAAGGGCGGCGTGACATCGACATCCGCGCACTCAGCCTGAAGCTGCTGATGACCCGTCTGCGCAGCCAGATGGAAGTGATCACCGACGACGAGGTGCGCATGCTCAAGCTGCGCGAGCTGCACCGCTACTTCGTCAAGAACGCCCGCATGCTCGGTCACGAACTGGCGCAGCTGCGCACGCACTGAACATACCGGACCACTCCCGATGACGACTCAGCACCCGTCCGCCCTGAGCGGACGCATGATGGGGCTGTCCGAAGCGACGGCCCTCATCCGCGCAGGCGGCCACTACAGCATCGCCGGCGACGAGGCGCTGCTGCGCCAGCTGCCGCGCGGCCACTGGATTGGCGGCACCATTCCCTATTTCATGGGGCAGGACGGTGGCGTCACCACGCGCGACCAGCTCTATGTCGCTGCGGTGCCGGTGCTCGGCGGCGCGCCTGAAATCCGCTTCTACGACCCGATCAGCCTCGAGCGCGTGTGTGCCGACGGCCCGGACAACGGCTTCTCCATCATCGTCATGCCGGCGTTCTCGGCGGTGCATTCGCTGTTCGCGCGCAATGCGCCGGGCTATGAGGACATGTACATCAAGCCGCTGGTGGGCTGGATTTCCGGCATTCATCTGGCCGACCTCGGCCGCGCCAGCCCGCTGGTGGTGAATGGCGAAACGCTGGAATTCGACGGCGAGCGCGCGCTGGTGATGCATGTGCCGCTGCCGGAAACCAAGTACGCGCAGATCGACATCATCAACCTGTTCACCCAGGGCGAGGGCGACCGCATCCGCTTCCCGGCCAAGGGTTTCAGCGCATCGGACTGTCTGATCAACGATCAGCCGGGCAACTTCGCGCAGTACGTCGCTTCGCGCGCGATCGACACCAAGCTGCCGCTGGTGGCCGATTACAGCGGCGCCATGATCAACGTGAGCATCAAGGCGGTCGATGCCGCCAAGGGCACGGTGGATTTCTACGCCCCGGTATTCGACGACATCGAGTACCGCTTCGCCGCGCCGGTGCCCGATTACGTGAGCGCCTTCCATGCATCGCTGCCGGCGCAGACCGGGCCGATCGGCTTCAGCTGCAACTGCGTGCTGAACTATCTGTACAGCGAACTGGAGGGCAAGCGCGTGCCGGCCATGCTGGGCCCGATGACCTTCGGCGAAGTGGCTTACCAGCTGCTGAACCAGACGCTGGTGTATCTCACCATCGAAGGCTGAGCCGTTCGCCGGCCCCTGCCGGGCGCCTCTCGCCGGAGCGGCGCCCGGTTCGGGTGACGGATGGCTGCCGCCGCGCGGCGGTCAAGCGCCTTGCGCGATCATCCGTCAGCAGTCCGGCGCCCGGATGCGGAATCTTCCCAAAAGGCGAGTGCCCGGTCGCGGGGTGACTGGCGTAGCATCAGCGCTTTCACACCGCATACCCTGCTTCACATGAACGACATGAATTCGCAATCGCGCCGGCTCGCGCTGGTCATCGATGCCGACAACGCCCAGCCCTCGCTGATCCAGCCGGTGCTGCTGGCCGCCGCCTCGCGCGGCCGGGTGACGGTACGCCGCATCTACGGCGACTGGACCTCGCCCAACATGACCAGCTGGAAGGCCTATCTGCTCGATCACTCGATCCGGCCGATCCAGCAGTTCCGCATCGTCGGCGGCAAGAACGCCACCGACAGCGCGATGATCATCGACGCCATGGACCTGCTGCATTCCGGCCTGGTCGATGGCTTCTGCATCGTGTCCAGCGATTCCGACTTCACCTCGCTGGCCCGCCGCATCCAGGAAAGCGGTCTGTTCGTGATGGGCGTCGGCCGCCGCACCACGCCAGTGGCCTTCCAGCGCGCCTGTGAGGAATTCGTATTCACCGACGACATGCGCGCCGCGCCGCCGCTGTCGGCGCAGAAGAAAAAGCCGACGGCCGCGCCGGCGCGCAACGAACAGTCGCGCAAGCCGCGCAACCGCCAGCCGGACGCGCAGATTCTCGAACTGCTGTCACAGGGCATCCGTTCGGCCACCGACGAGGACAGCGGCTGGGCCGGCATCGGCCGGGTCGGCCAGATCGTGCGCCAGTTCGAACCGGGCTTCAGCCACAAGGATTATGGCCACGCCAGCCTGTCCGGCCTGCTGGAAAGCCATCCGGAACTGTTCCGTCTGCACAAGGGCGACAACGGTCAGGCCCAGGTGCAGCTGATCGAGCGTGCGGCGGACAAGCAGCTCGAACTGCTGCCAGAGCCCCTGCCGGAAGCGCTGC
Organism: Methyloversatilis universalis FAM5; assembly: GCF_000214035.2. Classification (GTDB taxonomy): domain Bacteria; phylum Pseudomonadota; class Gammaproteobacteria; order Burkholderiales; family Rhodocyclaceae; genus Methyloversatilis; species Methyloversatilis universalis. The sequence continues at coordinate 153,190 of NZ_AFHG01000053.1, read as the reverse complement.
CCGAAGCCGGCAGCGAGGCGGCCAACGATCTGCCGGCGGCCGAAGCCCCTGCCGCCAAGTCGCGCCGCAGCCGCACGCCGCGCAAGACCAAGCCGGTGGCCGAAGCCGCCGCACCGGCGTCGGCCGAAGCGGTGGATGCCGCCGAGCCCGCCGCGCCCGCACCGGCCGCCGAGAGCGGCGAAGCCAAGCCGCCCCGCAGCCGCGCGCCGCGCCGCAGTCGCGCGCGCAAACCGGCCGCGGATACCCCGGCCGGCTGAGGTTCAGCCGGTCGTCGTGGTCGTCGGTACGGCCGCCGGCTTCGGCGGCCAGAAGAAGTCGCGCGGCCGGCTCAGGAAGCGGCGTGCCAGCTTCACCGACAGGCCGCGGGTGTCCTCCGGCCCGATGCCGCGCGAGCGCAGCGCGGTCTTCATCGCGAGACTGAAGCTCACCATGAGGTTGGTCAGGCCGACCAGAGCGACGCCCAGCGCGCTGATCGCGATGGTCTGCCAGGCCAGATCGAAATCCAGCGCGTGCAGGCCGTAGGCCAGATTGGCCGAAGCGAAGGCCACGTGCCGGATGTCCAGCGGAAGGCCCAGCAGCTGGCCGATGATCGGGGTGCAGCCCAGCATGCAGCCGAACAGGAAATTCCCCATCAGCGCGCCGAGGTTGTGTTCGACATAGTCGGCCAGCCGGCCCAGCCGCGCCTCGCCCAGCAGGCTCTTCAGCCATTTCACCCGGCGCAGCCGCTCCGGTACCCGGTGATACAGCGACTGGTTGTCGTAGTAGCCGGAAATGAGGCCGCTCAGGAACAGATAGACGCCGGCGATCGCCGCGTGCACCAGCGCCAGGCTCTGCCAGGGGTGCAGGTCGTGCAGCAGGTGGGCGCCCTTGACCGGGTCCACCGGATGCCAGCCGAAGAACTGGCCGCCCACCATGACGATGGCCAGCGCGGTCAGGAAGCCGATCGACACGTTGCCGGCGATCGATATCCATTGTGTGCGGCTGACCTGGGCCGCGAGGTCGGCCAGCACGTTCAGCCGTGCTTCGCGGTTCTGCTTGCCATCGAGTGCCGCCGCCAGCGTGGCGGCGGTCATCGCCGGCTGCTTGGTGGCGATGGTCAGGTGCAGGATGTGCACCAGCACGAAGCCGAGACCGTAATTCAGGCTGTAGGCCACCGCCTCCCACACCGGGGGCAGGCCGAGCTTGGCGCTCAGTATCTTGATCATCGCCATGCTGCCGATGATCAGGCCGGCGCCGGCGGCCGCCCGGAACATGCCGAAGAACTCGCCGCGTGATTCGGTCACGTAGTGCTCGCCCGACTTGCTCGCCTGTTCGGTGACGCGACGTGCCAGCAGCTGCGTCGTGCCCTGGAAGAGGTCGCGTACGCTGTGCCGGCGGTTCTCCTGCCGCACCAGACCGAGGAAGAAGTCGATTGCGCGCGCCCGCACGGTGGGGGCGTCGTCTTCCGGCGCCGGCTCCACCAGCGTGCGCAGCAGGCGCAGCCGTTCGACGATCTGTTCGATGCGCGCCAGCACGAATACCAGGTTTACGCCGACGCCGGCCTCGCGCGAGCGGCGCCGTATCGTATCGACATAGCTCATGCACTGGTCCAGCAGCACCTCGAGGTGGCCGTCGTGTGACGCGGGTTCCTTGCTGTGGGCATGGCGGTCGATGAAGGCGCGCACTTCGTCGCTCTGTGCGAGGAAGGGCGATTCGTGCCGCGCCAGCGAAGGCAGGTAGCGCAGCAGCGCCTGTTCCATGCCGAGTGCGGCGAGCCGGTGCGAGGCCATGCGCATCGCTTCGAACAGTTCGTGGCGGCACTGCCGGCGCGCGTCGGCGAAGCGCTCGCCCTCCACGTCCAGCGTGTCGAGCAGCAGCAGCCAGTCTTCGCGCGGCAGCGCGCTCATCCATTCACCATCCTGCGCGTCGTCGAAGATTTCGCTGAACAGGCTGCGCAGGAAATCGCGGTCCACCGCCGGCGGCAGCATGCGGCCGAGCAGTCGGCTGCCCAGTCCGCTGAAGAAGCCCTGATTGGCCAGCACGCCGGATTCGGAATACAGCGTGCGGTGCATGCGCGCCGCCAGCACCGCGTTCAGATGCTGACCGAGTGCGGCCGCCAGCTCCGGGCGCGCGGCCAGCAGCCGCAGCAGCGCGCGGAAGCGCGATTCGGCGACTTCATGTGTTTCTCGTCCGGCCGGGCGGATCAGCGCGATCAGCCGGGCCAGCGTTTCGCCGCCGGTGTCGCCGGCATGGCGGGACAGGTCTTCGAGCAGTGCCGTCAGTTCGGCGACGTAGGCGGTGCTGTGTGTCGTCATAGGCGGAACCGGTGCTGAAGGAGGGGAGTTGAACGCTGAACAGGCGGTCCGGTTCCCCGGACGCTCAGGCGGAGGATACGTGCGCCACCCGGCCGTCGACCAGTTCGATGCGACGGTCGCAGCGCGCCGCCAGTCGCGGATCGTGGGTGACGATGAGGCAGGCGCTGCCGCGTTCGCGGTTGAATTCGCGCAGCAGCGCGAAGATGTCGTCGGCGGTGTGGGTGTCCAGATTGCCGGTCGGTTCGTCCGCGAGGATGAGACGCGGCGAGCGCGACAGCGCACGGGCGATGGCCACCCGCTGCTGCTGGCCGCCGGACAGCTGGTTGGCCTTCTTGTGCTCGTGCCCCTTGAGCCCGACCCGCAGCAGCAGGTCGCGCGAGATGGCTTCCGCATCGGCGGTGGCCACGCCCTGTTCGATGATGGACGGCATCATCACGTTCTCCAGCGCGGTGAAGGCCGGCAGCAGATGATGGAACTGGAATACGAAGCCGATATGACGGCCGCGCAGCACGGTGAGCGCCTGTTCCTTCAGGCCGGCGGTTTCGCTGCCGGCGATCGCCAGGTCGCCGGAAGTCGGGCGCTCCAGCAGACCGATCAGGTTCAGCAGCGTGCTCTTGCCGGAGCCGCTGGGGCCGATCAGCGCGCAGAACTCGCCCTCGGCCAGTTCGATGTCGATGCCATGCAGCACCTCGGTTTCCACCGGCGTACCCACCCCGTACGACTTGCGCAGGCCGCGCAGCGAAACGATGGCTGTCATGCCCTGATCGCCTGTACCGGGTCCATCTTGGCCGCGCGCCGCGCCGGAATCAGCGCCGCCAGCACGCCCACCACCAGCGCGATCAGCGCGGCCGACAGCGCGATGCCGGTGTCGAGCTGCGGCTGGAACAGCGGTGCGCCATCGCCGGTGCGATAGACCGATGAGAAGAACTGCAGCAGCCCCCAGGCCAGACCGACCCCGGCCAGCGCGCCGGTGAAGCCTACCAGCCCGCCCTGCAGCAGGAAGATACCCATGATGCGGTTGGAGCTGGTGCCCATCGCGCGCAGGATGCCGATCTCCTTCTGCTTCTGCACCACGCTCACCACCAGCACGCTCGATATGCCGAGCGCCACGATGACGATGACGAAGCTGCGGATCAGGTTGTTCGACACCGTCTGGTTGCGCAGTGCGGCCAGCAGCTGCGAGTTGGTGGTCATCCAGCTGTCGACGGTCAGGCCGCTGCCGGCCTGCAGCCGCTCGCTCACGTCCTGCGCGTCGAAAATGTCGGTCACCGTGATGTCGATGTTGGACACGCCGCCCGGCAGATCCAGCAGCGACTGCGCCAGCTTCATCGTGGTGAACACCCAGCGCCGGTTCAGGTCCTTGTTGCCGATGTCGAACAGACCGGTGATCTGCAGCAGTTCGTCCCGCCCGCCCGCCGCGCGCACGAACACCTTGTCGCCCACGGTGACGCCCAGATCCTTGGCCAGTTCGATGCCGATGATGGCGTTGGTGCCCTCGACATGGAAGGTGCCGCGCGTCATGTAGCCGTCCATTTTCACGATGCGCCGGTAGCGGTCGGCATCCACGCCCATCAGTGCTACCGACTTGCTGGCGCGCCCGCGCAGCGCGAAGGCCGGCCCGCTCACCACCGGCGACACCGCCACCACCCGCGGCTGCGCTTCGGCCAGCTTCACCATCGCCTCCCACTGGTCGATCGAACGCAGGCGCTGCGCGCGCGGCTCGATCACCGCGATGCTGGCCGGGTCGTTCAGCGCGCGCTGGTTGGCTTCTTCCAGCGGCCGCATCACCACATGCGCCTGACTGCCGAGCACGCGGTCGATGATGGTGGCCTGGAGCTGCGAAATGAGCTGCGACAGGAACACGATGACCGCCACGCCGCCGGTTACGCCGAGCAGGATGAGCGCGGTCTGCATGCGCCCCTCGCGCAGGAAGCGCAGCGCCACCAGGAATTCGAACGGTAGCTTGGGCCGTGCCATGGGCGTGTTCAGCGGCCGAGGTTGGGCGTCGGGCCGGGCGCGCCGCGCGGCGGCTTGAGGCGGATGTGGTCGCCATCGACCGCACCGCCCGCCGGCAGGATGGCGACTTCGCCTTCGTTCAGCCCGTCGGTGATTTCGACCCGGCCGACGCCGCGCAGGCCGATCTTCACCGGCACCCGGACCGCATTGCCGTCGCGCGCGAGCAGCACCCAGGGAGTCGTGCCATCGACGTCGCGGACCGCTTCCAGCGGCAGCGACAGGGCGGTCGGCTTGCGGCCGATCACCACTTCGACCGACACCGTCATGTCAGGCCGCAGGAAAGCCGGCGGCGCCGGTACCCGCAGGCGCACCTCCACCGTGCCGCGCTGGGCGTCGATGGCCGGCGACAGGTAATACACGACCGCGTCGAAGGACTGGCCGGGGAAGGCGTCGGCGACCGCCTGCGCGTGCGCGTCGAGCTGCAGGTAGCGCAGATTCTTTTCGTCCAGCGTGGCGTGGATGCGGGTTTCGCCGTTCTCGGCCAGCGTGAGCAGCGCGCGGCCGGCCTGGGCCACGTCCCCCGGTTCGGCGTCGCGTGCGATCACCAGCGCATCGACCGGTGCGCGCAGCGTGAGCAGATCGCGTTTCGCGCGCGCGGTATCGAGCGCGGCGGTGGCCTGGGCCAGCCGCGCCTGGGCGGTGGCGCGCTCGGCACCGCGCGGCGTGTTGGCGTCGCGCTGGGCCTGCGCGGTGCGCAGCTGGGCGCGCGCGTTGTCGAGCTGGCGCGCGGCTTCATCCAGCTTCGACGGTGAGTAGAACTGCTGCGCCACCAGCGCCTGTGCCCGCTGGTACTCGGCTTCCGCCACGCGCAGATTGGCTTCCGCCTGTTTCACCGCCTGCTCGGCCACCGGCAGGCCGACCGCGTCGAGCTGGGTGAAGCGCGCCTGCGCTTCGGCGATCTGCGAGCGCGCCTGTTCGATCGCCGCGTCGGCGTCGGTGGCCCGCAGTTTTACCAGCGCGTCGCCGGCCTGCACCCGCGCGCCCTCCCGCACTGCCACCGCGTCGATGATGGCGGTGACCTGGGTGCCCAGTTCGATGCGCGACGGCGTGGCGACACGACCGGTCGCCACCACGCTCTGGGTGAGCGGCGAACGTTCGACTTTCACGACATCGACAGGGACGCCGCGCGGCCAGAGCAGCCATGCAGCCAGCACTGCCGCGGCCAGCAGCAGTGCGATCAGGTGACGGGTTTTCATCGGGGAAATCGGCAGGAAGGTGCGGAGGCGTAAGCGGAACGTGAGCGTCGGTCAGGACCGGGGCGCGAGCAGTGTATCGATCAGGGCGTCGAGTTGCCGGTGATCTGGGTTGCCGATGATGCGTTTGACGATGCGGCCATCGCGGTCCACCAGAAAGCTGGTGGGCGTGGCGCGGATGCCGCCGAAACCGTGGTCGGCTTCGGCGACCGGGTCGAAGCCTACGCGAAACGGCAATCTTTCGCGCTGGGCAAAGGCCTGTACCTGCACCGGGGCGTCGTAGGACATGGCCACCGCCACCACTTCGAAGCCGCGGCCGGCGTAGCGGCGATGGGTGTCCGCCAGCCCCGGCATGCCCCGGATGCAGGGGCCGCAGGAGGTGGACCAGAAGTTCACCAGACGCACCCGGCCGTCCGGCTGACCCAGATCAAGCGTGCCGCCGTCCAGCAGCGCGATCCTGACCGGAGGCACCTGTTCCGGATGCCCGCTTCCGCGCAGCAGCCACACGACGGCGATCAGCGCGACCAGCACTAACGGCGATACCCATTTGCGATTCATAATCCGGATTCGTACTTCACACAGCGGAAAGGTTGGACCATGCGCGCAATTGTCGGTTTTGTGGCCTGTCTTGTCATGTGTACCCAGGTGTGGGCGATTTCGCTGTCCGACCTGTCGGACAAGGACGCCGGCGGAGGCCTGAAGGAGGCCCTGAGCCAGGGGGCGTCCAAGGCGGTTGCCCTGCTCGGCAAGCAGGACGGATTCCTGAAGAACCCCAAGGTGAAGATTCCGATGCCCGATGGCCTGCGTCAGGCGGAAAAGCTGATGCGCACCTTCGGCATGAAGAAGCAGGCGGACGAACTGATCACCTCGATGAACCGCGCGGCCGAAGCTGCGGTGCCGGAAGCGAAGGAGCTGCTGGTGGGCGCGGTGAAGGACATGAGCGTCGAGGACGCCAAGAAGATCCTGACCGGCGGCGAAACCTCGGGCACCGAGTACTTCAAGGGCAAGACCTCGGCCCAGCTGAAGGAACGCTTCAAGCCCATCGTGCAGAAGGCGATGGACAAGGTGGGTCTGGCCAAGACCTACGAGAAGTTCGCGTCCAAGGGGGCGCAGTATGGCGTGATCAGCAAGGAGGACGCCGACCTCGACAACTACGTGACGCAGAAGACGCTGGACGGCCTGTTCACGATGGTGGCGGAAGAAGAGAAGGCCATCCGCAAGAACCCGGTGGGCGCGGCCGGCGATCTGGCGAAGAAGGTGTTCGGCGCGCTGGGCAAGTGATCATGGCGGTCGATCCGGCACTCATCGTCCGGCGCAAGCACGCCGAGGACGTGGCCGCGCTGATCGCCGGCAAGGGCTGGGACGCCGTGCGCGCGGCGTCCGAACTGGGGGTGTCGGTGGTGCAGGTCGAGCGCATCCTGCGCGGCGAGGTCGAGCACGTGCCGACCCAGCACCTGAAGGACATGCGCAGCAAGCTGTGCGGCAGCGCGCTCTGCGGCTGCTGAGCAGGCGCCCGCCCGGTCGCTGACCAGGGCGGGTGCGCCCGCTGGCGCAGTGGTCAGCGCTTCGCGGCTTTCGCGAACGCCGCGGCCAGTGCGTTGTTGGCGGCCGGCGCTTCCTTGGCTTTCGCCATCGCGCGCGGGTCGGGGCGGGCGTTCCGCGGGTCGCGGCCACCGCCCGCCGGCTTCTTCACCGCTTCGTCGCTCAGCCGCATCGACAGCGCGATGCGTTTGCGCGCCAGATCCACCTCGATCACCTTCACCTTCACGATGTCGCCGGCCTTCACCACTTCGGCCGGATCCTTCACGAAGCGGTTGGACAGCGCCGACACATGGACCAGGCCGTCCTGGTGCACGCCGATGTCGACGAAGGCGCCGAAGTTGGTGACATTGGTCACCACGCCTTCAAGCTGCATGCCCGGCTCCAGATCCTTCAGGTCTTCCACGCCGTCGCGGAAGCTGGCGGTCCTGAACTCCGGTCGCGGGTCGCGGCCCGGCTTTTCCAGTTCGCGCAGGATGTCCTGCACCGTGGGCAGGCCGAAGCGCTCGTCGGTGTATTTCTGCGCCGACAGCTTCTTCACCGTGGCGGCGTCGCCGATCAGTTCGCGCGCCTTTTTCTGCACATCCGCCAGGATGCGCTCGACCACCGGATAGGCTTCCGGGTGCACCGCCGAAGCGTCCAGCGGGTTGTCGCCATTCATGATGCGCAGGAAGCCGGCGCACTGTTCGAAGGTCTTGTCGCCGAGGCGGGGCACCGACAGCAGCGCCTTGCGCGACGGGAAGGCGCCGTGCGCGTCGCGGTGGGCGACGATGTTCTGCGCCAGCGTCGTGTTCAGGCCCGAGATGCGCGCCAGCAGCGGGGCGGACGCGGTATTCACGTCCACGCCGACCGCGTTCACACAGTCCTCGACCACCGCGTCGAGCGAACGCGCAAGCTTGGTCTGGCTCACGTCGTGCTGGTACTGGCCGACGCCGATGGCCTTGGGGTCGATCTTCACCAGTTCGGCCAGCGGGTCCTGCAGCCGCCGGGCGATGGACACCGCGCCGCGCAGGCTCACGTCCAGCCCCGGGAATTCCTTGGCCGCCAGTTCCGACGCCGAATACACCGAAGCACCGGCTTCCGACACCACGATCTTGGTCATCGCCAGTTCCGGCTTCAGCTTCATCAGATCGGCGGCCAGCTTGTCGGTTTCGCGGCTGGCGGTGCCGTTGCCGATGGCGATCAGCTGCACGCCGTGCTTCTGCGCGAGTGCGGCCAGCGTGTGCAGCGCGCCGTCCCAGTCGCGGCGCGGCTCGTGCGGGTAGATGGTGGCGGTATCCACCAGCTTGCCGGTGGCGTCCACCACCGCCACCTTCACGCCGGTGCGGATGCCCGGGTCCAGGCCCATGGTGGCGCGCGGGCCGGCCGGGGCTGCCAGCAGCAGGTCCTTCAGGTTCTTGGCGAACACGCGGATCGCCTCCAGTTCGGCGCGGCTGCGCAGCTCGCCCATCAGGTCCAGCTCGATGTGCACCGACAGTTTCACGTTCCAGGTCCAGCGCGCGGTATCGACCAGCCAGCGGTCGGCCGGCCGGCCCTGATCGCGGATGCCGGCGTGCGCCATGATGCGCCGTTCGCACGGGTTGGGCTCGGGCGAGCGGCTGCCGTCTTCCGGGTCGCTGTCCAGCGCCAGCTTCACCCGCAGCGCCTCTTCGTTGCGGCCGCGGAACAGCGCCAGCGCGCGGTGCGACGGAATGTCGGCCAGCTTCTCCCGGTAGGCGAAGTAGTCGCGGAACTTGGCCGCTTCGGCATCGCTGTCCTTGCCCTCGGCCACCACCGACACCACCACGCCGTGTTCGGTCACGTAGTCGCGCAGCGCGCCGACCAGTTCGGCGCTTTCGGCGAAGCGTTCCATCAGGATCTGGCGCGCGCCGTCGAGTACCGCCTTGGCGTCGGCGAAACCGGCTTCGGCGTTCAGGAACCTGGCCGCTTCGGTTTCCGGAGAAAGCGTCGGGTCGGCCAGCAGCGCGTCGGCCAGCGGCTCGATGCCCGCTTCGCGCGCGATCTGCGCCTTGGTGCGGCGCTTCTGCTTGTACGGCAGGTACAGATCTTCCAGCCGCTGCTTGCTGTCCGCGTTCTCGATCTCGGCGCGCAGCTGCGGCGTGAGCTTGCCCTGTTCGTCGATGCTGGCGATCACCGCGACGCGGCGCTCTTCCAGTTCGCGCATGTAGCCGAGCCGCTCTTCCAGCAGGCGCAGCTGGGTGTCGTCCAGGCCGCCGGTGGCTTCCTTGCGGTAGCGCGAGATGAAGGGCACGGTGGCGCCCTCGTCCAGCAGGGCGACGGCGGCGTTGATCTGTTGCGGGCGTGCGCCCAGTTCGGCGGCGAGCCGCTGTTCGATCGGAGGGAGCATGTGAAGCAGGCTGGATGGACTACGGGAGGCGCGAACCATACCCACGCGGGACGCATGCCGCAAGCCGGTACAATCTGGCGCGTCCATCACTGCGTGCGCCGGCCGGTCCGGACGGCGCCGACTTCGCGTCCTTCCCATGCTGTCCGACATGAACGCGCCTCAGCGCGAGGCGGTGAAATACCTCGACGGCCCGCTGCTGGTGCTGGCCGGCGCCGGCTCGGGCAAGACGCGCGTGATCACGCGCAAGATCGCCTATCTGGTGCAGGAGTGCGGCTTCGACCCGCGCAATATCGCGGCCATCACCTTCACCAACAAGGCGGCGAAGGAAATGCAGGAGCGCGCGTCCCACCTGCTGGAAGGGCGCGCCGGCCGCCAGCTCAACATATCGACCTTCCATTCGCTGGGCGTGAAGATGCTGCGCGCCGAAGCGGCAGCGGCCGGGCTCAAGCAGGGCTTTTCCATCCTCGACGCCTCGGACGCGATGAGCATCGTGTCCGACATTTCGAAGGAAACCGAAAAGGCGCGGCTGCGCGCGCTGGTGTCGCGCATCTCGAACTGGAAGAACGCGCTGCTTACGCCGGCCGCGGCGGCCTCGCAGCTGAACGACGAACTGGACGTGCAGGCCGCCCGCGTGTTCGAGGAATACGAGCGCACGCTGCGCGCCTATCAGGCGGTCGATTTCGATGATCTGATCGGCATTCCGGCCCGGCTGCTGGCAACCGACGAGGACCTGCTGAAGCGCTGGCAGGGCCGGCTGCGCTACCTGCTGATCGACGAGTACCAGGACACCAACAGCTGCCAGTACCAGATCGTGAAGCTGCTGGCCGGCCATCGCGGCGCCTTCACCGCGGTGGGCGATGACGATCAGGCCATCTACGCCTGGCGCGGCGCCGACGTCGAGAACCTGCGCAATCTGCAGCGCGACTATCCGAAGCTGAACGTGATCAAGCTGGAGCAGAACTACCGTTCGATGCAGCGCATCCTGACCGCGGCCAACACGCTGATCGCGCGCAACGAAAAGCTGTTCGACAAGAAGCTGTGGTCGGACATGGGGCGCGGCGACCCGATCACGCTGTTCGTCGCGCGCGACGCGGAGCACGAGGCGGAAAGCGTGGCCATGCGCATCGCCTCGCACAAGTTCGAACACCGCGGCAAGTTCAGCGACTACGCGGTGCTGTACCGCGGCAACCATCAGGCGCGGGTGATCGAAACCGCGCTGCGCGAACAGAAGATTCCCTACGTGATCAGCGGCGGCCAGAGCTTCTTCGACCGTGCCGAAATCAAGGACGTGATGGCCTATCTGCGTCTGGTCGCCAATGGCGACGACGACCCGGCCTTCATCCGCGCGGTCACCACGCCCAAGCGCGGCATCGGCGGCACCAGTCTGGAAGCGCTCGGCCGCTACGCGGGCGAACGCCACATCGGGCTGTTCGCGGCGATGTTCGAAACCGGCGCCGAGCATGCGCTGCCGGCACGCGCGCTGAATCCCCTGCGCGAATTCGGCGAATTCATCAACCGGCTGGAGTGGCGCGCCCGTACCGAGTCGCCGCGCGTGCTGCTCGAAGATCTGCTCCGCGGCATCGGCTACGAAACCTGGCTGTTCGAACAGTTCGAGCCGAAGGAGGCGGAAACCCGCTGGAACAACGTGCGCGAATTCGTCGACTGGATGGGCCGCAAGGGCGAGGAGGATGGCAAGACGCTGAACGAGCTCACCCAGACCGTCGCGCTGATCACCATGCTGGACAAGCGCGACGACGGCGAGGAGCGCGACGCGGTACAGCTGTCCACGCTGCACGCGTCAAAGGGGCTGGAATACAGGCACGTCTATCTGATCGGGCTGGAGGAGGGCATCCTGCCGCACCGCGAATCGATCGACGGCGGCAAGATCGAGGAAGAGCGCCGGCTCATGTATGTCGGCATCACCCGCGCCCAGCGCACGCTCACGCTGAGCCACTGCGAACGGCGCCGCAGCGGCCGCGAACTGCGCGACTGCGAACCGTCGCGCTTCATCGCGGAAATGGGCGAGGACATCCAGCGCCCGAAGAAGGATGGCGCCGCGCCCACTGCCGAAGACCGGGCTGCCCGGGTTGCCCAGCTCGAAGCGATGAAGGCGCGGCTGGCGGGCAAGGTGCTGCCCGGCAGCTGAACGCCGGGCGTGGACGAAAAAAAGCCCGCCATCGGCGGGCTTTTTTCTGCCGGCTACGAACCGGCCTGCTGCTTACTTCGCGGCTTCGGCCGGAGCGGCTTCCGCTTCCAGCTTCGGTTCCGGGAAGTTCGCGCCGCCCTTGTTCGCCATGAACACCACGGTGCGCTTGATCTCTTCTTCGCTCAGCGAAGCGTTGCCACCCTTGGCCGGCATCGCGCCCTTGCCATTCACCGCCGAATGCACCAGCGCGTCCAGGCCGGTGGCGATGCGGCTGCCCCAGGCGCCGGCGTCGCCCAGCTTCGGCGCACCGGCCATGCCGGCATCGTGACAGGCGGCACAGGCGCCCTTGTAGATCTGTTCGCCGGTCTTCGGGCCCTTGGTTTCCGGCTCGCCCAGCGTCAGCTGCGCCACCGGCTGGATCGCCTTGGCCACCGTTTCCGGATCCGGGTTGCTGGCGCCCTTGTAGCCGGACGACACGTACTGGGCCACGGTCACGCCGAGGCCGACAAACACGACAAATGACAGAACGACGACCGCGATCAGCTGCTGCGGCGTCTTGATGAGGGTTTCGTGCTCTTCGTGCGCGTCCGACATGGTGCTTTCCTCTGAATGACCTGTATGGGTTGGAAAAACAGAACGCGCCATTATAGCGGCTGCCGCGCGGCCTGTACCCCCTGATGACGCCCCCGCCGCCGGTGCGCATGGACGCGCGACCGCAAAGCCGCTATCCTTCGCGCCCTGCGGGGCGTTTCACCGCGCTCCCATGCGCCCGTAGCTCAGCTGGATAGAGTACTGCCCTCCGAAGGCAGGGGTCGTGCGTTCGAATCGCGCCGGGCGCGCCAGTCATTCAACGGGTCAGTCTTCGCGGACTGGCCCGTTTTCATTTCCGGGCTGCCGGGATGCGCCGGTCAGCGCGCGGCGGCGATCGGGCCGTCGTCCGGCAGGGCGGGCCTGTTCAGCTGCACCGCGAGCCACTGCGTGGCAGCCGCGGCCTCCAGCGGGCGCGACCACAGATAGCCCTGGCCCTTGTTGCAGTCCAGCGTGGCCAGCAGGGCGGCCTGACCTTCGGTTTCGATGCCTTCCGCGGTGGTGCTCATGCCGAGGCTGCGCGCGACCCGCACGGTGGCTTCGATCAGTACCCGCTTGTGCAGATTGCTTTCGGCGTCGGCCACGAAGGAGCGGTCGATCTTGACCACATCGATCGGCAGCTGGCCCAGGCAGGCCAGCGACGAGTAGCCGGTGCCGAAGTCGTCCAGCGCCAGCGTCACGCCCAGCGCCTTCAGTTCGAGCAGGCGGTCCCGCATGTCGTCGCCCTGGGCCGCCATGCTTTCGGTTACCTCCAGCTGCAGCGCGCGCGCGGGCAGCCGGCTCAGATTCAGCGCGCGCCTGACCTGGCGCACTATGGCTGTGTCCTGCAGTTGGGCACGCGACAGGTTCACCGACACCATCTTCGGCGCATCGGCGCCGAAGCGCCGCTTCCATGCGGCGAGCTGCCAGCACGCGGATTCCAGCACGAACTCCCCGAGCGGGCCGATCAGCCCGCATTCCTCGGCGATCTCGACGAACTCGACCGGCGATACCACGCCCCGCTTCGGATGCTGCCAGCGCACCAGCGCCTCGAAGCCGGCGATGCGGCCGTCCGCGATGTCCACGATGGGCTGATACACCACGAACAGTTCGCGCTGATCCAGCGCCTGCCGCAGTTCCAGTTCCAGCGCGCCGCGCCGGGTTGCGCGGTCCTTGATCGACGGGGTGAACAGCATGTGGCGACCGCCGCCGGAGCGCTTGGCTTCCTGCATCGCGAGGCTGGCGTCCTGCAGGACCGCATTGGCGTCGGTCGCCGCATGGGCCCGGGTGACCACGCCGACGCTGGCGGAAATGTGTACATCGACGCCTTCGATCAGATAGGGCCGCGACAGCGTGTCGATCAGCCGCTGCGCGATGCCATGCACGTCCTCGCTGGCCCGCAGTCCGTCGAGCAGCACGACGAATTCGTCACCGCCCAGACGCGCGGTGGTGTTCAGCGGCTCCTGCACCGCGCCCACCGCGTCGCGCTGGCGTACGGTGCCGTTCAGGCGCTCGGCCACCATGCGCAGCAGCCGGTCGCCGCCCTGCTGTCCGAGCGTCAGATTGACCCGGCTGAAGCGGTCGCAGTTGATGAACAGCACCGCGAAGTTGTGCAGCGCGTTGTTCTCCGACCGCGCGAGCGCCTGCTGTATACGTTCCAGCACCGCCGAACGGTTGGGCATCATGGTCAGGCTGTCGGTGCGCGACGCGTCGCGCATGCGGGAGGCGAGCCGCTGCTGTTCCAGCTCGACTTCATGGGTCACGTCGTTGACGCAGCCCATCATGGTGTGGGTGTCCAGCCGCAGCAGGCTGAGGCCGAGCACCCGGCGGCTGCCGGTGGGCGCGAGCACCGGGATGCGCAGCCCTTCGCATACGAGCGATCCCGGATCGACCGCCGCGTCGGCCAGCGAGCGCAGGTCCGGTGCCACTTCGCTCAGCACCTCGAACAGATTGTCCAGATTGCCCTGCTGCGCGAGCGGCATCAGCAGCTGCGCGGAGCGCGGATTGAGCATGGTGACCGTTCCGTCCGGCCGTATCTGCAGCAGGCCGATCGGCGCCTGATACAGGAACTGGATCAGCGCCTCGTAGGCCGGCGCCTGAAGACTGTCCTGGTCGGTTTCGTTGCTCATCGTGCGATCGCCGGATGGGATTCGGGCTGCCAGCGCTCGACCCGGTTGCGACCGCCGGCCTTGGCGGCGTAGAGCGCCTCATCCGCACGCTGCATCAGCGCGTCGATGTTCGCCACGTCCTCGTCCATCGTCGCGATGCCGGCGCTGACCGTGTACCGGATGGCCTGGTCGCCGACCTCCACCGACTGGCCGGCGATCAGCTGGCAGAAGCGTCGGGCGACTGCCTCCGCGCCCTCCAGCGTGGTGTCCGGCAGCAGCACGACGAATTCCTCGCCGCCGAGACGCGCGAGCACGTCCATCGCACGGAAGGTGGCGCTCATGCCGGCGGCCAGATGGCGCAGCACCGCATCGCCAGCGGCATGGCCGTACTGGTCGTTGATGCGCTTGAAGTGGTCGGCGTCGATCATCACCAGCGACATCGGTCGCGGGAAGCGTGCCCAGCGCTGCATTTCCAGTTCGGCCGCCTCGAAGAAGGCGCGCCGGTTGTACAGCCCGGTCAGGTGATCGCAGGACACGGCCTTCAGCAGCGCTTCAGCCGCTTCGCGCCGGTCCGACACGTCGCGGATGATGAGGCTGTAGGCGTGCTCGTCCTGTGTGCTGCATTCGTCGCGGTCGTGCAGCGGCGCAATCAGGCAGCTGCCCCAGTAGCGGCTGCCGTCGGCGCGCATGCACCAGCCTTCGTCCAGGCTCCAGCCGGTACGGTCCGCCTCGTGCAGCCGGTCCAGTACCCGCTGTTCGGAGATCGCGTCTCCCGGATAGAACATCGACAGGCTGCGGCCCGATACCTGCTCGGCAGAAAAGCCGGTGATGCGTTCGATGCTCGGGTTCCAGTCCTGGATGCAGCCACGCGGGTCGAGCGACACCAGCGCGTAGTCGGTAAGACCGATGGCCAGCGTGTTGATCCAGGCCTGGCTCTGGCGCAGCTCGCGATCCCGGCGCACCGACTGGGTGACGTCCGAAATCACCGCCATCAGGCGTTCCGCATCGAGCTTGAGCAGGGTCAGCGACAGCACCTGGCTCTGTCTGCGGCCGGCGTGCCCGCTCGCGATCGGCACCTGCAGCGCATCGCAGACCGTGCCGTGGCCGTCGGGAAAGTCCTGCACCCGCTGGCGCAGATCCGGCATGACGGCTTCGAGCGCGACAAAAAGATTGGACAGCTGACCGTCCGGGGACAGCGGCATCAGCAATTGCGCGCAGAGCGGATTGACCATCGTGATCTCTCCGTCTGCAAGGGTCTGTACCAGGCCGATCGGGGCCATGTACATGAACTGCAGCAGCGCTTCGTATTCCTCTTCTACCGGTGCGCTCATTGATGCTCCGCTTCAGGTCTGCCGTTGAACCAGCACATAGCGCAGGGCGCGGTCGGGGGCGGCGAGCAGTCTGAGCTTCACCTTGACCGGCCGCATGCGGAGCGTGAGCACGTAGTCGATGGTGTCGTCGAGTGCGCTGCCCTGCTCCTGGGCGTCCTCGAAGCGCTGCGCGACCATGAAGTTGTTCATGCAGGGGGCGACCACGGTGAACAGCGCGTAACCGATCACCCGGTCTTTCGACAGCCCTGCTGCGGCCGATTCAAAGCGGTTGTAGCGTTTGACGTTCGTGCCGGCATCGATGCCGATCACGCCGAAATCGAGCCTGTCCAGGTCTTCATCACTGGCGCTTTCCAGAAATTCAAGCATCCGGGCTTCGGAGAATGCGACGGTCTGTTCCGTGTTCATGGTGCTCCTTGATTCGCTATCCAGGGCTGTCCCGCCTCGCGACGTTGCGGGTCGGGACCTGAGCGGTCGGTAAACCGGAGGGACGTTCCGTTATCGGACAGGCCGCGTTCAACTTGAGCCGTCTGCACCGGACCGCCTTGCAGTACAGGTGCAGCGCTGCGCCGGTGCGCGAAAGGATTTCTGACGTTGCGCCCTTACGCCGGCGGAAAGATCGGCCAGTCGCGCAGCTTGCCCCGGTCGTCGGTCGGCAGCTGCGGCCCGAATGACCATGCGCGTGGACATTCGGGTGCGGACAGGCGTTCCTTTGTCCAGGCTTCGAGCGCGGGCAGCAGTGCAGCGGTGTCGACGCCCGTCCGGGGCACGACGAAGGCCTTGAGCCGCTCGCCTTCCGACGCCGCCATGCGGCGGACGGCGCAGTCCTCTACCCCGGGATGCGCCAGGATGACCGTCCGCACCCGGCCCGGAAACACATTCACGCCGCCCACCTGTACTGCCTCGTCGCGCCGGCCGCACACGGTGAAACGCCCGTCCGGCAGCCACTCGAGCACGTCCTGAAGGTCCGCCGGCTGCACGTCGCCTTCGGCCGCGGCCCGCACCGGTGGCGCTGCGCCGTCGGTCCGCTGCCAGTGGGGCATCAGCGTGTAGGACGCACCTGCGCGGTCACGCCAGCCCACGCCTGCGGTTTCCGAACTGCCGTAGATCTGCAGCAGCCGGCTCAGGCCACGCTCGACCAGTGCGTCGGCCAGCGGGTCCGGGCAGGGGGCGGTGGACGTGACGCCGACCACATCGGCCGGCAACGCGCTGCAGAAGCGGTCCACCAGCGCCCAGTGGGCCGGATGACTGACCAGCAGGTCGCCGGGTTCGAGCTGCGCCTGCAGTGCCTGCGGTGGCCGCCGCCTCACGTCCAGCACGGCGTCCGCGCCCAGCCGGGGCGGCAGCAGCACGCCGAAGATGAAACCGTAGATGTGATGCACCGGCACCGCGACCAGCACCCGCCGGCGCGGGCCGATGCAGGCGGCGAGGCCGTCCGCCTCGGTTTCCAGCGCGGCGAGTGCGTGGCGGCAGCGCTTGGGCGATCCGGTGCTGCCGGAGGTGCGGAAGGTCAGATGGGTGCCGGCCTCCGCCAGGCCCCGGCCGGCCAGTGCGCACCACTGGCCGAACTGCTCTGCCGCAGGCAGGTCGTCGAGCACGGTCGATGCGTGAAGATCGAGCATTTCCGCGATCGCCGCGGCCACGGTATAGCGTTCGAGCGAATCGAGACCGAGGCCGTGCGCACCGAGTGCGGTGTCGTCCGGCCAGAGCGGCGGAGGCAGCGGCGTGGCGCCCGGCCTCAGGCGGCCGACCTCGTCGAGCACCAGGTCGTTCAGCACCCGGCGCAGCGCGGCGCCGCATGCATGCCAGGGCGCGTTCATCGGCCGGACTCCGATGCGCCGGGCACCGCGTCGTCGCGCAGCGCCCGCACCAGACCGGCCAGATCCTGGTCCAGTGCGCGATCTTCCTCGACCAGCGGAATGTGCGCTTCCAGCCACGCCTGGCTGTCCGCCAGCCCGGGCGGCAGCGTGCCGGGCGCAAGGCGCAGGCGCAGGGTGACCGCCTGCCGCGCGGCGATCAGCATGGCGGCCAGCACCTGATCGCCCAGATCCAGCACCCGCTGGCAATCGCGGGCGGCGATCGTCCCCATGCTCACCTTGTCCTGGTTGTGGCATTCGGTCGAGCGCGAGAACACCGAGGCGGGCAGCGTGCCCTTCAGCGCCTCGGCGGTCCATGCCGACACCGCGATCTGCAGCGCCTTCAGGCCGTGATTGACCGCGGCGCGGGGACCGTCTGCGGCGCTCAGGTTGTCCGGCAGTCCATGGCTGTAGCGGCTGTCGACCAGCAGCGCGAGTTGCCTGTCCAGCAGGTCAAGCACGTTCGCTACCGCGGTCTTCAGTCCGTCCATCGCGAAGGCGACGTGACCGCCGTAGAAATGGCCGCCGTGCAGTACCCGGCCCGAATCCGGGTCGATAAGCGGATTGTCGTTGGCGCTGTTCAGCTCGTTCTCGATCAGGGTGCGGGTGAAGGGCAGCGCGTCCTCCAGTACGCCGATCACGTGCGGTGCACAGCGCAGCGAATAGCGGTCCTGCAGCCGGGCCGGATTGCGGGCCGTGCTGTCCTCGCACGCGAGGTCGCGGCGCAGTCGTCGCGCTACCGCGCGCGGACCCGGGTGTGGCTTGGCGTCGAACAGCTGCGCCTCGAAGTGGTGAGGGTTGCCCGCGGTTGCGAACACGTTCAGCGCAGTGATGCGGCTCGCGATCAGGCTGCAGCGCCGGGCGCGCTGCCAGGCCAGGCAGGCGAGTCCGGTCATGACCGCGGTGCCGTTCATGACCGCCAGCCCTTCCTTGGGCTGCAGTGCGAGCGGTGCGCGTCCGACCGCCCGCAGCGCGTCGGCGGCCGCCATGCGGCGCCCCCGCCAGATCACGTCGCGTTCGCCGCACAGCGCTGCGGCGACGTAGGAGAGCGGGGTCAGGTCGCCGCTGGCGCCGACCGATCCTTCCGCCGGAATGCAGGGCAGGATGTCATGGTCGATCAGCGCCGCGATCTGTTCCAGCAGCGCGTAGCGCACGCCGGACATTCCCTGGCAGAGCGACGCCAGGCGTGCCGCCAGCACCGCGCGCGTTTCGTCCGCATCGAGCAGGCGTCCCATGCCCACGCCGTGATAGGTGTAGAGGCGGTGCGGCAGTTCGGCCACCAGTTCCGGCGGTATCGCCACGGTGCAGGAATCGCCGTAGCCGGTGGTCACGCCGTAGATCACGCCCTCTTCGGCGAGCAGGCGCCACACGGCCTGCGCGCCGGCGTTGATGCGGTGGCGGAAGGCCTCCGCGTCCGACAGCCGGATGCGCCGCCGTCCGGACGCGATGGCGGCCACCGCCTCCAGGTCCAGCGGCTGGCCGTCGAAAAGTACGCGCCCGGTATCCGGTGTGGCGTCAGTCAGGTTCATGTTCAGGTGCATGCGTGAGCGAAGGAGAGGGATGCGCGGCGGACGCGATCCGGCGCAAGCGAAGACAAGCGGCCGGCGCGCCGGTTTCAAGCCGTGCCGGAATAGTGCCTTGCCCGGCGCTTCAGCGGGCAAAGCGCCGCGTCCGGTGGCGGGCTGTCTGCGCACCTGGCGCATCCGGGGCGCTATCATCTGCGGCCGGCGGGTGCTGTACGGGCGCATCCATCCGGTCCGGCCGCATCCTGCGCCTTCAACCGATACCGATCCATCCGTCTCATGCCGCATCCCTACTCCGCTCTGCCCGATTCCGCGTTCTGGTCGCGTACCGTCGGCGCGGGCGGCTTCGACATGAATTCGGTGCCCGCGGTGACCGATGGGTTCGTGATTCACCCCGAGGACAAGGTCGTTTCGGCGGGCAGCTGTTTTGCCCAGCATCTGGCCCGCCTGCTGCCCACCCGCGGCTTCCGCTATCTGGTGACCGAAACCGGCCCTGAAGAGCGGCTGTTCGGCGTCTATCCGGCGCGCTTCGGCAATGTCTATACGGTGCGCCAGCTGCGGCAGCTGTTCGAACGCGCCTACGGACTGTTCGAGCCGAAGGATGAGGCCTGGCGCTGGGGCGAGGTGTGGGTCGACCCATTCCGGCCCAATGTCGAGCCGGCAGGCTTCGCCACGAGGGAGGCCTTGCTGGCTGACCGCGTGTCGCATCTGGCCGCTGTGCGGCGCATGTTCGAACAGTGCGATGTATTCGTGTTTACGCTGGGCATGACCGAAGCCTGGGTGTCCGACGCGGATGGCGCCGTATTCCCGCTGGCGCCCGGCGTGCATGGCGAGCCGGAGGACGGCGCAACCTGCCATTTCCACAATTTTTCGGTGCCGGAAATGGTGGATGACCTGCAATGCTTCGTGCATCGCCTGCGTCTGCTGAACCCATCGGTCAAGCTGGTGCTGAGCGTGTCGCCGGTATCGATCGCGGCGACCTACGAGCCGCGCCATGTGCTGGTGTCCAACAGCTACACCAAGGCGGCATTGCGCGTGGTGGCGGACATGGCGGTCCGCGGCGACGCCCGCGCGAGTTACTTTCCTTCCTACGAATGTGCCGCCGGTCACCACACCGCCGGGCGCTACTTCCAGCCGGACATGCGACACATCACCCCCGAGGGCGTGCACGACGTGGTGGAGTACTTCACCCGGCTCTACCTGACCGCGGATTCGCCCGGCGAGACGTCCGTGCTGGATACGCCGCCTGCACAGACCACCCGGTCGGAGCGTGACCAGTGGTACGCGGTGTGGTGCGACGAAGAGCTGCTGGCTGCGCCATGAGGTTCGGCATCGTCGGCAACTGCCAGTCGCGTGGCCTGCGCGACTGTCTCGAAGTGCTCGCCCCCGACCATCTGTTCGAACTGATCACGATCGAGCCGCTGGACGGCGGCGGCGAAGCGACGCTGATGGCCGTGACCGCGCTGGCGAACGAGGTCGATGTGCTGTTCGCGCATCAGCCGGAGTATGCGGTGGTCAGTGCCGAGCCCCAGCAGGCCCTGCGGCACGCCCTTTCACAGGTGCGTCCGCAGTCGATGATCGCGGTGCCCACTGTCGTGTTTGGCGGCTTTCAGCCGGACTGCTGCGTGCTCAGGTGCAATGGTCGCTACATCGAGACGGTGGCCTCCCTCTGTCATTCGGCCATCATTGCCGGCGCCTACCTCAGCGGGCTGCCCGCCGAGCGGGTGCCGGCACTGTTCAATCGTTTCGTCTATGCCGGCCTGGGCTATGTCAGCGATTTCGTGCAGCACGGACACGCCCTGGTGGACAGTTTTTCGCACCTGGGTTTTGACGCCCGCCCCATCCTTGCTGCCGGCCGCACCTTCATGCACACGCCGAATCATCCGGCCGTGGCCGCCCTGTTCGAACTGGCGAAGCAGATGCTGGCACGGGTGAATATCGAACCCCGGGACGTGCCGCCGCCGGAGGACTGGCTGATGCAGTGCTCCCTGCAGTGGCCGGTCTATCCGGGCCTGCCCGGTTACCCGTTCGGCGAGCAGGAGGCCGTGACGCCGGGCGGCGCGCTGCAGCTGGTTCTTGGAGAGCGGGTGATTCCATGGGCGGAACTGATCGAAAGCAGCTACGCCTGCTATGCCGCGCATCAGCTCGAAAATGCCGACTGGTTCGCGCCGCCTGTCGAACGTGCGATGCGCTTCCTGCGCGAGCACGTCCGCCCGTGATGGGCGCCCGCTGCGCGCCACACGCCTCTTCCGATTACAGGATGCATAGAGCATGAACATCTATCACGCCGATATCCAGATCGCCGCCGCCCGGCATCTGGGATGGATGCCGGACAGCATTGTCGTGACCGACGACGACATCACGGTATCCGGCTGGGCGCTGTCGATCTGGGATGACCCGGCGCAGCTGCGCTTCCTGATCAACGGTGCCGACTTCGATCAGGTCGACCGCGCACGGGCATCGACAGACCTGCTGACGCCGTTTGCCCACATCCCGCACGCATCGACCTCGCGCTTCTTCTGCCGGCATCTTCGGGCCGGCCGGCCGGAGCTGTTCGCCGACGGCTTCATCCGTCTGAACGTGACCGGCCCGTTCGGCGAGCACCGTCTGTCCTATCGGACGGCCTGGTATCTGGCCGACCCCGCGCGCGAACCCGCCATGCCCTCGCCCGAGCAGATCGAGCGCGTCATCGGCGCCGGCAATCTGCAGGCATTCCGTCTGGGCGGCGCCACCATCGCCAAGCATGTCGAGCAACTGCTGCCGGAGCGCTTCGACCGTCCGCTCGCTTCGTTCGAATCCATCCTCGACTGGGGCTGCGGTGCGGGCAGGCTGAGTCGCTATCTGTCGCAGCTTTCGCCTGCGGTGACCGGCATCGACATCGATGCCGACAACGTGGCCGCCTGCGCCCGGACGCTGCCCGGCGCCCGCTTCGTCCACATCGACCTGATGCCGCCCACACCTTTTGCCGACGGGGCATTCGATCTGGTGATCGGGCTGTCGGTGCTCACTCATCTCGACGAACCGGTGCAGGACGCCTGGCTGGAAGAGCTGCGACGCATCACGCGTCCGGACGCCCTGCTGCTGCTGTCGGTGCAGGGGCTGACGCAGATGGCCTTCTACGGCACCCCGCCCGAACTGAATCTCGAAGCACATCGACGCGGCATTCTTGACGTGGGTGTGAACAACCAGCTGCAGGCGGTGCTCGACGACGCCGAGTACTACCGCAACGTCATGCATTCGCCGGACTACATCATGAGCCGGTGGGCACGCTGGTTCGACGTGCTCGACATCCTCCCGGCCACCGCCTGCATGCAGGATCTCGTACTGCTCAGGCGACGCGCCGACTGAAGGGAGCGCCCATGCATCCGACCGCGATGGACAACGGCCGCCGTTTCTTCACCACCTATCTCGATGCGAGCGCACCGGCGCTGATACTCGACATCGGTTCGCAGGACATCAACGGCTCGCTGCGGCAGGCGGCGCCGACCGGCGCGCGCTATGTGGGGCTGGATTTCGCGCAAGGTCGCGGCGTCGATCGGGTGCTGGACGACCCCTATCAGCTGCCGTTCGAGGACGGCGTGGCGGACGCGGTGGTGAGCAGTTCGTGTTTCGAACACGTGGACATGTTCTGGCTCACGTTCAACGAAATCCTGCGCGTGCTCAGACCCGGCGGCCTGTTCTACCTGAACGCGCCGTCGAACGGCGCCTTCCACCGCTATCCGGTTGATTGCTGGCGCTTCTATCCGGACGCGGGTGACGCGCTGGTGCGCTGGGGCGTGCGCTCGGGCTTCCGGCCGGCGCTGCTGGAGTCCTTCACCACCTATCAGCATCTCGACATCTGGAACGACTTCGTCGCCGTGTTCGTCAAGGACGCCGCGTACGCGGCGCTTCATCCCCGGCGCATGCTGGATGGCATCGAGCGCTACATGAACGGCCGCCGATACGGCGTCGAGGGCCTCCTGAATCCGCAGGCGGACACCGAGGACCGCATCCGTCTGCAGGCGCTCAGCGGCCGCGTCGGACCGCAGCCGTAGGGCCGCTCAGGCCACCTTGCGCAGCCACAGGCTGCCCCCGGTGTTGCGCAGGCACAGCGGCATCCGGGTTTCGAAGAAGTCGCGGAAGAAATGCGACATGAAGGTGTTCATCAGCAGGATCTGGTACCGGGCGTTGTCCTGCAGGAAGGCGCGGATCATGTAGGCCTCGTTCCAGGCGCGACCTTCGTAGATCCATTCCTTCGGATATTCGAAGGGATAGAAGATGTCGTGCAGGTGGATCACCACACCCGGGGCCAGGGCCGGAAAGATTTCGAACAGCAGGCGGTTCACGTCGCTGCCCACCTTGCCGACGTGGGTCGAGTCGACGAACAGCACATCGTTCTCTTCCAGCTGCCGGAATACGTCGACATCGACCTCCTGCAGCGGCCGGGCGATGATCGTCGAGCCGGCCTCATCCTCCGGGCGGATCAGCGTCTGCAGCAGCTGGGGATAGGGGTCGATGAAGGTGGTGTGCAGCGTGCGGCCCAGGAAGTACTGGTTGGTGTCGAGCGTCACGCAGGACGAGTAGCCGGACCCGACCTCGATCAGCCGGCGCGGCGCCAGCGTGCGCAGCATGCAGTGCAGCATGATGGCGTCCGAGTGGCCGTAGGCCGGGTTCATGAAGTGGTAGCGCAGGCCGGGCCTGGGCGCGTCGCCAAACGGGATGGTCGAGTACAGCAGTGCGAACCGCTCCAGCAGCGCACGCTGCGCCGCCTCCCGCATGTCTATGCCGGGCAGTTCGCGCGGTACCGTGCCGAACAGGCGCGCCTCGTTGCGCCGGACCTCCTGCGGGTCCGGATAGGGCGAGTAGAAGTGCCCGGATGGAAACAGCTCGGGGACGGTCTCGGGGGACGGCTTCATCGCGTGATGTCTGATGTGGGTGGAACCGGCTGCGACGTGCCGCCGCTCATGCAGCCACGTCGGGCGGGTGTGTCACGGGGCTGTGTCTCACGCCGCTGTGTCAAACTCGCGGCTGGCCGGCCAGTCGCGCCGCCGGCGCATTATTGCATGCCGGTCCGCGCCGGCCTTTCACCCGTACAGAAGCCCCGTATCCGTGTTGTACAGCGCGCGCTCTCCCGACATCGACCATGAACTTGCCGGCCGCCTCGATACCGCCTGGGGCGATCCGGCCGCCTGGGTCGAGCACGGCCTGCAATGGACCCATCTTCCGGCGGTCAAGGCGCGTCTGCACGCGCAGGTGAGCGGTGACGCCTCGGTCGAACCGCTGGAGTGGTTCTTCCGCTTCGTGGGCCGCCACCAGCCCCTGCCGCTGCGGCGGGTCCTTTTCCTCGGCTGTGGCGAGGGCAGGGACGAGCGGCGGGTAGCCGCATCCGGTTGGGCGGACGAAATCGTCGCCATCGATCTGTCGTCAAAGGTGCTCGAAGTGGCGCAAGGGAAGGCGCGCGCCGCGTGTGCGCCCATCCGTTACCTGCAGGCCGACATGAACAGGCTGCCGGTGGGGCAGGACGGATTCGAGGCGGGCAGCTTCGATGCCGTGCTGGGCATTTCCAGCGTGCATCACTGTTCCGCGCTCGAGCATCTGTATGCCAGCGTGGCAACGCTGCTGGTGCCCGGCGGCTGGTTCTACCTCGACGAGTACGTCGGTCCTGATCGCTTCCAGTGCGAGGAGTCGCAACTGCGCTTCATGAACCAGCTGCTCGACGCATCGCCGCACCGCCTGCGCACGACGCGTGACGGGCAGCTGCGCGGCAATCTCTGGCGACCGTCGGTGGACGAGGTCGTGGCGGTGGACCCGACCGAAGCGGTACGTTCTTCCGAAGTGCTGCCGCTGCTCGAGCGCCACTTCGAGGTGCTCGAACGCCGTCCCTATGGCGGCGCACTGCTGCGCGTGGTGCTCGCGGCGATCGCGCAGAACTTCATGACCGCCGACGCCGAACCCTGGCTGCACGCGCTGCTGCGCGCCGAGGACGACCTGTTCCGCGGCGGACGCCTGCAGTGGGATCTCGCCTGCGTCATCGCCCGCGTGCCTGCAGCAGCCACGCCGTGACCCAGCGCGGATCGTTCTGTCCGAGTGCGAAGACCGCCTGCGGAGCGGCCACCGCCTGATCCGGCGGCAGCGCCTCATAGGTCTGCAGGATGTCCGGCAGACGCTCGCGCAGCACCGCGCTCTCCGGGCCGAAGCCGGTGATCACGGTCAGCCCGGTCGGTGCGGTCGGCAGGGTCATGATCCGGAGGTCCGGGCGCAGGGCGCGCAGGCAGGGCACGATCTTCCACCCGTCGCCGGTGTAGAACCCGGTCCGGCGCTCGCGCGCGGCCGTGAGCGCGTTGAGTGGCAGCGTGTCGTGCAGCAGCACCACTGCACCTGGGGCGGCGTGACGTTCGGCGGCTACGAAGTCGTCGAGCACCGTTTCGAAGCGGTGGTCACCGTCGATGAAGGCGAGGTCGAAACCGCCGGGCACCAGCCCGCTGTCCGTCGGTACGTCGGCGAAGAAGGCAGCACTGGTCTGGCAGTACAGGCGGGCGTCGCCGCGGCAGTGCTGCAGCGGATCGCCAAGTGGTGCCGGGTCTACGCCGACCACGCGGGTCGAGGGCAGGGTCAGTGCCAGCGATGTGCCCTTTTCGACGCCGATTTCCAGATAGAGGCGCGGCGACAGATGCGTGTGGAACCAGGCCAGCCAGTCCAGATAGTCCGGACCGGGCCAGCGCAGTCGCGCCAGCGCCACGTGTACGGCGGGCAGATTGGGCTCCCGGGCCAGCGCGTCGAGCAGGGTCTGGCGCGCGGCGTCGGTCAGGCCGTGCTTCATCAGGTTGCGAAAGCGCCGCAGCGTCGGCTCTTCCAGTGGATGGGGGGCGTTCATCGCGACACCTCGGACAGCGCGTCGCGCAGGATCTGGCCGAAGCGTTCCGGGTCGTAGCGCGCGGCGCACTGTTCCCACGCAGCCCGCTGCTGTCGCGCCCATAGCTGGTCATCACGGAACAGAAGGGCGACGCGCCGCGCAAAGGCGTCGGCGTCGCGCGCGGACTGGATGTCGATGCCGTCGGTCCAGCCCAGTTGCCGCACCAGCACCGCGGACGCCACCACCGGCACGCCGTGGGCGGCGGCTTCGATCACCTTGGCCGGCACGCCGCCGGCGAAGCGCACCGGCGCAACGAATACCCGTGCGCGGTCATACAGCGGCTCCAGGCTGTCGGCGGGGCCGAGCACGTGAACCGTGTCGCTGGCCAGCGCGCTCACGCGGCTCGACCGGTTGATGCCGACGACCGAAAGCACCGGCGGCTGCGGCAGCAGCGCGTGCAGCCGGGGCATGACCTCGGTGACGAACCAGACCAGCCCGTCCTCGTTCGGCGTGTCCGGGTGCAGTGCGCCGACGAACAGCAGGCCGCTGCGCGGCTGCGGTCCGGGGGCCGTGCGCCGGGGTGCGATGGCGTGGCTCACGACATGCACCCGGTGGCCGGCCGTGCGGAACAGGTGGGCGTCGCGGTCGGACACCACCAGCACGTCGTCGGCGCCGCGCGCGAGTCCGATCTCGGCGGCCAGATGGGCCTGTGCGGCCGCGCGCGTCATCGGCCGGCCCTTGACCGCCGCTTCCGGAATTTCGCGCAGTGCGAACAGGGCTTCGGCGTCGTAGACCAGACGCATGCCGGCGAACAGTTCGGGGCGGCGCTGCCGCAGCGGGGCCAGCGCTTTCAGATTGGGCGGCCGGCTCACCATCAGCACGTCATAGACGCCGCGCCGCTGTTCAAGGAAGGCTTCGAGCCGCGACATGCCCCAGCCCAGCATGACTTCAGTGCCCGGTGGCAGTGATGCGTATACGTCCCGCCAGTCGTCGTCGGCGAACCACAGCGGGAACAGGGTGACCGGCCAGTCACGCAGCGCGTGCAGCATCAGGCGGGCGCGCGGCAGGCCGCCGCCCTTCACCATGTGCGGCACTTCGTTGTCGATGATGAGCACGCGCGGGCGACGCGGATGGTCTTCCGGCGAACGCCAGCGGTCTCCGTCCAGGGGCTGCGGCGCCGGCGCAGGCTGGTGCTGCAGCCAGTCGCTGTGACGTGCCAGGAATCGCTGCCGGTTCTCGCGCATCTGCCGCGGCGCCTCGTCGCCGGCGGCGCTGCCCCATTCCAGATGCTCGACCAGCACGGCCGGGTCAACCACCACGCGGAAGCCGGCCTGCCAGACGCGCAGGCAGAAATCCGTGTCCTCGTAGTAGGCCGGCGCGTAGCGCTCGTCGAATCCGCCCAGCATGCGCCACAGCGGGGCGCGCACCGCCATGAACACGCCGGACACGTAGTCGGTCGCCCGGCGGGCCATTGCTGCGGGGCAGAAGGGGTCTTCACCGCGGCCGATGCCCAGCGTCGAACCGTCGCGGAAGATCACGTTGCCGGCTTCCTGCAGGCCGCCCGCGGTCAGCACGATGCGGCCGCCGAGCACGCCGGTGGCCGGCTCGGCGTCGAGGTGCGCGACGGTGGCAGCCAGTGCGCCCGGCTGCACGATGGCGTCGCTGTTCAGGAACACCAGATGACGGCCGCGCGCCAGCATCGCGGCCTGATTGGCGGCGCGCAGGAAGCCGGTGTTTTCGCGGTTGTGCACGATGCGGGCGCCGCGGACACGCTGCAGCAGCGCCCCGGTTTCGTCGTCCGACGCGTTGTCCACCACGATGGTTTCGAAGGCGGCGCCGCGCTGGTCGGCCAGCGCCTGCAGCGTCGTGCGCGACAGGCCGGCCTGTCCGTACAGCACCACGATCACCGACAGATCCGGCGTCGCGTCGGCCGCAAGCTCAGGCAGTTCGATGACGGCGGCCCTGCCCAGCCAGGCATTCAGCGCCCGGCGCGCGCGGGCGCGCACCTGCGCTTTGGGGTCGTCGGCGTACGCATCGGCGGGCTGGGCGTCGAGGAAGCGTCCGCAGGCCTGTTCGATCTGGCGCGCCACGCGGCGTCCGTCAAGCAGCGGCGACGCCGACATGCGGGCACGCAGCGCCTCGCGATGCCGGCGGCGCGCATCGACATCGCCCGCCAGCCGGGTGGCGATGGCGACGAACCCGTCCGCGCTGTCCGCGACCCAGGCGTCGAGACCGAGCGCAGCGAGCACCGACAGCCCCTGACGGGTGCCGGGCCAGTGGCCCGCGCGGCTGATGACCGGCACGCCCATCCACAGCGGGTCGAGCAGGCTCAGGCCGCCGTTGCCGGGGAAGCTGTCGAGCACCAGATCGATCTGCTGCAGCCAGTCCAGCAGGGCGCTGTAACTGCGCGGCGGGTCGAACTCGACCCGTGCCGGGGCGATGCCGTGCTCACCGAGCACGGCGAGGATGTGGGCGCGCTGAGGCCAGTCGTCCGCCACTTCGCCGATGAAGCGGAGGCGTGACCGCGGTGTGTCAGCGAGCACCCGGGCAAACATGTCGAGGCAGCCGCGGCCCAGACGCAGCCCGCGCGCGGTGACGCCGAAGCTGACGAAGCCCTGGTGCAGCGAGGGCGGTGGGACGGGCGCCGGGGCATGCACTGGCGGATCCCAGCACCACTGACCGCCGTCCAGCCGCCACAGGGCCTCTTCATGTAAGGCTTCGTGCTCGGCCGGTATCGCGCAGGCGTCGGTCAGCAGCGCGTCGAACAGTCCGCCTGCGGTGACCGGGCATCCCAGCCACCCGACCTGCAGCGGCGCCAGCCGGCGTGCATAGGCTTCAAGCAGGTCGTACTGGCCTTCGAACGGATGCAGGCCGCCGGTATCGATCACGACGTCGATGCGGTTGGCCGCACAGGCCTGGGCCAGGGTGCGCGTGTCCAGGTTCTCGCAGTGGATGTGGTCCGGCAGGCCTGGCAGGGGCTGACGGCTGAACAGGAACACTTCCGCACGGTCGGGGTCGTGCGCGGCCAGCACCCGGCGCAGCAGGCTGTGGTGCGGCTGCCCGGCGATGTACCCGATGCGCATGCGCGCGCCGTGCGGGCGCGGCCGTTGCAGTCGCGGGAGCTCATTCAGTCCCGCCCGCAGCTTCAGCGCCCGGCAGACCTCGCGAGCGGCGCGCGCGAGATCCTTCGGCGAGGTGCCGTCGGACAGCGTGGCCACATAGAGGGCCGCACTCGCCAGCCACGGATCGAGCGGACATTCATCGACCGCGGCGACGGCCAGACGCTCAAGGTCTGCATGGCCGTGGCGTGCGACCGCCAGGCCGATCGCCTCGCGCAGCGCCGCCTGCCGTGGCGTGGGTGCGATCTGCCGGAGGGCGGCCCGCGCACCCGGCGTACCCAGCCCGACCAGCCGGGTCAGGATGGCTGCGGCCTCCGCGCCCGACAGCCGATGGCACAGCGACAGCGCGCGGCCTGCGCCGTCCGGCCAGCCGGCGCTGCCTTCGGTGAGCAAGCGGGCCTTCATGCGCAGCGCGGCGGCATGGGCCGGCTGCCGCTCGAGCACCGTGTCGACCGCAGCCACGCCTCGCTCGAAATCGCCTGAGCGCAGATGCGCTTCGGCCAGTTCCAGCCAGGGCAGCGGTGAGTCCGGCGTCAGCTCGCATAACCGGAGGAAGGTGAGCTGGGCCTGCCCCGGCCGGCGGTCGGCGAGCCGTATCCAGCCCAGCTGGCGCAGGCTGTCGCTGCGCTCCGGTGCGAGCTGGAGCGCGGTTTCGATGGCGGTTTCGGCTTCGCTCAGCCGGCGCTGCCCCAGCCGTACTTCGGCCAGTGCGCGCCAGGCATCGACCTGTTGCGGATCGCGGGCCAGCGCGGTCTGCGCGAGCTCGGCGGCGCGAGGCAGATCGTTCGCGGCGGCGAACACGAAAGCGGCCTGAATCTGCGCCGCCGCATCGTCGGGCAGCCGTTCGAGGACGCGCTGGATCGCCTGCACCGCCGCGGGCAGATCGCCCTGTTCGCGCGCCAGCCAGCCCAGGGTGCGCAGCGCGGCGACGTTGTCCGGGTCACGGCGCAGCGCGCTGCCGAGCGCGCGCCGTGCGAGGGTGATGCGGCCGCGCTGGGCGCGCACTGCGGCCAGCAGACGCCAGAGCTCGCTCTCGCCCGGTGTCGTGCGCAGCAGGGGCAGGAGCAGGCGGCGGGCCTCCGCCGTCCGCTTCAGGTCGAGCAGCGCCTGCACTTTCAGCGCCCGCGCCGGCAAGTTGTCCGGCTGCTGCAGCAGGACCAGATCGGCCAGCCAGAGCGCCGCGTCGGCGTGCCCCCGGCCGGACTGGATCTGCGCGCGACGCAGCAGCGCTTCGGCGTTCGTCGGATCGCGCTGCTGGACCTGGCCGAAACAGTGGTCCGCCGCGTCGAGATCGCCCGAACGGTGCTGCAGGACGCCGAGCAGATACCAGGCATCCGGGCGTTCGGGGTGTGCCTCGGTCTGGGCGCGAGCCAGTCCGATGGCCTGAATGCGGTGGCCCTGTGACCAGGCGTGCAGGACCTGTTCGGTGATCAGCTCCGGATCGAAGGGCCGGCGCTCAAGCCCCCGCTGCAGCGCCCGCGTGGCCAGGTCCGGACGATGCAGCGCCGCGTGGCACTGCGCGAGGTGGAGGTGCAGCGTGCGCTGTTCCGGCGCGTCGAAGGGAAAGCCGGCCACGGCTTCTTCGTACAGGTCGACGGCGTCCGCCAGATGGCCGAGCCGCTGCAGCAGCCAGCCGGACTGCAGCAGACGCGGCGGCTGACGCGACGCCTGCAGCGCCTTTGCTGCCCAGTGCAGGGCCTCGGTCAGCTCACCGGCGTCCTGCAGCAGCCAGGCCAGTGCCGTTGCCGCTTCATCGAGGCGTTCGTCCAGCTGGCAGGCGCGGCGCAGCGCAGCGATCGCCTGCGCGCTTTCGCCGCGCCGCTGGTGCAGCAGCCCGGCGTACCAGTGCAGCGGCGCGTGATGAGGCGCATGGCACAGCGCCGGACCCAGCACCTCGGCCGCGGCGTCGAGCTGACCGGCGTCGATCAGGAAGTAGCCGAGTGCGGCGGCGGCCGACGGCCCGGCGCCGTCGATGAGCGCCTGCCGCGCACAGTGCAGGGCCAGGCCCTTGTTGCCGGCAGCGAAATGCTGCCAGGCCTGCGCGATCAGTTCGGTCGGGATCACGGACCGTGTCCGCTCAGGACACCATGCCGATGTCGTTCGGCGCCGGCCTCCGGGCCACCACGGTGAACATCGCCACCTCCCGGTTCTCGGCCGGCTGTTTCTGGGTGTGGAAACTCACCCGGCAGTCGGTGAAGCCCAGCACCCTCAGCGCATAAACGAAGAACTGCGGGGTGAACTGCCACCACGTATCCACCTGCCTGAGCGAGTCGTGGGCCAGCAGCCGGCACAGCGGCGCATCGCCCAGCGCGGGGTCGTATGCCTCGGTCACCACCATCGTGTGGCGCACCCGGTCGGCGACGCTCTGCAGCAGGTCGAAAGGACGCCGGCAGTGCAGCAGCACGGAGGCCAGCACACCGATGTCGAATGGGCCGAAACCGGGCGCAAGCTCGTAGGGATCGCCTTCGAACACGCGCACCCGCGAGGCGTTCTGGCGATGCAGGTACCAGAACGAATTGCGGACCTTCTCGATGTGTTCGGCGAATTCCTGGCGCCAGCCCGGCGTATCGAAGTCGTGCAGCGGAACGGTGTCCCACAGATGTGCCATCGTCGGTTCCACGCAGGTGACGGTCGCACCCGCCGCCTCCATGTAGAAGGACAGGAAGCCGCTCGCCGGACCGATTTCCAGCACCGACTGGCCGGTGACGCAGATGTCGCCCAGATAGCCGAAGGGGTCCGGTCTCAGGTCCCACTCGCCGGTCACCTCCTCGCCGTCGTCCAGATCACAGGAGTGGTAGAACCGGCAGTCCTCCCGCCGCGGAGCGCGTGGCATGACCTCCCGCAGGGTGGGCAGCGGCGGCGCAGAGTCCGGGTCGGGCGTCGCCACGGCGGGAATGCCGGAGGGCGGGGCGGCGGGCTCCAGGGGCGGGGACTGGCTGGCGTGAGCGGCCAGCAGCGTGAGCAATTCGCCGACGATGAGTGGCGTGGACAGCGCGTGGCCGGTGGCCTGACGCCGCGCCGCATCGCGCTGCGCCGCACTGCGTGCCGGGTCGTACAGATGCCGCAGCGCCAGCGCCCAGTCGGACACCGGCGCCTCCGGTGCGAGCGCGAATCCGCCCTCGCCCACCAGTTCGGGCAGCGCGCCGCGGTTGCTGGCCAGCACCGGCAGGCCGTTGAGCTGAGCCTCGATCACGGTGCGGCCGAAGGATTCTTCCCACACTGACGGCATGAGCAGCAACCGCGAACGGGCAAACACCTCGCGCATGTCGCGCGTCGGGCCGGACCATTCGATATTGCCCAGCCGTGCCGCCCGGTCCAGACAGTAGGCGCGCCAGTGCGGATCGATGTGCCAGCTTTCCACTACCAGGAAAGGCAGTTCCGGGCAGGCCGCTGCCAGCGCGAACAGGATTTCGACGCCCTTGATCGGCGTCGGATTGACGAACAGCACCTTGTCGCCGGTCTGTCCGCTGACATAAGGCTCGGGCGCGACCACCGGCGGGATGACCGTGCAGTCGATGCCGTACAGCGCGCGCCAGCGCTGCGCGGTGAAGGCCGAATTGGCGAGATACAGCAGCGACGGGTGCGGCGCGAGATGGCCCGCGAGCTGGTGGGTCTCGACGTTGTGCAGGTAGACCGCGGTCGGGCGTCCGGTCGTCAGACCGGCCAGCACCATGGGCGCCAGCGCAGTGCCATTCTGTACGACGATGACGTCGGCACCCCAGGCGGCGGCGGCCATCGGCAGCGCCCGTTCCGGCGCGTCGGTGCGCAGCACGAGGTAACCGAGGCTTTCATCGCCGCTCGCCGGCTGCTCCTCGGCGGTCGGGTCGGCTCGCAGACGCCCGCACAGTACGGCCGCATCGGCGCCCATCGCCTTGATGGCCAGGCAGAGGTCGTGCGTGGTGGTCTGCAGCCCGCCGGTGAGGTCGGGCAGGTGGGCATAGTTGGAAGCAAACAGGACGCGCATGGCCTACCCGTGTTGTGAAGGCGGCGGGAGCGTCTTCCGCAGGGTGACCCGGATCGGTCACCGCTCCGCTCCCGCAAGACGCGTGCTCAGGAAGCGTTAGGAACCTGGCCGACCGAAAGGAGGTTGCGCAAGGTCTGCGACGGGTTGCTTGCGACACTGTTGTCAACGACGCTCTTCAGTCTGTCGTGGGCCAGCGTACCGCCTGGGTTGCTGGCGCCGCCAGGCATATTTCCGGTGCTGAGCAGCTGACCGGCGGGGGCGGGGGCAGGATTGGGGTTGCCCTGGTTGCTGCCCCCTGGCCGGGTTTCCAGCTGCTGCAACTGCGCGGTGAGCTGTTGCGGTGATGTGCGTGACGGCGTTGAAACGCCCTGTGAACCGATGGTGCTGCCGAAGCCCGGACGCGTAATGGTCTGGGTGTTGCCGGTGTTGTCAGTCGCCCGCATCTGCTGCCCGAACAGGAAGGTGGCGCTCGTGCCATTCGGGCGGGACTCGATGACGGAGATGCCGCCGCTGATCTCCACCTTGCCCTGCGACGTGGCGACTTCGGTCGCGGTGGTCTTGCTGATGTGTCCGCCGACCACGCGCAGCAGACCCTGGTTCAGCCGCAGCCGGATCTGCCCCTGCTTCGTGGCCGGATCGTACGAGAACGTTTCGATGACCATTTCCGAATCGGCACCCAGGGTCGCCGCCGACTGGTCGAGGAAAAGAACGTGCAGTTGCCCGTCCGGTCCGGTGCGCAGCGTTTCGCCGGGCTGGACGCTGTCGCCGACCACCACGGTCTTCCGGTTGGCGGTCGCCGGGGCACTGGCGGTGATCGCGGACACGACGCCGGCCTGAGGCGTCGATGCGGTCTGCGCAAAAGCGCCCGGCAGGGTGGCACCGGTCAGGGCGGCGGCCATCCACCAGTCCTTGGAAATCGGCGGGGTCATTGCAGGTTCCTCGTGATATCGGTTCTATGCGTTGTCAGGGCCGTGATCATTCCGCGCGCGCGCTCAGAAGCGGTAGTTCACTGCGCCGAACAGCGACGAATTCTTGTTGCGGTAATTGGGCAGATTGGCGTCGGTTTCGATGCGTTCGAGCTGAACCAGCACCGACCAGGCGGTCGTGAGCGCAAAGGTATTGCCCACGCCCAGCCGCCATTCGGTGTCGCGCCGCCGCTTCGACGGGTCCACCGCCGGGTCGGCGGCCTGGTAGTGCCGCTGCAGCGCACCGCCCCAGATCGAGGTTGTCCAGAATCCACCGTCGCTGGCGAACGGATTGGCATAGCTGAACGCGTAGGTGACACGCGCCTCGTAGGCGTCGTAGTCGTAGAAATCGCGGTCGGTGCGATGGAAGCGGCTGCGCAGTTCGCCGCTGAGTGCCGACCCCGGGCTGAGTTCGCGGCTCAGCCGGACGCGGAACAGATTGTCCGGGCCGCCGAGCAGGCTGGCGTTCGGCACGTCGACGCGGGTGGCGTAGTCGAACTGGCGGTACTCGTAGCCGGCATCGATGCGCGTGCGCTCGTCGATGACGTAGCCGACATCGACGCCCGCACCATAGGTATCCAGCAGCCTGTGACCTTGGGACTGGATGCCGCCCAGAATCAGGTGCGGGCGCAGCGTGAGGCCGGGCGCACCGATGGCCGAGGGCTTGAAGCGGATGCCGCTGGTGAGCTCGGCCAGCGCGTAGTTGTACGGGTCGGTCTGGTTGAGGCTCAGCTGCGAGCCGGACGACGAGCTGTACTTCACGACCTGCGCCACCAGCGAGCTGACGATGGCCGCCTCGTTCTGGGTGCCGAGGTCGTAACGATGGTCCAGACGCAGCGTCGCCTGCACGTCGGTATCCGACCGGGGCCTGAGTGGTCCCGGCACGGCCAGCGGCAGACCGCTGGCCAGTACGACATCGCGGTCGGAACGCGCGGAAGGGTTGCTCTGCACGCGCAGGCCGATCATGACCGAGCCATCCAGCTGGGAAATGCGGTTGCGTTCGCGGGTGTCACGCAGCAGCGCTTCGGCCTGGGTGCGATAGGCGCCGGTCAGCGCTGGATTGTCGAGCGCCTGGGTGAGCTGGCTTTCCGCCATGGCATAGGAGCCGAGACGGTAATACAGCACCGCCAGTTCCAGGCGCACTGCCGGGTGAGCGGCCGGGTCGAGCAGCAGGCGCTCCATGGCGGCGATGCCGCCTTCGTAATTGCCGTCCTGCACGAGCAGGCGGGCGTAGTTCAGTCCGGCGTCGGCATTGCCGGGGTTCCGGAGCACCTGCTGAAACGCCTCATTGACCTGCCGGTCGAGATCGGTCACGGCGGGCGTCTGGGCGAAAGCGGCGGTGCCTGCAGTCAGGGCCACGACGGCGACCGGTGCCAGGCGGGATATGCGGAAGTCCATCGATCGCCTCAATTGGTGTTCCTCGGGTGTGAATGCGCAGTGTTCGTGCAGGAACGAAAATCTATCAGAAGCCGGTGTCCGCACAGGCGGGGAATAGCGCCCGCTTTCCTGTTTTGCGCGTTGTACGGCGCATAACGGATCTGAATACAACAGTCTGTACCCGTCATTCCCGCGAACGCGCCGCGCGCAGCGTACGGAGCTACGTCCGGAGATCAGGCCGAAAACCGCTGTTCGACCTGACGGTGAAATACCGCGCCGGCGACGATGCTGGCTGCCCAGGCGAACAGCAGGCCGGCGATTGCGGTGGCCGGGGTGGCGCCCCAGATGTGGCTCACCACCGCGTTGACCAGCATGGCCACCGGGTAGTGGATCAGGAAGACCGAGAACGAAATGCGGCCGAGGAAGGCCAGCGGACGCAGCTCGGGCCAGCGATCGAAGGCGCCGCTGCGCAGGCCGACCCACAGCGAAGCCGCGACACAGGCGGCCACCGCCACCCGTTCGCGGTGCTCGATCTGCAGTGCCAGCAGCACCGCCAGCGCGATGGCCAGGCCCCACAGCGGCGAGCGGTCGCGCCGGCTGAGCCAGCAGGCCGCCGCGCCGAGCGCGTACACGCCGAAGAAATAAGGAGCGATGAAATCCAGGTCCGGGTTGCGGTTGATCGCGAACAGCGACAGCAGCGCGAGGCCCGATGTGAGCAGCGCCAGCACGCGGGTGCGTCGCGGCGGGCGCGCCAGCCGGGTCAGCCACACGGTCGCGGCCATCATCGCGTACAGCTGGAAGTCGATGGCCACATACCAGACGCCGGCCGACAGCGCTTCGACGCCGACCACGTCGTGCATCAGCAGCAGGTGGGCCAGCAGCTGGCTGAAATGCGGCGCGGCCGGCAGGCTGGGGTCGGCGATCAGGGCGCGTGCGATCGCCGCGCACACAATGCTCACCAGCACCGCGGCGGTACAGGGCAGGGCCAGCCGGCGATAACGCTTCCACAGCGCCGACGACAGCGACAGCGGGCGCGCCTGCAGTGACGGCGCCAGCGCCCGCGCGGCGAGAAAGCCGCCGATCACGAAGAACACCTGCACCGCGAGCCGGCCATCGTAGTAGAGCCAATCGACCAGGTGCGGGAAGCGCAGCCGCAGCGCTTCGGACAGCGGCCCGTAGGCGACCAGGTGATGCAGCACGATGAGCTGGGATGCGAAGGCCTTCAGCGCGTCGAACACCGTCAGCCGACCGCCAGCCGCGCGTGCGCGGGGGCTGGCCTGCGGAAGGTGTACCGTGCCGAGGGCCGGACTGTTGGCGGTGGGTGTATAGGTGGTCACGGAGTGCGGGTCGCGCTAGCGGGCTGCACCGCACGGCCGGTGCGGGCACAAAGCTGCGCATTGTGCACTGCGGTGCGCAAGGATCAAGCCCCTGTCGCGTCCGTCGCGTGAACGGTCTGACGGCCGTGCCATCCCGACCTCGTGTTCCGCCGCCCGATGCGCCGTCAGCGCCGTGCTTTCAGTGCGCTTCGTCCCAGTTGCGACCGACGCCGGCCTCGACCTTCAGCGGCACCGACAGCTGCGCCACGCCTTCCATCAGCGCCGGTACCCGCTCGCGGACGAGGTCGAGTTCGGCGTCCGGCACTTCCAGCACCAGTTCGTCGTGGACCTGCAGGATGAGGCGGGTCGCCAGCTTTTCCGCCTTCAGCCAGCCGGACACCGCGATCATCGCCAGCTTGATCAGGTCGGCCGCGGTGCCCTGCATCGGCGCATTGATTGCCGCGCGCTCGGCGCCCTGGCGGCGGCCTACCTGCTGGGCGCGGATGTCCGGCAGCTGCAGCCGGCGCCCGAACACGGTTTCGACATAGCCCTGCTCGCGCGCCAGCGCGCGGGTTTCGTCCATATAGCGGGCGACGCCCGGGTACTGCGCGAAGTAGCGGTCTATCCAGCTCTGCGCGGCACTGCGCTCGATGTCCAGGTTCTTCGCCAGACCGTGCGCGCTCATGCCGTAGATCAGGCCGAAATTGATCACCTTGGCGTAGCGGCGCTGTTCGCTGCTCACCTCGGCCGGCGCCACGCCGAACACCTCGGCGGCGGTCGCTCGGTGGATGTCCTCGCCGTCGGCGAAGGCCTGCAGCAGGCGGGCGTCCTGCGACAGGTGGGCCATGATGCGCAGTTCGATCTGCGAATAGTCGGCGCTCACCAGCACATGGCCTGGCGGGGCGATGAAGGCGGAGCGGATGCGCCGGCCTTCCGCGGTGCGCACCGGAATGTTCTGCAGATTGGGATCGACCGAGGACAGCCGGCCGGTCACCGCCACCGCCTGACCGAAGCTGGTGTGCACCCGCCCGGTGTCGGCACGCACCATGCGAGGCAGCTTGTCGGTATAGGTGCCCTTCAGCTTGGCCAGACTGCGGTATTCGAGGATGAGGGCCGGCAGCGGATAGTCCAGCGCCAGCTGCGACAGCACTTCCTCGTCGGTCGACGGCGTGCCGGACGGCGTTTTCTTGATTACCGGCAGCTTTTCGCGCTCGAACAGGATTTCCGCGAGTTGTTTCGGTGAATTGATGTTGAAAGGCTGTTTCGCCGCTTCGTGCGCGCGCCGTTCCAGATCGAGCATCTTCTGGCCCAGTTCGTTGCTCTGGGCGGCCAGCGAGCCGACGTCGAGCAGCACGCCGTTGCGTTCCATTTCGAACAGGATGTCGGACACCGGCAGTTCGATGTCGCGATAGATGTAGGCGAGCTTGCGGTCGGCGGCGATGCGCGGTGCCAGCACCCGGTGCACGCGCAGCGTCACGTCGGCGTCCTCGGCGGCGTAGGCGGCGGCGCGCTCCAGCGGCACCTGTTCGAAGCCGATGCGTGCGGCGCCTTTGCCGGTCACCTCGTCGTAGCTGATCACCTTCAGGCCGAGGTGGCGGGTGACCAGGGTGTCGAGGTTGTGATTGCGGTCGGCTTCCAGCACATAGCTTTCGAGCAGCGTGTCATCGACCACGCCGGCCAGCCGGATGCCGTGATTGGCGAACACGTGACGGTCGTACTTCAGGTTCTGGCCCAGCTTGCCGTGGGTTGGCGATTCCAGCCAGGGCCGGAGCGCGGCCAGCACCTCGTCCAGCGGCAGCTGGGCCGGCGCGTCCGGATAGACATGGCCCAGCGGCAGATAGGCGGCTTCGCCCTCTGCCAGCGCGAAGCTCATGCCCACCAGCCGCGCTTCCATCGGATCGAGGCCGGTGGTTTCGGTGTCCAGCGACACCACCTCGGCGGCCATCAGCTTCGCCAGCCAGCGCTCGAAGGCGGCGCGGTCGAGCAGGGTTTCGTAGTCGGCGCGGTGGCTGCCCTCTGGCGCGGTCGAGGGCGCGACGTCGTCGGCTGGCGCCGGGGCATTCACCGTCTTGCGTCCGCCCTTGGCCAGATCGTCGAGCAGGCCGCGGAAGCCGTAGCGCTCGTAGATCGGGCGCAGCGCCTCGGCGTTCTCGCCGTCCGAGGTCAGCGATTCCAGCGGCTGCGGCAGTTCGACATCGCATTTGACGGTCAGCAGTCTGCGCGCCATCGGCAGGAAGTCGAGGTGGGCGCGCAGGTTCTCGCCCACCTTGCCGCCGATGTCGGCCGCGTGCGCGATGACCGCATCCAGTGTGCCGCCGTACTGCTGCAGCCACTTCACCGCGGTCTTCGGGCCGCACTTGTCCACGCCCGGCACGTTGTCCACGCTGTCGCCGATCAGCGCGAGGTAATCGACGATGGCCGACGGCGGCACGCCGAACTTGGCCAGCACGCCGGCTTCGTCCAGCTTTTCCTCGCTCATCGTGTTCACCAGCGTCACATGCCTGTTCACCAGCTGGGCGAGGTCCTTGTCGCCGGTCGAAATGACGCAGTCGATGCCGCGTTCGGTCGCGTGCGCGGCCAGCGTGCCGATCACGTCATCCGCCTCCACGCCCTCGACCATCAGCAGTGGCCAGCCGAGCGCGCGCACTGCCTCGTGGATGGGCGCGATCTGCGCCGCGAGATCTTCCGGCATCGGCGGCCGGTGGCCCTTGTAATCCGGGTACCAGTCCTCGCGGAAGGTCTTGCCCTTGGCATCGAACACGACCGCGCGGTATTCCGCCTTGTAGTCGGCTGCCAGCCGCCTTAGCATGTTGATGACGCCGCGCAGCGCGCCGGTGGGCTCGCCCTGTGCATTGCGCAGGTCGGGCAGCGCGTGGAAGGCGCGGTACAGGTAGGACGATCCATCGACAAGCAGCAGCGTGGGCATGGCGGGTTCCGCATCAGGACATTCGGTCAGCCCGCGATTATCGCCGGAGCGCCGGCCACCGGAGCACAATCCGCGTCCCCGTGCCCGGCGCCCTGACCGGACACCCTTCATCGGACCCCATTTCCATGAGCGCGAAAGACAAACTGCCGGGCATGATCGACCCGGGTGAAGCCGCACGCACCAGCAGCGCGCGTGAAGCCTGGCGCATCTTCGGCATCATGGCCGAATTCGTCGAAGCGACCGAGCGGCTGCAGCAGATCCGGCCGGCGGTGAGCATTTTCGGCAGCGCCCGCACGCCGCCCGACCATCCCTACTACGACCTGACCGAGCGCATCGCCCGCCAGCTGTCGGACGCCGGCTTCTCGGTCATTTCCGGCGGCGGCCCCGGCATCATGGAAGCGGCCAACAAGGGCGCCTTCCACGGCAAATCGCCCAGCGTGGGCCTCAACATCCAGCTGCCGATGGAACAGCACGCGAACGTCTATCAGGACATTTCGCATTCCTTCGAGCACTTCTTCGCCCGCAAGTACATGTTCGTGCGCTTCGCCGCTGCCTATGTGGTGATGCCCGGCGGTTTCGGCACCGTGGACGAGCTGATGGAAGCGCTGACGCTGATCCAGACCCGCAAGAGCCGCTCGATTCCGGTCATCCTGGTGCATTCGCCGTTCTGGGCCGGCCTGATCGACTGGTTCCGGAACACGCTGGTGAACGAAGGCATGATTTCGCCGGCCGACATGGATCTGGTGCAGATCATCGACGACCCGGCCCAGATCGTGGACGCCATCTTCCGGCATTACGAGAACCGCAGCTTCATGCCGTTGCCTGAGGAGCATGAGGCCATGCTGAACCTTTAGCAGCGCCCGGACGCGTTCCAGCGCGCGTGAACACCCGTCCGGCGGCTGTTGCATACGCCCCCGTCCGGACGGAAGGGTGGGGTGCCTCTGTTAAACTGCGGGAATTACGAAGGATTTTCGATGCGACCGCTTCTTTCTGCCGCCCTGATCGCCGTTTCGCTGGCCGCCGCCGTGCCGGTCGCATTCGCGCAGGCCAACCGCCCGTCCAATCTGCAGCCGATTCCGGAACCGCCGCCGCCGCCCGAGCCGCTGGAAGGCGGTGTCGCGGTCGAGCCGCAGGTGACCATCCTGCAGCGCAATGGCGAAACCGTTGAAGAGCACCGGGTCAATGGCAAGCTCTACATGATCAAGGTGACGCCCAGCCATGGCGTGCCCTACTACCTGATGGACGAGACCGGCTCCGGCGCGATGACGCGCTATGACGATCTCGACTCCGGCCTGCGCGTGCCGAAGTGGGTGATCTTCTCCTTCGACTGACCCGCGGGCGCCGCCGGCGCCTGCCCAACTTTCCGTCCTGACTCGTGTCCGTCTTCACCACCGTCACCGCAGACGAGCTGCGCGACTGGCTGAAGAATTACTCCATCGGCCATCTGGTGTCGCTGGAGGGAATTCCGGCCGGCATCGAAAACACCAATTACTTCGTCGACACCTCGCACGGCCGCTACGTGCTCACCGTGTTCGAGAAGCTCACGCGCACCGAACTGCCGTTCTACGTGCACCTGATGGCGCATCTGGCGCGCCACGGCATTCCCTGCCCGGCGCCGATCGCCGACCGCGACAACGAATATCTCGGCACGATCCACGGCAAGCCGGCCATGCTGGCTACCCGTCTGGCCGGCCGCTCGCAGATGGAGCCGGGCCCGGCGCACTGCGCCGCCATCGGCAACATGCTGGCCACCATGCACGTGGCCGGCCAGAGCTACAACCGCCGCTTCGACAATCCGCGCGGCTACGCCTGGTGGGTGGACACCGCGCCGCGACTGCTCGATTTCCTGCCGGCCGACGAGCGCGCGCTGCTCGAATCCGAAATCGCCTTCCAGCGCGCCGCGCGCGACGACGGCCTGTGCCGCGAGCTGCCGCACGGCGTGGTGCATGCCGACCTGTTCCGCGACAACGTGCTGATGGACGGCGAACGCGTGGGCGGCGTGATCGACTTCTACTTCGCCGGTGACGACTACCTGCTGTTCGATCTGGCGGTCACGCTGAACGACTGGTGTTCGGACGCCGCCGGCGAACTGGACCCGGCGAAGGCGGATGCCATGCTGCGCGCCTATCATGCCGAACGCCCGCTGTCCGACGCCGAGCACCGCGCCTGGCCGGCCATGATGCGCGGCGCCGCGCTGCGTTTCTGGATGTCGCGGCTGTACGATTTCCACATGCCGCGCGACGGCGCCATGGTGCACAAGCACGATCCGGCCCGTTTCCGCGACGTGCTGCGCGCGCGCATCCGCGCCGGTGACACGCTGCCATGGCGCTGAGCCTGCAGGCACGCGCGCTGCCGGCGCTGGCCGGCTGGTCATGGATCGCCGGCGGTTTTGCGCTGTTCCGCCGCAATCCGCCGCTGATGACCGCGCTCACGCTGAGCTATCTGCTGGTGATGGTGTTCCTGAACGTGGTGCCGCTGCTCGGCCCGGTGCTGGTCGCGATCTGCCTGCCGCTGATGTCGGTCATCGTGTTCAATGGCTCCCGCCTGCTCGACGAACGGCGCGAGGTCAGCGCCGAGGCGCTCAAGCAGGGGCTGGCGCCGAACGCGCGCACGCTGGTGCAGCTGGGTTTCGTCCACCTCGGCGGTTCGCTGCTGGTGGTGCTCATCCATACCCTGCTGTTTCCGGGCGCGGACGCCGCCATCGCCGAAGGCGACGAAGCGCTGTTCATGCGCACGCTGATGCAGCTGCTGCCGCTGGTGCTGCCGCTCATCCTGATCATGTGGTTTCCGCCTTACCTGATCGCCACCGCGGACCTGCCGCTCGGCAAGGCGCTGTTCTTCGGCGCGGTCGGCGTGCTGCGCAACATCGTGCCCTTTGTCGTGTATTTCGCCGGCGCGGCGCTGCTGGGCGTGGGCCTGCCCATGCTGCTGGTGCAGGCGCTGGATTCCGACGGCGTGTCCGGCATCCTGCGTTTCGTGCTGCGCATGGCGCTGCTGTTCGTGCTGGTGCCAACCATGGCCGCCAGCCTGTACGTGAGTTTCCGCCAGGTATTCGCACAGGCGGCGCCCGATGCCGCGCCGCCGGCAGCGGACGCACCCGGGCCGGCCGATGAGTGACCGGGCGCCGCTCGGTGTGTTCGGCGGCACCTTCGACCCGGTGCATGTCGCTCACCTGAGGCTGGCGGAAGAGGCGCGCGAGGCGCTGGGCCTGGCGCGCGTGCGCTGGCTGCCGGCCGGCCTGCCCTGGCATCGCGATGCGCTGCGCACCGCGCCGGAACATCGCCTGGCCATGGTGCAGGCCGCGGTGGCTGGCAATCCGGCGTTCGAGGTGGATGCCCGCGAGGCACTGGCCCACGCACCGGGCTACACGGTGGATACGCTGGCCGCGCTGCGCGCCGAACTGGGTGACGAGCTGCCGCTGGTGCTCATCCTGGGCGCGGACGCCTTCGCCCGGCTGCACACCTGGCACCGCTGGCGGGCGCTGTTCGGCCTGACCCACATCGGGCTGGCCACCCGCGCCGGGCAGGCGGTCGATGCGTCGGCACTGCAGCCGGCGCTGGCCGCCGAACTGCAGGCGCGCAGCCGTGACGCGGCGCACTTGCGCACCGCGCCGGCGGGCGCCATCGTGCGTTTCGACATGACGCCGCTGGCGGTGTCCGCCACCGACATCCGGGCCCGGCTGGCCCGGGGCGAAAGCGGCCGCTACCTGCTGCCCGACGCCGTACTCGAATACATCCGCCGTCACCGGCTCTACTGAAGGTTTGAAATGGACATCAACGCACTGCAGGCGCTCGTGATCGACGCGCTGGAAGACATCAAGGCGAAGGACATCGAGGTGATCGACACCTCGAAATTCAATTCGCTGTTCGACCGTCTGGTCATCGCCAGCGGCGACTCCAATCGGCAGACCCGGGCGCTCGCGCGCAACGTGCAGGAAAAGGTGAAGGAAGCCGGCGGCACGGTGGTCAGCGTCGAAGGCGAGGACACCGGCGAATGGGTGCTGGTCGACCTCGGCGACGTCGTGGTGCACGTGATGCAGCCGGCGGTGCGTGCCTACTACAACCTCGAGGAACTGTGGTCCGGCAGCGCCAAGCCGTCGGACAAGGCGGCCGCCGCCCGCGCGCGCGGCACGCTGCGCTGACACCGAAGGTCCGGCCTTGAAGCTCCTGGTGATCTGCGTCGGGCACCGCATGCCCGACTGGGTCGATGCCGGCGTGCAGGAATTCGTGCGCCGCATGCCGCGCGACGCCGCCACCCAGATCAT
Organism: Methyloversatilis universalis FAM5; assembly: GCF_000214035.2. Lineage (GTDB taxonomy): Bacteria > Pseudomonadota > Gammaproteobacteria > Burkholderiales > Rhodocyclaceae > Methyloversatilis > Methyloversatilis universalis. The sequence continues at coordinate 109,510 of NZ_AFHG01000053.1, read as the reverse complement.
CGAGGTGAAGGCCGAGCCGCGCACCCAGGGCAAGCCGGTCGAGGTGCTGATGGAGGCGGAGCGCGTCCGCATCGAGGCGGCCATACCGCCGCGCGCCCGCATCGTGGCGCTGGACGAGCGTGGCGACGACCTCACCACGGTGGCGCTGGCCGGCCGGCTGCGCCGCTGGCGCGCCGATGGCGACGACGTGGTGCTGCTGATCGGCGGGCCGGACGGCCTGTCGCCGGCGCTGAAATCGCGTGCGCACGAGCTGATCCGCCTGTCCAGCCTCACGCTGCCGCACGCGCTGGCCCGCCTGCTGCTGGTCGAAGCGTTGTATCGTGCGGTCAGCCTCGAAGCCAACCATCCTTACCACCGCGAATGATGACGCCACGCTCACGCTGTCCGCTGCCCCGGTGGGCGGCTGCGGGTCGCCGGTCAGCGGTGCGAGCCGTCCAATGAGCCTTCTGAATACCGTTCCGCCCGTGCTCTACCTTGCGTCGCGCAGCCCGCGCCGGCGCGAACTGCTGACCCAGATCGCCGTGAATTTCCTGCTGCTGCCTTTCCGCGGCGTGCCGCGCGAGGACATCGACGTGTCCGAGGACGTGCGGCCGGGCGAGGACGCCGAAACCTATGTGGTGCGCGTGGCGCGCGCCAAGGCGCTGGGCGGCGAGAAGCGCCTCGCCTGGCGCCGGCTGTCCGCCGGTCTGGTGCTGTCCGCAGACACCACGGTCGAGCTGGAGGGCGACATCCTCGGCAAGCCGGCTGACGCCGCCGAGGCGACCGCCATGCTCACCCGGCTGTCCGGCAGCACCCACCGCGTGCTGACCGCGGTCGCGGTCAGTGACGGGCGGCGTCTGGAGCATGCGCTGTCGATTTCCACCGTACGGTTCGCGCCGCTCACCGCGCGCGACATCGAACGCTACGTGCTGAGCGGCGAACCGATGGACAAGGCCGGGGCCTATGGCATACAGGGCCGCGCGGGCGCCTTCGTGCAGCACGTCGAAGGCTCCTACACCGGCATCGTCGGCCTGCCGCTGAACGAAACCTGGCAGCTGCTACGCGACTTCGGCCTCGATCTCTGAACTGAATTCACTCCCTACCGGTCCGCCCCATGAACGACCAGTTCCTCATCAATTTCACGCCCGCCGAAACCCGTGTCGCGCTGCTGCAGCAGGGCGCGGTGCAGGAGCTGCACATCGAGCGCAGCAGCGCGCGCGGCATCGTCGGCAACATCTATCTCGGCCGCGTGGTGCGTGTGCTGCCCGGCATGCAGTCGGCCTTCATCGACGTGGGCCTTGAACGCACCGCCTTCCTGCATGTCGCCGACATCTGGGAGGCGCGCCAGAACGGCGAACCGCCGAAGCCGATCGAGCGCATCCTGACCGAAGGCCAGAGCGTGCTGGTGCAGGCGCTGAAGGACCCGATCGGCACCAAGGGCGCGCGCATGTCCACGCAGATCAGCATCGCCGGCCGGCTGCTGGTGCATCTGCCGCAGGACCGCCATGTCGGCATTTCGCAGCGCATCGAATCGACCGAGGAGCGCGAGGCGCTGCGCGCGCGCATCCACGCGCTGCTGCCGCTGGAGGACCCGGGCGGCTACATCGTGCGCACCATGGCCGAATCGGCCAGCGACGAAGAACTGGCGGCCGACATCGCCTACCTGCGCAAGACCTGGCAGGAAATTCGCAACCGCGCGAAGACCGCGCGCCCGCCCTCGCTGGTGTTCGAGGACCTGACGCTGGCGCAGCGCGTGCTGCGCGACCTCGCCTGCGCCGACACCCAGAGCATCCAGGTCGACTCACGCGAGAACTACGTGAAGCTGCGCAGCTTCGCCGAGGAATACATGCCGCAGCTGACCAAGCTGCTGGAGCACTACACCGGCGAGCGCCCGCTGTTCGAGCTGCACAGCGTCGAGGAGGAAATCGAGAAGGCGCTGGCGCGCCGGGTTGACCTGAAATCCGGCGGCTATCTGATCTTCGACCAGACCGAGGCGATGACCACGATAGACGTGAACACCGGCGGCTTCGTCGGCTCGCGCAATTTCGACGAAACCATCTTCAAGACCAATCTGGAAGCGGCGCACCAGATCGCCCGCCACCTGCGTCTGCGCAACCTCGGCGGCATCATCCTGATCGATTTCATCGACATGGAAAGCGAGGAGCACCGCGCCCAGGTGCTGGCCGAACTGCACAAGGCGCTGGCGCGCGACCACACCAAGATTTCGGTCAGCGGCTTCACCTCGCTCGGCCTGGTCGAAATGACCCGCAAGCGCACCCGCGAATCGCTGGCCCACGTGCTGTGCGAAACCTGCCCGACCTGCGGCGGCCGCGGCGAAGTGAAGACCGCGCAGACCATGAGCTTCGACATCCTGCGCGAACTGCTGCGCGAAGCGCGTCAGTTCAGCGCCCGCGAATTCCGCATCCTGGCCCACCCGAAGGTGATCGACCTCTTTCTGGAAGAGGAGTCGCAGTCGCTGGCCATGCTGTCGGACTTCATCGGCAAGCCGATTTCGCTGCACGCCGAGTCGAGCTATTCGCAGGAGCAGTTCGACATCGTGCTGCTGTAGCGGCCGGTGTACGCGGGAAAGACAAGGGCCGCCTCGAGGGCGGCCCTTGCACGTCCGGACGCCGCCGGTGTCAGAAGGTCCAGCGACCGCTGAGCTGGGCCGCGCTGGCACTGTAACCGGCGCCGCGTTCGTGGTCGGCGCGCAGCTCCACCGAGGCGCGCGACGACAGCATCAGGGTCAGTGCGCCGCCGAGGCCGAACACGTCGCGGGCCAGTGACTGCCCGGGTGTGGTAAAGGCCGCGCCGCCGCCGGTGAAGCGGGCCTGGCTGTCGATGCCTTCGTTGCGGAAATCGTGTCGCCAGTTCACGTGCAGCGCCGGACGTAGCGCCAGGCCGCCGGGCAGCGCGGTGTCGGTGGTCGCCCGGATGCCCAGCACGCTGCGCAGCCGCTGCGCGCTGCTGTCATCCACCGTCAGCGACAGCGCGCCGGCGCCGCTTTCGGTGTAGCCGTCCTGCTGCAGCCGGGTCCATTCCAGTGCGGCATGAGGCGTCACCGTGATCGAACCGGGGCTGAAGGGCACGCCCGCGCCTGCGCGCGCGGCGATCTGTTCGCCGTCGTGGCGGCTCTGCGCGAAGCCGGTCACGCCGGTGTTGCGCCGGCTGTCATAGCGGTGGTGCGCCCAGGCCAGCTGCGCATCGACGTAGGCCGGGCCGAAAGCCCTGCTCGCGTAGCCGGTGATCTGGGTGCTGTCGATGTCGCTGCCGTCGCCGCTGCGAAAGTCGTCGTAATCGACATCGGTGCGGGCCTGACTCAGCGCCGCGCCCACCACCCAGTCGCTGTCGAGCAGCAGGTCTCCGCCCACTGCCACGCCGGCACCGCGGCCGTGGTAGCCGGCGAAGCCGTCACGCGTGTCCTGACGGACGCGGCTGCCGAAGCCCTTGATCCATACGCCGCGGGTGCGCCGGCTGCTGTGATCGATCAGGGTCGCCAGATCGCCGTCGCCCGCGATCTGCAGCTTGCCGGCCTTCAGCTCGTCCAGCAGGCCCAGGCTGAAGCCCTGGCTGCGTATGCCTTCGAGACGCGCCTCGACCGATCCCATCGCACCGGCCAGCGCCCCGGACGAGGCGTCGCCCAGTCCGCGCCCGGTCTGCGGCGCCACCCGGCGCAGTGCCGCGGTCTGGGCGCCGGCGCCCAGACCCTGCAGCGTGCTGATGGCCGCGATCATGCCCGGGTCGCTGGCGCTGGCCGACAGGCCGTCGAGCACCCCGGCTGCCTGCGCGCCGACCAGACCGGCGCGCGGCCGGAACAGCGGTACCACCACCGGCACGCCGGTCACTTCGATCACCAGATCCTGCGTATTGGACGTGTCCTGCGCGAAGGTGAAGCCGGCGGTCAGCGACGTGATGGCCGAGTTGAGTGTCGGCACCGCGGCGGTGCCCGGCGCGAAGTCGATCAGCGTGTAACGGGTGCCGGTGGCCAGGGTGACGCCATTGGCCACCCGCAGTCTGACCAGCATGCCGGCAGGCATGCGGCTGCTTGCGCTGAAGCTGCCGTGGCGGACAGCGCTGATGCAACCGGCAGCCGGGCTGGCGGCGCACTGTGTCTGGCCGCCGGCGGCGATGATGGTGCTGGTGAATACCGGCAGACCGCCAGCGAAATTCCGGAACTCGACCGTATTCGTATTGAGCCGGTTGCCGCCCACATCGATTTCGGCGGTCTTGCCGGTCACCGGCGATTCCCAGTAGATGCGGTAGATCTCGTTGGTGCCGCCGTTGAACACCACGGTCGAACTGTAGGGGTCACCCGAGGTCCCGTTGTTGATGACCAGATTGGTGATGTAGGTGTTGCCGTTGAACACGTAGCGGTCACCGTCGGCGGTACGCGCGGTGATGCCGCTGCCGTTCAGGCCCGGGCTCACGTAGGCGATGGCGGCGCCGGACGCGCCGATCTGGCCGTTGATCGTGACCGATCCGTTCAGGTTCAGATTGCCCTGGCTACCGACGATGTCGCCGGTAATGACGGCGGTGGAAATCGACAGCCCGTGGGACCCGGTGAAGCGGATGGCAGGGCTTGCGTTCGGGTCGCTGGTCACGTTCACCGTGCTCAGATTGACCGATTCGACCGTGGCTGCCTGCAGGCAGGCGGAGAAAGCCAGTCCCAGCGCGACGGTAAGCGGGTGCTTGCGGTACATGATTTTTCTCGTTCTCCGGGAGAGGGGCGATTCCGTTCGTCGCCCTCTATCGGCCGGGATGACCCGAAATGAAGATCGGGCGGCAGGCCGGGCACGAAATTTTCAAATCCCGCCGCCAGGGCTGACGCATCCACATGTTTTATGGTTTGATCCACCCCACTCGAATACAAAAAATGGCGGAAGAACATGGCGGGGTCAGGACTGAAGGAGCGCATACGCGCGATGAAGCTCGAGGTGATGGCGCTTGCCGTCGCTGCGCAGGACACGCGCACGCCGCGCCGCGCCAAGATCCTGCTGCTGTTCCTGCTGGCCTACGCCGCCAGCCCGATCGACCTGATTCCCGATTTCATTCCGGTGCTCGGTCTGCTCGACGAGCTGGTGCTGCTGCCGCTGGGCGTGTGGGTCGTCGTGCGCATGATTCCGCCGGACGTGATGGAGGCGGCGCGCGCGCGGGCGCGCGAAGGCCGGCTGCCGGCGAACTGGGTCGCGGGCGTGTTCATCCTGCTGCTGTGGATGGCGTCGATCGCCGCCGTCATCTGGTGGTGGCAGCGCCGCAACGCCGCCTGATTCACGGCTGCAGGCCGGTCAGCGGGCCGTCATCCCGCTGACACAATTCCTTGCAATCGGCCCGATGACATACAATCCGGCACCATGAACTCCGGCGGCGAGCCTTTGTCCGCCGCCTCCTTTCCGGTGCCTCCCATGGGACTCAGACTCAAGTTCAATCTGGTGCTGATCGGCGTGTTCGCGATCGGCCTGGCGGCGTGTGCGGCGCTGTCCTACCGCCTGCTGCACGACAACGCGCGCGCCGAGGTGGAACGCAACGCCCGTCTGATGATGGAAGCGGCACTGGCCATCCGCGCCTACACGGTGAGCCAGATCAAGCCGCACCTCGACCCCATGCTGGCCGAGCGTTTCCTGCCGCAGACCGTGCCAGCCTACGCGGCGACCGAAACGCTGAACGAGCTGCGCAAGAACCATCCGGAATACGCCTACAAGGAAGCGACGCTCAACCCGTCCAACCCGCGCGACCGCGCGTCGGACTGGGAGGCCGATCTGGTGCAGGGCTTCCGCAACGCTGACGAGGTGAAGGAACTGACCGGCGAGCGCGACACCCCAACCGGGCGCCAGATGTACATCGCCCGGCCGATCCGCATCACCAATCCGGCCTGTCTGGCCTGTCACGACACCGCCGCCACCGCGCCGCCGACGCTGGTGAAGGTGTATGGCGAATCCAACGGCTTCGGCTGGAAGATGAATGAAATCATCGGCGCCCAGGTGGTATCGGTGCCGATGACCCTGCCGGTGAGCAACGCCGACCGCGCCTTCAACACCTTCATGGCCTCGCTGGTAGGCGTGTTCGTGTTCGTGATGGCGGTGCTCAACATCATGCTGGAGTGGCTCATCATCCGGCCGGTGGCCCGCATGTCGGCGGCTGCGGACCGCATCAGCACCGGCGACTTCTCGGTACCGGAATTCGGCGACCGCGGGCGCGACGAGGTGTCGGTGCTGGGCGCCTCCTTCAACCGCATGCGCCGCAGTCTGGAAACCGCGATGCGCATGATAGACAGCTGAGAGTGATGGCCCCCACGCTCACTTCGTTTGCTCGGGAGGGCCGGCTTTGCACAGCCGGCCCGTTCGGCAGGCGCAGCGCATTGCGCTGCGAAACCCCAGCCTCACCCCCCCAAGGGGGCTGCGCTCACCCTTGGGGCGGCCCGGCGGGCGGCGCAACCCACGGTCGGCTTTGCATAGCCGACCGGTTGCGCGGGCGGCGAGCAGTGCTCGCCGAAACCCCCGCTACACCCCCCACGCTCACTTCGTTCGCACAGGGCCGGCTTTGCACAGCGCATTGCGCTGCGAAACCCCAGCCTCACCCCCCCGAGGGGGCTGCGCTCATCCACGGTCGGCTTTGCACAGCCGACCGGTTGCGCGGGCGGCGGGCGGTGCTCGCCGAAACCCCCGCTACACCCCTTGGGACGGCCCGGCCGGCGGCCCCGACGTTCACTGCCGGCGACCGGGATGACTGAAGGTCAGACAGAGGCGGACGACGATGACGCCTTCACCGAAGACAGCGTCATCAGCGATGTGCTGGCCGGCAGCGGCTTCCTGCCGACCGCGACCACCTCGGCCGGCGCGCTGCCGTCGGGCTGGGCGCTGAACGAGTACCGCATCGAATCGCTGCTCGGCGGTGGCGGCTTCGGCCTCACCTATCTGGCGCACGACACGCTGCTCGACTGCAAGGTGGCGGTCAAGGAGTTCCTGCCGACCGACCTCGCGGTGCGCGGGGACGGGCAGCGCGTGCTGCCGCGCTCCGGGCCGGCGGTCGAAATGTTCGAACAGGGCCTGCGCCGCTTCCTCGACGAGTCGCGCGCGCTGGCCACCTTCCGCCATCCGAACATCGTGCGCGTGAACCGCTTCTTCGAAGCGAACGGCAGCGCCTACATGGTGATGGACTACGTGCAGGGGCGCACGCTGAACCAGTGGGTGCGCGAGCGCGAAACCGCGATGGATCGCACCACGCTGCTGGCCATCGTGAAGCCGCTGATGGAAGGGCTGCAGGCCATCCACGACGGCGGTTTCCTGCACCGTGACGTGAAGCCGGCCAACATCTGCATCCGCGACGACGGTACGCCGGTGCTGCTCGATTTCGGTGCCGCCCGCCGCTACCACGACGCCGAGCACACGCTTACTGCCATCGTCACGCCCGGCTTCGCGCCGTTCGAGCAGTACCACTCGCACGGCAACCAGGGGCCGTGGACCGATATCTATTCGCTGGCCGCCGTCATGTACTGGCTGGTGACCGGGCAGCGGCCGGTCGAGTCGGCCGCACGCGTGCACAGCGATCCGCTGCTGCCGGCGTCGAAGGCGGCCGATTCCGGCACTTTCGGCGCTTCGCTGCTGCGCGCGATCGAATGGGGGCTGGAGCCGCACGAGGCCAAGCGCCCGCGCAGCGTGGCCGATTTCCGTCGGGTGTTCATGCCGGCACCGGCACCCGCCGCGCGCGGGCCGCTGGCCAGCGACGCGCCCACCCGCGCGCCAGCGGTGCGTGCCACCGGCGCGTCAGAAGAGCGGCGCACCATCGTGTGCAGCGTGCTGTACGCGCAGATCGACCGCAGCGTGGATCTGGACACCGCCCAGCGTCTGGCCTGCAAGTCGGAACTGGACGACGCGCTGGCGCGTGCCGCCCGCTCGGTCGACGCCGACAGTCGGCTCATCCACGACACCACCGACGGCGCTGCGCTGTGCCTGCTTGGCCAGCCGGAGGACGCCTGCGTGGTGGCGCAGAAGCTGCGCCGGCTGGATCTGGGCGAAGCCGGCGGTGGTCTGCGCCAGGGCATCAACCTCGGACCGGTACGGGTGATACGCGCCGGCTCGGGCGCGCTCGACGTGCAGGGCGACGGTCTGGATACCGCGCGCACGCTGGCCGGTCTGGCGCGTGCCGGCCAGGTGCTGGTGTCGCGTGCCTACTACGAAACCGTGTCGGCGCTCGGCAGCGGCGCGCCGGATGGTCTGCACACCACCGGCCAGCGGGCGGACATCGCCTCGCGCAGTCAGGAAGTGTTCGAACTGGACGCCGCCAGCGGCATCACCCGTCGCACCGATGAGGCCCAGCCGGCGCTGGCGCAGGACGCGCTCACGCCGGTGCTGGAGGCGCTGCTGGCGCGCCATATCGGGCCGATGGCCCGGGTGCTGGTCACCCGCATCGCGCCGCTGTCGTCCAGCCCGGCCCAGCTGGTCGAACAGCTGGCCACCCATATCCCGGGCGAATCCCAGCGCGCCGGATTCCTGATCGAAGCGAAGCGTCACGTGGCCGGTACCACCGGCGTGTCGTCGCTTGCGCGCAGCGGCGATGCGCAGAGCAGCGCACGCCGTTCATCGCCGCCCACCACCAGCGCGCGCAGCGTCATGTTCGGCGCCCGGCCACTGGACGATGCCCTCATCGCCGACATCGAACTGCGGCTGGCGCGCCTGATCGGCCCGATGGCGCGCATCCTGGTGGGCCGTGCGCTCAAGCGGGTGAGCACCGAACAGGCCCTGCTCGACGAGCTTGCGCGCGACATTCCGGACCCGGTGCAGCGCGCCGCTTTCCTGGCCGGCAAGTGATATGGCGACGCTGCATCGTTGCCCGCACTGCGGGCAGGACACCATCGCGCGGCTGATCAAGCTCACCGCACGGGCGAAATCGCCGGCGGTGTGCCCGGCCTGCGGCGGCCGCTCATGCACCGGCATCACGCCGCTGTCGCTGATGGCGCTGTTCGCCCTCATCCTGGTGTGCGGCACGCTGCTCAGGCTGGCCGCCCGCACCGGCAACCGCTGGTCGTTGCTGGCGGTGCTGGCGCTGTTCGGCGGTGGCTTCATCTACGTCACCTGGCGTACGCCACTGGTGAAGCTGGAGCGCTATCCGCTGCAGCGGGCCATCGCCATTTCGATCACCGTCGCGCTGTTCGCGGCCGGCGGCTGGTGGTGGTTCTCGGGCGGCTGAGCGGACGACCTGTTCGCCCTTGTACCGGTGCGGGCGAGGTTTGTGGGAGCGGCGCTGGCAGGAGATTCCGGCGCTTTACAGCGAGAGGCGCGATCCGATGGAGGATGGTGCCTGGACTTCACGCCGCGTCCGCTTCGGTTTCAGCAGCGCGGGCCGCATCCCTGGTTCGCCGAGGCCGCGGTCTGCAGCCGGCCGGCCAGCGCGTCCAGACGCGGCTTGATCGCCTCGCCGACCGCGATCTGCGGTTCCGACGGCGTGAGGCCTTCTGCCTTTTCGCGGCTGGCGACCGCCGCCCGGGCGCGTGCGAACGCTTCGGTGAATGAAGTGGTCTGGCGCAGCGCTTCGTCGAAATAGGCGCGACCGAAGAAGGTCCAGTCCGCTTCGTGCGAGCAGCCGTGCGAACTGCGGTCGGCGCGTGCCGCGGACATGACCAGCGTGTCCGGCCCGGACAGCGGTTCGATGAACCCGCCGGAAAAGCAGGCCGACACCAGGATGACCCGGTTGCGGATGCCGGCCGCGTCCAGCAGCTGGCCGAGGCGCTGCGGCGTGAGCTGTTCCAGTTCCCACGGCCACAGGCTCAGATCGAAACGGTGGTCTTCGGCGCCGTGCGATGTCAGGAACACGAACAGCACATCCTCGTCCCGGTTCATCCGCTCGCCCAGCACCCGCAGACTGGCTTCCAGCGCGCTCACGGTGGCCAGCGGCCGCTGCAGCACGGTGGCCGGATTGTTGGCCAGCACCACGCTGCGGCCGGCGGTGCCGAAGCGTTCGGCGAACAGGTGCTCCACCTTTTCGACCTCGCGCAGGAACACGTCCTGCGCGCCATGGCCGGCCAGCGCCAGCAGATACAGCTCCGGCCGGCCGGGCTCGCCCGGTTCGATCTGGGCCAGCGTGGCGGTGAGCAGGTGCGGCTGGCGATAGATGAGCGCTTCGCTGCGCGCGGCGGCCCAGCGTTCGGCCTCGTCGGCCGCCTGTTCCGGCTCGACCGCCTGCCACAGTGGCGCCTGCGTACCGAGCGCGACCAGCGGTGCCAGATAGCACAGGCCGACCACGGCGGGCATCGCCAGCCGCTGTTTCAGGCTGGCGCCGAACAGGTCGCCCAGCAGCACGGCGGATGCGATCACGCCCCAGGCGGCCGGTGCCCACCACACCAGATCGGTGGCGTCGTCACCGAGGGCGTCCCACCATTCCGTCGGCAGCAGCGCGAAGCCGTTCCACAGCAGCGACAGCCAGAACCACAGCGCGCTCATCGCCACCACGCCGCGCAGCCACGCCTCGCTGCGCCCGCTCAGGCGGGCGATCACCCACACCGCCAGCATCAGCCAGGGCAGGTGGAACAGCTTGCCGGGCAGCGCCTCGGGCATGAACTGGCCGGCGCCGTCCACCCGCAGCAGGTCAAAGCCCGCGCCGGCAGCCAGCGCCAGCAGTTCGAGGGCGATCCAGGCGAGGCCGCCGGTGCGCAGCCAGGGTATGGCCCGCCACAGCAGCAGCGCACGCAGGCCGGCGAACAGGTTGCAGCAGAGGTCGCGCAGCGGCCGCGCGGGGCGGTCGGGAAGGGCGTGCGGCTCGGTCATCGGTGAAATGCGGAATAACGGTGGGGGGTGGAGGGAACGGATTATCCGGGTCCGCGGTCGGAGCGGGGCTGTTCATCGTGAAACCCGGTCACGCACCGGAAAGCGCGCGGAACGGACAGGTATAATCCGCAGATTCCGAGGAGCGCTGCAAGGTGCCGCAAGGCCCCCAGGCTCGGAACCCGCCAGGCCGCCACGGCCGCGGGCATTTTTCAACGGCGCTCACCTGAACCCGCCGCCCGGCAGTTGTCCGGCCGCGGATGGCAGGTGAGCTTCGCCTGCCGCTTGAATAGGAGCCCGTCAAATGAATGCACCCGCCGAACTGAAGGATTACGTGATTGCCGACCTGTCGCTGGCCGACTGGGGACGCAAGGAAATCGCGATCGCCGAGACCGAAATGCCCGGCCTGATGGCCATCCGCGAAGAGTTCGCGACGCAGCAGCCGCTGCGCGGCGCCCGCATCACCGGCAGCCTGCACATGACCATCCAGACCGCCGTGCTGATCCAGACGCTGGAAGCGCTGGGCGCCGAAGTGCGCTGGGCCTCGTGCAACATCTTCTCGACCCAGGACCACGCCGCTGCGGCGATCGCCGCCGCCGGCACGCCGGTGTTCGCGGTCAAGGGCGAGTCGCTGGAAGAGTACTGGGACTACACCCACCGCATCTTCGAATGGCCGGACGGCGGCTACAGCAACATGATCCTGGACGACGGCGGCGATGCGACGCTGCTGCTGCATCTGGGCACCAAGGCCGAAACCGACCCGACCGCGCTGCATCACCCGGCGAGCGAGGAAGAGGTGTGCCTGTTCAACGCGATCAAGACCACGCTGGCGCGCGACCCGAACTGGTATTCGAAGCGCATCAAGCACATCAAGGGCGTGACCGAGGAAACGACGACCGGCGTGCATCGCCTTTACCAGATGCACAAGGAAGGCCGCCTCGCCTTCCCGGGCATCAACGTCAATGATTCGGTCACCAAGTCCAAGTTCGACAACCTGTACGGCTGCCGCGAATCGCTGGTCGATGGCATCAAGCGCGCGACCGACGTGATGATCGCCGGCAAGGTCGCCGTGGTCGCCGGCTACGGCGATGTGGGCAAGGGCTCGGCGCAGGCGCTGCGTGCGCTGTCGGCCCAGGTATGGGTGACCGAAGTCGATCCGATCTGCGCGCTGCAGGCGGCGATGGAAGGCTACCGCGTGGTCACGATGGATTACGCGTGCGAGCACGCCGACATCTTCGTCACCGCCACCGGCAACTACCACGTGATCACGCACGAGCACATGGCGAAGATGAAGGACCAGGCCATCGTCTGCAACATCGGCCACTTCGACAACGAGATCGACGTCGCCTCGCTGGAAAAGTACCAGTGGGAAGAGATCAAGCCGCAGGTCGATCACGTCATCTTCCCGGATGGCAAGCGCATCATCCTGCTGGCCAAGGGTCGCCTGGTGAACCTCGGCTGCGGCACCGGCCATCCGTCCTACGTGATGTCGTCGAGCTTCGCCAACCAGACCATCGCGCAGATCGAACTGTTCACCGAAACCGACAAGTACCCGGTCGGTGTCTACACGCTGCCCAAGCATCTGGACGAGAAGGTGGCGCGCCTGCAGCTGAAGAAGCTGAACGCGCAGCTGACCGAACTGACCGATGCGCAGGCCCGCTACATCGGCGTGCAGAAGGAAGGCCCGTACAAGCCGGACCACTACCGCTACTGATCTGTCGCGGCAGCGACGCGCCCTTCGGGGTGCGGCAACGAAAAGGCCATCCCGCGGGATGGCCTTTTTCATGTCCGGGCGCGCGCGTCAGCGTGACTGCTTGATCAGCCGGCCGTTGGCCGATTGCACCGGCCGCGCGTTGTTGCGGTACAGGTGGCCGAAGATGCCGATCTGTTCAGGCGACAGCTGCAGCGGGTCCTTCATCACCAGCCAGGTCACGCCTTCGGTACAGGGCGGTTCGGAAAGCGAGCCCATATAGGTGTAGTAGTCGCGCTTCTCCGGCAGCAGCTTGGCCAGGTCTATGCTCACGTCCGGACGCGATTCCACGTTCTTCTGCAGCGGCAGGTAGGCCCACAGCGTGTTGAACAGCGGATGTTCGGTGCCGCGGTCCAGCAGCACCGCCACCACCGCCAGATTGCCGTCCAGGTCCTTGTGCACCAGGTGGGCGACCATGTCATACACCTTGCCGTTCACCCGCTCTTCCGACGGCTTGTGGAAGTGGAACTGCACCAGTTCATAGCGCTTGCCGACCAGCGTGATCGAACTGCCTTCGCCCACGTTCACCTGCACCGTGTGGCCGGTATCGACCACGGTGAAATAGGTGCTCTTGTAGTCGAACTGTATCTGCGGCAGATCCACCTTGATGCCGTCGCGGATGTCGATCGGCGACTGCGTGCGTCCGGTTGCGCACTGGGTCCATTCCGGTTTCAGCCTGCCCCAGTTCTGAGGGCCGAATTCGCCTTCGTACGCCCACTGAATATCGCCATGAACGACCTGCGGCGGCACCATGACCGCGGCCGCCGGCTCGGCCGGCTTCTTCGCGGCGAGCGCGACCGGTGCCACCGGCCGCGGGCGGGGCCGCGGCGGCAGCGGAATTTCGCTGTGACCGATAGGCGGTACCTTGATCGCGGGCGGCTCCGGCTTTTTCGGTGCGGCTTCGGCGGTTTTCGGCGCCTCGGGTTTGACCGGCTCTGCCTTGGCCGCATCCGCCTTGGTGGCTTCCGCTCTGCCGGCGTCCACCTTGGCCGGCGCGCCCGGCTTGGCGGCGGCTTTGTCGACAGGCTTTTCAGCGGACTTGTCTGTGACCTTTTCTGTGCCTTTATCGCCAGCGGCCTTCTTCGAGCTGGCCATTTCCTCACGCGCCGCGGCGGCCGCTTCGCGCAGGTCCGGCTTGATGTTCACCATTTCGGTGCGCTCGATGCGGCCGCCATCGCCCGGGTTGTTCGCGGCGGCGCGCGCTGCACGGCCGGCCTGTTCGGCCACCTGGCGCAGTTCTTCGGCACCCGGCGGCTGGCACACTTCGCGGAACAGCTTTTCATCCAGCGTGCCCGGCATCAGCGAAATCTCGCCGTCCGAGCCGGTGCGTTCCTCGCGCAGGATGCGCTGGCCGGCGTCCAGATATACCCGCTTGATGGTGGCGAACTTCAGGCTCTGGCAGTCGTAGCGGTTCAGCGCCTGCACCATCGCGTAGCCGGTCTTTTCAGCATCGGCTTCGCTCAGCACCAGCCTGCCCCAGGCCACCTTCTTGCCGCCTTCCGCGCGCAGCACGCTGTCGCGGTCGATTTCGATCTTCTTGCCGCGCTCGGTGGCCACAGTGGCCCAGTCGGCCGTCAATGCGCTGCCGCTGGCGCAGGCGAGGGCGAGCGCGATCAGGGTACGGCGGAAAGGGTGCACTGGCGTCATGGGCTGTCTCGGGCGCTTCAATCTCTGGATAGCCGGGTCTACGGCAGCGGCGGTCGTCGGCTTGAACGTGCGCCTTGCGTCGCTGCGCCGGCCGGAGTACCTTCGCAGCGCACACGTTAGGGGTGCCGGCGCCCGGTGCGCGCCGGCTGAGACACACCCTCAACACCTGATCCGGATCATGCCGGCGTAGGGAAACGGGCGACTTCTCGACATGGAAGCCGGCGTTCCCCGCGCCGACGCTGCAAGCACAGGAGCTTCCATGAACGCCAAAGACACCTTCCTCGCCGAGCAGGCACACGTTGACGAGGCGGCGATCGCGCCGCTGCCGAACTCGCGCAAGATCCATCTCGAAGGTTCGCGCCCGGACATCCGGGTGCCGATGCGCGAAATCTCTCAGGCCGACACGCCCACCGGCTTCGGCGGCGAGAAGAACCCGCCGGTGTTCGTCTATGACTGTTCCGGCCCCTACACCGACCCGAAGGCCTCGATCGACATCCGCAAGGGCCTGCCCGCGCTGCGCGCGCGCTGGATCGAGGAACGCGGTGACACCGAGGTGCTCACCGACCTCTCGTCCGAATTCGGCCGCATCCGCGCCGCCGACGCCGCGCTCGACGACCTGCGCTTCCCCGGCCTGCACCGCCACCCGCGCCGTGCCAAGGCCGGCCGCAACGTGACCCAGATGCACTACGCCCGCCAGGGCATCGTCACGCCGGAGATGGAGTTCATCGCCATCCGCGAGAACATGAACCGTCAGGCCTACGTCGAGTCGCTGCGCGCGACTGGCCCGACCGGCGAAAAGATGGCCAAGCTGCTCACCCGCCAGCACCCGGGCCAGAGCTTCGGTGCTTCCATCCCCGCCGAGATCACGCCCGAGTTCGTGCGCGACGAAGTCGCCCGCGGCCGCGCCATCATCCCGAACAACATCAACCACCCGGAAAGCGAGCCGATGATCATCGGCCGCAACTTCCTGGTGAAGATCAACGCCAACATCGGCAACTCGGCACTGGGCTCCTCGATCAACGAGGAAGTCGACAAGATGACCTGGGCCATCCGCTGGGGTGGCGACACGGTGATGGATCTGTCCACCGGCAAGAACATCCACGAGACGCGCGAGTGGATCATCCGCAACAGCCCGGTGCCGATCGGCACCGTGCCCATCTACCAGGCGCTGGAGAAGGTCGACGGCAAGGCCGAAGAACTCACCTGGGACATCTTCAAGGACACGCTGATCGAGCAGGCCGAACAGGGCGTGGATTACTTCACCATCCACGCAGGCGTGCTGCTGCGCTACGTGCCGATGACCGCCAACCGCATGACCGGCATCGTCAGCCGTGGCGGTTCGATCATGGCCAAGTGGTGTCTCGCTCACCACAAGGAGAGCTTCCTCTACACCCACTTCGAAGAGATCTGCGAAATCATGAAGGCCTACGACGTGGCCTTCTCGCTGGGTGACGGTCTGCGTCCGGGTTCGATCTTTGATGCCAACGACGACGCGCAGCTCGGTGAGCTGAAGACGCTGGGCGAACTGACCGACATCGCCTGGAAGCACGACGTGCAGGTGATGATCGAAGGGCCGGGTCACGTGCCCATGCATCTCATCAAGGAGAACATGGACCTGCAGCTCGAGTACTGCAAGGAAGCGCCCTTCTACACGCTGGGCCCGCTGACCACCGACATCGCGCCGGGCTACGACCACATCACCAGCGGCATCGGTGCGGCGCAGATCGGCTGGTACGGCACCGCCATGCTCTGCTACGTGACGCCGAAGGAGCACCTGGGGCTGCCGGACAAGGACGATGTGAAGGAAGGCATCATCACCTACAAGCTCGCGGCCCACGCTGCTGACCTCGCCAAGGGTCATCCGGGCGCGCAGATCCGCGACAACGCGCTGTCGAAGGCGCGCTACGAGTTCCGCTGGGACGACCAGTTCAACCTCGGCCTCGATCCGGACAAGGCCAAGAGCTTCCACGACGAGACGCTGCCGAAGGAATCGGCCAAGGTGGCGCACTTCTGCTCGATGTGCGGCCCGCACTTCTGTTCGATGAAGATCACGCAGGACGTGCGCGACTTCGCGGCCAAGCAGGGCCTCAATGAAGACGAGGCGCTCGCCAAGGGCATGGAAGTGAAGGCGGTGGAGTTCGTGAAGTCGGGCGCGGAGATCTACCGCAAGGTGTAAGGCCCGTGGCCGGCGCCGCTTCCCGCATCGCCTGCGGGTGCGGCGCCGGGTCCGCCGCACTTCATCCGGAGGCTGGATCGCGGCGAGGGCGCCGCTCCCACGACACCCTGACGGAGGGTGCGAATTCCTGTGGGCGCGGCGCCTCGCCGCGATGCGGCCGTCGCACGGCCGAAGGACCTCACGGCTCCAGACTGCCGCTGCCTCGCTGCAGGCACAGTCCGACCCGTGGTCGAGTGACTCGGCAGCAGCGCGGATTCGCCCGGTTCAGGGCATTTCCCCGCCCAGAACGTGAATTTTTCACACATCACCTTCTGCGCTCCTCAAGGCCGGAGCGGCCGAGGCCGTTAAGCGATTCGAAGCTGAAAAAGGCAAACCCGTCGAAAGGCGGGGACGCAAAGTCACCGGTCTAATCCGCGCGTGCGCGGGATGACGGCGGGACCGCCACTGACCCTCCCGAGGGCGCGGATTCCGCCGGCCGGTGAACCACCGAACCGACCGGCCGGAGTTCCGAACGATGATCGCCCTGAATCGCCTCTCTCCCCTCTGCCAGAGCCTGCTGTGCGCGCTCGCGCTGACTGCCGCCCTGCCCGCGTCAGCGGCGCTGCCGGTGCAGGCGACCGCTCCGGTGGTGCTGCAGCCCCTGCCGGCCCGCGACGCGGAAGGCGGCATGTGGGCGGTCAGGCTCGATCTGTCCAGCCTCAAGGCCGCCCGCGCGGGTGAGGTGTTCCGCCTCGCGCTGCCGGACGGCCGTACGCTGGATCTGGTGTATGACGCCACCCTCGGCGGCCCGGACGGCACGCAGTGGATAGGCCATCACGCGGCCGGCCGCCAGTACGCAGTGCGGCTGCGCATTGATGGCGCGCTCGCGGCAGGTGTCATCCGTACGCCGGAAGGCGGTTTCGTGCTGGGTCACGTCGACGGCGTCCAGATGATGGGCCCCGACCTGTCGGTGGCCGCCGGTCCGCTCGAACTCGATACCCTGCCGCCGATGTTCTCGCTGGCAGAGACCGCGCTGCCGCCGGTGTCCGCGCGCCCGGGCCGCGAGGTCGCCGCCGACCAGCCGCCGGCCGACGTGGCGCATCCGGTTGCCTTCAATCTGGTGGCGCTGTCGGCGCTGGAACCGGGCGACGAAGTGTCGCTGTCCATCCCCGATCACGGCGATTACCGCGTGAGCTACGACCGGACCGACGCCGGCGCGGCCGACACCAGCACCTGGGTCGGTCACCTGAAGGATTACGGCAGCGAGTTCCGCGTCATCATCACTTCCGGCCCGAATGGCAGCATGGGCAACATCCTGACCCCGTCCGGCGAACTGATGCTGGTCGAGAACAACGGCCGGCAGTGGCTGGTGGACCCGGTGCGCTCCGGTCTGTCGCAGTTCGAGTCGGAACACGCGGATTCGGTCGGTGAAGAGGTGCACGGCACTGCAGCCGGCGGCGTGAGCGCCGCCGCCGGAGCCACGACCACCGCATCGGCCACTACCGCGGGCGCCGTGGCCGATGCCACCGCCACCCAGATCGACCTGCTGGTGCTCTACACGCCGGGCTTCAAGAAGAAGTACGGCACCGGCTACACCACCCGCATCGCGCAACTGGTGGCACTGGCCAATCAGGCCTATGTCGACAGCGGCGTGCCGATCCGTCTGCGCCTGGTCGGTTCCGAACCGGTGAGCGACAGCGACACCACCACCAATTCCAGCACCCTGACCGCGCTCGCCCGCGCCACCGGCGCCTACAAGACGGTGCCGACGCTGCGCAAGAAGTACGGCGCCGATCTGGTGACCGTGGTGCGTCCGTTCTACATGAATGCGCAGGGCGGCAGCTGCGGCGTCGGCTATGTCGGCGGCTACAACGGCAGCAATATGGCCGGCTATGCCGGTTACGCCTATTCGGTGGTGAGCGACGGCCGCGATATGGCCGGCACCAATTACTACTGCACCGACTACACCTTCACCCACGAGCTGGGCCACAACATGGGCCTGATGCACGACCGCGACACGGTGGCGCGGCAGGGCGGCGGTCAGGGCAGCTATCCCTATGCCTTCGGCTACGGCCGCAGCGGCAGCTTCGGCACCATCATGAGTTACATCTCCCCGGTGATCGGCCGCTTTTCCAATCCGGAACTGAATACCTGCGCCGGCAGCGCCTGCGGTGTCGCCACGACCGACCCTGCTTCCGCCCACAACGCGCTGGCGCTGATCAACAACCGCGTGGCGGTGTCGAACTGGACCGCGACCACCATCGCGACCAGCTATCAGGTGTCCGGCACGATTTCCCGTGCCGGCCGACCGCTGGCCAATGTGGCACTGAGCGCCAGCAATGGCGCCAGCTGCACCGCCAGCGGCAGCACCGGCGCCTACGCCTGCACCGTGCCCTGGGGCTGGAGCGGCACCATCACGCCGCAGGTTCAGGCCAGCGTGACCCCGGGCGTGCTGTCGTTCAGCAACGTGACCGCGGCCCAGACCAAGAAGAACTTCATCGTGCGCTGACCGCATGGCCGCGTCCGGCCACCGGGCGCGGTTACCATAGCGCCCTGCGGCCCGGGGTCGGGCCTTTCAACTGAACGGGGCAGTCATGCGGATCACTTTCATCGGCGGCGGCAATATGGCCAGCGCGCTGATCGGCGGCATGTTGAAGCGCGGCGCTCAGGCGTCGGATATTGCGGTGGTTGAGCTGCTGGCCGAAGGCCGGGAGCGCCTGGTCCGTGACTTCGGTGTGCGGACGCTCGAATCGCTCGACGCACAGGCCGCGGACTGCGACCTGCTGGTGCTGTCGGTCAAGCCGCAGCAGATGCGCGAGGTGTGCGCCGGCATTGCGCCCCACATGAAGCGGCAGACCGTGCTGAGCATCGCCGCCGGCCTGCGCGCGGCCGACATCGGTCGCTGGCTGGGCGGTCATGCCCGCATGGTGCGCGCCATGCCCAACACGCCGGCGCTGATCGGCCAGGGCGTGACCGGACTGTACGCTGACGCGTCGCTGGGTGCGGCCGAACGCGCTCAGGCGGAACAGGTGCTGAGCGCGGTCGGCAGCGTGGTGTGGGTGGACGACGAAACGCTGATCGACGCGGTGACCGCGGTGTCCGGCAGCGGTCCGGCCTATGTGTTCTATTTCATCGAAGCGCTGGTGCGCGGCGGCGAGGCGCTCGGACTGAGCGCCGAACAGGCGCGCGACCTGGCCATCGCCACCTTCACCGGTGCTTCCGCGCTGGCGGCGCAGAGCCCGGAATCGCCGGCCACGCTGCGCGAGCGGGTCACCTCCAAGGGCGGCACCACCGAAGCGGCGCTGAAGTCGATGAACGCCGACGCGGTGAGCGACGCCATCGTGCGCGCGCTGGCTGCCGCGGCCGCGCGCGGCGCCGAACTGGGCGACCAGCTCGGCCGGGCCTGAACGCCGGCTGCGACGCACTGTCTTTCACGCGATATTCCTTCGGACACCCCCTCGCCACGCACCCATGCTGACCGATCTCGTCCTGCTCGTACTCAACGCCGTCGCCAGTTTCGTCACCACGCTGCTGCTCGCCCGCTTCTACATGCAGTGGGCGCGGGTGAGTTTCCGCAATCAGCTGGGTGCCTTCGTGATCCAGACCACCGACTGGGCGGTGCTGCCGGCGCGGCGCGTGGTGCCGGCGCTGTTCGGGCTGGACATGGCGACACTGGTGGTGGCCTGGCTGATCCAGGTGGCGCTCATTCTCGTTGGCGCGCTGCTCCACGGCAGCATCGGTGCCGACGGGCTGATTCCGCTGGCTCTGCTGCGGGGCGTGATCGAGATCGCCCGCCTTTCGGTGTGGTTCCTGATGATTGTGCTCATCATTTCGGCGGTGATGAGCTGGGTGTCGCCGGGCAATCCGCTCGGCAGCATGATGAATGCGCTCACCCGCCCCTTCCTGCAGCCGATACAGCGGGTGATGCCGCCGATCGCCAACGTCGATCTGTCGCCGCTGGTGCTCATCCTGCTGCTGCAGGTGCTGCTCTACCTGATCGAGGCCTTTTCGCGCCAGCTGTTCGGGCTGCTGTTCTGAGGCAGCCGCCGGCGGCGACAGGCCGCGGCAGCGTGCATCACACGCTCAGATCGACCTGGCTCACCGTGCCGGCGCTGCCGTCCTCGTGCAGATAGACGCTGGTGGCGCGCATTTCGCCCAGCGTTTCGTTGGCGGCGTTGCGCAGGCTGAACGGAGTGTCGACCCGGCCGAGATAGAAGGCGCCGGCATTGGCCTCCTTCATCGTGAGCAGCGTGCCGGCGCCCTCCGCGTCCGGCCGCCACAGGCGCAGTTTCGCGAACGCGCTGTCCGCCTCGTCCAGCCAGCCGTTGCCGTCCTCGTCCAGCGCAGCCAGTTCCTCGAAGCCCTTGCCGGTGGTCGGTCCGAACAGCTCGCGCCCGTCGTCGATGCGGCCATTGCCATTGCGGTCGAAGGCCAGCATGCCCCGGCCGCCGGCCAGCGGCACCTGCTCCTTGACGCCGTCGGCGTCGAGGTCGAAGGCGAAGCGGACGTCCGACAGCGCCGCCGCCGGACCGGCGAAATCCAGCATCAGCGGGTCCTTCAGCAGCGCGTCGCCGGCGCGGAAGGATGCGCTGACCGTGGTGCTGAAGCTGCGCGACATTTCAAGATCGAGCTTGAACGCGATGTCGCGCCCGTCCGCGGTGCGTACCCGGCCTTCGGCGGAGAAGGCGGTGGTTTCGGATTCGCTGTATTCGGCGCGGTAGTCGTATTCGATGCCCCAGCCGACGCGCTGCGGCGTCCCGTTTCCGCTCTCGCCGCCGCTGGCGGCAGCCGGACCCTGCAGCGCGCTGCTGTCCAGCAGCTCGACCTTGCGTCCGGTGATCTTCTCTATCATCAGGATGAGCAGGGACAGCCGCGGATCCTTGCGTATCGCGTCCTCCAGGCGGTCAGGTGGAGCGGCGGCGTCGGCCTGCTGCGCCGCCACCGCTTCGGCGGACAGCGTCACGCGGGGCACGGCGGACGTCCGTCCATCGTCCGCTGCACTGGGCCGGCGGTTGCCGGTCCACGTTTCAAGCCGTTCCGAAACGTCCAGCCGCCGTGATTCGGCGTGGCTGGATTCGAGCTGTACGCTGCTGGTGGCGACCTTCACGGTTCTGTGCCTCCATGTGTTGTCTGACCTCGGGGCCACCCGGAAAGTGAAGCGCGCGCACGTGCCCACGTGCGGACAAGCGATGCGGAGGTGGTTCTCCTGGCCATCGGGCATCGACGGTCGGGCGGCTTGGCGGCGCGTGACCTGACAGGACAGTCGGGCCAGCGCGTCGCACCCCGGAGGCCGGGGCGGCAGCCGCGCGTGCGCTTCACTTTCCGGGCGGATGTCCGGGTTTACGTCCTGGAAGCGGAGGTTCCACAGGGTTAGACGACATGCAGGGCGGATCGGCACCCGCTGCCGGGCGAGGTGCGGCGAAAGCCGCGCCTTCAGTGCATCAGCGCGGGGGTTGCAATGAAGGTGTTGCTGCCTCGGCTCATGTCCAGCGTGCCGCGAACGAGCCGGCGGGCGGCGCGGTCGATGTCGTTGGCGACCCAGGTTTCGCGCTCGCGGGACACCAGATAGATCACCACCACGTCGCGCGTGACCGGAGCAGCCGTCGGCGCGTCGTCATCAAATTCGGCCAGCCGCAGTACGCAGCTCAGGCCGATCACGTCCACTTCCGGGTCGGTGATGGTTTCCTGCACGAAGCGCACCACCGACGCTTCATCCAGCATGTCCATCCGCGCCAGCGCGGCATCGACGATGCGCCCCTGGTCGAGCCGGGTGACCAGCGCGGTGGGACGGGGCGGGGTGCCGCACGCGAGCATCGCGTCGGCGTGGTCCTGGCAGGCGCGCAACACCGCGCGGAAACACGCTTCCTCCGTTGGCAGCATGGTTGTCTCCTCCACAGTGTGGGTCGCGTCGATGCGCGCGCCTGTTGTGGACGCTAGAACGATGCCGGAAGGAAGTCATGACGCGCTGCCATGGCGGCAGTGCACCATCCGGCGCGGGTTTGCCGGGTGATCTGTCGCTGAAATCTCAGGCCGTCGCGGCTTGCGTGAAGTCGTGCAGTGCGGCGTCAGCCTCGGCCGGCGATACGACGCATTCATCGACCCGTGCGGCCGGCGGACCGCCTTCCGCCCAGGCCACCAGCGCATCGAGCGCGGCCGGCTTGCCGCAGGCATAGGCTTCGACCGAACCGTCGTGCCGGTTGCGCACCCAGCCGGTCAGGCCGAGACGCTGTGCTTCGGCCACCATGGACGCGCGGAAATAAACGCCCTGCACCCGGCCGCGGATGGCGAAGTGCAGGGCTTCGATCTCGTGCTCGTCCATCGCTGTCGCTTACTTGACGCGCATGCCCGGCTGGGCGCCGGAATCCGGCGACAGGATGAACAGGCCGGGCACCTCGCCCTTGTCGTCGGAGGCGGCCAGCACCATGCCCTCGGACATGCCGAACTTCATCTTGCGCGGCGCGAGGTTGGCCACCATCACGGTCAGACGGCCGACCAGCAACGCCGGGTCGTAGGCCGACTTGATGCCTGCGAACACCTGACGGGGCTTTTCCTCGCCGATGTCCAGCTGCAGGCGCAGCAGCTTGTCCGCGCCCTCGACGTGGTCGGCGGCGACGATTTTCGCGATGCGCAGCTCGACCTTGGAGAAATCGTCGATCGAAATGTGGGCGCCGGCATCAGTGGCCGGCGCTTCGGCCTTTTTCGGGGCTTCGGTCTTGGCCGGCGCGGCGGCGGGGGCTTGGGTGCTCACCAGGGATTCCTTGTTGGCGTCGACCAGCGCGACCACCTGCTTGGGGTCGACGCGGGTCATCAGGTGCTTGTATTCGTTGATCGTGTGGCCGGCGGTCAGCGTGGCGCCGAAGTCGTCCCAGCCCAGCGGCGCGATGTTCAGGAAGCGCTCGACCTCGGCCACCAGATGCGGCAGCACCGGCTTGAGCAGCACCGACAGCTGGCGGAACAGTTCGAGCGCGGTGCTGCACACCGACTGCAGCTTCTCGTCCTGGCCCTCCTGCTTGGCCAGCACCCACGGTGTATGGTCGTTCACGAACACATTGGCCTGATCGGCGCAGGCCATCACCTCGCGCAGCGCCCGCGCGTAGTCGCGCGACTCGTAGGCATCGCGGATGGACACTTCGTGCCAGTGGAAGGGCACGGTCGGCGCCGACAGCCTGCCGCCGAAGCGCTTGGTGATGAAGCCGGCGCAGCGGCTGGCGATGTTGATGTACTTGCCGACCAGATCGGAATTGACGCGGGCGACGAAGTCGTCGAGGTTCAGGTCGATGTCTTCCATCGAACCGTTCAGCTTGGCGGCGTAGTAGTAGCGCAGCCACTCCGGATTCAGGCCGAGGTCGAGATAGCTCTGCGCGGTGATGAATGTGCCGCGGCTCTTGCTCATCTTCTCGCCATTGACGGTCAGGAAGCCGTGCGCGTTGATCTGGGTCGGCGTGCGGTAGCCGGAGTGCTCCAGCATGGCCGGCCAGAACAGCGCGTGGAAGTAGAGGATGTCCTTGCCGATGAAATGGACCATTTCGGTGCCGGCTGCCTTCGCACGCGCGGCGTCGAGGAAGTCCGCCTCGTCGATGTCATGACCCAGCGCCTTCTGCTTCGCGACGTAGTTGCGGAAGCTGCCGAAATAGCCGACCGGCGCATCCAGCCAGACGTAGAAGAACTTGCTGTCGGTGCCCGGGATGCGGAAACCGAAGTAGGGCGCATCGCGGGAAATGTCCCAGTCGGACAGCCGGTTGTCGCCCGGCTCGCCCAGCCATTCCTTCATCTTGTTCGCCGCTTCCGGCTGCAGCCGGTTCGAGCCCTGGGTGAAGTCGCGCAGGAAGCTTTCGCACTGCGGCGCCGACAGCCGGAAGAAATAGTGCTCGCTGGAGCGGCGCTCCGGTGCGGCACCGGACACCACCGAATAGGCATTCTTCAGTTCGGTCGGCGCGTAGGTGGCGCCGCACACTTCGCACGAGTCGCCGTACTGGTCCTTGGCGCCGCATTTCGGGCACTCGCCCTTGATGAAGCGGTCCGGCAGGAACATGTCCTTCACCGGGTCGTAGAACTGTTCGACCGAACGCTGGGCGATCAGGTCGCCCGCCTTCAGCTTGCCGTAGATGTCCTCGCAGAAGGCGCGGTTCTCGTCCGAATCGGTCTCGTGGTAGTTGTCGAAACTGACCAGGAAGCCGCCCAGTTCGCCTTCGCCCTTCTTCCAGGCCTGCTGCACGGCGAGGCCGCCGAAGAAATCGCGCGCGTGCTCGTGCAGCACGCGTTCGACCAGCTGGCGCGGCGTGATGCCTTCCTTCTCGGCGCGCAGCATGATGGGCGTGCCGTGCTGGTCGTCGGCGCCGACGTAGTGCACCTCGTGGCCGCGCATGCGCTGAAAGCGCACCCAGATGTCGGTCTGGATGTATTCGACCAGATGGCCGAGGTGGATGGCGCCATTGGCGTAGGGCAGGGCGCTGGTGACGAGCAGACGGCGGCGGGACATGGTGACGGGCGGCGAAGCGGCCAGAGCGGAAAACCCGCAATTCTACTGTCCCCGCGCGCTGGCGCCACGACAGCCGGGGTGATCGGTTATACTTTAGTAAATTGATCGGGTATTTCCGCGGCGGCCGCGCACGAGGCGAGGCGGCGGAATCCCGCGCAGATGGAGTCGTCTTTATGTCCCTCACCGAAGCCCAGGTCCAGAGCGCGCTCAAGGAACTGATCGATCCGAATACCGGCAAGGATTTCGTGACCAGCCGCAGCGCGAAGAACATCCGCATCGACGGTGCCGACGTGTCGGTCGACATCGAGCTGGGCTATCCCGCGAAAAGCCAGATGGATCATCTCCGTCGCCTCGCGATCGCCCGTCTGCGCGCCATTCCGGGCGTGGGCAACGTGAGCGTCAGCGTCAGCCAGAAGATCGTGTCGCATGCGGTGCAGCGCGGCGTGAAGCTGCTGCCGGGCGTGAAGAACATCATCGCCGTCGCCTCCGGCAAGGGCGGCGTCGGCAAGAGCACCACCGCGGTGAACCTCGCGCTGGCGCTGGCAGCCGAAGGCGCTACTGTCGGCCTGCTCGATGCCGACATCTACGGCCCGTCGCAGCCGCAGATGCTGGGCATCACCGGCCGTCCGGAATCGCCGGACGGCAAGTCGCTGTCGCCGATGACCGCCTACGGCATCCAGGCCATGTCGATCGGCTTCCTGATCGACGTCGAAACCCCCATGGTGTGGCGCGGCCCGATGGTGACCTCGGCGCTGGAACAGCTGCTGACCGAAACCCGCTGGGACGACGTCGATTACCTGGTGATCGACATGCCGCCGGGCACCGGCGACATCCAGCTCACGCTGGCGCAGAAGGTGCCGGTCACCGGTGCGGTCATCGTCACCACGCCGCAGGACATCGCGCTGCTGGACGCGCGCAAGGGTCTGAAGATGTTCGAGAAGGTAGGCATCCCCATCCTCGGCATCGTCGAGAACATGAGCCTGCACACCTGTTCCAAGTGCGGCCACGAAGAGCACATTTTCGGCGAGGGCGGCGGTGCGCGCATGGCGGCCGACTACAACCTCGACGTGCTCGGTTCGCTGCCGCTGGCGATGCAGATCCGCGAACAGGCCGATTCCGGCAAGCCGACCGTGGTGTCCGACCCGGACGGCCGCGTGGCCGAAATCTACCGTGACATCGCGCGCCGGGTGGCGGTGAAGATCGCCGACAAGGCGAAGGACATGACAGCCAAGTTCCCGAGCATCGTGGTGCAGAACACCTGACGCAGGCGGGCGGTGCGCGCGCATCGCCCTGATTGCTTGCAGCCTCATTCGCGGCCCGCTGCCCGTGCAGCGGGCCGTGTCATTTCAGCCCAGCGCGGCTTCGTCGCTGCGGGTACGGCCCTTGTTGTCGGTCCAGTCCACGCGCAGCTTGTCGCCCTTGGCCCCACCCTTGAAACGGAAGTGCAGGAAGGGGTTGCGCGACACGCCGGTGCCGAACTGGGCGACCAGCACGTCTCGGCCGTTGTGGGTGATGCGCACGTCGGTGATGTAGTGCGCCGGCACCAGTGCGCCGGCGGCGTCGCGCCGCTGGCCGGTTTCCATGTCGTGACTCATCAGCACCTTCACCTCGGTTTCGCCGCCGGTCACCGTGGCGCGGATGCGGGTGGGCTGAGGCGCTGCGCCGTCCGGCGCGCGGCCCGACGGATCGCCCGGGCCGCAGCCGCCCTGGGTCACCTTCACCTCGCGTGCGGCACTGAACACGCCGGCCTTCGTGTGCGCGACGCCGAGCACCCGCGAGCCTTCCGACATCTTGATGCGGGTGTTGATGTTGGCCTGCGTGCCTTCGGGCAGCGTGAAGCGCGCGATCAGCTGGGTGCGGTTCTTCTCGACCAGTATCGACAGCGCTTCGGTGCCCGCCAGCCCGCTCTGCACCGCAAGCGGCACCACCGAGCCGTCCTCCGCCACGTCCGGAGCGGTGATCTGGATGTCGCGCGTGGCCGCGGCCTTGTCGGCGCCCAGCGCCTTCAGCGCCTCGTCCAGCGTGGTGGCGGCAAAGGCCGGGCGCGGCTGCGGGTTCGCGAAGGCGCGCAGCGGCAGGAAGGAAGCCAGCAGCAGGCTGCTGCCGGCGGCGATGAACTGTCTGCGTTGCATGGATGGGCTCTGTATTCGGGGACGGAAGTACGGCAATCGGGTCAGGCGGATACGGCGACGCCCGCCGTGAGGGGCGCATGAATACCCTGCCTGCGTCTGCCTGACAAGTTGGGGTGCCCGGCGGGCAGGAGGTTCCGCGCGCGGTGCTGTCCGCTTTATCCGGAGAACGGATAAGCAATGAACCATCGGTTATTTGAGCCGAGGCCGATTTTTTAATAGCGTGTGAAGTGTCGCGGGTCAGGCCGTCCGGCCGCGCCCCGCCGATCCCGGAGACCAGGAGAAATTCAATGAGAAGAATCGCGCCGCTGGCCGGCGTCCTTGCCCTGCTGCTGTCCGCTGCCGCCCAGGCCGCAGACCCCCATCTCGCCCGCAATCTCGCGGCCACCTGCGCCAACTGCCACGGCACCGACGGCCGCAGCGCGGGTGGCATGGCAGTGCTTGCCGGCGAGCCGAAGGACAAGCTGCTCGCTTCGCTGAAGGCCTTCCGCAGCGGCGATAAGCCGGCCACCATCATGCACCAGATTTCCAAGGGCTATACCGACGAGCAGCTGGACCTGATCGCCGGCTATTTCGCGGCGATCAAGCCGGCAGGAGGCGCCAAATGAGCCAGCACACCGATTTCGGACGCCGCGGTTTCATCCAGGGCGCGCTCGGCGTATCGGCCATGGCCGCGCTGTACGGCTGCGCCGGTGCCGGCAAGGGCAAGGGTCATGTGGTGGTGGTGGGCGGCGGCTTCGGCGGCGCCACCGCGGCCAAGTACATTTCGATGTGGAGCAATGGCGGCATCAAGGTCACGCTGGTCGAACGCAACGCGGCCTTCGTGTCCTGCCCGATCTCGAATCTGGTTCTGGCCGGCGAGAAGCAGCTGTCGGACATCACCATCGGCTACGAGGGCCTGGCCAAGTACGGCATCAAGGTGGTGCAGGACGAGGTGCTCGCGGTCGACGCCGACAAGCGGGTGATCCGGCTGGCCAAGGGCGGTGACCTCGCCTATGACCGCCTGGTGCTGTCGCCCGGCGTGGACTTCATGTACGACACGCTGCCCGGCCTGAATTCGGCCGCCGCCCAGCAGGACATCCTGCACGCCTGGAAGGCGGGTCCGCAGACGGTGGCGCTGCGCCGGCAGCTGGAAGCGATGCCGGATGGCGGCGTGTACGCGCTGACCATTCCCAAGGCGCCCTACCGCTGCCCGCCCGGACCGTACGAGCGCGCGTGCATGGTGGCGCACTACTTCAAGACGAAGAAGCCGAAGTCCAAGGTGCTGGTGCTGGATGCGAACGAGGAGATCGTGTCCAAGAAGGGCCTGTTCACCAAGGTGTTCAACGAACAGTACAAGGGCATCATCGAGTACCGGCCGCAGAGCGAGCTGCGCGATGTCGATGCGAAGAACCGCACCGCCATCCTGGAATTCGACAAGGTGAAGGCCGACGTGCTCAATGTGGTGCCCGCGCAGCGCGCCGGCGACATCGCGGCCAGGTCCGGCCTGAAGCTGGTGAACGGCCGCTGGGTGGAGATCGACTGGCTCACCATGGGTTCGACCAGCACGCCGAACATCCATGTGCTGGGCGATGCCATCTTCCCGGCACCGACGATGCCGAAGTCGGGCCACATGGCCAACCAGCACGCCAAGCTGGCGGCGGCGGCCATCGTGAACCTGCAGGCCGGCCTGCCGCCGTCGGACGCGCCGCTGGTGATGAACACCTGCTACAGCTTCGTCGATGCGAAGAACGTGATCCACGTGGCTTCGGTGCATGCCTACGACCCGGCGACGAAGCTGGTGCAGCCGGTGAAGGGTGCCGGCGGCGTGTCGGCCGCGCCGAACGAGCTGGAAGGCCAGTTCGGGCTGGCGTGGGCGAAGAACATCTGGGCCGACATGCTGACCTGATGGCCCGCTGACGCGGGGTACGCGGCCCGGCTGGCGTCTGCCACCCGGGCCGCGTGCTTTTCCGGCCCGAAATTGCAACAATTGCGTCCTTTTGCGGCTCCTCCCCCGGGGCCGGCATGCATTCGAGGGCACGCAGATGAGCATCAAGTCCGACCGCTGGATACGCCGGATGGCGCAGGAGCACCACATGATCGACCCGTTCGAGCCGGGTCAGGTGCGCCATGTCGAAGGTCGCCGCATCGTGTCCTACGGCACCTCGAGCTACGGCTACGACGTGCGCTGCGCCTCCGAATTCAAGGTGTTCACCAACATCAATTCCACCATCGTCGACCCCAAGACCTTCGATCCGAACTCCTTCGTCGAGATGGACAGCGAGTCCTGCATCATTCCGCCGAACTCGTTCGCGCTGGCGCGCACGGTCGAGTACTTCCGCATCCCGCGCAACGTGCTGGTGGTGTGTCTGGGCAAGAGCACCTATGCCCGCTGCGGCATCATCGTGAACGTGACGCCGCTGGAACCGGAGTGGGAGGGTCACGTGACGCTGGAGTTTTCCAACACGACGCCGCTGCCGGCGCGCATCTACGCCAACGAGGGTGTTGCCCAGATGCTGTTCTTCGAATCGGACGAGCCCTGCGAAACCTCCTACCGCGACCGCGGCGGCAAGTACCAGGGCCAGACCGGCGTCACGCTGCCCAAGATCTGAATCCACTGTCCCGGCCGTGCATAAGTCACTGTTGCGGTGTCCGCCGTAACAGTCGTTTGCAGGCACCCGCCGCAGGTGTGACTTTATGAACGGCCGGTGACAGGGCCGATCCCTAGACTTCGCTCCATTCCTGAATTGCGCGGAGTCGCCAAGATGAACATCAAGAACCTGCTGCTTGCTTCCGGTCTGGCCCTGGCTTCGGCCGTGGCGTCCGCCGCTGCCCCGACCGCCTGGATCGAAGGCCTGTACAACACCGGCGAGGTGTTCTTCGCTGGCGAGCAGGACACCAACTACCGCTTCACCGTCATCAGCGGCACCGCAACCGGTACCGGCGGCTACGGCGTGGTGACCACTGGCGAAGGTTTCCCCTTCCCGATCTGGGCAGAGAACGACGTGGCCTCGTCCTGGCTCACGCCCAGCGCCAATGCCGGTCAAAGCTATGACCCGTCGAGCAACGGCCTGTACAAGTGGTCGATCAGCTTCGATCTGACCGGCAAGGACATCGCGACCGCATCGTTTGCCGGCCGCTGGTGGGCGGACAACCAGGGCTATGTGCAGCTGAATGGCCACACCATTTCCAGCGGCGTGAATCTGTCCAGCCCGACCTCGTTCGGCGCCAGCGCCGGTTTCGTGTCCGGCCTGAACACGCTGGACTTCTACGTCACCAATTACGCCCAGAGCGGTGGCAACCCGACCGGCGTGCGCGTCGAGTTCCTGACCAGCAACGCCGCGATTGCCGCCGCGGTGCCGGAACCTGAGTCCTGGGCGCTGGTGGTGGCCGGCCTGGCCGTGGTGGGTGCCATCGCCCGCCGCCGCATCGCCTGACGCCGGACAGACGCTGTTTCAAACAATCGGGGCCGCCTTGTGCGGCCCCGATTGTTTTGCAATACCGAACTGTTACCATCGCGCGCTTCAAGCCTGCAGCCCCGCTGCAGTCCGGGGGCGCCGCGTCAGGGTGCCCTCTTTTACTTTGAAGGTTGGGCATCATGCGCTTCGAGTTTCCGGTCATCATCATCGACGAGGACTTCCGTTCGGAAAACGCCTCCGGTCTGGGCATCCGTGCGC
Organism: Methyloversatilis universalis FAM5; assembly: GCF_000214035.2. Classification (GTDB taxonomy): domain Bacteria; phylum Pseudomonadota; class Gammaproteobacteria; order Burkholderiales; family Rhodocyclaceae; genus Methyloversatilis; species Methyloversatilis universalis. The sequence continues at coordinate 78,961 of NZ_AFHG01000053.1, read as the reverse complement.
TGGCCGAGGCGATCGAGAAGGAAGGTCTTGGCGTGCTGGGCGTCACCAGCTACGGCGACCTGACCTCGTTCGCGCAGCAGCAGAGCCGCGGCTCCACCTTCATCCTGTCGATCGACGACGAGGAATTCGGCAGCGGCGGTGAAGCCGAAATCAGGGCGGTGCTGACCAATCTGCGCAATTTCGTCGCCGAAATCCGCCGCCGCAACGCCGACATCCCGATCTTCCTGTACGGCGAAACGCGCACCACACGTCACATCCCGAACGACATCCTGCGTGAGCTGCACGGCTTCATCCACATGTTCGAGGACACGCCGGAATTCGTCGCCCGCTACATCGTGCGCGAGGCGCGTGCCTATCTGGATTCGCTGCCGCCGCCCTTCTTCCGCGCGCTGACCCACTACGCGCAGGACGGCTCGTATTCCTGGCACTGCCCGGGCCACTCCGGTGGCGTCGCCTTCCTGAAGAGCCCGGTCGGCCGCATGTTCCACCAGTTCTTCGGCGAGAACATGCTGCGCGCCGACGTGTGCAACGCGGTCGAGGAACTGGGCCAGCTGCTCGACCACACCGGTCCGGTGGCGGCGTCGGAGCGCAATGCCGCGCGCATCTTCCATTCCGATCACCTGTACTTCGTCACCAACGGCACGTCCACCTCGAACAAGATGGTGTGGCACTCGACCGTGGCGCCGGGCGACATCGTGGTGGTGGACCGCAACTGCCACAAGTCCATCCTGCATTCGATCATCATGACCGGCGCGATTCCGGTCTTCCTGACGCCGACCCGCAACCACTACGGCATCATCGGTCCGATCCCGCTGTCCGAATTCAGCCCGGACGTGATACGCGCCAAGATCGAGGCGAATCCGTTCGCGCGTGAGGCGGTGAACAAGAAGCCGCGCATCCTGACCATCACCCAGTCCACCTATGACGGGGTGCTGTACAACGTCGAAACCATCAAGGACGTGCTGGATGGCGAGATCGACACGCTGCACTTCGACGAAGCCTGGCTGCCGCACGCCGCCTTCCATGACTTCTACGGCGACTACCACGCGATCGGCGAAGGCCGTCCGCGCTGCAAGGAGTCGATGATTTTTTCGACCCAGTCGACCCACAAGCTGCTGGCCGGCCTGTCACAGGCGTCGCAGATCCTGGTGCAGGACTCGCAGACCCGCGCTCTCGACCGCGACGTGTTCAACGAGGCCTATCTGATGCACACCTCGACCAGCCCGCAGTACGCCATCATCGCTTCGTGCGACGTGGCGGCGGCGATGATGGAGCCGCCGGGCGGTACCGCGCTGGTCGAGGAATCGCTGGCCGAGGCGGTCGAATTCCGTCGCGCGATGCGCAAGGTCGATGCCGAATTCGGCGCCGACTGGTGGTTCAAGGTGTGGGGGCCGGACCATCTGGCCGACGAGGGTCTGGGTACGCGCGAGGACTGGACGCTGCGTGCAGGCGAACGCTGGCACGGCTTCGGCGATCTGGCCGACGGCTTCAACATGCTGGACCCGATCAAGGCCACGGTCATCACCCCGGGTCTGGACGTCGATGGCGATTTCGCCGACTGGGGCATCCCGGCCGGCATCCTGACCCGCTATCTGGCCGAGCACGGCATCATCGTCGAGAAGACCGGCCTGTACAGCTTCTTCATCATGTTCACCATCGGCATCACCAAGGGCCGCTGGAACACCATGGTGACCGAGCTGCAGCAGTTCAAGGACGACTACGACAACAACCAGCCGCTGTGGCGCGTCATGCCGGAATTCGTCGCCGCCCACCCGCGCTACGAGCGGGTCGGCCTGCGTGACCTGTGCACCCGCATCCACGAGATGTACAAGAAGCACGACATCGCGCGCCTGACCACCGAAATGTATCTGTCGCCGATGGAGCCGGCGATGAAGCCGGCCGATGCCTGGGCGCGCACCGCGCATCGCGAGATCGACCGGGTGGCGATCGACGACCTCGAAGGCCGCATCACCAGCGTGCTGCTGACGCCCTATCCGCCGGGCATTCCGCTGCTCATTCCCGGCGAGCGCTTCAACCGCACCATCGTTAATTACCTGTTCTTCGCCCGCGAATTCAACCGCACCTTCCCGGGCTTCGAAACCGACATTCACGGTCTGGTGGCGACCGGCGACGGCGACGAGCTGGATTACGCGGTGGATTGCGTGCGCGACTGAGGTCGGGCGCGAACATGCGCCGCCGCTGATGACGCCTGTTGCCCGCGCGGTTGCGGGCCCGACGCGGTGTCAGCGGAGTGGATGCGCGCCGGCCGGCGCCGTGCGTCGCGCGTAATCGACGAAGGCGTAGCGCAGGCCGCCGGCACTGACCGCGTCCTCGCGGGCGGTTTCTACCCAGTCGGCGCGGTCGAAATCCGGAAACAGCGTGTCGCCGTCGAAGGCGTCGGCGATTTCGGTGAGCAGCAGACGGTCCACCCGGGGCAGCGCCAGCGCGTACAGCTGGGCGCCGCCGATCACGAAGGCCTCGTCTCCGCCCTCGACGGTGGCCGCCCGTTCGATGGCCGCGTCCAGCGACGGCACCACGTGTGCGCCGGCGATGTCCAGATCCGCCTGCCGGCTCACCACGATGCTGGTGCGGCCGGGCAGCGGGCGGCCCAGCGAATCCCAGGTCTTGCGACCCATGATGATGGGGTGGCCCATGGTGAGCGCGCGGAAGCGCTTCAGGTCTTCCGGCAGGTGCCAGGGCATGCCGTTGTCGCGACCTATCATGCGGTTGGCCGCCAGCGCGGCGATCAGCGAGAGCTTCATACCGCCACCGGCGCCGGAATGTGCGGCCACGGATCGTAGCCGTCGAGCCGGAAATCCTCCGGCGTGAAGGCGAACAGATCGGTCACCTCGGGATTGATCCACATGGTGGGCAGCGGCCGCGGTTCGCGCGACAGCTGCAGCCTGGCCTGTTCCAGATGGTTTGAATACAGATGGGCGTCGCCCAGCGTATGGACGAAATCGCCCGGCTTCAGCCCGCACACCTGGGCGATCATCATCGTAAGCAGCGCATAGCTGGCGATGTTGAACGGCACGCCGAGGAATATGTCCGCGCTGCGCTGGTAGAGCTGGCACGACAATCGCCCATCCGCCACATAGAACTGGAACAGTGCGTGGCAGGGCGGCAGCTTCATCGAAGGGATGTCGGCCGGGTTCCAGGCGCTGACGATGTGGCGGCGCGAATCCGGGTTGCGACGCAGGCCGTCCAGCAGTTCGGTGATCTGGTCGATGCGGCGGCCGTCCGGCGCCGGCCAGCTGCGCCACTGGGCGCCATAGACCGGGCCGAGGTTGCCGTCGGCGTCCGCCCATTCATCCCAGATGCTGACGCCGCGTTCCTTCAGCCAGGCGATATTGGTTTCGCCGCGCAGGAACCACAGCAGTTCGACGATGATGGAGCGCAGGTGCAGCTTCTTCGTCGTGAGTACAGGGAAGCCCTGCGACAGATCGAAGCGCATCTGCCAGCCGAACACCGAGCGGGTGCCGGTGCCGGTGCGGTCGGTCTTTTCGGTGCCGTGTTCCAGCACGTGCCGCATGAGGTCGAGATATTGCTTCATGGAAAAGTTCGCGCAGTCGCGTTACGCTACAGGGTCGGCATTCTAGATCACGTGGTGAGTACTGGAAGCCGTGCGTGGCGGCAGCGGATCGCCGCGTGACGATAATGCATGTATTGAGCGGTCCGGTCGGGATGTCCCCGACGGCGGAGAGGTGGCAGGTATGTTCGGCGTGTTCTCTTCATCACCGGCAAGCGTGCTCGGCAACCCCGCCGAGCTTCGCCGCGTGCTGGCCGAAATCGCTGCCGCCCAGCCCGAGCTGGCGGTCAACGAGCTGACCGGCTGGGTCGAGTCGGTGGGCGAAGCCGCCAACATCGACCTCGCCCATCACGTCAATCTGCTCTATCAGTTCGATTCCAGCGCCCAGCCGCACCTGCGCAAGCTGGAGCAGGCCTACGCTGCCGACCCGCAGGGCAGCGACGTGATCTGGCGCACCGGCCGCGATTTCTGGTCCATCCTGTCGTCCGCCTATGAAGTGGCGCTGGATCGCTATCTGGCCGATCCGGCCCATGCCACCGTGCTGAGCGGCCTGTCCCGGCTGGCATCGCGCACCGTGCGCGCCTGCCGCCAGCGCTTCAAGTGGGACGTCTATCACAACGGTCCGGTCGATGCCGGGCTGTGGCAGGTGGCCGGTCAGGCCTATCTGCTGGCGCAGGCGGCCAATGCCGAATCCCGTGAAGTGGTGAATGCCGCCGACGAGGTGCCGACCTCGGTCGAGCGCGAATACCTGCGCCTGATCGCGCTGCACGTCGCCGCACCCGAAGGCCTGGTACCGGACAGCGTGCGCCTGGCCGAACACCTGACCGGCTATTTCGCCGCCCGCTACTCCATGTCGCCGACGATAGAGCGCGGCAGCACCCACTGGCTGGATGCCAACCAGCCGTCGCCGCCGCTGCGCCTGGTGCGTGCGCCGCAGCAGGTCGATGGCATCCGTTTCTTCTCCGGCATCGCCGCGGCCGATGCCGCGCTGGCGCTGGCGCGCCGGGTCGAGGGCGGTGACCTGCCGGAGTCGCTCAGTCTGGACGATCTGCCGGAGCGCGACGCGCTGTCCCGGCTGCTGCGTCATCTGGCGTCCAACTGGGCGCTGGATCCGCCGACCCGCCAGTACCGCCGGCATACGCTGGGCGGGGCGCTGGCGGTGGCCAACGGGATCAAGCATCTGCACCACGTGCTGCGCGGCGCGCGCGACGAGGCAGTCATCTACCGCTGGGAAATGTCGGACGCCAGCCTGGGCGGCATCGGTGCCACCGCACCGACCGCCAGCGCCGAATGGGTGCGGGTCGGTTCCCTGGTCGGCATGCAGCCCTCGGGCGGCGACAACTGGCTGGTCGGCGTGGTGCGCCGCTACCTGCGTGGCCGCGACGCACGCGGCACCGTGGGCATCGAAACGCTGTCGACCACCGCCCGGCCGCTGGAGGTGTTTTCCGAGCGCCAGAGCGGCGAGGCGGTGGCGCTGGACGAGCCGGTCAGCGGTGCGGTGGTGCGCCTGGCCATCAACGGCACTGGCTATTCCGCCGAATATCCGCTGCATGCCTCGATCAACGGCCGCCACGTGCGGCTCGATCCGGTCGAACTGATCGAGCGCGGCTCCAATTTCGACCTCGCCCGCTTCCGCGTCAGCGACTTCCGCTGAACGCGCGGCCGGTCCGCGTCAGCGTTCCGGCAGCAGGAAGTCGCAGAGGCGGTTCAGTTCGTCGGCAAAGCTCTGCAGGCTGTGATCGCCACCGGCGCGGATCACCATGTTCGCGCCGCGCAGCCTCAGCACCGCCTGCCACCAGTCCAGCACTTCGTCGCCGGTTTCCAGCAGCACCAGATAGCGCTCTGGCCGGGTGACCGCAGGCACGTCCAGCGCGCGCAGCGCGTCGACGTCCTGCTGCCCGAAATGGAAGGTTTCGCCGGTGTACATGTGGCTGTGTTCGCCGATGTAGTCGCCCAGCGACAGCGGCGCGACCACCGCCGGATTGATCAGCGCGGCGCGCAGGCCGTACTTCTCCGCCAGATGCAGCGCATAGAAGCCGCCCAGTGACGAACCGGCCAGCGATACCTCGCGGCCGGCCTCAAGCGCCGGGCACAGCGCCGATTCGATCAGCGCGATCGCGTCCCGCGGTGCCGGCGGCAGCTGTTCGCACCACAGCAGGTCGGCCTGACCGCGCCGCGCCAGCCGGGCACGCAGCTGCTGCGCCTTGGCCGACTGCGGGCCGGAGCGGAAACCGTGGAAGTAGAACAGCGTCTGCATCAGTGGTCGGCCCAGTCGACCCAGCCGAACCCCGCGGTCGCCAGCACGAACAGGCCGAAGGCGATGCGGTACCAGGCGAACAGTTCGAAGGTGTGGCTGGCGATGTAGCGCAGCAGCCAGCGCACGCTGAAGAAGGCGGCCAGGAAGGAGGCGACGAAGCCGGCCGTGAACACCGGCAGGTCTTCCACGCGCAGCAGCGCCCAGTTCTTGTACACGTCATACACCGTGGCCGCGAACATGGTCGGGATGGCGAGGAAGAAACTGAATTCGGTCGCCGCACGGCGCGACAGCCCGAACATCAGGCCGCCCATGATGGTGGCGCCGGAGCGCGACACGCCCGGGAACATGGCCAGCGACTGCGCGAAACCGACCTTGAGCGCGGCGCGCCAGTCCAGGTCGTCCGCGGTTTCGTAGCGCGGCACATGGGTGCGCCGCTCGATCAGCAGGATGATGACGCCGCCGACGATGAGCGCGCCGGCCACCGTGAGCGGGTTGAACAGATAGGTCTTGATGATGCGGTGGAACATGAGGCCCAGCACCGCAGCTGGCAGGAAGGCGATGAATACGTGCAGCGCGAAGCGGTTGGCCGCTGGCACCCGGCCGAGGCCGCTCGCCACGTCGATGATCTTGCGCCGGTATTCCCAGCAGATGGCCAGGATGGCCGCCAGCTGGATCACGATCTTGAACACCCGGCTGGTGTCGTCGGTGTAGCCGAGCAGGCTGCCGGCGATGATGAGGTGGCCGGTGCTCGAAATCGGCAGGAATTCGGTCAGGCCTTCGAGAATGCCGAGGATGACGGCCTTGATCAGCAGCAGATGGTCCATGGGGTCTGTGTGCGGTGCGGCAAATCGGATCAGGCGGCCGAGTATAGGCGAGCACGGTGAAGAGCCCGCATCGCCTGTCGCGCGAATTGTCGACCGGGCGGCGGTATTTCACCCGCCACCTGTAAAATCCGCCGCCATGTTCCTGAAACGCGCCGCCGCCCGCACCCCCGCCGCTGTACTGGCCGCCGATACGCCGGCCGAAGCCGGCGTGCCTCCGCTGGCGCTGGGCATCGCGCTGTCCATCCTGGTGCATGCCTTCGTGCTGGCCCTGCACTTCACGCCAGACCTGAAGCCGAAACAGAAGGCGAAGGACCAGGCGCTGGAAGTCATCCTGGTCAATGCGCGCAGCAGGCAGAAGCCGATCGACCCGCAGGCGCTGGCCCAGGCCAATCTGGACGGCGGCGGCACGGTGGACCAGGACCGCCGCGCCAGCACGCCGCTGCCGGTCAGCCCGCGCGAAAAGACCGGCGACCAGCTAGTGGATACCCAGCGCCGGGTGCAGGAACTGGAATCGCAGCAGCAGAAGCTGCTGTCCGAACTGAAGTCCGGGCCGGCGCTGAACCGGCAGGAGCACCGGCTGGAACAGCCGGATCCCACCCCCGAACAGAAGAAGACGCTGACCGGCGACGAAATCGCCGCCAGCGCGGCCGCCACCGCCCGCAATCTGGCGGCGATTGCGCGCAATGTCGACGACTACAACAAGAAGCCGCGCAAGGCCTATGCGCTCACCCGCACGCAGGAGTACGCCTTCGCGCGCTACATCGACGACTGGCGGCAGAAGATCGAGCGCATCGGCAGCCTGAATTACCCGCCGGCCGCACGCGGCAAGGTGTATGGCAACGTGACGCTCACGATCGAAATCCGCCAGGACGGCGAAGTCGCCTCGATCGCGCTGGAGCGCTCGTCCGGCCACAAGGTGCTGGACGACGCGGCCATCCGCATCGTGCGCATGGCCGCACCCTATCCGTCCTTCCCGGACCACATCCGGCGCGAGTACGACATCCTGTCCATCACCCGCACGCTCATCTTCGCGCGCGGAGATCTGGTCGAATCAAACTGAGCGTTCCCGCGCCCACTCACGTTTCCGAGCACCATGACTGACCGCTACGCCGTCATCGGCCACCCGATCGCCCACAGCAAGTCGCCGGCCATCCACGCCGCCTTCGCCGCGCAGACCGCGCAGGACCTGAGCTATGAGGCGCTGCTGGCGCCGCTGGACGGCTTCGCCGCCGCGGTCGCGCAGTTCCGCGCGCAAGGCGGGCGCGGCATGAACATCACGGTGCCGTTCAAGGAAGAGGCCTGGCAGCTGGCCGACCGGCTGACAGAACGCGCGCGGCTGGCCGGCGCGGTGAACACCTTCGTGTTCGGCGGCGACGTGCAGGGCGACAACACCGACGGCGCCGGCCTGGTGCGCGACCTCGAAGTGCTCGGTGCGCCGCTGGCCGGTGCGCGCGTGCTGCTGCTGGGGGCCGGCGGCGCGGCGCGCGGCGTCATCCTGCCGCTGATCGACGCCGGCGTGGCCCGGCTGTTCATCGCCAACCGCACCGCCGACAAGGCGCGCGCGCTGCAGGCGCATTTCGCCGGCCACGACGCGCGCGGCGTGCTGGCTGCCGGCGGCTGGCAGGAGGCCGCCGACGCACCGTACGACGTGGTGATCAACGCCACCAGCGCCAGCCTCAGCGACGAGGCGCCGCCGCTGCCGGCCGGCCTGTACGCGCCGGACAGCCTGGCCTACGACATGGTGTACGGCCGGGGCCTGACCGCCTATCTGAAGCAGGCGCGCGATCAGGGCGCGGCGCGGCTGGCCGACGGACTGGGCATGCTGGTCGAACAGGCGGCGGAGGCGTTCGCGCTGTGGCGCGGTGTGCATCCGGACACCGCCGCGGTGCGCGCCACGCTGCGTGCCGCCCTGCCGCCGCTGGTCTGAGCGTACCGGTCATGCGCAGCGCTTTCCGTCTGCTGAAGTGGCTGCTCGCCAGCGCGGTGCTGCTGGTGCTGGCCTACCAGCTTTGGGTGTTCGGCCACCTGCTGTGGTGGACCCGGTTCAACCCGTCGCAGACCAGCTTCATGTCGCTGCGGCTGGACGAACTGCGCCAACGCAGCCCGGACGCGCAGCTGCGCCAGCAGTGGGTGCCGTACGAACGCATTTCGGTGCATCTGAAGCGGGCAGTGGTGGCGGCCGAGGACGATGGTTTCGTCGACCATGAAGGCTTCGACTGGGAAGGCATCCAGAAAGCGATGGAAAAGAACCGCAAGAAGGGCCGCGCGGTGGCCGGCGGTTCGACCATCAGCCAGCAGCTGGCCAAGAACCTCTTTCTGAGCCCGAGCCGCAGCTATCTGCGCAAGGCACAGGAGGCCGCCATCACCTTCATGATGGAAGCGGTGATGGACAAGCGGCGCATTCTGGAAATCTATCTGAACGTGGTGGAGTGGGGCGATGGCGTGTTCGGCGCCGAGGCGGCCGCCCAGCGCTACTACCGGGTGTCCGCCGCCCAGCTCGGACCGGAACAGGCGGCGCGGCTGGCGGTCATGCTGCCCAACCCGCGCAAGTACGAAAAAACCTTCGGCCCCCGCCTGGCCGCCCACGCCGCCCGGGTGGCGGCGCGCATGCACTATTCGCAGGTGCCCTGAGCGACGGCCTGCGCGCCCCGCTGCCTCAGCTCCGGGGCGGCCGGATCGCCGACTTCGGCCGGAAGGCCTTCACCACGGCGTCGTCGGTCTCGATGTAGGGGCCGCCGATCAGGTCGATGCAGTACGGTACGGCGGCGAAGATGCCGGGCACGATCTGCTGGCCGTCCGCGTCCTTCAGGCCTTCCAGCGTTTCCCTGATCGACTTCGGCTGCCCGGGCAGGTTGAGGATGAGGGTGCGGCCGCGGATGACCGCGGTCTGGCGCGACAGGATGGCGGTCGGCACGAAACGCAGGCTGATCTGGCGCATCTGTTCACCGAAGCCGGGCATTTCGCGGTCGCCCACCGCCAGCGTGGCGTCCGGCGTCACGTCGCGCGGCGCCGGGCCGGTGCCGCCGGTGGTGAGCACCAGATCGCAGCCGGCGCTGTCGCACAGTTCCGCCAGCGTGGCCTCGATCTGCGGCCGCTCGTCCGGAATGAGCCGGGTTTCGAACATGACCGGATTCTTCAGTGCGGCGGACAGCCATTCCTTCAGCGCCGGAATGCCCTGGTCCTGATAGATGCCGCTGGAGGCGCGGTCGGACACCGACACCAGCCCGACGGTCAGCAGATCCTGTTGCGTGTCACTCATCGTCGTATCCCTCCTGTTCGCTGTCGGAATCGTGTTCCGCGTCCTCGCCGCGGGCGGCGTTGTCGAGCTGGCGCAGCTCGCGGAAGATTTCGCGGAAGGCGCGCGGCGGCCTGTTCTGCTCGCGCTCGCGCAGCGCGTTGCGGCGCAGCGTGCGCAGCCGGGTCAGGTCGGCGCCCGGCCACTGGGCGGCGATGTCGCCGAGCACCTGTTCGTCCGCCATCAGCCGTTCGCGCATGCGCTCCAGCATGTGCTCGCGCGCCACGGCGGCAGCCGACAGGCCGCGGATCACGTCCAGCGCCTCGGTCAGCGGTCCGGTATCGACGCCGCGCATCACCTTGCCGACATACTGCATCTGCCGGCGCAGGCCTTCATGGCTGCGGGTGCGCTGTGCCTCGGCGATCGCGATGCGCAGGTTGTCCGGCATGTCGATGCGCTTGAGCTGCTCGGCGGACAGCGCCACCAGTTCCTTGCCGAGCGCCTGCAGCGCGTGCGCGTCGCGCTTCTTCTGGCTCTTGCTCGGACGTTCGGGCAGGTCCTGTTCGTCGCTGTCGTCGGGGTGAGGGTCTTGTCTGGGGTGCATGGAAAGGCAATGAAGAAGCGATGTGCGGGGTGAAGCGTGGCAAGCGGCTATTATTGCAGCCTTTGCCTGACCACGAATCCGCCATGTCCCGACAGGGTTTCAGCCATACCGACGCCAGCCTGCGCAATATCGCGCAGCAGCTTCTCGATCACGCCCGCGCAGGCGGGGCCTCCGCCGCCGAAGTCGATGTGTCCGAAGGCTTCGGCCAGTCGGTCACGGTGCGCCGCGGCGAGGTCGAAACCATCGAGTACAACCGCGACAAGGGCATAGGCGTGACCGTGTATGTCGGCCAGCGCCGCGGCTACGCCAGTTCGAGCGATTTTTCGCTGGATGCGATGCGCGCCACGGTGGATGCCGCGCTGTCCATCGCCCGCTTCACCGCCGAGGATGACGCGGCCGGCCTGCCCGACAAGTCGCTGCTGGCCAACGAGTTCCGCGACCTGGATCTGTACCACCCGTGGGATCTGCCGGTCGAAACCGCCATCGACATCGCCCGTCGCTGCGAGGACGCCGCCTTCGCGGTATCGCCCGACATCCGCAATTCCGAAGGCGCGTCGGTGTCGGCCCAGCAGTCGCAGTTCGTATCGGCCAACAGTCTGGGCTTCATGGCCGGCTACGCCAGTTCGCGCCAGTACGTGAGCTGCTCGGTCATCGCCGGCGAAGGCGACGGCATGCAGCGCGAGGACTGGTACGCCAGCCGCCGCGCCGCCGGCGACCTGCCGCCGGCGGAAGCGATCGGCGAGTACGCAGCCCGCCGCGCGCTGTCCCGCCTCGATGCGCGCCGCGTGCGCACGACCCGGGTGCCGGTGCTGTTCGAAGCGCCGCTGGCCATCGGCCTGCTCGGCCATTTCGTGCAGGCGGCCAGCGGCGGCGCGCTGTACCGCAAGTCCTCCTTCCTGCTCGACAGCCTGGGCAAGCAGATATTTCCGAAGCACATCAACATTTCCGAGCGCCCGCACCTGCCGCGCGCGATGGGCTCCGGCATGTTCGACGACGACGGCGTGGCCACCCGCGACCGCGAAGTGGTCGAGAACGGCGTGCTGAACGGCTACTTCCTGAGCACCTACTCGGCGCGCAAGCTGGGCATGCAGACCACCGGCAACGCCGGCGGCTCGCACAACCTGATCCTGCAGTCCGGCACGCAGAGCCTGGACGACCTGATCCGCGGCATCAAGCGCGGCCTGCTGGTGACCGAACTGCTGGGCCACGGCGTGAACTACGTGACCGGCGACTATTCGCGCGGCGCCGCCGGCTACTGGATCGAGAACGGCGAAATCGCCTACCCGGTGCAGGAAATCACCATCGCCGGCAATCTGCGCGACATGTTCAAGGGCATACAGGCAGTCGGCTCGGACGCGCTGGTGCGCGGCTCGAAGCAGAGCGGCTCGGTGCTGATCGACCGCATGCGGATCGCCGGTGCCTGAGTGTGAGCCCCCACGCTCACTTCGTTCGCTGCCCCTCATCTGAGCGGCGCGACCTTGAATGGATCCGGTGACATGACCGACCGCCGTGGCTTCCTGAAAGCGGCGCCGCTGGCCGCAGCGCTGGCGAGTGCGCCGGCCGTGCATGCCGCGCAGCCGGCCTTGCGCTGGCGACTGGCGTCCAGCTTTCCGAAGGCGCTTGATGCGCTGCATGCCGCCGCCGAACAGGTGGCGCAGCAGGTGAGCGCGGCCACCGGCGGCCGCTTCCAGATCCAGGTGTTCGCCGCCAACGAAATCGTGCCGCCCTTCGGCGTGCTCGACGCGGTGCGCGAAGGCACGGTGGAGTGCGGGCATTCGGCGTCCTACTACTACATCGGCAAGGACCCCACCTTCGCCTTCGACTGCGCCATGCCCTTCGGCCTGAACAGCCGGCAGCAGAACGCTTGGCTGGTCGATGGCGGCGGCATGGCGCTGATGCGCGAACTGTTCGCCGGCTACAACATCGTCAATTTCCCCTGCGGCAACACCGGCGCGCAGATGGGCGGCTGGTTCCGCCGCGAGATCCGCAGCGTGGCCGACCTCAAGGGCCTGAAGATGCGTATCGGCGGCTATGCCGGCCAGGTGGTGTCGCGGCTGGGCGTGGTGCCGCAGCAGATACCGGGCGCCGACGTCTATCCGGCGCTGGAAAAGGGCGCCATCGACGCCGCGGAGTGGGTCGGGCCCTATGACGACCTCAAGCTCGGTTTCTACAAGGTCGCGCCCTATTACTACTATCCGGGCTGGGCGGAAGCCGGCCCGCAGCTCAGTCTCTACGTCAATCGCCAGGGCTTCGACGCCTTGCCGGCCGAGTACCGGCAGATTCTGGAATCCGCCTGCGCCGCCGCCCATGTCGCCATGCAGGCGCGCTATGACGCGCGCAATCCGGCGGCGATGAAAAAGCTGATCGAGGGCGGCGCCCAGCTGCGCATGTTCCCGCGCGATATCCTGCTTGCCTGCCAGAAGGAGGCGTTCGCGCTCTACCGCGAAACCGCCGCCGCCAACCCGCAGTTCCGCAAGGTGTTCGAACCGTGGAACCGCTTCCGCTCGGAGCAGCACCTGTGGACGCGCATCGCCGAGAACTCGGTGGATGCTTTCGTGGGCAGGCATCCGGTGGAGTGATTGCCGACAAAGGAAAACGGCTACGGGGCGCGATGACGCTGGCACAATGACGATCACTTTCTGAAAGGATTCAGATGCGATCGTCGATGACAAGCTGGTGTCGATTCCCTGTGCTGCTCGGGGTATTGGCGGCTCTCGCCGGATGCGCAGCACCGCAGGTCGCAAAGGACTTTAAGCCTGAGGCCAACCCGAAGGTCGGCGTCGTCGTCTTTTCGGTAGCGCATGACGTCGAGGGTGGGGACGCCAACAAGACCATCGTCTATCTTGATGGCGGATTCACCAGTGGCGGGGCGCATTTCGGGTCTGCGAACGGTACCGCCGTGGTTCTCCGGCGTCCGAATGACTTCTCTGACGTGCAGGGCTATCTGCATGTGGTGGAAATGGCGCCCGGTCCGCACCGGTTTACGCACTGGCAGATCTCGAACGGGTCAGGCCTGCGGATATTCCCCCGGGGCGAACTTCCGCCGCTCGAATTCGAGGTGCGTGCTGGCGAGGTGATCTACGTTGGCGCTTTTCATGGCCATCTGCTGCGCGGCAAGAACCTGTTCGGCATTGAAATTACCGGCGGTGGCCATGTCGGCGTCGTCGACGCAGCCGACCGCGACCTTGCGCTGCTGAGACAGCGCTACCCGCAGTTCGAGGGCAGAGTCCGGTCCTCGGCGTTTCCGCTCGGACCGTGGAGCGCGGAGGGCGTAACGCCTCGGCTAGACCCGATGCCTTTAGTCCGCTGACAGGTGGCGTTAGCGAGAGCGAACTGAACGGACCGGGGCCGCGTTGTGCGGCCCCGGCATGACTCATGCGCCAGCGCGCAGCTTACAGCCCGGCGTCAGCCCGCAGTGCGGCGGCCTTGTCGGTCGCTTCCCAGGTGAATTCCGGCTCGTCGCGGCCGAAGTGGCCGTAGGCGGCGGTCTTCTGGTAGATCGGGCGCAGCAGGTCCAGCATCTGCACGATGCCCTTCGGACGCAGGTCGAAGTGGCGCTTCACCAGTTCGGTCAGCTTTTCGTTCGAAACCTTGCCGGTGCCAAAGGTTTCGACCATGACCGAGGTCGGCTGGGCGACGCCGATGGCGTAGCTCACCTGCACCTGGCACTTCGACGCGAGGCCGGCGGCGACGATGTTCTTCGCCACGTAGCGGCCGGCGTAGGCGGCCGAGCGGTCCACCTTGGACGGGTCCTTGCCGGAAAAGGCGCCACCGCCGTGCGGTGCGGCACCGCCGTAGGTGTCGACGATGATCTTGCGGCCGGTCAGGCCGCAGTCGCCCTGCGGGCCGCCGATGACGAAACGGCCGGTCGGGTTCACCAGGTACTTGATTTCGCCCTTCACCAGTTCCGGCGGCAGCACCGGCTTGATGATGTCCTCGATCACCGCTTCGCGGATCGCTTCCAGCGACATGTCCGGCGCGTGCTGGGTGGACAGCACCACGGTGTCGATGCGCTCCGGCTTGCCGTCGACGTAGCGGATGGTGACCTGGCTCTTGGCGTCCGGACGCAGCCACGGCAGGCGGCCGTCCTTGCGCAGATGGGCCTGGCGTTCGACCAGACGGTGCGACAGGTTGAGCGCCAGCGGCATCAGCACCGGCGTTTCGTCGCAGGCGTAGCCGAACATCAGGCCCTGGTCGCCGGCGCCCTGGTTCAGATAGTCGTCGCTGGCGCGGTCCACGCCCTGGGCGATGTCCGGGCTCTGCTTGTCGTAGGCCACCAGCACCGCGCAGCCCTTGTAGTCGATGCCGTATTCGGTGTTGTCGTAGCCGATTCGTTTGATGGTGTCGCGCGCGACATGGATGTAGTCGACGTTGGCGGTGGTGGTGATTTCACCGGCCAGCACGACGAGACCGGTATTGCACAGGGTTTCGGCGGCGACACGGGCGGTCGGATCCTGCGCCAGGATGGCGTCGAGGATGGCGTCGGAAATCTGGTCCGCGACCTTGTCGGGATGGCCTTCGGATACCGATTCCGAAGTGAAGAAATACTCTGACATGCACCTGCTCCTATCAAACTTCCCTGTTGCGGTTCGTCGAACCGGCTCCGGGAAGCGAGCAGGCGACGCTTTAGCAGTATTTTTAGGCCGCCCTGCAAGTTGTCTCGTTTAACTCGGCGGAAACAGTAGTCTACCGCGTTCTGCAATATTCGCGTACTCAGCTTCCTGTCCATGTCCGACCTCGCGAGCCGTCTGGCCACGGGTGCCTTCCGGCTGCTGTCACTCCTTCCGCTGCGCACGCTGCAGGCCGTCGGGGCGGCGGCCGGCCGTCTGATGCACGCACGCTCGGCCAAGTTCCGCCGGGAGTTCGACCGCAACCTCGCCGGCGCCGTGCCGCAGGCCGATGCCGCGCTGATCCGCGCGGCCGCGGCTCATTCCGGCCGCACCATGCTTGAACTGCCCTGGCTGTGGCTGCGGCCGCGTGCCGAGGTGCTGCGCGCGGTCGTGCAGGTGAGCGGCTGGGAATGCGTCGAGCGGCTGCACGCCAGCGGCCGCGGCGTGGTGCTGCTGACACCGCACATGGGGGCGTTCGAGATCGCCGCCCGGCTGATCGGTTCGCGCATCCCGATTACCGTGCTGTATCGCGCGCCGCGCCAGGCCTGGCTTGCGCCGGTGATGGAGCGCGGGCGCGAGGGCGCCGGCGTGTCGCTGGCGGCGGCTGACGGCAGCGGCGTGCGCCGTCTGCTGCGCACGCTGAAGGACGGCGGACTGGTCGGCATCCTGCCGGATCAGGTGCCGGCCAACGGCGAGGGGGTGTGGGCCGATTTCTTCGGTCGACCGGCCTATACGATGACCCTGGCCGCCCGGCTGACCTCGATCGCCGCCGGCACCGTCATGGTGTTTGCCGAGCGGCTGCCGGCGGGCCGCGGTTTCCACCTGCATTTCATCGAGCCCGAAGTGCCGGTCGAGGGCGACACCGCGCAGCGGGTCGATGCGATCAACCGCAATGTCGAGGCGCTGGTGCGGCGCTGGCCTGCGCAGTACATCTGGGGCTACAAGCGCTACAAGCGGCCGCCCGGTGTGGAGCGGCCGGCAGCGGTA
Source organism: Methyloversatilis universalis FAM5 (assembly GCF_000214035.2). Classification (GTDB taxonomy): domain Bacteria; phylum Pseudomonadota; class Gammaproteobacteria; order Burkholderiales; family Rhodocyclaceae; genus Methyloversatilis; species Methyloversatilis universalis. The sequence goes on along the minus strand of NZ_AFHG01000053.1, from coordinate 62,915 downwards.
GAATGATGACCATGTTCACGAATCCTGCCCCGCAGGCCATCGCTGACCTGCTGCGCAGCGTGCGCACGGTGGCCGTGGTCGGCCTGTCCCCGATCGAATCCCGTCCCAGTCATCGCGTCGCGCGCGGCATGCAGCGCTTCGGCTGGCGCATCGTGCCAGTGCGGCCGGCGGTCGATCAGGTGCTGGGCGAAAAGGCCTACGCCTCGCTGGCCGACATTCCGGACGCGCTGCGCCGCGAGATCGATCTGGTCGATTTCTTCATCGCTGCTGACCGCGTCGGCGAATTCGTCGATCAGGCAATCGCGCTCGGCCTGCCGGCCGTGTGGCTGCAGGACGGCGTGATCGACGAGGCGGCCGCGCTGCGTGCGCAGGCGGCCGGTCTGGCCGTGGTGATGGACCGCTGCGTGTGGCGCGACTACAGCACGATGGTGACCGAATGAAGCTCCGTTTTTCCAAGATGCACGGCCTGGGCAACGATTTCGTGGTGATCGACGCGATTCGCCAGCAGGTCGACCTGACGCCCCAGCAGGTGCGCTTTCTCGCTGACCGCCACTTCGGCGTCGGCTGCGACCAGCTGCTGGTGGTCGAGCGCGCGCAGCGGCCGGATGTCGATTTCCGCTACCGCATTTTCAATGCCGATGGCGGCGAGGTGGAGCAGTGCGGTAATGGCGCGCGCTGTTTCGTGCGCTTCGTGATCGAACAGGGGCTGACCGACAAGCAGGAAATCCGGGTTGAAACGAAGAGTGGCGTGATCACGCTGAGCGCGCAGGATGATGGCCAGGTCACGGTCAACATGGGCGTGCCGGTGTTCGAACCGGCGCGCATCCCCTTCCAGTCCGATTCCGACGCCTTCGTCCAGCCGCTGGATGTCGCGGGCACGCCGGTGGCGATCACCGCGGTATCCATGGGCAACCCGCACGCGGTGCAGGTGGTCGCCGATGCCGACGCCGCGCCGGTCGGCGTGCAGGGGCCGCTGATCGAATCCCACCCGCGTTTTCCGGCCCGCGTGAACGCAGGCTTCATGCAGGTGGTGGACCCGCATCACATCCGGCTGCGCGTGTATGAACGCGGCGCCGGTGAAACGCTGGCCTGCGGCACCGGCGCCTGTGCCGCCGTGGTCGCCGGCATCGTCCGCAATCTGCTGGAAAGCCCGGTGCGCGTCAGCACCCGCGGCGGCGAACTGAACATCGCCTGGGCTGGCGAAGGCGCACCGGTGTTCATTACCGGCCCCGCGGTCACCGTATTCGAAGCCGACATCCATCTGGAGTAGCACCCCCATGAGAGCCGACGACGTCGCGCGTTATCTGCAGGACCATCCGCAGTTCTTCGACGAATACCACGAACTGCTCGCCCACCTCTATGTGCCGCATCCGCACGGCGGCCGGGCGATTTCGATCACCGAGCGGCAGATCCTGACGCTGCGCGAAAAGACCCGCACGCTGGAACTGAAGCTGGCCGAACTGCTGCGTTTCGGTGAGGACAATGACGTCATTTCCACCCGCGTGCATGCGCTGTCGCTGGCGCTGATGAGCGCCGGCAGTTTCGACGCGGTCATGAGCGCGCTGCGCGAGCAGCTGTCGGAAGGGTTTTCGGTGCCGCATACCGCGCTGCGGCTGTGGAACAGCGTGCTGACACGCGAAGGCGAGGTGTTCGAGCCGGTGGACGAGCGCATCCGCGTATTCGCCAACGAGGCGCGCCAGCCCTACTGCGGCCCGGTGAACGACCTCGGCGTCGTGGCCTGGTTCGGCGAGGCCGCGCCCCGCGTGCAGTCGATCGCGCTGGTTCCGCTGCGACGCGACGCGCGGGTGGTCGGCCTGCTGGCCCTGGGCGCCAACGACGATGCCCGCTTCGTGCCGGACATGGGCACCCTCTATCTCGAACGCATCGGCGAACTGCTTGGCGCGTCGCTGATCCGCGAGCTGGGCTGAGCGTGTGGGCCCCCACGCTCACTTCGTTCGCTGCCCCCCAAGGGGGCAGCGCTCGCCCTCGGGGCGGCCCTTCGGGCGGCGCGTTGTCTCCCGCCCTTACTTTGTTCGCTCAGGAGGGCCGGCTATGCGCGGCCGGCTTTACACAGCCGACCGGTTGCTCGGGCGGCGAGCGGTGCTCGCCGAAACCCTCGCTACACCCCTCGGGGCGGCCCTTCGGACGGCGCGTTGGCTTCGATGCCCCGACTGTTCGTGCAGGTCGCCGCTGCACAGCCGGCCCGTTCGGCAGGCGCAGCACATGACGGACAGAGCATGAGTGCCACCCTGATTCTTGCACCGGGCCGCGAGCGCTCGGTCATGCGCCGTCACCCGTGGATATTCGCCGGTTCGGTCGACCGCCTCGACGGGCGGGCGCGGCCGGGCGATACCGTGCTGGTGCAGGCGGCCAGCGGCCGCGTGCTCGGTCGCGCCGCGTTTTCGCCGGCGTCGCAGATCCGCGCCCGCATGTGGACTTTCGAGGACGAGTCGATCGATGACGCCTTCTTCCGCCGCACGGTGACGCGCGCGGTCGAACAGCGGCGCGATCTGCCCGAACTGGCGGGCGAGTTCGGGCCGCGTGGCGGCGTCAGGCTGCTGCACGGCGAATCCGACGGCCTGCCCGGCGTGATCGCCGACCGCTACGCCGACGTGATCGTGCTGCAGATCACCGGCGCCGGCGGTGAAAAGTGGCGACAGGCGATTGCTGAAGCGCTGGTGCGCGCGACCGGCATCGCGCGGGTCTATGAACGTTCGGATTCCGACGTGCGTGCGCTCGAGGGCCTGGAGCCGCGCTGTGGCTGGCTGATCGGCGACGGCGAGCCGCCCTTTCCGGTGATCGCCGAGCCCGGCGTGGCCGGTGACGTGAATATCGAGATCGATGTGGCCGGTGGCCACAAGACCGGTTTCTATCTCGACCAGCGCGACAACCGGCGGCTGTGCGGCGAACTGGCGCGCGAGCGCCGGGTGCTGAACTGTTTCTGCTACACCGGCGGCTTTTCGCTGCACGCGCTGGCCGGCGGTGCCGCATCGGTGCTGTCCATCGATTCGTCCGGCCCGGCGCTGGCGACCGCGCGGCGCAACGTCGGTCACAACCCGCAGATCGACGCCGCGCGTGCCGAATGGCTGGAAGCCGACGTGTTCCAGGCGCTGCGCACCTTCCGTTCCGAAGGCCGCCGCTTCGACCTCATCGTGCTCGATCCGCCCAAGTTCGCGCCGTCGGCCGCGCACGCGAAGGCGGCCGCCCGCGCCTACAAGGACATCAATCTGCTCGGTTTCCGGCTGCTCGCGCCGGGCGGGCTGCTGATGACCTATTCCTGCTCCGGTGGCGTCGATCCGGATTTCTTCCAGAAGATCGTGGCGGACGCCGCTGCCGATGCCGGCGTGTCGGCCCGGGTGCTGCGCCGGCTGTCGGCCGGTGCCGACCATCCGGTCGGCCTCGCCTTCCCGGAAGGCGAGTATCTGAAGGGCCTGCTGCTGCGCGTGGGCTGAGCGGCGGGCCGACCGTGGCCGGGGAGTGATCCGGTCGACGGTTTTTCATCAAAACATTGGTATCCTCTTCGCCTTTCCAAACCTTGGAGTTCATGCGGATGGCCACCAAGAACGCCAGCAAGGCCGACAAGCCGCTGACCGAAGCCGACGTCCTCAAGATGCCGGAAAAGGACTACATGAACGAAGCGCAGCTCGCGTTCTTCCGCGATCTGCTGTCGCGCATGCGCGACGACATCCTGCGCAAGGCCGACGAAACCGTCGAGCACATGCGCGAGGTGGACAATGTGTCCGATCCGGCCGACCGCGCGACGGTTGAGGAAGAGCACACGCTGGAACTGCGCGCGCGTGACCGCGAGCGCAAGCTGCTGAAGAAGATCGAACAGGCGATCGAGCGCATCGACAACGGCGACTACGGTTACTGCGATGAAACCGGCGAGCCGATCGGCATCGGCCGCCTGCTTGCCCGTCCGACCGCGACGCTGACGATCGAGGCGCAGGAGCGCCGCGAACGCCTGCAGAAGCTGTACGGCGACTGAGGCCGGGCGCGGACACACCGTGATGTTCAGGCGCCTGTCCGCGCTGCGGTTCGGTCCGCTGCGGTTCGTCCTGCTCGTGCTGTGCCTCGTCGGGGCGCAGCACGTATCCCTCGTACACGCTTTCGAGCACCTGTCGCCGCGCGCGGCGGCGGTGCTGGCCGAGAGCGATGACGATGGCGCGCCGACCCATGCGGCGGTGTGTCCGGACTGTCTGTCCGCCCATTCCCTGGCCACGCTGTTCTCCGGCTCCGCGCCGGATACCGCGGTGGCCGACCTGTCCCATGTGCTGCGCGCCGCCTCGCTGCGGGTGGCGGTACATGGTGCGGCGCCCGAGCCCTGTGCCCACGGCCCGCCGGTATTCCCGCTGATCTGATCCGTCCGCGCCCTCAGGCGCATTTCGTTCGATTCAGTCATGTCCGCGCGTTCATCCGCGCGGACGCGCCCGCCATGGCGGGCGCCGGGAGATATTTCATGCAGTTCAAGAGCCTTCTGGGCGGCGCCGTTGCGGCAGCCGCCTCCGCATCCTTTTCCGTGCCGGTGTACGCACAGTCCATCCAGACCCTGCCGGCGGTGGTGGTGACCGGCAATCCGCTGGGCAGCGAGCTGTCCGACCTGGTCAGTCCGGTGTCGGTCATGGACGACCACGACCTCACGCTGCGCGGCGCCAGTACGCTGGGTGAAACCGTGGGCAATCTGCCGGGCGTCAGTTCCACCTGGTTCGGCCCGAATTCGAGCCGTCCGGTCATCCGCGGCATGGACGGCGACCGCGTGCGCATCCTCGGCAATGGCGGCGCCACCGTTGATGCGTCCTCCCTGTCCTTCGATCACGCCACCACGGTCGATCCGCTGGTGGTCGAGCGGGTCGAGGTGGTGCGCGGCCCGGCCGCGCTGATGTATGGCGGCAACGCGATGGGCGGCGTCGTGAACACGCTGGACAACCGCATTCCGCAGTCGGCCATGAGCGGCGTCAGCGGCCGGGTCGATGGCGTGGTCGGTGGCGCCGATTCCACCCGCGCGCTGGCCGGCCGGGTCGAATTCGGCAAGCAGGGATTCAATCTGCACGCGGACGGATTCACCCGCAGCACCTCCGACCTGCGCATTCCGGACAGCAGCGGCGCCTCCCGTCTGCGCAATTCGGCCGCCGACACGGAGGGCGGCGGCATCGGTGCCTCCTGGGCGGGCGACAAGGGCTATATCGGCGCCTCGTACGGCCTGTACGACTCCACCTATGGCACCGTGGCCGAGCCGAACGTGACCATAGACATGCGCAGCGAGCGCTGGGATCTGGCCGGTGAAGCGACCGACCTTGACGGCTTCATCACCGGCCTGAAATTCCGTGCCGGCCACACCGACTACCGCCATGTCGAACTGGATGGCGGCACGCCGGCCACCCGCTTCTTCAACAAGGGGACCGACCTGCGCGTGGAAGCCAGCCACCGGCAGATCGGCGCCTTCCGCGGCGTGATCGGCGCGCAGCTCGACAGCAGCGATTTTTCGGCGCTGGGCGACGAGGCCTTCGTGCCGTCGACTCGCACCGACAGCCGTGCGCTGTTCCTGTTCGAGGAAACCCGCATCGGCGCGCTCAAGCTCACCTTCGGCGGCCGGCTGGAGCGGGTCGAGGTCGGTACCGAGGGCGGCGGTCCCATCGATCCGAACACCGCTGCGCCGCGCTTCGAACCGGCGCAGGAGCGGCGTTTCACCGCGCGCAGCGCGGCGCTGGGCGCCATCTACCCGCTGAACGACACCTTCTCGGTCAGCTCGCAGTTCGCCCACACCGAACGTGCGCCCACCTTCTACGAGCTGTTCGCCAACGGCCCGCACGCCGCCACCGGCAATTACGAAGTGGGCAGCGCCGGGCTGCAGAAGGAACAGTCGAATTCGATCGATGCCCAACTGCGGGTGAAACACGGCGAGCACAGCGGTAGCCTCGGCGCCTATTACAGCCGCTTCGGCAACTACATCGCGCTGGCCGGCACCGGTCGCAACCGCGAAGAGGACGGCCTGCTGAATCCGGCGGGCGAACTGCCGGAATTCGCCTACCAGGCAGTGCCGGCGAAGTTCTACGGCATGGAGGCCCAGGCTCACCTGCTGCTGTGCCGCTGCGCCGGCGAGCTTCACCTCGATCTGCAGGCCGACATGGTGCGTGCGACCAACCGCGACACCGGCGAGCCGCTGCCGCGCATCGCGCCGGTGCGCGGCATGGCGGCGCTGAACTGGCATCGCGAGGCGGTGAACCTGCGCATGGAAGTGCAGGGCGCCAGCCGGCAGGACCGCGTGGGCGCCGGCGAATCCGAAACTGCCGGCTATGCGCTGGTGAATGCCTTCGCCAGCTACGCGTTCACCTCCGGCGGCGTGAACTGGGAGGCCTGGCTGCGTGGCAACAACCTGTTCGATACCGAAGCGCGCAATCACGTGTCCTTCCTGAAGGGCATCGCACCGATGCCGGGTCGCAGCATCATGGCCGGCCTGCGGGCGAGTTTCTGACCGGAGGCGGCCGGGCGGCGGATGCCGCCTGATACATCTGGGGGATGCGTCGCCCCCGGTTTGGCAGGTAAAGTGACGGTTCATATGCACTTAACTGCCGCCCGGCTGTCCGAGCCGCACCGGCACGCAACCCGACGCACCCGTGGCTTTTTCCTTCTTCAAGAAAACCCCTGCGACGCCGCAGGTCGAAACCCGGAAGCCGGCCCGTCCCGCCGCGCCTTCCGCGGTGCCGGCCAGCCGTGCGCCGGACACCGGCTTCGCCAGCAGCGTGGCGCCGTCGTCCGCCGGGCTGATTTCGCTCGATTTCGTATCGAAGGACCCGCTCGACGGCGCCCGCCGCACCGGCAAGGGCGAACTCGAGGTGCGCGACGTATCCAGCGGTCTGCATCCGGTGGTCGAGGAAGCGGCCATGCTGTTCGCCAACGGTGACGACGAGGCCGCGCTGTCGGTGCTGGAAAAGGCCACCTTCGACGAACTGGGCAACTCCACCGAACAGGTGTGGGCCATGCTGTTCGATCTGTGCCACGCGCTCGGCCGCATCGATGCCTTCGAGGCGCACGCGCTGGCCTATGCCGAACGCTTCGAACGTTCGGCGCCGACCTGGCCGGCCACGCCGTCCGGCGGTGCCTGCGGCGGCCCGCCCACGCTCACGCTGTCCGGCAAGCTGACCGCGGCCAGCCAGCCCTCGATTTCGCAGATCGAGCGCCTCAGTGCCAAGGCACCGGTCGTGCGGCTGGATCTGGCGCGTCTGCACGAAGTCGACGAGGACGGCGCCCGCCTGCTGCTGGACGTACTGACCGACGTGCGCCGGCGCGGCCATGGCGTCGCCATGCTCAGCGCGGCCGGCCTGCGCGACCTGCTGGCACCGCGCGTGGTGCCGGGTCAGGCCGAGGGGCCGGCGCAGTGGCTGCTCTATCTGGAAACGCTGCAGCAGCTCGGTGACGAGGCGAACTTCGAGGAATTCGCCATCCAGTACGCGATCACCTTCGAACTGTCGCCGCCGTCCTGGGACGCGCGCTGGGTCGCCTCGGCGCTGGTACCGCCGGCGGCCGAGACGGCACAGCCGGTCTGCGGCGGTCCGATCGCGCTGCGCGGGGAGATCGTCGGCGCTCGTCAGGATGCCTTCGCGGTGCTGCAGCAGGCCGACCTGCCGCAGGGGCTGATGAAGGTCGATTGTTCGGACCTGCGCCGGATGGATTTCATCAGCGCCGGCCTGCTGTTCAACGTGATCACCGCGGTACAGGCCACCGGCCGGCAACCGCGGCTGGTCGATGTGCGGCCCATGGTGGCCGCGCTGCTGCTGCTGATCGGTGTCGCCGCGGTCGCGGAAATCCAGCAGCGGCGTTTCTGACACCATCCGCCCTGCCGTGCGCGGCGCCGCATGAGGCGCGCCCGGCTGCTTTCAGGTCTTTTCGGGAATCGCCATGGAACAGTATCACGGCACCACCATCCTGTCGGTGCGTCGCCCCAATCAGGTCGCCCTCGGCGGCGACGGTCAGGTCACGCTCGGCAACATCGTCGTGAAGGGCACCGCGCGCAAGGTGCGCCGGCTCTATCAGGGCCGCATCCTCGCCGGATTCGCCGGCGGCACCGCCGACGCCTTCACGCTGTTCGAGCGCTTCGAAGCCAAGCTGGAAAAGCATCAGGGCCATCTGGTGCGCAGCGCGGTCGAACTGGCCAAGGACTGGCGCACCGACCGCATGCTGCGCCGGCTCGAAGCCATGCTGGCGGTGGCCGACCGCGAGTCCTCGCTCATCATCACCGGCAACGGCGACGTGCTGGAGCCTGAAGGCGGCATCGTGGCCATCGGCTCCGGCGGTGCCTATGCCCAGTCGGCCGCCCGCGCGCTGGTCGAGAACACCGACCTGCCGGCGAACGAGGTGGTGTCCAAGTCGCTGGGGATTGCCGGCGACCTGTGCATCTACACCAATCACAGCCACACCATCGAAACCCTGGAGTGGTGAATACCGTGTCCGCATCCGCACAAGTCATGACCCCGTCCGAAATCGTGTCCGAACTGGACAAGCACATCGTCGGTCAGCAGCAGGCCAAGCGTTCGGTCGCGGTGGCGCTGCGCAACCGCTGGCGCCGCGCCCAGGTGGCCGAGCCGCTGCGCACCGAAATCACGCCCAAGAACATCCTGATGATCGGCCCGACCGGTGTCGGCAAGACCGAAATCGCGCGCCGGCTGGCGCGGCTGGCGAACGCGCCCTTCATCAAGGTGGAAGCGACCAAGTTCACCGAAGTGGGCTATGTCGGCCGCGACGTCGACACCATCATCCGCGATCTGGTCGAGATCGCGATCAAGGACCTGCGCGAGCGCGCGATGAAGGCGGTGCGCACCCGCGCCGAGGACGCGGCCGAAGACCGCATTCTCGACGTGCTGCTGCCGCCGGCCCGCCCGGTCGGTTTCGGCGCCGATGCGGCGGCGGCCGACGAGAGCGGTACGCGCCAGAAATTTCGCAAGAAGCTGCGCGAAGGCGAACTGGACGGCAAGGAAATCGACATCGAACTGGCGGTGGCGCCGGCGTCGATGGAAATCCTGACCCCGCCCGGCATGGAGGAGCTGACCGGCCAGCTGCAGTCGATGTTCCAGAACATGGGCACGCAGCGCCGACGCAGCCGCAAGATGACCATACGCGAGGCGATGCGCGCGCTGGCCGACGAAGAGGCGGCGCGCCTGGTCAACGAGGACGAGGTGAAGCAGCAGGCGCTGGCCGCGGTCGAGCAGCACGGCATCGTGTTCCTGGACGAGATCGACAAGGTGGCGTCGCGTTCGGACCACGGCGGCGCCGACGTGTCGCGTCAGGGCGTGCAGCGCGACCTGCTGCCGCTGGTCGAAGGCACCACGATCACCACCAAGTACGGCATGGTGAAGACCGACCACATCCTGTTCATCGCCAGCGGCGCCTTCCACCTGTCGCGGCCGAGCGACCTGATTCCGGAACTGCAGGGCCGCTTCCCGATCCGGGTGGAGCTGGAATCGCTGTCGGTGGACGATTTCGAGCGCATCCTGACCGCGACCGATGCCTGTCTGACCCGCCAGTACGCCGCGCTGCTGGCGACCGATGGCGTCACGCTGGAATTCGCGCCGGACGGCATACGCCGGCTGGCCGAAGTGGCGTGGTCGGTGAACGAGCGCACCGAGAACATCGGCGCGCGCCGGCTGCACACGGTGATGGAAAAGCTGCTGGAAGAAGTGTCCTTCGACGCCGGTCAGCACAGTCGCACCGTGACCATAGACGGCGCCTATGTTGACAGCCGTCTGGGCGAACTTTCCCGCAGCGAGGACCTCGCACGCTACGTGCTCTGAGCCTGTCCGCGCCGCGCAGCCCCCTTACGCAACGATAACGAGAACACGATGACGCCTCTTGTCCGTACGCGCCTGTACTTCCTGCTGTCCTATGTCTGTTTCGGCCTGGTGGCCTTCGCGCTGTGGCTGCAGCACGTCGAGCAGCTGGCGCCCTGCCCGCTGTGCATCCTGCAGCGCTACGCCTTCGTCGGCGCCGGCGTGTTCTTCCTGCTGAGCGGCCTTTTCGGCGGGCCGCTCGCGCGCAGCGGCCTGTGGGCGGCCGGGCTGGTGGCGGCGCTGGGTGCCGCGGTCGCCGGCCGGCACGTATATGTGCTCTACAACCCGTCGGTGAGCTGTGGTCTCGATCCGGTCGAGGACTTCGTCAACAGCCTGCCGCCGGCGCAGTGGCTGCCCCAGGCCTTCTTCGCTGACGGCACCTGCGGCGCCAAGCTCCCGCCCATCCTCGGTCTCGACATTCCGGAGTGGTCGCTGCTGTGGCTGGCGGTGCTGACCGTGGTGGCTGTGCTGCTTTCGTTGCGCCGCGCCTGAAAAGCCGGCGGAGACTGTTCCGCCTCGATGACACCCGCTCCCGCCAGCGCGCCCGGCCTGCACAAGCACCGGGTGCTGTAGCAGAATGCACCGTCCGCTCCCGTGCAGGGCGGACCCAGGCCGCATCAGACGGCCCGGAGATGTGTTCAGGACAGGTTCCGGCATGGCGCGCCACGGAGAGGACCGTGCGCACAGCGTCATGCCGTGCCCTCCGGACAGCCGTGCAGTCCGCTGCCCGACTGGCCTTCTGCCCGCCTCGCCCCCGCGGTGCATGAGGGCGTCCGCCCGGACGCCCTGACCTGAATGCCCTCAAATGCCGGCGCAATGACAAAACCTATTTCGAATACGCCCAAGGTCTGAGGAGATCATGAACAATTCCAAGAAGCCCGTGATCGTGGTGGTCGGCGGTGGCGCCGGCGGCCTCGAACTGGTTACCCAGCTGGGCGACCGCTATGGCGCCAAGGGGCTGGCCGACATCGTGCTGGTCGACGCCTCGCCCATCCACATCTGGAAGCCGCACCTTCACGAGGTGGCGGCAGGTCGCATGGACATGCACATGCACCGTCTTGAATACGTCGCGCAGGCGCGCTGGCACAGTTTCGAGTTCCAGCTCGGTCGCATGACCGCCATCGACCGCGCCCGCAAGACCCTGCACATCGAGGCGGTGGCCGACTTCGACGGTGAGCCCATGCTGCCGGAGCGCGAGCTGCATTACGACTACCTGGTGATCGCCGTCGGCAGCACGGTGAATACCTTCGGCATTCCGGGCGCGGAAGAGCACACGATGGCGCTGGACACCACGCACGACGCCGAGCGCTTCCGCCAAAAGCTGGTGGCCGCCTGCATGCGTGCGGACGCGCGTGCGGAGCGCGGCGAGCCGCACGAGGTGTCGATCGCCATCATCGGCGCCGGCGCCACCGGCGTCGAACTGTCGGCCGAACTGCGCCACACCAGCAAGGTGCTGCGCGCCTTCGGCGTGCACAGCATGGATCCGCGTCAGGACGTGCGCATCACGCTGATCGAGGCGGCGGACCGGGTGCTGCCTGCGCTGCCGGCGCGCATTTCGGCCTCGGCCGAAAAGCTGCTGCGCGACATGGGCATCGACGTGCGCACCTCGGTGCGGGTCAGCGAAGTGCGCCCGGACGGTCTGGCCACTCCGGGCGGCGAATTCGTGCGCGCCGACCTCATGGTGTGGGCGGCTGGCATCAAGGCGCCGAACATGCTGTCCGGCTTCGGCGGGCTGGAATCGAACCGCATCAACCAGCTGGTGGTGGACGACCATCTGGTCACCACGCACGATCCGGACATCTACGCCTTCGGCGACTGCGCGGCCTGTCAGTGGCTGGGCGGCGAAGGCACGATTCCGCCGCGCGCGCAGGCGGCCCACCAGCAGGCCAGCTATCTGGTGAAGATTTTCGCCATGCGGCTGGAAGGCAAGGGCGACCCGGGCCCCTTCCGCTACAAGGACTTCGGTTCGCTGGTGTCGCTGGGCAAGAGCGGCGCGACCGGCAATCTGATGGGCGGCGTGGTCGGCGGCAGCATGTTCATCGAAGGTCTGGTGGCGCGCATGATGTACCGCTCGCTCTACCAGATGCACCAGATCGCGCTGCACGGCTGGGTCAAGAGCTCGCTCGACGCGGTGGCCCGCTTCATCAAGCAGAGCACCGAGCCGCACGTGAAGCTGCACTAGCCTTTCTAGGGGCTAGGGGCTAGGGGCTAGGGGCTAGGGGCCAGGGGTTCAGGCCCCCTCGCCGCAGACGGCGCAGCCCGGGTCGCGCGGCAACGCGATGCTGCGCCACTCCATGCCGAGCGCGTCGAGCAGCAGCAGGCGGCCGGCCAGGGTGCGGCCGGTCTGCGCCAGGATCTTCAGTGCTTCGGCCGCCTGCACCGTGCCGATGATGCCGGTCAGCGGCGCGAATACGCCCATGACCGCGCAGCGCACCTCCTCCGATTCGCCGCCTTCCGGAAACAGGCAGTGATAGCAGGGCGCGTTCGGCTCGCGGCTGTCGAACACCGCCACCTGACCGTCGAAGCGGATGGCCGCACCCGACACCAGCGGCGTGCGGGTGGCCACGCATGCGCGGTTGATCGCGTGACGGGTGGCGAAGTTGTCGCTGCAGTCCAGCACCACGTCCGCCGCCGCCACCTGTTCCAGCAGAGCGTCGCCGGCCAGCCGCTGCTTCAGCGCAATCACTTCGGTACCCGGATTGATGTCATGCAGCGCATCGCGCGCCGAATCCACCTTGGCGCGGCCGACCGACTGCTCACGGTGCAGGATCTGCCGCTGCAGATTGGTCATGTCGACCTCGTCGTCGTCGACGATGACCAGCGTGCCGACGCCGGCCGCGGCGAGGTAGAGGGCGGACGGGCAGCCGAGGCCGCCGGCGCCGACGATGAGGGCGCGCGAACCGAGCAGGCGGTCCTGGCCTTCGATGCCTATCGGGTCGAGCAGGATGTGGCGGCTGTAGCGCAGCAGTTGCTGGTCGTTCATGAGGACTGTGGCCGCCTGCGGTGCGGGCGGCGAATATGGCGGTGGGGCGGCGCGCTCAGCGGTATTCGCGCAGTTCGCTCGGAGTGTCGTCGTGGTCGCCGTGCGGGTGGTGTTCCCAGGCCTGCACGTAGATTTCGTTCGATTTCTTGATCAGCCGCTCGGGCTGCCTGAGGTTGCGCAGCTGGGTGTCCTCGCAGAAGTAGAGCACGGCGCGAATGAGCCGCATGCCGATCGAGCGGTCGAGCTGGAAGCCCTCCCGGCGCAGTGCCCGCTCTATGCTGCGGAAGCTGTGGTCGGCCAGGCTGTATTCGATCGCGATCACGCGCTCGCGCTGGCCGGTCACCACGACGCGGTCAAGGCGCTTGATCAGCTCGAGTGCATCGTCGGCGCCGCGCGGACAGCGCCGGCACAGGCGCAGTTCGCGGTGCTTCATCAGCCCCGCCTGGGGGCCGTAACCGGGCTTGCGCGGCGCGCGGTGCTCGCGGCCGAAACGACGCTGGCTGGCATGTGCGACCATGGTTCAGCTCCTGCATCCGGTCCCGGCCGCCGGGCGGCCCGACCTCAGTTCTTCTGGATGATCTGCAGACCTTTCAGCAGGTTCAGCGCCTGCGTGAACTGGTAGTCAGAACCGGTGGCGAATTCGAACGGCGCTGCCGGCTTGGCATCTTCGTCATCGTCCCGCGCCGGCTTGACCTTGCCTGCCGCCGGTTTCGCCACCGATTCCTCCGGTTCCTTGTCGTTGCCGAGGTGGCGGTCCAGATCGGCTTCGCGCAGGCGTATGCCGCCGCCCGAGCCGTTGGCCGATTCTTCCACCACGATGTCCGGCACGATGCCCTTGGCCTGGATGGAGCGGCCGTTCGGCGTGTAGTAGCGCGCGGTGGTGAGCTTGATCGCGGTGTTGTTGGCCAGCGGCATGATGGTCTGCACCGAGCCCTTGCCGAAGGTCTGGGTACCCATGATGACCGCCCGCTTGTGATCCTGCAGCGCGCCGGCCACGATTTCCGACGCCGAGGCCGAGCCCGAATTCACCAGCACCACCATCGGCACGGTCTTGACGCCGGCCGGCAGCGTGGCCAGGAAGTCTTCGCGCGAACCGCGCAGATAGTCTTCCGGCGCGGCGATGAAGCGACGCTTGGCGTCCTCGGTGCGGCCGTCGGTGGACACCACCAGTGCCTTCGGCGGCAGGAAGGCGGCGGACACGCCGACCGCGCCGTGCAGCAGGCCACCCGGGTCGTTGCGCAGATCCAGCACCAGCCCCTTCAGTTCGCCGTCCTTGTACAGCCGGCCGATGTGCTTGGCGATGTCCTCGGCACTGGCTTCCTGGAACTGGGTCAGGCGCAGGTAGCCATAGCCCGGTTCGACCAGCTTGGACTTCACCGACTGCACCTTGATGATTTCGCGGGTCAGCGTGACTTCGAGCGGCTTGGTTTCACCCTTGCGCGCGATGGTCAGCCGGATGCTGGTGGCCGGCTTGCCGCGCATGCGCTTGACCGCGTCGCCCAGGGTCAGGCCCTTGGTCGAAGTGTCGTCCAGCTTGATGATGAGGTCGCCGGCCTTGATGCCGGCGCGGAAGGCGGGCGTGTCCTCGATCGGCGAAACGACCTTGACGAAGCCGTCTTCCATGCCGACCTCGATGCCGAGACCGCCGAATTCACCCTGGGTGCCGGCCTGCAGGTCCTTGAACGCGTCCTGGTCGAGATAGGCCGAGTGCGGGTCGAGCCCGGACAGCATGCCGCTGATCGCGTGCGTGATGAGCTTCTTGTCATCGACCGGCTCGACATAGCCGGATTTCACCGCGTTGAGCACGTCGGCGAACTGGCGAAGCTCCTCGACCGGCAGCGTGGAGCCCGGCGTCTTGTTCGCGTTGGCGGAGAAATTCAGGCTGAGCAGTACGCCGGCGCACAGTCCGATCAAGACCAGCCCGGTTTGCTGCAACTTCTTCTGCATCGATGCACTCCGCGAAAATGATGGCCCGGACCGGCTGAAACCTTTACTGCGCAACCCATTTGAGCGGGTCGAGCGCCTGTCCCTGATGCCTCAATTCAAAGTATAAACCCGATTCCGAAGCCCCACCGCTGGCGCCGACCGAAGCGATCACCTCGCCGGCGCGTACCGCGCTGCCGACGGTTTTCAGCACCGCTTCGTTGTTGCCATAGATGCTCAGATAGTGATCGCCGTGGTCGACGATGACCAGGTTGCCGAACCCGCGCAGCCAGTCAGCGAACACCACGGTACCGGCGGCGACCGCCTTCACGTCGCCGGACGCTGCGCGGATGAAGATGCCGCGCAGTGGTGTACCCCCATCGGCGCCTTGGGCACCGAAGCGGCGCGCAAGTTCTCCGGTGGCGGGCCAGGGCAGGCGCCCGCGCAGTTTCGTGAAGGCGACCCCGCCGTGATCCACCGGCACCGACTGCACCACGGGGCCGCTGGCTTCGCGTCCGCGCGGCGGGGTGGCGCTGACCGGGGTGTCCTCTCCGGCCGGTGTGGTGGGGCTGGCGGGCTGCGTGGCGGGGCGTGCCGGTGTGCGGACGCTGCGGCGTGACAGCGATTCGACCAGCCGGCCCAATCGCGCTTCGTCGCGCTTGAGCTGGGCCAATTCCTTGCGTTCGCTGCGCAGCTGGCCGGCGATGCGGTCCAGCACCCTGCGGCGCACGTCGTGCTCGGCCTGCAGTGTCCGGCGTTCGCGTTCCCGCCCCTCTTCCAGCGTGCGCAGCTCTTCCAGCTGTGCATCCTGGGCGGCCAGCAGTTCGCGCTGCCGCGCCAGCGTGGCGCGGTGCTCGTCCATCAGCCGCAGCTGGCTTTTCGACAGGCTGCGCAGATAGTGCAGATCGCGTGCGCTCTGGTTGGGGTCGGTGCCGGACAGCAGGTGACGCAGCGCGTCGGCTTCGCCGGCGCGCTGGTGGCCGCGCAGCAGGCGGGCCAGCTGCTCCTGCTGGGTGCGCAGCCGGCTTTCGCCGTCGGCGACCTCACGCCGGATGTCGGCCAGACGGGCTTCCACCGCCTTGCGGCGGTCGCTGATGTCGCGCAGCGCGCGCGCGGCGTCGGAAATCGCCTTCTCCGAGCTGCGCAGCTCGTCGCGGGCTTCGCGGTGGGCGCTTTCCGACTGGTTCAGTTCATCGCGCAGCGCCTCCATGCGCTGCTGCAGAGCGCGCAGCTGGTCCGGTCCGGGCTGGACTGCGCGCTCGGCAAGGGCGGCTCCGGGCAGCGCACACAGCAGCGCCCGGATCAGCCAGCCCTTCACTCCATCCACGGTGCGCGCTGTTCGGCCGATTGCGGCTCTTCGGTTTCCGGGATCGGCGGACGCTGGCGCTGCGGCACCGCACGGCTCTGGTTGGCCACCGCGTCAATGGCGGCGCGGATCGCTTCCTGGTCGCCGAGGTAGTAATGGCGGGTGGGCTTCAGGTTTTCGTCCAGCTCATACACCAGCGGCTGGGCGGTCGGAATGTTCAGGCCCAGGATGTCCTGTTCCGACACGTTGTCCAGATACTTGATCAGTGCGCGCAGGCTGTTGCCGTGAGCGACGATGAGCACGTTCTTGCCGGCCTTGATCTGCGGCGCGATCTCGGCGTCCCAGAACGGGATGACGCGGGCCACGGTGTCCTTCAGGCATTCGGTGCGCGGGAATTCCGCGTCCGGCACTTCGGCGTAACGCGGGTTCTTGCGGTCCAGGCGCGGATCGTCCTCTTCCAGCGCCGGCGGCGGGGTGTCGTAGGAACGGCGCCACACCAGCACCTGTTCCTCGCCGAACTTCTGCGCGGTCTGCGCCTTGTTCAGGCCCTGCAGCGCGCCGTAGTGGCGTTCGTTCAGACGCCAGGTCGGGCGGATCGGGATCCACATCAGATTCAGCTGTTCGAGCGCGACGTACAGCGTCTTGTTGGCGCGCTTGAGCACCGAGGTGAAGGCGACGTCGAAGCGGTAGCCTTCGCGGTTGAGCAGACGGCCGGCTTCGCGGGCCTCGATTTCACCTTTGTCGGTCAGACCGACGTCGGTCCAGCCGGTGAAGCGGTTTTCCTTGTTCCAGACGGATTCGCCGTGGCGCAGCAGAACGAGCTTGTACATATTTCGGGTGGGCTATGTGTGTGACGCGCGACGCCCCGGTGAGACGTGCTGCACTGCGGACTCGTGGTCTGCAGGTGGACGGACCGCGCTTGGGCTAAAATGCGCATTTTCCCAGAAAACGCAACGCGCGGCCCGGTAAAAATTGGCCCGGACATGACAGCTTGCAATCCGGCCGTTGCCGGATGAGCCGTTCCCGGTGATGATGCGGACCCCGTTACAGGAGGCCGTTTCCAGCCCCGGACTGCCCCGCCCACACTGCTCCAGCCTCTCCTTCCCATGGATTTCCTCACTCAGAACAACAACTACATCTGGGCCATCACCGCGCTTGGCAGCGGCATTGCCCTGATCGTGATGACGCTGCGCCAGAAAACCTCCGGCCCGCGCGTGTCGCCGGCCCAGGCCACCCAGCTGATCAACCGCGAGGACGCACAGGTGATCGACGTGCGCGAACAGGCCGAATGGGCCACCGGCCGCATCGCCGGTTCGCGTCACATCCCGTCCGGTCAGGTCGAGTCCAAGCTGGCCGATCTGGAGAAATTCAAGGAGCGCCCGCTCATCGTCGTCTGCGCCAGCGGCCATCGTTCGGCCAGCGCCTGTTCGACGCTGCGCAAGGCCGGTTTCGACAAGGTGTTCGCGCTCGATGGCGGCATCGGTGCCTGGGAACAGGCCGGGCTGCCGCTGACCAAGAAGTGATGCCATGGCCCATGTGCTGATGTACACCAGCGCCTACTGCCCGTACTGCGTGCGGGCCGAGCGGCTGCTTGCCGCCAAGGGCGTGACCGACATCGAAAAGGTGCGCGTCGACGAAGACCCGTCGCGCCGCGCTGAAATGATGGAGAAAACCGGCCGGCGTACCGTGCCGCAGATCTACATCGACGACTTCCATGTGGGCGGGTGCGACGAACTGCACGCGCTCGACCGCGAAGGCAAGCTGGATCCGCTGCTGCAGGGCTGACCCTGCGGCGTTCATCACCCACCGAGAATAGAGATATGGCCGACGAAGCAGTGCAACCCCAACAGCCCCAGGGCCCGGTGTTCTCGATCGAGAAGGTCTATGTGAAGGACCTGTCGATCGAAGTGCCGAATGCGCCGGAAATCTTCCTGACGCGCGACAACCCGAACGTGCAGATCCAGCTGCAGACCGAGGGCAAGGCGGTGCAGGACGGCGTGTACGACGTGACGCTGACCGTCACCGTGACCGCCAAGATCGCTGAAAAGACCATGTTCCTGGTCGAGGTGCGTCAGGCCGGCATCTTCCAGATCCGCAACGTGCCGCAGGAAGACCTGCAGCCCATCCTCGGCATCGCCTGCCCGAACATCCTGTTCCCGTACGCCCGCGAAAGCGTGTCGGACGCGGTGAACCGCGCCGGCTTCCCGCCGGTGGTGCTGGCTCCGGTGAACTTCGAAGCGCTGTACCAGCAGCGTGCCCAGGCCGACCAGGCCCAGAACGGCGCGCCCACGGTCCAGTGATGAAGCGTCTCGCGCTGGCGGCGCTCGCCGCCGTCGCCCTTGCACCCGCCGCCCTGGCGGCGGGGCTCGAATACCGCTCGCTTGCCGACGTGGCCGTGCTGTACGACGCGCCGTCGAAGCAGGCGCGCCAGCAGTACGTGATCGCGCGCCAGACGCCGGTCGAAGTCGTGCGCACCCAGGCCGGCTGGGTCAAGGTGCGCGAACCGGGCGGCATGCTGGCCTGGGTGGAGTCGTCCGCCCTGTCGCCGCAGCGCTCGGTCATCGTGACCGCGGAAAAGGCGCGCGTGCTCGCCCGGCCTGAAGACGCCGCGCCGCTGGTGTTCGAAGCCGAGCGCCGGGTGCTGCTGGAGCCGCTGCTCAACGAGCAGGCGCCGGCCGGCTGGGCGCGGGTGAAGCACCGCGACGGCCAGAGCGGCTATGTCCGCATCAGCCAGGTATGGGGGCTGTGACGCCCCTCCACGTCGCATGAAACTCTGCATACTCGGCGCCGGTGCCTGGGGCACCGCGCTCGCGGTCGCCTATGCGGCCGATCATGAGGTCAGGCTGTGGACCCGCGACGAGGGTCACGCCGCAGAGATGCGGGCGAGCGGCTGCAACGAGCGTCTGCTGCCGGGCATCGCGCTGCCCGCGTCCGTTTCCATCCACGAAGACCTGTCCGCCGCGCTGGCCGGCTGCGAACTGGCGCTGATCGCCACGCCGATCGCCGGCCTGCGCGCATCGCTGGCCGCCCTCGCGCAGTCGTCGGTGCCGGCGGTGCTGTGGGCGTGCAAGGGCTTCGAACAGGGCAGTGGCCTGCTGCCGCACGCGGTGGCGCGCGAACTGCTGCCGGTGGGTGTCGCCCGCGGCGCCTTCAGCGGCCCCAGTTTCGCGATCGAGGTGGCGCGCGGCCAGCCGACCGCAATCACCGTCGCCAGCGATGACCTCGCTTTCGCGCAGTCAGTGGTGAGCACGCTGCACAGCCCGCGGCTGCGGCTGTACGCCAACGATGATCTGCCCGGCGTCGAGGTCGGCGGCGCCGTGAAGAACGTGATGGCGATCGCCACCGGCGTGTGCGACGGCCTGGGTTTCGGCATGAACGCCCGTGCCGCGCTGATCACCCGCGGCCTCGCCGAAATCGCCCGCCTCGGCGTGGCCCTCGGCGGGCGCACCGCGACCTTCATGGGTCTGGCCGGCATGGGCGACCTCATCCTGACCTGTACCGGCGACCTGTCGCGCAACCGGCGAGTCGGCCTGCTGCTGGCCGAAGGCCGTACGCTGGACGAAGTGCTGGCCACGCTGGGCCATGTCGCCGAAGGCGTGCCCACTGCGCGCGAAGCCGCCGCGCTGGCCACCCGGCTGGGCGTCGATATGCCGATCACGCAGGCGGTGGCGGCGGTGCTCGACGGCCGTCTGGCTGCCGCGCAGGCGGTCGAGCAGCTGCTGGCGCGCGACCCCAAGGTCGAAACCGCCGGCTGAGGCCGGCCCCCTTCAACCGGGCTGGAAAGCCCCGTCGAATCCGTGCTGTCGCCAGGCCTCGTAGGCCACGATGGCGACCGAATTGCTCAGGTTGAGGCTGCGGCTGTCCGGGCGCATCGGAATGCGCAGACGCTGCGCTTCCGGCACCGTGTCCAGCAGTGCCTGCGGCAGTCCGGCGGTTTCCTGTCCGAACAGGAAAATGTCGCCGGCGCGGTACTGCGGCTGCGTGTGCGGCGTACGGCCGCGGGTGCTCAGCGCGTACAGCCGGCCGTCGTCCGGCTGCAGGGCCAGCGCGTCCGCCAGCGCCGCCCAGTTCTCGTGCACCGTCATATTCACCAGATCGCGGTAGTCCATGCCGGCGCGCTTCAGATGCCTGTCGCTGATGTCGAAGCCGAGCGGCTTCACCAGATGCAGACTGAAGCCGCCATTGGCGCACAGGCGCATCACGTTGCCGGTGTTGGGCGGGATTTCCGGCTGGTACAGGACGATGTGGAACATGGGTCGTGCGGAATCGATCGGAGGCCGGATTGTGCCGCGATCGGCGGCGCGCAACCACGTGCCCGCATTCAGCGCCCGCGCAGCTTCGGCGTGCGCGCCAGCACCAGCGCGGTCACCGTGAGTGCGCCGCCGGCCTTCAGCACCCGGGCCAGTTCGTGCAGGCTGGCACCGGTGGTGAGCACGTCGTCCACCACCGCCACGTGCAGGCCGCGCACCTCGGCGTCACGGCGCAGCGCGAATGCGCCGCGCACATTGCGTCGCCGCTGCGACCAGGCCAGTTCGCGCTGCGGCGGCGTGTCATGCAGCCGCTCCAGCGCGAAGGCGTCGAAGGCCAGTCCGGTGCGCCGGGCCAGCGCACGCGCGATCTCCACCGACGGATTGAAGCCGCGTTCGGCCAGCCGGCGCGGGTGCAGCGGCATCGCCAGCAGACGGTCGACCGGCGGCAGATCGAGCGCCGCGAGCGCGTCGGCGAAGAAGCGGGCCAGCGGCAGCCGGGCGTGGAATTTCAGCGCGTGGATCAGGTGGTCGGCCGGCGCCGCGTAGCACCACAGCGCCAGCGTGGCATCGAAGGCGGGCGGGTGCTTGAGGCAGCGGCCGCACACCCGCGCGGTCGCCACCGGCAGTGCGCACACCGGGCAATGGGCGGCGGGCAGGGCCGGCAGATCGGCGCGGCAGCCCCCGCACAGCGGACTGTCGCCGGCGCGCAGACCGCACAGCACGCAGTCCTGCGGCAGCAGCGCGTCCAGCAGGCGGGCGACGCGCCGGGCCGGCGTGCTGATCATCACGCGCTGCAACATGAAGCCCCGGTTTTCGACGAAAATGGCGGCTTCGCCGTTCCGGCGCATTCGCGTGCGCCTCTTCCGTACCCATGCACACCCAGGTCATTCATCTGCCGCCGTCCTCCCGTTCGCAGCCCGCCCAGCGCTGGACCGTCGAACAGGTCGAGGCGCTGTTCGCGCTGCCGTTCAACGATCTGCTGTTCCGCGCCCAGACGGTACATCGCGAGAACTTCGATGCCAATGCCATTCAGCGTTCGACGCTGCTGTCGATCAAGACCGGCGGCTGTCCGGAGGACTGCGGCTACTGCCCGCAGTCGGTGCGCCACGACACCGGCGTGACCAGCCAGGAACTGCTGCCGGTCGACGAAGTGCTGGCCGCCGCCCGCGCCGCGAAGGACGCCGGTGCCACCCGCTTCTGCATGGGGGCCGCCTGGCGCGGCCCGAAGGACCGCGACCTCGACAAGGTGACCGAAATGATCGCGGCGGTGAAAGGCCTCGGTCTGCAGACCTGCGCCACGCTGGGTCTGCTGCGCGAGGGTCAGGCCGAAAAGCTGAAGGACGCCGGCCTCGACTACTACAACCACAACATCGACACCGCGCCCGAGTACTACGGCGAGGTGATCGGCACCCGCACCCAGGGTGACCGCTTCGACACGCTGGAAGCGGTGCGCGAAGCGGGCATGAACGTGTGCTGCGGCGGCATCGTCGGCATGGGTGAAACCCGCCGTGCGCGCGCCGGCCTGATCGCCACGCTGGCATCGATGGATACGCCGCCGGAATCGGTGCCGATCAACAATCTGGTCAAGGTCGAAGGCACGCCGCTGGCCGACGCGCCGGATCTCGATCCGTTCGAGTTCGTGCGCACCATCGCTGCCGCCCGCATCACGATGCCGAAAAGCTATGTGCGCCTCTCCGCCGGCCGCGAGCTGATGAGCGACGAAATGCAGGCGATGTGCTTCCTCGCTGGCGCCAACTCCATTTTCTACGGCGACAAGCTGCTCACCACCGGCAACCCGCAGGCGGAGAACGATCGCCGCCTGTTCGAGCGCCTGGGACTGAAATCGGTCTGAACCCGGCTTGGCCACGCCCACCGTTCCTCCGGACTACGCACTCGATGCCCGTGCCGTCGCGCACGGCTTCGAGATCGCGCCGGCGCGCTTCGACAGCGCTGCGGTCCTGCACCGCGAGGTGGCCCGCCGGATGGCAGAGCGGCTCGATCTGGTCACGCTGAAGCCGGCGCGACTGCTCGATCTGGGTTGTGGCAGCGGCGCCGACCTGCAGCCGCTGCGCGCGCGCTACCCGGACGCGCTGATGCTGGGGCTGGACCGTTCGGCCGCGCTGCTGGCGCATGCGGCGAGCCGCACGCCGCGCTGGCGGCGCTGGCTGCCCGGCGTGCTCGGCGGCAGCCAGACCGCCGTCGTGCGCGCCGACATCGCCGCGCTGCCGGTCGCACCGCGCAGTCAGGACATGGTGTGGTCCAACATGGCGCTGCACTGGCTGCCCGACCTGCCGGCCGCGCTGCGCGAAATTCAGCGCACGCTGAAGGTGGGCGGCCTGTTCATGTTTTCCATGCTGGGGCCGGACACGCTGCGCGAACTGCGCGCCGCGCTCGACGAAGCCGGCCTGCCCGGCCGTGCCCACCGCTTCATCGACATGCACGATGTCGGCGACATGCTGGTCGAAGCCGGTTTTGCCGAGCCGGTGATGGACATGGAACACATCACCCTCACCTTCCCGTCGCCCGAGGGGCTGTACCGCGACCTGGCCGACACCGGCAGCCTGGCCGCGCTGGCCGGGCGTCCGCGCGGGCTGCTCACGCCGCGTGCCCGTGCGCGGCTGGACGCGGCGCTGATGCGCCGGGCGGAGGACGGCCGCCTGCCGGCGACGATGGAAATCATCTACGGCCACGCCTGGCGCGGCGAGCCGAAACAGACTGAGGACGGTCGCGCCATCATCAAGTTCGAACGCGGCGGCCGGCGATGAACGAAAAGACCGCGGCCCGTCTCAGTCGCAAGCCGCGCGCGCTGAAGCCGCGCAATCCGCTGGCCACCGCGGCGCTGATGCGCAAGGGTGGCGAACACGCGCGCACCGACAAGAAAGCCGGCCGCGCCCGCCAGAAGGCGGCCTGGCTGAAGTCGCGCGACGAGTGAGCGCGAGCGCCGGCAGCGCCTCGGCCACGGTGCGGCTCACGCTGCTCATGTGCAGCGCCGAGGTGCTGGGCATGACCAGCCTCGCGGCCTTTCCGTCCTTCCTGACCGAACTGTCGGCGCTGTGGTCGCTCAGCGGCGCCGAAGCCGGTTTCATCGGCGGCGCCTTCTTCTTCGGCTACATGGTGGCGGTGCCCTTCCTGTCCGGCGCCACCGACCGGGTCGACGCCCGCGTGGTGTTCGTGCTGTCCAATCTGCTGATGGCGCTGGGCATGGCCGGCTTCGCCTTTGCCGCGTCCGGGCTCTGGTCCGGCGCCCTGTTCCAGGCGGTCAGCGGGGCCGGACTGGCCGGCTGCTACATGCCCGGCCTGCGCGTGCTGGCCGACCGGGTACCGCACGACGCCGGCACCCGCCACATCGCCTTCTACACCTCCAGCTTCGGCATCGGCACCAGCGCCGCCCTGCTGGTCGCCGGCGCGCTCGGCCGCGCGTTCGGCTGGCAGCACGCCGTCGCCCTGATGGCACTGGGGCCGCTGATGGCCGCGGCGCTGGTGTGGTGGCGCATCGGCGAGGTGAAACCGCCGGCGGCGCACGAGGCGCGCTGGCTGCCGCGCTTCGGCCCGGTGCTGGCGCATCCGCGGGTGCGCACGCTGGTCAGCGGCTACGCAGTGCATTGCTGGGAGCTGTTCGGCCTGCGCTCCTGGCTGGTCGCCTTCATCGCCTTCGGCTGGACACTGTCGGCCTCCACGCCCGGACTGACGCCGACCGAGGCGGCGGCGCTGGTCATGCTGCTGGGCCAGCCGGCCAGCATCCTCGGCAATGAGATGGCCGGCAAGGTCGGCCGCAGCCGCTGGATCGTGCGCGTCATGTTCGCGTCCGGGCTGATGTGCTGGCTTGCCGGCGCGGCGGTCGGCGCGCCCTGGTGGCTGCTGCTCGCACTGCTGTCGCTGTACAACGTGACGGTCATGGCCGATTCGGCCTCGCTGACCGCGGGTCTCGTACACTCTGCGCCGCCGGCCCAGCGGGGGGCCGCGATGGCGCTGTATTCGCTGGGCGGCTTCGGCGCCGGCTTTGTCGCACCGCTGGTTTTCGGCGCCGCACTCGATCTGTCGGGGGGCACGAACACCCCTCTGGCGTGGACCGTCGCTTTCGGCACGCTGGGCACCGGCTGCCTGATTTGGGCGCTGTTCGCGCGCGGCGAAAGGTAGTCCGTTCGGACCATCAAGCCGGGGAAAACCGGCCCACGTGCGGTCATGTTCGCCGCCTAGTCTCGCGCTCCGCATCTGCCGGCTTTCCGCCGGCGACTTGTTCCAGGAGCCGAAACATGAATACCCGTCCGCTGCGCATGCAGGCACTCGCCGCCGCACTGTCCGCACTGTTCGCATCCTCCGCCTTCGCCGAAGGCCTCACGCTGCTGCATGTCGGTGACCAGGAGTCCTGGCTGCTGTCGGCCCAGGGCAATCTGCGCGACAACGCCTCGCAGGCGATTTCCTACTACGGCGGCATCGACCGACTGGCCAGCGTCATGTCCGGCGCGGAATCGGCCGCCAGCGCCGCCGGTCGCACCGTGTTCAAGCTGAACGCCGGCGACGCCTTCCTGCCCGGCCCGCGCCTGAATGCCAGCTTCGTGAATCTGGGCAGCGCCTACAGCGACGGCGGCCAGGACTTCTACGACGCGATCGCGATGCGCCACATCGGCTTCGATGCCGCGGTGTTCGGGAATCACGAATTCGACCTCGGCCCGACGGTGGCCGCCCGCTTCGCCGCGGTGTCCGGCACCACCTATCTGTCGTCCAACCTGAACTTCGGTGCCACTGCCGAGTTCTCGTCGCTGGCCGCAGCCGGCAAGGTGGCGCCCTACACGCTGCTCACCACCGACGGCGGCAAGAAGGTGGCAGTGGTCGGCGTGACCACGCCGCTGCTGCCCGGCATCAGTTCGCCGGGCGCGGTGAACATGACCGCCGGCTGGACCGCGGCCAATACCGAAGCGCAGAACCTGAATGCGCTGGTGTCGCACGTGCAGGGCCAGATCGACGCGGCGCGCGCCCAGGGTGCCAACACCGTCATCGTCATGAGCCACCTGCAGAACGCGGCCAACGAGCGCAATGTGCTCATCCCGCAGCTGCGCAATGTGGACGTGGTGCTGTCCGGCGGTGGTCACGAACTGATGGCCGATATCGATGACAAGCTGATTCCGGGCGACAGCCGCGGCATCACCGGCCTGCCGCAGATGGTGAAGGGTGCGGACGGTCGCGACGTTGCGCTGGTCACCTCCAACTTCGGCAACCGCTATGTCGGTGAACTGAACCTCACCATCGACGACGTCACCGGTGCCGTGACCGCCATCGACGGCTCGCGCATGCTGCGCGTGAGCGGTGCCGCGGCCGACGCCGACCGCGTGAGCGGCGACAGCTTCCTGAAGACCGCGGTGGTCGATCCGGTGCAGTCCTACATCGGCGTGCTCAACGCCACCGTCATCGGCACATCGCAGGTGTCGCTCAACGGCGCGCGCGGCGTGGCCGGCGCACCGGGCAGCTTCCAGGCCGGCGTGCGCAATGCCGAAACCAACCTCGGCAATCTGGTGGCCGACGCGATGCGCCACGCCGGCGGCACCGACATCGCCATCCAGAACGGCGGCGGCATCCGTACCTCGATCGGCGCCGGCAACGTGACCGTGGGCAATACCTTCGACGTGCTGCCTTTCACCAATCTGGTGAAGACCGCGCAGAGCGTGAATGCCGAACAGCTCAAGGCCATGATGGAACACTCGGTGTCGAACGCCTCGGCCGCCGGCAACGCCGACGGCCGCTTCGCCCAGATTTCCGGCATGCGCGTGGTGTATGACACCACGCGTGCGGTGGGCGACCGGGTCATCAGCATCACGCTGGACGACGGCACCGTGCTGGTGCTGGACGGCAAGGCGGTGGCCGGCGCCCGTCCGGTGTCGCTCACCACCATCGACTTCACCGCCGCAGGCGGCGACGGTTACGCCTTTGCGGCCTGGGGCGTGCTGTTCGACAACGCCACCAACACCATCACCTACCAGCAGGCGCTGCAGGAATACATCACCGACTCGGTGGCCGAAGGCGGTCTGGGTGGCGTGATCTCCGCCAGCCGCTACGGTGCGGCGAACCCGCTGGACAACGCCGGCCGCCTGGTCGACGCCGCCCTCGCGCCGGTGCCGGAAGCCGATACCTGGGCCATGCTGATGGCCGGCCTGGGCCTGATCGGTTTCTTCGCGCGCCGCCGCGCCGCTGCCTGATCGCGCATCGCTGATCCGCGCCCCGCGCCTGCAGCGCGCGGGGCACTTCGATTACGCTACACCCTGTCGCCGGAACATGCCCATGGCCTCCTTCTCCCGTACCGCACCGTCCCGCCTGCTCACTCGCCGGCTCGCCCTGGCCGCCGCCGTGGCGGGTCTGTTCGCGTCCGCCGCCCATGCCGACAACATCGCCCAGCCGCTGCCCTTCGCGCAGGACTGGTCCAACATCGGCCTCATCACGGTCAATGACAGCTGGGACGGTGTGCCCGGCATCACCGGCTACCGCGGTGACGATCTGGTCACCACCACCGGTGCCGATCCGCGCGCCATCACGGTCGACGGCACTGGCGTGATCGACGTCAATGCCAACCAGACTGCCCCGAACACCTTCACCACCGGCGGCGTGGCCGAATTTCATCTGGCCGACCCGGTCGTGGCGCTGACCGGTTCCGGCACCGCCGACGCCCCCTTCCTGCTGCTGTCGCTGGACACCACCGGCCGCAGCGGCATCACGGTGCGCTACGACCTGCGCGATCTCGACGGCTCGACCGACAACGCGGTGCAGCCGGTCGCGCTGCAGTTCCGCGTCGGCGGCAGCGGCCCGTTCACCGATGTGCCGGCCGCCTATGTGGCGGATGCCACCGAAGGCCCGTCGCTGGCCGGCAAGGTGACGCCGGTGTCGGCCACGCTGCCGGCCGCGGCCGACAACCAGCCGCTGCTGCAGCTGCGCATCATCACCACCAACGCGGTCGGCAATGACGAGTGGGTGGGTGTGGACAACATCGTGGTGGACGGCGGTGCGGCCGGTGGCGTCAATGCGCCGGTCATCGCGACCTGCCCGTCGCTGTCGCTGCAGGCCGGCCAGGCCGGCAACGTGACCGTGTCGGCCAGCGATGCCGACAGCGTGGTCAATGCGCTGAGCGTGGTCGGCAGCCTGCCGGCCGGCGTCACGCTGGGCAGCCTGAGCCCTGCGGCTGCGGACGGCGATGCCGCCACTGCCTCGCTCGACGTGTCGAGCGCCACCGCCGCCGGTTCGTATGCCATCACGCTGCGCTTCGCCAACAACGAGGCGCAGAGCGGTGACTGTACGGTGAATCTGTCGGTGGCCGCCGCGGCGGCGATCACGCCGATTCCGGTCATCCAGGGCAGCGGCGAAACGAGCCCGCTGGTCGGCCAGAGGGTGGTCACCGAAGGCGTGGTGACCCGTCTGAACAGCAATGGCTACTTCATCCAGAACGACCTGCCGGATGGCGACGACGCGACCTCGGAAGGCCTGTTCGTGTTTACCAGCACCGCTCCTGTGGTCAACGTGGGCCAGCGCCTGCGCGTGACCGGCACGGTGACCGAGTTCAATGTCGGCGCGGCCACCAATGCCGCCACGCTGGCGCGTCCGCTCACCCAGCTGACGAACGCGACTGCGAGCCTGCTGGGCAGCGGTCATGCCATCGCGCCGACCGTGATCGCGGCGATGCCGGCCGAAGGCCTGGAGCGCTACGAAGGCATGCTGGTGCGCATCGAAGGCCCGATCACCGTGGGTCAGAACTTCTTCCTCGGCCGTTACGGCCAGCTCACGCTGTCCACCGAAGGCCGTCTGGAGAAGCCGACCAACCGTCACCCGGCCGCGTCCGTTGAAGCCGCCGCGCTGACGCTGGACAACGCGCGCCGCAGCTTCCTGCTGGACGACGGCAGCAGCCTGCAGAACCCGAATCCGATTCCCTACATCGGTGCCGACAACACGGTGCGTGCCGGCGACACGCTGGCCAGCGTGACCGGCGTGATCGACTTCGGTCTGGCCACCAACAGCAACACCGGTCTGGCCGACTACCGTCTGCATCCGACCGAAGCGCCGGTGTTTGTGCGCAGCAACCCGCGCAGCGCCACGCCGCCTGCGGTCGGCGGCAACGTGAAGGTGGCCAGCTTCAACGTGCTGAACTACTTCAATGGCGACGGTCTGGGCGGCGGTTTCCCGACCAGCCGCGGTGCCAGCACCGCGGCCGAGTTCTCGCGCCAGAAGGCCAAGATCGTCGCCGCGCTGAGTGCGCTCAACGCCGACGTGGTGGGCCTGATGGAAATCGAGAACGACGGCGACGGCAGCCGCAGCGCCATCCAGGATCTGGTGTCCGGACTCAACGCGGTGCTCGGCGCCGGCACCTACGCGGTGGTACCGGACCCGGCCAACGGCACCGGCAGCGATGAAATCAAGGTCGCGATGATTTACAAGCCGGCTCGCTTGTCGCGCGCCGGTGCCTCGTTGAGCGACACCCGCGCGGTGTTCAGCCGCCCGCCGCTGGCGCAGACCTTCGCCGCCGCCAATGGCGAGAAGTTCAGCGTGGTGGTGAACCACTTCAAGTCCAAGGGCAGCTGCCCGACTTCGGGCGCCGACCTCGACCAGGGCGATGGCCAGGGCTGCTGGAACGCGCTGCGGGTGCAGCAGGCGCAGGCGCTGCGCGAAACCATCGCCGGCCTGCAGGCTTCGGCGGGTGACGCCGACGTGATCGTGATCGGTGACCTGAACGCCTATGGCAAGGAAGACCCCATCCTCGACCTGACCGCCCACGGCTATGTCGACCAGATCGACCGTTTCGACGCGTTCGGCTACTCCTACGTGTTCGACGGCGAAGCCGGCTATCTGGACCACGCGCTGGCCACCGCCAGCCTGAGCGCCCAGATCACCGGTGCCGCGCACTGGCGCATCAACGCGGACGAACCGTCGGTCATCGACTACAACACCGAGTTCAAGCCGCAGGACCTGTACGCGCCGAACGCCTTCCGCTCGTCTGACCACGACCCGGTACTGGTGGGCCTGTCGCTGCAGAAGGCGATCCGGGGCGGCGCCGGCCGCGACACGCTGACCGGCTCGGCCGGCGATGACGTGATCACCGGCGGCGAAGGCGCGGACACGCTGACCGGCGGCGCCGGCGCCGACACCTTCGTCTATCTGAGCCTGCGTGACGGCGTCGATACCGTGACCGACTTCGCGCCGGGCACTGACCGCATCGACCTGAGCGCGCTGCTGGCCAGCCTTGGCCTCGATCGCAGCGTCGCCTGGGCCGCCGGCCACGTGCGCCTGCTCGACGGCAGCGCCGGCGTCACCGTGCAGATCGACACCGACGGCCTGGCCGGAACGGCTGCACCGCGTGCGCTGGTGACCCTGCGCGGCGTGACCGCCGCCCGCATCGACGTTGCCCGCGACCTCGGCCTCTGAACCTGAAGGAATCCAGACATGAACATGCTTCGCACGACCGTACTCGCCGCAGCTTCCGCCATCACGCTGCTGGCTGCCCTGCCGGCCCAGGCAGCGATCCAGAACTGGGACTTTTCCGGCCAGTTCGATTCCGGCGCCCTCATCGGCGCCGCCTACAGCGGCCGCGTTGCCTTCGATGACGCCGCGCTGACTGGCGTCGGCCACGAATGGCTGCTGCTGGACAGCTTCAGCTTCACGCTGCTCGGCCAGCACTACGCGCTGGCTGATGCTGCCGCGCCGGCCGAAGCGGCTTTTGTCGATGGCCGTTTCGTCGGCGTGGGTTACAGCGTCGCCAGCGGCGATCCGCTGTTCTCGCTGGTGGCGGGCTATGAGCAGATCGGCGAAGCTTTCGTCGCCTATGACACGGTGGCCGGTCTGTCCGGCGCCGGTTCGCTGGCCTTCACGCCGGCGGTGCCGGAACCGGGCAGCTGGGCGCTGATGGCCGGCGGTCTGGCGCTGCTCGCCGGCATGGCGCGCCGCCGGGCCTGATCGCGGTTCAGGCCGCCTGCGCCTGCAGCGTGCGCTGCAGGCGCCGGGCGTGCCACAGCCGCAGTGCGAACAGCGTGCCCAGCACGCTGGCGTACAGAATGGGTTCGGTGAGGTCCTTCTTCACCAGCCACCAGTAGTGCGCGACGCCGAGCACCGCGACCGCGTAAACCGCGCGGTGCAGGCGCTGCCAGGTGCGACCGCCGAGCCGGCGGATCATCGCGTTCGTCGAGGTGGCGGCCAGCGGCAGCATGAGCACGAAGGCGGCAAAGCCCAGCGTGACGAAGGGGCGCTTGGCGATGTCCTTCAGCATGCCCGGCCAGTCGAAGAACTGGTCCAGCCACACATAGGTGGTGAGGTGCAGGCAGGCGTAGAAGAAGGCATACAGACCCAGCATGCGGCGCAGCCGCACCAGCCAGTGCCAGCCGGTGAGCTGGCGCAGCGGCGTGACCGCCAGCGTGAGCAGCAGCAGCCGCAGCGTCCAGTCACCGGTGGCGCGGGTGATGTACTCGATCGGATTGGCCCCCAGCGCGTCGCGCAGGCCGGCCGACACCAGCACGAGCAGCGGCAGCAGGCCGGCCACCCACAGCGCGCGCCAGATCAGCGTGAACTGCCGGCGGTCCGGGTTGAAGCGGGGCAGACGCATGTTCAGACCTGGGGTTACACGCATGCTCAGAAGTTTTTCTGCAGGTCCATGCCGGTGTACAACGAAGCGACCTGATCGCCGTAGCCGTTGAACATGAGCGTCTTGCGCTTGGTGAACTCGCCCAGCCGGCGTTCGCGTGCCTGGCTCCAGCGCGGGTGGTCGACATCCGGATTCACGTTGGAATAGAAGCCGTACTCGCGCGACGCCGCACGGGTCCAGGAGCTGACCGGCTCCTTGTCGGTAAAGCGTATCTTCACGATAGACTTGGCGCTCTTGAAGCCGTATTTCCACGGCACCACCAGGCGCATCGGTGCGCCGTTCTGATTGGGCAGCACTTCGCCGTACAGGCCGACCGCGATCAGTGTCAGCGGATGCATGGCTTCGTCCAGCCGCAGCCCCTCCACGTAAGGCCAGTCCAGCACGCCGCTGCGCACGCCGGGCATGGTCTGCGGGTCGGCCAGCGTGGTGAATTCGACGTATTTCGCGCTGCCCAGCGGTTCGACCTGCTTCAGCAGCGCCGACAGCGGAAAGCCCACCCACGGAATGACCATGGACCACGCCTCGACGCAGCGCAGCCGGTAGATGCGCTCCTCCAGCGGCGCAAGCTTCAGCACGTCCTCGATGGCCAGCGTTTTCGGCTTGTTCACCAGGCCTTCGATGCTTACCGTCCATGGCCGCGTCTTCAGCCGGTGGGCGTTGCGCGCCGGGTCGCTCTTGTCGGTGCCGAATTCGTAGAAATTGCAGTAGCCGGTGATGTCCGAATAGTCGTTCAGCTTCTCGCTGGTCGAGTACGGACTTTTCACCAGCGGCCCCAGCGGCTGGCCGCCGTGGCCGGCCGCCCGGGCGGCCGGCGGCAGGCCGGCGCCGATCAGTGCGGCACCCAGCCCGAGGCCGGCGGTACGGATGAAGTCGCGACGGCCGTCGAACAGCGCACGCGGGGTGATTTCGGACGGCGCGATATCTGCCGGACGTTTGATCAGCATGGGTAAACTCCTCCTGTCACGGCAGCAGACCGTACGCGCTGCCCAGAACTTACCGATAGACCGTCGATGAGCCGAAAGATTTTTCACGAACTGCACGCGGCGCTGATGTGCGCCGACCCGGACGCCAAGTGCTCGCAGGTGGCCGCGCTGTGGCGCGACTGGCAGGCCGGCGTGGTGTTCGACCGCAGCGCCGGGCCGCCGCACCACATTCCCGACGCCGGCCGGCCCGAGCGGCCGGAACTGGTCGAGCCGTCTGCGCTGCGTTCGCGCCGCATGGGCAGCCGTGAAGGGCATGGGGCGATGATCCACGCCATCTGCCACATCGAATTCACCGCCATCAATCTGGCGCTGGATGCCGCCTGGCGCTTCCGCGAACTGCCGGACGACTACCGCGGCGACTGGCTGCGGGTAGCCGCCGACGAGGCGCGCCATTTCGGCCTGCTGCGCACCCATCTGCGGACGCTGGGCTACGACTACGGTGACTTTCCGGCGCATGCCGGGCTGTGGGATATGGCCTGCCGCACTGCGCACGACGCGCTGATCCGGATGGCGCTGGTGCCCCGTGTGCTGGAGGCGCGCGGGCTGGACGCCACGCCGCCCATCATGGCCAAGCTGCGCACCATCGGCGATCAGGCGGCACTGGGCATCCTGGACATCGTGCTCACCGACGAAATCACCCACGTGGCGATCGGCGACCGCTGGTTCCGGCAGCTGTGCGCGCAGCGTGGACTGCCGCCGGAACCCACCTTCCTGCGGCTGTTCAACGAATTCGATGCGCCGCGGCTGCAGCCGCCGGTGAACGAAAAAGCCCGCCTGGAGGCGGGCTTTTCGGCAGACGAAATCGCGACGCTGGCGGCGGAGCGCCGAGCGCCGCCCGGTGCCGGCTGAGCCGGCCCGGCGCTGCGCGCGGATTACTTCAGGCCGGCAGCGTAGTCGGCGACCGCCTTGATTTCGGCGTCGGTCATCTTCACCGCGATCATGCGCATCATCTTGGCCGGATCGTTGGCGCGTTCGCCGACGCGGAAGGTCTTCAGCTGGGCTTCGGTGTAGTCGGCGTGCTGACCGGCGATGCGCGGGTACTGCGCCGGCAGGCCGGCGCCGGCCGGGCCATGGCAGCCGGCACAGGCGGGCAGACCCTTGGACTGGTCGCCACCGCGCCAGATCTTCTGGCCCAGTTCGATGCTTTCACGCGAGCCGCGAGCCTGACCGCCGGCCGGCTTCTGGCTGGCGTAGTAGGCGGCGACATTGCGCATGTCCTGATCGGACAGGCCGGCGGCCATGCCGGCCATCACGCCGTTCACGCGCTCGGCGGGCTTGCCGTCCTTGCTCTTGAAGTTGCTGAGCTGCTTGTAGATGTATTCCGGATGCTGGCCGGCCAGCTTCGGGTTGGCCGGGATGGTGCTGTTGCCATCCGCGCCGTGACAGGCCGCGCACACCTGGGTGGCGATCGCCTTGCCCGCGGCAGCGTCTGCCTTGGGAGCGGCTTTTTCTTCGGAAGCCAGCGCGCTGGCCGAAACGAGGGTCAGAGACAGGGCGAAACCGAGAGCGTTGAGGTGGCGCATGACTATCCTTGAGCGGGTGATGCCGGGCAAAGGTCCGGGAAAGTTTCGGTGATACGCTAAACTCCCCATTTTACCGCGTTTTCCCGGGCGCGCATTGCGCGATTCTGATTTGTCCTCTCTGTTCCGTGGCGCTGCCTTCCATATCTCCGTAGCCAAGCCGACCGGTCTGCCGGCGGCGGCCGGTCCCGAAATCGCGTTCGCCGGCCGTTCCAACGCCGGCAAGTCGAGCGCGATCAACACGCTGGTCGGCCATACGCGGCTGGCTTTCGTCAGCAAGACGCCGGGCCGCACCCAGCTCATCAACTATTTCAAGCTGGTCAAGGGCGGCTTTCTGGTCGATCTGCCGGGTTATGGCTTCGCCCAGGTACCGCCCGAGGTGCGCCGCGCCTGGGCCGGCCTGATCGAGCGCTATCTGAAGGAGCGCGAAAGCCTGGTCGGGCTGGTGCTCATCATGGATTCGCGCCACCCGCTGACCGAACTGGACTGGAACATGATCCAGTGGTTTTCGCAGAGCGGAAAGCCGATGCACGTGCTGCTGACCAAGGCCGACAAGCTCACCCGCAGCGCGCAGGCCTCGACGCTGGCCGATGTGCGCAACCAGCTGTCCGGCATGGGCGATCAGGTAACGGTGCAGCTCTTTTCCAGCCTGAAGAAGACCGGTGTCGACGAGGTGGAGAATGTGGTGGCGCCCTGGCTGACCGCCGCACTGCCGGACGCATCCGCCGAACCCTGAAAAAAAGAAACCCACGGCTCAAGGGGATATCGCCGTGGGTAAGAAACGCCTCGCTTGTAGGCACCCGCTCAGGGAGGTGAAGCGGGTGACGGCTCGCACCGTCATGGATTACGACCGGGGGTGTTGTGCCGAGTTCCCTATTTGTCCTGGACAAATCAAACTTATTTGCGCACGACCGATACGAGCACTGCCGTGCGGCCGGGCCACGGCATGACGTGCGTCGTCCTGCCGGCCGGGCCAGCGACTATCATCAAGGTTCGTCCGGTCCCCGGCCCGGTTCCTCTGAACACTTCACGCTGCCTTTCACGGATTGCCCGATGTCGAACAACCCTGCGCCCAGCCATTTCCCCTCCACCCGCATGCGCCGCATGCGCCGCGACGACTTCTCCCGCCGCCTGATGCGGGAGAACAGTCTGTCGGCCGATGACCTGATCTATCCGGTGTTCGTGCTTGACGGCCCGACCCGCAGCGAGGCGGTGGCGTCCATGCCCGGCGTGAACCGGGTGAGCCTGGATCTGCTGCTGGGCGTGGCCGAACAGGCGGTGGCGCTGGGCGTGCCGGCGCTGGCGCTGTTTCCGGTCATCGACGGGGCGCTCAAGACCGAGGACGCCGCCGAAGCCTGGAATCCGGACGGTCTGGTACCGCGTACCGTGCGTGCGCTGAAGGCCCGCTTCCCCGAACTCGGCGTGATCACTGACGTCGCGCTCGACCCTTACACCTCGCACGGTCAGGACGGCCTGATCGACGCCGCCGGCTACGTCATGAACGACGAAACGCTGGAAGCGCTGGCGAAACAGGCGCTGTGCCATGCCCAGGCCGGCGCCGACGTGGTGGCGCCGTCCGACATGATGGACGGCCGGGTCGGCCGCATCCGCTTCGAGCTGGATGCGCACCGGCTGATCCACACCCGCATCCTCGCCTACTCGGCGAAGTACGCCTCGGCCTTCTACGGCCCCTTCCGCGACGCGGTGGGTTCGGCCGGCAACCTCGGCAAGGGCAACAAGTACACCTACCAGATGGACCCGGCGAACAGCGACGAAGCGATCCGCGAAGTCGCGCTCGACATCGCCGAAGGGGCCGACATGGTGATGGTGAAGCCGGGCATGCCCTACCTGGACATCGTGCGCCGGGTAAAGGCCGAACTGGGCGTGCCGACCTACGCCTATCAGGTGAGCGGCGAGTACGCGATGCTGAAGGCGGCGGTGGCCAACGGCTGGCTTGATGAACGCGCCACCGCGATGGAAGCGCTGCTGGCCTTCAAGCGCGCCGGCGCCGATGGCATCCTGACCTATTACGCGCTGGATGCCGCGCGCTGGCTGAAGGAAGGCTGAGGTCGCTCAAGCCCGCGTCAGCGCGCGGGCGCGGGGCAGTTGCAGCACCGACGGCAGCCGCAGGTCCACATACGGATGATGCGCGGGGCTGCGGCTGATCCACACGGTGCGCATGCCCAGCCGTCGGGCGGTTCGCAGGTTTTCCGCAGTGTCTTCGACCATGATGCAGCGCGAGGGTCTGAGACCGAAATCGCGCAGCAGGTGCAGGAAGCCGGTCCGCCTCGGCTTCGGGGTGTAGCGTGAATGTTCGATGGCGTGCACGCCGTCGATCAGCGTATCGAGCCCGGTCGCCTGCAGCACCGCTTCCGCGTAATGCAGCGGACCGTTCGTGAACACGATCTTGCGGCCGGGCAGGCGGCGCAGCAGGTGGCGCACCGCGCGGTCGAACACGATGCCCGGGCGCAGCGCCTCGACGTCGTGAGTGCCGTGCAGGAAGTGCGCCGGGCGGGTGCCGTGGTGGCGCATCAGGCCCAGCAGCGTGGCGCCGTAGCGGTGCCAGTAGTGCGCACGCAGATGATCTGCCGCCGCGTGATCCAGCCCGAGTTCGCTCATCAGCCACGCGGTCATCGCCCGGTTCAGATGCGGAAACACGTGCGGATTGGCGTCGTGCAGCGTGTTGTCCAGATCGAAGATCCAGACCGGCTGGCGCCCGCCCCCGATATACGCTCGGCTCGAGCCGGCCGCGCCCGGTCGTTCAACCCCCGCCGGGGGACGGGCCGGGCGGCGCCCGGCCCAGGGGGACGTCATTTGCTCTTGATCAGCGTGCCGACGCCGTCGTCGGTCAGCACTTCGAGCAGCAGCGCGTTCGGCACCCGGCCGTCGATGATGTGCACGCTTTTGACGCCGCTGCGCGCCGCGTCCAGCGCCGAGCCGATCTTGGGCAGCATGCCGCCGGACAGCGTGCCGTCGGCGATCATCGCGTCCACGTCGCGCGGCGTGATGCCGGTCAGCAGATTGCCCGCCTTGTCCAGCACGCCCGGCGTGTTGGTCAGCAGGATGAGCTTTTCCGCCTTCAGGATTTCCGCCAGCTTGCCGGCCACCACGTCGGCGTTGATGTTGTAGCTCTCGCCGTCCGGGCCGACGCCGATCGGCGCGATCACCGGGATGAAGTCGCCGCTGTCGAGGAAATTGATGATGGTCGGGTCGATCGACGAAATGTCGCCGACCAGGCCAATGTCCAGCATTTCGTCCGGCTTGTCCTTGTTCGGCATCATCAGCTTGGTGGCACGGATGAAGGAGCCATCCTGACCGGTCAGGCCCACCGCCTTGCCGCCGGCCTGGTTGATCAGATTGACGATTTCCTTGTTCACATGCCCGCCGAGCACCATTTCGACGATGTCCATGGTCTCTTCGTCGGTCACCCGCATGCCCTGGATGAAGGTGCCCTGCTTGCCCACCTTCTTCAGCACTTCGTCGATCTGCGGACCGCCGCCGTGCACCACAACCGGATTCATGCCGACCAGCTTGAGCAGCACCACGTCGCGCGCGAAACCCAGCTTCAGCGCCGGATCGGTCATCGCGTTGCCGCCGTACTTCACGACGATGGTCTTGTCCTGGAAGCGGCGGATGTAGGGCAGCGCTTCCGACAGCACCGCAGCCTTGGCGTGGGGCGTGATTCCTGAAATCAGGTCGTTCGTGGTCGACATGGCGGTGGCTCGGGCATGGGTTTGTAATGGGGCCGAATTCTAGCCGTGCACTGCACAAACAAAAAGCGGACACCCTGAGGTGTCCGCGCTGTGCCACCGCGTCCGCGGCGCTTACTGGATGGTGAGCTTGCGCGAACTGGCGGCCACCTTCTTCGGCAGCGTCAGCTCCAGCACGCCGTCGGCGAAGCGGGCCTGGGCTTTGGCTTCGTCGATGTCCTGGCCGAGCTGGAAGCTGCGCGACACCTTGCCGTAGTGGCGCTCGGAACGCAGCACACGCTCGCCTTCCTTGTTCTCCACCGTGCGCTTCTTTTCGGCGCTGATCGACACCACCGCGCCTTCGATATTCACGTGGATGTCGTCCTTGGCCACGCCCGGCAGGTCGGCGTGGACCGTGTAGGCGTCCTTGTCTTCCTTCACGTCGACCTTGAGCGCCGGTACGTCCGGATTGCCGGCGAGGTCTACCGGCTGCAGCACGAGGCCGCGAAAGTCCTTGAACAGATTTTCAAACGGGTCCCAGCGGGTCACTTGATTCATTGTTTCGTCCTTTCCATGTCGGGTGCGGTGGTCCGCGTACACCCAAGCTAGGGTTGGAAAAAAACGATTTCAAGACCGGCTGTTCAGCCGCTTGCGCTGCGTCAACATCCGGATCGCGTCGCGGTTGGTCCACGAAAAAACCGCGTCCAGCGCTTCGCGCCAGGGCAGCCAGCGCCAGTCGCGGTGCTCGTCCGGTGCCAGCCGCACCGGCGTGTCACGCGGCACGCACAGGCTGAAGGCGTGCTCGGTGTTGTGGGTAACGCCCGGTGGATAGCGGTGGCGCCAGATCGGATAGATCTCGAAACGGCTCGTGTGGTGCCAGCGGTCGAAGGCCTCGGGCGGCGCGACGATGCCGGTTTCCTCCTCCACCTCGCGCCGCGCGGTCTGTTCCGGCGTTTCACCGGCTTCGATGCTGCCGGTGACGGACTGCCAGTAGCCCGGATGCTTGGCCCGCTCGATCAGCAGGATGTCGCCCTCCGGATTGTGGATCAGTACGAGGACGGACTGGGGGCGTTTCATGCGCTCGCCATGAACGGACGGCTGCGGCTGTGCGGCTGGTCGATCAGCACCCAGAACGGCGTGCCGCGCCCGCGCCATTCGTCAGCGGCATCGTTGAGTACGCCGACCAGCGCGTCGAAATCGTCCTTGCAGCGTTCGACCGGTTTGGCGCAGTTGCTCAGGTGCAGCAGATAACCGCGACTTTCCGGCAGCCAGGACAGATCGCCCAGGCTGTCGCCGAGCGCGTCGAGGTTGTGGCCGAAGGTGTCGGGAAAGCCCAGCGTGTCGGCCAGTGCCTGCAGCAGCGAAGCCTGGTCGCGGGTGTCCTTCAGGTCGATGCCGATCAGCAGCAGGCCGGCCTGTTCGGCCACGCGGGCGGCACGGGCGGCGGCGGCCGGCTGGGCGGAAAACACGCCGCTGCGGGCGGCGTCGGCGAGGCGGGCTTGCATGGAATCGGCGGGGGGCAGTGCGGACATGCTCTATTCCTTGATGCGGCGGAAGCTGCGGTAGTGGTCGCCGGTGTACCAGTACTCACCGGAGCGGCGCACGTCGTTGGCTGGACCGCTGCCGGCGACGATGCGGCGGGCGCCGCGGTGGTCCAGGCCCGGCGTGGGCACCGTGTATTCGCGGTAATAGCCGCGCGGCTGTTCCGGCAGACGGCGTTCCCGGTTCTGGAACACGATGCCGTCACGCCGGTAGGGGAAGGGACCGCCCTGGCGGATCAGCGCCAGCGTCTGCGCCGCCTCCGGCGGCAGCTGTGACAGCGCGACCTCGGGCGGCGCAAACCCCGTCAGCAGCAGCCACAGCACCGCGATCAGTGGCGCGCGGGAGAGCCAGCGGGGCAGACGGGGTGTCATCGATCAGGCGCCGGCGTCGACCTTGGGCGCGTTGCGCAGCTTGATGTGCAGTTCGCGCAGCTGACGCTCGTCCACCGGACTCGGCGCCTGGGTCAGCAGACACTGGGCGCGCTGGGTCTTGGGGAAGGCGATCACGTCGCGGATCGATTCGGCGCCGGTCATCATGGTGACGATGCGGTCCAGACCGAAAGCCAGGCCGCCATGCGGCGGTGCGCCGTACTTCAGGGCGTCGAGCAGGAAGCCGAACTTGAGCTGCTGTTCTTCCGGGCCGATGTTCAGCGCCTCGAACACGGTTTCCTGCACGTCGGCGCGGTGGATACGCACCGAACCGCCCCCGATTTCCCAGCCGTTCAGCGCCAGGTCATAGGCCTTGGCCAGGCATTTGCCCGGATCGGTCTTGAGCAGCGCGATGTGCTCGTCCTTCGGGCTGGTGAAGGGGTGGTGGCAGGCGTTCCAGCGCTTCTCGTCCTCGTCGTACTCGAACATCGGGAAGTCGACCACCCACAGCGGACGCCAGGCGTCGCCGGTCACATAGCCTTTCTCGTGGCCGATCTTCAGGCGCAGCGCGCCGAGCGCGTCCGACACCACCTTGGCCTTGTCGGAACCGAAGAAGATCACGTCGCCGCTCTGCGCGCCGGTGCGCGCCATGATGGCGGCCAGCGATTCCGGGCTCAGGTTCTTGACGATGGGCGACTGCAGGCCTTCCTCGTTCAGCTTGGTGACGTCGTTCACCTTGATGTAGGCCAGGCCCTTGGCGCCGTAGATCTTGACGAATTCGGTGTAGCCGTCGATCTCGCCGCGCGACAGCGAGGCACCGCCCGGCACGCGCAGCGCGGTGACGCGGCAGGCCGGGTCGTTGGCCGGGCCGGAGAACACCTTGAAGGCGACGTCCTTGACCGCGTCGGCGACGTCCACCAGTTCCAGCGTCACGCGCAGGTCCGGCTTGTCCGAACCGAAGCGGCTCATCGCTTCGGCGTAGCTCATGCGCGGGAAGGGGGCGGGCAGGTCGACCGACAGCGCTTCCTTGAAGACATAGCGGATCATGTCTTCCATCATCGCGGTGATTTCGTGCTCGGTCAGGAAGCTGGTTTCGATATCGACCTGGGTGAATTCCGGCTGGCGGTCGGCGCGCAGATCCTCGTCGCGGAAGCACTTGGTGATCTGGTAGTAGCGGTCGTAGCCGGCCACCATCAGCAGCTGCTTGAACAGCTGCGGCGACTGCGGCAGCGCGAAGAACTGGCCGTCGTGCACGCGGCTCGGCACCAGATAGTCGCGCGCGCCTTCCGGTGTGCTCTTGGTGAGCATTGGCGTTTCGATGTCGATGAAGCCCTTGCCGTCGAGGAAGCGGCGGAAAGCCATCGCCGTCTTGTAGCGCAGCATCATGTTCTTCTGCATCGCCGGGCGACGCAGGTCGATCACGCGGTGGGTCAGGCGCACGGTTTCCGACAGGTTGTCGTCGTCCAGCGGGAAGGGCGGCGTGACCGAGGCGTTCAGCACCTCGACCTCGTGCGCCAGCACCTCGATTTCGCCCGACACCAGATTGGCGTTGGTCGTGCCTTCCGGGCGGCGGCGCACGCGACCGGTCACCTTCAGGCAGAACTCGTTGCGCACTGACTCGGCCACCTTGAAGGTTTCCGCGCGGTCCGGGTCGCACACCACCTGCACCAGACCTTCGCGGTCGCGCAGGTCGATGAAGATGACGCCGCCGTGGTCGCGGCGACGGTGGGCCCAGCCGAACAGGGTGACGGTCTGGTCGAGATAGCCCGCGTCGAGCAGGCCGCAGTATTGCGTGCGCATGGTGTGTTTCCGGGAAAATGCGGGGTCGGAAAACCCCGGTTCAGTTGTCGAGTGCGGGCACTGCAGCCGCATGCGGTTTTGTTTTTCTGGGGGGCGGCACGACGCCCATGGACACGATGTACTTGAGCGCCTCGTCCACCGTCATGTCCAGTTCGATCACCTCGCTGCGCGGCAGCATCAGGAAGAAGCCGGACGTCGGGTTGGGCGTGGTCGGTACATAGACGCTGACGTGATCCGGCAGATGATCGGCCACGTCGCCGCCCGGCTGGCCGGTCAGGAAGGCGATGGTCCAGCTGCCCTGACGCGGGTACTGGACGAGCAGCGCCTTGCGGAAGGCTTCGCCGGAGCTGGAAAACAGCGTGTCCGACACCTGCTTCACGCCGTTGTAGATGGACTTCACCACCGGAATCCGTGACAGCAGGCCTTCCCAGTAGCGCAGCAGGCGCTGGCCGATGATGTTGTGGCCGACGATGCCGCTGACCAGGATGATGAGCACGGTCAGGATGACGCCCAGACCGGGTACGTCAAAGCCGAACAGCTGCGCCGGGCGCCATTGCCAGGGGACCAGCAGCATGGTCTGGTCCAGCGTACCCAGTATCCAGGCCAGCACCCAGATCGTGATGGCCAGCGGAATCCAGATCAGCAGACCGGTGATGAAGTAACGCTTCATCAATGGCAGGCGCAGGAGCCGCCGCAGGGCGTGCTTGCGGCAGACGTGCCGCTGTCGGACGAGGACGATGACGCGGCCGCGGTGTCAGCCTTCGGTGTGGTCGTACCCGCCGAGCCGCCGGAGCCGCCCTTGAAGTCGGTCACGTACCAGCCGCTGCCCTTGAGCTGGAAGCCGGCCGCCGACAGCTGTTTGGAGAAGGTCGATGCGCCGCAGGCCGGGCAATCGGTCAGCGGGGCGTCGCTGATTTTCTGCATCACGTCCTTTTGAAGACCGCAGGACGAGCAGCGGTAACCGTAGATCGGCATGTCGAGCTCCAGAAAACACGAAATTATAGACTAAGCGATTGTTGCACATGCACATTTCGCGCCAGCTCGCGCACGGACGCTGGCGCGCGTGTCGGCTGCATGGCAGGCATTGAAAATGAGGGGGCGGACACGGTATTCAAGCCCCGGCAGTTCCGGGAAACGACGGTCCGAATCAGAACAGACCCAGATAGACCCGGTTCAGCGCCTCACCGAAGAACAGCGCAATCACGCCGGCCGCGGCCAGGTAGGGCCCGAAGGGGATAGGCACGTCGCGACCGTGCGAACGCAGCGCGATCAGCGCAATGCCGACCACCGCGCCCACCACTGACGACAGCAGGATGACCGCTGGCAGCATCTGCCAGCCGAGAAAGGCGCCGATCGCGGCCAGCAGCTTGAAGTCGCCATAACCCATGCCTTCCTTGCCGGTGGCCAGCTTGAACGCCCAGTACACCGTCCACAGCACCAGGTAGCCGGCCATCGCGCCGGTCACCGCCGAACTGAGATCGGTGAATCCTCCGTTGAGGTTCAGCAGCAGCCCGGCCCACAGCAGCGGCAGCGTGATGCTGTCCGGCAGCAGCTGGGTGTCCAGGTCGATGAAGGTGAGTGCCACCATGGCCCAGACAAAAACCAGGGCGCCCGCCATCTGCAGCGAAGGCCCGAAGACCCAGGCGCAGCCGGCGGACAGCAGGCCGGTCAGCAGTTCGACCAGCGGATAGC
Source organism: Methyloversatilis universalis FAM5 (assembly GCF_000214035.2). Classification (GTDB taxonomy): domain Bacteria; phylum Pseudomonadota; class Gammaproteobacteria; order Burkholderiales; family Rhodocyclaceae; genus Methyloversatilis; species Methyloversatilis universalis. The sequence goes on along the minus strand of NZ_AFHG01000053.1, from coordinate 20,432 downwards.
GCGCGCTGATGCGGGTACCGCATCCGCTGCAGCGGCCCCGCAGCCAGAGCCAGGACAGCACCGGAACGTTCTCCAGCGCGGTGATGGCGTGACCGCACTGCGGGCAGCGTGAGCGCGGTCGTGCCAGCGTCAGCGCTTCACCCGCCGGTGCAGCTTCGCCGCGCAGGTCAGCGCACTGGGCCGCCCATTCGCGTTCCATCATGAGCGGCAGCCGGTGAATCACCACGTTCAGGAAGCTGCCGACCACCAGGCCGATCACGCCGGCGAGCGCCGGCAGCAGGCCGGCATCGGCCAGTGCTTGAAGAGTGTCCATGTGGGCCTAAGGTCAGACCGACTGAGCGACCTTGAAAATGGGCAGGTACATGGCGATGATGAGGCCACCGATCAGCGTGCCGAGCACCACCATGATGATGGGCTCGAGCAGGCTGGACATCGCTTCGACTGCATCATCGACTTCCTGTTCGAAGAAATCGGCCACCTTGGACAGCATCGAATCCAGCTGGCCGGATTCTTCGCCGATTGACGCCATCTGGATCACCATGACCGGAAAAACGTTGGTGTTCTGCATGGCCACAGTCAGGCTGCTGCCGGTGCTGACTTCCGACTGGATCTGCTTGGTGGCGGTCTTGTATATGTAATTGCCGGCCGCACCGCCCACTGAATCCAGTGCTTCCACCAGCGGCACGCCGGCCGCGAACATGGTTGAAAGCGTTCGGGCCCAGCGCGCGATGGTGGCCTTGCGCAAGATTTCGCCGACCACCGGGATCTTCAGCATCATGCGATCAAATGCGATCTGCAACGGAATCGAACGTTTCAATGTGTAGGCGAAAGCCACCCCGCCACTGATTGCGACCAAGGCAATCAGCCAGAAATATTCGACGAACGCATCCGAAAGCGCGATCACGAAAAGCGTGGGCGCGGGCAGATCGGCACCGAAGCTCGCAAACACTTTCTTGAACTCCGGTATGACGAAAATCATGATCACGGCGGTGATCACGATGGCTACAACGATCACTGCGGTCGGATAAAACAGCGCCGATTTGATCTTGCCCTTGATCGCCAGGATCTTTTCGCGATAGGTGGCCAGACGGTCGAGCAGGCCATCCAGGATACCGGCCTGTTCGCCGGCGGCGACCAGGTTGCAGAACAGCTGGTCGAAGTGCTGAGGGTACTTGCGGAAAGCCTGGTTCAGACTGGAACCGGATTCCACCTCCAGCCGGATGTCGCCGAGCAGCTTGGATACCGCACGATTGCCCGCACCCTTGCCGACGATGTCGAAGGCCTGCAGCAGCGGGACGCCCGCCTTCATCATGGTGGCCAGCTGGCGGGTGAATAGCGTGATGTCCTTTTCGGTCACCTTGCCGCCGCGGCCGAAGCTGCGCTTCTTGACCTTGGTGACCATGATGCCCTGACGCCGCAGCGTGGCCTGCACCATGGCTTCGCCGCCAGCGCGCATTTCTCCGCGCACCAGCTTGCCCGTTTTGTCCTTGCCTTCCCAGTTGAAGACGGTTTCCTTGGAACCGCTGTCCTTGCGTGCGGGGCGGGTTGCGGTGGCCAAATCAAGCTCCTTGCCGGATAAGTCCGCTGCGTGGGCGGACGCGACGCGCGGCGTCGTTCATATTATTCGTTGGTGCAGGCGAGCACTTCGGCCAGCGAAGTGACGCCCTGGCGGACTTTCAGCAGACCGGACTGACGCAGATCCTTCACGCCTTCGCGCCGGGCCTGATTGGCGATGTCGATCGAATTGCCGTTGGTCATGATGATATGCGCAATCTCGTCCGAGATCGGCATCACCTGATAGATGCCGACCCGGCCCTTGTAGCCGCTGCCCTTGCAGCGCTCGCAGCCGACCGGCCCGTAGGGTTGCCAGCTGCCATCCACGTCGGCTTCGGTGAAGCCGGCCTCCAGCAGCGCTTCGACCGGGATGTTCATCGGCTGCTTGCAGGAGCATAGCCGGCGCGCCAGACGCTGCGCGGTGATCAATATGACGCTGGACGCGATATTGAAAGCCGCGATACCCATGTTCCGCATCCGGTCCAGCGTGGTCGGCGCGTCGTTGGTGTGCAGCGTGGACAGCACCAGGTGACCGGTCTGCGCGGCCTTGATCGAAATTTCGGCGGTTTCCAGGTCGCGGATTTCGCCCACCATGATGATGTCCGGATCCTGCCGCAGGAAGGACTTCAGAGATGCGGCGAAAGTCAGGCCGGCCTTGTCGTTCACGTTGACCTGATTGATGCCTGGCAGATTGATTTCCGCCGGATCTTCCGCGGTGGAAATATTGACGCCCGGCTTGTTCAGCAGATTCAGGCAGGTGTAGAGCGACACCGTCTTGCCGGAACCGGTGGGACCGGTCACCAGAATCATGCCGTAGGGGCGCTCGATCGCGTTCATCAGCGCCGCCCGCTGTTCCGGCTCGTAGCCGAGCGCATCGATGCCCAGCATGGCCGAACTGGGATCCAGAATACGCATCACGATCTTTTCGCCGTGCAGCGTGGGCAGCGTGCTGACCCGGAAATCGATGGCCTTGGTCTTGGACAGCACGAACTTCATCCGGCCGTCCTGCGGCACCCGCTTTTCCGAAATGTCGAGCCGCGAAATGACCTTGATCCGGGATGCGATCTTCTCGCGCAGCACCAGCGGCGGCTGCGTGATTTCGCGCAGCACCCCGTCGGTACGGTAGCGGATGCGGTAATACTTCTCGTAGGGCTCGAAGTGGACGTCGGACGCGCCTTCGTTGATCGCGTCCAGCAGGATTTTCTGGATGAAGCGCACCACCGGCGCATCATCGATCTCGACCTGGGCGTCGTTGCTGGCCGGCGCTTCCTCTTCGGGTCCCATCTCGCCGTCGAAGTCGAATTCGGCGGAAGACAGCGATTCGAGGGTTTTCTCGACACTTTCCGACATCTTGTCGACCAGTGCCGACAGCTTGTCGGTTTCCACCACCACCGGGTCGACCTGAAGGCCGGTCTGGAAACGGATTTCGTCGATCGCCCGCAGGTTGGACGGGTCGGCGATGGCCACCGCCAGCCGGTTGCCGCGCTTCTTCAGCGCGACCACCTTGTGCGTGCGCATCAGCTTCTTGTCGATCGCGTCCGCCGGGAACTGGTCGGCTTCGAACTGGCTGATATCGAGCAGCGGATAGCCGAAGGTTTCAGAGGCGAAGGCTGCGGCATCGCGCGCGCTCATCTTGCCGCTGGCCACCAGCTGACCGATGAAGCCGTTGCCGGACTGCGCGCCCTCGCGCGAAAGCGTTTCCGCTTCGGTTTCGGTCAGCCGCCCGCTCTGCGCCAGTGCGCGGGCAAGACCCGACAGTGCAGTTTTGGCGGTGGCGGCCATGATGTGTGGAAAAACCGGGGTCAGTGTTGAAGTATCGTCTTCGATGATGACGATTCGGGCTTGATCTGTAAACGGTTTGTCCGGCCGTAACCTGAGCGGCCGCCGTGTTCGCTCACTGCCCGTCCTGGGGCCTGAACAGTCGTACGCTGCGCACCATGCGGTCTTCGGTGTGCAGGATTTCCATGGCGACCGTCCCGACGCGCAGTGACAGGCCCGATTCCGGGATGTCCTGCAGATGCTCGAGCACCAGTCCGTTCAGCGTTTTCGGCCCGTCCAGCGGCAGGTTGAGGCCCAGCCTGCCATTCAGTTCCCGCAGGCTGCGCCCGCCATCGACGATCACGCTGCCGTCCTCGTTCCAGCCCAGGCTCTGCGTGCTGCCGGGCTGGCCGGTGGTGAACTTGCCGACGATCTCTTCGATGATGTCTTCCAGCGTCACCAGCCCATCCACCTCGCCGTATTCATTGACCACCAGCGCCAGCCGCTGCCTGTTTTCCTGGAAGAACTGCAGCTGGCTGTAGAGCGGCGTTGCGGCCGGTACGAAATAGGGCTTGGTCAGCAGGCCGCGTATTTCGTCCTGGTCCAGTTCGCCGGCCGACAGCGCGCTCACCACCCGCCGCTGCGGCAGCACGCCCAGAACCCGGTCGAGGTCGCCCTCGAACACCGGCACCCGGCCGTGGTGGCTGGTGGCGATCTGGTGCTGTATCACGTCCAGCGGTTGTTCCAGATCGATGGCCTCGATCTGGCTGCGCGGCGTCATCACGTCCTCGACTGTCACATCCTCAAGTTCGAACAGATTGATCAGGATGCGCCGGTGGGCGGCCGGGATGAAGTGCCCGGATTCGGTCATCAGCGCCCGCAGTTCGTCCGCCGAAAGGGTCTGCCCCTCGTCTGCACCGCCCGGTTGCAGCCGCGTGATCTTCAGCAGCGCCGACACGAACAGGTTGACCGTCCACACCACCGGGTAGAACACCTTGAGCAGCGGCACCAGAATGAAGGCGACGATGGGCGCGATCGCGTTGGCGTAGCCGGCGCCCACCACCTTGGGCGTGATTTCCGAGAACACCAGGATCATGAAGGTGATGAGCAGCGTGCCCATACCCAGCGCCAGTTCGCCGTCGCCGAACAGGTCGATCGCGATCACGCCGGTCATCGTCGCCGCGGCGGCGTTGATCAGATTGTTGAACAGCAGGATGACGCCGAGCAGTTTGTCGGTCTGTGCCAGCAGGTCGAGCGCCCGCTGCGCGCCGCGCGATCCGGACTGTGCGGCCGCCTTCAGCCGGAAGCGGTTGGCGGCCATCATGGACGTTTCCGCCATCGAGAAGAAGCCGGACAGCACCAGCAGCACCCCCAGCACGATCAGCTGGGTGGAGAGCGATATTTCATCCATGAAAGTTCAGCCGCGCCCGAGCACGACTTCGAGTACGAACTGTGTGCCGATGTAGGCGAGCAGCAGCGTGAAGAATCCGCCCAGCGTCCAGCGCAGCGCCAGTCGCCCGCGCCAGCCCCGGAAGTGGCGGCCGGCCAGCAGGGTGCCGAACACCAGCCAGGCCAGCAGCGCGAACACGGTCTTGTGATTGAACGAAAGCGGCTTTCCGAACACCTGTTCCGAGAAGGCGATGCCGGTCACCAGCGTGGCGGTCAGCAGCACGAAGGCGATGGTGATCAGGCGGAACAGCAGGCCTTCCATCACCAGCAGCGGCGGCATGCTGTCCAGCAGCCGGATCAGTCGCCCGCGGTGCAGGTTGCGCTCGACCGCTGACATCAGCATGGCGTGCAGGGCGGCCAGCGTAAACAGGCTGTAGGCGGTCATCGCCATCACGAAATGAGCGCGGAACAGCAGGGTGTCCGCATTCCCGATGTCGTGCCGGCCGGGCCAGATGACCGGCACCGCGGCGCACAGCGCGGCCGCAGGCAGGGCCAGCATGTGCAGGCCGTCCAGTCGGGATGACAGGCTCTCCACCCAGTAGAACACCAGGGCCAGCCAGGTCATGACCGCCAGCGCGTCCCCGGCGCCGAAGCGCATGCGCCCCTCGGGGAAAATTTCCAGCGCCAGCACGGCGGCGTGGATCAGCAGCGTCGCAGCGAGTGCGCCGGTACGCAGCGTGGTCACGCCGGCGCGCCGGCCGTCCGCTGCCGGCCGCATGAACCAGAACGCCAGCGCCGCATAGAGGGCGGAAGGAAGCAGTTCGATTAGAATCATTGACCTCAGTTTAACCCAAGGCGCCTGCCGCTCTCCCATGCTGGACAACCTGACCCAACGGCTCGCCAAAGTCGTCAAGACCTTGCGCGGGCAGGCCCGTCTGACCGACGAGAACATTTCGGACATGCTGCGCGAGGTGCGCATGGCCCTGCTCGAGGCGGACGTCGCGCTGCCCGTGGTGAAGGACCTTGTAGCGCGCATCCGCGAAAAGGCGGTCGGACAGGAGGTGGTGGGCTCACTGACCCCGGGTCAGGCCCTGGTCGGCGTGGTGCACGACGAACTGGCCGCACTGATGGGCGGTGCCACCGCCAGCCTCAATTTCGCCACCCAGCCGCCGGCCATCGTGCTGATGGCCGGTCTGCAGGGTGCCGGCAAGACCACGACCGTGGGCAAGCTGGCCAAGTGGCTGAAGGAGACGCAGAAGAAGAAGGTGCTGACGGTGTCCTGCGACGTCTACCGTCCGGCCGCCATCGAACAGCTGCGTACGGTCACCGGTCAGGCCGGCGCCGAATTCTTCCCGTCGACGCCAGACCAGAAGCCGGTCGATATCGCCCGCGCCGCCGTCGAGTTCGCGAAAACCCGCTATTTCGACGTGCTGCTGGTCGATACCGCAGGCCGTCTGGCGATCGACCAGGCGATGATGGATGAAATCCGCGCGCTGCATCAGGCGATCAACCCGATCGAAACGCTGTTCGTGGTCGACGCCATGCTGGGTCAGGATGCGGTCAATACCGCCAAGGCCTTCAAGGACGCGCTGCCGCTGACCGGCGTGGTGCTGACCAAGCTGGACGGTGACGCCCGCGGCGGCGCGGCGCTGTCGGTGCGCCACGTGACCGGTGCGCCGCTGAAGTTCGCCGGCGTCGGCGAAAAGCTGACCGGGCTGGAGGAATTCCATCCGCAGCGCATGGCATCGCGCATTCTCGGCATGGGCGACATCATGGGCCTGGTCGAGGAGGCCCGCCGCCAGGTCGATGAGGACCAGGCCAAGGAATTCGCGCAGAAGCTCAAGAGCGGCAAGGGTTTCGACCTGAATGACTTCAAGACCCAGATCGCGCAGATGCGCAAGATGGGCGGCCTGTCGGCGCTGATGGACAAGCTGCCGGCGCAGTTCGCCGGTGCCGCGCAGCAGATGCAGGGCGGCGCCGACGACAAGGCGATCCGTCGCATCGAAGGCATCATCAATTCCATGACGCCGGCCGAACGCAGCAAGCCCGAACTGATCAAGGCCAACCGCAAGCGCCGCATCGCGGCCGGCTCCGGCACCTCGGTGCAGGAAGTGAACCGCCTGCTGAACCAGTTCGAGCAGACGCAGAAAATGATGAAGCAGTTCTCCAAGGGTGGCATGCAGAAAATGATGCGCGGCATGAAGGGCATGCTGCCCGGCATGCGCTGATCTGCGGCGGAGCACGACGTGATGGCGCGCCCGCTGGTGTGCGTGCTGGATGACGACGTGGCCATGCGTCGTGCGCTGTGTCAGGCGCTGTCGGTGCTGGATGCCGACGTGCGCGGCTTTGCCGGGCTGGCCCCGCTGCTGCAGGAGCGCGAATCGCTGGAGCGCGCCGCCTGCATCGTGCTGAAAGCTTCGCTGCGCGGGCCGGACGGCCAGCCGGTGCAGGACAGTCTGAGCACCATCGCCCATCGGGCTTTCCGCATCTTCGTGTCCGGCCCCTGTGAAGTGGCCGACGCGGTGCGTGCGATGCGCGGTGGCGCGCTGGATTTCCTGGTGGCGCCGATCGAAGTGGGCGTGCTGCGGCTGAGGGTGGCGGAGGCGCTCACCCGTGCGGCCGACGCAGAGGCCCGACGACGCCGGCTGCAGCGGATCGGTGATGCGCTCGCCGCGCTGACGCCGCGCGAGCGCGCGGTGCTGGACCGGGTCGTGGCCGGCGCGTCGAACGCCGAAATTGCGGCCGGCCTCGGCATCAGCAGCAAGACCGTGGAACAGCACCGTGCGCGGGTGATGGACAAGATGCGCGCCGGCTCGCTGGCCGAACTGGTGGCCTGGGTGACCGAGTGGCGCCTGCTGTCGGGGGGCTGATCAGGGATTGCTGGCCGCAGTCATTTCCGGCCACGACCAGTGGCGTTCCCAGGCGCCGCGCACCATGTTCGGGTATGCCGCCTTGCCCAGACTGCCGTTGTAACGGCCCAGCGCGCGGAAGAGGTTGCCCTTCTCGATGTCCAGATAGTGGCGGAGGATGGTGCAGCCGAAGCGCAGATTGGTGCGCAGGTGAAAGAGGTTGCTGTCCTCGTTGCCGATCAGCTTGATCCAGAACGGCATCACCTGCATGTAGCCGCGCGCGCCGGCGCTGGACAGCGCGTACTTCCGGAAGCCGCTCTCGACCTGTATCAGGCCGAGCACCAACTGCGGGTCGAGGCCGGCGCGGGTGGCCTCGTAATGCACGGTCTTCAGGAATTCCATGCGCCCGGCCTCGTCCGGCATCCGTTTCGCCAGACGGTCCGACATCGTGCGCAGCCACATCTGCTTCTGTGGCGAGGAGAAGGCCGGCAGGTCGGGGGCGGCGCGGTCGCTGATGGCCAGATGCAGTGCTGCACGTACGCTGTCGGCCAATGGTTCGTACTGCTGCGACGCGTGCGCCCCGCCGGCCGCCAGGGCCAGCGAAAGCACGACGGTCGCAGTCAGACGCTTCATCTTCAGGCCGGCTCGCCCAGCAGTGCGCGCACCGCGTCCGGCGCCACCTTCTGCGCCGCCGCGTCACGCCGGTTCTGGTACTCGATCACGCCTTCCTTCAGGCCGCGCTCGCCCACCGTGATCCGGTGCGGCACGCCGATCAGTTCCCAGTCAGCGAACATGACGCCCGGGCGCTCGTCGCGGTCGTCGAGCATGACGTCGAAGCCGGCTGCGGTCAGCTCGGCGTACAGACGCGTGGCGGTTTCGCGCACCTGTTCCGACTTGCTCCAGCCCACCGGGCAGATGACCACTTCGAACGGGGCGATCGACTGCGGCCAGATGATCCCGCGCTCGTCATGGTTCTGCTCGATCGCGGCGCCGACCAGGCGGGTCACACCGATGCCGTAGCAGCCCATCACCATGGTGCGCGGCTTGCCGGTTTCGTCGAGATAGGTGCAGTTCATCGCTTCCGAATATTTGGTGCCGAGGAAGAACACATGGCCCACCTCGATGCCGCGCTGTATCGACAGCCGGCCCTTGCCGTCCGGTGAAGGGTCGCCTTCGACCACGTTGCGCAGATCCGCCACCGCCTCCGGTTCCTGCAGGTCGCGGCCCCAGTTCACCCCGGTCAGGTGGGCGTCGACCTCGTTGGCGCCGGTCACGAAATCGCTCATATTGGCCACCGTCAGGTCGGCGATCACGTGCACCGGCTTCTTCAGGCCGACCGGCCCCAGGTAGCCCGGCTTGCAGCCGAAGTGCTCGAAGATTTCCGCTTCGGTCGCGAAGCGGAAACCTTCCTTCAGGCCGGCCAGCTTCGATGCCTTCACTTCGTTCAGTTCGTGGTCACCACGCAGCATGAGCAGCCACAGCTCGGTCTTGCCTTCCTTATCGGTCGCCAGCACGATGGACTTGACCGTGCGGTCCAGCGGCAGGGCGAGCAGGGCGGCGACGTCCTCGCAGCGGACGGTACCCGGCGTGGGCGCCTTCGCGAGCGCCTGGGCCGGCGCGGCGCGTTCGGCGATCAGCGCACTGGCCTGAGCCAGTTCGATGTTGGCGGCGTAGTCGGAATCCGGGCACCAGGCGATCAGGTCCTCGCCGGTATCGGCGATCACCTGGAATTCGTGGCTGCGCGAACCGCCGATGGCACCGGTGTCGGCCGCGACCGCGCGGAATTCGAGGCCCAGCCGACGGAAGATGCGCATGTAGGCATCGAACATGATGTCGTAGCTGCGGCCTGCGGCTTCATCGTCACGGTCGAAGGAGTAGGCGTCCTTCATCGTGAATTCGCGCCCCCGCATCACGCCGAAGCGCGGCCGGCGCTCGTCGCGGAACTTGGTCTGGATGTGATAGAAATTCTTCGGCAGCTGGCGCCAGCTGTGGATCTCTGCGCGGGCGATGTCGGTCACCACCTCTTCCGAGGTCGGCTGGATGATGAAGTCGCGATCGTGCCTGTCCTTCACCCGCAGCATTTCCGGGCCCATCTTGTCCCAGCGGCCGGTTTCCTGCCACAGCTCGGCCGGCTGGATCAGCGGCATCAGCAGTTCGATGGCGCCGGCGCGGTTCATCTCGTCGCGAATGATGGCCTCGATCTTGCGGATCACCCGCAGCCCCAGCGGCATGTAGTTGTAGATGCCGCCGGCAAGCTTGCGGATCATGCCGGCGCGGGTCATGAGCTTGTGCGATACGACCTCGGCGTCGGAGGGCGCTTCCTTGAGCGTGGAAATGAAGAATTTGCTGGCGTGCATGAAAAGTCGGCGTCCGCTGCGGATCGGTCAATAAACCCATGATTCTAGCGGTTTCGCGCGCGTCGGCCCCGACTGGCTGCCTCGCTTCAATTCAGCCCCGAAATGTGGAAGAATCCGTGGAAAATTTCACCAAGCAGGTCCAACCATGCTCGACCGGGAAGGGTACCGCCCGAACGTCGGCATCATTCTGATCAATGCGCGCAACGAGGTCTTCTGGGGCAAGCGCATAGGCGAACACGCCTGGCAGTTTCCGCAGGGCGGCATCAACCACGGTGAATCGCCAGAGCAGGCGATGTACCGGGAGCTCTGGGAGGAACTGGGTTTGCGTCCGGAGCACGTGCGCATTGTCGGCCGCACCCGCGACTGGCTGCGTTACGACGTGCCGCGTAACTGGGTGCGGCGGGAGTGGCGCAGCGCCTACCGTGGCCAGAAGCAGATCTGGTATCTGCTGCGCATGGTCGGGCGCGACTGTGACGTCTGTCTGCGCGCCACCGATCATCCGGAGTTCGACGCCTGGCGCTGGAGCGACTACTGGATCCCGCTTGATTCGGTCATCGAGTTCAAGCGTCAGGTCTATCAGCAGGCGCTGACCGAACTGGCGCGTCTGGCTTTCCGCCCGGCCCGTCCGCGCGGCGCGACCTCGCGACCGACCGGTCTGGAGGGCGAACCGCCAGCCATGACACCGCCTGCGACGGATGTGGTCGATCCGCTGCACTCGCACTCGTCTTCCTGAGCGGTCGGGGCTATCCTTCGGCAACGGGTCGTGGGCGCCCGCCGTACGACCGGGCCGGAGGAAATGACGATGCCGCTCAAGGGATCCCGAACCGAAGCTCATCTGAAAGAGGCCTTCGCCAGCGAGGCGCAGGCGAACAGGCGCTATCTGTATTTCGCTGCCAAGGCCGACATCGAGGGCCAGAGCGATGTCGCCGCGGTTTTCCGCTCGACCGCGGAGGGCGAGACCGGCCATGCGCACGGTCATCTCGAGTACCTCGAGCACTGCGGCGACCCGGTGAGCGGCCTGCCGATCGGCAGTACGCGCGACAACCTGAAAGCGTCGATCGCCAGCGAAACGCACGAGTACAGCGATATGTATCCGGCCATGGCGCGCACCGCGCGGGAGGAAGGATTCGACGAGGTGGCGGACTGGTTCGAAACGCTGGCCAAGGCAGAGCGGTCGCACGCCAACCGGTTCAAGCGCGCGCTGGACGAGTTGCTGGATTGAATGTGCCGGGTGCCTCCTCAGTGCCGGCGATGCTGCGCAACAAGCTGCTCAGCCTCGAGCAGTACGCGCGTGAGCGGCCGGCTTTCCGTCGTCGGGTGATCGCCCACAAGAAGATGCGCACGGTGGCGCTCGGCGACCACGTCGTGCTGCAGTTCGAGGATGCACTGACGGTGCTTTACCAGATACAGGAAATGCTGCGTATCGAGCGCATTTTCGAAGAGGACGGCATCCATCAGGAGATTGCCGCCTATGCGCCGCTGGTGCCCGGCGGCAGCAATCTGAAAGCCAGCATGCTCATCGGTTACGATGATGCACTGCAGCGCCGGCAGTGGCTGTCCCGGCTGGTCGGTGTCGAACACGCGGTCTGGCTGCAGGTGGATGGGCACGCGCCGGTGCATGCGATTGCCGACGAAGATCTTCCGCGCAGCGACGCGCTCAAGACTTCGGCGGTACATTTCCTGAGATTCGAACTGACGGATGAAATGAGAAGGGCGCTCGCAGCGGGTGCGGCACTGTCGGCAGGGGTGGATCACGCGCACTATCCGGCGCGATCCGGCGCCCTGCCGCAGGCGGTCCGTGCCGCGCTGTGCGCAGACCTGATTCCTCTATGAAAAAGCGTTTTCACCTCCTGCGGCCCATGGTCGCCTTGCTGCTGGCCCTGTCGGCTGGCGTCGCGTCTGCCCAGATCACCAACTGGCAAAGCCCCGAGCCCTTCCGGGGCGAGGAAAAGGATCCGTCCAAGGTGAAGGAGGACGACTACGCCATTCCCCCGATGCCGTCGCGGCCGGACTGGCGTGAGTACTACCTGAATGCGCAGACCCGCAACCGCTACTACATCGCGCGTGAGCATCTGAACGTGGGGACGGACGGCGCTGTCCGCTTCATTTCGCGCGTGGTGTCGCCCAGCGGCACCGAGAACATTTCGGTCGAGGGCATACGGTGTGGCACCGGTGAGCGCCGGCTGTACGCGACGCTGCAAAGGAATGGCGAGTGGAGTGAAACCCGCGGCAGCCGCTGGCTGCCGATCGGCGGGGGCAATCGCCTCAACTCCTACGTGTTCATGCTGTACTCCGATTACCTGTGTTCGGCCGGCGTCGCGATGGAACCGCGCCGCATACTGGAGGTGCTGGCGGACAGCTTCAATGCCCGCACTGGCACGCCGATCACCGGCTATCGATGAATCACCGTCTTCCGGACTGTCCTCATGCTTGACCGCCTGATTACCGAATTCGACCGCGCCCTGCGTACGCTGGCCGCGCCGGCACGTACCACTCGGCCGCTGCCGGGCGCCGACCTTCCCGAAGCCGACCTCGACGAGGCGCAGCGCCGCCAGGTCGGCGCCCTGATGCGGGTCAATCACGTCGGCGAGATCTGCGCCCAGGCGCTGTATCAGGGGCAGGCGTTGACCTGCCGCGATCCGTCGGCCCGCGACGCGCTGCGTCAGGCGGCGGTCGAAGAGACCGAGCACCTCAACTGGACGGCGTCGCGCATGTCCGAACTGGGGAGCCGCCCCAGCCTGCTCAATCCGCTCTGGTACGGCGGCGCGCTGGCGATCGGCGTGACCGCCGGAATCGTCGGGGATAAGTGGAACCTCGGCTTCCTGGCGGAAACCGAAAAGCAGGTCGAGGCCCATCTGCAGAGCCATCTTGACCGGCTCCCGCCCGCCGACCAGAAATCCTGGCGCATCCTCGAACAGATGCGTCAGGACGAACGCGAACATGCGCACACCGCCGAGCGGCTGGGAGCGGCCGAACTGCCGACGCCGGTCCGTGTCGCGATGCGGGCCGCTTCGCGTGTGATGACCGGCGTGGCCTATTACATCTGAAGACCGCGGCAGCGCCCGGTCGGGCGCCGGCCGTGTTGCTCAGGCAGCCGTATCCACGATTTCCCAGGTGTGCTCGATGGTGGCGGTTTTGCCCAGCATGATGGAGGCCGAGCAGTACTTTTCGGCCGACAGGTGAATGGCCCGCTCCACAGCCTCCGGCTTCAGTCCGCGGCCGCTCACCTTGAAGTGGAAGTTGATGCGGGTGAATACCTTGGGATCCTCGCTTGCGCGTTCGGCCTTGATCGACGCTTCGCAGCCCTCGATCTGCTGGCGAGCCTTCTTCAGGATGAGCACCACGTCAAAAGCGGTGCAGCCTCCGGTGCCGGCAAGCAGCAGTTCCATCGGGCGGGGCGCCAGATTGCGGCCGCCGGCCTCCGGCGCACCATCCATATTGATCACATGCCCTGAGCCGGTTTCGGCCAGGAAGCTCATGTTGTCGACCCACTTGACCACGCATTCCATTGCAGCACCCTCGTTTGGCGAAGCGCGATTGTAATCGCGCACCCGGTGGCGTCGGGCGTGGTGCGTGTGTTGCATTGCCGCACCGCATGGCGGATTGCATCCCGGCTGCAGCGAAGTGAACGTTTGTACATCAAGGGCTTGCACAAGCGTGGCACACATATCCATGTGATTTGAAAGGGTATTGATCGGTAGTGAAGAGCAGGGCTGCGCCTGAAAACGGCCCGAATTCTTCTTGTGCGATGCAAAAAAATTCTTGATTTCGGCCGGCTGCTCGGCAATAATCAAATCAAGTTTTCGCGGGTTGCGTCACAAGCGGGGCCCGCCGCAGGTGTCTCCTCCACCCTCCTCCTTTGGTGTGGATTCAGCGCGACTCCCAGGAGTCGCGCTTTTTTTGTTGTCTCCCAGGGATTGACACGCTCAATATCGCGAGTTAAATTCGCGGGCTTTTGGGCGATCTCGCCCAGAATCACAGGACGTTCGAGATGAAAACCTTTTCAGCCAAGCCGCATGAAGTCGTGCGCGACTGGTACGTTGTCGATGCCTCTGACAAGGTACTCGGGCGCCTCGCCAGCGAGATCGCACGCCGTCTGCGCGGCAAGCACAAGCCCGTGTTTACCCCGCACGTCGATACCGGTGACTACATCGTGGTCGTCAACGTGGACAAGCTCCGCGTGACCGGTGACAAGGCGCAGGACAAGAAGTACTACCGTCATTCGGGTTACCCGGGCGGTATCTACGAAACCAATTTCACCAAGCTGCAGCAGCGCTTCCCGGCGCGCGTGCTGGAGAAGGCCGTCAAGGGCATGCTGCCCAAGGGTCCGCTCGGCTACGCGATGATCAAGAAGCTGAAGTGCTACGCCGGCGCGGAACATCCGCACGCCGCGCAGCAGCCCAAGGCTCTGGACATCTGAGGACGGAACGGTCATGGCATTCAAAGTTGATTATTACTACGGCACCGGCCGTCGCAAGACCGCGGTTGCCCGTGTGTTCCTCCGTCCGGGCAAGGGCGCTTTCGTCGTCAACGACAAGCCGGTGGACGAGTTCTTCTCGCGCGAAACCGGTCGTATGGTCGTGCGCCAGCCGCTCGAACTGACCGAGCATGTCAGCACCTTCGACATCCTGGTGAACGTCACCGGCGGTGGCGAATCGGGTCAGGCAGGTGCGGTGCGCCACGGCATCACCCGCGCGCTGATCGATTACGATGCGAACCTGAAGCCTGCGCTGAGCAAGGCTGGCTTTGTGACCCGCGATGCCCGTGAAGTCGAGCGTAAGAAGGTCGGCTTCCACAAGGCGCGTCGTCGCAAGCAGTTCTCGAAGCGCTGATACGCTGCGCCCCGGCGCACGGAAAAGGCCGCCTTTCAGGCGGCCTTTTTCATTTCTGGCATCATTCTCTTTTTCGCGTCCGGCCTCGGCTGTCCGACGCGTGTTCCATCGCAGGAGGAATCGAAGTGGGCATCAGGGTGGGCATCGTCGGCGGTACCGGATACACCGGTGTTGAATTGCTGCGCTTGCTGGCGCGTCATCCGGAGGTCGAGCTGGCGGCGATCACCTCGCGCGGCGACGCGGGGCGTCCGGTGTCGGACATGTTCCCCAGCCTGCGCGGCCATGTCGATCTGGCTTTTTCCGATCCGGCCCAGGCCGGACTCGAACGCTGCGATGCGGTGTTCTTCGCCACACCCAACGGCATCGCCATGCAGCAGGTGCCGGCGCTGCTCGATGCCGGCGTGAAGGTGATCGATCTGGCGGCTGACTTCCGCCTGAAGGACGAGGCGTCCTGGGAGAAGTGGTACGGCATGCCGCATGCCTGCCCGGAGGTCCTCAAGGGCGCGGTGTACGGTTTGCCGGAAGTGAATCGCGAGCAGGTCAGGTCGGCGCAGCTGGTGGCCAATCCCGGCTGCTACCCGACCGCGGTGCAGCTGGGTTTCATTCCGCTGATCGAAGCCGGTGTGGTGGATCGGGCATCCCTGATCGCCGATGCGAAGTCCGGCGTGTCGGGTGCCGGCCGCAAGGCCGAGGTCCATACGCTGTTCGCTGAGGCCGGTGACAATTTCAAGGCCTACGGTGTGCCGGGCCATCGCCACCTCCCGGAGATTCGGCAGGGGCTGGCCGCCGTTGCGGGCGAAGAGGTGGGCCTGACGTTCGTGCCCCACCTGACGCCGCTCATCCGCGGCATCCACGCGACGCTCTACGCGCGCCTCACCAAGGATTGCGATTTGCAGGCGCTGTTCGAAAACCGCTATCGCGGCGAACGCTTCGTCGACGTGCTGCCGGCCGGCAGCCATCCGGAAACCCGCTCGGTGCGGGCGTCCAACAACTGCCGCATTGCGGTGCATCGCCCTCAGGGCGGCGACACGGTGGTGGTGCTGTCGGTCATCGACAACCTTGTGAAAGGCGCGGCCGGCCAGGCGGTGCAGAACATGAACCTGATGTTCGGATTCGCCGAGTCGTGTGGACTAGAGCTCGTTCCGGTCTTGCCCTGAAGGCGCGCCGCTGGCGCTTCCGTCACGGCATCACGGCGCGACGGGTGGCCATCCGTTCGCATGCGCCGTGGTGGATGCGGCTGGCGGTCGGCGCGCTGCTCGCAGCGGTGTTCGTGCTGATCGCACGTGGCTTCTACGATGCGGGCCGCGGCTGGTCGGGGCTGGATGTCGGAGGCATGCAGAGCGAGGTGGGTGCATTGCGGGAAAGGCTGGCCGTGCTGGAGACAGAGCTCATCAGCGCACGCCAGCAGGCGGATTCGGCCCACAGCACCCTGCAGATCGAGCGCGCGGCGCAGGAACAGCTCGCGGCGCGCATCCGTACGCTGGAATCCGATAACGCGCGGCTGCGGGAAGACATGCTGATGTTCGAAAGCCTGGCCGGCAGCGGCAGTACCGGCCTGGAGCCCGGCTTTCGCATCAACCGTCTTGCGATCGAGCCGGATGCCGGCGGTGCGGGGCGTTACCGCTACCGCATGCTCGTTGCGCGTGTCGGCGGAAAGGGTGAAGCCGATGTGCGCGGTGTCTACCAGATCGTGGCGTCGATTGACCGCGCCGGACAGGGTGCTACCATCGCTCTCTCGCCGGAAGCAGGTGGTCAGGGCAACCGATTGACTTTCCGGCACTTTCAGCGCGTGGACGGTATGTTCACGCTGCCCCAGGGGGCCCGGCTGCTGTCGGTTGAGGCGCGCTTCCTGCAGGACGGGCAGATCAGGGCGCGGGCGACCGCCTCGCCCTGACGGCCCACAGCGACGGAGCTCACGGATGTTCGGAAAGAAACCTGAAAAGCCCAGCAAGCGCATCGACAGCCTGATTGGCGCAGGTACGCGCGTGAACGGCGATATCCATTTCCGCGGCGGCCTGCGTGTAGACGGCGAAGTGATCGGCAACGTGCGCGCCGATGACAACGAACCCAGTACGCTGGTGCTGAGCGAACATGCGCGCATCGAGGGCGCAGTGACCGTGACCCATGCCATGATCAACGGCACCGTGCAGGGGCCGATCGTGTCGACCGAGTTCCTCGAGTTGCAGCCGCAGGCACGAATTGCGGGCGACGTGGTCTACAACAGACTTGAAGTTCACCTTGGTGCTATCGTCAAGGGACAGCTCGAACATCAGGAGGCCGCGCCCCGCGCGGTCGAATTGAAGCTGGCCAGCGCAAGCTGAGGCCGGCACCGCTTTAGACAGGAGTACTGAAATGAATGCAGTGACCGATATGCCGCTCCCGTTCGTCTTCACCGACAGCGCTGCCTCCAAGGTGAAGGAACTCATCCTCGAAGAGGGCAACCCCGACCTGAAGCTGCGTGTGTTTGTGTCCGGTGGTGGCTGCTCTGGCTTCCAGTATGGTTTCACCTTTGACGAGGTGACCAACGAGGACGATACCGCGCTCGAAAAGAACGGCGTGACCCTGCTGATCGACCCGATGAGCTACCAGTATCTGGTGGGCGCTGAAATCGATTACAGCGAAGGCCTCGAAGGCGCGCAGTTCGTGATCAAGAATCCGAACGCGACCTCGACCTGCGGTTGCGGTTCGTCCTTCTCGGTCTGACCCTTAGGCCGATTCAGGCTGGCCATACCGCGCCGAGCACGCGCAGCCCGCGTGCCCCGGTCACCTCTGGGCGGTTACCCGGGGCGCCGGTGACTGCACAGCGTGCCAGCCATGCGAAGGCAAGTGCCTCGACCTGTTCGGGCGGGGCGCCCTCATCCGCGGTGCTTCTGACCGTGCAGCCGGTACAGGCAGCAATCCGCCGCATCAGGTGACCGTTGTAGGCGCCGCCGCCGCAGACCAGCATTTCGTCCGGTCGGAAGCTGGCGTCAGCCAGGGCTTGGGCGACCGAGCGCGCAGTCAGCTCCGCCAGGGTCGCCTGTACGTCCTGCGCGACCAGATGTTCCGGCAGGTGTGCATACAGCCAGTTCAGATTGAACTGCTCCCGTCCGCAGCTCTTCGGCGGCTTTTGGGCGAAGAAGGGATGGGCGAGGAGCTGCTCGATCAGCACGGTGTCCACCTGTCCGCTGGCGGCCCAGCGACCGTCTGCGTCATAAGCTCGCCCCAGCCGTTCTGCGATCCATGCGTCCATCAGCGCATTGGCCGGCCCGCAGTCGAACCCCCTCACCGCTTCGCCCGGCGCCAGCAGCGTCAGGTTGGCCATGCCGCCCAGATTCAGAATGGCTCGCCTCTTTCCTTCGCCGAACAGAGCGGCGTGAAAGGCGGGTACCAGCGGGGCGCCCTGTCCACCCGCCGCAACATCGCGCGCACGGAAGTCCGATACCACCCGGATGCCGGTCCTTTCGGCCAGTACCGCGGGCGCGTTCAGCTGCAGCGTGTATCCGCGGTCTGGCATGTGCCTTACCGTCTGACCATGGCAGCCGATCGCTGATACGGCGGCATGTTCGGTGTGGGTGGACGCCAGCAGCGTACGCGTCAGCGCTGCGTAGAGCTCGGCCAGCTCAAGGCTGGCGCGCTGGGAGCGGTCGATCTCGTTCTCGCCCGGCTGGCACAGCGCGAGCAGCGTGTCGTGAAGCGCCGGTGAAAAGCTGCGGTGCGCATGCCCCAGGACGCGCGGGCGTCCATCCGAAAAATCCGCGAGTACCGCATCGACACCGTCCAGGCTGGTGCCTGACATCAATCCTACGAACAGTTCGCTCATGCCCGGGCTCCGCTGCTTCGGTGCTGGCCGTCGCATGCGCTAACATCCTGCGCTTCGTGCGCGGCCGCAGTAAGTGCCGCAGTAATCCGGGATTCAGTCATGAGTGAAGTCGACAAGGCATTGGCACTGATCAAGCGCGGGGTGGAGGAGCTGCTCCCCGAGGCCGATCTGATTGAAAAACTGAGGACGGGGCGTCCGCTCCGCATCAAGGCGGGTTTCGATCCTACCGCACCCGACCTGCACCTCGGGCACACCGTGCTGCTGAACAAGCTGAAGCACTTTCAGGATCTGGGGCACGAAATCCTGTTTCTGATCGGCGATTTCACCGGTGCCATCGGTGATCCGTCCGGCAAGAACGTGACCCGCCCGCCTCTGTCGCGCGAGCAGGTGCTCGAAAACGCCGAAACCTACCGCGCCCAGGTCAGCAAGATTCTGGACGCTTCGCGCATGCAGGTCGTGTTCAACTCTGCCTGGATGAACGAACTCGGCGCCGACGGCATGATCCGGCTGGCGTCGCGTCACACGGTCGCCCGGATGCTTGAACGAGACGACTTCGCCAAGCGCTTCTCCGGCAATCAGCCGATCGCGATCCATGAGTTCCTCTACCCGCTCTGCCAGGGTTACGACTCGGTGGCGTTGAAGGCTGACGTCGAACTCGGGGGGACCGACCAGCGCTTCAACCTGCTGATGGGGCGGGAATTGCAGAAGCAGTACGGTCAGCCGCAGCAGGTGGTGCTCATGATGCCGCTGCTGGAAGGTCTGGATGGCGTGAACAAGATGTCCAAATCCCTGGGCAACTACATCGGCGTATCCGAGCCGGCCAACGAAATCTTCGGCAAGGTCATGTCCGTATCAGACGACCTCATGTGGCGCTACTACGATCTGCTGTCCTTCCGCAGTACGGAGGAGATTGCTGCCTTCCGGCAGGACATCGCCGGCGGCCGCAATCCGCGGGACGTGAAAGTGCTGCTGGCGCAGGAACTGGTCGGACGTTTCCACGGCCAGGCTGCGGCGGAGGCCGCGCTGGCCGATTTCGAATCCCGTTTCCGGCAGGGGGGTATTCCCGAAGACCTTCAGGACACGGTGCTGGACACCGCGGGTGCGGGTATCGCGATCGCCCAGGCGCTGAAGGCTGCGGGCCTGACAGGGACCACGTCCGAAGCGCTCCGCATGATCGACCAGGGCGGTGTGCGCCTGGACGGCGACAAGATTTCTGACCGCGGGCTGGTGCTCGCTGCCGGTATGTCGGTCGTCGCCCAGGTCGGCAAAAGAAAGTTTGCGCGGCTGGTTGTTCGCTGACGCATCGGTATGAGCCCTGATGCAAAAGGAAGTTTTTGCTTCCTGATGCATGCTTTTCGCATTTCCGGTTTCGGGTCGAAAAGAAAACTTCAAAAATCTTTGGCGAAGGTGTTGACCACCTCGAAATTATCCGTAGAATGCGCACCTCTCGTTGCTCAGCAGCGAACGTTCTTTAACAAAACAAACAGCCGATAGGTGTGGGCACGTTGTAGTTGGGATGGCGAGCAGCTGTCGTTTCAGGGTGACTTGGGGCGGTGGTTGATCGCATGACAACTAAATTGAAGTGCTCATACGAATCAAAGGTTTTAAGCGAAAGCTTATACCTGTGAATTCTGACGAGTTTTGGGAATTAAACTGAAGAGTTTGATCCTGGCTCAGATTGAACGCTGGCGGAATGCTTTACACATGCAAGTCGAGCGGCAGCACGGGGGTAACCCTGGTGGCGAGCGGCGAACGGGTGAGTAATACATCGGAACATGCCCAGTCGTGGGGGATAACACTTCGAAAGAAGTGCTAATACCGCATACGTCCTGAGGGAGAAAGCGGGGGATCGCAAGACCTCGCGCGATTGGAGTGGCCGATGTCAGATTAG